>NZ_JASVEN010000003.1:0-707795 GCF_051710265.1 Bradyrhizobium sp. U531
CTGCTGTGCGGTTCTTCCTGCGTGTGCATTTCGCGCAGCGGACCGCGGGTGCGTAGTCGGCACCCGGTCTTCCCTGCGCCCTCTTGGATTTGAGGGTGGCGAGACCAAGCAAAGCTCGGGCGAATTGAGCCGCGAGGCCGAACAGGCATGTCCGTTATCACACTCAGTGTCATCGCCCGCCTTGTGCGCGATTGCGCACGGGGGCGGGCGATCCAGTACTCCGAGGCCGTAGTGATCAAACCGAGAAGCCGCGGCGTACTGGATTCCCCGCCTTCGCGGGGAATGACAGTGTTGGTGGAGAAGCAGGCTGCCACCGCATCCACCGTCATTGCGAGCGCAGCGAAGCAATCCAGAACTGCCTCCGCGGAGGCAGTTCTGGATTGCTTCGTCGCAAGGGCTCCTCGCAATGACGACGAGAGCGCGCGGGCCACCCGGCTCTCGACGGAATTCCTTGGTCCCGTCCAACTCCAGTCCGTAGCCCGGATGAGCGAAGCGATATCCGGGGCAGATGGTCCCGCATATCGCTTCGCTCATCCAGGCCACGGCAATCCCCTCCAGGGAACGCCTCCCCCGTCGCGCGTGTTGTGCCCTTGGCGAGGGCCCGGCCGATGCTATGGTGCTCCGCTATCTCTGTTACGACAGAACGAGGACTTTCCAGTGGCTGATGTTCATCCCGCGGCAGGCAAGCAGGCTTCGCCGGACGCGCTCACCAATATTCCGCGGCTGGTGACGGCCTATTTTGCCGGCAAGCCCGACGTCACGGACCCCGCTCAGCGGGTGGCGTTCGGCACCTCCGGCCACCGCGGCACCTCGTTCAAGAACACCTTCAACGAAGGCCACATTCTCGCGACCACCCAGGCGATTTGCGATTACAGGCGCGAAAAGGGCCTGACCGGCCCGCTCTTCATCGGCATCGACACCCATGCGCTGGCCGAGCCGGCGCTGGTCAGTGCCGTCGAGGTGTTCGCCGCCAACGGCGTCGACATCATGATCGACAAGGACGGCGGCTACACCCCGACGCCCGTGATCTCGCATGCGATCCTCACCTACAATAAAGGGCGGACCGGCGGCCTCGCCGACGGCGTCGTCATCACGCCCTCGCACAATCCGCCGGAGGACGGCGGCTACAAGTACAATCCGCCGCATGGCGGCCCGGCCGACACCGATGTCACGGGCGTCGTCGAGAAGCGCGCCAATGCCTATCTCGCCGACGGCCTCAAGGGCGTGAAGCGTATCGACTATGCCAGGGCGCTGAAATCGTCGAACGTCCGCGCCTATGATTTCGTCACGCCTTACATCGCCGATCTCGGCAACGTCGTCGATCTCGAGCTGGTCAAATCCGCCGGCATCAATATCGGCATCGATCCGCTCGGCGGCGCCGCCGTGCACTATTGGCACCCGATCATCGACCGTTACGGCCTGAAGGCGACGGTGGTGAACGAGGCGATCGACCCGACCTTCCGCTTCATGACGGTGGACTGGGACGGCAAGATCCGCATGGACTGCTCGTCTCCTTACGCGATGGCGAGCCTGATCGGGATGCGCGACCGCTTCGACGTCGCCTTCGCCAACGATACCGATGCCGATCGCCACGGCATCGTCACCCGCACCGGCGGCCTGATGAACCCGAACCATTATCTGGCAACCGCGATCTCCTATCTGTTCGCGCACCGCCCGAACTGGGGCAGGGATGCCGCGATCGGCAAGACCGTGGTGTCGAGCTCGATCATCGACCGCGTGGCCAAGAAGCTCGGCCGCAAGCTGGTTGAGACGCCGGTCGGCTTCAAATGGTTCGTCGACGGCCTCCTCACCGGTGGCTTCGGCTTCGGCGGGGAGGAGAGCGCGGGTGCCTCGTTCCTGCGCCGCGACGGCGGGGTGTGGACCACCGACAAGGACGGCGTCATCCTCGGCCTGCTCGCCGCCGAGATGATGGCGAAGACCGGCCGCGATCCGAGCCAGCTGTTTGGCGAGCTCACCGCCGAATTCGGCATGCCGCATTACGCGCGCATCGACGTCGCCGCGACCGGCCCGCAGAAGAACATCCTCAAATCCGTCACGCCCGAGCAGTTGGGCCTCAGGAATCTCGCCGGCGATCCGGTCCGCTCAACGCTGAGCAAGGCGCCCGGCAATGGCCAGCCCTTCGGCGGCATCAAGGTCGAGACCGATTTCGGCTGGTTCGCGGCACGGCCGTCGGGGACGGAGGACGTCTACAAGATCTACGCCGAGAGTTTCCGCAGCACCGAGCACCTGAAGCGCATCCAGGAAGAGGCGCAGGCGGGTTTGGCGAAGGTGTTCGGGGCGTAGCCGCTCAGAGAGCAGCGGCGCTCCGGCCACAATGACGGTGCGCCCCCTCTCCCGCTTGCGGGGGAGGGTTGGCTGCACCGCGGGCCTGCGCTGCGATCACCGCTGTCATTCCCGCGAAGTGGGGGAATCCAGTACGCCGCGGCGGTCATTTGTCCTGAAAATTTCCGCCGCGGGGTACTGGATCGCCCGCCTTCGCGGGCGATGACATCTCGTTTGTATGTATACACTAGGTCATGTATAGGTATTATATTACGCCAAATATGGCCTTGAACGATTCCACCCCGTCGCTATTGTATACATAACGCATACATAAGCCGTGGGAGTGAGACCGATGACAAAACCCTTCCCGATGAACGCCTGGTACGCCGCCGCCTGGGATGCCGAGGTGAAGCCGGCGCTGTTGCCGCGCACGATCTGCGGCAAGCATGTCGTGGTGTATCGGAAGGCCGATGGCTCGGTCGCCGCGCTGGAGGATGCCTGCTGGCACCGCCTGGTGCCGCTGTCCAAGGGCCGGCTCGAGGGCGATACCGTCGTCTGCGGCTATCACGGCCTCAAATACAACGCGCAGGGGCGCTGCACCTTCATGCCCTCGCAGGAGACCATCAACCCGTCGGCCTGCGTGCGCTCCTATCCCGTCGTCGAGCGTCACCGCTACATCTGGCTATGGATGGGCGATCCCGCGCTGGCCGATCCCGCGCTCGTGCCCGACATGCACTGGAATCACGATCCGGCCTGGGCCGGCGACGGCAAGACCATTCATGTCAAATGCGACTACCGCCTCGTGCTCGACAATCTCATGGACCTCACCCACGAGACCTTCGTGCACGGCTCGTCGATCGGCAACGAGGCGGTGGCCGAGGCGCCGTTCGACGTCACCCATGGCGAGAAGACGGTCACGGTGACGCGCTGGATGCGCAACATCGAGCCGCCGCCGTTCTGGGCCAAGCAGCTCGGCAAGACCGTCCCCGTCGATCGCTGGCAGATCATCCGTTTCGAAGCCCCGTGCACCATAGCCATCGACGTCGGCGTGGCGCCGACGGGTACCGGCGCGCCGGAAGGCGACCGCTCGCAAGGCGTCAACGGCTTCGTGCTCAACACCATCACGCCCGAGACCGAGAAGACCTGCCATTATTTCTGGGCCTTCGTGCGCAACTACCAGCTCGACGAGCAGCGCATCACCTCCGAGATCCGCGAGGGCGTCTCCGGCATCTTCCACGAGGACGAATTGATCCTCGAAGCCCAGCAGCGCGCGATGGACGAGAACCCGGACCGCATCTTCTACAACCTCAACATCGACGCCGGCGCGATGTGGTCACGCAAGCTGATCGACAACATGGTGGCAAAGGAAAGCACGCCGCCGCGCCTGCAGGCCGCGGAGTAGAGCATGGCCGAGCGCGAAGTCGACCGCTCCGTCTCGCAGACCGTGAAGGCGCAGCTCGCGCTGCGCGACCAGATCCTGTCCGGCGCGTTGCGGCCGGGCGAGCGCATCTCCGAGCTGCAGGCGGTGGAAACCACCGGCGCCTCGCGCACCCCCGTGCGCATGGCCCTGGTGCGGCTGGAGGAGGAGGGCCTGTTGGAGGCGATCCCGTCCGGCGGCTTCATGGTGAAAGCGTTCTCGGAGCGCGACATCTCCGATTCCATCGAGCTGCGCGGCACGCTGGAAGGCCTGGCGGCGCGTTTCGCGGCCGAGCGCGGCGTCTCCGCGCGCGAGCTCGAGCCGTTGAAGGAATGCCTGGCCGCGATCGACGAATTGCTGCGCCAGGTGCCGATCTCGATCGAGGCGTTCTCGTCCTACGTGACGCTGAACGCGCGCTTCCACGCTTTGCTCACCGAATTGTCGCGCAGCCCGCCGCTGATCCGCCAGATCGACCGCGCCTCGGCGCTGCCGTTCGCTTCGCCGAGCGGCTTCGTGATGGCGCAATCGGCGCTGCCCGAAGCGCAGCAGATCCTGATCATCGGGCAGGACCACCACCGGATCGTGATCGACGCCATCGAGAACCGCGAAGGCGCGCGCGCCGAGGCCATCATGCGCGAGCACGCGCGACTGGCAGTGCGCAATCTGCGGCTGGCGCTGCGCAACCGGACCCATCTGGACCTCTTGCCGGCGCTCGCGCTGATCAAGTCCGCAACCGACTGAGGGCCCTCGCCATGCGCTTCATCGAAACCTGGACTCCGGCGACGCTCGTCTCGACGCGCGATCTCGTGCCCGGCATCCGCGAATTCCTGATCCGCCCCGATCGGTTCGACGGCATCGCCTATCCGGTCGGAAGCCACATCAATGTCAACGTGACCATCGACGGTCTGCCCGAGACGCGATCCTATTCGCTGGTCGGCGAAGCCTCGCCGGCCGGCTTGCGGATCGCGGTGCGCCGCGCCGAGGATTCCCGCGGCGGCTCGCGCTACATGTGGCAGCTTAAGCCGGGCGCGCGGCTCGACATCACGCAGCCGGCCTCGCTGCTCGCGGTGGACTGGTCCCGCGAAAACTATTGCCTGATCGCCGGCGGCATCGGCATCACGCCGATCCTCGGCGCCGCACAGGCGCTGGCACGGCGCGGCGCCGATTTCACGCTGCATTATGCTGTGCGTTCACGGGCGGAGGCTGCCTATCTCGACGATCTCGCCGCGCTGCTCGGCGATCGCCTGGTCGTTCATGCCGGCGACGAAGGCCGGCGCCTCGATCTCGATGCACTGTTCGCCTCGGTGTCGAAAGGCGCGCTGGCGCTGTTCTGCGGTCCGATGCGCATGCTTGATGCCGCGCGCCATGCCTGGATCGGGGCCGGCCATCCGCTGACGGACCTTCGCTACGAAACCTTCGGCTCCAGCGGCACGCTGCCGACCGAAACCTTCCGCGTCCGCCTGAAGGGCTCCGATATCGAGCTCGAAATCCCGCGCGAGCGCTCGATGCTGGACGTGCTCAACGCCAGCGGCTTTGAGGTGATATCCGACTGCAAGCGCGGCGAATGCGGGCTCTGCGCCATCGACGTCGTCGAGGTCGACGGCGAGATCGACCATCGCGACGTCTTCTTCAGCGATCATCAGAAAGAGAGCAACCAAAAGATCTGCGCCTGCGTCTCCCGTGCCCGCGGCACCATCACCGTGGACACGCTGCTGCGCGCGGACGCGGTTTGAGGTCGGAAAGGATCGTAGCCCGGATGGAGCGAAGCGAAATCCGGGGCGGTCTTGCCCCGGCGCGCGCTGTCCCGGATTGCGCTTCGCTCCATCCGGGCTACGGCGCCATCGAAGGATCGCCGCGCGGGAAAACCTACGCCGCGAACGTCGCCCGGAGCTTTTTCGTCTCCAGCAGCGCCAGCACGCCATCGGCCGAGACCGGGCGGCTGATCAGATAGCCCTGCACCTCGTCGCAATTGAACTGCCTGAGATATTCGAGCTGGTCGGCGGTCTCGACGCCCTCGGCGACCACGTCGATGTCGAGGTCGCGTGCCAGGGAGATCACCGACTTCACGATCGCGGCGCAGTCCGGCTGCGCCAGCATGTCGCGGATGAAGGATTGGTCGATCTTGATGCGGCTGAACGGCAGCTTGCGCAGATAGGTGAGGGACGAGAAGCCCGTCCCGAAATCGTCCAGCGCCACGGTGACGCCGAGTTGCAGCAGCGCGTTCAACACCGGCTCGGCCGAGCCGTATTTCGACAGCAGCATCGATTCCGTGATCTCGATCTCCAGCCGGTGCGGCGCGATCTTCGCCTCGGCAAGCGCCTGCACGATGATCTGGAGGATGCCGGCGTTGTGAAACTGCGCCGCGGAGAAATTCACGGCGACCCGGATGTCATCGGGCCATTGGGCGACCGTCGCGCAGGCGCGGCGGATGACCCATTCGCCGATCTCGTGGATCAGCCCGGTCTCCTCCGCCATCGGGATGAATTCGCTCGGCGGCACCAGTCCGCGCTCGGGATGCTGCCAGCGCAGCAGCGCCTCGAAGCCGGTGATGCGGCCTTCGTCGAGATCGAGGAACGGCTGGAAGACGAGGAACAGCTCGTTCCGCGCGATCGCGCCCTCGAGGTCCGATTGCAGCGCCTTGCGGTCGCGTGACACCCTGTCGTCGCTGGCCTCGAAGAAGCGGATCGTGCCGGGCCCCGCCTTTTTGGCGCGATAGAGCGCGGCATCGGCATTCTTCATGACGTCGAGCGGCGTCGTGCCGTCGCGCGGTGCCAGCACGATGCCGACGCTGGTCGCGCCCACGATCTGGCGGCCCTCGATGCGGAACGCCTCGGTGAAGGCCGCGACGAAACGCTCGGCGATCTCGAGCGCGTCCTCGGGTCGTGCCAGGTTGGCCATCACCAGCGCGAACTCGTCGCCGCCGATGCGCGCGACGTGCTCGGCGGGACGCGTGCAGCGTCGCAGGCGGCTTGCGACCTCGACCAGGAATTCGTCGCCGGCGGGATGGCCGAACTTGTCGTTGACCTCCTTGAAGCGATCGAGATCGAGCAGGAGCACCGCGAACTCCTCGCCGGACAATGTCAGCCGCTTAAGCGCAGCCTCGAGCGTCTCGTTGAAGGCGACGCGGTTGGGCAGGTGGGTCAGGGGATCCAGCCGCACCGAGCGCTCGGCCTCGATCTGCCGCGTCACGCGCCGCGCGAACGAGAACGCATTGACGAACACGCCGCGGATCAACACGCTGCCATAGACCACGACGAGGAAGGCGATCAGCAGGAAGGCGAGGTCGCCGTTCCTGCCGAGGCAGATGGCGATCCCGATGAAGATCGGCGCCGTGAAGGCGATGGCCGCGATCGGGATGGTGCCGAAGGCGAGCGCGCCGCCCGCCAGCATGCCCGAGCACAGGCAGGTGATGACGAGCTGGCCGCCGGTCGAAGCATCGGTGAAGAAGGCGACGGGGACGATGCCCCAGGCGGTGCCGAGGACGAAGGCGTTGCGCACCAGGCGTTGCATGGCGCGGCGCGAGACGAATTGCGGCTTGGTGATGCGGCGTGCGGCGTGGGATTGCAGGCCGAAGGCGATCGCAGAGCCGGCCACGGCGGTGGCCCAGATCAGCGCGGAGATCCGGTCCGGCGACTGCCACAGCGCGATGGCGAGCACGATGGCGTTGCAGGCATTCGCCAGCATGATGCCGACGGAATAGCCGAGCACGAGCGACATCTGCTCGGCGCGGATGTGGCCGGCCACGGCCTCGTCCGTCACGGGACCGCCGAACGCCGACAGATCGCCGGCAAACAGCCGCGCGAAATAGGTGGTCAGGTGAGTCCGCATTCCAGAGCCTAGCAGCAGGGGCCGTTCGTCCGGCTCGGTCCGGAGAATTCGCCGCAAACCTTTGACGAACTATGAATTATCCTGCCTCGCGGCCCTCGCGCGACCACTTCTGCGTGTTCGCAACAGAGTATCGATAACAAATCGATACAAATGCGCGATGGCGGAGAAATGTTGGCGACTAGCTCCGCTGTCATGTCCCGCGAAAGCGGGACATCCAGTTCGCCACGGCCTGCCAATCGATCACAACCGTCTCGTCGTGTCGGATCGCCCGCCTTCGAGGGGGCCGGTGTTGGGGAGCCCCTGTTCGGCCAGGAAATGCGTGAGCTTGTCCACCTGCTGCGAGCCCACGAACGCCCCAATGTAACCGTCAGGACGCACCAGCACCCAATCCCCGGGTGAAACGCTGTACGCGCTGCGGAAGTGCTCGCTTTCGTCGATGAACTCTCCCTGCGGACCGATGCAATGGATATGCAGTCCCGTGCGCGCCGGCACGGATTCTTGTTTCACCCGATAGCCGAGCAGGGTCCAGTGGGATCCCTTGAGCAACTCGAACAGGCGTATGGGTTGCCCCGCGGCCCCGCGTAGCGGTGCATCCGGTGCGCGATCTCCCGCGAACACGCCGTTCGGGCGTGCCGGATCTTCCAGCGCGAGCGGCGAACCGGGATAACCGATGTCGAGTTGCTGCACCTCGCGGCCGCGCTTCAAGTCGCCGCGCTTGGCGGCTTCCAGCAATTCGCCGGCGAGGCCGAGCATGCCAGCGGCGACGGGACGTCGCTCGCATTCATAGCTGTCGAGCAGAGTTGCGGACGCACCGTCGATGACAGCCGCGAGCTTCCAGCCGAGATTGTAGGCATCCTGCACGCTCGTATTGAGACCTTGTCCGCCGGTCGGGGGATGAATGTGAGCCGCATCGCCCATCAGGAACACACGGTCATCCCTGTAACGATCGGCGAGGCGGGCGTTCATCTGATAGGCCGACGCCCAGTGCACGGACTGAACGCGTACGTCGTTGCGCCTGGTACGCTCGGCGATCATCGCCGAGAGACCCTCGGCCGACAAATCGACCTCGCCGTCGAGCGGGATCGGCGCCTGCAGCTGAAACAGCTCCGTTCCCGCCAGCGGACACAGCGAGATCTGGCGATCCATAGCGCCATCGTTGAAGCGGTGCCACGCGCTGCGATCCAGACCGGTCAGGGCGATATCGGCGACGACGGCACGCACGCCGAGCGTCTTGCCCTGAAAGCCGATATCGAGGGCGTGACGCACGAAGCTGCGGCCGCCATCGGCGCCGACGAGGTAGCGTACCCGCATCGTCTCCTCGTCCGCCGCGCCCGATAGGCGCGCAGTTACGCCGTCCTCGTCCTGCTCCAGGCCAACCAGTTCGCGGCCGAATTCCACGCGCTGGCCGAGTTCGAGCAGACGCTCGCGCATCGCGCTTTCGGTCAAGAATTGCGGGATCATCAGCGCCATGTGGTACGGCTCGGCCGGCGTTGGAGCGACATGCTCCGCGACCTCGAACTCAACGAAGCCGCCGTCGGCACGGTAGACGCGCTGCGGCGGGTAGAGCCCGCCGGCCGCCACGATGCGGTCGATGATGCCGAGATCCTCGAAGATCTCCTGGGTGCGCGGCTGAACTCCCTTGCCGCGAGAGCCGTGGAACGGACGGTCCAACTTGTCGATCAGCCGGAAGGATACGCCCCGCCGCGCCAGATCGATGGCAAGCGTGAGGCCGGCCGCACCTGCGCCGCAGATCAGGACGTCAGCTGTGAATTGCTTTGTCATGGCACCCTCAATATGTGTAATATGCACATATTAGGCAGAGGGCAGTCGGGATGTCAAGAAGGGTGCAAAATACACATATTAGGAAGCAGGTGCGTTCGCTTCACGAGGCGTTGATCGACATCGTCAGCGTCATGAACCGCCGACAGGGTGATGAGACGATGATCCGGGAGGCCGGGATATCGCTCGATCGCGCGCTGTTCCCGTTGCTGGTCGGCATTGAGCGGCGTGGTCCGATCGGCGTCGTCGACCTCGCCGATCGTATGGGGCGGGACTACACGACGGTCAGCCGCCAGGTGGCGAAGCTCGAAACGCTGGGTTTGGTCAAGCGCCAAGCCAGCGAAGCGGACCGGCGGATCAGTGAAGCCACCATCACCCCCACCGGCAAGGCGATGACGGACGCGGTCGACAGAGCGCGCGAACGGATCGTTGGGTCAATGTTCGCAACTTGGGATGAACAGGATGTCGAGGACTTGGTACGTTTGATGCGCAAGCTCGCAGACGCGATGATCGCACCGGTCGATCCCGGCTGAAGATCACGCAGGGCGCGGTTCATCACCGCCCGAGTTGCTTCGGGTCGTAAAAGAACCGCTCCTCGATCAGTCTGTCGCCGCGCCAGGTCTGCCACGCGATCTCGTCCAGCGTCCGCGTGACGCCTTCGGCATTGGTGAAGCTGAAGGTCCAGCGCGTCGCGACATGGTCGCCCTCGATCAGGCTCGGGCCGATGCGGACGGCCTTGACCACCTTGGTCGCGGCCAGCACGCCGCGCTCCTTGGCTACCAGATTTTCCCGCCCGACCGTCGGGGCGGCATTGTTCTCGTAGGTCGCGGCGTGGGGCACATAGAAATGTTCGATCGCGCCAATGAAATCCCCGTCCTCAAGACGCTTGGCAAAGGCTTCGACGACGTCACGGCTCGGCATGGCGCACCTCAGAATAAAACCGACTGATAGTCGGTAAATACCGACCGATGGTCGAAAAGTCAACTGGCGGGGCGCGCACGATTGGATTAGACGGGATCATGGCCAAGCAGGCGGAACGGCGGGCGGCAACATCGGAAGCGATCCTGACGGCGGCGCGCCGCCTGTTCGGGACGCAGGGCTTTGCCACCACCACCATGGACGAGATCGCGCAAGGCGCCCGCATCGCCAAGGGCGCGGTCTATCATCACTTCAAGACCAAGGAGGCCGTGTTCGAGGCCGTGTTCGACCAGGTCTCGCGCGACCTCGTCGTCGAGATCGACGGGGCCGCGCGCGCCGAGAAGGACGTGCTCGCCGCGATGGTCGCCGGCACCCAGCATTACTTTGCTGCGACCGCCAAGGGCCCGACCGGCCAGATCATCCTGCGCGACGGCCCGGCCGTGCTCGGCTGGGAGCGCTGGCGCGAGATCGACGCGCAGCATTTCGGCGGCAAGCTGCCGCGTGCGATCGCGGCCGCCATGGAGGCCGGCCTGATCGCACGCCAGCCGGTCGAGCCGCTGGCGCGGCTGCTGCTCGGCGCGGTGACGGAGGCTGCGGTCGCCTGCGCCGGGCGCGCCGATATCGCAAGAGCGGGCGCGGAATATGCCCGTGCGTTCAAGTCGCTGGTCGAGGCGCTGCGCGCCAAGCCATGATCGTGCTAGTGACGATACGGAAACGCCCGCTCCAACAAGAAGAACAGTAGCGCATGAACGCAAACTCAGCCCTGACGCCGTCTGATCCCGAATTCGACTACATCATCGTCGGCGCCGGCTCCGCCGGCTGCGTGCTCGCCAACCGCCTCTCCGCGAACGGCAAGCACAGCGTGCTGCTGCTCGAGGCCGGCCCGAAGGATTCGAATATCTGGATCCACGTGCCGCTCGGCTACGGCAAGCTGTTCAAGGAGAAGACCGTCAACTGGATGTACCAGACCGAGCCGGAGCCCGAGCTGAAGGGACGGCAGGTGTTCCAGCCGCGCGGCAAGACGCTGGGCGGCTCGAGCTCGATCAACGGCCTGCTCTATGTCCGCGGCCAGCACGAGGATTACGATCGCTGGCGCCAGCTCGGCAATACCGGCTGGGGTTATGACGACGTGCTGCCCTACTTCAAGAAGGCCGAGAACCAGTCGCGCGGCGCCGATCAGTATCACGGCGCGGATGGACCGTTGCCGGTATCGAACATGATCGTGACCGATCCGCTGTCGAAAGCCTTCATGGACGCCGCGGTCGAGACCGGTCTGCCGTATAATCCCGACTTCAACGGCGCCAAGCAGGAAGGCGTCGGCCTGTTCCAGACCACGACGCGCAACGGCCGCCGCGCCTCGACCGCGGTGGCCTATCTCGGCCCGGCGAAGGCCCGTGGCAATCTCAAGGTTGAGACGGAAGCGCTCGGCCAGCGCGTGCTGTTCGAGGGCCGCCGCGCCGTCGGTGTCGAATATCGGCAGGGTGCGCAAATCCGCCGCGCCCGTGCGCGCAAGGAAATCGTGCTGTCGAGCGGCGCCTATAATTCGCCGCAGCTGCTGCAGCTCTCCGGTGTCGGCCCTGCCGATCTCTTGCGCAGTCACGGCATCGATGTCGTGCTCGATGCGCCGGGCGTCGGCCACGATCTGCAGGACCACATGCAGGTCCGCATCGTCATGCGCTGCTCGCAGAAGATCACGCTCAACGACACCGTCAACAATCCACTCCGCCGCACCCTGGCCGGCGCCCGCTATGCGCTGTTCCGGAAAGGCTGGCTGACGATCGCGGCCGGCACCGCGGGCGCGTTCTTCAAGACCAGCCCGCGCCTGGCCTCGCCCGACATCCAAGTGCACTTCCTGCCGTTCTCGACCGACAAGATGGGCGAGAGGCTGCACGACTTCTCCGGCTTCACGGCGTCGATCTGCCAGCTCCGTCCCGAAAGCCGTGGTTCCCTGCGCATCCGGAGCGCCGATCCGGCCGTGCCGCCGGAAATCCGCATCAACTACATGTCGACCGAGACCGACCGCACCACCAATGTCGAGGGCATCAAGATCCTGCGCAAAATCCTCAATGCGCCGGCGCTGAAGCCGTTCGTGGTCGGCGAGTACGACCCTGGCACGAAGGTATCCACGGATGCCGAAATTCTGGATTATTGCCGCGACCGTGGCAGCACCATCTACCATCCGACCTCGACCTGTCGTATGGGCAACGACGCGCTCGCGGTGGTCGATCAGCGGCTGAAGATGAGGGGGCTCGAAGGCCTCCGCGTCGTCGACGGCTCGATCATGCCGGATCTCGTGTCGGGGAACACCAACGCGCCGATCATCATGATCGCCGAAAAGGCCTCCGACATGATATTGGAGGATGCGCGGTAATTCGCCGCTCGAAAGGACAATTGCTTGGCTACGCGACTGAGGATCGGCACACGCAAGAGCGCGATGGCGCTGGCACAGACGGAAGAGATCGCACGCCGCCTGACCGCCGCCGTGCCCGGCCTCGACGTCGAGATCGTCAAGTTCGACACCACGGGCGATACCGACCAGACCAGCAAGCTGCTGCCCCATGGCGGCAAGGGCGGCGCCTTCGTGGCCCAGATCCGGGCTGCCGTGGTGTCGGGCGACCTGCAGGCGGCGATGCATTCGCTGAAGGACATGCCTGGCAACGAGGACACGCCCGGCCTCGTCATTGGGGCGACGCTGTCGCGCGATCCGCCCAATGATGCGCTGGTGCTGCGCGACGGCGTGACGCTGGAAGCGCTGCGTCAGTCCCGCGGCAAGGGCTTCAAGATCGGCACCAACGCGGTGCGCCGCGCCGCCTATGCGCATCGATTGTTTCCGGATGTCGAGGTGATCCACTTCCGCGGCGCGGCCGACACGCGCGTGCGAAAGCTCGACAATGGCGAGCTGCAGCGCCTGCCGGATGGCGGCGCCGTGGGCCCGGCCGACGCGCTTATCATGGCGCGTTCGGGCCTCGACCGCGTCGGCCTCGCCGGCCGGATCGCCTATGAATTCACCGCGGCCGAGATGCTGCCGGCGGCGGGGCAGGGCATCGTCGCCGTCGAATGCGCCGCGCAGGACTGGCAGACGCGGCAGATCCTGTCATCGATCGACGATCCCGCCGCGCACGCCTCTGCCGATGCCGAGCGCGAGGTGCTGTGGGTGCTGAACGGTCATTGCAATTCGCCGGTGGCGGGCTTCTCGACCATCGCGGGCGATCAGATGTCGCTCACCGCCTCCGTGCTCGACCTCTCCGGCAACACCATCATCGAAGCTTCGCGCCAAGGCCCTGCCGATCGTCCGCGCGAACTCGGCCGTGCGGTGGGTCTGGACCTGCTGATGAAGGGCGCCGCCGAGATCATCGAGCGCAGCCGGCCGCGCTAGAAGATTAATTCCAGCCTAATTCGAGCAAGTTTTAGGTAAAGTTGCCCTTATCTAATCGAGAACTGTCTTAACATCTTCCGCTTCTCCTGCCGGCCGCGCGGGCGCATAGAGCCGTCACTTTGACAAAAAAGAGTGGCGACGATGGCTGGCAATGAAGTCTTCATTCTCGAAGACGATCTCACGATGCGCGCGATGCTGAGAATAGTTCTCGAGCGCGCCGGATATCGACCGGTGTTTTTCGCGGATGGCGGTTCGTTGCTTGCGCGCCTCGGCCAGAGCTGCCCGGCTTGCATCCTCCTGGACCTCTGTCTGCCGGCCGAATCCGGGCTCGACGTCCTGAGCGAACTCCGGCGCATGTCCAATCCTACGCCGGTCCTCATGCTATCGGGCCAAGGTGACATTCCGACCGCGGTACGCGCGCTTCATTTGGGCGCCGCAGATTTCGTAGAGAAGCCGTTCAACGCCGCCGATCTCATCGCGCGGATTGCGGATGCCGGAGCGAGCGTCGAGACGCGCGCGCCGGCTCCGGCCGACGACTTCAAGACGTCCTGGCGGCTGACCAGGCGAGAGCAGGAAGTGCTGGATCATTTGCTTGCCGGCTCGACCAGCAAGATCATCGGTCGCAAATTGAACCTCAGCCCGCGAACGGTCGAGGACCATCGCGCCAGCATCATGCGAAAGGCCGGGGTCAAGACGATAGCCCAGCTTGCGATCGCGACTTTCGAGGCAGGCCGGCGCAGTCGAACAAACCCCGTCGCGGCAGTTGCGGGTGGAGAGGGCCGCTGGCAGAGCGCGTCCTTGTGATCCCCGGATCTAACCGCGCCCGTCTCGCACGCGCTTGATCATCTGCTCGACATGGGCGATCGGCGTTTCCGGCTGAATGCCGTGGCCGAGATTGAAGATGAAGCGGCCTTGCGCAAAATTGGCCAGCACGTTGTCGACCGCGCGGTCGAGCGCGGCGCCGCCGGTGATCAGCACCAGGGGGTCGAGATTGCCCTGGACGGCGACCTTGCTCTGCACGCGTTCGCGGATGAAGGCGGGCTCCGCGGTCCAGTCGATGCTGACCGCATTGACGCCGGTTGCCTCGACGTAACCGGGCAGCTGTGCGCCGGCGCCGCGGGGGAAGCCGATGATCCTGGCATCCGGCGCCTTGGCCCGCACGCCTTCGACGATGCGCCGCGTCGGCTCGACCGACCAGCGCGCGAACTCGGCCGGCGGCAGCACGCCGGCCCAGGTGTCGAAGATCTGCAAGGCGTTGGCGCCGGCTTCGAGCTGCGCCAGCAGATATTGAATGGAGCTCTCGACCAGCACGTCGATGATTTTCGAAAACGCCTCCGGATGGCGGTAGGCCATCATCCGGGCTGGTCCCTGGTCGGGCGTGCCCTGGCCTGCGACCATGTACGTCGCCACCGTCCACGGCGCGCCGCAGAAGCCGATCAGCGCGGTCTTGGGATCGAGCGCGGTGCGCACGAGCTTCAATGCGTCGAATACAGGCTGAAGCTTGTCGAGATCGGCGCGCGGCGCCAGCGTCGCGACCTTTGCGGGATCATCCAGCGGATCCAGCCGCGGGCCCTCGCCGACCTCGAATCGCACCGAGCGCCCGAGCGCGTAGGGGATCACCAGGATGTCCGAGAAGATGATCGCGGCGTCGAAGCCGAACCGGCGGATCGGCTGCAGTGTCACCTCGGCCGCAAGCTCCGGGTTGAAGCAGAGGTCGAGGAAGCCGCCGGCCTTGGCGCGCACCTCGCGATATTCCGGCAAATAGCGGCCGGCCTGCCGCATCATCCACATGGGCGGGATGCTCTGACGCTGGCCGGAGAGCACGTCGATGAAGGGCATTTTGGCAGATTGGGGCACGAATGGTCCTGAACAGGGTTGTCGCCCCTGATACACCGCCTCGGCCCTCAGCGGAACAGGGGAACCAGCTCAATCGGGCCGCGTTGATTAGGCCGATGGAGGAGATCATGGCTGAGACATTCAATCCCGCGCCGCACGACAAGCACGCCGACGATCTGCACGAGGCGCTCGCCGCCGACCGGCAATCCAAGCTCGACGCCGGACTGAGGGACTCGTTCCCGGCATCCGATCCCGTGAGCGCCGCCCAGCCGACGCCGTCGAAGGCCGATGCGGACGCCGACAGTCCCTCGCTCTGGGACAAGGTCAAGGCGATCTTCAGCTAACAGGCGGAGGGGCGCCGGATTCCGATAGGCCCGCTAACAGCTTGTTAGCGATGCACTAATCGCGGCATCCGTAGGACTACTGGAACCCGGCCAAAGAGCCGCCGATTCCAGCAGTCATTTCAGAGTTCACTAATAGAAGCGGCAGAGTTTCCGAACGATCGGAGAATTCTGCCGCATGAGCCCTGCGACCCAACGAGCTGGATGGAGCCACCTGCCGCTACGTGCGGCGGCTTTCGTTGCGCTGACCTGCGTGACCATCCTCGGCGTCAGCGCCTGGCGCGAATGGGCCGCGCGTGATGCTGTCCTCAAGGGCGCCGAGACCGAGATGGCGAACGTCACGCGCTCGCTCACTCAACATGCCGAGGACAGCCTCGATCTACTGGATTCCGGGGTCGTCGGCAACGTCAGCCGGATCGAGATGGACGGGACCAGTCCCGAGACGATCGCCAAGCTCGGCAACGTCCTCGAGGCACGCAAGAAGGCCGTGCCGCGAATCCACAGCCTTGCCATCATCGACGAGCACGGCAACTGGCTGACCTCGCCCGGCACGATCGCGTCGACCCTCAGCGACGATGCCTTCTTCCGCTATCATCAGCTCTCGCCGAAACGGGAGCCCTTTGTCGGCCATCCCGTGAAGAGCCTCCTCGAAGGCGAATGGGTGGTCACCCTGTCGCGCCGTTTCAACAAGCCGGACGGCAGCTTCGGCGGTGTGGTGCTCGCGACCATCAGCTCCCGCTATCTTGCGCATTTCTACGAGCAGTTCGAGATCGGCCGCAACAGCTCCACGGCGCTGATGCATGGCGACGGACTGATCATCGCCCGCAATCCCAGCAACGACAAGTTCGTCGGCCACAGCGTCGGCGATACGCCGCTGTTCCGCGATGCCAGCCTGCAGCGGGCGAGCGGCGTCTATCATTTCAAGTCGCCGCTCGACGGCGCCGAGCGCCTCAGCTTCTTCAAGCGCTCCGGCCGCTATCCGCTGGTCATGCTGGCCACGCTGGACAAGGAGGAGCTGCTCGCGCCCTGGCGTGCCGCGGCGGTCTCCCGCATGCTCTACGTCGTCGCACTGGTGATGCTGATCGCCATCATCGGCGCCGTGCTGGTGCGGCATTTGCAGCGCGGCCAGCGTATGGCCGCGGCCCTGGTCGAGAAGGAGGCGCATTTCCGCCTGCTCGCCGAAGGCTCCAGCGACATGGTGACCCGCATCGGGCTCGACGAGCGGCTGCGTTATGTCTCGCCCTCGTCCTCGCGGGTCGTCGGCTGGCGCGCCAATCAATTGATCGGCACCCCGGCGCTGGCGGGCATCAACCCGGAGGATCTGCCGGAGGTCCAGGCCATCGTCGACGCCATGAAGCGCGGCGAGCGGGAGGAGGCGCGCCTCACCTACCGCAACTCGCACCGGAAGAACGGCGAGGTCTGGCTGGAATCGACCATGCGCGTGACGCGCAAGGACAATGGTCGCGTCGACGGCGTGGTCGCGATCTCCCGCGACATCACCGAGCACAAGAAGCTGGAAAACAGGCTCGAGACGCTGGCAATCGAGGACAGCCTCACCAGCCTCGCCAATCGCCGTCGCTTCGACGACCGGCTCAAGGAGGAATGGGCGCGCGCCTATCGCGATCGCTCCAGCCTCGCTTTGCTGATGATCGATGTCGATCACTTCAAGGCCTACAACGACGAATACGGTCATCCCGCGGGCGATGCCTGCCTGCGTCTGGTGGCGAAGATCATCGCGGCCGAGACGCAGCGCGCCGGCGATCTGGCGGCGCGTTACGGCGGCGAGGAATTCGCAATGCTGCTGCCGAACACCGATGCGGCCGGCTGCGCGCTCGTCGGCGAGCGGATCCGCAAGGCCATTCACGATGCCGGCCTCGTTCACAGCAGCAATGAGACGTCGGGATGCGTCACCGTCTCCGTCGGCGGCGCGACCTGCCGGCCGGCGCTGGAGCGGACGGCGGGCGTGTCCTCGCTGGTCGAATCCGCCGACCAGGCGCTCTACGCCGCCAAGGAAGCGGGCCGCGACCGCCTGATGATGTCCGGCGAGCTCGTCAATCTGCTGCCCAAGGCATCCGGCCAGTAAGGTGGCCGATGGGGGCTTGTGTCCCGGACGCGACGCAGCGTGAAACGGTGCGGCGCTGAGCCAGGCTCTTTCTTCGCGCCAGTTGGGCCCCGGTTCAGCAGCGCATCGCCACGAGAGCTCAATAATGCGGCGGGCGCTCGTTGGCGGGGCCCGGCGCATTCGTCTCGGCCTCCTGCAGCCGCTCGCCGAGCTCGGTGATCTTCCGCGTCAGCATGTCGATCTGCTTCCACTGCGCGGTGATGGTCTGGTTCAGCGTCTCGATCGTGTCGTCCTGGTAGGCGAGGCGCGTCTCCAGCGTGTCGATGCGCTCGCTCAGCGTCCTGATCTCATTCGTCACGCGTTGCGTCCTTATTCCGTTCGCGCAGACCCATTTCCTGCAAGCCATGGCCAAGCGTGACGCGCTCGTCGAACACGAAGCATTCACCTCGCCAGCGGCTCTGCGCCTCCGGCACCTGTTCCAGATATTTGAGGATGCCGCCCTTGAGGTGATAGACCTCGGCGAAGCCGCGCGCGAGCAGATGCGCGCTCGCCTTCTCGCAGCGGATGCCACCGGTGCAGAACATCGCGATCCTGCGATGTTTTGCCGGATCAAGCTTCTCGGCGGCAAAGTCCTTGAACTGGCCGAAGCTCTTGATTTCAGGATCGACCGCGCCTTCGAACGTGCCCATCGCCACCTCGAAGGCGTTGCGGGTGTCGAGCACGAGCGTATCGGGCGCCGAGATCAGCGCGTTCCAGTCGCGGGCATCGACATAGGTGCCGACCCGGCGGGTCGGATCGGCGGCCGCATCGCCCAGCGTGACGATCTCCTTCTTCAGCCGCACCTTGAGCCGACCGAACGGCATCGCCTCGGCGGCCGAGAATTTCAATTCGAGATTGTCGAGCCTGCCGCCGAACAGCTCGCCGTGTGCGAGCTCAAGGGCGAGGGCATCGATGGCTTCAGGGGCGCCCGCAATGGTGCCGTTGATGCCCTCCTGGGCCAGCAGCACGCTGCCCTTGAGCGAGAGGCCGGCGCAAAACGCGCGCAGCGGCTCACGCAGCTCGCGGTAATCGGGCAGGGCGGCGAATTGGTAAAAGGCGGCGACCTTGAAGATCATGCCGGCTCGTTTAGCAGGCGGCCGCCGCCCAGAAAACCCGCGTGGCCCCGGGCGGCAAAAGGTCTATACGCCCAGCGGATGGCAGCCATATCCCTGGTATGCCAGCCATTGCCGGGGCGGGCCGGAATGTGTCATGTAAGCCCGGTTTTTCCGAGATGCGCGGGCCCCCGCGCCAGCGGCCCATGAGGGCCTAACGAGAGCAAGAATTCGATGAGAAACTTCCACTTCCCCGGCAGGTCCACCGTCCACGCTACCAACGCGATGGTTGCGACCTCGCATCCGCAGGCCTCGCTGGCCGCGATCGAGGTGCTGCGCGAGGGCGGGACGGCGGTGGACGCGGCGGTGGCGGGTTCGGCCATTCTCGGCGTGATCGAGCCGCAATCGACCGGTATCGGCGGCGACTGCTTCGCGCTGATCCAGCCGCGCGGCGAGGGCAAGATCATCGCCTATAACGGCTCCGGCCGGGCGCCGAAGGCTGCCAACGCCGACTGGTATCTCGAGCGCAAGATCAACTCCGTGCCGCTGACCTCGGCGCATGCAGTCTCGATCCCCGGCGTGATCGATGCTTTCGCGACCGTCCTGCGCGATCACGGCAAGTTCGGCTTCGACCGCCTGCTGCAGCCGGCGATCAAGGCGGCCGAGGAAGGCTATGTCGTCGCGCCCCGCATCGCCTTCGACTGGAAGAACCAGTTCGAGAAGCTGAAGGCCGGCACCAACACCGTGCGCTACCTGCTGCCGGGCGGCAAGCCGCCGGTGGCCGGCGACGTCATCCGCCAGGCCGAGCTCGGCAAGACGCTGCGCGCGATCGCCAAGGACGGCCGCGACGCCTTCTACAAGGGCGCGATCGCCGAAGACATGGTCGAGACGCTGCGGGGCATCGGCGGCCTGCACACGCTCGACGATTTCGCCGCGCACACCACCGAAGTGACGACGCCGATCGGCACCATGTACAAGGGCCACGACGTCTGGCAGTGCCCGCCGAACGGCCCGGGCGTCACCGCGCTGTTGATGCTCAACATCCTGTCGCGCTTCGACCTGACCAAGTACGCGCCCGTCAGCGTCGAGCGCTTCCATCTCGAGGCGGAGGCCGCGCGGATCGCCTACATGAACCGCGAGATGCATGTCGCCTCTCCCGATCACATGAAGATCAACGTCGCCGAGATGCTCGAGAAGAGCTTTGCCGACGAGTACATCAGCAAGATCCGCCTGGACGGCATGCTCGACCTGCCGAACGTTGCGCCGCCGATGAATCCCTCGACCATCTACATCACGGTGGTGGACAAGGACCGCAACGTCTGCTCCTTCATCAACTCGGTCGCGCATTCCTTCGGCTCGGCGATCGTCTCGAACAAGACCGGCGTGCTGCTCCAGAACCGCGCCGGCGGCTTCCGCATCCAGCCGGGCCATCCCAACTGCATCGAAGGCGGCAAGCGTCCGCTGCACACGATCATGCCGGGCCTGCTCACCAAGGGCGGCCGTTCCACGATGTCGTTCGCGGTGATGGGCGGCCAGTACCAGCCGACCGGCCAGACTCATCTGCTCACCAACATCCTCGACTACGGCTGCGACGTGCAGGAGGCGATCGACATGCCGCGCGGCCTGCATTACGAGGGCCAGTACCAGCTCGAGGACAGCGTTCCCGCCGACGTCGTCGAGGGCCTGAAGAAGCTCGGCCACAAGACCACCAATGTGGTCGGCCCGCTCGGCGGCGCCCAGGCGATCTGGATCGACTGGGACAAGGGCACCCTCACCGGCGGCTCCGATCCGCGCAAGGATGGCTGCGCGCTGGGGTATTGATCGGCGCGCAAGGTTCCTATCGCAGGATCAGGAAAAGTTGACGAAGGGCGGTGCGGCATTTGCTGCGCCGCCCTTTCTCGTTCGGAACTGCGCTCATCGCTTTCGGTTAAGGGGCGATGAGCGGTGCAGGCGTGCGCCGCTTTTGCAGGAAGCGGCGGAGGCGTCGATGTCGGACTCGTCAAGTTCCAAGCCATCAGGATTCGATCGCCGTGCCTTCGTGGCCGGCGCGGCCGGTAGCGCGCTCGTACCGATCGCGGCGCGCGCGGCCGCTGAGGAGGCCAGGGCTCCGGTCGCACAGGATCCGTCGCTGCCCGTCGAGGTCACGCTGCGGGTCAACGGCAAGGAGAAGCGTCTGCGCATCGATGCGCGCACCACGGTGCTCGATGCGCTGCGCGACCATCTCAAGCTCACCGGCAGCAAGAAGGGCTGCGATCACGGCCAGTGTGGCGCCTGCACGGTGCTGATCGGCGAGCGGCGCGTGGTGTCGTGCCTGACGCTCGCTCTCGCGGCGGAAGGGCAGGAGATCACCACCATCGAGGGCCTCGCCACCGACGAACGCCTGCATCCGATGCAGCAGGCCTTCATCGACAACGACGCCTTCCAGTGCGGCTATTGCACGCCGGGCCAGATCATGTCGGCGATCGCCTGCGTGAGGGAGGGTCACGCCGGCAGCGAGGCCGATATCCGCGAATATATGAGCGGCAACATCTGCCGCTGCGCCGCTTATCCCAACATCGTCGCCGCCGTGAAGCAGGCCGCGCCCGAGATCATGAAAGGCTAGGCGGATGCGACCATTCTCGTACCAGAGAGCCACCGACCCGGCCGCGGCCGTGCAGGCGCTCAGCGCTGCGGCCGCTGCCAACACGCCCCTGACCAAGGCGGTGTCGCAGCCGCTGGCCGGCGGCACCACCCTGATCGACCTGATGAAGCTCGACGTGATGCGGCCCGCGGGGATCGTCGATATCAATCCGCTGGCTGAGGGCTGGTCGGCGATCGAGCCCAGGGGTGACGGCACCCTGCGGCTCGGCGCGCTCGCCAAGATGTCGGACGTCGCCGCCCATGCCGAGGTCCAGCGCAACTATCCGGTGATCGCGGATTCGCTGAAGCTCGCGGCCAGCGCCCAGCTGCGCAACATGGCGACGCTCGGCGGCAATGTGATGCAGCGGACCCGGTGCAGCTATTTCCGCGACGTCAGTTACGAGAATTGCAACAAGCGCAATCCCGGCTCGGGCTGCGCCGCCATGGACGGCGTCAACCGCATGCATGCGGTGCTCGGCGTGTCCGACCAATGCATCGCGACCTATCCCGGCGATTTTGCCCAGGCGCTGATCGCGCTGGATGCCGTCGTGGAGATCACCGGTAAGTCCGGCATCCGCAAGATGCCTTTCGCGGAGTTGCACAAGGCGCCGGGCAGCACGCCCGACATCGAGACCACGCTGCAGCCCGGCGAGCTGATCTCGGCCTTCTCGGTCTCCGGCCGCTGGCCGCGTTCGGTGTATCTCAAGGCGCGCGACCGACAATCCTATGAATTCGCGCTGTCGTCGGCGGCGATCGCCCTCGACGTGCAGGACGGCACGGTCCGGGACGCGCGGATTGCGCTGGGCGGCGTCGCCACAGTGCCGTGGCGGGCGCGGGACGCGGAAGCGCTTCTGAAGGGACAGAAGTTCGACGACGGCCTCGCGCAACGCGTTGCGGATGCCGCTTTCGCCGAGGCGCGCGGCCGCCGGCACAATAGCTTCAAGATTGCGCTCGGCAAGCGCGTGGTGGCGCGCGCGCTGCAGCAGGCCGTAACGATGGAGATCCGATCATGACCGCTGCAGCTCCCGAGCCGAAGGAGAATATGGGCCAGCCCGTGCCGCGCTATGATGCGGTCGTGAAGGTAACGGGCCGGGCCACCTACGCCTCCGACATGCCGCTGGACAATCCCGCCTATGCGTTCCTCGTCACAAGCGCGATCGCCAAGGGGCGCATCGACCGTTTCGATCTCGACGACGCCAAGAGCGTTCGCGGCGTGATCGAGATCGTGACGCACGAGAACGCCCCGAAGCTGAAGGAGTCGAAGCTCTTCAGCGACGGCGGCTATGCCGGGACCACGATCCAGCCACTGAAGTCCGCCGAGATATCCCATGACGGGGAGATCATCGCCGTCGTCGTTGCGGAAACCTATGAGGCCGCGCGTGAGGCCGCAAATCGGGTCAAGGTCAGCTACACCGCAGTCGCCCCAAGCGCGACCTTCGACTCGCCGGGAACGACCGCGGCTGCGGCCAAAGGACAGAGCGCACAGTTCAAGGAAGACGCCAAGGTCGGTGATTTCGCCAAGGGGTTCGACGAGGCCGAGGTCAAGATCACCGCGGCCTACGACACGCCGGCGCAACACCACAATCCGATGGAGCTGTTCACGACGAGCTGCGCGTGGATGGGAGACAATCTCGTCATCTATGAAGGCAGCCAATACGTCTATGGCTTGAAGAACGGCGTGGCCGAGCAGCTCGGCATCGACGCCGACAAGGTGCGCGTGGTCAATCCTTATGTCGGCGGCGGCTTCGGCTCGCGCGGCTCGATGACGCCACGGACCGCCATCATTGCCGGAATTGCCAGGCGCCTGAACCGCCCGATCAAGCTGGTCCCGACCCGCGACCAGGGCTTTACCATCGCGACCTATCGCGCCGAGACTCGGCACGAGATCAAGCTCGGCGCGAGCCGGGACGGCAAGCTGGTCGCTCTGCGGCACGAAGGTGCGGAAGTCTCCTCGCGCGCGGACGCCTATTGCGTCGGGGGCACCAAGACCACGACACGGCTCTATGCCTGCCCGAACGTGGACAGCCTGGTGTCGATCGTACGTGCCGATCGCAATACGCCGGGCTTCATGCGCTCGCCGCCGGAGGTGCCGTATCTGTTTGCGCTGGAATGCGCGATGGACGAGCTGGCGGTGAAGCTGAACATGGATCCGGTCGAGCTCCGCCGCATCAACGACACCACCAATGAGCCGATCGGCGGAAAACCTTACACGTCGCGCTCGCTGATGGCGTGCTTCGACGAAGCCGCCAAGGCTTTCGGCTGGGCGCAGCGCTCGCCGCAGCCGAAATCG
This sequence comes from Bradyrhizobium sp. U531, assembly GCF_051710265.1. NCBI lineage: Bacteria > Pseudomonadati > Pseudomonadota > Alphaproteobacteria > Hyphomicrobiales > Nitrobacteraceae > Bradyrhizobium > Bradyrhizobium sp. U531. The sequence goes on from NZ_JASVEN010000003.1 coordinate 23,841, forward strand.
ATGTCGGACGGCGACTGGTTGATTGGCCATGGCTGCGCAGCGACCTGCTATCCAACGCAGATGGCGCCATCTGCTGCGCGCGTGCGCCTGCAGCGCGACGGTCGTACCCGGGTCGAGATCGCGGGCCACGAGATCGGCACCGGGGCCTACACGGTGATCGCACAGACCGCGGCCGAGCGACTTGGCGTGCCGCTCGAGAAGGTCGCCGTCTTCATGGGCGACAGCGACCTGCCGCCGGCGCCGGTTGCGGGCGGATCGAACTCGACCGCGAGCACCTGCTCGGCGGTCATGATGGTGTGCGATCAAATCCGCCAGCGCCTGTTCAAGGCGATGATGCCTGACAGTCTCACGGACAAGGCTAAGGAGACCGTTGGCATCGGCCAGGCGCCGACGACCCAGGCTGCCAAGAGTGATCGTCCGGTCGACCTCGAGAAGGCCTTCGACGCGCTCGGCGTCGGCGTCGTCGAGGAATATGGCGAGTGGAAGCCGGACGGCGCGCCTCTGGATTCCTTCCGCGCCATGCACAGCGGGCACCCCAGGCTCGTCGGCGGTCACCAGATGAAGGACCAGATCGCCTACGCGTTCGGCGCGGAGTTCGTCGAAGTCCGCATCAACCGCTTCACGCACGAGATCCGCTGTCCCCGGCTGGTCGGGGCCTTCGCGGCGGGCCGCATCGTCAATCCCCGCACGGCGCGGAGCCAGCTGATGGGCGGGCTGATCTGGGGCATGTCGTCGGCGCTGCTGGAGGCCACGGAAATCGACGAGCGCACCGCGCGCTACGTCAACGACAATCTGGCCGACTATCTCTTGCCCGTGAATGCGGACGTATCCGGCGTCGAGGTGATCATGCTCACCGAGCAGGACGATCGCATCAACCCGGCCGGCGTCAAAGGTCTCGGCGAGCTCGCCAATGTCGGCACCAATGCCGCGATCTGCAACGCGATCTACCACGCCACCGGCCAGCGCATCCGCAAGCTCCCGGTTCGCCTGGAAAATATCGAGGTCTAGAGGGGTGGAAACCGCACCCGCGTTGCGCTAGACACCTTCCGCCTCAAACGGAAGGTGGCTTATGCAGCGTTTCCAGCGCGCACTCCTCACCCTGATGTCGGCACTCGCGATCACCGTGATCGCCGGCGTGTCGCATTTTGTTTCCACCACGGCCTCGGCCCAGACCGCAGGAAAGACCATGACCACAGCTTCAGGCTTGCAGATCATCGACTCCACCGTCGGCACCGGCGCGTCGCCGCAGCCCGGCCAGATCTGCGTGATGCACTATACCGGCTGGCTCTACGAGAACGGCCAGAAGGGCAAGAAATTCGATTCATCCGTCGATCGCAAGGAGCCGTTCGAATTCCCGATCGGCAAGGGCCGCGTCATCGCCGGCTGGGACGAGGGCGTTGCCACGATGAAGGTCGGCGGCAAGCGCACGCTGATCATCCCGCCGCAGCTCGGCTACGGCGCGCGCGGCGCCGGCGGCGTCATCCCGCCGAATGCGACGCTGATGTTCGACGTGGAATTGCTCGGCGTGAAGTGACGGCTCCGGACGTCGTCATGCCAGGGCTTGTCCCGGGCATGCACGTTCTTCCAACCGCATGCCAAGACGTGGATGGCCGGGTCGAGCCCGGCCATGACGGATCAAGATCAGTCCAAACAAAGATTAATCCAAACAAAAAGACCGGCCTTTCGGCCGGTCTTTTCGCTTTCAGATTGCCGCGCGTCACTCTGCCGCGCGCTTTGCGGCGGCCGCCGCGCGATCGATCGCTTCCTTGGCGGCATCCTTGGCATCGCCCATGGCCTGCTGGCCCTTACCCTTGACTTCCTGGACCACGCCTTCGCCCTTCAAACGCTCGGAACCGGTGGCTTCACCGATGCCCTGCTTGGCCTTGCCGATCGCTTCGTTGGCGGTACCCTTGATCTTGTCGCTCGTGCTACCCATGAAACGCTCCTTCCGGTTTGCTTTGCTCGGACAGACAACGTTTGACGGCTACGAGGGTTCCGATTTTGGTATGGCTCGCGCGTGCGGCTTCGGGTTAGTTTGCCGCGCACGGAACCAGCAGAAAGAAGTCCCATGACCGGCCATGACCATTCGCATTCCCACCATGACCACGATCATCATCATGACGATCGCTGGAAACATGACGGCGTGCGCGTCATTCCCGGCAACCAGCTCGACACCAACGTGCCGTCGACGGCGGGCATGGACCGTGCCGCCGCCATCAACTTCGCGCGAGTCGGCGCGCAGAAATTATGGGCGGGCACCGTCAGCATCAAGCCTGACGCCAAGACCGGTGCGCATCACCATGGCCATCTCGAAAGCGTGATCTATGTCGTGAAGGGCAAGGCGCGGATGCGCTGGGGCGAGAGCCTGCAATTCACCGCGGAGGCCGGCCCCGGCGATTTCATTTTCGTCCCGCCTTACGTGCCGCACCAGGAAATCAACGCCAGCCCCGACGAGGTGCTGGAATGCGTGCTGGTGCGCAGCGACGGCGAGGCGGTGGCGATCAACCTCGACATCGAGCCGGTCGAGAAGCCCGAGACCGTGCTGTGGGTCGATCCCATTCACCGGGATCCGAACGAGAAGAAGTAGGGTCTGTCGGTCCCCTGCCGGTTCTGCGCGGCAGAGCCGGCGGACCTGATCCAAAAAATATCCGGAGGCGGTGTCGGACGGGTGTCGCCCCGTCCGTCCTTGGGCAGAACCCGCCCAAGGAGCCTCCGATGCCCAGGATGATTTTCCTCAATCTGCCGGTGACCGATCTCAAGCGTGCGACCAGCTTCTATGAGGCGGTCGGCGCGACCCGGAACCCGCAATTTTCCGACGACACGGCGAGCTGCATGGTCTTTTCCGAGGCCATCTACGTGATGCTGGCGACCCACGAGAAATTCCGTCACTTCACGCCGAAGCCGATCGCGGATGCAAAGACCTCGAACCAGGCGCTGTTCTGCATTTCCGCCGACAGCCGCAGCGAGGTCGACGCGATCGTCGACAGGGCCGAGGCGGCGGGCGGGGTCGCCGATCCCAGCCCGAAGGACGAATACAGCTTTATGTACGGCCGCAGCTTCGAGGATCCGGACGGTCATATGTGGGGTGTGAACTGGCTGGACATGGCGGCGGTCCCTCCGCAGCCCGCCATGGCCAATTCCTGATCGCCGTCCTCGAACGCTCAACAGAACAGGAGCACTTACGATGTCCAAGCTTGTCCCCTGCATGTGGTTCAACGGCGATGCCGAGGAAGCCGCGAAATTCTACACCTCGCTCGTGCCGAATTCGGCGGTCACGCACGTCCAGCGCAATGTGTCGGACAATCCGTCCGGCAAGGAAGGCTCCGTGCTCGTGGTCGAGTTCACGGTGGCCGGCCAGCCGCTGGTCGCGCTCAACGGCGGCATGAAGATGGAGTACACCCACGCGATCTCGCTGATGATCTATTGCGACGACCAGGCAGAGGTCGACAGCGTCTGGAACGCGTTCCTCGCCAATGGCGGCAACGCGGAGCAGTGCGGCTGGCTCAGGGATCGCTGGGGCGTGGCCTGGCAGGTGGTGCCGAAGGTGATGTTCGAGTTTCTCACCAGCCCCGACAAGGCCGCTGCCGCCCGCGCGATGCAGGCCATGATGAAGATGGTCAAGCTGGATGTGGACGTCCTGCGCCGGGCGTTCGAGGGCAAGTCGGCGGCGTGAGGAGAGCGCTCTCGCTACGCGATAGGTGTCATCGCCCGCGAAGGCGGGCGATCCAGTATCCAGAGACCTTTGTCAGAGAGCTCGCTCTCACAACGGCTGTCGCGGCGTACTGGATGCCCCGCCTGCGCGGGGCATGACAGCGGATATGAGGTGAGAGCACGCCCTAATAATTGATCCGCAGCCCCACGCCGCCGTGGATGGTGTTGCCGACCGGCTGCGGCCCCAGCGTGCCGTTCGCGAACAGGTCGACGATCCAGCCCTTCTGCACGCGGAAGCCGAGGCGGCCGCCATATTCGAACCAGCCTTGGTTGCCCATGGTCGGCACCACCATGCCCTGGCCGGTCACGGTGGCGACGATGCCGCTGCGGCTCGCGAACGACTGCACCCAGCCGCCGTTGATGTTGGTCTCGATGTTGCCGCTGAACAGATGCGTCCACTGGCCGCCGATCTTGACGAGGCTGGTGCGGTCGGTGCCCGTGGCGATGCTGGCGTCGAACGGGTTGAAGGCCACGGCACTGTCGCTGTAGCCGGAGACGCGCTGCCAGAGCCGCCAGACCTCGATCGAGGCGGCGACCTCGTCGCGCGGCGAGACGCGGCTCATCCAGCCGGCACGACCGTAGACCGCGTAGTTCGAGGCATTGGTCGAGCTCGTCACGCTGACCGGACCGAGGCTGGTGTCGTAGCTGCGGGTGTAGCGCGCCTTCTCCCACGGCGTCAGGATGGTGCCGACGTCGAAGAACGGACGTGACGAGCCCCAGTCGGTGAAGTCGTAGCGCAGCGCGAAGGCGCCGATCGGCGCGCTGGTGATCTTGTAGCCGCCCTCGTTGTATTGCGTGTAGGCGATGCCGGCGAGCAGCGACAGATTGTTGGTCAATTCCTTGCGGCCGTGGATGCCGGCCGAGAACGAGCCCGCCGAGCCGAACGCGCTGATGCAGTCGCTGCAATTGACCTGCTCGTTGACGCCGAGCAGCACCGTGCCGAGCACCCGGTTGGTGATCATCTGGTTGAAGCGCTGGTCGGCGAGGCCGCCGATCGAATTGCCGCTGGAATCGGCGCCGGTCGGGGTGGGGGTCGGCGACGGATAAGGATTGGGCGAGGGAGAAGGGGACGGAGAGGGATAGGGGCTCGGCGAAGGTGACGGATAGGGATTTTGTTCGCCGCACCCGGACTCGCAATTGGTGAGGGTCAGGCTCGCGGCGGAGGCCGGCTGAAAGCTCCAGGCCAGAGTCATGGCGGCCATGGTCGCCAGCGTGGCGGCAATCAGCAGGTCGCGGATGCGGAGCCCTGCCATCGTCAGCGCCCGCACAGCATGCCGTCGTCATGGACGGCGGGCGTGATGGTCGGCGAGGCGTCGGCATATTGGTTGACCGCGCACAGCCCGGCGCTTGCGGCGCAATTGGCGGCGAAGGTCCAGGGCGGCGTGTTGGTCTTGGTGATGCTGACCTTGCCGCCGGTCGATGTGATGATTGCGGTGTCGCCGGGCTGGGTGAGCTGCACGCATTGGAAGTTCGTCGTGCAGACGCTGGCGGCGCCGTCCTGCAGCACCACGACGGAGCGGCCGCGCTGCGAGAGGATGTCGAGCGTGGTGCCGCGCACGCCGATGGTCGCAAGCGGCGTCGTGATCTTGTAGGCGGCTTTCTCGGAATGTCCGGTGACGAAACGGAATGCGCCGGTGGTCATGCGGATCGCGACGTCGCGATAGCTGTGCTCGTCGTTGAAGACGGTGCGGTCGAGCTTCAGCGTGGCGCTGGGCCCGAGCGACAGGTTGGTGCTGTCGGCCATCACGAAGCGCGCGGCGCTGTCGGCGCCGGTGCGCACAGTCTCGTCGCGCAGCATGCTGTCGCCGACATTGATCGGCGTCGTGCTCGCGGCCACGCGCACCACTTCTTTCTGAATCACGACGGCTTCGCCGACGCGCGTCTGTGCCTGCGCGCAAGGCGCGGCGCACAAGGCGGCCGACAACAGGGTGGGGAAAAGCCAGAAACGCAAATTCATTTCACAACCGATCGATGTGTCCCTGATCGTACCGGATCGCGCGCGCTTCTGATGTGGCGAAATTATCACAAGCGGCGCGGACGTGCGTTAAGCTTAGTGACAGCCGCGGCGGAATGCGTTCAATGAAAGCCGCGATCTTTATTTTTGTCCGCGGTGACGCAAATTTGCCACGCAAAACATCCCCACAGCAGCCGCTTGAACCGTCCGTAGTTCCGAGAGTGTCGCCAAGCGCAGTGGTTGCTGTCGCAATTTTCCTGGTCGCTCATATCGCGCTGCTGATCGGCCTGACGACGCCGAACAAGTTCGTCTTCGACGAGGTGCACTACGTGCCCGCCGCGCGGCAGATGCTGGCGCCCGCGATGTCGCAGCCGATGCTCAATCCGATGCATCCGCCGCTGGCCAAGGAGCTGATCGCGGCCTCGATCGCGGCCTTTGGCGACAATTCGCTCGGCTGGCGCTACCCCGCGACGTTGTTCGGCGCATTGGCGGTCGTCGCGATCTATCTGTGCGGCCTTGCGCTGTTCGCCGCGCAGGGACCCGCGATCGCCGCGGCGCTGATCGCGGCGTTCAACCAGATGCTGTACGTTCAGGCGCGCATCGCCATGCTCGACATCTTCGCACTCGGCTTCGGTCTGCTTGCGACCGCCGCCTTCATGCATGGTTTCAGGCGGGAGCGGCCGCAGGCTTTGTTCGCGCTTGCCGGCAGCCTGTTCGGCCTCGCCGCGGCCTGCAAATGGAGCGGTCTGTTTCCGCTCGGCGTCTGCATCGTCATCGTTGCGGTGATCCGCCTGATGCAGGGCTGGCGCACGCTGTTCGCCGACGCGAAGCCGAGCGATTGGTACCGGCCGGACCTCTGGCCCGGCCTGAGGCTGTATCATCTGGTGCTGTGCTTCGCGGTCCTGCCCGGCGTGGCCTATCTCGCCTGTTTCGTTCCGCTCCATGGATTGTCGCTGCCGGACCTGATCGAGGCGCAGCGCCGCATCTTCGCCGACAACACCACGACCGCGATCGCGGGGCACACCTATATGAGCGCGTGGCCGTCCTGGCCGCTGCTCGCGCGACCGGTTTGGTTTCTGTTCGACAAGAGCACGGAAGACAACGTCTCCGCGGTCGTCTTCCTCGGCAATCCCCTGGTGTTGTGGCCGGCTCTCCTTGCGCTCGCGCTCGTGCTGCGCGATTTCGTCGTGGAGCGCCGCCGGGACGCGTTCCTGATCGCGGCGTTCTATTTCGGTCCCTGGCTCGCCTGGGCATTGCTGCCGCGCACGCTGGGCTTCATCTACTACTACCTGCCGGCCGCCACGGCGGCCTCGCTCGCGCTGGTCTATGTGCTACGCCGGGACGGACTGCCGCGCTGGCTGCTCTGGGCCTATGTCGGTCTTGCCGCGATTGGCTTCGTCGTGATGCTGCCGATCTCGGCGGCCTTCATCGGCACCTCGATGCAGAGCTTCAGCCGATTGATGTTGTTTCAAAGCTGGATCTAGTGCCCGCTTGCGTGCATAGCGCCGGCGGAATTGTCTTGCCTGAATCAATCGTCGCGTGTGGACTGGGCTGACACGATCCGAATCGGAGAGTCGCCGGGTGAATATGGAGGACCGCAGCGCCAGGCCGGGCCATCCCAACGCCGACTGGCTGCAGGCCGTCGTCGATACTGCGGTGGACGGCGTGATCCTGATCGACGCGCGCGGCGGCGTCCTGATGTTCAATCCGGCCTGCGAGAAGCTGTTCGGCTATTCCGCCGAGGAGGTCATCGGGCGGAACGTCAAGGTCCTGATGCCGTCGTCCTACCGCGATGCGCATGACGGCTATCTTCTCAATTATCACGTCAGCGGCGAGCGCAAGATCATCGGTATCGGCCGCGAGGTCGCGGGGCAGCGCAAGGACGGCTCCACCTTCCTGATGCACCTGTCGGTCGGCGAGAGCAAACAGGCCGCCGGCGATTCGATCTTCGTCGGCATCATTCACGATCTTACCGAGCGCGAACGGGTCGAGCGCGAGCTGCGCGAGAGCGCAGCGCGGCTGCGCGCGGTCGTCGACACCGCCGTGGACGGCGTCATCCTGATTGATTCCGACGGCATCATCCTGAAGTTCAATCCGGCCTGCGAAAGATTGTTCAAATACGAAGCCGACGAGGTGCTCGGACAGAATGTCCGGATGCTGATGCCGGAGCCTTACCGGGCCGAGCATGACGGCTACATCCGCAATTTCATCACGACCGGCGACAAGAAGATTATCGGCATAGGCCGCGAGGTGCTGGGCCGGCGCAAGGACGGCACCACCTTCCCGATGGATCTCTCGGTCGGCGAGGCCAAGCAGGACGGCTCATCCATCTTCGTCGGCATGATCCACGATTTGAGCGAGCGCAAGCGCACCGAGGCCCAACTGATCCAGGCGCAGAAGATGGAGGCGGTCGGCCAGCTCTCCGGCGGCATCGCTCACGACTTCAACAACCTGCTCACCGTGATCGTCGGCAATGCCGAATATCTGTCCGAGCAATTGGTGCCGCGGGTGGACCTCAAGCGCCTCGCCGACGACATCTGCAGCGCCGGCGAACGCGGCGCCGAGCTGACGCAGCGTCTGCTCGCCTTCAGCCGCAAGCAGCTGCTGCGGCCGGTCGAGACCGAATGCGACAAGCTCGTCGAGTCCATGTACAAGCTGTTGCGACGAACCCTGCGCGAAGACATCGACATCGCCATGCAGGCCGATCCTGTGCTGCGGCGCGCCTTCGCCGATCCCGTGCAGCTCGAATCGGCGGTCCTCAACCTCGCGCTGAACGCCCAGGATGCGATGGCAACGGGTGGACGCCTGACCATTTCGGCCGCGAACGCATCGCTCGATGCGGGCGACCACAACGCTCATCCCGACGTCGGGCCGGGCGAGTATGTGGTGATCGCCGTGACCGACACCGGCTGCGGCATGCCGAAGCGGGTGCTGGAGCGCGCGTTCGAACCGTTCTTCACCACCAAGGAGGTCGGCAAGGGCAGCGGGCTCGGACTCAGCATGGTCTACGGCTTCGTCAAGCAGTCCAACGGCCATGTCACGATCTACAGCGAGCCGGGCCTGGGAACGACCGTGCGAATTTATCTTCCGGCCGTATTGTCCACGTCGCAGGACGTGCCGCTCGCGATCGAGAAGGAGGTGGTCCAGAGCGGTTCGGAGACCGTGCTGGTCGTCGAGGACGATCCGTTCGTCCGCTCCTATGCGGTCATGAGCCTGGAGAGCCTGGGCTACAAGGTGATCTCCGCCGTCGACGGCAAGGAGGCCATGCAGACGCTTGCGGCAACACCGCATGTCGATCTGCTGTTCACCGACGTCGTCATGCCCGGCGGTGTCAACGGATGGGAGCTCGCGGGCCTCGCCCGCAAGCAGAGGCCCGATCTGCACGTGTTGCTGACTTCGGGCTATGCGCTGGAAACGCTCGCGGCGAACGGCCATGTCCGGCAGGGCGCGCTGATCCTGGAGAAGCCTTACCGCAAGGCCGAGCTCGCGCGGCTGGTCCGGGAGGCGCTCGCCGCGCCGGTGCCGGCTTGAGCTTGCGATCCGCCCGCCGCGTGGCGGCAGGCGGATCTTCGGCAGATCATTTCGACGCGGTCTTGGTGTCCATGTTCACGACCTGGACGCGGCGGTTGATCGGATCGGCACCATTGGCGGTGTCCTTCAGCTTGGTCTTGCCGTAACCGACGGTGACCAGATCCGTGCCGTTGAGGCCGTAGTTCTGCACCAGGTATTTCTTGATGGTGTCGGCGCGCCGCTCGGAGAGTCCTTGATTGTAACCTTCGCCGCCCACCGCGTCGGTGTGGCCTGCGACCACGAAGGTCGAGCCCTTGAGGGCAGGGTCGGACAGAGCCTTGCCGAGCGCCTGCACCGACGGAACCGAGGTCTTGGCGATATCGGCCGAGTTGTAGTCAAACTGGATTTCCAGATCGATGTTCGGCTTGGTCGCGGCGAGCTCGGCGATCTGCTCGCGCTCGCCCGTCGAGAGCGACCGGGTCGAGCGGTTGCGCACCGTGTTCAGGAAGGTCGCTTCCTTGGCCTGCTCCTTGGCCTGCGCGGTCGTGTCGGCCTGCGGGCCGACGGACAGGCCGCGGGTCGCCGGCTTCGGCTTCAGAGCATCCAGGATCTGGCCAGTGGTGACGTTGCTGTCGCCGGCCAGCGCCAGGCCGGCCGTCATCGACAGCGCGGCGGAAATGGTGATCGCCTTCAGTCCAAAGTGCTTATTGAAATGGGTCATGGTCGTATCCTCTGTTACACCTGATAGCGATTTGATGCTGCGAGCATAGGACGGGTTCAAAAGCCCTGACGTGATCCCAGTCACGGTCGCGATCGTGCTTCCAGGCTCATGGTCGGGTCTTTCCCGGCGTTTGGGGGTTTGAATTGGTCCGTTTCGCGATCGCTCCGGAAGCAGGGCCGATCGCGCCAATAGTGGTGGTCGCATCCTCCGCGGCGTGGGTTCAAACCGGCGGAGGACCGGTGTGATTGAAATCACGTTGAGGCGCAGCCTGGGGCAGAAATCTTCACACACCGATCGTCGCAAAGCCGTCGCCGCGCGGCCCGGCCGCGAACAAGAAATCGGCCAGATGCGCGCCTAGCACGAAATTACCCCGCCATCGCGAATGAAGGAGCCGAGTTCCGTCCCGTGCCGAGGCCAAGCGACTATCAGCGCGACTCCCAGTTTTATCGCGGTGGCCCGCCGGATCGGACAGTGTCCCTGAACTCGATGCCCATCTATATCGGCGCAGCCATGATCGCGGTGGCGATCCTGCTGTCGACGCTGATCACGGGGCTGACCTCACGCTATGTCGGGCTCGAGGGTCCGACCGAGGAGAATTTGTGGCTGGTCGACCGCCTCACCGGCAGCGTCTATCGCTGCCAGGCCGAGGGGCGGGGTAAGGCCCTGTGCGAGCCTGATGTTGCCACCGGCAGCCTCGGTGACCGGTCCAAGGCACCCAAGACCGGGCGCTGAGGCGCCCGCCGCTGCACCGCAGCAAGAAAATTGTCTTCTCCGCGAAACGCCGGCGCGAGAGAATACGTAATTGCGAAGGCCGGCATGACGCCGGTTTCGTTTTACGGAGGAGACTTTTCGATGAAGATCTTGCTCACCGCCGCAGCCTTTGTCGCGTTCACCCTTTCGCTGTCCCCGGCGTCCGCTGCGATGATGGCGTGCACCAGCGACAACATGATGAAGTCCGCTGCCATGATGGGCGGCACGCCCGACACGCCGGCCAAGATGGCGGCAAACAAGGAAATGGCCATGGCCAACACGGACATGAGCAATGGCAAGATGAAGAGCGCCTGCATGCACTACATGAAGTCGCAGAAGGCCATGATGGCGAAGTAAGCCTCGGCAGCCTCACCGAGCCGCGCTGTCAGCAGATGGCAGCGCGGCTTTTTCGTCGCCGGTGTTGGCCAGGTTCTTTCTCCCGGCGCGAATCCCGCTACATTGCGTTCTGCAATGTCACGCGCGCCCAAACCGCTTCCCCTCACCACGACACAGGCCCGGCAGATCTGGCTGCATGCGCAACGGCTGGATCAGCGGGCGCCGTTCGGCGAGGGTGCGCAGGCCGTGGCGGACGCGGTCGCCCATCTCGGCTACGTGCAGATCGACACCATCAACGTCATCGAGCGCTGCCACCACCACATCCTGTTCAGCCGCATTCCGTCCTACCGCCGCGCCGATCTGCGCCACGCCCAGAGCGCCGACAAAAGCGTGTTCGAGTATTGGACGCATGCGCTCTCTTACGTGCCGAGCGGTGACTTCCGTCTGTTCCTGCCGGCGATGCGCGAGCACCGGCGCGAGGGACACAAATGGTTCGCCTCGGTGAAGCCGGCCGACATGCGCAAGGTGATGCGGCTGGTGCGCGCCGGGCCGCTGACGATCCGGGACATCGAGGACGACGTCCTCACCGAGAAGGAGCATCTGTGGCAGAGCCGCAAGCCCTCGAAGCGGGCGTTGCAACTCGCCTTCTATACGGGCGCCGTGACCATCAGCGAGCGGCAGGGCATGCTCAAGACCTACGAGTTGATGACGCGCCATTTCGGTTGGGACAAGCTGCCGAGGCCGGCCTCAGCGAGGGAGATCACGGCCTATCTGCTCGACCGCGCCCTGCGGTCGCAAGGCGTGGTCAGCCTCGATTCGATCTGTCACCTCGACGCGCCGCGCAAGAAGGCGGTGGCCGGCCTGATCGCCTCCCGCGTCCGCCGCGGCGAGCTCGTGCCTGTCGCGATCGACGGCGCCGGCAAGCAGGAGCATTGGGCTCCGCCCGGCGCGCTGGAAGCTAACGGCGAGGTGGTCTCACCCGATCTGGTCCACATCCTCTCGCCGTTCGATCCCCTGATCATCCAGCGCAAGCGCACCAATCTCATCTTCGGCTACAACCATCTGTTCGAGGCCTATGTGCCGAAGGCCAAACGCAAGCTCGGCTATTTCGCGCTGCCGGTGCTGGTCGGCGACGAGATCGTGGCCGCGCTCGATCTGAAGACCGACCGGCAGGCGAAGAAGCTGCTGATGCAGAAATGGACCTGGGCCGGGCAGGGCAAGAAGACGGCGGGCCGCAAGGAGCTGAAGGGCAAGATCGAGGACGAGCTCGATCGGTTCGAGCGGTTTCAGCTGGCGGAGTGACAGACCGTAGGGCGGATTAGCCGAAGGCGTAATCCGCCACGGCTGTCACAGCGGAGAAAGAGCGGCGGCGGATTACGCTCCGCTAATCCGCCCTACGCATCGCGATCATCCGATCGATCCCTGCGCCGAACCCGATCCCGATCGCATAAGCCACCAGATTCCACAGCGAGAAGATGCGCCCGAGCAGCAACGCGCCGGCCGTCGTCAGCCGGAACGCATCGAGCCATGGCGTATGCACCAGCCGGGAGAACTCGACCGCCGCCGCGATCAGCATCGCGATGGCTGCAAGCTGGCCCCGCGTCAGCCGCGGCAGCACGACACCGACCAGCAGAAACACCATGGTCGCCCACAGCAGCGAGCCGCCGTATTTCACGATGAACGCAGGCAGCCCGAGCGGAAAGCCGTACCAGCGCAAGGACAGTCCGCAGGCGATGACGATCAGCGCGAGGGCGGCACGAATCAGCGATGTCCGGAGCGGTGCAATGGCTCGATCCGGCTGCGTCCCGTGCATTGCTCGCTCCATTGACTCTTTGTCCGCGATGCTCAAAACCGCCGTCAGCCCAAAACAACAAAAACTCGGGGGAAGCCATGAGCCAGACCACCACCTATGCCGGCGCTGCCAAGTCGGAGATCGAGACCTCGACCATCCGCGCCATCTCCTGGCGCCTGATCCCGTTCCTGGTGCTGGCCTACTTCTTCTCCTATCTCGACCGAGTCAATCTCGGCTTCGCCGCGCTGACCATGAACGCCGAGCTGAAGTTCACGCCGCTGATCTTCTCCTGGGGCGCCGGCATCTTCTTCATCGGCTATTTCATCTTCGAGGTGCCGAGCAATCTGGCGCTGGAGAAGTTCGGCGCCAGCCGCTGGATCGCCCGCATCATGGTGACCTGGGGCATCATCTCCGCGCTGATGGCGCTCACGAGCGGCGTCACGAGCTTCTACGTGCTGCGCTTCCTGCTCGGCGTCGCCGAAGCCGGCTTCTTCCCCGGCATCATCCTCTATCTCACCTATTGGTATCCGGCCGAATATCGCGCCCGCTTCCTTGCGGCCTTCGCCATCGCGGTGCCGGTCTCGACCGTGATCGGGGCGCCGATCTCGGGCCTGTTGCTCGGGCTCGACGGCATGATGGGCCTGAAGGGCTGGCAGTGGCTGTTCATCATCGAGGGCATCCCCTCGGTCCTGCTCGGCATCGTCACCTGGTTCTATCTCACCGACAAGCCTGAGAAGGCGGACTGGCTCTCGGCCGAGCAGAAGGCCTGGCTCAAGGCGAAGCTCGATTCGGAGATCGCGGCCAAACAGGCGGTGAAGCATTTCTCGCTCGGCGAAGCGCTGTCCTCGCCCAAGGTGATCGCGCTCAGCCTGATCTATTTCGGCTTCGTCGGGGCGCTCTACGGCATGCAGTTCTGGCTGCCGCAGATCGTCAAGGCGTTCGGGCTCACCAATGCCCAGACCGGCTTCGTCACCGCGATCCCCTATCTGTTCGGCACCATCGCCATGATCCTGTGGGCGCGGCATTCGGATGCGACGCGCGAGCGGGTGACGCATGTCGGCGCGCCGCTGCTGCTCACCGCCGTCGCGCTCGCGGTGTCCAGCTATCTGACCGATCCGACCATGACGATGGTCGTCCTGACCGTGGCCGCGATCGGCGTGTTCTGCTGCTTCGGCGTGTTCTGGACGCTGCCGACCGCCTGGCTCTCCGGCACCGCGGCGGCCGGAGGCATCGCGCTGATCAACTCGATCGGCAATCTCGCCGGCTTCGGCGGGCCGTATCTGATCGGCTGGGTCAAGGAAGCGACGGGCCAGACCTCGACCGGTCTTCTGGTGCTCGCGGTGCTGCCGCTGCTCGCTGGCATTTTGGTGTTCATCGGCGGCCACGAGACCAAGCACGAGTTCGTCGGGGAGGGGCGGTAGAGCGCACCGTCCACGCTGCCGGCTAATCAGCGTCGGCGCTTCGCTGTGAGCCAGCCAATCCCAAAAACACCAACATGGCGCGGTTGAGGCGCAGCAGGTCATCATCATCCAGGCGCCCCACCAGCGTTCCGACCTTAACTTTCGGCACGGTGGTCATCTTATCGACCATCAGCCGGGACGACGCACGAAGGCCGTTACGTTCGTTCGGCTCAACCTTTAGCCGGAAGAGGGGAGCCTCGGTCTCGTCGGTTGTGAAAGCGCAGACGGTGATGGAGCTTGTGGCGTCGAAGCTGTCGTCCTGCACGACGACGACTGGGCGCGGCTTGCCTGCATAGTCCTTGCCGCCTGCCACGGTCCAGATCTCGCCTCGCTTCATTCATCGGTCCAATCGGATATGGCGTCGATGAAGCCTTGATCTTCGGATGCATGTGAGCTGGTTGCAACCGCCAGCGATTGGCGATGGGCTTCGGACCGGAAGGACGGCGAGCGGATATCCGGCACCCAGATCTGGATTGGCCGCAGGCCTTGCGCACGCAATCGATCGCGATGGGCCTGAACCTTCAAACGGGATGGCTTAAGCTTTGAAGGGCCCATGGGGTATCCTCATCGGTTACATGTAACCGTATCAGAAAGTGTTGAGCGTTGCCAGCGGCGGATGGAGTTCGCGCCCTTACCACCCCTTAACGATCACGCATTCCTGATGACTGACGATTATTGACTTTTATCAGTGATTAGTCGACATTCCTCTCATTCGAGCTGCAGGAGTGTCCTTCGATGTTCGTCCGGTCCATTTTGTCGAGCTATTCCAGGCTGTTGGCAGGTGTGTCGCTGGCTCTGATGGCCGCTACTTTGGCCGGGTGCAATGACACCGTCGCTGAAAAAGCCGAGCCGCCGCGGCCGGTTCTGGTCGCGACCGCGCATTATGATGCCGAGACCCCGGAGCGGAGCTTCGTCGGCACTGTGCGGCCCCGGATCGAGAGTGACCTCGGCTTCCGCGTCGCCGGCAAGGTCGCCAAGCGCCTGGTCGAGGTCGGCCAGACCGTCGAGATCGGCCAGCCGCTCGCCACCCTCGATGAGGTCGATCTGAAGCTGCAGGCCGAGCAGGCGTTCGCCGAGCAGACCGCCGCGACCGGTGTGCTGGCCCAGGCGGCCGCCGCCGAGCAGCGCGCCAAGGACCTGAAGGCCAAGGGCTGGACCACGGACGCGCAGATGGATTCGAGCCGCGCCGCGGCCGACGAAGCCCGTGCCCGCCTCAACCGCGCCGAGCGCGCGCTCGAATTGAGCAAGAATTCCCTTTCCTACGCGACGCTCAACGCCGACGCCCGTGGCGTCGTCACCGCAACGCTGATCGAGCCCGGCCAGGTGGTCGCCGCGGGCCAGGCCTCGATCCGTGTCGCCCGCTTTGCCGAAAAGGAAGCGGTCGTCGCGATCCCTGAGACGCTGGTTGGACGCGCCAAGTCGGGCGTCGCCAGCGTCACTCTTTGGTCCGAGCCGAACAAGAAGTACGCAGCCAAGCTGCGCGAGATTGCGCCGGCAGCCGATCCCGCCACGCGGACCTATCTGGCGAAATTCTCGCTCCCCGAGGCCGACGACAAGGTAGCGCTCGGCATGACCGCGACGCTGACCCTGTCGGATGCCGCGACAGAGCGCGTCGCGCGCCTGCCGCTGTCGGCGCTGTTCAACGAAGGCGGCAAGCCGTCCTTCTACGTCGTCGACGACAACGGCGCGCTCACCTTGAAGCCGGTCGCGGTGAAATCCTACGAGAGCAACGACGTCGTCATCACCGGCGGCGTGGACGAGGGCGCCAAGATCGTCGCCCTCGGTGTGCAGAAGCTCGATCCGGGCCAGCGGGTGCGGGTCGTGTCATCACTGAGTTTCTGAGCTTTTTTAGAGTTACGTCGTGTGAGGTGAGTTTCGGCCTTTGTCCCTAAGCAAAGGCTGAAGCGGCGAAGCGATCCAGAACCTGCCCAGCCCCCTGGATTGCTTCGCTGCCTCGCGACGACGGTTTGAACTGAGCGGCTGTGGTCTTTGACAACTGGATCGTCTTTCGGAGAGAGCGATGAAGCGCTTCAACCTTTCGGCCTGGGCGGTCAGCCATCCGACGCTGGTTCTCTTCCTGATGCTCTTGCTCGGCGTCGCCGGCTTCTTCTCCTATGAGAAGCTCGGCCGTGCCGAGGATCCGTTCTTCACGGTGAAGGTGGTCAACGTTTCCGTGCTGTGGCCGGGTGCGACCGCGCAGGAAATGCAGGCGCAGGTCGCCGATCCCATCGAGAAGAAGATCCAGGAGCTGCCTTACTTCGAGAAGGTGCAGACCTATTCCAAGCCGGGCTTCACCGCGCTCCAGGTGACCTTCCGCGACTCGACGCCGCCGAAGGACGTGCCTTATCTCTTCTATCTCTTGCGCAAGAAGCTGGTCGACGTGCAGGGCCAGTTGCCCTCCGGCATCCTCGGGCCCGTCGTCAACGACGAGTTCTCCGACGTCGATTCCATCCTCTACATGATGACCGGCGACGGCGCCGACTATGCCCAGCTCAAGAAGGTCTCCGAAGGCTTCCGCCAGCGCCTGCTCAAGGTGCCCGGCGTGACCAAGGTGGACGTCTACGGCAACCAGGATGAGCGCATCTTCGTCGAGTTCAGCCACGCCAAGCTCGCGACCCTCGGAATCACGCCGCAGGCGCTGTTCGATTCGCTCGCCAAGCAGAACAACGTGACCCCGGCCGGCACGGTCGAGACCTCGTCGCAGCGCGTGCCGCTGCGCGTCACCGGTGCGCTCGATGGCGCCAAGGCCGTCGCCGAAACGCCGGTCGAGAGCAATGGCCGCGTGTTCCGACTGGGGGACATCGCCACGGTCACCCACGGCTATGTCGATCCGCCGAGCTTCGTCGTCCGCCAGGAAGGCAAGGCCGCGATCGGCATCGGCGTCGTCACCGCCAAGGGCGCCAACATCCTCGAGCTCGGCAAGGAGGTCGAGAAGGCCACCGCCGAGTTCATGAAGGCCGTGCCGCAGGGCGTCGACGTCAAGCTGATCGCCGACCAGCCCAAGGTGGTCGAGCACGCCGTCGGCGAGTTCGTGCACTCCTTCATGGAAGCGCTCGTGATCGTGCTGTTCGTGTCGTTCCTGGCGCTCGGCTGGCGCACCGGCATCGTGGTCGCGCTGTCGGTGCCGCTGGTGCTCGGCATCGTCTTCATCGTCATGAACACGATGTCGCTCGACCTGCACCGCATCACGCTCGGCGCGCTGATCATCGCGCTCGGCCTGCTCGTCGACGACGCCATCATCGCGGTCGAGATGATGGTGGTGAAGATGGAGCAGGGCTGGGACCGCGTGCGAGCGGCGTCCTTTGCCTGGGAATCTACTGCGTTTCCGATGCTCACGGGAACGCTGGTCACGGCCGCTGGCTTCCTCCCCATCGGCTTTGCCAATTCGGCGGTCGGCGAATATGCCGGCAGCATCTTCTGGATCGTGGCGATCGCGCTGGTCGCCTCCTGGTTCGTGGCGGTGATCTTCACGCCCTATATCGGCGTCATGCTGCTGCCCGAGATGAAGGCGCACCACAACCACGATCCGCACGCGGTCTACGAGACCCGCATGTACCGGGGCCTGCGCGCCATCGTGCAATGGTGCGTCAACCACCGCATCACCGTGGTGGCGGCTACCGTCGGCGTCTTCGTCGCCTCGATCGTCGGCTTCGGCCAGGTCCAGCAGCAGTTCTTCCCGCTGTCGGAACGGCCCGAGCTGTTCTTCCAGCTGCGCTTGCCCGAAGGCACCGCCTTCAACGTCACCGAAAAGGCGGTGAAGAAGGCCGAGACCCTGCTCAAGGACGACAAGGACATCGAGACCTACACGTCCTATGTCGGCCAGGGCTCGCCGCGCTTCTGGCTCGGCCTCAATCCGCAATTGCCGAACGAGGCCTTTGCCGAGATCGTCATCGTCGCCAAGGGCGTCGAGGGTCGCGAGCGCGTCAAGGCCAAGATCGAGAACGCGGTTGCCGAGGGCATGCTGTCGGAGGCGCGCGTTCGCGTCGACCGCTTCAATTTCGGCCCGCCCGTCGGCTTCCCCGTCCAGTTCCGCGTGATCGGCCCCGACGCCAACAAGGTGCGCGAGATCGCCTACCAGGTCCGCGACGTCATGCGGCAGAACAAGAGCGTCAAGGATGTCCAGCTCGACTGGAACGAGCAGTCACCCTACCTGAAGCTCGTCGTCGACCAGGATCGCGCCCGCGCCATGGGCCTGACCCCGCAGGAGGTCTCGCAGGCGCTCGCGATGCTGATCTCGGGCTCGCAGGTCACCACCGTGCGCGACGGTATCGAGAAGGTCGGCGTGGTCGCCCGTGCGATCCCGTCCGAGCGTCTCGATCTCGGCGGCGTCGGCGATCTCACCATCACCTCGCGTAATGGCGTCGCCGTGCCGCTGCAGCAGATTGCCAAGATCGAGTATGCGCATGAGGAGCCGATCATGTGGCGACGCAACCGCGACATGGCCATCACCGTGCGCTCCGACGTCGTCGACGGCGTGCAGGCGCCTGACGTCACGGGCCAGATCGCGCCGAAGCTGAAGGCGATAAAGGATCACCTCGAGCCGGCCTACCGGATCGAGGCGGGCGGTGCGTTCGAGGAATCGGCCAAGGGCAATGCCTCGATCTTCATCCTCTTCCCGGTGATGGTCATGGTGATGCTGACGCTGCTGATGATCCAGCTGCAGAGCTTCTCGCGCCTTATCCTGGTGTTCCTGACCGCGCCGCTCGGCATCGTCGGTGCCTCGCTCGGCCTCAACGTCGCCAACGCCCCGTTCGGCTTCGTGGCGTTGCTCGGCCTGATCGCGCTCGCCGGCATGATCATGCGCAACACGGTCATCCTGGTCGACCAGATCGAGACCGACGTCTCCCACGGCCTGACCCGGCGCGAGGCGATCGTGGAGGCCACCGTCCGCCGCGCCCGTCCGGTGGTGCTGACGGCGCTCGCGGCCATCCTCGCCATGATCCCGCTGTCGCGCTCGGCCTTCTGGGGCCCGATGGCGATCACCATCATGGGCGGCTTGTTCGTCGCGACCTTCCTCACCCTGCTGTACCTGCCGGGCCTCTATGCACTCTGGTTCAGGAAGAGCCTGGACGAGGCCGGTACGCCGGAACAGCCTGCCGCGCCGCAGCATGGCAGCGATGAACATCCAGCAATTCCGCTTGCTGAAGCGGCTGAATAAGTGAGATGAAGTGCTGATTGACGAGTCCTGACAGATGACACTGGTTGCGGAACATATCGAAGGCGACACCCGGGATCGTATCCTCGAGGTGGCCGAGCGGCTGTTCCGCCAGATCGGCTACCAGAAGACCACGGTCGGCGACATCGCCAAGGAGCTCAGGATGAGCCCCGCCAATGTCTATCGCTTCTTCGAATCGAAGAAGGCGATCCATCAGGCGGTGGCGCGGGGCTTGATGGGCGAGGTCGAACTCGAGGCCCAGCGGATCGTGGCGCGGCCCGGTCCGGTGCCGGAGCGCTTCCGGGAACTGCTCACCACCATTCACCGCATGAATACCGAGCGCTATGTCGGCGACAACAAGTTGCACGAGATGGTCGAGATCGCGATGCAGGAGGATTGGCAGGTCTGCGTCAATCATATGGAGTGCATCGCCGGCGTGATCGGTCAGATGATCGCCCAGGGCGTGGCCTCCGGCGAGTTCGAGGCGCCGGACCTCCAACTGGCCGCCCTGTGTGCCTGCACCGCGATGATGCGCTTCTTCCACCCCCAGATGATCGCCCAGTGCGCCACCAAGCCGGGCCCGACCATCGACCAGATGATCGATTTCGTCATCGCGGGTCTGTCGCCGCGCCACTGACGGGCGGGCGGGTTTCCCCTTATAAGCAGGCCGACCGCCCCGAGGCTGACCTGCCGGGAGTGGCCAGGACGGATCAACAAACTCCGTCATTGCGAGCGCAGCGAAGCAATCCAGACTGTCTCCGCGGAGGGATTCTGGATTGCTTCGCTGCGCTCGCAATGACGAAAAGGAAGCAGCGCGTGACCGATAAAGACCTTTATTTCTACGAGCCCTCCAAGGGCCACGGCCTCAAGCACGATCCCTTCAACGCCATCATCGCGCCGCGCCCGATCGGATGGATCTCCTCCCGGGACACCAAGGGCCACGTCAATTTGGCGCCCTACAGCTTCTTCAACGCTTTCTGCTACGTGCCGCCGATCATCGGCTTTTCCTCCACCAACTGGAAGGACACGGTCGAGAACATCAAGCAGACCGGCGAGTTCGTCTGGAATCTCGCCACGATGGACCTTGCCAAGCACATGAACGCGACCGCCGCCCATGTCGCCCCTGAAGTCGACGAGTTCGAGGTCGCGGGCCTCACCGCCGTGCCCGGCAAGCTCGTCAACGTGCCGCGCGTCGGCGAAAGTCCCGTCGCCTTCGAGTGCAAGGTGTCCGACATCGTCCGCCTCAAGGGCGCGGACGGCAAGGAGGCCGATGCCTGGCTGACGCTCGGCGAGGTCGTCGCCGTCCACATCGACAAGGCCATGATCAAGGACGGCGTCTACCAGACCGCCGCCGCCCGCCCCATCGTCCGCGCCGGCCGCCGCGGCGACTATTTCGAGATCAAGCCGGAAAACATGTTCGAGATGGTGCGGCCGGATTAGGCCGGGCAAGCTCTCTCCACCGTCATTCCGGGGCGCGCCGTCAGGCGCGAGCCCGGAATCTATTTATACACCGACACTGCTGCCCAATGGATTCCGGGCTCGCGCCAAGAGGCGCGCCCCGGAATGACGCGGGAGACATCTCGCCCCATCCCCCTCCCGGAACTGCCCCCACGCCCCGGTCGTTATTGCCCGGGCGGCCGCCCGGCCGCGTCAATGTCGCAGGCGAGATGTTCACCGCCGCCGGCCACTTTCCGCTAAAATGCCCGACAACCGCGCCGATGCATGAGGTCTGCCATGAGCTTCCGCCGCGACAACATCACGAAGCCGATCTTCTCCCGGGCCCGCGGCGTGCTGCCGGCGATGTCCGACACCGAGCGAGAGGCGCTGGAGGCGGGCGACGTCTGGTGGGACGCCGATCTCTTCACCGGCAACCCCGACTGGTCGAAACTGCTGAAAATTGCGCCGGCCAGATTGACGGAGGAGGAGCAGGCCTTCCTCAACGGTCCCGTCGACGAGCTCTGCGCCATGCTCGACGAGTGGAAGATCTCCTGGGAATGGCGCGACCTGCCGCCTGATGTCTGGCACTTCGTCAAGCGCGAAAAGTTCTTCGGCATGATCATCCCGAAGGAGTTCGGCGGCCTCGGCTTCTCGCCCTACGCGCATTCGGAAGTGGTGCGCAAGATCTCGACCCGCTCGATCGCCGCGGCCGTCACCGTGATGGTGCCGAATTCGCTCGGGCCCGGCGAGCTCCTGATGCGCTTCGGCACTGGGGAGCAGCAGCAGCGCTGGCTCCCGCGGCTCGCCGATGGCCGCGACATTCCCTGCTTCGGCCTCACCAGCCCCGAGGCCGGCTCTGATGCCGCTTCGATGGTCGACACCGGCATTATCTGCAAGGGCCAGTTCGAGGGCCGCGAAGTCCTCGGTCTCAGGCTCAACTGGCACAAGCGCTACATCACGCTCGGGCCGGTCGCGACGCTGCTGGGCCTTGCCTTCAAGGCCTATGACCCCGACCATCTCGTCGGCCCCGAAGAAGAGCTGGGCATCACCGTCGCATTGATCCCGACGAATTTACCCGGTGTCGAGATCGGTCAGCGCCATCTGCCGTCGATGCAGGTGTTTCAGAACGGCCCGAACCGGGGCCGCGACGTCTTCATTCCGCTCGACTACGTCATCGGCGGCAAGGAACGCCTCGGCCAGGGCTGGAAGATGCTGATGACTGCGCTCGCCGCCGGCCGCGGCATCTCGCTGCCGTCGCTCTCGGCCGCCGGCGCCGCCTACGCCGCGCGCACCACCGGCGCCTATGCCCGTATCCGCGAACAGTTCGGCATCTCCATCTCGAAATTCGAGGGCGTCGAGGAGCCGCTCGCGCGCATCGTCGCCACCGCCTACCAGCTCGACGCGGCACGCCGGCTGACCTGCTCGGCGCTGAATGCTGGCGTCCACCCCGCGGTCATCTCCGGCATCATGAAGCTGCACGCGACCGAGCGGATGCGCGTCGCGGTGGACGACGCCATGGACATTCATGGCGGAAAGGCCGTGATTGACGGTCCGCAGAACTATCTCGGCAATCTGCACCGCGCCGTGCCTGTCGGCATCACGGTCGAGGGCGCCAACATCCTGACCCGCAATCTCATCGTGTTCGGGCAGGGCGCCATCCGCGCCCATCCCTATCTGCTCGACGAGATGACCGCGCTGGCCGATACCGATCGCGAGCGTGGGCTCACCGCTTTCGACAAGGCGTTCTGGAAGCATGTCGGCCACAGCTTCCAGACGCTGTTCCGGGCTTTCGGCCGGAGCTGGACCTTCGGCGCTTTCGCGCTTGCGCCCGACGCCGGCGATGCCACGCCATTCTATCGCCAGCTCTCGCGCTACTCCGCGGCCTTTGCGCTCTGCGCCGACATGGCGCTGCTCACGCTCGGCGGCGCGCTCAAGCGCAAGGAGATGCTGTCGGCGCGGTTCGGCGACATCCTGTCCGAACTTTATCTGCTGTCGGCCGCGCTCAAACGCTGGCAGGACGAGGGCCGGCAGAAGGAAGACTTCGCCGCGCTGGAATGGTGCATGGCGACCGGCTTCAGGACGATCGAGAACCGGCTGGCCGAGATCCTCGCCAATCTACCGAACCGGTTTGTCGCCGGCTTCCTCAAGCTCGTGGTGCAGCCGTTCGGTGCCCGCGTGCTCGGCCCCTCCGATCGCGTCGTCCATCAATGCGCTGCCATCGTGCTGGAGCCGTCGGCGGCGCGCGAGCGCCTGACGCCGGATCTGGCCCATGTCGACGACGACGGCGGCTTCGCCCGACTGGAGCGCGCTTTCAAGCTGGTTACCGCCACTGATCCTATCGCCAAGCGCATGCGCGCCGCGCACATCCGCGACTGGAAGGATGCCGTCACCAAGGGTGTGATCACGCAGGCCGAGGGCGAGCAACTGGCGGCCGCGCACGACGCCGTCAGTGGCGTGATCGAGGTCGACGATTTTGCGCCGGAGGCGCTGTCGCCGATTTACAAGAAATCCGGCGACGTGCATCAGTTCTTCCAGGAACTCGGTGAACAGAGGGCGGCGAGCTGATGGCACGACCGGTTTTCATCGTCGACGGCAGCCGGACGCCGTTCCTGAAAGCGCGTTCGGGGCCGGGACCGTTCACGCCGGTCGATCTTGCCGTGCAATGCGGCCGGCCGCTGCTGGCGCGCCAGCCGTTCGCGGCCACGGATTTCGACCAGGTCATCCTCGGCTGCGTCAACGTGATCGCGGACGAGATGAACCCCGCCCGCGTTGCCGCGCTCAGGCTCGGCATGGGCGAGGACATGGTCGCCTTCACGGTGCAGATCAATTGCGGCTCGGGCATGCAGTCGATCGACACCGCCTATCGCTATATCCGCGAAGGCCATGCCGACATGATCCTGGCTGGCGGCACCGAGGCGCTGAGCCACGCGCCGCTGGTCTGGCCCAATTCGGGCGTGCGCTGGTTCGCCGGCCTTGCGACCGCCAAGGGCGTGGCCGCCAAGCTCGCCGCCGCCTTCAAGCTGCGTCCGCGCGATCTTAAGCCGATCATCGGCCTCGAGCGCGGGCTGACCGATCCCGTCACCGATCTGAACATGGGTCAGACCGCCGAGGTCGTCGGCCATCTCTTCGGCATCACCCGTGCCCAGTCCGACGCCTATGCCGCCGAGAGCCATCGCCGGCTCGCACATGCGCAAGGCGCGGGCTTTCTCAAGGGCGAGGTCGAGACCGCGTTCTCGCGCGACGGCAAGTTCTTCGACCATGACGACGGCGTCCGGCCGGACTCGACGGCGGAAAGCCTCGCGAAGCTGAAGCCGGTGTTCGAGCGCCCCTGGGGCCAGGTCACCGCCGGCAATTCCTCGCAGATCACCGACGGCGCCTCCTGGGTGATCCTCGCCTCCGACGCAGCGGTCGCCAAGCACAAGCTTACGCCGAAGGCTGCGATCGTGGACAGCCACTGGGCCGCGCTCGATCCTGGCATCATGGGTCTCGGCCCGGTGATGTCCGCGACGCCGCTGCTTAAACGTAATGGCCTTGCGGTTCAGGATGTCGAGACCTGGGAGCTGAACGAGGCTTTTGCGACGCAGGTGCTCGGTTGCCTTGCGGCCTGGAACGACGACAAGTTCTGCCGCGAGATCCTCGGTCTCGACGGCGCGGCCGGCGAGATCGACCGTGAAAGGCTCAACGTCGATGGCGGAGCGATCTCGCTCGGCCATCCCGTCGGCACCTCCGGCAACCGCATCGTGCTGCATCTCGTCAATGCGATGAAGCGGCTCGGCACGCGGCGGGGCGTCGCCACCGAATGCATCGGTGGCGGGCTCGGCGGCGCCATGCTGATCGAGGCGGTGTGACCATGGATTCCAAGATCATGACCGCGCTCGGCGACCGCGTCCTCGAGCTCGGACCCAAGCCAGCGACGGACAGTCCTTACAAGCACTTCAAGCTGACGCGCGATGACGACGGCGTCGCCTGGCTGCTGTTCGACCGTGCCGGCGCGAGCGCCAACACGCTCTCGTCCGACGTGATGGAGGAATTCGACGCCGCGCTCGCCGTGATCGAGACCGAGCGTCCGGCCGGCCTCGTGATCCGCTCGGCGAAACCCTCGGGCTTCATCGCCGGTGCCGACGTCAACGAATTCCTGGGCGCGACCGATCCGGAGACGGTGGAGACGCGTATCCGCGCTGCGCATGCGGTGGTCGATCATCTGGAAGCGCTCAAGCTGCCGACGGTGGCTGTCATCCACGGCTTCTGCCTCGGCGGCGGGCTCGAGGTCGCGCTCGCTTGCCAATCGCGCATTGCGATCGATGGCGCGCGCTTCGGCTTCCCCGAGGTAATGCTCGGCCTGCATCCCGGCCTTGGCGGCACCGCGCGGTTCACCGCGCTGGTCAATCCCACGCAGTCGATGGCGTTGATGCTGACCGGCCGCACCATCGATGCGCGCCGCGCCAAGTCGCTTGGTCTCGTCGATGCCGTCACCCAGGAGCGTCACGTGCGCGGGGCCGTGAAGGATGCGCTGTTCGGCCGGCTGAAACGGGCACGTCCCGGCCTCCTGACCCGCGCGGCGAACTTTGCCCCCGTGCGCGGGCTACTGGCAAAACGCATGCGCTCGGAGGCGGCGAAGGCCGCACCTCGCGAGCACTATCCCGCACCTTACGCGTTGATCGATCTCTGGGAGACGAATGGCGGCAGCAAGGCGGCGATGCTGAAGGCCGAGCAGGCCTCTTTCGCCAGGCTGATGGTGACGCCGACCGCGCAGAATTTGATCCGCGTGTTCTTTCTGCGGGAGCAGATGAAGAAGGCGGCAGGCAGCGGCAACGATATCAGGCATGTCCATGTCATCGGCGCCGGGGCCATGGGCGGCGACATCGCGGCCTGGGTCGCCGGGCAGGGACTGCGGGTCTCGCTCGCCGACATGAAGGCTGAGCCGATCGCGGGTGCGGTGAAGCGCGCCGCCGAGCTTTACGGCAAGATTATCCGCAAGCCGACCGAGGTGCGCGACGCGCTCGACCGCCTGATCCCGGACATGGACGGGGAGGGCGTCCGCAACGCCGATCTCATCATCGAGGCCGTGCCGGAGAAGCTCGAGCTCAAGCAGAAGGTCTACGCCGGCATCGAGCCGCGGATGAAGCCGGGCGCGATCCTTGCGACCAACACGTCGAGCATTCCGCTGCAAGACTTGCGCACGACGCTGGCGCGGCCGGAGCGGCTGGTCGGCCTGCATTTCTTCAATCCGGTGTCGCGGCTGCAATTGGTCGAAGTCGTCAGCCACGACGGCAACGACGCGCAGGTGCTGACGGAGGCGCTTGCCTTCGTCGGTGCGATCGACCGCCTGCCGCTGCCCGTGAAGAGTTCGCCGGGCTTTCTCGTCAACCGCGCGCTGACGCCGTACATGCTCGAAGCCATGGTGATGCTGGACGAGAAGATCGACCAGCGCCTGATCGACACCGCGGCCGTCCAGTTCGGCATGCCGATGGGACCGATCGAGCTGGCCGACCAGGTCGGGCTCGACATCTGCCTCGACGTCGGCGACATGCTGCGCACCAAGTTCGGCGATCTGCTGCCGCCGACGCCGGCCTGGCTGCGCGACAAGGTGGCCAAGGGCGAGCTCGGCCGCAAGACCGGCAAGGGTTTCTACACCTGGAAGGACGGCAAGGCGGAAAAGACGCCGCTGCCCGAGACCGGTCCTCGCGTCACCGACCAGATGATCGACAGACTGGTGCTGCCGATGTCCAATGTCTGCGTTGCGGCGCTGCGCGAGGGCATCGTCGACGATCCCGATGCGGTCGACGGCGCGATGATCTTCGGAACGGGCTATGCGCCGTTCCGCGGCGGCCCGCTGAACTATGCGCGCACGCGCGGCGTGGAGAATGTCGTGTCCACCTTGCGCGGACTGGCCGAGCGCTTCGGCGGGCGTTTCACGCCGGATCCGGGCTGGGACAGTTTGCGATAGGGGGCCGTCGATAAAAGCTGCTATCATGGGCGGTGAAGCCCTTGGGAGCATCGCCGATGCCGACGATCCCGTTCTTCAAGCACGCGACCCGGCGCGAGATCGCCATCACGCGGCTGTGCTGCGCGGCCGATGTCGTCGTCATCCTGTGTTGCGCCGGCTATCTCGTCGGGCGCTATCCGGCGGTGGGATTGCGCTGGCCGTGGTTGATCGTGGCGCTGCTGGCCGGATATTTCCTCGCTGACCTTTTTTCTGGGCTGGTGCATTGGGTGGTCGACACCTGGCTCGACGAGGGAATGCTCGGTCGCGGCATCGCGATCACGCGCGAGCATCACACCCACCCCGGCCACGTTCTGCTCTATGACTTCCTCGACCAGGCCTCGCTCGGTGCGGCGCCGAGCGCAGTGGTGGTCGGGGTCGCGGCCACCGTCACGGCGTTGTTTCCGGTTTCCGCGCTCACCTATGCGCTGATGATCGTGTGGTCCGTGATCGCGACCTGTATGCTGTTTGGCATGAGCTTTCACAATCTCGCGCACTGGCCG
The DNA here is from genome assembly GCF_051710265.1 of Bradyrhizobium sp. U531. Taxonomy (NCBI): domain Bacteria; kingdom Pseudomonadati; phylum Pseudomonadota; class Alphaproteobacteria; order Hyphomicrobiales; family Nitrobacteraceae; genus Bradyrhizobium; species Bradyrhizobium sp. U531. Next base: position 51,153 of record NZ_JASVEN010000003.1, read on the forward strand.
GTCCGCCCGCCGCTACTGCGCATGGCGCAGCGGCTGCATCTGGTCTGCTCGCCCGAGCATCATTGGTGCCATCACCGTGACCACACCATCCGCTATTGCGTCATCAATGGATGGGCCAATTATCCGTGCGACCGTCTCCGGCTCTGGAGCAGACTGGAGCGGCTGGTCACGGCCATCACCGGACGCGCGCCGCGGGCCGACGATGCGGAGTGGCAAAGCAAGCTAAACGATGCCGGCATCTTGGCCGACATGACGGGGCTGGCTGGATAGTACAAGCTCGTCTGGTGTCGATGTTGCGCAAGGCGCCGTGGCTTTGTATCCAGAGCCCAGAGCCGCGGGAGATCAACGATATGACCGACACGCACGTCCACACCCCTGTCAGCGCCGGCCCCGGGCCGGGCGGCGATCTCTGTATCCGCACGCTGGCGATGCCCGCCGACACCAACGCCAATGGCGACATCTTCGGCGGCTGGCTGCTGAGCCAGATGGATGTCGGCGGCGGCGTGTTTGCCTCGAAGGTCGCGAAGTCGCGGACCGTGACGGTCGCCATCGAGGCGATGAATTTTCGCAAAGCCGTCTATGTCGGCGATCTCGTCTCGGTCTATGCCAACCTCGTGCGGGTCGGTCGCACCTCGCTCACCGTGCATCTGGAGGCGTGGGCGCTGCGCCGCGGGGAGGAGCATCCGTTTCTCGTCACCGACGGCAACTTCACCTATGTCTCGATCGACGAGCACGGCCGCCCGCAATCGGTCCGGTCGACTGACACGGTCATCGCGACCTAATCGCGCGCGACGCTCCGCCTCACCTCACGATCGCGTGGCAAGCGCCGCCAAACGCGGCGCGAGCAAGTCAAGGCATCGCGGCTTTGCCAAGAACCAGTCAAGAACCAGTCATAAAACGGATGAGGTCCCGGCGTACTCAGTTGCGTGTCGATTCGGGATGGAAACGGCTCAAATGCCTGCGGAACCTTTGCGCAGGCATGCCGTTATTCGCCCGCACTGAGGAATCCACGGACCATGCCGGACAGCTACATCATCGAAGTCAATTCGCAGACCGCAGGTATCGTCGTTCGCGGTCAGGGAGGCTACTGCTTCTTCGCCTCATCCCACCAATTCAACCGCCTCGAAGGCCAGCTCTTCCGCAACGCCCGCGAAGCCGAACGCGCCGCGCGCAAGCTGGTTGACGGCGATCTGAAGCAGGCGGCCTAAGCGCCGGCCGCTTGTCATTCTGACGCGCAAAGCGTGGTCGGAAATTTCTGCAGCCCTTGATGCCAGCTGCTTTTTCCTTCTCCCCCTTGTGGGAGAAGGTGGCGCGAAGCGCCAGATGAGGGGTATGTCTCCGCGACTTCGATCGCGAGAGATTTGCTCGTCGAGAGAATTCCCTCACCCGTCTCGCCGCTTCGCGGCGAGACACCCTCTCCCAAAGGGGAGAGGGGCGGAGAAATCATCACAGCTTGGTCGCGGAGCGCGACAGCAGCTTCCAGTCGTCGCCCTGCTTCAGCCAGTTCATCAGGATGTGAAGGCTGTTTGCCACTTTCTGGCCACCGGTCGTCATCTCGGCCAGCCAGTGGAAGCGCACGACCGCGGCAGGACCCACGATCTTGATGGTTGGATCCTTGTACGTAATCGACTGGAATTCGGTCTTACCGTCGGTGGCGTTGGCGATGAAGGCCGCCTTGTCCTCGAGAAAGCCGTTGGAATGGCTGTAGCTCAAATCGTCCGCGCACAAGGCGCCGAGCGCCTTCGGATCGGCCGCGATCTGGGCGAGGCGAAATGCCTCGACGTTCCTTGCCACCGCCTCGTGGTCCGCAGCATGATCGCGATTCAGTGTCATCTTATCCTCCGTTCTTCCATCTCCCCTTGCGGGAGAAGGTGGCGCGAAGCGCCGGATGAGGGGTATCTCTCCGCGAACCAAAATGGAAATGAGTTCGCGGAGAAATACCGCTCACCTGTCTCGCCGCTGCGCGGCGAGCGACCCCCTCCTACAAGGGGAGAGGGTCAGAGCGCGATCACAACTTCGTCGCAGCCCGTGACAGCAGCTTCCACTCGTCGCCCTGCTTCTGCCAGTTCATCAGGATGTGGAGATTGGTCGATACTTTCTTTCCATCAGCGGCCATTTCCTGCTCTGCCAGCCAGTGGAAGCGCACGATTGCGGCGGAGCCGACGACCTTGATGGTCGGATCCTTGTAGTCGATCGACAGGAATTTCGATTTGCCGTCCGTGGCATTGGCAATGAAGGTCGCCTTGTCCTCCACCTTGCCGCTGGAATGGCTGTAGCTCAGATCGTCCCAGCACAGCGCGCCGAGCGCCTTGGGATCGGCCGCGATCTGGGCGAGGCGGAAGGCCTCGACCTTTTTCGCCACCGCCTCGTCGTCTGCCGAGGCGGCGAGCGCCGGGACCGAGAGCGCAAGCGCAGAGACGGCGAGAGTCGAAAGAGCCAGGTCGCGTCGGTTGATCATCGTTTCCTCCTTTTTGATCTTGCGAGGAGTGTTGCAGCCGCGCGCGACTTTGTCGAGTGGCGCATTGTCGTCATGTCCAGGCGTCATTGCGCGCGAGAGGCCGTATTGATACGTCTTTCGCATTGATGCGCCGCGGATTTGGGAAAGTAGAGAAATGATCGAGGCAATCGGCAGGGCATTGTTGTTCGACATCGATGGCACGCTCGCCAACACCGACCCGCTGCATCTCAAGGCCTTCAACCAGGTGCTGGGTCCCCGCGGCCATGTGTTCGACCACGCGCGCTTCTCCAGGGAGCTGCAGGGCTTCGCCAATGTGTCGATCGGCGAGCGCTTCCTGCCCGACGAAACGCCGGCGCGGCGTGCCGAGATCCTCGCCGAGAAGGAGGAGATTTTCCGCACGCTCGTGGCCGGGCAGGTCGAGCCGTTGCCGGGGCTGATGGCGCTGCTCGATCGCGCGGACGCGGCCGGCATTCCCATGGTCGCCGTCACCAACGCGCCGCGTCTCAACGCCGAGCTGCTGCTGGCGGGCCTCGGCATCACCGAGCGGTTCAAGGCGATCGTGATCGGCGACGAGCTGCCCCATGGCAAGCCGCATCCGCTGCCTTATCAGGAGGGGCTGCGCTTCGTCGGCGGCAGTGCTGCGGTTTCCGTCGCGTTCGAGGATTCGCGCTCCGGCGTGCAATCGGCCGCCGCCGCCGGCATTCCTACGATCGGAATCCGGACCAGCCTCAGCCATGACGATCTGGTCGGGGCCGGTGCCGTCGGCTCCGCAAGTGCCTTCGACGATCCGGACCTGCTCGTGCGCCTTGCCGCCGCGATGGCCTGGTGAGCCCGCCCATCCGTTAACCGTGATCGGCGCGCGCATTGACCGAAGGCGCGAACGGCCGCACCATGCATCCTCCTGATTTGAGGCCCTTGCCGTGACCGGACTGACCCATCGCCAAGCCGAAATCCTCAACATTGCGCGAGCTTCGGGCCGCGTCATGGTCGAGGAGCTTGCGCGACGCTTCGAAGTCTCGGCGCAGACCATCCGCAAGGATCTCAACGACCTCTGTGAGCGGAGATCGCTGACCCGCATCCATGGCGGCGCCATCATCGCCTCCGGCGTCGAAAACCTCGCCTATGAGGCGCGGCGTTTCGTTGCCGCCGACGAGAAGAAGGCGATCGGAGCTGCCGCCGCGTCCCTGATCCCGAACGGTTGCTCGCTCTTCATCAACATCGGCACCACGACCGAGGAGGTCGCGAGCGCGCTGACCTCGCACGAGGATCTCCTCGTCATCACCAACAATCTCAACGTCGCGATGCTGCTGTACCGCCATCCCCGCATCGAGGTGGTGGTGGCCGGCGGCACGGTGCGGCGCGCCGACGGCGCCGTGGTCGGCTCGACCGCGACGCAGCTGATCGGCCAGTTCAAGGTCGATTACGCCATCATCGGTGCCTCCGCGATCGACGAGGAGGGCGCGTTGCTCGACTTCGACTATCGCGAGGTCCAGGTCGCGCAGGCCATCATCGCCAACGCCCGCACCGTCATGCTGGTCGCCGATTCCACCAAGCTCCGCCGCAGCGCGCCGGTGCGCATCGCCCACATCACCCAGATCCAGACCTTCGTCACCGACCAGGAGCTGCCCGAGCGCCTTGCCACGATCTGCCATAGCAAGGGCATCGAGGTGATGGCGGCGATGCCGAAAGGCCCGGACATCGACGATGCGCCGGCAGATGGCCAGGATGCGGCGCCGGAAGCCGCGCCGGTGGTGCGGCTGCGCTAAGACTAGGCGTTGTCCCACGGGTTGAGCAGGGGGACACCGAAGGCCGCAAAATCCTTCACGTTGCGTGTGACGAGCGTGAGGTTGCTGACGAGCGCGCTGGCCGCAAAGAAGCCGTCCATCACGGACAGTGCAACACCAGTGCGGCGGCTCTGCGCCATCAGGTCGCCCCATCGTTCAGCCACGGCATGGTCGATCGGCAGGATGCGCCCCTCAAATCGCGCCGGCAGATCATGGGCAAGCCAGGCTGTTAAGGCCCCGCGCCGCCGGCCGTCGTCCAGCAGTGCAATGCCGCGACGAAGCTCGGCAATAGAGGCGACGCTGATGAACGCGCGGTCCTCATCGATTGTATCGAGCCACGCAAGGACTTTCGGGGAAGGCGCCGGGCGCCGAACCTCTGACAGCACATTGGTGTCGAGGAGCAGGTTCACGGCAGCTCGTCGCGCGGTTCATCCCGGATGCGTTCAAGATCAAGGTCAGCCCCGCGCAACGGCGAGGCCAGCAGGAATTCGGCGAGCGTGCCTTTGCGTGCAGTCTTCCGTGCCCATTCCTCGGCGGAAACGACGACTGCATTTGGCTTGCCGTGCCGGGTGATGATCTGAGGGCCGGCTTGAGCGCGGTCGACCACCTCGGACAGCCGCGCCTTGGCGTTGGCGAGTGTCCAGATGTCATCAGGCGGAAGCGCATCAGGTGCAGTGTTTCGGTCGATCATGGGTAAAAAAACCAATATGACTATTATGACCATAATGTCTGGATACTGACCGATCAAGTGCGCCGTGCCTCTCGCATGGCCGGCAAATCTGCCGATTTCTCCGCCCAATTGCCCACCAAAATGTTCTTCTTTCGCTTCCCTTCGTCTCTCTTTCGTCTTGCTTTCGTTTTTCGGTGTGATCTAATCAAAAACGAAAGTAACCGCTCGACGGAACGGGCGGTCTTCGGGGGATGCGTCTGTTGGAGCGTATTTTCGACCTCGCGATCATTGGAGGCGGTGTTAACGGTTGCGGTATCGCGCGTGACGCGGTGGGCCGCGGCAATACCGTTTTCCTGTGCGAAATGAACGATCTGGCGAGCGGGACATCGTCCTGGTCGACCAAGCTGGTGCATGGCGGCCTGCGCTATCTCGAATATTACGAGTTTCGGCTGGTTCGCGAGGCGCTGATCGAGCGCGAGATTCTCTGGGGCATCGCACCCCACATCATTCGCCCCCTGCGTTTCGTCCTGCCGCATCATGCCGGCTTGCGGCCCGCTTGGCTGCTGCGGCTCGGCCTCTTCCTCTACGATCACATCGGCGGCCGGCACCTGCTGCCCGCCACCCGCTCGGTCGATCTCAGGAGTGACGAGGTCGGCAAGCCGCTGATCCCGAATCGCTACAGCCGCGCTTTCGAATATTCCGACTGCTTCGTCGACGATGCCCGCCTTGTCGTGCTCAACGCGCGCGATGCCGCCGACAAGGGCGCCGAGATCCGCACCCGCACCCGTGCAACGGACATCAAGCAGTCCGACGGCCTCTGGACCGTGAGCATGGTCAACACGCTGACCGGTGAGCGCTCGCAGATCCAGGCCAAGGCCCTGGTCAATGCAGGTGGCCCCTGGGTCGAGGACGTGCTCGGCCGCGGTGCCGGCGTCAATGCGAAAGCCAAGGTGCGCCTGGTGCAGGGATCGCACATCGTGGTCAGGAAGCTCTACGAGCACGACCGCGCCTACATGTTCCAGAACGCCGACGGCCGCATCATCTTCGTGATCCCGTACCAGGATGATTTCACGCTGATCGGCACCACCGACCGCGACTATGACGGCGACCCCGCCAAGGTGAAGGCGACGCCCGAGGAGATCCAGTATCTCTGCACAGCGGCGAGCGAATATCTCGCCAAGCCCGTGACGCCGGACGACGTGGTCTGGACCTATTCCGGCGTGCGTCCGCTCTATGACGACGGCGCCAGCGAAGCCAAGGCCGCCACCCGCGATTACGTGTTCGAGCTCGACATGCCCGGCGGCGTGCCGCTGCTGTCGATCTATGGCGGCAAGATCACCACCTATCGTCGTCTCGCCGAAGAGGCGCTGGAGCGGCTGGCGCCCTATCTTCGCAGTGCGAAGGCGCGCGAAGGCTGGACCGGAAAGGCCTCGCTGCCGGGCGGCGACATGAGCGTCTCCGACGTCGATGGTCTGATCGCCGAGCTCCAGCGCGGCTATCCCTTCCTCAGCCACGAGCACGCCCGCCGGCTTGCGCGTGCCTATGGCACCCGGGCCGCGAAGCTGCTCGGCGATGCGAAGACGGCGGCCGACATGGGCCAGGCCTTCGGCGCAACGCTGACCGAGCGCGAGGTTCGTTACCTCATGACCAATGAATGGGCCGTCACCGCCGAGGACGTGGTCTGGCGCCGGTCCAAGCTCGGCCTGCGACTATCTGCCGACGAGATTGCCGTGCTGGACGACTGGATCAGAACCCACGCCGTGCCGCAAAGTCCCCTGCTGGAAGCGGGAGGACGCTCATGACCGTGACACTCGACCACGTGACCCGGACCGTCGAGGGCGTCCAGCACATCCGCGACGTCTCGCTGACGCTCGAGAGCGGCACGCTGAACGTGCTGCTCGGGCCCACGCTGTCCGGCAAGACCTCGATCATGCGGCTGCTCGCCGGCCTCGACAAGCCGACCAGCGGCAAGGTGGTGGTGAACGGCAAGGACGTCACCGGCGCCGACGTGCGCCAGCGTTCGGTCGCGATGGTCTATCAGCAGTTCATCAACTACCCCTCGCTAACGGTTTACGAGAATATCGCTTCGCCCCTGCGCGTGCAGGGCAAGCCGCGCGACGAGATCGAGGCGCGCGTCGCCGAGGCCGCCAAATTGCTGCGGCTCGAGCCGTTCCTGAAGCGAACCCCGCTCAAGCTCTCCGGCGGCCAGCAGCAGCGCACCGCGATCGCGCGCGCGCTGGTCAAGGGCGCCGATCTCGTGCTGCTCGACGAGCCGCTCGCCAATCTCGATTACAAGCTGCGCGAGGAGCTGCGCGCCGAGCTGCCGCGGATCTTCGAGGCCTCCGGCGCGATCTTCGTCTACGCCACCACGGAGCCGACCGAGGCGCTGCTGCTCGGCGGCAACACGGTCTGCATGTGGGAAGGCCAGGCGCTGCAGATGGGCGAGACCGCCAACGTCTATCGCCGGCCGCAGACCTTGCGCGTCGCGCAGGTGTTCTCCGATCCGCCGCTCAACCTCGTCGGCATCGAGAAGAAGAACGGCTCCGTGCAATATGCCGGCGGCACGGCGTCGCCGGCCTCCGGTCTCTATTCGGGCCTTGCCGACGGCAGCTATCGCGTCGGCTTCCGCGCGCATCAGCTCGCGCTCGCCAATGGCGAGGCCGACCGCCATGCGTTCCACGCCACAGTCACGGTGACCGAGATCACCGGTTCGGAGAGTTTCGTGCATCTGACCCGCGACGGATCGAACTGGGTGGCCGTGCTGCACGGCGTGCACGAGTTCGAGCCCGGCCAGACGCTCGACGCCGTGCTCGATCCCAACGATGTTTTTGTCTTCGATGCCGCCGACCGCCTGGTCGCGGCGCCGACCTCTTGAGGGAGGTGCGATATGGCCCGCATTGACCTCGTCGATCTCGCGCACTCCTACGGCGGCAATGACGCGCCGCAAGAGACCTTTGCGCTGAAGCCCGTGACCATGACCTGGCGGCAGGGCGGCGCCTACGCGCTGCTCGGTCCGAGCGGCTGCGGCAAGACCACGCTGCTCAACGTCATCTCCGGCATCATCACGCCCTCCCGGGGGAAAATCCTGTTCGACGGCGTGGACATCACACCGCTGTCAACCCAGAAGCGCAACATCGCCCAGGTGTTCCAGTTTCCGGTGATCTACGACACCATGACGGTCGGACAGAACCTGGCGTTTCCGCTGAAGAACCGCGGCGTGCCCAAGGCCGAGATCGACAAGCGCGTCGCCGAGATCGGCCGCCTGCTCGATCTCGAGCCCTATCTGAACCGCAAGGCGACGCGGCTGACGGCCGACGCCAAGCAGAAGATCTCGCTCGGCCGCGGCCTCGTCCGCTCCGACGTTGCCGCCGTGCTGTTCGACGAGCCGCTGACGGTGATCGATCCCGAACTGAAATGGCAGCTCCGCTCCAAGCTGAAGGCGCTGCATCGCGAGCTCGACCTCACGATGATCTACGTCACCCACGACCAGACCGAGGCGCTGACCTTCGCCGACACCGTCGTCGTCATGCATGACGGCCGCGTCGTGCAGAGCGGCACGCCGGCCGAGCTGTTCGACAAGCCGGCGCATACGTTCGTCGGCTACTTCATCGGCTCGCCCGGCATGAACATCCTGCCGGCGGAGGTGAGGGGGCGCGAGGCGCACATCGGCGGTCACGTCATCGCGCTCAACCGCGCCTATGACAATTTGCCCGCCGGCGCAAAAATCGAGATCGGTGTCCGTCCCGAATTCGTCGAAGTGGTCGCGCCCGCGCCGGGCCTGCTCACGGCGAAGATCGAGCGCCTCGACGATCTCGGCCGCATCCGTTTTGCGCGGGCACGCCTCGGCGATGCCAAGCTTGCTGCGCGCGCGCCGGCCGGCTTCACGAGCGCGGATGGCACGGCCGGGCTGAAATTCGACCCGTCCCACGTCCACGTCTATGCCGACAGCCTTCTGGTGGAGGGAGCCGCCTGATGGACAAGACCGTCAACCAAAAAGCCTGGTTCCTGGTGCTGCCGGTGTTCCTGGTCGTCGCCTTCTCGGCGGTGCTGCCGTTGATGACGGTGGTGAACTATTCGATGCAGGACACCTTCGGCAACAACCAGTTCTTCTGGAACGGGGTGGGCTGGTTCAAGGAGCTGCTCGATCCCTCGACCGATTTGGGCGGCCGTTTCCTCGCCTCCCTCGGCCGCAACCTGTTCTTCTCGATGGTGATCCTTGCCATCGAGGTGCCGCTCGGCATCGTCGTTGCGCTGTCGATGCCGCGCGAGGGCTGGACGGTGGCGGCCTGCCTCGTGATCCTCGCGCTGCCGCTGCTGATTCCGTGGAACGTGGTCGGCACGATCTGGCAGATCTTCGGACGTCCCGACATCGGGTTGCTCGGCTACGTCCTCAATGCCGCGGGCATCGACTACAATTACGTCTCCAACGACATCGATGCCTGGGTCACCGTCATCGTGATGGACGTCTGGCACTGGACCAGCCTCGTCGCGCTGCTGTGCTATGCCGGCCTGAAGTCGATACCCGAAGCCTATTACCAGGCCGCGCAGATCGACGGCGCCTCGCGCTGGGCCGTGTTCAAGGCGATCCAGCTGCCGAAGATGAACCGCGTGCTCCTGATCGCGGTGCTGCTGCGCTTCATGGACAGTTTCATGATCTACACCGAGCCGTTCGTCGTCACCGGCGGCGGCCCCGGCAACTCCACCACCTTCGTGTCGATCGAGCTCGTCAAGATCGCGCTCGGCCAGTTCGACCTCGGCAAGGCGGCTGCCCTGTCGCTGGTCTACAACCTCATCATCCTGATCGTCTGCTGGATCTTCTACACCGTCATGACCAATGCGGGCTCTGACCGGAAACAGCAGGAAGGAGCCGCGTGATGCATTCGATCCCCGGCCGCCGCCTCATCATGGGGCTGTTCCTGATCTTCCTGCTGCTGCCGATCTACTGGCTCGTCAACATGAGTTTCAAGACCAACGCCGAGATCGTCTCGACGATGACGCTGTGGCCGCACACGCCGACGCTGCAGCACTACAAGCGCATCTTCACCGACGAGAGCTGGTATTCCGGCTACATCAATTCGCTGGAATACGTCGTTCTCAACACCATCATCTCGATCTCGGTGGCGCTGCCGGCGGCCTATGCTTTCTCGCGCTACCGCTTCCTCGGCGACAAGCACCTGTTCTTCTGGCTGCTGTCGAACCGCATGGCGCCGGCCGCGGTCTACGCGCTGCCGTTCTTCAACCTCTATTCGGCGATCGGCCTGTTCGATACGCCTTGGGCCGTCGCGCTCGCGCACTGCATCTTCAACGTGCCGCTGGCGGTGTGGATCCTGGAAGGCTTCGTGTCCGGCGTGCCGCGCGAGATCGACGAAACGGCATTCCTGGACGGCTATTCCTTCCCGCGCTTCTTCATCAAGATCCTGGTGCCGCTGATTGCGAGCGGCATCGGTGTCGCCGCCTTCTTCTGCTTCATGTTCTCCTGGGTGGAGCTGTTGCTGGCGCGCACCCTGACCTCGGTGTCGGCCAAGCCGATCGCCGCGATCATGACGCGCACGGTGTCTGCGTCGGGCATGGATTGGGGCTTGCTGGCGGCCGCCGGCGTGCTCACCATCATCCCGGGCGCGCTCGTGATCTGGTTCGTCCGTAACTACATCGCGAGCGGTTTCGCGCTCGGCAGAGTCTAGGGAGGCATCAATGGAATCCATCGCATGGATGGCCTGGACACTGCCGACGGCGATCTTCTTCGTCGCGCTCGCCTGCACGCTCGCCGTGATGACGTGGCTTGGTGCGGTCTACCCTGAGGCCGAGCGCGTCGGCGTGCTGCGGATCCCGACCACGCGCGGCGATCGCCTGTTCATCTCGCTGATCACGGCGGCGGTCATCCACCTTCTCTGGATCGCCTTCTTCGGCACCGACGCGATCGCAACGCTGCCGATCGGCGAGGACGGCGTCGAAATCTCGCGCCTTTGGCTTGCAAGTGGAATTTCGCTGGTGACGGCCGTGCTCATTTTTCGCACGGTCTGAAGCTCGCGAAGGGACGGCCAGATCCGGGGGCAATCCGGGTCTGTATAAAAGTTTGTCGCTGCAACGGAGGAACAACATGCGACAGTTTAGGAGAAGGAAAGGTCCATTGACCAAGAGCAGTTTTCTGACCATGTCCAGCGCCGCCGCCATCATGGCGGTGTCGTTCGCCGTCTCGGCGCCGGTCCGCGCCGCCGACGACGCCGTGATCCAGAAGTGGATCGCGGAATTCACGCCCTCGACGCTGTCGAAGGAAGACCAGAAGAAGGAGCTGGAGTGGTTCGCCAAGGCCGCCGAGCCCTTCAAGGGCATGGAGATCAACGTCGTCTCCGAGACCATCACCACGCACGAGTATGAATCGCAGACGCTGGCCAAGGCGTTCTCCGAGCTCACCGGCATCAAGCTCAAGCACGACCTCATCCAGGAAGGTGACGTCGTCGAGAAGCTGCAGACCCAGATGCAGTCCGGCAAGAACGTCTATGACGGCTGGATCAACGACTCCGACCTGATCGGCACCCACTTCCGCTACGGCCAGACGATCGTGCTGTCGGACTACATGACCGGCGAGGGCAAGGACGTCACCGACCCCATGCTCGACGTCAACGACTTCATCGGCAAGTCGTTCACGACCGGTCCCGACGGCAAGCTCTACCAGCTGCCTGACCAGCAGTTCGCCAACCTCTACTGGTTCCGCTACGACTGGTTCACCAACGCCGACTACAAGGCCAAGTTCAAGGCCAAGTATGGCTACGAGCTCGGCGTGCCCGTGAACTGGTCCGCCTATGAGGACATCGCCGAGTTCTTCACGAACGACATCAAGGAGATCAACGGCGTCAAAGTCTACGGCCATATGGACTATGGCAAGAAGGACCCCTCGCTCGGATGGCGCTTCACCGACGCCTGGCTGTCGATGGCCGGCAACGGTGACAAGGGCATTCCGAACGGCCTGCCGGTCGACGAATGGGGCATCCGCATGGAAGGCTGCCGCCCGGTCGGCTCCTCGGTCGAACGTGGTGGCGACACCAACGGTCCGGCCGCGGTCTACTCGATCACCAAGTACCTCGAGTGGCTGAAGAAGTATGCGCCGCCGCAGGCGCAGGGCATGACGTTCTCCGAGGCAGGCCCCGTGCCAGCCCAGGGCAACATCGCCCAGCAGATGTTCTGGTACACCGCCTTCACCGCCGACATGGTGAAGCCGGGCATCGCCGTGATGAACGCGGACGGTACGCCGAAATGGCGTATGGCGCCCTCGCCGCACGGTGCGTACTGGAAGGAAGGCATGAAGCTCGGCTATCAGGACGCGGGCTCCGTGACGCTTCTGAAGTCGACCCCCGCGGACCGCCGCAAGGCGGCCTGGCTCTATCTCCAGTTCATCATCTCCAAGTCGGTGAGCCTGAAGAAGAGCCATGTCGGTCTCACCTTCATCCGTGAATCCGACATCTGGGACAAGTCGTTCACCGAGCGTGCGCCGAAGCTCGGCGGCCTGATCGAGTTCTACCGCTCGCCCGCGCGCGTGCAGTGGACCCCGACCGGCAACAACGTGCCCGACTATCCGAAGCTGGCTCAGCTGTGGTGGCAGAACATCGGCGATGCGTCGTCCGGTGCGAAGACGCCGCAAGCGGCGATGGATGCCCTCGCGGCGGCTCAGGACTCCGTCATGGAGCGCCTTGAGAAGTCCAACGTGCAGGGCGCCTGCGGTCCGAAGCTCCACAAGAAGGAGAAGCCGGAATACTGGTTCGCGAAGGCCGAGAAGGACGGCACCATCGCGCCCCAGCGCAAGCTCGCCAACGAGAAGCCGAAGGGTGAAACGGTCGACTACGACACGCTGATCAAGTCGTGGCCGGCGCAGCCCCCGAAGCGCGCGGAAGCGAAGTAAGCGGCGCGTAACGTCATCAAATGCGAAAGGCCGGGAGCGATCCCGGCCTTTTTGCTTTGAGCTTGCGATGACGTGCTTGAGGCACCAACGCGTCTCACATTCTCGCTGTCATTGCCCGCGAAGGCGGGCAATCCAGTACTCCGAGACGATGATGATTGAACCGAGAAGCCGCGGCGTACTGGATTCCCCGCCTTCGCGGGGAATGACAGTCGTCGTGTGAATGATCCCTTACTCCGCCGGCTCGGCTGCCAGCGTCGGGTAATCCGTGTAGCCCTTGGCGCCGCCGCCGTAGAACGTGTTCTTGTCCCAGTCGTTCAGCGCCGCGCCCTGCTTCAGCCGCTCGACGAGGTCGGGGTTGGAGATGAACGGCTTGCCGAAGGCGATGAGATCGGCCGCGTTCGCGTCCAGCACCTTGGTGGCGAGTTCGAAATCGTAGCCGTTGTTGGCGACGTAGGCGCCGGAGAAGCGTTTGCGCAGGCCCGCATAGTCGAACGGCGCGATGTCGCGCGGCCCGCCCGTGGCGCCTTCGACCACGTGCAGATAGACCAGCTTGAGCGCGCTGAGCCCGTCCACGATGTGGTCGTACAGCGCCTGCGGGTTGGAATCCGAGATGTCGTTGGCAGGCGTCACCGGCGAGATGCGGATGCCGGTGCGGTCGGCGCCGGCTTCGGCGACGACGGCCTTGGAGACCTCCAGCATCAGCCGCGCGCGGTTCTCGATCGAGCCGCCATAGGCATCGGTGCGCTTGTTGGCGCCGTCCTTGGCGAACTGCTCGAGCAGATAGCCGTTGGCGCCGTGGATTTCGACGCCGTCAAATCCGGCCTCCAGCGCGTTCTTCGTCGCGCGCCTGAAATCGTCGACGATGCCGGGAATCTCGGACAGCTCGAGCGCGCGCGGCTCGGAGACGTCGGCGAAGCCGCCGTTCACGAAGGTCTTGCCCTTGGCGCGGATCGCGCTCGGCGCCACCGGGGCTGCGCCATTCGCCTGCAGATCGACATGCGAGATGCGGCCGACATGCCAGAGCTGGATGAAGATCTTGCCGCCGCGCGCATGGACCTTGTCGGTGACCTTGCGCCAGCCGGCGACCTGGTCCTTCGAATAGATGCCGGGAGTGTCCTGGTAGCCCTGGCCCTGCTGCGAGACCTGGCTTGCTTCGGTGATCAGAAGGCCTGCGGAAGCGCGCTGGCTATAATAGTCGGCGGCAAGCGTGCCGGGGACGAACGTGCCCGGCACGGCGCGGTTGCGCGTCAGCGGCGCCATGACGAGGCGGTTGGCCAGCGTGATCGGGCCGAGCTTGTAGGTCTCAAACAATTTGGTCGAACGGCTCATGAGGGGTGTTCCAGACGGTGAAAGGTCAGGGACACTTGTGCATCGCGCCATCGAGCGCAAGGGAGGAGCCATACGGAAAGTGCAGGCGAGCTACGCGGCAACGGCCGCGTAGCATAATTCATGTGCAATATCGGCTGCGACGACGGAATTCGGCTATCGCCGCCGTGCGATCTGACAAATCAGTTCGCGCCCATGAAATCGCGCTTGCCGATCTCGACACCGTTGTGGCGCAAAAGGCCGTGAGCGGTTGCGCAGTGGAAATAGAAGTTCGGCAGCGAGAACGCACTCAGGAATTGCTGGCCCTTCATGGTGATGGATTTGTCCGGTCCGGCCGGGAAGGTGACGTCTTTGGTATCGGCACCCTCAAATTGCTCCGGCTTGAACGACTTCACATAGTCGATCGTCTTTGCCAGCCGCTGCTTCAATTCCGCAAAGCTCGTCTCGGTGTCGGGCGTCGAGGGGACTTCGCTGTGCGTCAGCCGGGCGCAGCCCTTGGCGGCGAAATCGCTGACGAGCTGGATCTGCTTCGACAGCGGCAGCATGTCCGGAAAGAGGCGGGAGCCGAGCAGCACGCTCGGGTCGATCTTTTTCGCCGCGCAATGCGCCTCGGCTTTGGTGAGCAGCCCGGTCACGCTGTTCAGCATTTGCAAATAGGCGGGGACGACGGCGTCGTAGAAGGACATGTGATGCTCGCTTGTGAATGGAAAATCTCAGGAGAAAACCTGAGCCACTCACATGGGAGGCTCATGGAAAAATACAATCGCGGGAGAGGCTTGTGCGGTGCGAAAATTCTACCGCACGACCCCCGGCTGTGCCTGTGCCGTGCCGCCGCGCATGCGGGCGAGCAACTCGGTGGTCGGCCAGGAATCGGCGGGCAGGCCGAACTTGACCTGCATCGCCTTCACGGCGGCGCGGCTCTGCTGGCCCAGCACGCCGTCGACCTTGCCGACGTTGAATCCGGCGCGCACCAGGAGCTGCTGCAATTCCTTGAGCTCGTTGAACGGCAGTTGCGGTACCGGTTGCGCCGGCTTGCGCATGGGGGCGGCGCCGGCGATGCGCGAGGCCAGATAACCCGCCGTGGTCGAATAGATCAGCGAGTTATTCCACTCGGTGTAGGCCGCGAAATTCGCGTAAGCCATGAAGGCCGGCCCGAAGCGGCCCATCGGCAGCAGCACGGACGCCGGCAGATTGTCGTTCGGCAGCGGCCGGCCGTCGGGATAGGTGACGCCCAGCTGTGCCCAGGTCGAGCGCGGCTCCTTCACCGTGAGATCGGTCTTCTCCCACGGCAGGTTCGGCGGCACCTTGATCTCCTCCAGCCATGGCTCGCCGCGCCGCCATTTCAAGCCGCTCGCGATGTAGTTCGCGGTCGAGCCGATCACGTCGGCGGGCGAGCGCAGCAAATCGCGCCGTCCGTCGCCGTCATAGTCGACGGCATAGTTGACGTAGTGCACGGGCAGGAACTGGGTCTGCCCGAGCTCGCCGGCCCAGGAGCCGATCATCTCGTCGGGATGCAGATCGCCGCGATCGATGATCTTCAGCGCGGCGATAGTCTCGTTCACGAACATCTCCGAGCGGCGGCAGTCATAGGCCAGCGACACCAGCGATTTCAGCGTCGGCAGATTGCCCATGTTGGCGCCGAAGTCGCTCTCCAGGCCCCAGAATGCGGCGATCACCGCCGGCGGCACGCCATATTCCTTCTCCGCGCGCGCGAACGCCGCGGCATGTTGCTTGATATGCTGCTGGCCGTTCTGCATCCGATAGGGTGCGGCCATGCGTCCCGCGAACTCGGTGAAGAGCTGACCGAACACGCGCTGGCCGCGATCGCGATTGACGATGCCCTGGTCGTAGACGAGATAGGGCGAGGCCTCCGCCATCGTCCGCTGCGACACGCCGGCGGCGACAGCCTGGCTCTTCACGTCGGCCAGAAAGCGATCGAAATTCGCCCCGTTATGACATGACGCTGCGCGCGGCGAAGGGGCTGTTGCCCTGGGGGCGGCAGGCTTGGCGGGCGGCGGTGCGAACTGCGCGGAGGCGGGGAGAGCGAGCGTGAGCAGAGCGGCGGCCGCGATCGCAAATCGGGTCTGGAGCATGAGGTTTCCGGAAGGGGGAGACGCTGGGATTCTTGACGAACTTTAATGGATTGATTGCGTCCGAACCAGTGCCGCGGCTCCGCGACGCACCTTGAAACCTTGCGATCGGACAGGTGTCATCCCCACCTGAAGTGCGGCGGCCGCAGCTTTGCCGCGGCCGCGCCCGGGAGACGGCCATGAACTATCTTCGTACCGCAATGCTGCTCGCAGGCCTCACCGCCCTGTTCATGGGCGTCGGCTATCTGATCGGCGGCGCCGCCGGCGCCATGATCGCGCTCGTCATTGCCGCCGCGACCAATCTCTTCACCTATTGGAACTCGGACCGCATGGTGCTGTCGATGTACGGCGCCCACGAGGTCGACCGTTCGACCGCGCCGGAGCTGGTCGGGCTCGTCGCCGAGCTTGCGGGCCGTGCAGGCCTGCCGATGCCAAGCGTGTTCCTGATGGATGAGGTGCAGCCGAACGCGTTCGCGACCGGCCGCAATCCCGAAAATGCCGCGGTCGCCGTCACCACCGGCCTGATGCGCCAGCTCAGCCGCGAGGAGCTCGCCGGCGTGATCGCGCACGAGCTCGCCCATATCAAGAATCATGACACGCTGCTGATGACGATCACCGCGACCATCGCCGGCGCCATCTCCATGCTGGCGCAATTCGGCATGTTCTTCGGCGGCAACCGCGAGAACAACAATGGTCTCGGCATCGTCGGCTCGATCCTGATGATGATCCTCGCTCCGATCGGCGCCATGCTGGTGCAGATGGCGATCAGCCGCACCCGTGAATATGCCGCGGACGATCTCGGCGCGCGCATCGCGGGGCAACCGATGTGGCTGGCCTCCGCGCTTGTGAAGATCGAGGGAGCCGCGCACCAGGTGCCCAACCAAGAGGCCGAGCGAAACCCCGCGACCGCGCACATGTTCATCATCAATCCGCTGTCGGGCCACGGCGTGGACAATCTGTTCGCCACCCATCCCTCGACGCAGAACCGCATCGCCGCGCTTCGGCAACTCGCGGCCGAGCTCGGCACGCAGGCCGCGCCGTCGGTCGGCGCCAACGAGAATTATCCTCCGCGCGGCCCGTGGGGCCGCTCGACTTCACGAGGTCCTGCACGCGGTCCTTGGGGCTGACGAAACCTCCAGCGGATTCGCGCTTTGTGACCTGGCGCACACAGGATCGCCGGGACCGGTGCTAACAGCGGGGGGAGATGCTTTCTTCGAAAGGGGATGCGTGGCCGGCCCGCTGCTGGCCACGGTCGAAGATGACCAGAGTTGCCTTACCATTGCTGATCGTCCTCTGTGTGCTGATGGGCCTTTCCACGCACATGGTGGTCAATTGCGGCGACGAGGACGATCCCGACATCTGCTCGGCGGTGATCGGCTTCTCGCCGCTGCGCGGCTCGCTGATCGCGTTCGCCTATGAGGGACGCGGGCGGATCGCGCTGCGCCATGGCGACTTCAGGCGGGCGATCGCCGATTTCGACGAGGCGATCCACCTCAATCCGAACCGCGCCTCGCTCTATCGCGACCGCGCGCTGGCGCGCCGTCAGAACGGTGATCTCGAGCTTGCCATCGAGGATTATGACGAGGCGATCGCGCATGATCCCAGGCCCGCCGCGCCCTATCATCACCGCGGGCTGGCGCTCGCCGCCACCGGCGATCTCGATCGCGCCATCCTGAGCTACAACACGGCGATCCGCCTC
Organism: Bradyrhizobium sp. U531; assembly: GCF_051710265.1. Taxonomy (NCBI): domain Bacteria; kingdom Pseudomonadati; phylum Pseudomonadota; class Alphaproteobacteria; order Hyphomicrobiales; family Nitrobacteraceae; genus Bradyrhizobium; species Bradyrhizobium sp. U531. The sequence continues at coordinate 69,074 of NZ_JASVEN010000003.1, forward strand.
GATGCGTCGGATGCGCAGGTCCGCCTCGATCGCGGCCTTGCGTATCTCGCCCGCGGCCAGGCCGACGATGCGCGCGCCGATTTCGAGGCGGCGCTGGCGCTGCCCGCCGGCAAGGACGGCCGTGCGCGCGAAGCGGCACGCGCAAAACTCGCCGAGCTTGCCAGCGCCGAGCCGATGCCGGTCGCTGCGCCGAGAAGGTGAGGGTCTCTGTCCCGCCGATCCCGGAAGCCCTGGGGTGCGTGGACAAGTCGCTTTGCCCGACGAGGCTTGGTTCGTCCCACACCGTCATTGCGAGCGCAGCGAAGCAATCCAGAATCTTTCCACGGAAAGGGTCTGGATTGCTTCGTCGCTTCGCTTCTCGCAATGACGGGGCGGATGCAGCTCGCCTTTCTCCCCTTACGAGAGAGGAGGCGCCGCTGTCACTTCGCCTTCTTGGCTTTGGCCTTCTTCGCCTTGGCAGCCTTCTTGGCCGGCTTGTCGGCCTTCTTCTCGACCTTCACCGCGACCGGCGTGCTCGCGGCAATCCGCATCGACCGCGCGTAGCTGTCGGCGACGTTGTCGGCGGACATCTGCAGGCGCTTGGCGGCGGCGGTGGCCTGCTCCAGGGTGGCCTTGGCCATCATCTTGAAGCGGTCGGCGGTTTCCTTGCTCTTGGCCTTGGCCGCAAGGCCGTTGAAGCGATCCCGCCGCTCCTTGGCGCGGGTCATCAGGCCCGTATGCAGCTGTCTGGCCAGTTGCCGGATCACGACATCCAGGTCGGCGTCCGCCATGTTCTCTTATCCCCTTCGAAAATCGGTATCGATGCGGGCGGGACTATGCAGATCGGGCCCCGCCTTGGCAATTCCCGGCGGTGCGTCATCCGCAGCTTCCAGGCCGCCAGAATGAAAAAAGCCGCGCATCTCGCGCGGCTTTTTGGATGTTTCGGCGGGTCGCCTTACTTCAGCGAGGCAACAGGGCCGCTCGACGCCGACGGCTCGGGGTCGAAGCCGAACACGCCGACCAGATATTTGTAGTAGTCCGGCATCTTCTCCTTGAGCGCCGCGCGCGACTTCGGATCGTGGAATTCGCTCTTTCCGGAAAGGAAGATGCTGGAGGTCACGGCGAAGAACTCCATCGGGTTCTTCATCGCGTAGGAGTCCTTGGGCAGCATGTCCTTGGACTTGGCGAGGGCAAAGTAGCCGATCACGCCCTTGTTGGCATAGCCGTCCGGCAGCAGCCGCGCATGATAGGCGTGCAGGAGCTCATGCAGCAGCACGGCCTCCTTCTCGTAACGCATCATGTCGGGGCGCAGCATGATCACCCCGAGCCCGGAATCGACCGCGAGGTCGACGGCGTTGGGATTGGTCCAGCGCTGCTTGCTGGGATCCCATACCGTCAAAGCCCGCGGCGCGGTGCGGCGGATATCCGGCGTGACCCGGCCGTAGCACGCGGTCGCGGCGCCTTCGTCGAGGCAGGCCAGCTCGCTCGCGACGATCGGCACGGTGTGGAAGAAGCGCAGCACGCGCGGCGAGAGGCCCGCGCCTTCGACGAGGTCGATCTGCTGCTTCAGATTGTCGGTGAGCTTGTCGACGTCCTTGCGGTCGGCATTCTCCGTGAGGTCGAACATGTAGCCGCGATAGCTCTGGAAACCCGGCGGCAGCGGCTGCGCCGCGTCGGCTTCGAGCGATCCGGCACGAGATGGACCGGCGAAGAGCGCGCCGACGACGGTTGCGGCCAGCAGCAACGCAATGCGCATGATGAACCCCCTGATGTCACTTCGCCCGGCAGAATAGGCCACCGTTGTTTGCGAAAAGTGAGTGGGGCGAGACTAGGGCACCGATGTTGAGGCGTGCTTAACCGTTGGTTGCAGAACGCTGCCGCGGATTAGGGACGGATTAACCAAGGCCGATGCGGCGAGCGCAGGCCTGTGACCGTCACCCTGAGGTGGCCGCTTCTTCAGCGGCCCTCGAAGGGCGACAGCCCGGCTCCGGCAGCGGGGCCGTACATCCTTCGAGGCTCCCCATGGGAGGCATTGCGTCCCATGCCTCGCACCTCAGGATGACGGGATGGACACTGAGGGTGTAGACTCACCCGAGGGCAGCACGCCCCACATTACGAGCCGGAAGGGAGGATGCCATGTATGCCGCCATCCGTCAGGCCAAGGCGAAAAGCGGGAGCGCGGAAGAGCTGGCGCGCCGCATCAAGGACGGCGCCGTTCCGATCATCAGCGACGTCGACGGTTTCCGCGCCTATTACGTCGTCTATGCCGGCGACGACACGGTCACCGCGATTTCCATCTTCGACAAATTCGAGCAGGCCGAAGAAGCGAACAGGCGCGCGATCGCCTGGATCGAGAAGGATCTTGGCCCGCTGCTGGCGGGACATGCGAGCGCGGCGGCCGGGCCGGTGATCGTGCATACGCTGGCGTAGGTTGCCGTCTCAATCGCGCTGTCGAAATGTCTGCATGCTCAGCCGGCAGTCTCGTGCCCCGGACGCGGCGCAGCGCGCCCGGCGATGCGAAGCATCGTCCGGAGCGGTGCGCCGCAGAGCCGGGGCCCATATTGCCGATCGCTGGGTGTTGCGTGGGTCCCGGCTCTGCGCAGCAGCGTTGCACGCTGCAGCGCGTCCGGGACACGAGACCTCCGCCTGCCTCACAACTCCCTTGCATTCGAGAACGCGAAGCTCGACACGCGCCTCGTCGTCTCGTCCAGGATCAGCGTGCGCGTGATCGGCGGCTCGGCGCGCTGGGCGCAGTTTTCGCGTTCGCAGAGGCGGCAGTTGACGCCGATCGGGGTTCCCTCGGTCTTCTCCAGGTCCATGCCGGCGGCGTAGGTCAGGCGCGCGGCGTGGCGGATCTCGCAGCCGAGGCCGATGGCGAAGCGCGGCTGCGGCAGCGGATGCGGCGCGACCGGGCGGCGCACCATCTGCGCGATCGAGAAATAGCGCGTGCCGTCGGACAGCTCGATCACCTGCTTGAGCAGGCGGTCCGGCGTGTCGAAGGTCGAGTGCACATTCCACAGCGGACAGGTGCCGCCGAACTTCGAGAACGGGAAGGTGCCCGATGAGAAGCGCTTGGAGACGTTGCCGGCATTGTCGACGCGGAGCAGGAAGAACGGAATGCCGCGCGCGTTCGGCCGCTGCAGGGTGGTGAGGCGATGGCAGACCTGCTCGAAGCCGGAATTGAAGCGCTGCGCCAGCACGTGGATGTCGTAGTTCAGCGCTTCGGCGGCGGCGAGGAATGTCGGGTAGGGCATCATCACGGCGGCCGCAAAGTAGTTGCCGAGCGTGATGCGGAACAGCCGGCGCGGCGCATCGTCGAGCGGGCCGGCGCGGCCGATGATGGTCTCCAGGGCCTGCGCGCATTCGCCGAGGCCGAGCTGGAAGGCGAGCTGGAACGCGCGGCCGGGCGGGTCGACCAGCTCGGAGATCAGGAGCTGGCGGCGGTGGCGGTCGAAGCGCCTGAGCGTCTCGCGCATGACGTCGACCGGCATGATGCGGGTCTGGATCGAATGCTTTTCGCGCAGGCGCGCCGCGAGCGCCGCATAGAGCTCCTCGGCAGGCACGTTCAACTCGTCGCGAAGATTCTCCGCGGCTTGCTCGAGTTCCGGGAAATAGTTGCGGTTGGCCTCGATCAGCTCGCGCACGCGCTCGACCGGATTGGCCTCGTAGCGCGTGCCGACGTCGCGGTCGGCCATCTGGGCGGCAGCCAGCGTCTCGCCTTGGCGGGCCTCGGTATAAGCCGCATAGAGCCGTTGCAGCGCATGGGTCACGCCCGGACAGAGCTCGGCGAGGTCGCGCAGCTCCTGCTTGGGCACGTCGATCTGGCGGAACAGAGGATCGGAGAAGATCTCGTTCAGCTCGGCGAAGAACCGGTCCTCGTCGGCGGTGGCGAGGTCACGCAGGTCGAGGTCATAGGTCTCGGCCAGCCGCAGCAGGATCTGGGCAGTCACCGGGCGCTGGTTCCGTTCGATCAGGTTGACGTAACTCGGCGAGATCCCGAGTCCCTCGGCAATCTGGGTCTGCGACAGCCCCAATTGCTGCCGGATCCTCCGGAAGCGCGGGCCGACGAAGAGTTTCTTGCCGGATTCGGCGGCCATGTCTCATATCTCCATCTGCATCAAGGACAGTTATGCTGACCTATTATTTACAAACTTTACAAAATAACATCTATTACATGTTCTGATGTTACATGACATCACCATTAAGAAACAAGCCATCTATACGATCTTTCTGTTTTGGCGTTTAGCTTCTGACACGCATCTCGCAATGCAGTGTCAAGAATGTCGATGGCCAGCCATCGCCATCGTCAGCGAAAGGATCAGTTAGATGAACTACCAGCCGCGCGGCATCAGCACCCTCCAGGGCCCGTCGTCCTATCAGGACGAGGTCAAGGCGGCCCAGGCGCTCCTCGAGACCCAGCCGACCTGGAACGGCGTGTCGGCCGAGGCCGTCGCGCGCATGCGCCTGCAGAACCGTTTCAAGACCGGCCTCGACGTCGCCCGCTACACCGCGGCGCTGATGCGAGCCGACATGGCGGCCTATGACAAGGACCCGACCAAGTACACCCAGTCGCTGGGTTGCTGGCACGGCTTCATCGCCCAGCAGAAGCTGATCTCGGTCAAGAAGCATTTCGGCGGCAAGACCGATCGCACCTATCTGTACCTCTCGGGCTGGATGATCGCGGCGCTGCGCTCCGAGTTCGGCCCGCTGCCCGACCAGTCGATGCACGAGAAGACCTCGGTGCCGGCGCTGATCGAGGAGCTCTACACCTTCCTGCGTCAGGCGGATTCCCGTGAGCTCAACGATATCTTCCGTCTGCTCGACAAGGCGCGCAAGGAAGGCGACAAGACCCGCGAGAAGGAGCTGATCGCGAAGATCGACAACTTCCAGACCCATGTCGTCCCCGTCATCGCCGACATCGACGCGGGCTTCGGCAATGCGGAAGCGACCTATCTGCTCGCCAAGAAGATGATCGAGGCGGGCGCCTGCGCGCTGCAGATCGAGAACCAGGTCTCGGACGAGAAGCAGTGCGGCCACCAGGACGGCAAGGTCACCGTGCCGCACGAGGTCTTCATCGCGAAGATCCGCGCGTGCCGCCACGCCTTCCTCGAGCTCGGCGTCGAAGACGGCATCATCGTCACCCGCACCGACTCGCTCGGCGCCGGCCTGACGCAGCAGATCGCCGTCAGCCACAAGCCCGGCGACATCGGCGACCAGTACAACAGCTTCCTCGATTGCGAGGAAATCACCGCTGAGAACGCCCGCAACGGCGACGTCATCATCAACCGCAACGGCAAGATGATGCGCCCGAAGCGGCTGCCCTCGAACCTCTACCAGTTCCGTCCCGGCACGGGCGAGGACCGCTGCGTGCTCGACAGCATCACCTCGCTGCAGAACGGCGCGGACCTGCTGTGGATCGAGACCGAGAAGCCGCATATCGAGCAGATCGCCAAGATGGTCGACCGCATCCGCAAGGTCATCCCGAACGCCAAGCTCGCCTACAACAACTCGCCGTCGTTCAACTGGACCCTCAACTTCCGTTGGCAGGTCTACGACGCGATGAAGGAAGCCGGCAAGGACGTCAGCAAGTACAACCGCGCCGAGCTGATGAAGCCGGAATACGACGATACGCCGCTGGCGCAGGAAGCCGACGAGCGCATCCGCACCTTCCAGGCGGATTCGGCCAAGCGCGCCGGCATCTTCCACCACCTGATCACGCTGCCGACCTATCACACGGCTGCGCTGTCCACCGACAACCTCGCCAAGGAATATTTCGGCGAGCAGGGCATGCTCGGTTACGTCAAGAACGTGCAGCGCCAGGAGATCCGTCAGGGCATCGCCTGCGCCAAGCACCAGAACATGGCCGGCTCCGACATCGGTGACGACCACAAGGAGTACTTCGCGGGTGATGCGGCCCTGAAGGCGGGCGGCGCCCACAACACGATGAACCAGTTCGGCTAACACACGCGCTTCGAGAGGAGACTGACAATGACCAACAGCAATTTCTGGGTGATCGGCGGCGAGTTCGGTTCGATGAATTTCCACAAGCTCGTGGAAGGCTCGGCCCAGGTGAAGGGACCCTTCAAGTCCCGCAAGGAAGCCGAGGACTGCTGGAAGGAAGTGTCGGAAGAGAGCCGCCACAAGGCCGGCGTCCGCTTCTCGATCGTGGAAGAGCCCTCGCGCGTCTCGGCCTAAGGGCCGAGCTGCCAACCTCAATCAAGAAGACGTCCAAGGACGGATGGTCCCATCCAGGCGCTGCCTGGGTGGGATCGTCTGTTTTTGGCACAGGTCAAGGGCCTGTGGGCACCGTAAGTATCTGGAATTGTGAGCCCTTTGCGGGCCTCGTGGTTGCTGATAGGTTAATGGGGATCAGTCGAGGACGAGGCCGACCATGTCAGAGCCCGAGACCAGCGGGACCCATCCCGGCCAGCCGCGCCCGGTACGGCTGCGCGATGCGCTGCTGCGCGCGCGGATCGAGGCCGCCGACCGGACCGGCGTCGTCGTCGACTTGCGGGACGCCGAGGTGGCGCGGCTCGAGATCCTCAACGATGCGCTCGATCCGCTGTTCGCGCAGGTGCCCGACAGGATCGATCTGTTCGATCGCGGCATCAGCCAGGGCGATACGCCGAAACTCTGGATCGACGTCGTCGCCCACGTCGTGATGGGACGCGACAAGCGGATGTACCGCTTCGTCCAGGACACCCGGTTCGGCCGCATCGTGCTCGCCGAATCGCACGACACCGTTGTCATCGTCGAGGCCGTCACCGACTATGTCGCGCGCCGCATGGTCGAGCGCGAACGGGCCATGGTGATTCCGCCCGAACCGCAAGTCCCGGCTACCGAGCCGCCGCCGCGCCGTTCGCGCTTCTGGCCGTTCCTGTTCGGCTTCGTGCTCGGTGCCGCCGCGCTATTCGGGCTTGCGGTGCTGGCGGCGTTGCGGAGCTGGTGAGGCATTTTCCGCCGTCATTCCGGGGCGCGCGAAGCGCGAGCCCGGAATCCATTTTTCAGCACGTATTGTGGCCCAATGGATTCCGGGTTCATGCTTCGCATGCCCCGGAATGACGGCGAGCTACATCAGCCTCACATGCTTGACCTGTCCGACCTGATATCCCGCGCCGAGCCCCCGCACCGTCTGCTCGCAGCGCCAGCCGGCATTGTCCTTCTCGATCCTGAGCAGATTGTACGCCGCCGCCGGATAGTCGCCATGCGCCAGCGCGGAAGCCGAGGGCACGCCGAGCGCGGGAATCTTGCCGTTGGGTCCCTCGAACCACATCGTCGAATGAATGTGGTCGTGCCCGTGCAGGATCAGCTCGACGCCATGGCGTTTCAGAACGGCCAGGAGATCCGCGGAGTCCGTCATGCGCTTCTGGCGCGCGGCGGATTTGAGCGGATGATGCACCAGCAGCACGCGGAAGACGTCCTCGGCCGCGAGCCGTTCGAGCAGGCGTTCGAGAGCGGCGAGCTGGTCGCGCCCGAGCGTGCCCGTCGCCATCAGCGGCAGGGTCGGCACCGCCGTGGACAGGCTGATCAGCGCCAGCGGCCCGCGCCGGCGCACCGAGGGAAAGCCGGTGGCGCCGTCGTCGCCGGCGAGATAGGGCGCAAACGTCTCGCCGAAGCGATGCGCGGTGGCGCGGACATAGGCGTCGTGATTGCCTGGAATCGTGGTGACGCGATCGGGCGGGCCGACCTCGTCGAGCCAGGCGCGGGCCGGCGCGAACTCGGCTTCCAGCGCGAGGTTGACGAGATCGCCGGTCACTGCGATGTGGTCGGGCGCCTGCGCCTTCATGTCGGCGACCAGTGCGTCGAGCACCTCGCGGCGCTGGTATTTGTGGCGGTTGCGCGTCCAATTGACGTAGCCGAGCGCGCGCTTGCCCGCGAGCTCGATCAGCCGCGGCTTCGGCAAGGGCGCCAGATGCGGATCGGACAGATGGGCGAGCGTGAAGGGGGCCGGCGTGTTGGGAGTCATGGCGCGCGAGTGCCTCGCTATTGCTCCGCTGTAATGGCAAGGTCGCACGCATCGCGCAAGCCGGGCCCGAACCAGGGCGTCGAGGAAACCTGATGGGAGAGCGTCTGAACCGGATCCGACGGCGATGCGAGCCGCTGCTGCGGCGATTCTTCCACGCCTATTTCCTCGTCGTCCGCGGCATGACGCTGGGCGTCCGCGCCGTGGTGCTGGATGGTAAGAATCGTGTGTTTCTGGTCAGGCACAGCTATGTCAGCGGCTGGTATTTGCCCGGCGGCGGCGTCGACCATGGCGAGACCATGGAACAGGCGATGCGGCGCGAGCTCAAGGAGGAGGGCGATATTGACCTCACCGGAGAAGCCGTGCTGCACGGCATCTTCCTCAACAGCCACGTCTCCCGCCGCGACCATGTCGCGGTCTACGTGGTCAGGCAATTCAGGCAGGACCGCCTCCCTGAGCCCAACCGCGAGATCTCCGAATGCGGGTTCTTCGAGATCGGCTCGCTGCCAGAGGGGACCACGCGAGGGACGCGGCTGCGGATCGCCGAGGTGCTGGGCGGCACGCCCCCGATTGCGACGTGGCGCTGAGGGCGGCCTGTGCTAGTAAGCTGACCGAAAGAGCGCCACCGGATGAAGATTGCCAAACTCGTTTTCGGTCTGATTTGCCTTGCGATCCTCGCCAGCAACATCGTCACGATGTCGCGCTGGAGCGAGGCGCGCGGGGTCTATGACGACATCTGCTATCTCAGGCAGGCGCATCTGTTCCAGCGCCTCGGCGTCGGCGGGCTCAACACCAACGTGGCGCTCGACGACGACCGTTATTTCGAGGGCAGGCTGAAGGAGATCGCGTTCGCCGAGTGGAGCGATCCGATCCGCTGGCCGTGCCACAATCCGATGCCGAGCGGCAAGATCGTGCTGCAATACCCGCCGGGCACCGGCTTCCTGCTGGCGCTGTTTCCTGAAGGCCACCAGGTGGTGCCGCTCTACATTGCCGCCAGCCTGATCGTCTGCGGCCTTGCGATAGCGGGCGTTGCCATGGCGCGCAATTTGTCGTCGGTCGTCGGGGCCGGCCTGTTCGGCGCGTTTGCGATGTACCTCATGATCAACCCGGCGAAGGCGAGCTATTCGGTTGCGCCGACCATGGCGGTGTGCGCGATGGCCGGCTTCCTGACGGCGCTGTGGCTGAGCAGAGACAAGCGCAAGGTGCTGCTGATTGCGCTGATCGGCCTCCTGATCGGCATGTCCGTCAATTTCCGATTGCCGAATGCGTTGCTCGCGGCCGGTTACGTCATCTATCTCGGCGTCGCGTTCCTGCGGGCGCGCACGCTTGCGGCCTTCGTGCAGGGTCTCGGCTTCACTGCCGGTATCCTCGTCGGCATGGCCCCGACATTGATTGCCCAGGCCATCAATGCCGGCAGCCCGCTGGCCACGACCTATGGCAGCGCCGACGTGGTCGCACCGGCCTTCGACGTTACGGTGTTCGGCCATTATCTGCACGACATGCAATTCGTGCTGATCGTGCTGGCGCTCGGTTCGACCGCCCAGCTGTTGCGGGTGGGCGAGGGGAGCGTGCGGCAGGTGGCCCTCGTCGTCGCCGGCAATCTTGCCGTCAACCTCGTGTTCTTCCTCAGCCATCCGATCTTCACGCCGTATTACGTCGTGCCGATCGCGATGCTCTCGCTGTGGAGCGCCTCGTTCGCCTGGCTGATGCAGCCGGCGCAGGCGCGGCAGGCCGCACCGCTCGGGCGCGAGCCGGCAAGCCTCGGAGTGTCGCCGCGATGACTTCGGAGCAACTCCGCATCGCGGTGCTGGTGCCCTGCTATAACGAGGAAGCGGCGGTCGCGACCGTCGTTGCCGATTTCCGCAAGGCGCTGCCCTCGGCCGCGATCTACGTCTACGACAACAATTCGCGCGATCGGACCGCGATCGTCGCGCGCGAAGCGGGCGCGATCGTGCGCAGCGAGCGCCGGCAGGGCAAGGGCCATGTCGTGCGCCGCATGTTCGCCGACGTCGAGGCCGACGTCTATGTGCTGGTCGACGGCGATGCCACCTACGATGCGCCGAGTGCGCCAGGCATGATCGACCGGCTGCTCGACGATCATCTCGACATGGTGGTCGGCCGTCGCGTCGATCAGGTCCAGGCCGCCTACCGGCTCGGCCACCGCACCGGCAACCGCATGCTGACCGGCTTCCTGGCCTCGACTTTCGGGCACGCCTTCAAGGACATCCTGTCCGGCTACCGGGTGTTCTCGCGCCGCTTCGTAAAATCCTTTCCGGTCCTCTCCGACGGCTTCGAGATCGAGACCGAGCTCGCCGTCTATGCGCTGGAATTGTCCTTGCCCGTCGCCGAGATCGAGACACCCTATTACGCGCGTCCTGAAGGCTCGTTCTCCAAGCTCAACACCTGGCGCGACGGGTTTCGCATCCTCGGCACCATATTGAAGCTCTACCGATCGGAGCGGCCGCTGCGCTTCTTCTCGGCGATCGGAATCCTGCTGGCGGTGGCCTCGCTGATCCTTGCGATTCCGGTTCTGATCACCTTCATCCAGACCGGCCTCGTGCCGCGCCTGCCCACCGCGGTGCTGTCGATGGGCCTGATGATCATGGCCCTGCTCGCGGTATCCTCGGGCCTGGTTCTCGACACGGTGACGCGAGGGCGGCGGGAGATGAAGATGCTGGCCTACTTGTCTCAACCGACCTTGAAAAGGAGCTGAGCGGCGTCGCAGCCCGATGGACCGCGCGGCGTTCAGGTGCTATCCCGCGATTGACATGACCGATCTCTCACTCACCATCCTTCCCGAGGCCCCCGGCGACGCTCAGGCGATCGAGCGGCTGCACGAACGCACCTTCGGTCCCGGCCGCTTCGTGCTCAGCGCCTACCGCATCCGCGAGCATGTCGACCATCTGCTCGACGTCTCTTTCACCGCGCGTATCGGCACGCTGCTGGTCGGCTCGGTCAGGCAGTTGCCGGTGCTGGTCGGCGACACGCCGGCATTGCTGCTCGGGCCGCTCACGGTCGAGCCGCCGTTCCGCGACCGCGGCATCGGAAGGCTGTTGATGGAGCGCGCGCTGAAGGACGCGAAAGCCAGGGGCCACGCCATCGTGCTGCTGGTCGGCGACGAGCCCTATTACAGCCGCGTCGGTTTCAAGCCGGTGCCGAAGGGCCGCGTCACCATGCCGGGCCCGGTCGATGCCGCCCGCATCCTCGTGTTCGAGCTCGTCGACGGCGCCTTCGAGGGCGTGTCGGGGCAGGTCGCACCGGACTGGAGCAAGGCGCGAGCGGGGTAGGATCGTTCGTAGCCCGGATGAGCGCAGCGAAATCCGGGAAAGCTGCCGCTATGGATGCACTGTCCCGGATTGCGCTGCGCTCCATCCGGGCTACTGGAGATGTCCATGCAGGTGCGTCCCGCCGACCCCGCCGAGATCGATCACCTCGCACAGCTATGGCACGATGCCTGGCACGGCTCGCATGCACAGCTTGCGCCGCCCGAACTGGTCCGCCTCCGCACGCTGGCGAATTTTCGCGACCGGCTCGCGGCCATGCTCGACACCATCAGCGTCGCTGGCCCCTTCGGTGCGCCGCTCGGTTTCTGCTCCGTCAAGGGCGATGAACTGTACCAGCTGTTCGTGTCGCCGACTGCGCACGGCACTGGTGTGGCTGCCGCGCTGCTCGCGGACGCCGAGGCCCGCCTCGCCGCGCGCGGTGTCGAGCTGGCGTGGCTCGCCTGCGCGGTCGGCAACATGCGCGCCGCGCGCTTCTACGAGAAGAGCGGCTGGCGCAACGCCGGCACCTTCGTGATGATGTCGGAGACGTCGCAGGGGCCGTTCCCCGTCGATCAATGGCGCTTCGAGAAGCGGCTCGCACGCAGCCCATAGTCCGTAGCCCGGATGGAGCGTAGCGCAATCCGGGAAGCTGGTTGCCGCAAATGCACCGCCCCGGATGTCGCTTCGCTCATCCGGGCTACGAGGCTGTTGCTGGGGCGAGCGGCTGCGGTTCATCCACCGTCATTGCGAGCGCAGCGAAGCAATCCAGAAATCCCTCCTCAGAAAGATCCTGAATTGCTTCGTCGCACCAGTGCAAAATTGCTACGCAATTTTGTCACGGGCTCCTCGCAATGACTGAAGCCGGGGCCCGCAGACCCCGGCCTGATCCGCGCTAGAACTTGAAGTTCGCGAACGCCCGCACGCCGATGCCGGGCATCAGCACCTCGTCCTTGGTGTAGGACACCGAATTGCGGATGTTCTCGTTGAGGAGATTGTTGCCGACGATGCCGGCCATCATCTCGCGCGCGCCGAACCAGTTGCGATCGAGCCTGGTCTTGTAGCTGATCTCGGCCTTCAGCAGATTGTAGCCCGCTGTCGGCGTCTCCGCGATCACCGCGACGTTGTTCTGCGCGAAGGCGTGCAGCAGATTGACCCGCATCAGCCAATTGTCGTCGCGCCAGAACACGCCGCCACCCATCCGCATCGGAGGAATCCGCGGCACGCTGGTGCCGTCGCTGAAGGTGGCGCGGACCATGTCGAATTGGTTCTCGATGCCCCAGATGCCGCCCTGGAATGCGCCGACGTCGAGCTGCGACTGGAATTCGCCGCCGCGGAAATTCGCATTGCGCTGCGAGTAGACCGCCTGGTTCAGCTCGGCGCCCGGCGTGCCGCAGGACGCAAAGTCGCCGTCGCAGGACACGCCGGTGAGGCGGCGATAGATGAAATTGTCGAAATGCGTGTAGTAGACGGTCGCCTCGAAGCGGAACGGTCCCGTCGCCCTGCGCACGCCGAGCTCGACCGATTTCGCGGTCTCGATGGTGAGATTGGGATTGCCGATGTCGAACGTCGCGGTGGCATCATGGCCGCCGCGCGAGAACAACTCGGCCGCCTTCGGCGCGCGCTCGACATATTGCGCGGTGATGCTGCCGACCATGCCGCCCGGCAAATCCTGCAGCAGGCCGATGCTGCCGCTCTTCGGCGTGAAGGACGGGTTGCGCGAGATCGCCGCCTGCGGCGTGCCGTCGGGCAGATAGTCGGCCGGGAAGTCCGGCGTCGTGCCGTGCAGCTCGACATGCTCGATGCGGCCGGCGATCTGCGCCCGCGTCGCCTCCGTGAACTTGAACTCGTTGAAGGCATAGCCCGCAACGCGCGTGCTGTTGTTGGGGTCCCACAGCCCGTTGAACAGCGTACCGGGATTGTCCGGGCTCGGCGCGCTCAGTTCCTGATGACCGACCTGAAAGCCGAGCGCCGTCGTCACCTCGGCGAAGCGCGCGTTGAACGGCATCAACTGCACCTCGGTGCGGATCTCCTGCTCCTTGTTGGTGAAGGTCTGCCGGATGCCGTCGCTGTTGAGGTCGGCGGGATCGGCAAGGCCGATCTCGTTGTGACGGTAGTCGGTCGCGCCGGCCCAGAAGCGAACTGTGTCGATCGCGGTCGCGTCGGGGCGGTACTCGCCCTTGACGTTGATCTTGGTCTGGTGGCCGTCGATCCGCGTCCGGTGGTCGGCGCCGTCGATGCCGGGGATATGGTAGAGCGAGTCGTTCTGCGTGATCGACGCGCCGATATAGCCACCCTGGAAGAAGTAGGAGCCGCCGATCGAGGCGCCGTCCGAACGCGTTGCCGAGTTCGGCTGGCGGCCGTTCACCGCCCGGGTCTGATCGTTCAGATAGGGATAGCTGGGTATGGAATAGTCCGAGGTCGTGCGGCCATAGGCGTCGGCATGGAAGGCAAAATTGCCGCCGCCGGTGTCGAGCAGCACGCCGCTTTCGACGCCGCGGTCGACCGAAGAGAACGCGGTGCGGGTCTCTGCGGTGACGCAAGGCGATGTTGCGGCACTCGCCAGCGGCGCCTTGGCCGGCAGTCCGTAAGCCTGGAACGACGGGGCGCAGCTCGGCACCGCATCGGGAATCCGGTTGTTGGTGGCGCTGACGACGCCGCCGATGGAGGTCGAGCCGTAGCGCAGCGCAGCGGGTCCGCGCACCACTTCGATCTGGTTGGTCGCGAGCGGATCGATCGGGACGAAATGATCCTCGCCGAGGTCGGAGGCGCCGCTGGCATTGGTGCCGTTCTCGACGATGCCGACGCGGTTGACGTCGAGACCCCGGATGATCGGCCGGCTGGAGGCGCCGGGTGCAAAGCTGGAGCCGGTGATGCCGGGCTTGGAGAACAGGAGATCGCCGAGCTGGCCGCCGCCCTCGCGGCGGATCTCCTCGTTCGGCACCACGGTGACGGTCGCGAACTGGTTGGTCACCACGGGCAGCACGCCCTGCTGGGGTGCCGTGGGCGCAGAGGCCGCCGGCGCCGCGTCGGCCGTCTGCTCACGGCTTCGCACCCGCGCGGTCCGCGTGCCGCGGCCTGCGTTGCGGGACGGAACTACCGCCCTGCGCACGATCGGGCTCGGGGCCGTGACGGTAACGGCGGGGATCTCGGTCGACGATTTGTCTTGCGCGGGCGTTTGCGCGAACGCGGATGTGGCGGCGGCGCCGAGCATGAGCAGGCTTGCTCCGCCAAGACGCTGCGCGCGTCGCAGTTGATATGACATGGTCCTGATTCCAATCAGGCGCCGTCCGCATGATGGTCTGTGATCGGAGGCGGCCTGCCGTCGCGGCGCGACGGAATTCGACTTCAACTTCTCCCGGGCCTCGCCGATGTGCGGCGAGCCCAGGCGTGATCAGCGATGTCTGGAGTCAGGACGCGGGAGGGGCGCGCGGCTGGAACGCCGTGCCGGCCGATTTCAGGTGGAGAAATTCGGCATCAGTGGTGCGGTAGAGCAGGTTGATCGCCTGCGGCAGCAGCAGTACAGGTGGTGCCGCGAACACGACGGCGCTCGCCATCGCGACGACGGCGCAGATCGCGCAATTGTCCTCGCCCGGGTGTTCGCGGTCGGGGCTCGAGGGCGCCTGCTTCCGGACCGCGGTGCGGTCGATTGCAGCAACGCCGCTGGCGCCGTCAGCCTGCTGGAGCGTGGCCTGGGCAAGCGGCGCGGCCTGCGCGAACCAATGGCTGTGGCCGAACGTCAGCGCGAACTGCACCAGCATCGCGAACAACGCGAGCCGGGCGCCGTGCCTGATATTCGACCGGAACCACTTCATCGGAAAAGCCACCCCCGCATCGCGAGGCGCCACTTTCGAGCGGCCGCGACGTTATAATGTAACATCGCCCGACCCGTCAGCAGATGTCAACGGCCCGCGGACTCGTCAGCGCGGGTGGTGGGCCGATGTGGCGTTCGAGCAACGGAGCGCTACCGCCCCTCGCGGACCCAGGTCGCCGCAAACGCGCCGAGCAGCAGCAAGAGGCCGATCAGGCCGGCGAAGATCGGCAGCACGCCGACGCCCTTGACGACGCTGGCATCGCGCATCCGCACGCCCATCCAGCCGTCACCGGCGAAGACGCTGGCCGAACGCACGGGGAGGATGCGCGGCAGCTCGACGCTGGTACCGCTGGCCACGCGCACGGCATTGCCGCCGGTCGCCTGGGTGAGCGGCTTCAATGTGTCGGTGGTGGAGGTAACTTCCGAAAACTCCTTCGGATTGGTCGGGCCGACATTGATCAGCGCCTTCAGCGTGCCGTCGGTGGCCTGCCACAGGCCGAGCTCGCTGGCCGGCAGGCTGGCGCGCCATTCGCCAGGTTCGCCGGGGCTCAGCGTCAGATCCTGCGAAGCGCCAGACGGCGATGTCACGCTGACCGGCTGGACGCTGTCCGCCATGGTCTGGCGCACCACAACGAGATTCTTGCCCTGCACCTGCAGGCGCAGTGCCTCCTCGTCGAGGTCGGGCTGCTTCATTAGCCAGTGCGACATCCGCCTGAGCAGGTCCAGATGCGGGCCGCCGCCCTCATAGCCGCGGGCCCACAGCCAGATGTGGTCGGAGAGCAGCAACGCGACGCGGCCTTCCCCGAAGCGCGACAGGAACAGGAGCGGCTTGCCGTCGGCTCCCGTCATCACCGGAGGGTTCACCGAATTGCGGGTGTCGACCGTCCTGAAGAACCGGCTCCAGCGCGGTGGCTCGCTGGCCGAGCCTTCGAGGCCGCGCGTGACCGGGTGGCGTTTGCCGACGTCGGACAGATGCGCATAGAACGGCTTTTCCGTCACGCCGACCGGCTCCGCCGGCAGCACCGAATCCAGCGGCGTGCGCCAGATGCTGGTGTTGGAGGCGTAGTCGGGGCCGGCCGAGACCAGCACCGCGCCGCCGCCGCGTACATAGCGCGCGATGTTGTCGAAATAGGCGATCGGCAGCACGCCCTGGCGGGCATAGCGATCGAAGATGATCAGCTGGAATTCGTTGATCTTCTGCTGGAACAGCTCGCGGGTCGGGAATGCGATCAGCGACAATTCGTTGATCGGCGTGCCGTCCTGCTTCTCCGGCGGACGCAGGATGGTGAAATGAACGAGGTCGACGCTGGCATCGGACTTCAAGAGATTGCGCCAGGTGCGCTCGCCGGAATGCGGCTCGCCCGAGACCAGCAGCACGCGCAGCTTGTCGCGCACGCCATCGATGGCGACGACGGCGCGGTTGTTCACCGGCGTCAGCTCGCGTTCGAGCGGCGAGGCCTCGATCTCGACGATGTTCGGGCCGGCGTGCTTGATGTCAACGTCGACGCTCGCGGCCTGCCCGCTCGAGAGCGTGCGCTCGTTGATGACCTCGCCGTCCCGGCGGATCGTGACCCTGGCGCGCTCGTTGGTGACGCCCTGGTCGTCGAGCCGGTAGCTGATGGTCTGGGTCTGGCCGACGATGCCGAAGCGTGGCGCGGCCGTGATTGCGATGCGGCGGTCGCGCTCGTCCTTCTGGCCGGTGATCAGCGCGTGCACCGGCGCCTGGAAGCCGAGCGCGGCGGCGTTCGCGGGAATGTCGTGGACGCGGCCGTCGGTGATCAGGAACGCGCCGGCGACGCGGTCGACCGGCACGTCCGACAAGGCCGAGGCGAGGGCGCCGAACAGCTTGGTGCCGTCGGTCTCGCCGTCGGCCTGTCCGGCGTCGACGACACGCACCTCCAGCCCCTTGACCTTCTTCAGGCTGTCGACCAGCGCTTCCTGGGCCTGGGCTGCCTCGACGGTGCGATTACCGAAATTCTGGCTCGGGCTCTTGTCGACGACGACCGCGGCGATCGAGGTCAGGGGATCGCGATCCTCACGCGTGAAGGAGGGATTGGCGAGCGCGAGCAGGAACAGCGCCAGCGCGGCGACGCGCACCGCGGCGCCGCGCGCACGCGCCACCAGCAGCACAATTGCGATGACGACGATCGCGGCGAGCGCGAGCCACAGCACGATCGTGGGGACAAGCGGCGTGAATGCGATGCCGTAGTTCATCAGACAGACCTATGAGCGTCATTCCGGGGCGATGCGAAGCATCGAACCCGGAATCTCGAGATTCCGGGTCTGGTCCTCCGGACCATCCCGGAATGACGGGGCGTGTGGTTCAAGCTCTTCATCCGCATCATTGCCCCAGCCGTTCGATCAGGGCCGGTGCGTGCACCTGGTCGGCCTTGTAGTTGCCGGTCAGGGTGTACATCACGATGTTGGCGCCGGCGCGGTAGGCGAATTCGCGCTGGCGGGTGTCGCCGCCGGTCACCGGCAGCATGGCCTGGCCGTCGGGCCGCACGGCCCAGGCGCCGGCAAGATCGTTCGAGGTGATGATGATCGGCGAGACGCCGTCGCCGCCGCGCGCCGGCCGCTGCGCGTTGTCCTCGTCCTCGTCTTCGCGCGGCAGGGTTTCGACCCAGGTCTGGCCGGTGACGAAGCGGCCGGGGAAGTCGCGCAGCAGATAGAAAGTCTTGGTCAGCACGTGCTCGCGCGGCACCGGCTCGAGCTCGGGCACGTCGAGCGAGGACAGAATCTCGCGCAGCGTCTGCATGCCCGGGGTTTGCGCCGCGCCGTTCGCGCCGGGCGGGGCCTCGATGGCATCGCGGGTGTCGAACAGCACGGTGCCGCCCTGCTTCATGTAGGCGTCGATCCTGTTGAGCGCGTCCTGCGGCGGCTTGGGCGCGCCGGGCACGATCGGCCAGTAGATCAGCGGGAAGAAGGCGAGCTCGTCGCGCGCGGGATCGACGCCGACGGGATCGCCCGCCTCGAGCGCGGTGCGCTGCGCCAGAAACAGCGTCAGTCCGGACATGCCGGCCTTGACGATGGAATCCACGTCCGCATTGCCGGTGATGACATAGGCGAGACGGGTCTGCGCCGTCGCGCGCATCGCGAAATCATCCGCGGCGCCGTCCGCACGCGAAGCCGTCGGCGTGAGCGCGACGAGGCCTGCGAGCGCGAGACCGAGCACGATCATCGCGGGCGCGGCGCGGCGGCGCAGCAGCGCGGCGATCCCGCCGCCGAGCACCGCGACGATGATGGCGTCGATCAGGAACAGTGCGAGCGCCGTCGACAGCAGCCAGCCGCGCAGGTCCCGCGGCTCGGCATTGGTGTAGGTGGCGTGCCGGGCGCGCAGGCTCGCGGTGTTGAGGGCCGCGATGCGGTCGGCGCTGGCAAGCGTGTTCACGGCGAGCGGTCCTTCGGCCGGTCCATAGAAGCCCGGCGGATGATCTGATGTCGCGCGGTCGCGATAATCCGCGGGCAGAGGCTTTGCGGTCGCCGGCGGCGGGCCGAAGGCGCCGAAACCGTCGAGGATGTGCAGCGGCGCCACCGTCTCGGTGGTCGCTTCGCTGGCAACGCCGGCGCCGGGCTTGGACGTATAGCCGGACATGTCGACGACACGGCGCAGCATTTCGACGAAGATGCCGGACATCGGTAAGTCAGACCAGCGCATGTCGGCGCTGACATGGAACAGGCTGACGATGCCCTTGCCGCGATGCTCGCCGGTGACCAGCGGTGTGCCGTCTTCGAGCGAGGCCCAGCTCTTGGTGGCGAGCACCGCGTCGGGCTCGGCCAGCACCTGGCGGCTTACGGTGACGTCCTTGGGGACCGCGACGCCGGAGAACGGGCCGTCGGCGGCGAAGGAGGCGAGATGCTGCGGCTTCTCCCAGGTCAGGCTGCCGCCGAGCGTGCGGCCGCCCTTGCGTAGCTTGACCGGCACGAGATCGTCCTCGGCTTGCGCCAGGCGGGGACCCGCGAACCGCACCAGCACGCCGCCCTGGTCGACCCAGGCATTGAGGCGCTCGCGCAGCTCGGGCGCGATGGTGCCGACATCGGCGAGGATGATCATCGGCAGCTTCTGGTCCAGGAATTGCGTGATGCCCTGCTGCGGCGAGCCCTTATCGGCGAGCCTGACGTCGGCGAACGGCGCCAGCGCGCGGGTGAGGTAGAAGGTCGGCGCCAGCAGCGGCTGCGCGGTCTCGCTGGTCGCGCCCGAGACGATGCCGATGGCGCGGCGGCGCCAGCGCTTGTCGAGCAGCTGCACCGCGCCGGCGGAGCGCTCGCTCGAGATTTCGAGCCGGGTGATGTCGTTGCGCAGCTCGACCGGCAGGTCGAACGCGGCGTCGGTCTCCTTGTCCTGCGGACCGAACGAGAAACGCGCTTCGCCGATCGGCGAGGCCTTCTGATCCAGCGCGCGCACGGTGCCGACCGCGATGCCGCTGTCGGTGCGCAGCACCTTCACCGTCATCTTCGCGGCGGCGTTCTCGGCCGCGACCAGCGCCAGCGGCGAGGAGGTGCCGCCTTCGAAGATGGTCAGGCTGCGCTCGCCGATGGTCTTGCCGAGGCTGCCTACGAAGTCTTCGCCGCGGCCGGTGTCGACGCCGTCGGACAGCCAGGCGATCTCGCAATCGCCGGTGGCTTTCAGGAAACGGTCGATTGCGGCCAGCGTCTCGACGCGGTCGATCGAATAGGGCTTTGGCGCGAGCTGGCGCAGCGCGACGCGCGCGGCGCCCGCCGGCATCAGCGTGATGTCGCGGTTCGGCTCGGACAGCGGCACCAGCGCGATGGCGCGGCGGTCGTTCTCGGCATTGGCGATCAGCTCGTCGGCGGCCCGGATCCTGACGTCCCAGTGCGAGGCCGCGCTCCAGCCGTCGTCGAACATGATCATCAGCGGCGCCTTGCCGCCGGCAAGGCCGGTTTGCGGATTCCAGATCGGTCCGGCGGCGGCGAAGATGACGAGCGCCGCAGCCAGCAGCCGCAACGCGGTCAGCCACCACGGCGTTCGCGATGGCGTCTCCTCGCGCGGGGCGATGTCGAACAACAGGCGCGTCGGCGGAAACTCGATGCGGCGCGGCCGCGGCGGCATCACGCGCAGCAGCCACCACAGCACCGGAAGGCTGACGAGGCCGATCAGGAGCAGCGGTTCGGTGAAGGCGAGCGGCAATCCCATCATGCGGCCGGCCCCGCCTTGATCGAGGTGGTGCGCGCGCCCGACTTGCTCACCTGCATGCCGGCATGCAGGAACAGCAAGAGCTCGGCCGCGGAGCGGTCGGTGGCGTGCGTGGTGAACAGCCAGTCGAGCTTGTTGGTCTCGGCGCGGATCTGGTCGCGATGCAGCGCGAGGCGCGCGGTGTAGTCCTCCGCCCAGCTCTCGGCGCGGCCGGCGGTGATGACGCCGAAGCCTTCAGGCTCGACGAACTCGACGCGGCCGGAATAAGGGAAGCTCTCTTCGGCGGGATCGACGATCTGCACCAGCGTGCCATGCGCGCCGGAGCCGGAGAGGCCTGCCAGCGTCGTCCTGATCTCGGAGATCGGCGACCAGAAATCCGACAGCACGATCGTCTCCGCCAGCGCCGCGGGGACGAAGGACGGCGGCAGGCTGAGCCGGTCCGCATCGTCATGCAGCATCGCCTGCGCCATCTTGTCGATCACGCTGCGGCTCGCGGTCGGCGCCATCAGCCCGGGAATGCCTACGCGCTCGCCGCCGGAGACGAGCAGCTCGGCCAGCGCGAAGGCGACGATCAGCGTGCGCTCGAGCTTGGACTCACGCGCGGTCTTCGAGGCGAACGCCATCGAGGGCGAGCGGTCCGGCCAGATCCAGACCGTGTGCGAGGCTTCCCATTCGAGCTCGCGGACATAGAGATGGTCGTCGCGCGCCGAACGGCGCCAGTCGACGTTCTGTGCGGGCTCGCCCGAGACGAAGCGGCGATACTGCCAGAAATTCTCGCCGGAGCCGGCGCGGCGCCGGCCATGCAGGCCGTGGATGACGTTGGCGGCGATGCGGCGGGCCTCTAACACCAGGCGCGGCAAGGACGCGGCGAGCGTGCGGCTTTCGCCATCGGCACGTCGGATCGCGATGATCTCCTTCGCCGTGTGCCCGTTGTCCGCTGCCATCAACCGATCCGTGTCTTGAGCTGCTTGATCACGTCCGGAATGGTGCGGCCTTCGGCACGTGCCTGGAACGTCAGCGCCATGCGGTGCTTCAGCACGGGCTCGGCGAGGTCGAGCACGTCGTCGACCGAGGGTGCGAGACGCCCGTCGATCAGCGCACGCGCGCGCACCGCCAGCATCAGGGATTGGCTGGCGCGCGGGCCGGGGCCCCAGGCGATGAATTTGCCGGCTTCGCCGGCGTCGGGACCCGGACGAGCCGAGCGCACCAGCGACAGGATGGCTTCCACCACGGAATCGCCGACCGGCAGGCGGCGGATCAGCCGCTGCGCGGTGATCAGCGCATCCGCCGTCATCGATCCCCTCGCGAGCGTTTCCTCGGCGCCGGTGGTCTCGAACAGGATGCGGCGTTCGGCGTCGCGATCGGGATAGTCGACGTCGATCTCCATCAGGAAGCGGTCGAGCTGCGCTTCCGGCAGCGGATAGGTGCCTTCCTGCTCCAGCGGGTTTTGCGTCGCCAGCACGTGGAAGGGTTTCGGCAAATCGTGGCGCGCGCCGGCGACCGTGATGTGCTGCTCCTGCATCGCCTGCAGCAGCGCCGACTGCGTGCGCGGCGAGGCGCGGTTGATCTCGTCGGCCATCAGGAGCTGCGCGAACACCGGACCCGAGATGAAGCGGAACGCGCGCTTGCCCGTGGTGCTCTCATCCAGCACTTCGGCGCCGAGGATGTCCGAGGGCATCAGATCCGGCGTGAACTGGATGCGCTTGGCATCGAGCCCGAGCGTGACGCCGAGCGTCTCGACCAGTTTTGTTTTCGCAAGGCCGGGGACACCGATCAGAAGCGCGTGACCGCCGGAGAGGATCGTGACCAGCGTGTTCTCGATCACGCGATCCTGGCCGAAGATGACGGATCCGATCGCTTCCTTCGCGGCGCGAATCTGGCTCGACACCTGCTCGGCCGAACGGACGATCCCGTCCTCGAGTTTCTCGACACTCTCCGCCATTCGTTCGCTCCTTCAGCCCGCCACGCGGCTCGCCTTTGCCGTCATGTCACACATCGCGCAGGTCATCGTTTCAGATCGTCGATTCAGATCATCATTTCAGATCATGGGCCCTATGCTAGACTTGCAGGAAGGCCATGTATTCGTTGAATTAACCTATCCCCACCTTATCGGCTTCGGGTTATGTACGGCATCACGAAGTGGCGACCTCCACACCGGGTCAATCCGGGGTGGAACCGTTGGCCCGACTACAACGTAGACCTGCACCAATCGTGCCAAAGACAAAGTCAGGGTAAACCATGGCGAACCAAGGGCAGAGCGCCGATCGTGGTCTCGAAGGGCTGACGGAAGCTGCCAAAAATGCTGCAACGAATGCAGCCAACACCGAAGACGGCAAGAAGGGCCTGCCGCCGGTGCACCTGTGGAATCCGCCGTTTTGCGGCGATCTCGACATCCGAATCGCCTCCGATGGTACTTGGTTCTACTTGGGGACGCCAATCGGGCGCCCCGCGCTGGTCCGGCTGTTCTCCACCGTCCTGAAGCGCGAGGGTGACAAGCATTTCCTGGTCACGCCGGTGGAGAAGGTCGGCATCCGCGTTGATGACGCGCCCTTCATGGCGGTCGAGATGCAGAAGGACGGCGTGGAGAAGCATCGCGTGCTGCACTTCCGCACCAATGTCGACGATTGGGTGACCTGCGACGGCGCGCACCGGCTGCGGTTCGAGCAGGCGGCGGACGGCGGGCTGACGCCGTATCTGCACGTCCGCGCCGATCTCTGGGCCAAGGTCACGAGGGCGCTCTATTACGATCTGGTTGACATGGGCGAGGAGCGGATGGTCGATGGCCAGCCGATGTTCGGCGTCGAATCGTCGGGCGAATTCTTCGCCATGGCCGATGCGGAGCAGGTGAGGGCCGCGCTTTGAACAAGCCTATCCCCAGAAGCGAGGCTACGCGCGATCCCGCCACCATGGGCGCGGCGGATTTCTTCGCCCGCTCGAAGGCGACGCTTGGCTTCGACGTGCCGGCCGCCCTCTACGATCCCAACATCATTCCCGCCTCGGGCGATCCCGGCACCGACAAGATGCTGGAGATCGTCGCGCGCGAGCAGCCGGTGCGCCCCGCGGCGGTCCTGATCGCCGTGGTCGACCATCCCGAGCCGACCATCCTGCTGACGCAGCGCTCGGCGCATCTCAACGACCATGCCGGCCAGATCGCCTTTCCCGGCGGCAAGATCGACGCGACTGATTCCTCGCCGCTGGACGCCGCGCTGCGCGAGGCCGAGGAGGAGGTCGGGCTGTCCAGGGATTTCGTCGAGCCGCTCGGCTATCTCGATCTCTACGGCACCGCCTTCGGCTTCCGCATCCTGCCGACGGTCGCCAGGGTGCGGCCGGGCTTTTCCCTCACCATCAACCATTCCGAGGTTGACGACGCCTTCGAGGTGCCGCTCTCCTTCCTGATGAACCCGGTGAACCACCAGGTGCACAGCAAGGAATTCCGCGGCATGGAGCGGTTCTACTACGCCATGCCGTTCGCGGAACGTTACATCTGGGGTGCGACGGCGGGAATGCTGCGTGTGCTGTATGAGCGGATCTATTCATCATGATCCGGCCGGTTCTGACCGAGATCGGAATCTTCCTCATTCCCTTTGCCGTCTATGCGCTGTTCCTGGCCGCGACGCGGTCCGGCCTGTTCGCGCGATCGTCCTGGCCGGTCACGGTCGTCGCGCGCCTCGCTTTGGCGGCGCTCGTGCTCGTCATTGCGGGGCTGATCGGCTTTGCGCATTTCTCCGGCGCCGCCCCGGATTCGACCTACATTCCCGCCCATATCGAGAATGGCAGGCTGGTGCCTGGCGTGGAAAAATAGGGACGGCAGGATGAGCGCGGAGCCGATACTCGCCGATGCGCCCTGGCTGACCGCAGGCGGCACCGCGCGCGTCCTGGCGCTGCTCAACGCCGACGGCGAGGAAGCGCGGGTGGTCGGCGGCGCGGTGCGCAACGCGCTGCTCGGCCTCGTGCCCGGCGACATCGATATCGCGACCACGGCGCGCCCCGAGGAAGTGATCCGCCGCGCCAAGGCGGCCGGCATCAGGAGCGTGCCGACCGGCATCGACCACGGCACCATCACGCTGGTGATCGACAGCCACCCCTATGAAGTCACGACGCTGCGCGAGGACACCGAAACCTTCGGCCGCAAGGCTAAGGTCGCGTTCGGCCGCGACTGGGTGAAGGACGCCGAGCGGCGCGACTTCACCATGAACGGCTTGTCGGTGGACGCGAGGGGCGTCGTCTACGACCATGTCGGCGGCATTGCCGATGCGAAGGCGCGCCGCGTGCGCTTCATCGGCGATCCCGACCAGCGCATCGCCGAGGACTATTTGCGCATCCTGCGCTTCTTCCGCATCCACGCCGCCTTCGGTGTTGGTGAGCCAGATCGCGACGGCACGCTCGCCTGCATCCGCGGACGCGCCGGTCTTGCCAGCCTGTCCGCCGAGCGGGTGCGGATGGAGATGCTGAAGCTGCTGGTGACATCGGGCGCATCCGCGGCCGCGCTGGCCATGGCCGAGGGCGGCCTGCTGCAGGCGCTGGTCGGCGGCGTCGTCTACACCGGGCCGCTGGCGGCGATGATCGCGATCGAGCGCGAGCTCGGCCTCGCCGCCAGCAGCACGCGGCGCCTGGCCGCGCTGACCGTCGCCGTGACCGAGGATGCCAAGCGCGTCGCCGCGCGCCTGCGGCTCTCCAATGCCGAGACCAAGGCGCTGGATTCGATGGGGCATCGCTGGTGGCGCCTCGCCACCAAGGACGAGGCCGACGCACGGCGGCTGCTCTACCGGCTCGGCGCCGAACGCTATCACGATCGCGTGTTGCTCGGCTGGGCCAGGAACGGCGGCGACGTCACGTCAGAGCACTGGCGCGTGCTCGCCGAGCTGCCGCAGCGCTGGACTGCGCCGAAATTTCCGGTGAAGGCCGCCGACTTCATCGCGCGCGGTCTGGCCGAAGGACCTGCGCTCGGACATGTGCTGGCGCTCGCCGAGGACGCTTGGCTTGCGGCGGATTTTCCACTAGATGAAGCCGCGCTCGCTTCCATCGCCGATCAAGCTGCGGCCCGCGTCAGCCGCGACGAGAGAACGTGACCATCGTCTCAGCCTTCGCCGACATCTCGATCTTTCAGCTTCTGCTGGTCGCGTTGATGGCGTTGTTTGCTTCGATCATCGGTGGTCTTGCTGGCTATGGCACCGGCGCGCTGATGCCGCTGGTGCTGGTGCCGCTGGTCGGCGCCGAGCCCGTGGTGCCGATCATCGCGATCTCCGCGATCTTCACCAATTGCAGCCGCGCGATCGCCTATCTGCGTTACGTCGATCGTCGCCGCGCCTTGATCGTGCTCGCCTGCGCCGCGCTGACGACGGCGCTCGGGGCCTACGGCTACACGCGTCTCACCAATGCCGGCGCGGCGCTCGTGATCGGCACCATGCTGATGCTGAGCGTGCCGTTGCGCCGCGTGCTCCGCCGCCGGCAGGTGAAGATCGGGGACGGCGGCCTTGCCGCGGGCTCGGTGGGCTACGGCGTGCTGGTCGGCGGCACCTCCGGCTCCGGCGTGATCCTGCTGTCGCTGCTGATGGCGGCCGGCCTCGAAGGCGCAGCGGTGATCGCGACCGACGCGATGATCTCGCTCGGCACCGGCCTCATCAAGATATCGGTGTTCGGCCTCGCCGGCGCCGTCACCGCGCAGGTGCTCGCCTTCGCGCTCCTGATCGGCGCGATCGCGATCCCTGGTGCATTCCTGGCCAAAGCCTTTGTGGAGCGGATGCCGCTGCACATCCACACCGCGATCCTCGACGTGGCCGTCATCACGGGCGGGCTGGTGATGATCTCGGCCGCCGCGAAGCACCTCGTCGCGTAGATGGCCATCGCACGATTGCGACTGACCTCCCTCACATCGGTCGATCGGGCGTACGTCTCTTCTGCAGGTGATGCGTCAACAGCTTCAGCATCTCGGCGGTAGCTTCGTCGTTGCCCCGCTCCCTCCTGAGCGCTTGCTGGATGGTGTAGCGGCTACTGTCCTTCTCCGCGATCTTGCGGCGATGAAACGCCACGATCGGAGCGAAGGGGTGTTCGAGCCCTTCGGCAGTCAGTTCTTCGGCCAATGTAGCCGCGCGCTCCCAGCTCGCCGCGCGCCGCAGCACGTCGAGCAGCTCCAGCCTGACGTCGATCGAGCGGATCGGGCGGTCGCCGAGATGCTCGGCGGCCCTGAGACGGAACGCTGTCGCCTGCGAGGCCTGCTTTCTGTCGTCAGCGATCCAGGCCGCCGACAGGGTGTGTCTGAACGCCGCCGTGCGGTCGCCCTCATAGGCGTCCTGCGCGGCCCGCACCAGGAAGCGGCGCGCCGCAGGATCGGGCAAAGGCTCCAGCGACGCGGCGCGGAATTCGGCGGTCTCGAGGAAGGCACGCGCCCTCGCGCTGCCGCGGTCGATGCTCTCGGCGACATACCCGCAAAACGGACATTCCAGCAGCCAGCTCCCGGCCGTCGCGCGTGCCATGCCCGCCGGTCGCTGGTCGAGGTCCGGCGAGCCAAAGGAATTCGTGCTCATCAGGATCGTTTGCTCGGAGCTCTGGCCGCAGCAATAGCAACGCAGCTTTTCTCTGTCGTAGTCCGTCATGGGATGGCTGTCTTGCCTTGTCCGGAGCGCTTAGCCGCCCCATCGCTTTCTGGAATTGTAGTCGACCCTTTCCGATATCCGGACCAGCATCTCCAGCAGGCCTGACGAGTTGCTGCTGTAGAGCGTCTCGCCGTCCTTCAAATCCGTGATGCGGGTCGTCATCGTCGGCCGCCTGACGTCGAGGAAGCGACGAAGGATGGCAAAGCATCGCTCGAGCGTCGGCTCGGCGAGCTGCGATCGGTCGTACGCATAGATCTGCGCCAGGTTTGCCAGAATCCACAGGAGCGCCGCGGCGTCGTTGCCGTGAGCGCGCTCGCAGATGTCGAGCAGGCGCCGAAGCAGGCGCTCGGCCTTGTGAAAGTCCCGACAGTCGAGCAAGGCGCGCGAGACGGCCTCCAGCGTCTTCTGGACCTGCAGGCTGTCCGGTCCAAACACGGCCTGCTCGATCGACAAGGCCCGGTCGCACAGCTCCTCGGCTTCGCGGCGTATTGCCTGCTGGACAAGCTCCCGCGGCGCCTGCTTGCTTGCGGTGATCGCAGCAAGCGCAAGGGACACCAGCGTCGCCGCAACCTCCGCGCTATCAGCACCGTGCGCACGTTCAGCCACGGCGATGCGGCGCTCGCGATGACGGGCCGCCAGCTTTTGATCGCCGGCACGAAGGCAGGCCTCGACCAATCGCTCGAGCGCCTTGCCGACCTCCTCGCTGTCGGCACCGTGCAACTCCGTCACGATGGCAAGGCTCTGCTCGAGGAACGGCCTGGCCTGCTTGGGCTCGTGCCGATACAGATAACGGGACGCGATGCGATCGCATTCCTCGGCAATTCTCGGGTCGATCTCGCCCCAAGCGGTGGTCATGATTTCGAGGCGTCCGAGCAGGAACGGCTCCAGATGCCGGAATTGGACCGGACCGCTCTGATCGATCCATTGGTTGAGCTGGGGCAGAAGCGATTCCGGACCGTGCAGCGCTTCGCGGATCGTGATGCTGCGATCGAAATAAGGCAGCGCGTCCGCGGGATCGCCCGACTGGCAGATCAGGAAAGCCAGGGTGTTGAGTGCGGTCGCCACCTCGTCGCTCTCGGCGCCGAACTTGGCCTCCAGCCGGGCAATATGGGCAAGGTGGTCTTCGAACATCAGACGACGGGCCTCCGGGGCGCCCGCAAAGTGGCGCGGCATACTTCGGTCTCGCGACCATCGACGTGGCGGGCTCGACCCATCATCGCGCCTTGGCACGCGGTGTCGTGCCGCGCGCAGTGTGCGGCCTCATGCCGAACCTCTTCTCGCACAGTGGGCCGAACCGTCCTACCGAAGCGATCGCGGCCGCACCGGGGTCGACCGGTTCAGCGGCTATTCGCAGGATACGCCCGCTCGGTGAGACCAGTGCCGTGACGTTGCAGGTGAAGCTCTCGCGCCTCGCCGGCTTGTCGTCCTCGAAGCCGACGTCCGTCGTCAACCGCCAATGGTAAGCGCGGTTGTGCCGGCCAACCATGTCGACGGAATCGGGCTGCCCGTGGATGCGCATGAGATCGGTGATCGGATCCAATTTCGGCTTGGCGGCACGAGCGGCCGTGGCGGGTCCCGGGGCCGCGGAGAGAGCGAGAAGGATTGCAGCGGCAATGGCGAAGCGGAAAAGCACGGATCTTGATCCAATTTGCGGCGTCGGCCGGATAATATCCATCGGGTCTTGTTTTTCGATCAATTGGTAACGTCGGCGGGGCCACCAACGTCGTTTCGCACGCGCTCACTCCAGAATGTTCGGCGGCCGGTGCCCGGAGATCCCCTCGGGGTTCGCGGCCAGCCAGCCGAGGGCTCCCGCCAGCCGCTCATCCGTCGGATCGGGCCTTCTGCTGAGCTGCTCGACGAGGTCGTGGTCCACGGCCAACAGCTCGTGCAGCACGGCGCGGCGATCCTCGCGGGGAAGGGCGAGGATCTTGTCCAGCACATCGACTGCGCGCCCGACGACGTCGTCGGCCTCCGCGCTGTGCCCTTTCCTGATCAACTGGCGTCCGAGGTGAAGCAGCAGCCTGATCTTGTCAGGCCATATCGTGGCAGGCCCTTCAGGCAACAGGGACGTCAGGTGCTCGACATGGCCATAGGTTGCGACCGCCTCGGCCGTCGCCATGAAGGCCTTGATCAGCGCCGTTGGGCTTTCCGCAAACAACGTCGCCTTGACCCTCAGGCTGCGCTGCAACAGTGCCGCGATCTCGTCGGGCTGCCGCATCGCAGCCAAGGTGCGGATCAATCCGTCCAGCATCTTTGCGACCAGCGTATCGTCGGGCGCGGCGAGTTCGGCACGGATCTCCAGGGCTCTGCGAAACAGCGGCTCGGCTGCGGCCAGATCCTTCTCCGCAAGATGATGCTCGCCGATATAGAGCAGCCGCGTCGCGATCTCCCTGGAGGCAGGCCCATGGACCTTCTCGGCGATCGCCAGAGCCCTGGTCCGGCACGACGCGGCATCCGCAACGCGAAACTTGCGCAGATAGTGCTCCGCAAGTGCGTCGAGCGCGGGCAGGAGATCCGGGCTTGCCGGGCCCAGTACGCTTTGCCGGATCGCCAGGCCTTGCTCGAACAGTTCGGTCGCCTCGGGTTTGTCCTTGCGTTCGGCGCGTTCCGCCCAGCGGTCGAGCGCGTCGGCAACCCTGATGTCGGAACCCAGCTTCGCTTCCCGGATCTCCAGGCTGCGACGGAAATAGGGGACCGCCCCCGAATAGATCCGGTTATCGGCGTACCAGAGCGCGAGCTCCTCCAGGGCGTCCGCGACCTTCAGGTCGTGCGGCCCAAGCGCCGCTTCCAGGCGGGCAATGGCGGCGAGCTTCTGGTCGATCTCTGACATGGCGGCAATGCTGCTCCCTGGTCGGACCGGAATATTAGGGGGTGGCGATGCCGTTCTGGAAGTCTCTGCCGGATTTCCGATCGACAGGATTTGCCGTGTCGCCTGGCGATAGGGCCTGCGGGCCTACTTGCCGCCGCACTTTTCGATGGCGGAGCGCCAGTTGGGGGCGTCCACGCGAGGCAGCCTGTACTCGCTGCCGGCCGCCGAAATCACCAGCGGGTCCGCCTTTTCGATCAGAGACAGCAGGCGCGACTGGATCCGGTCCCAGCGCTTGCCGAACAGCCCGGGATCGCGCCGGGAAAAGCCGAGGTCCCATTGCACGAAGGTGGTCTGGTCATCGCCATCCGCCTCCTCGAACTCCCCGATCAGCTTCATGCGGGACCGGGCGCTCCCGATCGAGATCGAGGCCTTTCCGGATTTGCGGGGCGTGCCGGGATATCTGGCGTGCAGGCCGAATGCCCGGCCACAGCCGATCAGGAAGACGACCTTGCCGTCCTCCGAATAGCTCATGGACGGCAGTTCGCGCGAGTCAAACTCGAGCTTCCAGCTCCCCGCGTGACCCGCTTGTGCGAACGCAGGAGACGAAATCACAACGAGAAATAGAGCAAATGGCGCACGCGCAAAATCCTTGGGTTCGAATGCTGTCAGATCGCGTTCCAAAGCCCGATTCTACTCCTGACGGCCTCCAAACGCGAGCGCATGCGGTCCCAAAGATCTCTGGTTGGTCTCCCGGCAGATGTTCTTGCTTATCGTTCGCCGCGCACCGCGATGGCGTGACCCTGTTGCGCTGCTCTTGCCGGCCCGGCTCCGCGACGCAGCCGGGGCGCATCGTCCCAGGCGGGATGCAGCCTCAGGCGTGCCTATTCTTGGTCCTCATCGTCTTCGTCATCTTCTTCCTCGTCCGCTTCCACCTGGACCAGCACGGCCAGTGGCAGCGTCTCGCGGAATAGATCGCCTTCCATGCCCATCCAGACGCAGAGCACCTCGTCCTGCTTCACCTCGGCAACCGTCAGCGGTTGGCCGCCAGATTTCAGCATCACGACATCGCCGGCTTTCAAGTCCATGGATCATCCTTTCGCGTGTTCGACACGGACGAGACCCTAGCAAGCGGTCATGACACCCTGATCACGCTGGCCGCGCGAGGAATTCTGCGGTTGGGGCAGATCAGGAGAGATCGCGAGGCATCTCCCGCCGCATGCGCAGCAGCGGATAAGGTCGCCCCTCACGATCGGCCTGCATCGATGCGATCACGCGAAAGCCCACGGCGCCTTAGAACGCGACAGCATGGGTGTTCTGCGCGTTGACTTCGACCTCCAGGGTCTCGATCCCGGAGGCCGCCTCGTCCACGAAACCCCGTCCCAATCCCTGACGATGAAAGGCGGGGGCAATGTAAAGCGAGTCGATCTCCGTGCCGTCCACCCGCATGAATCCGACGACCCGATCGCCATCGTCGACCGCCACGATGAAATCGCGGTTTCGAAGATAGTCTCTTCGGACCTGCAGGCAGATGTCCGCGAAATCGGATGCGCTCAGGAAATCGTGCGTGGCCAGCACGGCCGCGTGCCACACCTCGTACATTGCTTCGATATCGTCAGGCCGCGACGCCCGCAGCCGCCAGTCGGTCATGACAGAGCTAGCTGGTCTTCAGCCGCAGAAGATGCGGCACAGCCTCGGTGTCGGGCGCTGCGCCCAGGCGCTGGTAAAATTGCATAGCGGAGGCGTTGTGCTTCCACACGTCCCAGCCTAGCTTGGACACGTCGTGATCGAGGGCCCATTCCTTTGCTTTCGTCATCAGCGCACTGCCGACGCCCTTCCGGCGCGCGTCGGCATCAACCGCAATGTCGCTGATATACATGCCGGCCTGAGCGCTGTAGAGCTCGTGCGTCAGGATCCACGCAATCATGCCGACGACGCGATCTTCGAGCAGCGCGACGAAAAGGTGCACTGGCGCATGCTCGCGGACATAGAACGCGACATAGCGGTCGAGCGTCAGGGGTGGTGGCGGTTCTTCGATATGGGCCGCCAATGCGTCCGCGAGGCTGCGCACTGCGGCATAGTCGCTCGCCTGGGCCTTTCGGATGCTCAATGCTCCACTCACGATGCCGTATCTCCCTTGCGCCTTCTCAGAATCTTCTGCGAGCGCTGAAGGCGCTCGCAGGGTCATCTACGTGCGAGGTCGCGGGGACGTTACACCAGCCGGTGAAAGAATTTGGTGCGCTGGAGGCCGCACATGTCGCTCTTGTCCCGAGAGCCCGCAAACGCGGGCGCCTCGAGGCGGGGCGATGGTGCGAACCCGTGATACCGTTCTAGCTGCGCTCACGCACGATCGGCTGGTTCGGCAGGCACTGATTGCTGAAATAGCCGACGGCGCCACGAACCAGCGGGACATGGCAGACGAACGCGGTCGGGCGGTATCGCACCCTGATCCGGTCCAGCTGCGACATGGTCAACGTCATGAACGCGTCGAGCCGGCGGGCCTGAAGCTGCAACCTGCGCTCGTTGCTGTCGCGCGGCGTCATGCCGTCGAGCTTGCGATCATCGCCACTCATCGCCTGGGCTTGCAGCGGGTTCACCTGGCCCCGCAGCACCTCGAAGCAGTGGTGCATCACCAGGACGTGGTGCTTGGCGCTCCACCAGTTGATGGTCACGACCTTCTGCAACGGATCGATCTCGCCGTCGGCGCGCCGGGCACAGAGATCCACATAGGATTTCAGCCCATTGGCGGTCGGATCATTGCAGAGTTCCTCGCTGGGGCGCTTCGCCTCGCCTCCGTTGTAGATGGCGCCCTTGAACTGCGGGAGATTGGCTTCGGCATCGCAATCGAAATTGTACTTCGTGAGCAGCGTCGCCGTCAGCGGGTCCTGGTCGAGCGTGTGCTCCGAGGCCGCATCGCGCCCGAGATCGCTGGGCCAGTCGATGTAGATCTCCGCCTTGCGCGCGAAGATGGTGCCGTTCCGCCGCAGGGCCGTGCGGGCCTTCCAATAGTCCGGGAATGTCTCGATCGCCTTGGTGTCCACCGGGATGAAGGCCGGATTGACCTGCGCCTTCAGCGAGCCGAACTGTTCGGGCAGCATGGTCTCCTGCTGCGTCTGCACCTCGGCGAAGGCGTCCGAAATCTCCAGGAAGGTTCGCGTCGCCATGTCCATGTCGGACTTGGCCTGGTCACCCATCTTCTGGTCGTAGGAACTCATGTACTGGAAGTAACCGCCGACCAATCCGGTCAAGAGCGTGACGGCCGTCAGTCCCTTGGTGACCGACAGGCGGCTGTCCCAGAACTGGATCTTCTGCCATACGCCGGGCGCCTCGATCGTCGGTTGCGTGCGTGCCGTTTGCTTCGGAAGGTCCTGCTCCATGATCGCCTCCAACTCACCACGCCCCATGGCGGACAGGCTACCGCAATCCGGGATCGCGGCTTGTGAAGCATTTCACGTCCAACGAGGCAGGCGGGCCGGGGGGATTTGCGTTGGGCCCGTGGAGGGGATCGCACCACACCCCTGTTTTGCCCGACGGGTCGAGCGCCGTTTCGTGAAATCCGTAAGCCCTTGATCTTGCAAGGGCCGTCTACTGTGCATGGGGTTGTTTTTCGATATTTTGCTTGAAGGCCTGCTCAGGACCTGTCCGGCACCAGCTCGGTGAGCGAGCGGATGATGCGGTCGGGCCTGACGGTCGAGCCTTGGGGCAGGCCATCGCCGTGCACGTCGATCCAGATCGCGTAGATGCCGAGCCGCTGCGGCGTCACGACTTCCCATTCCAGATTGTCGCCGATCATCCAGGTGTCCGCAGCCGTGACGCCGAGCGCCTCCATCGCATGCAGATAGGCGCGCTCCTCGGGCTTGCCGAAGCCGTGCTCGCCCTCGATCTGGATGTGATCGAAGCGATGCGCCAGCTCGAAGCGCTCGACCTTGGCGCGCTGCATGTCGGAGGCGCCGTTGGTGACGAGCGCGAGCTTGATGCCGAGCGCCTTGAAGTGGTCGATCGCGTCATGTGCGCCCGGGAAGACGAACATCTCCTCCTCGCGATAGGCCGTGAAGCGGTCGGCGAGGCGGACGGCGAGGTCGTCGGGCAGCGCGCGATGGCCGGCCGCCGCAAGCGCGGCAAAGCCGCCCTTGACCGTGAGGTGCCGCGCCTCGGCGAGCCGCATCCGCCATGCAGCTTCCGCATTCGCCCAGAAGTTTCGCGCGAAGGCGAGGACCGTCGTTGCGACCAGCTCGGGCGGAAGCGGCGCAAGCTCGTCGGCAAATTCCTTCGTGATCGTGTTCCAGGCGATCTCGGGCCGGCCATAGGCCGACAGGATCGTGTCGTCCATGTCGATCAGCATGGCGCGGGGGAGGGGCTTTTGGGCGGGCTTCATCGTCGTCACGGCCATTTCACCTCGGGCGGCATCGAGGACAGGATCGAGTCGACATTGCCGCCGGTCTTGAGTCCGAAGATGGTGCCGCGATCATAGAGCAGGTTGAACTCGACATAGCGGCCGCGCCGGATCAATTGCTCTTCGCGGTCGGCGGCGGTCCAGGCGTTGGCGAAATTTTGCCGGACGATCTCGGGGTAGATCTTCAGGAAGGCGCGGCCGACGTCCTTGGTGAAGGCGAGGTCGGCATCCCAGTCGCCGCTGTCGTGCCAGTCGTAGAAGATGCCGCCGATGCCGCGCGCCTCCTTGCGGTGCGGCAGGTAGAAATACTCGTCGCACCATTTCTTGTACTTGTCGTAGTCGGCAACGCCGCTCGGCTGCGTGCAGGCGTCCTTCATCGCGGCATGGAAAGCGAGCGTGTCGGCATCGTCCTGCGTGCGCCGGCGGTCGAGCACCGGTGTGAGGTCGGCGCCGCCGCCGAACCAGGCCTTCGTGGTGACGACGAAGCGCGTGTTCATGTGCACGGCGGGCACGTTCGGATTGCGCATATGGGCGATCAGCGAGATGCCGGAGGCCCAGAATTTCGGATCGTCTGCGGCGCCGGGAATCTGAGCCCGGAACTCGGGGGCGAACTCGCCATGCACGGTCGAGCAATGCACGCCGACCTTCTCGAACAGCCGGCCCGACATCATCGACATCACGCCGCCGCCGCCGGGCGCGCCGGTATGGTCGGTGCGCTGCCAGGGCGTGCGCTTGAAGCGGCCGGCCTCGCCCGGATAGAGGTCTTGGGGGGCGTCGTCCTCGAGCCGCTCGAAGCTTGCGCAGATGTCGTCGCGCAAGGCTTCGAACCAGCTGCGGGCGCGGGCCTTGCGGTCTTCGATCGTCGAGATGTCCATCTGCATTCCCGGTCGCGTCCTATCTGATGCCGAGCGATTTGTGCGTCTGCACGCTGAGCCGCCATTGCGGATGGCGCAGGCAATAGTCGATCGCGCGCGCGGTATTCTCGATCACGTCAAGGCCGTCCATCGGCTGCAGCGAGAAGCGCTCGAAGGCGAGGTTCTCGAACGTCTCGGGCGCAGCGAGGGCCTGCGGATAGACCAGCTTCAGCTCATGGCCCTGGCGCAGCACCAGCTCGCTGCCGCCCTTGGGGCTGACGCAGATCCAGTCGAGCCCCTCGGGAGCCGCCATGGTGCCGTTGGTCTCGACGCCGATCTCGAAGCCACGGGCGTGGAGCGCCTCGACCAGCGCGGCGTCGACCTGGAGCAGGGGCTCGCCGCCGGTGAGCACCACGTAGCGGTTGGCTTCGGTGGCCCGCCATTGCCCGGCGATGGTGTCGGCGAGTTCCGCGGCGGTGCCGTAGCGGCCGCCGAGGGTGCCGTCGGTCCCGACGAAATCCGTATCGCAGAACTTGCAGGTAGCCTCGAGGCGGTCCGCCTCGCGCCCGCTCCAGAGGTTGCAGCCGGCAAAGCGGCAGAACACGGAGGCGCGCCCGGCATGGGCGCCTTCGCCTTGCAGGGTCAGGAAGATTTCCTTGACCGCGTAACTCAATCGTCTCTCCTCAAAGCTTCAAACTTGCGGGTTCCGGGTCTGCCGCAGCGCCTCGCCTGCGGCCATCGCCGCCGACATGGCGACATTGAGCGACCGCAGCCCGGCCCTGATCGGGATCACCAGCCGCGCATCCGCGGCCTCGACCACCGCGTCGGTGACGCCGGCGCTCTCGCGCCCGAATAGCAGGATGTCCGACGTCTGGTAACGGAAATCGCGATAGTCGGTGGCGGCCTTGGTGGTGAACAGCAGTAGGCGGTAGCCATGCCCGGCACGCCACTCCTCGAATCTCAGCCAGGAGTCGTGCCTGACGATGCTGACATGGTCGAGGTAATCCATTCCCGCCCGGCGGAACGCGCGGTCGGAGACCGGGAACCCTGCCGGTTCGATGATATGGGCGGCCAGTCCCAGGCAGGCGCAGAGCCTGAGAATCGTGCCGGTGTTCTGAGGGATGTCGGGCTGGAAAAGCGCTATCTGCATTGAGGCCGGCGGGTTGGTTGCGGGGCGGAAATGTCTCAATAAAACATCGTCTGCCCGGGAATTCGTGCATGGCACGCTCCTGCGCCGATAGCGGGCTTGCGCTCGCCCGGCAAGGGTGCCAATAGAACGATTCTGGACTGCTGTTTCGCCTGTTTAGAGGCGAATGAGCGAAGTTCTGCCGCCGCGGGGGGCCGCGGGCGCCGGCAGCCTTTCCGGGGACCTCATGGGCGCCTCCTGGAGCGGTTCTGCCGGCTGCGTAAGAAGAAAGGGTTGGAATCGTGACGACAGCGTCTTCGGCGGACCATCCGACACGCCGTGATTTCTTATTCGTTGCAACCGGGGCAGCTGCAGCAGTAGGGGGCGCGGCTGCGCTCTGGCCCTTCATCTCCCAAATGAATCCTGACGCGTCGACCATCGCCGCCGGTGCGCCGATCGAGGTCGATCTCAGCCCGGTCGCCGAGGGCCAGGACATCAAGGTGTTCTGGCGTGGCAAGCCGATCTACATCAGCCACCGCACCAAGAAGCAGATCGACGAGGCGCGCGCCGTCAACGTGGCGAGCCTGCCCGATCCGCAGTCCGACGAGGCCCGCGTCAAGTCGGGCCACGAGCAATGGCTGGTCGTGATCGGCATCTGCACCCATCTCGGCTGCATTCCGATCGCCCATGAAGGCAATTACGACGGGTTCTTCTGCCCCTGCCATGGTTCGCAGTACGATTCGTCCGGCCGCATCCGCCAGGGGCCCGCGCCCGCGAACCTGCCGGTGCCGCCGTACACTTTCGTTTCCGACACCAAAATCCAGATCGGCTGAGCTTCGGACCCGCGTCCGAGGCTTCGCGCCGTCTCGTCGTTTTATATCTTCAGGATCGCATCATGAGCGGACCATCCGACTTCCAGCCGAGTAACCCGGCCCTGCAATGGCTTGAGCGGCGCCTGCCGATCCTCGGCCTCATGCACTCCTCCTTCGTCGTCTATCCCACCCCGCGCAACCTGAACTATTGGTGGACCTTCGGCGCCATCCTCTCGTTCATGCTGGGGATGCAGATCCTGACCGGCGTGATCCTGGCGATGCACTATACGCCGCATGCCGATCTCGCCTTCAAGTCGGTCGAACTGCTTGTTCGTGACGTCAATTACGGCTGGCTGCTGCGCAACATGCACGCCTGCGGCGCGTCGATGTTCTTCTTCGCGGTCTACATCCACATGCTCCGCGGTCTGTATTACGGCTCCTACAAGGAGCCGCGCGAGGTGCTGTGGATCCTCGGCGTCATCATCTACCTCCTGATGATGGCGACGGGCTTCATGGGCTACGTGCTGCCGTGGGGCCAGATGAGCTTCTGGGGCGCCACCGTCATCACCAATCTGTTCTCGGCCATTCCCTATGTCGGCGAGAGCATCGTGACGCTGCTGTGGGGCGGCTATTCGGTCGGCAACCCGACGCTGAACCGCTTCTTCTCGCTGCACTATTTGCTGCCGTTCCTGATTGCGGGCGTCGTCGTGCTCCACGTCTGGGCGCTGCACGTCGCCGGCCAGAACAATCCTGACGGCGTCGAGCCGAAGACGGAAAAGGACACGGTCCCGTTCACGCCGCATGCCACCATCAAGGACGGCTTCGGTGTCGCCTGCTTCCTGCTGCTCTATGCCTGGTTCATCTTCTACATGCCGAACTATCTCGGCGACGCCGACAACTACATCCCGGCGAACCCGGGCGTGACGCCGCCGCACATCGTGCCGGAATGGTATTACCTGCCGTTCTACGCGATCCTGCGCTCGATCCCGAACAAGCTCGCGGGCGTGATCGGAATGTTCTCGGCGATCATCATCCTCTGCTTCCTGCCCTGGCTCGACGCTGCCAGGACGAGGTCGTCGAAGTACCGGCCGCTGGCCAAGCAGTTCTTCTGGATCTTCGTCGCGGTCTGCATCCTGCTCGGCTATCTCGGCGCGCAGCCGCCGGAAGGCATCTACGTGATCGCCGGCCGGGTTCTGACGGTCTGCTACTTCGCCTACTTCCTGATCGTGCTGCCGCTGCTCTCGCGCATCGAGAAGCCGCGGCCGGTGCCGAACTCGATCTCGGAGGCGATCCTGGCCAAGGGCGGCAAGGCCGTGGCCTCCGTCGCGGTCGCGCTCGTCGCCGCAGGTGCGCTGTTCCTCGGCAGCCTGCAGGATGCGCGTGCCTCCGAAGGCAGCGACAAGCCGCCGGGCAACAAATGGTCGTTCTCGGGCCCTTTCGGTAAGTACGATCGCGGCGCGCTCCAGCGCGGCCTCAAGGTCTACAAGGAAGTCTGCGCCAGCTGTCACGGCCTGTCCTACATCGCCTTCCGCAACCTCGCTGAAGACGGTGGCCCGGGCTATTCCGTGGCCCAGGCGGCCGCCTTTGCCTCCGAGTACAAGGTCAAGGACGGTCCGAACGATGCCGGCGACATGTTCGAACGTCCGGGCCGGCCGGCGGACTACTTCCCCTCGCCGTTCCCGAACGAGCAGGCCGCGCGCGCAGCCAACGGCGGCGCGGCGCCGCCCGACCTGTCGCTGATCACCAAGGCGCGCTCCTACGGCCGCGGCTTCCCGATGTTCATCGTCGACTTCTTCACCCAGTACCAGGAGCAGGGCCCGGACTACGTCTCGGCAGTGCTCCAGGGGTTTGACGACCACGTCCCCGAGGGCGTGACGATCCCGGAAGGCTCCTACTACAACAAGTACTTCCCGGGTCACGCCATCAAGATGCCGAAGCCGCTCAGCGACGGCCAGGTGACCTATGACGACGGCTCGCCGACCACGATCGCGCAGTACTCCAAGGACGTCACGACCTTCCTGATGTGGACGGCCGAGCCCCACATGGAAGCGCGCAAGCGCCTCGGATTTCAGGTCTTCATCTTCCTGATCCTGTTCGCGGGCCTGATGTACTTCACCAAGAAAAAGGTCTGGGCCGACTCGCACTGAGCGCGCTCGACGAGACGAAAATGAGAAAGCCCCCGCAAGGGGGCTTTTTTGTTGGCTTGCCTCTCCGTCATTCCGGGGCGATGCGTCAGCATCGAACCCGGAATCCATTCATCCACCAACTCTGCGGCTTGGTGGATTCCGGGCTCGCGCTATCGCGCGCCCCGGAATGACGGGAGTGTGGATTGCGCCGCGCGCTTCCAGCGGCCAAGATATCGTAAATCGCTCCCCCAAAGAACTCACCGGAGGACACCATGGGAACCGCCATCACCTTCAAGCGCCCGGACGGCAAGGACGCCTCGGGTTATCTCGCCAACGCCGCGCGCGGCAATGCGCCGGGCGTGGTCGTGATCCAGGAATGGTGGGGCCTGTCGGACCAGATCAAGGGCCTGTGCGACCGCTTTGCGCTCGCCGGCTTCGATGCGCTCGCGCCCGATCTCTACAAGGGCAAGGTGGTGCCGTATCACGACACGGACAGCGCCAACAAGGAAATGAACTCGCTCGACTTCATGGACGCCACCACGCAGACGGTGCGCGGCGCCGCGCAATATCTGGCGCGCAACGGCGCCAAGGTCGGGCTGACCGGCTTCTGCCTCGGTGGCGCCGTCACCATCATCGGTTCGGTGCACGTGCCGGAGCTCGCGGCCGGCGTCGTGTTCTACGGCATCCCGCCGGAGCAGGCGGCCAAGCCCGCCGACGTCAAGATCCCGCTCCAGGCCCATTTCGCCAACAAGGACGATTGGTGCACGCCGGAGCTGGTCAACGGCTTCGAGAAGGCGATGAAGGCCGCCGGCAAGTCGCTGGAGCTGTTCCGCTATGACGCCGAGCACGCCTTCGTCAACGAGCAGCGTCAGGCCGTGCACGACCGCGAAGCCGCCGAGCTCGCCTGGGGCCGTGCGACGGAGTTTTTCCGGAAGCATCTGGGGTAGGGGACGTAACCCGTAGCCCGGATGAGCGAAGCGATATCCGGGGAAACCTTCCAAGAGAGACCCGGATGTCGCTTCGCTCATCCGGGCTACGGCTCCGGCGCCACCCTTGACGCCGTCCCCCGGCCATGGTGAGTATCCGCCCATGAGCACCGCAGCCCGCCCATCCCGTCTTTGGTGGCGCACCTCCTAAGAGGTGGCCGGTGCGATTTATTTTCCCCAAATCGTCTGAGGTCGCCTGCACAGCGCGGCGGCCTTCTCGTTTGTCCTGTGTGGCGTTCCCTCGGCAAGTTTCGTAAGAGGACGACATGAACAGGACAGTCTTTGCCCTCCCGGCCCGAAGTGAGTACGCGACCCGCGCGGGTCTGGCGATCACGCGCGTGGCAGAGCAGTTTACCGGCGGCGCCAACAGGCTCGACGATCTGATCAATCTGCTCGACCGCCGCCGCGGCGTGGTGCTGTCCTCGGGCACGACCGTGCCGGGCCGCTATGAGAGCTTTGACCTCGGCTTCTCCGACCCGCCGCTCAAGCTCGAGACCACGGGCGTCGATTTCAGGCTCGAAGCTCTCAACGCGCGCGGAGAGGTGCTGATCGCTTTCCTCGGCGACGTTCTGCGCGAGCCCTGTGTTGTGATCTCCGAGAAGACCGTGACGCGCCTCGCCGGCCACATCGTCCGCGGCGATGCGCCGGTCGAGGAGGATCAGCGCACGCGGCGCGCCAGCGTGATGTCGCTGGTGCGCGACATCGTCGCCGCTTTCTCCGCCAACGACGACGGACTGCTCGGCCTGTTCGGCGCCTTTGCCTACGACCTCGTGTTCCAGATCGAGGACCTCGTGCAGAAGCGCCCCCGTGAGCAGGACCAGCGCGACATCGTGCTGTATGTGCCCGATCGCCTGCTGGCCTATGACCGCGCCACCGGCCGCGGCGTCATGCTCACCTACGATTTTGCGTGGAAGGGCAAATCCACCGCCAGCCTGCCGCGCGAGACTGCCGAGAGCCCTTATGTGAAGACGCCGCGCCAGGGCTTTGCCGATCACGCGCCCGGCGAATATCAGGCGACCGTCGAGACGGCGCGGGCCGCGTTTGCGCGCGGCGATCTGTTCGAGGCGGTGCCGGGCCAGCTGTTTGCCGAGCCCTGCGAGCGCTCGCCGGCCGAAGTATTCCAGCGTCTCTGCGTCATCAACCCGTCGCCCTATGGCGCGCTGATGAATCTCGGCGAGGGCGAGTTTCTCGTCTCAGCCTCGCCGGAAATGTTCGTGCGCTCGGACGGACGCCGGGTCGAGACCTGCCCGATCTCGGGCACGATCGCGCGCGGCACGGATTCGATCGGCGATGCCGAACAGATCCGTAAACTCCTGAACTCGGAGAAGGACGAGTTCGAGCTCAACATGTGCACCGACGTCGATCGCAACGACAAGGCGCGCGTCTGCGTGCCCGGCACCATCAAGGTGCTGGCGCGGCGGCAGATCGAGACCTATTCGAAGCTGTTCCACACCGTCGATCATGTCGAGGGCATGCTGCGCCCCGGCTTTGATGCGCTCGATGCCTTCCTCACCCATGCCTGGGCCGTCACCGTGACCGGCGCGCCGAAACTCTGGGCGATGCAGTTCGTCGAGGATCACGAGCGCTCGCCGCGGCGCTGGTACGCCGGCGCGATCGGTGCAGTGAATTTCGACGGCAGCATCAACACCGGCCTCACCATCCGCACTATCCGCATGAAGGATGGTCTCGCCGAAGTGCGCGTCGGCGCCACCTGCCTGTTCGATTCCGATCCGGCCGCCGAAGACCGCGAATGCCAGGTCAAGGCCGCCGCCCTGTTCCAGGCCCTGCGCGGCGATCCGCCGAAGCCGCTGTCGACCTTCGCGCCCGATGCGACCGGCTCGGGCAAGCGGGTGCTGCTGATCGACCACGACGACAGCTTCGTGCACATGCTGGCCGATTATTTCCGCCAGGTCGGCGCCGAGGTCACCGTGGTCCGCCATGTGCACGCGCTCGACATGCTCAAGCAGAGGACGTGGGATTTGCTGGTGCTGTCGCCGGGCCCCGGGCGTCCCGAGGATTTTGCGATCAAGAAGACCATCGATGCGGCGCTGGAGAAGAAGCTGCCGGTGTTCGGTGTTTGCCTCGGCGTGCAGGCGATCGGCGAGTATTTCGGCGGCGAGCTCGGCCAGCTCACCCATCCCGCTCACGGCCGGCCCTCACGAGTGC
This sequence comes from Bradyrhizobium sp. U531, assembly GCF_051710265.1. Lineage (NCBI taxonomy): Bacteria > Pseudomonadati > Pseudomonadota > Alphaproteobacteria > Hyphomicrobiales > Nitrobacteraceae > Bradyrhizobium > Bradyrhizobium sp. U531. The sequence continues at coordinate 111,107 of NZ_JASVEN010000003.1, forward strand.
AGGTGCGCGGCGGGCGCTTGATGCGTAACCTGCCGAACGAGATCGTCATCGGCCGCTATCACTCGCTCTTTGTCGAGCGCGACAGCATGCCGGAGGTGTTGTCCGTCACCGCCAGCACCGAGGACGGCGTCGCCATGGCGCTGGAGCACAAGACCCTGCCGGTCGCCGGCGTGCAATTCCACCCGGAATCGCTGATGTCGCTCGGCAACGAGGTGGGACTACGTATTGTCGAAAATGCGTTCCGGCTGGATGCGCGCGCTGATTGAGAGGCACCAATGACCTTTGACCACGACATCAAGGCGAGCGTCCGGACCATCGTCGATTATCCCAAGCCGGGGATCATGTTCCGCGATATCACCACGCTGCTCGCGGACGCGCGCGCCTTCCGCCGCGCGGTCGACGAGCTCGTCAATCCCTGGGCCGGCAACAAGATCGACAAGGTCGCCGGCATGGAAGCGCGCGGCTTCATCATCGGCGGCGCGGTGGCGCATCAGCTCTCGGCCGGCTTCGTGCCGATCCGCAAGAAGGGCAAGCTGCCGCACACCACCGTGCGCATCGCTTACTCACTCGAATATGGCATCGACGAGATGGAGATGCATGTCGATGCCATCTCGCCCGGCGAGCGCGTCATCCTGGTCGACGACCTCATCGCCACCGGCGGCACCGCCGAAGGCGCGGTGAAGCTGCTGCGCCAGATCGGCGCCAACGTGGTCGCCGCCTGCTTCATCATCGACCTGCCCGAACTCGGCGGCGCCGCCAAGCTGCGTGCCATGGACGTGCCCGTGCGCACGCTGATGACGTTCGAAGGGCACTAAGCCGCGGCGGTCAGATCGTTTCTGCCTTCAGCTCGTCCCGCCAATGCAGCAGGCGCTCCTTCAGGAGCGCGTTCCTGACATAGGCGCTTTCCTCGTCCTCCAGCCGCTCGCATTCGCCAAAGCTCAGGCCGGCCTCGCCATGGGCCTTCCAGGCAGCCTGGAGGCTGCGGCAGGTGTGGTTGCCCTGGCGCAGCGAGAACCAGATGCGGTTCTGGATCGTCTCGAGGTTCGGCGCCTGACCGACCCAGGTCTCGCCTGAGGCTGGGCAGCGCACGACGAAAATGCCCGCAATGGTCTTGCGCTCCTTGTAGGCTGCGATCGCTGCTTTCCGGTCGATGGTCACGGGGAGGGGCCTTGCTGAGGGGATATCGATGGCCGCCTCAATAGGCCGGCTTCATCCCGCAGTCAATATTATCCGGGTAAAAATTATTCAGGAGCGCTGCAGGATCAGGTTGAGCTCGAGCTCGCGGAAGGCGAGGTAATTGCGCCGGGTCCATTGGTGCAGCTCGGTGGAGGAATCCTTCTCCTGGCGAAGGTAACGCGTGAAGGAGAAGTTCCGGCGGTCGACATAGGTCTTCAGGAAGCCCGGCAGCGCCGGCAGGCGGAACAGCCGGCCGGCAGCCATCGCAGCCGGGAGCTCGCCACGCACGACATATTCGTTGTCCACCGTGATCAGATTCATGCGCGGGATCTGTCCGCGCAGCATCTCATGGGCGCGCGCCGAGACGCGGTCGGTGTCGGCGACGAACAGGATCTGGGGCGCGACGTGGCGGCGCGCCGCTTCCTTGAGCAGGCCGATCTCCTCGGTCATCTTGAAGAACTCGTCGAAGGCGTGGAAGCCGAGGTCGATCACCTTGGCAAGCCCGTCGTCGACGATGACGCGGTCCATCAGCTGCATCTTGCCGAAGGTGTCGATCACGTCGGCCGTCTCGGTGATCCCAGGCAGATAGTCGAGCAGCGAGGGCTCTTTCAGATTGACGTCGAAGGCCGCGACATTGCCGTTCTTGAGCAGCAGGAATTCGGCGAGCAGCCGCGCCAGCAGGGTCTTTCCGACCTGCGGGCGGGGCGAGCAGATGATGTAGACGGGCGTTGCGGGCATCGACAGCTATATCAGTCGAACTTGACGACCAATCCAGCCGTATCAGCCCGCACTTCGCAACTATTTTTCGCTGTTGCGGGTGACCGACTTCGAACCCACGATGTCGGTCAGGCGGATGCGGTCGAACTCGCTCCAGACGTTGGCTAGCCAGTGCCGGACATAGCCGCGCAGCACGAACGAGTAGTTGGCGGCCTCGTCGTTGATGCCTTTGTTCGCGACGAATTTCAAGAACGGAACGGAGGACACCTCGACCTGCTCATAGGCCATCTCGTTGAGCTTGGGGATGGTCAGCTCGGTGGCGTCCTTGATGCGGTGGAAGTAGGAATTGTAGGTCGCCTGGTCCCACTGGAAGAACTGGGTGTCGTTGATGAAGTTCTTCACCAGGAAATATTTTGCGCCCGTCATGAAGCCCGCGGTCTCGGCGATCTCGTCCAGCGAGGCGATCGAGGGGCCGAGGATGTGGAACACCGCGAAGGTGATCTGGCCGGCCTTGGCGGCGTCGAGGAAACCGATGTCGCGCAGCGAAGCCAGTGCCGGCGAGAGCAGGCCGGCGCGGACGTCGATCACGGTGACCGACGGGCTGGTCGCGTTGAGCGTATCGAAGATCTTCATCTGATCCGCCGTCGTCGTCATGTCGACGATCTCGGTGATATCAGGATGGAAGCGCTTCAGGGTTCCGCGCGGCGACTCCGTATCGAAGGCGCGCGTCGGCACGTTGTTGGCCGAGAAATAATCGAGCAAGGTACGCGACACCGTGGTCTTGCCGACCCCGCCCTTGTCCGCGCCCACCACAACCACTGCCGGCTTCGCCATTGCTGTCCCCTAACGCGCGCCCCCGATCGCGAGGTCGCAATCGGCCGGGCCCCAAATCGATGTCCCAAGAAGGTCCCGAGTCTGCTGTTGGGCGCGAACATGGCAGAAACAAGGGAGAATTCAAATCTCTGGCACCCCGTCGCGGCAATTCCCCGAGGTTTTTCCCGATAGCCGCAAAACCCGTCGCAAAACGCGGCCAAACGCGAGGCTCAGTGGCGGCCCCACGGACCCATGGAGTTTCCCGCGGGATTGCCCAGCGGGGGTCCTGAAGGACTTGGCGCGGGCACGGGCGGCGGGCTGGCCGCGTTGCCCCACGGGCCATGCGGCGCCGGCGGTGGGCCGTCCTGCGTTGCCGCTTGCGCCTCGGATTGTTCCGCCGCGGGCTGCTCCGTCTCCTCAGTGAGATCCGGCGGCGGGCCCGGATCGTGACCGCCGGCAAACTTGACCAGCGCATCGACCCTGGATTGCACCGAGGGGTGGGTTGCGAACAGATCGGCAAAGCCCTCGCGGGGATTGTCGACGCAGAGCTCCATCACGGCTGAGGTCGCGCCGGGAAGCTCGCCGCGATTCTCCATCTTGCGCAGTGCCGAGATCATGGCGTCGGGATCCTTCGTCAGCTCGACCGAGCCGGCGTCGGCGAGGTATTCGCGCGACCTCGACAGAGCGAGCTTGACCACCTGGGACAGCAGCCAGGCCACGATAATCAGCACGATCGCGATGATGATCACGATCACCGCGCCGCCGCCGGAGCTCTTGCTGTCGCTCGATGACGAGGACGACCGCGACGACGAGGAGGAGCCCGAAGACCACGAGCCGCCGGAGCCGGAGCTCCAGCTGAAATTGGTGAACAGGCGGAAGAACAATTCGCCGAAGAAGCCGACCACGCCGGCGATGATGACGGCGACCACCATCAGCTGCACGTCGCCGTTCTTGATGTGGGTCAGCTCGTGGCCCAGCACCGCCTCGATCTCCTTGTCATTGAGCGCGTCGAGGAGACCCGTGGTGACGGTGATGGAATATTGCCGGGGATTGAGGCCGGTCGCGAACGCGTTCAGCGCCGGGCTCTCCATGATCTTCAGCTTCGGCATGGTGATGCCGCGCGAGATGCAGAGGTTTTCCAGCAGATTGTAAAGCCGCGGCTCTTCCTGCCGGGTCACGTCGTGGCCGCCGGTCACGGCGTCGATCATCGACTGGTGGAAGAAATAGGCGATCACGATCCAGACCGCGGCCGCGACCGTCGCGACGGGCGCGGCGACCTTCAGGTCGGCGAGGGCGTGGCTCAGATAATAGGCGACCGTGCCGTTGCCGTTGATGACGACCTCGGCGACCAGCGCGCCGGCATAGACCAGCACATAGACCAGCGCGAACAGGCCGCCGAGCAATAGCATCGAACGAAACTTGTTCGAGGCGATGTGCGTGTAAAGACCGTACGCAGCCATGGCGCGTCTTTGTCAAAGTCCGTCGTTCCGGGGCGCGCCGAAGGCGTGAACCCGGAACCTCGAGATTCCCTGGTGCGCAATTGCGCACCATGGTTCGATGCTACGCATCGCCCCGGAACGACGGAGAGAAATGATGGGCATGCTCAAGCAATCAGAACTTCACCTGCGGGGCGGCCTCGACCTCGGTGCGGCTGGCGCCGAGATCGAAGAAGTCTTTCTTGGTGAAGCCGAACATGCCGGCGAACAGAGCCGCGGGCAGCTGCTGGATGCCGGTGTTGTATTCCTGGACCGCGTTGTTGAAGAAGCGGCGGCTGGCCGCGATCTTGTTCTCGAGGTCGGAGAGCTCGGATGCGAGCTGCTGGAAATTGGCGTTGGCCTTGAGATCCGGATAGGCCTCCGACAGCGCGATCAGCCGGCCGAGCGCGCCGGAGAGCTGGTTCTCCGCGGCCGACACCTGTGCCGGGCCTTGCGCCGACATCGCCGAATTGCGCGCCTTGATGACGTCGTCGAGCGTGCCGCGCTCATGCGAGGCGTAGCCCTTCACGGTCTCGACCAGGTTCGGAATCAAGTCGTGGCGCTGCTTGAGCTGCACGTCGATGTCGGCAAAGGCCTGGCCGACCCGCTGGCTCAGCGCCACCAGGCGGTTGTAGGCGCTGAAGGCCACGAAGGCGAGAACGACGATGACGCCGAGAACGATCCAGCCGGTCGACATGGAGAACTCCTGAAGGGGGAAGATGGCGGGGCCAGCCTAGACCAAATTGGCGCAGGAAGAGAGCCCCGCGCAGAGGGAAGGTAAGGCTTGGTCGAATGAGGAGCCGCCCGAGTTCAAGGCAAGAGCGGGTCGCGAGGTTAACTTTCGGCAATGACGGCGTCGCCCCAACGCCATCGCCGGGCGCTTGCATAGGCGGCCTTATCGCGCCGTGGGACTTTCGTCAGCTCGACGCCTTGCCCGGTGCAGAGCTTGGCCGTGATCTCGGCCTTGCCGACATCCGGTGGGGCCAGCACACGCGCGGCGCGCGTTGCCGGGGGCGTGCGGGTCAGCGCGACGTAGATGAAACGCTCGTCCTCGAACGGCACCTCGGCGACCTTGATCTGGCGGTGCGCTTGCGAGCGCGGCAGGCGCTGTGAGAAATGGCACCAGTCGGGCGCGACGAGCGGGCAGGGCTTGTCGTGCGGGCAGGGTGCGGCGACGTAGGCGCCTGCGGCAATCAACTGCTGGCGCAGCGCGAGGACGCGGGCGTAGCCGGCGGGTGTGCCGGGCTCGATCACGATCAGCGCGTGGCGCGCTTTGGCCCACATCGCCTCGGTGAGCTTGCGCTGATCGGCCTCCGTGAGTTCGCCGATGATGTAGCTGGCGATCACGAGATCGGCCTGCGAGACCTCAGCGAGGTTGCCGCCGGCATCTCCGGGCAGGTAGCGGCACTCCGCGAGGCGCGTGCTGTCGCGTGCGAGGTCGAGCGCGAGCCGGCTCAGCGTGGCATTGGCGTCGAGCAGGGTGAAATCGTCCAGCGACGGGAATGCCTCCGCTGCGGCCCAGCTCGCGGTGCCCGGGCCCGCGCCGACGTCGAGCAGCGTCTGCGGGGCGAGGTCCGGTGCGATCTCGGTCAGCGCGTTCAGGCTCGCGGCCACCGCTGCGTAGGTTGCCGGCATGCGCGCCAGTGCATAAGCGAGCGCGTCGGCGTCAGACTTGATCGTGCCGGAGGTGCCGCCGGCGCGATAGATGGTCGAGATCTTTTGTGAGCGCTGTGCCGCGTCGGTGCGCGAGAAGCCCTGCAGCTTGCCGTCGAGGGCGGCTTTGAGTTCGGGAGGAAGCGTGGGAGCAATCATCATCCGCGGTCATGCCCGCGAAGGCGGGGCATCCAGTACTCCGAGACAGTGCCGTCAAAGCCGAGAGGCCACAGCGTACTGGATCATCCGCTTTCGCGGATGATGACGTCAATGGGGGTGGCGCGACCGAGATATCACGCCACGTTCTGGTCGAGAATGTCCACCGCCTCGGACAGGCTCACGGACACGAGCTGGGACACGCCGCGCTCGGCCATGGTGACGCCGTACAGGCGGTTCATCCGCGCCATCGTGATCGGATTGTGCGTGATGATGACGAAGCGCGTGTCGGTCGAGCTGGTCATCTCATTCAGCAGGTTGCAGTAGCGCTCGACGTTGTGGTCGTCGAGCGGCGCGTCGACTTCGTCCAGCACGCAGATCGGCGAAGGGTTGGTCAGGAACACCGCGAAGATCAGCGCCATCGCGGTCAGCGCCTGCTCGCCGCCCGAGAGCAGCGACAGCGTCTGCGGCTTCTTGCCCGGCGGCTTGGCGATGATTTCGAGACCGGCTTCGAGCGGATCGTCGCTCTCGATCAGGTGCAATGCGGCCTCGCCGCCGCCGAACAGCTCGACGAACAGACGCTTGAAGTGGTTGTTGACGACCTCGAACGAGGTCAGGAGGCGTTCGCGCGCTTCCTTGTTGAGGCTCTGGATGCCTTGGCGCAGCCGCTTGATGGCTTCCACGAGGTCGTCGCGTTCGGTGACGAGGCCGGTGTGCTGGGTCTCGACCTCGCGCAGCTCTTCCTCGGCGCGCAAATTGACGGCGCCGAGGCGCTCGCGGTCGCGGCGCATCTTTTCGAGGTCTTCCTCGATGTCGTGCAGTGGCGGCAGCTCGGCGCCCGGCTCGATCTCGGCCAGACCTGCAACGGCCTGCGGCTCGACCTCGAGCATGTCGCGGATCTCGCGCTCGATGTCCTCGAGCCGGCGCCGCGCGCCTTCCATGCGCTCCTCGGCGCGGGCGGTGGCCTCGCGTGAGCTGGAGAGCGCTTCGAGCGTCAGCTTGGCGACGCGGTCGGTCTCGGCCATCGCGCTTTCCGCGGTGGCGAGCGCGTCGGCGGCCATGCGGCGGTCGTTCTCCGCATACTCGATCTCGGTGATCAGCGCGCTGCGCTTCTCGGCGAACACCGCCGGCGCATTTTCGAGCTCGCTGCGCTCGATCGTGAGCTCGGCGATGCGGGCCTGGATGGTGTCGATGTGGGAGGCCGCGCTCTCCTTGCGGTTCGCCCACTCGGTGCGCTCGGCGAGGATGGCCTGCACGCGGCGGTCGGCGAGCTCGGCTTCGCGCGCCAGCGCCTGCGCTTCGGCACGGACCTGCGCGGCCATGCGGCGGTGGCTTTCGATGTCGCTGCGGACGGCGGCGAGACGAGTCTCGGTGTCCTCGCTCGACGGCAGCTCGCTGATGCCGGCCTCGGCATATTCATAGGCGGCTTCGGCTTCGGCGCGGTCGGCGGCGAGACGGCTGTGGGCCTCCGAAAGCGTCGCCTTGCGTGCGGCGTGGCGGCTGATCTCGCGCTCGGCGTTGGCGTGGCGTTCGCGCGCGACGTTCAGTTCGCGCTGCGCGGCGCGCCAGGCTTCACGGCTGGCACCTTCGGTGCTGGCGGCCATCTGCAGCTCGGATTCGGCATTCTCCAGCGCCTGACGCTTGATCTGCGCGTCGATGCGGGCCTGCTCCAGCTCGTTCTCGATGTCGACGAGACGGGCGCGTTCGGCGAGGCGGCGGGCCGCGCCGGTCGGGGCGTGAGCGGCGGCAACGAAGCCGTCCCAGCGCCAGACGTCGCCCTCGGGCGAGACCAGACGCTGGCCGGTCTTGAGCTGCGAGACCAGCTCGGCGCCGCGCTCGCGCGGTACCACGCCGATCTGGGCGAGGCGGCGCGTCAACTCGGCCGGGGCCTGAACGTGGCTCGCGAGCGGCTCGACGCCTTCGGGCAAGGCCGGGTCGTCCTCGGTGTGGCCGACATTGGTCCAGCGCATCGGCGCCGACGGGTCGATCGGCGCATCGAGGTCGTCACCAAGCGCGGCGCCGATGGCCTTCTCGAAACCCTTGTCGACGGTGATGCCGTCGATGATCGGCGGCCACAGATTCTTGGTCTCGCCGTTGAGGATCTTGGAGATCGTGCGCGCTTCGGTTTCGAGCCGCTGCGCGCGCTTGTCGGCCTCGACCAGCGGCGAGCGCGACGATTCCAGCGTCTGGCGGGCCGCGACGTGGGCGGCTTCGCTGGCCTGCGCCGCGGCTTCCGAAGCCGCCAGCGTCTCTTCCGCGGTCTCGACCAGAGCGGTCAGCTCGTCGAGATCGCCGAAGCCGCCGGTCGCCTCGGTGAGCTTCTGCTCTTCCGCGGTGACGTTCGTGATCTCCTGGTCGAGACGGGCGAGCTTGTCGCGGTGGGTGCGGACGTTGGCTTCCAGCTGGTTGCGCTTGGCGGTGAGGTCAGCGAGGGCGGTGGTGAGTTCGGCGAATTGCTGCTCTGTTTCGGTCAGCACCGCCTCGGCTTCGCCGACGCGCTCGTCGACGCCGGAGCGCTTCTCGACGCGCGACTTGATCTCTTCCTTCAGCTCGGAATCTTCGGTGTCGAGCCGTTGCAGCGCGACGTCGGCGTCCATGGTCTGCTGCTGGGCACGGGAGATGTCGCCTTCGAACTGGGCGAGGCGACGCTCGAGCTCGCTGACGCGCTCCTTGGCGCGCTCTTCCTCGCGGTCGAGCAGCTCGCGGGCATTGGTCAGGCGCTGCAGGCCCGCAGCGGCGCGCGCTTCGGCATCGCGCAGCGCCGGCATCTCCGCGGCGCGGATTGCCTGGATGCGGGCAGCTTCCGCCTGGTGCTGGGTGCGTTCGGCCATCTCGCGGACGGCTAGGTCGTGGGTCTGGCCGGATTCGTTGACGTCGGCATGGGCGCCGATCCAGCGCAGATGGAACAGGGTCGCTTCGGCCTTGCGGACCTTGGCTGCGACCTCGCGATAGCGCACGGCCTGACGGGCCTGCTTCTTCAGGCCTTCCATCTGGCCTGCGAGTTGGCCGATCACGTCTTCGACGCGGGTGAGATTGGTTTCGGCCGCCTTCAGCCGCAGCTCGGCCTCGTGACGGCGGGCGTGCAGACCCGCAACGCCGGCAGCGTCTTCCAGCACGCGGCGGCGCTGCTCGGGCTTGGCCTGGATGATCTCGCCGATCTTGCCCTGGTGGACGAGCGCGGGCGAACGGGCGCCGGTGGCGGCGTCGGCGAACAGGATCTGCACGTCGCGGGCGCGCACGTCGCGGCCGTTGATGCGATACACCGATCCGGCTTCGCGCTCGATGCGGCGGGAGATTTCGAGCAACTGGCTGTCGTTCATCGCCGCGGGCGCGGTACGATCGGCGTTGTCGATCGTCATCGTCACTTCGGCGTGGTTGCGCGCGGGACGGTTGCCGGAGCCGGCGAAGATCACCGCGTCCATGTCGGCGGCGCGCAAGCTCTTGTATGAGGTCTCACCCATCGCCCAGCGCAGCGCTTCGACGAGATTGGACTTGCCGCAACCGTTGGGGCCGACCACGCCGGTCAGGCCGGGCTCGATGACGAAGTCCGTGGGCTCAACGAAGGACTTGAAACCGTGAAGTCGCAGGCGGGTGATTTTCATAAGCACGCATCTCTGTTGGCAGGCGCGAATCCCCCTGCCGGGACAATACCATGGAAGGCAGTGTCGCTATCCGGGGCGAGTCGCGCGAGGCGCCTCATGCGGCTGGACAATGGCCGCGGTGCGCCGCGAGGGCAACCGGCGAAAGCCGCTTTTCCCAAGGGATTTATGCCGGGAAAGATACGGCTTTCGAGATGCGAATCAGAATCTTGACGTGCGAATCAGCTCTTCAGCAGCGGATTGATCTTCTTGGCGAATTCCTCGAACGAGGCCTCGCCCTTGATCTTCTCGCCGTTGATGAAGAAGGTCGGCGTCGAATCCACCTTCAGAACGTCGCTGGCGTATTTCTGGTCGGCGGCGATCTTGTCGAGCAGCGCCTGGTCCTTCAGGCAGGCTTCGACCTGCTGCTGGGTGAGGCCGGCCTGCTTGCCGATCCGCGTCAGGGTCTCGGTGGTGTTCTTCACCACCCAGTCGTTCTGCTGGCGGAACAGCATGTCGGTGACGGCGAAGTATTTCGGCGCGTCGTCCTTGGCGATGCAGCGCGACAGCATCGAGCCCGCGGCGGCTTTGATGTCGAGCGGGAACTCGCGGAAGATGTACTTCACCTTGCCGGAGTCGATGTATTCCTTCTTGATCTTGGGGAATACCTGCTCGTTGAAGGCGGCGCAGTGCGGGCAGGTCATCGAGGCGTATTCGGTGATGGTGACGGCGGCGTCGTTCGGGCCGAGCGCCATGTCGGGCAGCGACACCGGCTTCGCCACATCGCCAGCCGACTGCGCCATTGCTTCGGAAACGAAGCGCAGCGGCGAGAGCCCGGCGAGCGCGGCAAGCCCGGTCAGCGACAGCATCGTGTTGAAGGCGCGGCGGGTGATGATCAAGGTCGGCTCCCGGATTGGTGTGGTCTCGCCCAAGGACCTGTCGGGGTTCCCGTTCAGGCGGCCTGTCGCTAGCTTGAAACGTGGTTTGAGGCAATGGCGAGCGGCAGGAACGGGTCCAGATTGGCCGCGAAATAAGGCTCAATTTCGCTTGATGGCGGCTCCGAGCAGGGCCAGCGCCGTCTTCAGCTGTTCATCTTCGATGTCGCCGAGGCTCTCGGCCACCTTGGCGACCGATTTGGGATCCGGCGGGCCGGGCCTCTTCCGGGCCCGGGGGCGCGACAGCGGCGCCTGGCGGAAGGCGAGCTTGCCGACCGCGCTCCAGCCGAAGAAGCGGTTGACCCGCTCCAGGATCACGTCGGCCGAGTGCTGGATCTCGAGCGCCATCGGCCCCTCGACCCGCAGCACCAGGGTCGCCGGCTCCTGCGGCTGGCCCTCTACCGGCCGCGGCCACTGCATCTTCAGGGGCTCGGAATGGGCCGCGATCTCAGGCCCCGCAATTTGCGCCCATCGCGTCACCAGCTCGCGCGCCGCAAAGCCCTGCTTGGCGTACGCCTCGGCAAAGACGTCGTCGAGCAGGATCCCGAGCGGCTTGGCGCTGATGGGGCCGGGTTTGGGAGGGAATTTGGACATGACCGGATCTAGGCCGCCGCACGTGGCCGGATGGCCTTGAGGTCGCGATCGATCTCGCGCCGCCGCTGCATCAGGTCGTAATCCATCTGAAGCCCCAGGAAAAAGCCCTCCGACAGACCAAAATAGCGGGCGAGCCGCAGGTCGGTGTCGGCGGTGATGTCGCGCTTGCCGAGCACGATCTCGTTGATCCGTCGCGGCGGCACGCGCACGGCGCGCGCCAGCGCGTTCTGGCTGAGATCCATCGGCTTCAAAAACTCCTCCAGCAGGATCTCGCCGGGGTGCGGGTTGCGGAGGAGCCCGTTCCTAGTCGTGGTAGTCGACGATTTCGACATCTCTCGGTCCTCCGTCATCCCAAACAAAGCAGATGCGCCACTGATCATTGATCCGGATCGAATGCTGACCCTGGCGGTCGGCCTTCAAGGCTTCGAGCCGGTTGCCCGGGGGAACCCTGAGATCGGCCAGCACCCGTGCCTGGTTCAGCAAACGCAGTTTTCGCAGAGCTGCATTCTGGATGTCGGGCGGCAGTTTCCGGCTTCGCCGCCCGGACCAGATCAACTCGGTCTCGGAGTTGGCGAAGCTCTGGATCATGCTTGTGTATAACGCAAGGCGTTATAGCCCGCAACGGTCCGGTCGCGCTGGCCACAGGCGAAATCCTCCTCTAGTAAAAGCGAATGTCCTCCACGACGGCGCGCAAGAAAGAACGGAGCACGACGGCCACCACATCGTCGGCCCGCCCCACCTTGCTGCTGGCCTGGTATGACCGCCACCGCCGCCGCCTGCCGTGGCGCGCGATGCCGGGCGAGACGTCGGACCCCTACCGTGTCTGGCTGTCGGAGATCATGCTGCAGCAGACAACGGTGAAGGCGGTTGGACCCTATTTCGAAAAATTCGTCGCGCGCTGGCCCGATGTGACGGCGCTCGGCAACGCCTCGCAGGACGACGTGCTGCGGATGTGGGCCGGGCTCGGCTACTATTCCCGTGCGCGCAATCTCTATGCCTGCGCGGTTGCAGTGACGCGCGAGCATGGCGGCAGCTTTCCGGATACGGAGGATGGGCTGCGCGCGCTGCCGGGGATCGGGCCGTACACGGCGGCGGCGATCGCGGCGATCGCGTTCGATCGCCACACCATGCCGGTCGACGGCAATATCGAGCGCGTGGTCTCGCGCCTGTTTGCGGTTGAGGAGGAGCTGCCGCAAGCCAAACCGCTGATCCAGCAACTGGCATCGACGCTGCTGGCCAATTCACGCGCCGGCGACAGCGCGCAGGCGCTGATGGATCTCGGCGCCTCGATCTGCACGCCGAAGAAGCCGGCCTGCTCGCTCTGCCCGCTCAATGAGGATTGCACGGCGCGTGCGCAGGGCACCCAGGAGACTTTTCCGCGCAAGGCACCGAAGAAGAGCGGGACCTTGCGGCGCGGCGCCGCCTTCGTGGTCACGCGCGGCGACGAGTTGCTGGTCCGCTCGCGGCCTGAGAAAGGCTTGCTCGGCGGCATGACGGAAGTACCGGGCTCGGACTGGCTGGCCGGACACGAGGATGCGGCCGCCAAGAAGCAGGCGCCGGAGCTGAAGGGATTGTCGCGCTGGCAGCGCAAGGTGGGCGTCGTCACCCACGTCTTCACGCATTTTCCGCTGGAGCTGGTGGTCTATACCGCAAAGGCCGAAGCCCGCACGCGCGCGCCTGCCGGCATGCGCTGGGTCCCACTCGCGACGTTGGCCGACGAGGCGCTGCCGAACGTCATGCGCAAGGTGATCGCGCACGCGCTCGGCTGATCATCGTCAGGCAGCGCGTGCGGCGCGCTGATCCTCTGCGGGCATCAGGAAGGTGCGGTTGCGGCCGGTCTTCTTGGCGACATAGAGACCCTGGTCGGCGCGCTCGATCACGTCCTGCACGTCGCGGTCGCTCTCGTCGAACAGCGCGAGCCCGACCGAGACGGTGAGAGGGATGACGACATTGTCGTATCTGACCGTCGCGCTCTCGATCGAGGTCCGGATGCGGTCGGCGAGCAGCACCGCCGTCTCCTGGTCGATCTCGCGCAGCAGCACCACGAACTCCTCGCCGCCGAAGCGGGCGGCCTTGTCGGTGGTCCGGATCGACTGGTTGACGATCTCGGCGACGCGCTTGATGGCGTCGTCGCCGGCGGCGTGGCCATGGGTGTCGTTGATCTTCTTGAAATGGTCGATGTCGATCATCAGCGTCGCCATGTTGCGCTTGTAGCGGCGGCAGAATGCGACGGCATCGTCGGCGACGGCGAGGAAGGAGCGGCGGTTCATCAGGCCGGTCATGAAATCGGTGTCGGCGAGCTGGCGCAGCTTCAGCATGTCCTCCTGGAGCTGCATCGCGTTCTCGGTCGCGCGCAGCTCGGCTTCCTTGGTGCGCTCCTCGGCGAGTCCGATGCGGCGAAGCAGCGAGCGCAGCGCGCGCGAGAGCTGGACGACCTCGGCGGAGCCGCTCTGCCGCGCCAGCATGGTCGGGCCGTGGGCGCGTCCGATGCGATCGGCTTCCTGCGTGATGGCGATGATGGGGCCAGCGATCCGGCGCGAGACCAGCCAGGCCAGCGACAGGGCGATCAGGGCGATGACCCCGCCGATCGCGAGGATGGTCTGTGCCGAGGAGATCGCGGCCTTGAGCGCCACGCTCGCCGGCTGACTCGCGGTGACGATCCAGTTCAGCCCCTGATAGTCGCGATAGCCGCGGCCGACATGGAACGCGGTCAGCATTTGCCGTCCGCCCGCCGTCTCCTGGAACGTGCCGTCGCGAGCCTTCAGGATGTCGGTGAGTTCGTTGCCGGCATAGCGGACGGTTTCCTTCTGCGGACCGACCAGCACCATGCCGCCCTTGCTGAGGATCGAGAGCTCCGTGTCGGTGTTGCCGTCATTGGCTTCGGCGTCCTTAATCAGGTTGGAAGCCCAGTTCCAGTCCAGATGTCCGCCGAGCACGCCGAGCAGCTTGCCGGAGGCATCATGGACGGGAACGGCGATATCGACGAAGCGATAGGGCTCGTTGTTGGCGCGCTGCACCAGCAACGAGGCCAGCAGGATGGCCTCGTGCACGTCGCCGACGGCTATTCTGTCGAGGCCCTGCTTGAACCAGGGACGCGCGGCTACGGACTTGTTTTGCAGCAGGCCGCCGGTCGAGGCGACGACGTTGCCGTCGAGATCGGCAAAGCCGATCCAGGCGAAATCGAACGAATGCTGGAGCGCCTCGAGCGCGCTGCGCAATTCGTCGGGATTGCCCTGCCACAGCCGCTGCATGGGCTGAAGCTCGGCGAACAGCTTCATTTCCTGCTGCCGCGTCGCCATGAAGCGGTCGAGCCGGCCGGAGGTGCTGGAGGCGATCCCGGCCAGGCTGCTTTCGATCAGGGCGGAGGTGTTTCTGTAGCTGATGAGCGCCGCGCCGGCGGCCAGTGTTCCGACCAGCACGATGGACATCGCGGCGACGGCCGCGGCGATCTGCGTTCGTACCGTCAGTCGATCTTCGATGGCATGCAGGCGGTCAATTGCCCGTTGCAGGAAGGTCCGCATGGAGAGGCTCCGGTTTCGCCGTCGCTTGTCCCATGAGGTAGCTGCCAACCGCTTACCGGCGGATTTCCCGATTGGATCGTATTGAATCGGTCGTAAATCCGTTTGGTTGAAGCGAATTGAATGTCTCGGGTTCCATGAGTTCCAACTAGGGGGATCCGCCGGGCTGTTGCCTTCCGCTGCTGACAGGAGGCTGTCAGCAGGCCTGCGCTATCGACGGAACCGGAGGTGCCGCATGGTCAAGACCGCGCTCGACGATTTTCCAAGACCGCCCTGCGCCGTACTGCTCGGCTGGCGGCTGCTCGATGCCCGGCCCGAGGAGGGCTGGATCAGGCTTGCCTTCGAGGGCAAGCCGGAGTTCTGCAATCCGGCGGGCTTCATCCAGGGCGGCATGCTCTCGGCCATGCTCGACGACACCATGGGCCCGGCCGTGCTGGTGATGAGCGAAGGCCGGCTCTACACCACCACGATCAGCATGACCGTGAATTTTCTCAGCCCCGCCAGGCCCGGCCCGATCATCGGCGAAGCCAGGGTGACCCAGCTCGGCAAGACGATCGCCTTCGTCGAGGCCAAGCTGATGGCGGAGGACGGCACCGTGCTCGCGACGGCAAGCGCGAGCGAGCGGCTGCTGGAGGCGGCGAGGGTGGTCGGGAAGTAAGGGGCTTTCTGCTTCGCGTAAGATATTGGTGTTCCCGCGCCTTAGCTTCCGCGTCGTCATGGCCGGGACAAGCCCGGGCATGACGAACCCTGGAAATCCGCGCTACGTTTGGCCCAAACTCACGCCCGCGCCCGCGCGTCCTTGCTCACGATCGGCGGCTTGGCATTCAGCGCTTCGACCTGGAATCCCGCCACGCGCTTGTAGTTCGCGGCGATGTCTTCCAGCTCCTTTTGCGACAGCACGTCGGTGACGACCTTGAAGCCGTCGGGCGCGCGCTCCTCGACCAGCTGCATCACCTGCTCGGGACCGTTCTTGCGGTTGAGCAGGACGAGGTCGGTGGTGGCGGGCCGGCGCTCCGCCTCATAGGCGAGCAGCGCGGCGCTCGTCGAGCCGTGCGCCAAAATCTCGCGCGTGACGGTGCGGGCATCGAGGATCGCCTGCGAAGCGCCGTTCGAGCCGATCGGGTACATCGGATGCGCGGCATCGCCCATCAGCGTGACCTTGCCGAAGGTCCATTGCGAGACCGGATCGCGATCCACCAGCGGATATTCGTAGGCATGCGGGCAGTTCCGGATCAGGCCGGGCACGTCGAGCCAGTCGAACTGCCAGCTCTCGAACCAGGGCAGAAACTCCTCCAGCCGCGCGGTGCGGTTATAGTCCTCGCGTCGCCATTGATAGGTCGGCGGCATGTGACGCTCGGCGACCCAGTTGATCAGATGGTTGCCGTTTGAGTCCGGCTCCTTGCTGATGGGATAGCAGACGAATTTCAGGATCTCGTGGCCGGCCATGATCATGGTGCGGCCGGTGAGGAAGGCTTTCGCCGGCGTGACACCGCGCCAGAGGATGCGGCCGTTCCAGATCGGCGGGCCTTCGTTCGGATAGAGCTTTTCTCGCGCGGCGGAATGGATGCCGTCCGCGGCGATCAGGATCGCGCCTTCATGGGTCCCGGCGGCCTTGCCGGTCGTCCGGTCGATGAAGTCGGCGCGCACGCCGCCTTCGGTTTCGGTCCATCCGGTCAGATGATGGCTGGTCAGGATGTTGTCGCGGCCGAGCCGCTCGACCGCGGTGTCGAGCAGGAGCTGCTGCAGCGTGCCGCGATGGATCGAGAATTGCGGCCATTTGTAACCCGCCTCCAACCCGCGCGGCTCGCTCCAGATCGGCTTGCCGTACTTGGAGAAATAGGCGAGCTCGCGGGTCCGCACGCCGCTGGCATCCAGTTTGTCCAGAAGCCCGAGTTCGATCAGCTCGCGCACCGCGTGCGGCAGCACGTTGATGCCGACGCCGAGCGGCTTCAATTCGGCGACGCTTTCGAACACTTTTACGGGAACGCCGATTTGATGCAGGCTGAGCGCAAGCGTCAGCCCGCCGATGCCGCCACCGGCGATGAGTACCGTCATGACAAAATCCCCCTCCAATTGACGGCGTCTTCGCACGGCCGGGCGGCGGTGGGCAACTGCGAAGAGGTCCCTATGGACGGCGGGGCGGAGGGCCGTTAACCTCGGGCTTTCCCATGAGGTCCGACATGCTCAAGCTCTACTACGCCACCGGCACCTGCGCGCTCGCCACCTACATCACCCTGGAGGAGGCCGGCGCCGACTACACGGCTGAACGGCTGAGCTTCAAGGACAACCAGCAGAACAGTCCGGACTACCTCAAGATCAACCCGAAGGGCCGCGTGCCGGCCCTGGTGACCGATCGCGGCATCCTGACTGAGACGCCGGCGATGCTGACTTACGTCGCCCAGATGTTCCCCAAGGCGAAGCTGGCGCCGCTCGACGATCCCTTCGACTTCGCCCAGGTGCAGTCATTCAACTCGTATCTGTGCTCGACCGTGCATATCAACCACGCCCACAAGATGCGCGGTGCGCGCTGGGCGACGCAGGAGAGCTCGTTCGCCGATATGAAGGCGAAGGTCCCGCAGACCATGGCCGCCTGCTTCGCGCTGATGGAGCAGAAGATGTTCAGGGGCCCCTGGGTGATGGGCGATCAGTTCACGATCTGCGACCCCTATCTCTTCACGCTCTCGACCTGGCTCGAAGGCGACAGCGTCGACATCAACGCGACGCCGAAGATCGCCGACCATTTCAAACGCATGTCGGATCGCCCCGCCGTGGCAAAGGTGATGGCCGCGCAGAAGGCGTAAGCGCACGCCTCTTGTAGGGCGCGCAGCGCGTGTCCACGAAACGTAGGGCGGGTTAGCGAAGCGTAACCCGCCGCTTTGGTTTCCAAGCAGGAAGCTTTTGGCGGATTACGCCTTCGGCTAATCCGCCCTACGCTTCCTTCTCCAGCTCCCGGCCCGTCTCCAGCATCAGCCGCCGCAGCCAGATCGAGCCGGGGTCCATCTGCGCGCGTGTCGGATGGAACATGAACTGCTCGTCGATCCCCGGGTCGAGCGGCGGCGTCACGGTGACGAGGCCGAGCCGTTTCGAGAGGGCCGCGATCAGCCGGCGCGGCACGAAGGCGACGAGGTCGGTGCGCGCGGCGACGTGCAGCGCTTCGAGATAGCCCGACACGACCAGCGAAATGTGCCGCTCGATGCCTTTGGCCCGCAGCCAGGTGTCGATCAGATCCTCAGGCTGGCCGCGGATGATCACGCCGACATGGCGGGCCGCCAGGAACGTCTCGCGCCGCTTCAGTTTCGAGGCCATCGGATGGCCGCGCCGCACCGCCAGCGCATCGCGGTCGGTGTAGAGCAACTGGCGATGAAAGCCCTTGAACGCATTGCCGAGCGAGATCACGAGGTCGATGGTGCGGGCGAATTCGGCGTGGAAGATCGCAGGCCCTCGCCACGGCACCACGTCGATGCGGACGTTCGGCGCAAGCCGCGTCACCTTCTCCATCAGCGGCGGCATCAACAGTTCGACGGCGAGATCGGGCATCATCAGGCGAAACTGCCGTTCGCTGCGCGCCGCGTCGAATTCCTCCGGCACGAACAGCCCGCGCACTTGGTCCAGCGCCTGCGCCAGTGGCGCGCGCAGGGCCTGTGCCCGCGGCGTCAGCTCCATGCGGGCACCGGTGCGCACCAGCAGCGGATCGCCGAAGATGTCGCGCAGGCGTTGCAGCGCGTGGCTGGCCGCGGGCTGTGACAGGCCGATCCGCATCGCCGCGCGGCTGACATTGGCCTCGCGCAGCAGCGCATCGAGTGCGGTCAGAAGATTGAGGTCAAGAGAATTCAAATTCATGGGGTGAATAGATATCATACCGGCTATCGATTTGAAGAATTATCCGCGCGCGGCGATGATCCCTGACGTTCTCACCGAAGGAGATGCCGCCATGAGCGCTGCCGCCAACAAGAAACTGATGCAGGACATTTTCGCCGCTGCCGCCAACCCCGATCCGGCCGCGCGCGATCGTGCCCTGTTCACCGCAAGCCTTGCCGACGATGCCAGATGGGTCGTCACCGGCCAGTATTCCTGGTCGCAGACCTTCACCGGCAAGGAGGCGATCCTGAAGGATCTGCACGGCTATGTGCGCACTCGCCTACGCGACCGGACGCGCACCGTGGCTCACCGCTTCATCGCCGATGGCGACGTCGTCGTGGTGGAAGCCAAGGGCGACAACGTCACGCCGGAAGGGGTGCGCTACGACAATGATTACTGCCTGGTGTTCCGTCTCGAGGACGGCAGGATCAAGGAGATCCGGGAATACTGCGACTCGATCCTGACCGAGAGGGCGCTGGGCCCGTTCCCGCCGGCACAAGCGGCGAGGGCCGCAAGCTGAGCGGACTAGCCATGATCTCGTCGGCCGGCCGGCGTCGTCCGATCCGGTCGGCGATGGTCGCGCCGTGGTGGCGGGCGCTGATGCAAGGGGTCCGTCTCAGGCGGCAGCGGGCCGAAACCCGGTCTCGCCTTGCCGCCATGACCGACCGGGAGCTTCAGGACTGCGGCATCACCCGGGCGGAGATCGAGTACGAGCTCTGTCGGCCCCGGTAAGGCGGACAGGCGAGGCGGGGCCATTCTCCCGCCTCGATTTTTTTAGGATCCTTTCGGGAACCTTTGAGTTTCCAGCCGCGTTTGCAGGGGTCCGGGGCAATCGCGCCCCAGGCATTGCGCGCGTTTGGGAATTTCATGCTGGCTGGGGCTTTGGACGTTTCGACACGGGTTGGCCATAGCCTTTCCGGACTCCGTGAAAGATTGAGAGACGCGACATCGGCGGCGCACCGCGAGCTCGACGCCCAGCTCTCCTCGTTCGATCTCACGGTCTTTTCCGGCTATCGCCGCTTCCTTCAGGCCAACGCCGGCGCCCTGCTGCCGCTCGAGGCCGCCCTCGTCGAAGCCGGTGTCGCCGAGATGTTTCCGGACTGGCCGGAGCGGGCGCGCAGCCAGGCGATCGCGACGGATCTGGCGCGGCTCGGCCGCGACGCGCAGGCGACCGTCTCGGTGCCGCCGATGACGCCCGGCGGCGTGCTGGGGACGATGTATGTGCTCGAAGGCTCGCGCCTCGGGGCGAAATTCCTGCTCAAGACGATCGCGAATTCTGCCGATCCGCGGATCGGCGAAGCAACGGCCTATCTCGGCCACGGCGCCGGCAAGCGGCTCTGGCAGAGTTTTCTGTCGAGGCTGCAAAGTGAAGAGGCCTGCGAGGAGCCTTACGACGAGGATGAGGTGATCGAGGCGGCGAGGGCGGCCTTCGCCGCGTTCGAGCGGGCGGCGGACCGCGCATGAGCGAGGCGGTTAATCTCACCAATTGCGATCGCGAGCCGATCCACATCCCCGGCAGCGTGCAGCCGTTCGGGTTCATGCTTGCCGTGCTCTCGGATTTCACGATCTGCATGGCCTCCGACAATGTCGAGGGCTTTCTCGGAAGCGACGTCGCCGACCTGCTGCAGCGGCCCCTGGCTGGCGTCATCTCCGAGGCTGCCGTCGAGACCATCCGCAGCCGCGTCGACCATTTGAGCGGGCCGGATGCGACCGAGCGCCTGTTCGGCGTCGCGCTCCAGGCCGGCAAGCCGCTCTACGACCTCTCGATCCATTTCTCCGGCGTCTATCTCATCATCGAGGCGGAGCCGAGCGTCCACGAGCCGGGCGTCAATTCAGGCGAGCTCGTCCGCCTGATGCTCGACCGGATCCGCAAGACGCGCGGCATGACCGATCTCGCGCGCGAGGCGGCGCGTCAGCTCAAGGCGCTGACCGGCTTCGACCGGGTCATGGTCTATCAGTTTCACCCGGACGGGTCCGGCGAGGTGATTGCCGAGGCCGCCGAAGCGGGCCTCGAAAAGTTTCTGGGCCTGCACTATCCGGCCTCCGACATCCCCAAGCAGGCGCGCATCCTCTATCAACGCAATTGGCTGCGCATCATCGCCGACATCAACCAGACCCCCGCAGCGCTGCTGTCGACCGCCACGCACAATGCGGGTCTGCTCGATCTGTCGATGAGCGTGCTGCGCTCGGTCTCGCCGATCCACATCGAATATCTGCGCAACATGGGCGTCGGTGCCTCGATGTCGGTCTCGATCCTGCGCGACGGCAAGCTGTGGGGGCTGTTTGCCTGCCATCATTACTCGCCGCGCTACATCTCGTTCGAGAAGCGTACGGCGTCCGAGCTGTTCGGCCAGATGTTCTCCTGGATCGTGGAAGGACGCGAGCGGGAAGGCGACGTCGCCTACGAGGCCCGGGCCCACCAGATCCAGGAGCGCCTGATCGAGTCGGCAGCCTCCCACGAGCATAGCCGTCGGGCGATCGTCGATTTCGTCGCCGACTTCCGCAAGATGATCGCCTGCGACGGTGCTGCCGTCTGGTCCGACAACAAGATCACGCTCGACGGCGAGACGCCGACCGAGGACGAGGTGAAGGAGCTGGTCGCGTTCATCAACCGGACCTCGCCGGGCCGGATCTGCGCCAGCGCGGAGATCGCCAAGGTCTATGCCGCCGGAGAATCCTTCAGGGACAGGGCGGCGGGATTTCTCGCGATCCCGATTTCGCGCACGCCGCGCGACTGCCTGATCTTCTTCCGTCGCGAGGTGCTGCGCTCGGTGACATGGGCGGGCGCGCCGGAGAAGGTCTACGAGGAGGGCCCGAACGGGCCTCGGCTGACGCCGCGCAAGAGTTTCGAGCTCTGGCAGGAGACGGTGGCGGGACAGTCGAAACCGTGGTCGGTGGCCGACATCCGTATCGCCGAGAGCCTGCGCGTCACTCTCCTGGAAGTGATCCTGCAATTGTCGGACCTTGCCGCGCGCGAGCGGCGCGGTGCGCAGGAGCGGCAGGAGCTGATGATCGCCGAGCTCAATCACCGCGTCCGCAACATCCTCAGCCTTGTCCGTGCGCTGGTGGCGCAGAGCAAGGATACCGCGACGAGCGTGGAGGAGTTTGCCGGCGTGCTCGGCGGCCGCATCCAGGCTCTGGCCCGCGCGCATGACCAGATCACCAATCTGAACTGGGCGCCGGTGGCGCTGCGGACCCTCGTCGAATCAGAGGCCGGCGCCTATCTCGGGGCGCGCGCGGGCCGGGTGAAGATGGGCGGGCCGGACGTCGCGCTCGATCCCAAGGCATTTGCCACGCTCGCCCTCGTCGTCCACGAGATGATGACGAACTCCGCCAAATACGGCGCGCTCGCCGATTCCACGGGGAGTGTCGAGGTGGTCTGGCGCCTCGATCCCTCGTCGAGCCTCGTGATCGAATGGAAGGAAAGCGGCGGCCCGCCGGTGCAGCCACCCTCGCGGCGCGGCTTCGGCACCACGATCATCGAGCGGTCGGTGCCGTTCGATCTCAAGGGCGACGCCGAGATTCGCTTCGACCTTCTGGGCGTGCAGGCGAAGTTCGTCATTCCCGCCAACTTCGTCGAACTGGTGCCATCAATAGCAGGAGCCGCCATGCGCATCGAGGAACAGAAGTCCAGCCGTCCCCGGCTGTCCGAGACCGCGCTGATCGTCGAGGACAATCTGATCATCGCAATGGCGGCGGAGGTCATCCTGCTCGATCTCGGCGCCCGCCACGTCGACACCGCCGCGAGCGTCGATCAGGCGCTGCGTTCGATCGAACGCACGCGGCCGGGCTTTGCCCTGCTCGACCTCAACCTTGGCAGCGAGAGCAGCATCAAGGTGGCGCAGAAGCTGACGGAGATCGGCGTGCCCTTCATCTTCGCGACCGGCTATGGCGAGCGCGCGCCGATCCCGGAGGAGCTGGCGTCGGCTCCGGTCGTCCAGAAGCCGTATACGCTCGAAGTGGTCGAGCACGCGCTCGGCAAATTGCAGCGGGCCAGCGCCGAGCCAAGCTGAGCTGTGCGCGCCGCTGCGAATTTCTGCACGACTCTGCATAGCTGCCGATAAAATCAGCAGATGTCAGGTGCGTCGATGCGCGCACGCGCGAAGAATTTGAAGGTTCAATTAACGAGTGTCCCCCATTGTGTCGCGGTGCAGCGTGGGTCGCAAGGATGCGACGCGCGGCTGCCAGGGTGGCCGGTGACGATCGCCGGAATCGTTCGGCCGCTCGAAGTGGAATGCATCTGGGTGGACAGTGGGAATGCCGAAGTTTCGTTTGCGGATCAGGGGACGCCTGTACGCAGGCTTCATGGCCCTGGTGGCGGTTGGTCTCGTGATGGCGGTGGTTGCCGTCTGGAATTTACGGTCGGTGCAGGATCAGGTCGCAAGACAATCCGCACTCTCGGACAGCACGGCGCGGGTTTTGGAGATATCGGCGCATCTTCAGGCGATCCAGCGGGCCAATCTGCGTTACGTCTACGACGCCAACGAGCCGGCGATGAAAGAGGCGCAGGAGCGGGAAGCCGCGGCGACCGAGCTGCTGCAGGTCGGCGCGAAGGGGACGCTCTCGGAAGAGCGGCGGGCGCTCTACAACGGCCTCGTCGACGAGATCGCCAAAATGCGACGCCTGCGTGACAACCTCGGAGACGCCGTCAACGAGGCGAGGACAGGCAAAGCGACGCTGCTGCCGAGCGGTGAGGATCTCGCCGTCAAGATGGGCAAGCTGGCCGATACGGCACGCGCAGCCGTCGACGAGGACACCGCGGCGCTCGTCGCCGACCTCGAATCCAGGATCCTCCTCGTGCGGGTCGCCAATTGGCGTTTCCTGGCGCTGCGCGACGCACAGGGACCGGCGACTTTCCGGGCCAACGTCGACAGGGCGGCACAACGGCTCGCGGCGATCGAGAAGAGCCCGCAGGCGACGGAGTTGCGATCCACGCTCGCGCCGGTGAAGACCGCGCTCGGCGTCTACAAATCCGCGTTCGAGACGACCTCCGCCGCGATACTTCAGGCCGACGAGATCTATCACAAGAACCTCGCGCCCCTCATCGTCGGCAGCATCGGCAGGCTCAAGGCCGCGGAAACGACCCTGAAGAAGGACTATCAGGACTCGCGCAGCCAGGCCGAAGCCGTGATCGCGGGCACGACGACCATCCAGGAGATCGCCGGCGGTCTTGCCGTGCTGTTCGGCGTCATCGTCGCCTTCGTGATCGCCCGCAGCATCGTCGGCCCCCTGGCGTCGATGACGCGCGCGATGGGGCTGCTCGCCGGCGGCAATCTCGCGGTCGAGATTCCCGGCCGCGGCAAGGCCGACGAGATCGGCGACATGGCCAAGGCGATCCAGGTGTTCAAGGACAACATGATCGACACCGAGCGCATGCGCGCCGAGCAGACCGAGCTCGAGGCGCGGCAGGCCGAAAGCCGCAAGAAGGACATGGTCAGGCTCGCCGATCAGTTCGAGCAGGCGGTCGGCGAGATCGTCAACACGGTGTCGTCGGCGTCGAACGAGCTCGAAGCCTCCGCCGGCACCCTGACCACGACCGCCTCGCGGGCGCAGGATTTGTCGACGGAGGTCGCCAGCGCTTCGCAAGAGGCCTCTGCCAACGTCCAGGCGGTGGCCTCGGCGACCGAAGAGCTGTCCTCCTCGGTGTCCGAGATCGCGCGACAGGTGCAGGAGTCCGCCCGCATCGCCGGCGAGGCCGTCGGTCAGGCGAGCCGGACCAATGCGCGCGTCGGCGAGCTCTCCAAGGCCGCCGCACGGATCGGCGACGTCGTCGAGCTGATCAGCACCATCGCCGGCCAGACCAACCTGCTCGCGCTCAACGCCACCATCGAGGCGGCGCGCGCCGGCGATGCCGGCCGCGGCTTTGCCGTGGTCGCCTCCGAGGTGAAGGCGCTCGCCGAGCAGACCGCGAAGGCAACCGGCGAGATCGGCCAGCAGATCTCCAGTATCCAGGCCGCCACCGAGCAATCCGTCGGCGCCATCCGGGAAATCAGCGGCACCATCGAGCGGTTGTCGGAGATCTCCTCGACGGTCGCGGCCGCCGTGGAGCAGCAGGGCGCGGCGACGCAGGAGATCTCGCGCAACGTCCAGCAGGCGGCGCATGGCACGCAAAAAGTGTCGTCCAACATCGGCGACGTGCAGCGCGGCGCTTCGGACACCGGCTCGGCTTCGTCGCAGGTGCTGTCCGCGGCACGCTCGCTTTCGGCCGACAGCAACCGCCTGAAGCAGGAAGTCGCCAAGTTCCTGAGCTCGGTTCACGCCGCCTGAGGCGTCACAAGCAAAGGGCCACGCGCATGCGCGTGGCCCGGCAGTCGGCGTGGTGCGATCAGGCGACCTTGGTCGCCATGTGCTTGAACATGTTGGCGCGGGCCTCGTCGTCCATCTCGGCCTTGAAGGTGAACTTGTCCTTCAGCGCGATCGCGCGGGCCGCCGCCGGCCGTGCCGAGATCTCGTCCACCAGCCGCTTCACGTTGGGATATCGCGCCACGGCGTCGTCGCCCAGCTTGAACGACAGCATCCGTGCCCAGCCCCACAGCGCCATGTCGACGATCGAATAATCGTCGCCGACCATGTATTTGCGGTCCTTGAGGTGAGCGTCGAGGATCCTGTAGTGGCGATCGGTTTCGTACTGGTAGCGGTTATGGGCGTAGTCGTGGTTCTGGTCCTTCGGCGCGAAATGCTTGAAGTGCACCGCCTGGCCGGAATAGGGGCCGACGCCGGTTGCGATGAACATCAGCCATGACAGCGTCTCGCCGCGCACGCCGGCGGCGGGCAGGAATTTGCCGGTCTTCTCGGCGAGATAGAGCAGGATGGCGTTCGAGTCGAACACGATCGTGCCGTTGTCGTCGATCGCCGGCACCTTGCCGTTCGGATTGATCTTCAGATAGTCCGGTGCGAACTGCTCGCCCTTGCGGGTGTCGATCTTGACCGGTTCGAAGGGCAGGCCGGCCTCTTCCAGGAAAAGCGCGACCTTGGTCGGGTTCGGCGAGCCGTTGAAATAGAATTTGAGCATCACACATCTCCCCAGAGTTTTTTGTCGAGGGCAACCGCAGCGCCGTCGCCGCGGGACCGCCTTGTCTTGCCCGAAGCGCGTTGGAGAGGGCAACCGGCGAGTTTGCCGGGCGGTATCTGCGCGGCACGCAGATCAGCCGGCGTAACAAAGGCCGATCGCCGCCGTAAGGACCATCGCCGCGCCGACGGCCTCCAGGCGCAGCCCGAGGCGTGCGGCGAGATGCATCTGGGAAGCCCGCGCCGCGCGCTCCGATCCGCGGGCATAGCCGTGCACGATGATGTCGTGATTGAAATTGTCGTGCGCCTCGTTGCTGCTGGCGAGCCCGACACAGATCACCAGCACGCCGAACAGGGCGAGGCCGAAGAATCCGAGCAGGGCGATCAGGAACATCGGAAACATGCCGATCAGGAAGATCGGCAGCAGCGGCACCAGCAGCAATGTCTCGGACTGTCGACGCATGGGAAGACCGATCAGGACGGGCTGATCGGGGGAGATTAGTCCTGGCTGGCGCGGCATTCAACCACTGACGCCGTCATTTCGGGGCGCGCCTCTTGGCGCGACCCCGGAATCCATTGGGCAGCATGGACGTGGTTGGATGGATTCCGGGTTCACGCTTCGCGTGCCCCGGAATGACGGAGAGGACGCTACTCCGCCGCCATGCCGGCGCGTATCTCGGCGCGGAGCTCGTCGATCAGCTTGAGACCCTTCTTGGTCTCGATGTGCCAGAAGGTCCAGCCGTTGCAGGCCTGGGCGCCTTGCGCCACGGCGCCGATGCGGTGGATCGAGCCGACCTTGTCGCCGAACATGATGGCGCCGTCGGCACGGACCAGCGCGCCGAGCTTCTTCTTGGCGTCGAACAGCTTCGTGCCGGGCATGATCATGCCGCGCTCGATCAGCTCGGAGAACGCCACGCGCGGCGCTTCGCGCGCGGTCATGAACGGGGCGAGGCTTTCCTCCGGCAGCGGCACGACCTTGGCGATGCGCTGCTCCGCGGCCTTCGCGTAGGTCTTGTCGCGCTCGAAGCCGATATAGGAGCGGCCGAGGCGCTTGGCGACGGCGCCGGTGGTGCCGGTGCCGTTGAAGGGGTCGATCACGAGATCGCCGGGCTTTGACGAGGACAGCAGCACGCGCGCGAGCAGGCCTTCCGGCTTCTGCGTCGGATGCACTTTCTTGCCGTCGGCGCCCTTGAGGCGCTCTTCGCCGGTGCAGAGCGGGATCAGCCAGTCGGAGCGTGCCTGCACGTCCTCATTGGCGGCCTTCAGCGTTTCGTAGTTGAACGTGTAGCCCTTGGCCTTCTCGTCACGCGCGGCCCAGATCATGGTCTCGTGCGCGTTGGTGAAGCGGCGGCCGCGGAAGTTCGGCATCGGGTTCGACTTGCGCCACACGATGTCGTTCAGGAGCCAGAAGCCGAGGTCCTGCATGATCGCGCCGACGCGGAAGATGTTGTGATAGGAGCCGATCACCCAGATCGTCGCCGACGGCTTCATCGCACGGCGCGCGGCCAGCAGCCAGGCGCGCGTGAAGTCGTCATAGGCGGAGAACGACTCGAACTTGTCCCAATCGTCGTTGACGGCGTCAACGTGGGATTCGTCGGGGCGCTTGAGATCGCCCTTGAGCTGGAGATTGTAGGGCGGATCTGCGAACACCAGATCGACGCTACCTGCCTGAAGCTTCGACATCTCGGCGACGCAATCGCCGAGGATGATACGATGCGACGGAGACTCAAAATTTGTGCGGGGCGCCCTTGCAGACGCCCCGCGACGCGACTCTACCATGACTCAAGAACTCTGACTCAGGCGACGCTGTCGGCGACGCGGGACCAAACAACCGACTGACCGTTACAATGAAGCGGCAAAGTAAAAATCGACTTAACCCGCCGCTTTCGTGAGCACATCGCGCGACGCGCGTCGCGCGCGATCGCTCGCGCGCATTCATCTTGTTTTTCAGCGTATTTCGCGTTTCGCCGCGTCGCGGGAGTGATCGTGGCGCCAAAAAGGCGTCGATTTTCTCTCGGAAAAAATTGCCAGACCCCGGAAAAAATTGCTCGCCCCGGCATGCTGTCGCACTAGGCAATTTTTGCCGGCCACGATATTGATAAAAGCAACGGAAATTTTACGCCTGTGGCGCGTTGAGCTTTCGCGCTGTTGTGCACGATAAACTGCAATCCGGGACCCGAGGGAAAGCCGCCATGCGTTACGATGACTTCCGCCGCAGCGACGATGTCGAGGATCGTCGCGACGAAGGTGGTGGCGGCTTTGGCGGCGGTGGCGGCGGCGGGTTCGGCCTGCCCATGGGCGGCGGCGGGCTCGGCATCGGCACCATCATCATCCTCGGCCTGGTCGGCTATGCCTTCGGCATCGATCCGCGCATCCTGATCGGCGGCGCCGAGATCCTCACCGGCGGCGGCCAGGCCCCGAGCTACCAGAGCGACCGCCCGTCGTCCCAGGCCAAGCGCGGCGCGCCGACCGACGAGATGGGCAGCATGATCTCCGGCATCCTCGGCGAGATCGACGATCGCTGGAGCGAGATCTTCCAGGCTTCGGGCCAGTCCTACACCGGCCCGAAGGTCGTGCTGTTCCGCAACGTCACCAATGGCGGCCGCTGCGGCAAGGCAGAATCGGCGATGGGGCCGTTCTACTGCCCGCCGGACCGCACCATCTTCCTTGACACCGGCTTTTTCCGCGAGGTCGAGACGCGCTTCCGCGGTTGCTCCGGCAAGTCGGCGTGCAACTTCACCACCGCCTACATCATCGCGCACGAAGCTGGCCATCACATCCAGAACCTGCTCGGCATCATTCCGCGCGTGACGCGGATGCAGCAGCAGGCCGGCAGCAAGGCGGAGGCCAACGCGCTGCAGGTCAAGGTCGAGCTGCAGGCCGACTGCCTGTCCGGCGTCTGGGTCAACCGCGAGGCGAAGAAGCGTCCGAACTTCCTCGAGCCCGGCGACATCGACGCCGCGCTGACCACGGCGACCGCGATCGGCGACGACACGCTGCAGCGCCAGGCGACGGGACGCGTCGTGCCCGATTCCTTCACCCACGGCTCGGCGGCGCAGCGCAAGCAATGGTTCATGACCGGCTACCAGCAGGGCACGGTCCAGGCCTGCAACACGTTCGGTGGCGGGGGATAGTCGTCAAGGTCTCGTGCCCCGGACGCTGCGGGAATTATGATGCGCAATTGTGCGTCTGGGAATCCGGGAGTAGTGGCGTCATCCTGAGGTGCCCGCCTCTTCGGCGGGCCCTGGGGGATGGCGGAGCCCGCGGCCCATCCTTCGAGGCTCGCCCTGCGGTGCGCTTGCACCGCACGGCGCGCACCTCAGGATGACGGCGCTGGGTGGGAAGCAGGAGTGAAATCGTGGCCTCGATCGACGAAACCAAACAGTTCATCCCGCTCAATATCGCGGTGCTCACCGTGTCCGACACGCGCGCGCTCAGCGATGACAAGTCCGGCCAGACGCTGGCCGATCGTCTGGCCGCGGCCGGCCATCATCTCGCCGCGCGCGAGATCGTCACCGACGATGTCGAGGCGATCCGTGCCGTCGTCCGCCGCTGGATCGCGGATAGCGGCGTCGACGTCGTCATCACCACCGGCGGCACCGGCTTCACCGGGCGCGACGTCACGCCGGAGGCGATCGAGCCGTTGTTCGAGAAGCGCATGGACGGTTTTTCCATCGCCTTCCACATGCTGAGCCACGCCAAGATCGGGACGTCCACGATCCAGAGCCGCGCCACCGCGGGTGTCGCCGGCGCCACCTACATCTTCTGCCTGCCGGGCTCGCCCGGCGCCTGCCGCGACGGTTGGGACGGCATCCTGGCGGCCCAGCTCGACTACCGCACGCGCCCCTGCAATTTCGTCGAGATCATGCCGCGGCTGGACGAGCACCTGCGAAGGCCAAAGGCGCAGGGCGCGACGGCGTAGGGCGGATGGTTCTCGGGGAGTGTCTCCGCGTCAATAGTATCGTAGGGTGGGCAAAGCGAAGCGTGCCCACGATCTCTGTCCGTAACGCACGGTCCGTGGCACGGCGCTGATGCGACTTTTTTCACTCGACGATTTTGACGAGTAGCGACAGCTCTACAGATCCCGCTCCCACGTCTCCCCGACGAGATCGGCACCGAAGCTGTGGTGCTTCTCCTCCTTCACCAGTTCGAAGCCGGCGCTCTTGTAGATGCCGCGTGCGGCGACCAGGATGCTCTGCGTCCACAGCGTCATCCTCTTGTAGCCTCGCTCGCGCGCGCCCTGCATGCATTGCTCGACCAGCGCGCGGCCGACGCCGAGGCCCCGCGCTTTCTTCTCCACCTGCAACAGGCGCAGCTTGGCGATCTCGTCGGTGGCCTTGACCAGGAAGACCGAGCCGACCGGCTCGCCGCCGATTTCCGCGATCCAGCAATGCTCGCGCGCGGCGTCGTAATTCCTGATGAACTGCGCGCAGATCTCGGCGACCAGCGCCTCGTAGCTGGCGTCCCAATTGTAGTCCGCGGCATAGGCGATGCCCTGTCGGGACGTCACCCACCCCATGTCGCCGACGCGATGGCTGCGCAGCATGAAAGCCGCGGGCCGGCTTTGTTGCGGCTCCAGCACGGTCTCGATGGTCGCCATGGCCCGCGTCAGCTGCGCTGCATCATCGGGCGAAAGCTGCGCCAGCATCGCCGCGACCTCGTTCTGCGAGCTCGCGTTCAGCTTCGCGAAGGTCTGGCGGCCCTTGGCGGTGAGACTGAGCTGATATTGCCTGCGGTCGGCGGGGAGGGGCTTTCGCGTGATCAACCCCTTTTCGTCGAAGTTTTGGACAATGCGGCTGAGATAGCCGGGGTCGAGACCAAGCTCGTTGCCGATCTCCTTGGCCGCGAGATCGTCGCGATGGGCGAGCTCGTAGAGCACCCGGGCTTCGCTCAGCGAAAACGGGGTCTTGCCGAGGTGCTGGTCGAGTACCCCCAGCTTGCGGGTATAGAAGCGGTTGAAGGCGCGGACGGCGGCGATCTGGTCGTCGGTTGCTTCGAATGGCATGGGACACCTCGATACTTGCCATTGTCAAATAATTATTTGACTTTGGCAAGTATCTGGTCGGCTCACCCGACCATGACGATCCGGCTGCGCAGCATGGTCCGGGACGAGCGGCCGAGCCGCCGGAGCAGCCGCGCCTCGGAGCGGCGGGCCTGCGGTGGGTAGCCGCCGATCCGGTCGTAATGATCGCGCGCGATCAGGAGCCCCTGGTCGCCGAGGGGGCCGACGAGCCTGCGCGCCACGGCCCGGAGGATGTCGCGCAATCCGGTATCGGCGTAAGGGGAGCGCGCATAGCGGAACACCGCGGCCCGATCCCGGCCGCTGGTTGCGACGGCCTGGATGAATTGGGTGGTTTCGTCGATCCAGCCGGTGTCCAGCACCGCACCGGCGGGCAGGAACATCAGCCACGGCGAACGCGCCTGGAGCGCGCCGGCGGCGAGCGCCGCGCCTTGGGAGGAGCCCTCGAAGCCGACGAACCGGCAGCCTGCGACGTCGGCGACCCGCTCGATGACGCCGTTGCGGGTGCCGTCCACCAACAGCACCTCCCGGATGAGGCCGGCAGCGGCGCCGGGCACCAGCGCGGCCAGGGTTGCCACCGCCGTCTGCTCGACACCTTCAGTCGGAATGATGACGCTCAGCATGCTCGAGGCTTCAGTGTCCGCATTTCGGGAGACGCGTCGCGCGTCATGAGGCAGTCATAGACCCGTAGCATTGCCGTCGGCAACTTTCCGGCGGCGCTTTCGGCGTGCGATGGTAAACCGCGGTCCTCATCGCAGCCAATTGTGTCACGGGCAGGCTGGCAATGTTGCCGAATGTTTCGGCACGAGCTCATCCCGAGCGAATTGACCGTAATTCCACGGCGATGCGCATGGGCAGTCTCTCGCCAAAGTGGATGCAGCGTGCAGGAAAGGCCGGACAGATGCGTGATCCCAATGCCGGGGGAGGCCCCATATGAATGCAGATCAACTCGCCGTTGGCACGGTGCCAACATCGCCGAAGCCGGGGGCTGTGCCGACCTTGCGGATCCGCGCGCTTATGCTGGGCGACCGCATCAACCCTTCCGGCCTCGAGATCGGCACGTTGGTGTCCTCGACGCCGGCCGCCTTCCGTGTCCATGCAGGTCTTGCCGTAATCTTCCGCTACGGCGTCGTCGTGCTGATCGGACTGCTTCCGTCCGAAGAGAAGGTGTTGATCGACAACCTGAAGTCACGCGTGACCGCAGAGCTCAGCCCGTATGAGGAGGAGATCGCCCAGGCGCAGCTCTGCAACGACGAAGCCGCCGAGGCGATCCAGCCGGGCGGTCCAATCTGTCTCGCCAAATTCTCGGACGAGCGGCTGCTGCTGGTTGCGGACGCGCTCGCCAAGAGCACGTCGCTGGCGCGCGACGAGCGCCGCGTCGCCGCGGTGTTCGACGTGATCGAGCCCTTTGCGCGCGAGCTCGCCGAACACGGCCGCACCCCGCGTCGGCGCAAGGGCATTCTGCGACTGATCGGAAATGCACTACTGGTGCAGCAGCGCGTCGCCGGCCGCGTCGCGATCGCCGAGAAGCCCGACGTGCTCTGGGAAAAGCCCGAGCTCGATCGCCTCTATTCCCGCCTCGAGGACGAGTACGAGTTGAAGGAACGCCTCGACACGCTCGAGCGCAAGCTCTCGGCGGTGTCGGAGACCGCCAACGCCCTGACCGACATCATCGACACCCAGCGCTCGCTGCGTCTGGAGATCGCGGTCGTGGTCCTGATCGTGATCGAGGTCGCGATCGGGTGCTTTCAGATCTTTGCCGGCATTCACTGAGTTGCGGTCGCGTGACTGCCATGATGGCCTTGCGTCTGCCACGCCGCGATTTCGGCCAGCTCCGCTTCGGGCCGGGTCCGGATCGTCTCGCAGCGTCCGAGATAAAGCTCACCCGTGTCGCCTTCGATCGTAATCCAATCCCCTTCGGCAAAGCCGAGATCGCCGATCTGGGCCCGCTTTGCGACAGGATCGATCTTCAACTCGCGGCAGCCGACCACGCAGGGCTTGTCCATCTGCCGCGCCACCAGGGCTGCATGCGAGGTGCGTGCACCGACTGACGTGACGATGCCCGCCGACAAGGCAAAGCCTGCGACGTCGGCCGTGCTGGTGTCGGGACGAAGCAGGATGACCGGCTCGCCCGCTGCCGACAGGCTCTGAGCGCTTTCGGACGAGAACGCCGCGCGTCCGATCCCGATGCCGCCGGAGGCGCCGATGCCGGTCGTCGCGGGCTTGCCGGAGGACACCAGTCTGGTTTCGGTGAGTGAGGCGAGGTCGATCCCCGCAATCCGTCCCAATGCCTCCTCTTTCGAGATCAGGCCTTCATGCACGAGGTCGATCGCGATCCTGACGGCGGCCCGTGGCGTGCGCTTGGCGGTGCGGGTCTGGAGGATCCAGAGCCGGCCATTCTCGACCGTGAATTCGACGTCCTGAACGTCGGCGAAGGCATGCTCGAGCCGTCTCAGGACATCGCCAAGCTCCGCTTCGAGCTTCGGCAGCTCGCGAGCAATGGCCTCGGCGGTGTCAGGCGCGCGCCTTCCGGAAACCACGTCCTCCCCTTGCGCGTCGAGCACGAGGTCGATCATCGGGCGGGGGGCGCCCGTCGACGGATCGCGCGAGAATGCCACGCCGGCGCCAGAGGCAAGACCGCCATTGCCGAACACCATCGCCTGTACGGTGACGGCGGTGCCCTCGAGCGTTTCGAGGTGCTGCAGGTTTCGATAAGTCTGCGCACGCTCGCTCATCCAGGAGCGATAGACCGCTTGGGCTGCCGCCTCCAACTGCGCGAAGGCATCCTCCAGGGAGCCATCGGCGCGATCCTCGATCAGCGACTGCTCGCGGCCGGCGAGCCGCTCGAGCGCCTCACTGTCGAGCTCGCGGTCGCTGCCGGCGTCCTCGGTCGCGACGAGCTCGGAGATGTGCGTTGCAAATTCGACCTGGTCGCGCTTGAGCACGGTCTCGCCGAAGCTCTCCAGGAAGCGGCGCCGGCAATCCCAGGCGAGCCGTGGCCGGCCGGTCGCACGGATCAGGCCATGCACGGCATCCAGCGTGCAGCCGACATTGAGAACGGTGTCGAGCATGCCCGGCATCGACCGCGCCGCACCCGAGCGCACCGACACCAGAAGCGGCCGCCGGCGGTCGCCAAAGCGCCTTCCGGTGATGGTCTCCAGGAACGAGATCCCTTGCTCCAGGCCGTCACGTAAATGCCGCGCGGCGTGGGCATGGCCGGCAACGATGTCCGCGCAGAGCTTGACCGGGAGCACGAAGGCAGGCGGCACCGGCAGGCCCAGGGCCGCCATGCGGGCGAGGTTGGCGGCCTTGGCGCCGATCTCTTCGGCGGGCCGCAATTCGGAGGCTTCAGCGCCGATACGCACGATATGCATGGTGGCTTCCTCAGGCTGCGAGATCGATCATGATGTGACGGCGGAGCAGATGGCCGAACGCGGCGAAGCGGTCGGTGGCGCGTTCGACGGCGCGGGCGAGCTCGATCACCGACAGCGAGGTCGCGACGTCGAAGCCGCCGCCGAAGACCAGTGCAGTCGTCGCGCGCTCGCGGTTGTCCGCGGCGTGTTCGGCATCGATCAGGCGGGTCACGGCGGCGAGAGCATCCTCGGAATCGGCGTGCCGTCCTTCCGGCACGTCGATCGCGGCGGCGACGCCGCTCGCGGCGACCTCGGTCGCGGTCTCTGCCACGGCGCAAAGCTCTGCCAATGCCGCCAGCAGGGACGGATCGGTTCTTTCCGGCATCAGCGAGGCGATGAAGGCGGCCTGTTCCAGCTCGTCGACGGCTTCCTCGGCACGATCGATCAGTTGCCCGATCAGCGGTCGCGCATTGAGGCGGTCGACCTCGTTGCGGCCCTCGAATGCGATTCTGTCGGCCTTTTGCTCGATCATGCCGCAGCGCCGCGTCAGCTGGGTGGCGTCGGCGGGCCGGCCGGAGCGCAAGGCTGCGATATGACGCGAGATCGCCGCGACGAGATCGTGGGCGAGACCGATTTGACGCAGCACCGCCGCCAGCAAAGCTCCGTCAACGCGATCCAGATGCCGCATCAGATCTGCTTCGATCTGGTCGCGCACCGTCCTGACCGAGCGGCCCGCGATCAATGCCTCGGTGGAAGCGCGCAGCGAAGCCTTCAGAAAATCGATTGCGGCGCTGCGGCCGAGCGCCTGGTCGAGCCGCTCGCCGAAGCCGATCCGCGCCGGGGCGGCGTTCCGAACCGCAGAGCCCAGCAGATCGTTGCCGCCGAGTTCGAGAAAACCACGATGGCCGATCCGCTGACGCGCGCCCCATTCCAGTATGTGCACCGCGTCGTCCTTGGCAACCCAGGTCCTGAGCAGCTTGCGTGCCTTGTTCCAGTCGATCAGAAAGACCAGCGCGGCACCCACCGCCGCGAGGAATTCGTTACGATCGGCGGCGTGTCCGGGCTGGTATTGGCCGGTGACGAGATAGAAGGAATTGTCGTCTCCGAGGCCCGCGGCGGTGTGACGATCGAGGCCGCTCCAATTCGCCTCGAACTTGTCGAACAGCGAGATGAAGAATTTCGCGCGCGCCAGATGCACGTCGGTGTAGGTCACCGTGACCGCGTTCTTCTTCACCGTGATCACGACGACATGAGCGTCCGTGGTGCCGATGTCGTTCTGGATCAGCAGCCGGCCGTCGGTTCGCGTGGCCATCGTGTCGAGGCCGGGGTGATTGAACTTGAGACCGCGCGTCGCGTTCAGACCCTTCATGAAAGCGGCGACCGCCGTCCGGTCCTCGCTGTGCAGACCGAAGACATGGGCGCCGTCGAGCGTTTCTTCCGCGCAACTCGTTGCGAGCCTGTTGAGCTGCTTGTGCAGATCCATGACGAGGCGATGCAGGCTGTCGCCGCCCGCATCCGCGACCCCCGTCAGACGCGCAATGTGGGACAGAGCGATCTCGCTTTTGGGCTCGAGCAGGCCGGCCGCGCGGATCGCCTCGAGGCGCGTCTGCGCTCTCTCGCCTTCGCTCGCTGCGCCGGCGCCGACGGCGCGGATCATGGTCGCCGCATCGTCCGCGATCTCCTGCATCAGCTTCGCCAGTTCGGGCGCCGCGAGCCGGCCGTGACTGATCAGATGGGCTCCGCCGATCAGTGTCGCGATGACGGTGGGAGCAATGCCCGCCGTCTGGCTTTCGACGGCAAGGTCACTCGCGGGCCGGCCAGGATCCTGCGCATGCTGTGCCGCCGCCTGCAATGCACTCATCCGCACCTTGATGCGATCGTTGGCGGCGAGCCCTTCCGCGATCAGCGCGGGCAACAGGATGCCGCCTTGTCCGAGCTCTTCGATGATGTGGGTCTTCATGATCTGTCCGCTCGATGATTGATGCGGCACCTATGCCACGAGACTTTGACGGTCTCGTTGCGGCAGATCATTCATAAAAATGTCACGTGATGTGACGTCCGCCGATCAGGGCAGCGCAGTGCCGCGCGATCGTCAGCTCTTCATTGGTTGGGATCACGAGCACATCGACGGCGCTGTCGTCGGCATTGATCCGCTCGCGCGCCGCGTCATTCGCCGCCGCATCGATCCGCACGCCGAGCCAGCCGAGCCGCTCGCCGATCGCGCTGCGGATCTCCTTGGCATGCTCGCCGATGCCGCCGGTGAAGACCAGGCCGTCGAACCCTCCAAGCGTCGTCGCCATCATCGCGATCGCTTGCGCCGCGCGGAAGGTGAAGAGATCGACCGCCTCCCGCGCCGCGGCCTCGCCGCTCGCCAGCAGGGTGCGCATGTCGGCGGAGAGGCCGGAGACGCCGAGGAGGCCGGACTCGTGATAGAGCAGATGCTGGACGTCTTCGAGCGACATCCTCTCGTGCTGTTGCAGATAGAGCAGCACGCCGGGATCGATCGTGCCTGAGCGTGTGCCCATCACGAGACCGTCGAGCGGCGTCAGCCCCATCGTGGTGTCGACGCTGCGGCCGTGGCGCAATGCGCACAGGCTGGCGCCGTTGCCGAGATGCGCGATCACGGTGCGCTTAGCGACGAGCTCCGGCGCGATCTCTCCAAGGCGGCCTGCGACATATTCGAAGGAGAGGCCGTGAAAGCCGTAGCGGCGGAGACCGCGCGCCTCGAAACGCCGCGGAATCGCAAAGCGGCTCGCGGGCGGCGCGAGGCCGTGGTGGAAAGCGGTGTCGAAACAGGCGATCTGCGTCAGCGCGGGCCGGATCGCCGCGAGCGTGCGGACCGGCGCGAGGCAGCGGGGCTGGTGCAGCGGCGCCAGCGGCGTCAAGGCTTCGAGCTTCGCGGTGACCTCGTCCGTCAACACGACAGGACCTGAATAATCCGGTCCGCCGTGAACGATGCGGTGGCCGACGGCGCGCAGGCTGCGTTCGCCAAACCGCTCCTCGATGAAGGCGAGCACATCGGCGAACAGATGGCTGCCTTCGGCATCCGCCGCGTCGCTTCGCGTCTCGAACAGGTCTTCGCCCGAAGGACTGCGCACCACGAGCCGGGGCTTGGCCTCGTGCTCGTCGAGCAGGCCCTTGCAGAGCAGGCTGGGCTCGGTCGCCGAAATATCGAACAGGCCGAACTTGATGCTCGACGATCCCGAATTGAGGACGAGGACCGTGTCCGCCATGGCTAGTCGCCGGCTCCGGCCGGGGTGTTGCCGCCGGAGCTGTTGGGCCAGACCCAACCCAGGATCTCCGGCATGTCCTCGCCGTATTCCCTCACATAGCGCGAATGCTCGATCAGCTTGTCGCGGAATTGCTGTTTGGCCTGCGCGGCCCTGGTCGCAAGCCCGGGCACGCGATCGATCACCTCGATCGCGAGGTGATAGCGGTCGAGCTCGTTGAGCACGACCATGTCAAACGGCGTCGTCGTGGTGCCTTCCTCGGCAAAGCCGCGCACATGCATGCCGGCATGGTTGGTGCGGTTATAGGTCAGCCGATGGATGAGATAAGGATAGCCGTGATAGGCGAAGATCACGGGCTTGTCCGTCGTGAACAGGCTGTCGAAGTCGCGGTCGGACAGGCCGTGCGGATGCTGCTCCTTCGGTTGCAGCGTCATGAGATCGACGACGTTGACGACGCGGATCTTCAGGTCCGGCAGCGCCTTGCGCAGCAGATCGACGGCGGCGAGCGTCTCCAGCGTTGGCACGTCGCCGGCGCAGGCCATCACCACGTCGGGCTCGCCGCCTGCGTCCTCGGTGCCGGCCCAACCCCAGATGCCGATGCCGGCATCGCAATGTGTGGCGGCGTCCTGCATCGACAGCCATTGCGGCGCCGGCTGTTTGCCGGCGACGATGACATTGACGCGATTGTAGGTCCGCAGGCAGTGATCGGCGATCCACAGCAGCGTGTTGGCGTCTGGCGGGAAGTAGATGCGGACGATGTCGGCCTTTTTGTTGGCGACGAGATCGACGAAGCCGGGGTCCTGATGGCTGAAGCCGTTATGGTCCTGCCGCCAGACATGCGAGGTCAGGAGATAGTTGAGCGAGGCGATCGGGCGCCGCCATGGCAGATGCCGCGTCACCTTCAGCCATTTGGCGTGCTGGTTGAACATGGAATCGATGATGTGGATGAAGGCCTCGTAGCACGAGAAGAAGCCGTGCCGGCCGGTGAGCAGATAGCCCTCGAGCCAGCCCTGGCAGAGATGCTCGCTCAAGACCTCCATGACGCGGCCGTCTTGCGCCAGATGCACGTCGTAAGGTTCGATCGGCTCCATCCAGACCCGCTCGGTCTCCTCGAACACCGCGTCCAGCCGGTTCGACGCGGTCTCGTCCGGCCCCATGATGCGGAAGTTGCGTTCCCCGGCGTTGAGGCGGATGACGTCGCGCAGGAATTTGCCGAGCTCGCGCGTCGCTTCCGCGGTGACGCCGCCGGGCTTTGGCACCTTCACGGCGAAGCTGCGGAAGTCCGGCAGCTTCAGCTCCTTTCTGAGCAGGCCGCCATTGGCATGCGGATTGGCGCCCATGCGCCTGGTGCCGTCGGGCGCCAGCGCCTGCAGCTCGGGAATGAGCGCGCCGCTCGCGTCGAACAGTTTTTCCGGCTCGTAGCTGCGCATCCAGTCTTCGAGCACCTTTAAATGCGCGGGGTTTTCACGACAGCCCGCGACCGGCACCTGGTGCGCGCGCCAAAAACCTTCGACCTTCTTGCCGTCGACTTCTTTCGGGCCGGTCCAGCCTTTCGGGCTGCGCAGCACGATCATCGGCCAGCGCGGCCGCTCGATGCTTGTCCGTCCGTCGCGGGCGTGCTGCTGGATCGAACGGATGCTGGCGAACGCGACATCGAGCGCATCCGCCATGGCCTGGTGCATCAATCCGGGATCGTCGCCCTCGACGAACAGCGGCTCGTGGCCGAAGCCGCGGAAGAGATCGCGGATTTCCGCATCTTTCATCCGCCCCAGCACGGTCGGATTGGCGATCTTGTAGCCATTGAGATGCAGGATCGGCAGCACGGCGCCGTCATGCGCAGGGTTCAGGAACTTGTTGGAGTGCCAGGACGCCGCGAGTGGGCCGGTCTCTGCTTCGCCATCGCCGACCACGCAGGCAACGATCAGATCAGGATTGTCCAGCGCCGCGCCATAGGCATGCACCAGCGCGTAGCCGAGCTCGCCGCCCTCGTGGATCGAGCCGGGCGTCTCCGGCGCCGCGTGGCTTGGAATGCCGCCGGGGAACGAGAACTGCCTGAACAGCTTGCGCATGCCGTCCGCATCGCGCGCGATATCAGGGTAGATCTCGCTATAGCTGCCTTCCAGATAGGTGTTGGCGACCATGCCGGGCCCGCCGTGGCCGGGACCGCAGACATAGAGCACGCTGACATCCAGTGCGCGAATGACGCGGTTGAGATGAGCGTAGATGAAGTTCAGGCCGGGCGTCGTGCCCCAATGGCCGAGCAAGCGCGGCTTGATGTGCTCGGCGCGCAAGGGCTCGCGCAGCAGCGGGTTGTCGAGCAGGTAGATTTGCCCGACGGAGAGGTAGTTCGCGGCGCGCCAATAGCGATCGAGGAGTTCGAGGTCGCTGTGTCCTGAGGCCGATTGTTGTTGATTCGTCATGTTCCTGCTGACCTTCACCCAGCGATCGTCACCAACATTGTTCCGCGACGATCGATCCCTGATCCGCATCAAACGAAATGGTTGCGACGGGCGTGTTGCGTGAGGTCAAAGGACCCCGCCCGAAATTTGGGCGGGCTACTTTGCATGGGGGTTGTTTTCGAGTTTTTCGTTTGTGTTCTTGATTTGTTCCATTTGCGTGCTATCTTGCCTGCATGAGTCCAGCAGCATCCTCTCATGCTCTCAAGCACCCGCCGGTCAAGGCGCCCTCCGAGCCGGCGGGTGTGGACTCTGACTTTCCGGCCGATTTTCCAGAACTTGGCGTCGCCATCGACCGGGCGCGCCGGCGAGGGCGCGGAGCCCAGTCCAATGCCAGCGGCCGCTATGAGGCCGAGGCCCGCGTCGCCTTCGACGACGGCTGGCAGAGCCTGGAAGAGCTGCCGCCGTTCAAGACCTCCGTCGCGGTCGATACCTCGCGCAAGGTGATCACGCGCAACGATTCCCCCGACATCGGCTTCGACCGCTCGATCAATCCCTATCGCGGCTGCGAGCATGGCTGCGTCTATTGCTTCGCGCGGCCGACCCACGCCTATCTCGGCCTGTCGCCGGGACTGGACTTCGAATCGAAGCTGTTCGTGAAGCCGGAGGCGCCGGCGCTGCTCGAGAAGGAGCTCGCCGCACCCGGTTACGAGCCGCGGATGATCGCGATCGGCACCAACACCGATCCCTATCAGCCGATCGAGCGCGAGCGCAAAATCATGCGCGGCATTCTCGAAGTGCTGGAGCGTGCCGGCCATCCCGTCGGCATCGTCACCAAATCGGCGTTGGTGGTGCGCGACATCGACATTCTCCAGCGCATGGCCAAGCGCAACCTCGCCAAGGTCGGGATATCGGTCACCTCGCTCGATCCGAAGCTGGCGCGCACCATGGAGCCGCGGGCCTCGACGCCGACGAAGCGGCTGGAGGCGCTGAAGCAGCTCTCGGACGCCGGCATTCCCACCACCGTGATGGTCGCGCCCGTGATCCCCGCGCTGAACGATTCCGAGATCGAGCGCATCCTCGATGCCGCCGCCCATGCCGGCGTCGGGGAAGCCTCCTATGTGCTGCTGCGGCTGCCGCTGGAGGTGCGCGACCTCTTCCGCGAATGGCTGATGGCGAATTATCCGGACCGCTATCGCCACGTCTTCACCCTGATCCGCGACATGCGCGGCGGCCGCGACTACGACGCCAAATGGGGCGAGCGGATGAAGGGCACGGGACCGATGGCCTGGACCATCGGCCGCCGCTTCGAGATCGCCTGCGAGCGGCTCGGGCTCAACAAGCGGCGCTCCAGGCTGACGACGGATCATTTTGCGCGGCCGAAGCGGAACGGCGATCAGCTCAGTCTGTTCTGAGCGAAAGTGGAAGAGGCGTTGCATGGTCAAGGAACTTCATCCGCCGGTCCCCCGGCTCACCGTTATCACCCTGGGTGTAAGCGACATCCGCGCCAGCATCGCCTTCTACGACGCGCTCGGTTTTTCGCGCCGGCTGAAAGCGACTGGCGAGGCGGTGGCGTTCTACGATACCGGCGGTCCGGTGCTCGCGCTGTTTCCCTGGGATCAGCTCGCCGCCGATGCCAGGCTGCCTGACGATCCCAGGCCGGCGACCTTCCGCGGCATGACGCTCGCATGGAACTGCGCCACGCGCGAGGAGGTCGATGCCGTGCTGGCCTTCGCGCTCGGCAAGGGCGCAAGGCTGCTGAAGCCCGCGCACGAGACCGATTACGGCGGCTATTCCGGTTATTTCACCGACCCTGACGGCCATCCCTGGGAGGTCGTGGTCGCGCCGGGCATCGAGGTCGGCGAGGACCGGCGGGTGCATCTGGCGGAGTAGGGCGGCGGCCTGAATAGCGGGAATTGCGCCTGGTTCCCGGTTGCGCCGGCAAGGCTGCTTGCGCACGATCCCGGCCATGATTCGGGACAAGTCCGCGACGAAACCAGCCAAAGGCGCGCCCAGGAAGGACGCTGCCAAGAAGGACGCCGCCAAGAAGGCTGCGCCCGCCAAGGCGGCGAAAGCGGCTGCGGGCAAGACGTCGAAAGCTCCCGCCGCGAAGAAGGGCATCATCGCCGTCGCATCCCCCAGCTTCCGCCGCGAGCGCGCGCTGATCAAGCGCGGCATCTGGCCGGTCGCCGGCTGCGACGAGGCCGGCCGCGGACCGCTCGCAGGCCCGGTGGTGGCGGCCGCCGTGATTCTCGATCCCGACCGCATCCCGCGCGGCATTGACGATTCCAAGCGCCTGACGGCCGAGGAGCGCGAAAAGCTGTTCGACAGGATCTGCGCCACCGCACAGGTCTCGGTCGCTGTCGCCTCGCGCGCGCGAATCGACCGCGACAATATATTGAGGGCCTCGCTCTGGGCGCTGAAGCGCGCCGTGGTGGCGCTGCCCGAGGCGCCCCGCCACGTCTTCGTCGACGGCCGCGACCGGCTCGATACGGCGTGCGATTGCGAGGCGGTGATCGGCGGCGACGGTATCGTGCTCTCGATCGCGGCGGCCTCCATCGTCGCCAAGGTGACGCGCGACCGCTTGATGTGCGCGCTGGCACAGGACTGCCCGGGCTACGGCTTCGAGCAGCACAAGGGCTACGGCGTCCCCGATCATCTCGATGCGCTCAACCGCCTCGGTCCCACCGTCCACCACCGCAGCTTCTTCGCCCCCGTCGCGGCCGCACGCGCCAAGCACATGCCCTGGACCGTCGCGCCGGTGCCCGATCTGTTTGCGGTCACCGAGGTGCAGGTGGAAGCAGTCGTCGAGGTCGACGCTTCGGTTGGGCTCTAGGGTCTAGCCCCCGCAGTTTCCGAATCGTCATGGCCGGGCTTGACCCGGCCATCCACGTCTTGGCCGCTCGCTCCGAAGAACGTGGATGCCCGGGACAAGCCCGGGCATGACGAGCAGACGGTCGTTGCCACAACGCGTCACGCCCCTTATCAAAGTAGTCGTGAGCGAATAGGGCCGGCTGGACGGGTTGGCTGCATCTTTCGGACGTTGCATGCGGTTTACCTCCCTGGTCATCGAGCTCATTCGCGCCCGGCCGCGGCTGATCGTGTGGATCGCCGTGCTGCTTCAGGCCGCGATGTGGCTGTTCGTGGCGCTGGCGTTCTATCGCAGCCCGCCGGGCAGCCTCGCGACGCTGCTGGCCTTCGGGCGCGAATACCAGGTCGGCACTGATCTTGGCCCGCCCTTGCCGATCTGGCTCGCCGACATCGCCTATCGCGCCGCCGGCGGCCACATGTTCGGCGTCTATGTGCTCGCCGAGCTCTGCGAGATCGCCACCTTCATCACGCTCTATTATCTCTCCCGCGCCGTGGTCGGCTCGCAGCAGGCGGTGCTCGCCGTGCTCCTGACCATGACGGCGCTCGCTTTCTCGTCGTCCGCGCTCGATTTCGGGCCGCTGGTGCTGGCGCGGCCGCTCTGGGCGCTGCTGCTGCTGCACTCCTGGCAGATCATCGGCCAGCGCCGCGGCAATGCCTGGTTCGCCTGGTCGATCGAGGCCGGCCTGTTGCTGCTGACGACGCCTTCCGCGATCTTCCTGCTGCTCCTGCTCGTCGTCTTCGCGCTCTCGACCGCTGGCGGCCGCCGCACGCTGCTCGCGCTAGATCCGCTGTTCGCGTTGATCGTCGTGGCCGTGCTGGCGCTGCCCTATGCGGCGTGGCTGATGCGGGCCGAGACGCTGGTTCTGCCGACCTTGCCTGCGGTCACCGATCTGAACGCGCGCGCGATCCATGCGGCCTGGCTGCTCGGTGGCCTCGTCCTCGGGGCCGCCGCAATTCCCGCGCTGGCCTTCCTCAACACCAGCATGTTTTCCGGCAAGGGTGAGGAGCCGCCGATCATCTATCGGCCGCCGGTCGAGCCGCTCGCGCGCAACTTCGTCTACTTCTTCGCGCTGGCGCCGGCGCTCGGTGCGGTGCTGATCTCCGGCCTGCTCGGGCTCGACTCCCTCGTCGGTGGTGCCGGGGTCGTGCTGGTCGTGTCCGGACTTGCGGTGGTGGTGGCGGCCGGCGATCTCATCGCGATGCGGCGCGCACGGATGCTGCGGATGGTCTGGGCCGCCGCCGTCGTGGCGCCCGCGATCGGTGTCGTGCTCGCCGTGCTGCTGCTGCCCTTTACCGGCGCCAACGAGATCGCGACCTCGATGCCGGCGCGCGCGATCTCTGATTTCTTCGACGAGAGTTTTGCCCGCCGCACCAACCATCGCCTGCGCGCCGTCGCGGGCGAGACGCAGCTGGCGAGCCTGATCACTCTGCATTCCGGCCGGCCGCATCTCTTCATCGACGCCGACCCCGCCCGCACACCCTGGATGAACCAGGCCAAGTTTGCCGAGACCGGAGGCGTCGTGGTCTGGCGCGCGGCGGATACCGCGGGCACGCCGCCGCCGGACATCCTCAAGCGCTTTCCCGGCATCGTGCCCGAAGTGCCGCGCGCCTTCGAATGGCTGGTGACCGGACGCCAGCAGCTTCTGCGCGTCGGCTGGGCCATCGTGCGGCCGAAGGGGACGTGAGCTGCAAACGTGCTCTCTCCGGCGTCATTGCGAGGAGCCCTTGCGACGAAGCAATCCAGAATCTTTCCCCGGAGGGATTCTGGATTGCTTCGCTGCGCTCGCAATGACGGGGAGGGAGTATTTCCGCCCCTCACCAACCCGCCACCCCAGGCAGCCTGTTAGCCCGCCAGCACCTTCGCGATCGCGCGCAGATCCTGCCAGGCCAGGCGCTTGTACGACGGCGAGCGCAGCAGATAGGCGGGATGGAACGTCGGCAGCGCGCGGATGGTGCGCTGGCCGGTTTCGTACTCGAACCAGCGCCCGCGGGTGCGCATGATGCCGTCGCGTGTTCCCAGCAGCGTCTGGGTCGAGGGATTGCCGAGCGTCACCAGCACGTCGGGATTCACCAGCTCGATGTGGCGCTGGATGAAGGGCAGGCAGATCTGCGTCTCCTGCGGCGTCGGCGTGCGGTTGCCGGGCGGCCGCCAGGGAATCACGTTGGCGATATAGGCGGTGCTGCGGTTGAGGCCG
This sequence comes from Bradyrhizobium sp. U531, assembly GCF_051710265.1. Lineage (NCBI taxonomy): Bacteria > Pseudomonadati > Pseudomonadota > Alphaproteobacteria > Hyphomicrobiales > Nitrobacteraceae > Bradyrhizobium > Bradyrhizobium sp. U531. Next base: position 155,653 of record NZ_JASVEN010000003.1, read on the forward strand.
ATCGCGCCGATCATGAGGTCGAGCAGCTTGCCGCTGCGCCCGACGAAGGGCAGGCCCTCGATGTCCTCGTCGCGGCCCGGCGCCTCCCCGACGAACATGATGCGCGCCTGCGGATTGCCGTCGGCGAACACCAGCCGCGTCGCGGTGTGTTTCAGCGCGCAGCCCTCGAAATTCTGCATCAGCTCGCGCAGTGCCTCCAGCGTCGGCGCGGTGCGCGCCGCCTCGCGCGCCGACGCGATGGCGATGTCGGGCGCAGGCGCGGCCTCGCCGCGCATCGTGGCAGGCGCGGCCACCGGGCGAGGCGCCTCGGCTGGCACCGCGCGCGGGGCCGGCGGGGGCGCGTCGATTTCCGCCAGGCGGTCTATCGGTTCCTCGGCGAGCGCGCAGTCGACGCCGGCCTCCAGATAGAAGGCGAGAAGCTCTCGGACGGTGGGTGCGGGTTCGGGGATCATGGGAAAGTCTGACTTTTATAGCACCTTGGCCGGACTTGCATCCCGGCGAAATGCGATTCCGAGGTTGTCCTACCCGGAAAAATCGGAAACAAGGGGGCGCAAACGACCGAGGACCGTCCAAGGGCTGAGATCAGATGAGCACCGAAGAACTTCCCCCGCGCGAATCCATGGAATTCGACGTCGTCATCGTCGGCGCCGGCCCCTCGGGCCTGTCGGCCGCGATCCGGCTGAAGCAGCTCAATGCCGATCTCAACGTCGTCGTGGTGGAAAAGGGCTCCGAGGTCGGCGCACATATTCTCTCCGGCGCCGTGATCGATCCCGCCGGTCTCGACAAGCTGTTTCCGGACTGGCGCGACGATCCCGATTGCTCGCTCAAGACCCAGGTGAAGGACGACCGCTTCTTCTGGTTCACCGAGACCAGCTCGATCAAGCTGCCGAACTTCATCATGCCGCCGCTGATGGACAATCATCATTGCTACATCGGCTCGCTCGGCAATGTCTGCCGCTGGCTGGCGCGCAAAGCCGAGGCGCTCGGCGTCGAGATCTATCCGGGCTTCGCCGCAGCCGAAGTGCTCTACGACGACAAGGGAGCCGTGCGCGGTATCGCCACCGGCGACATGGGTGTCGGCCGTGACGGCAAGCCGAACGATTCCTTCACCCGCGGCATGGAATTGCTCGGCAAGTACACGCTGTTCGCTGAAGGCGCCCGCGGCAGCCTGTCCAAGCAGCTCATTGCGAAATACGCGCTCGACGCCAAGAGCGAGCCGCCGAAATTCGGCATCGGTCTCAAGGAAGTCTGGCAGATCGATCCCGCCAAGCATCAGAAGGGTCTGGTCCAGCACGCGGTCGGCTGGCCGCTGAACAACGATACCGGCGGCGGCTTGTTCTTCTATCATTACGACGAGAACCTGGTGTCGATCGGCTTCGTCGTCCACCTCAACTACAACGATCCCTATCTGTCGCCGTTCGACGAATTCCAGCGCGTCAAGAACCATCCTGCGGTGCGTGCCACGCTCGAGGGCGGCAAGCGGCTGGCCTATGGCGCCCGCGCCATCACCGAAGGCGGCTATCAGTCGGTGCCGCGGCTGAGCTTCCCCGGAGGCGCGCTGATCGGCTGCGCCGCCGGCTTCGTCAACGTGCCGCGCATCAAGGGCGTGCACAACGCGATGGGCACCGGCATGCTCGCTGCCGAGCATGTGAATGGCGCGCTCGCCGCGGGCCGCGCCAATGACGAGCTCGTCGACTACGAGAATGCATGGCGCGATTCCGTCGTCGGCAAGGACCTCTATCCCGTCCGCAACGCCAAGCCGCTGCTGTCGAAGTTCGGCACCTTCATCGGCGCCGGGCTAGGAATCTTCGACATGTGGTGCAACACGCTGTTCGGCGCCTCGCTGTTCGGCACCCAGTCGCATGCCAAGGTCGACCGTGCCACGCTCGACGTGGCGAAGAGCCACACTCCGAAGAGCTACCCGAAGCCGGACGGCAAGATCTCCTTCGACAAGCTGTCCTCGGTGTTCCTGTCCAATACCAACCACGAGGAGGACCAGCCGGTACATCTCAAGGTCGCGGACATGAACCTGCAGAAGACCTCCGAGCACGACGTCTTCGCCGGTCCTTCGAATCGCTATTGTCCGGCCGGCGTCTACGAGTGGGTCGAGGAGGGCGCGAGCCCGCGCTTCCAGATCAACGCCCAGAATTGCGTCCACTGCAAAACCTGCGACGTGAAGGATCCCAACGGTAACATCACCTGGGTTCCTCCGGAGGGCGGCGGCGGTCCGAACTACGAGGCGATGTAAGGGCGGCCAGGACGGGCGGACCTGATCACGAAGGTGATCCGGTGCACGTTCGCGTGAGGAGGGGGCCGCGGCCACGGGGCGCGGCCACGATACGGCCATAGTGGCGGCGTCTTGGGGCTGCTCCTGACCAGTTACCGGCCGATTTGGGGCAAGCGGAGGGGGACGTCCGGTCCGAATCCTTGCGGCGACGCGCCAAAAGCGGCATTGTCGGACTGACGGTTCCGGGTCCGGATGCCTCCGGCCGCGTTCGCATGCGGTACGGCCATTTGCTGCAAACCCAGGCACTACCAACTCAAGGCGAGCCCTGATGTTCTCAAATCGTTTCAACCGCTGGACTGTTGCCGCCATCGCCCTCATGGGCACAGCGATCGCAACCGTCCCCGGCAGGGTCCTGGCGCAGACGCCGGATCATCCCTCCGATACGGCGGCGCAGTTTCCGACCCGAAACGATCTGAAGTCGCTCACCACCGCCGGCAGCTATCTCGCCGCCCGCCATGCCAGCGTCGAGCGCGACGCCGCCTCCGCCGCCGCGTTCTACCGCTCGGCGCTGCGTACCGATCCGAAGAACAACGAGCTGCTCGATCGCGCCTTCATATCGTCGGTCGCCGACGGTGACATCGAGGAAGCCGTCAAGCTCGCCGAGCGTATCCTCACCATCGACAAGACCAACCGCGTCGCGCGTCTCGTCGTCGGCGTGCATGACCTCAAGGTGAAGAAGTACGCGGCGGCGCAGACCAACATCAACCAGTCGATCCGCGGTCCGATCACCGATCTCGTCGCCACGCTGCTGTCGGGGTGGGCGGCCTATGGTGCGGGCGATTCTAAGGGTGGCGTCGCCACCATCGACAAGCTGGCCGGCCCCGAATGGTATCCGCTGTTCAAGGACCTGCATGCCGGCATGATCCTCGAGCTCGCGGGCAAGGAGAAGGACGCCGGCACCCGCTTCGAGCGCGCCTACAAGCTCGACGATTCCATGCTGCGCGTGACCGAGGCCTATGGGCGCTGGCTGTCGCGCAACAAGGATTCCGCTGCCGCGACCAATGTCTACCAGGCTTTCGACAAGAAGCTCGCGCGTCATCCGCTGATCGTGGAAGGCCTGCGCGATACCAAGGCCGGCAAGAAGATGCCGCCGCTGGTCGATTCCGCGCAAGGAGGCGCTGCCGAAGCGCTCTACGGCATCGGCGCCACGCTGACCCGCCGCGGCGGCGAGGATCTGGCGCTGGTCTATCTGCAGCTCGCGCTCTACCTGCAGCCGACCCATCCGCTGGCGCTGCTCTCGCTCGCCGATCTCTATGAATCGGTGAAGCGGCCGCAGATGGCGATCAAGGTCTATGAGCGCGTGCCGGCGAGCTCGCCGCTCAAGCGCAACGCGCAGATCCAGCTCGCGATCGATCTGGATTCCGCCGACCGCACCGAGGAGGCGATCAAGATCCTCAAGGGCGTCACGACCGATGATGCCAAGGATCTCGAAGCCATCATGGCGCTCGGCAACATCGAGCGCGGCCGCAAGAAGTTCGGCGATTGCGGCGCGACCTACTCGCGCGGCATCGAGGTGCTGCCGGCCGGCGCCGACAAGGCCAACAGCGTCTGGTACTATTATCGCGGCATCTGCGAGGAGCGCTCCAAGGAGTGGGCCAAGGCCGAAGCCGACATGAAGAAGGCGCTCGAGCTGCAGCCGGACCAGCCTCACGTCCTCAACTATCTCGGCTATTCCTGGATCGACCAGGGCGTGAATCTCGACGAAGGCATGAAGATGATCAAGCGCGCCGTCGAGCAGCGTCCCGACGACGGCTACATCGTCGACTCGCTCGGCTGGGCCCATTACCGCATCGGCAATTACGAGGAAGCGGTGAAGAACCTCGAGCGCGCGATCGACCTCAAGCCCGAGGATCCCACCATCAACGACCATCTTGGCGATGCCTATTGGCGCGTCGGCCGCACGCTGGAAGCCAAATTCCAGTGGGCGCACGCCCGCGACCTCAAGCCCGAGCCGGAAGAGCTTCCGAAGATCGAGGCCAAGATCGCCAACGGCATGACCGACGACAATTCGAACTCTTCGGCCGCGCAGGCGGACAAGAAGAAGGACGACGGCAAGGGCGGTTGATCCGAACGAGGGGCAAGGGGTCGTCGCGAATGCCGGCGTTGATTGAAGAAGGACGGGCGAAGGTCAATTTGAGCCTTCGCGTGATCGGCCGTCGTGCCGATGGTTATCATGATCTCGAAAGCGTGGTCGCGTTTGCCGACTGCGCCGATCGGCTCACGCTGGAGCCGGGCGGCGAGCTGAGGCTCGCCACCACCGGGCCGCTGGCCGCGGCCTGTGGCGACACATCCGACAATCTGGTGTTCAAGGCCGCCAAGCTGCTGGCCGAGGCCGTGCCGAACCTGAAGCTGGGCGCCTTTGCGCTCGACAAGGTGCTGCCGGTGGCGGCCGGGATCGGCGGCGGCTCGGCCGATGCGGCGGCGGCGCTGCGGCTCCTGGCGCGTCTCAACGATCTGTCGCTCGACGATCCCCGCCTGCAGAAGGTCGCGCTCGCGACCGGCGCGGACGTGCCGGTGTGCCTGTTCTCGCGCGCCTGCGACATGACCGGCGTCGGCGAGCAGCTGTTGCCGCTCGAGCTGCCGAGCATGCCTTGCGTGATGGTCAATCCCCGCGTGCCCGTTGCCACCAAGGACGTGTTTAAGGAGCTCGGCCTGCGCAACGGCGAGCTTCTGGTCGGCGCCACGGCGGTGCTGCGGGCTCCGGCCTGGCCGGAGCAGGGCGGATCGATCGCCGATTGGGTCGCGGTTCTCGAAAAGGTCCCCAACGATCTCGAAGCACCGGCGCTGCGCATCCAGCCTGTCATCGGCGAGGTGCTGGAAGCGCTGCGCGCGTCCGGCGGCGTCAAGCTGGCCCGCATGTCGGGCTCGGGTGCGACCTGCTTTGCGATCTATGGCGCGGCGAACGAGGCGCAGGCCGCCGCCGACATGATCCGCCGCGAACACCCGGGCTGGTGGGTGCATGCGGGGACGTTGAGCTAGCGATTCTTCCGCGACGGCCGTAGCCCGGATGAGCGGAGCGATATCCGGGATTCTTGCTCGTGGCGCCCCGCATGTCGCCTCGCTCATGCGGGCTACTACAGCGGGGCTAGCGGCGCTCTTCGTCTAGCCCCAAAAACCGCCGGATCTCGCCCAGCACCTCGTCCGGCTTGTCGTGCTGCAGCCAGTGTCCGGCGCCTGAGATGGTCTCGATGCGCGCATCCTGGAAATAGCGCTCCAAGCCCGCGGCCCGCGTGCCGCCGAGGAAGCTCTCGCTGGCATTGAGCAGCAGCGTCGGGCAGGCGATGCGCGACCACAGCGCGACGTGATCGTCGGGCCAGAGCCGGTGCGGCGCCGAGGTGCGCTGATAGGGATCGAACTTCCAATTGAAAGTGCCGTCGTCGTTCTGCCGCGTGCCGTGCGTGGCGAGATGCAGCGCGAGGTCGCGGGCGAGGCGCTTGTTGTGAAGCACCATCTGCGCGGCGGCGGCTTCGAGGGTCGCATAACGGCGCGGCGTGCGGTCGTGAAGCTTGTCGAGCTGGGTGACCCATTTGCCGATGCGCTCATGCGCCGGCGGTTTCGGCGTGTCCGGCAGCATGGTGACGCCGTCGAGCACGACCAGCTTCCTGACCTGCTCGGGAAAAGCTCCGGTGAAGATCAGGCTCACCATGCCTCCCATCGAATGGCCGATCAGCGTCACCTCGGGCGCTGCGATGATGCGAAGGAGCTGGGTCAGATCGTAGACATATTCGGTCAGGGCGTAGCTGCCGCCCCGGGTCCAGTCGGAATCGCCGTGACCGCGCAGGTCGGGTGCGACCACGTGAAAATGCGGTTGCAGCGAGCGGGCGATGACGTCCCAGCTCCGGCAATGATCGCGTCCGCCGTGAACCAGGATGAGAGGCGGTGCGCTCTCGTTGCCCCAATCGGCGTAATGCAGCTTGAGGCCATGGGACTCGTAGAAGCAGCTTTTCGGAGCGATCATCTTGGCGCTATCCATTCACCGGGCGCCGGACCAGCGCGAGCGACAGGCCGAGGCCGGCGATGAAGACGCCGGAGCCTTGGGTGAGACGCCGCATCAGATGCGGCCGCCCGATCAGCTGCGCGCGTGTCGCGGAGGCCGTCAGCACAACGAAGATGTCGGCGAGCGTGTTCAACGCCACCGAGATCGCACCCAGCATGATGAATTGCAGCGTGGGGTTCGATCCCGCGGGATCGAGGAATTGCGGAATGAAGGCGAGGAAGAATGCGGCGGTCTTCGGGTTCAGTGCCTCGACCAGCACGCCGTCGCGGAATGCGCGCGTGTCTCCGGCCGGCTCGCTCTCGAACGACGGCGCGCGGCCGGCGCTGCGAAAGGTCCTGATGCCGAGCCAGATCAGATAGAGCGCGCCGACGAATTTCACGGCAGCGAACAATTCGGCGCTCGCCAGGATGATGGCGGAGATGCCGAGGCTGCCGGCGACCACATGAACCAGCCCGCCCAGCGCCGTGCCCGCGGTCGATGCAAAGCCGCTCGCGCGCCCGTCCGACAAGGTCCGTGCCGCGACGTAGAAGATGCCGGGGCCGGGAACGGCGGCAATGAGACAGGCGGCGGCGAGGAACAGCCAGAAATTCGTTTCGATCATCCTGTTTTCGTAACGGAGCGGGCCGCGATTGCAAGACTCTCGTTCAAGCCTTTCGTTTGAGGCCCTGGTTTAACCCGTGCGGCGGAAGATCACGCTGGCGTTCACGCCGCCGAAGCCGAAGCCGTTGGAGATGGCGTGCTGCATCGCCATCGGCCGCGCGGCGCCGGCGACGATGTCGATGCCCTCCGCGCCCGCGTCGGGCTCTTCCAGATTGAGCGTCGGCGGCGCGGTTTGGTCGCGCAAGGCGAGCACGGTGAAGATCGCCTCGAGGCCGCCGGCGGCGCCGAGCAGATGGCCGGTGGCGGATTTCGTCGCGCTCACCGCGATGCCACGATTTCGGCCGAACAGCGCGGCGATCGCGCCAAGCTCGCTCTCGTCGCCGGCCGGCGTCGAAGTCGCGTGCGCATTCAAGTGCTGCAGATCGGTGGGCGCGAGGTTCGCTTGCCGAAGCGCGATCTCCATGGCGCGGCGCGCGCCCTCGCCGTCGGGCGGCCCCGATGTCATGTGGTAGGCGTCCGCCGTGGTGCCGTAGCCGACGATCTCCGCGAGCGGCGTGGCGCCGCGCGCCAGTGCATGCTCCAGCGCCTCGACCACCAGGATGCCGGCGCCTTCGCCCATCACGAAGCCGTCGCGCTTGCGATCGAACGGACGCGAGGCGCGTGCGGGCTCGTCGTTGAATTCGCTCGACAGCGCGCGCGCCGCCGCAAAGCCGCCGAGGCTGACGATATCGATGCAGGCCTCCGCGCCGCCGCAGATCGCGACATCGGCCTCGCCGCTGCGGATCATGCGCGCGGCATCGCCGATGGCCTGCACGCCGGCGGCACAGGCGGTGACCGGCGTGCCCAGCGCACCCTTGTAGCCGTATTTGATCGAGACGTGACCGGCGGCGAGATTGGCGAGGAACGAGGGGATCGTGAACGGCGAGAGCCGGCGCACGCCGCGCTGCTCGGTGATGCGCACCGCTTCCGCCATCGCCGGGAAGCCGCCGACGCCGGAGGCGATGATCGTCGCGGTGCGTTCGCGCGCGCTGGCATCCTGCGGCATCCACCCGGCCTGTGCGACCGCTTCGGCGGTGGCGAGCAGGGCGAACAGGATGAAGCGGTCCATCTTGCGCTGGTCTTTTGGCGCGGCGGCCAGCGCGGGATCGAAGCCGCCCTCGGCGTCGCCGGCCTTGTCGGGCACGCGGCCGGCAATGCGCGCCGGCAGCGCCTGCGCCCATTCCGGCAGCTTGCGCAGCCCGCTCTGACCGGCCAGAAGGCGGCGCCAGGACAGTTCGACACCGCAAGCCAGCGGCGACACCGCGCCCATTCCCGTCACGACGATACGACGCATGTCAGTCTCCCGCCGGCGCGATGGCCGGGTTCATGGCCTTGAGCGACGCGATGCGGCGACGCATTCCCCGGCTCGCGCGCGGCCCGGCGATTGCGACCGTATTGGCGAGCGTGATGGGCTGCAGGCTGCCGGCATCGACGACGACGGGATCGAGCGGACGAATGTCGTCGCGGCTCGCCAGCAGGATGGATTCGCCTCGCGGCGCCAGATGCTTGTTGCCCCAGGCCAGCAGCGCCGCAATGACCGGAAAGAAATCCCGCGCCTTGTCCGTCAGCACATATTCGTAACGCGGCGGCCGCGCGTGGTAGCGGCGGCGCACGAACATGCCCGACGCCGTGAGATGGGCCAGCCGCCGCGACAGGATGTTCGGCGCGATGCCGAGGCTTTGCGAGAACTCGTCGAACTTCGTCGCCCCCTGAAACGCATCACGCAGGATCAGGATGCTCCACCATTCGCCGACCGTCTCGACGGCGCGGCCGACCGGGCATTCCAGGATCGAGGGGGATTTGGGCTGCATGGCCGGAAGGTAGGGTAGTGACTTGCAAAATGCAAGTGACTGGAGGAACGGCTCGATGCAGGTGGAGGGAGCGGGGAGAAAGCGCCGGCTAGTCCTGGGGTGAGAACGGTGTGCCGAAGGATCGGGCTCTCGTGCCCCGGACGCAGCGCAGCGCTCCCGGCGATGCGGAGCATCGTCCGGTGCGGTGCGCTGCAGAGCCGGGGCCCATGGTGCCGATCTCCGGGCGCGCGTGGGTCCCGGCTCTGCGCAGCAGCGTTGCACGCTGCTGCGCGTCCGGGACGCGAGAGGAAACGGTGCCGTTTCACCTTGCTCCGTCATTGCGAGCGCAGCGAAGCAATCCAGACTGCTTCTGCGGAGGGATTCTGGATTGCTTCGCTGCGCTCGCAATGACGAGGGGGAGACAGTCGGCCCTAAATCACCGCCGTCGTCCCTGCGAAAGCAGGGACCCATAACCACAGGGAGGGGTTTGGCGAAGACTGGTCGCTGTCGGTACTGACACTGGGCTTTCTCGATGGATCACGCGGTATGGGTCCCTGCTTTCGCAGGGACGACGGCGCGCGTTCGGTCGTCAGTCGCTCAATGCGACCGTGCCAGGCAGAACGCCACCACCTGCTCCAGCGCGCTCTTCATCGGCGAGGACGGGAACAGCGCCAGCGCGTCGACGGCCATGGCGCCGTAGTGCTGGGCGCGGCTCAGCGTGTCCTCGAGCGCGCGGTGCTTGTTCATCAGGCCGATGGCGTGATCGAGATCGGAATCGCCGATCTCGCCGCGCTCGAGCGCCCGGATCCAGAACGCGCGCTCGGTGTCGTTGCCGCGGCGGAAGGCGAAGACCACAGGCAGGGTGATTTTGCCTTCGCGGAAATCATCGCCGGTGTTCTTGCCGAGCTTGGCGCTCTTGCCGCCGTAATCGAGCACGTCGTCGACGAGCTGGAAGGCGATGCCGAGATTCATGCCAAACGAGCGGCAGGACGTCTGCTCGGCCTTGGGACGGTTGGCGATCACGGGGCCGACCTCGCAGGCGGCGGCGAACAGCTCGGCGGTCTTGCCGCGGATCACGGCGAGATATTCGTCCTCGGTGGTCGCCGTGTTCTTGGCGGCGGCGAGCTGCATCACCTCGCCCTCGGCGATGGTGGCGGCGGCCGCGGAGAGGATGTCGAGCGCGCGAAGCGAGCCGACCTCGACCATCATCCGGAAAGCCTGGCCGAGCAGGAAGTCGCCGACCAGCACGCTTGCCTCGTTGCCCCAGAGCATGCGGGCCGACAGCTTGCCGCGGCGCATCTCGCTCTCGTCGACGACGTCGTCGTGCAGCAGCGTGGCGGTGTGCATGAACTCGACGGACGCGGCGAGCTTGATGTGGCCGTCGCCGGTGTAGCCGGCGAGGTTGGCCATGGCCAGCGTCAGCATCGGGCGCAGCCGCTTGCCGCCGGAGGAGATCAAATGGTTGGCGACCTCCGGGATCATGGTCACGTCCGAACCGGTCCGCGACAGGATCGTGGCGTTGACGCGCTCCATATCAGGGGCGACAAGGGCCACCAGCTCTTCGATCGACGCGCCGGGAGTTTCGAAAGGTACGATGACGGCCACGCCGGTCTCCAATATTTGCCCCGGAGGGGCTATTCTGACGGAAAGACAATAGAAACTGCAGGCGGACGCGGCAAGTGCTGCGGAACCATTGACATTTGCCGCTCGACCCCCCTCCAGGCAGGAGACCCGTGATTTGCGCGAACTGGTTCGGACCAACGATATCGTGCTGGTGTCGGCGATCGGCGCTCTGCTCGACGGCGCCAACATCCATCATCTGGTGCTGGACCAGAACATGAGCATCATCGAGGGCTCGCTCGGCATTTTGCCGCGGCGGATCCTGGTTCATGAGGACGACGCCCAGGAGGCGCGGGCGCTGCTCACCGAAGCCGGCCTCAGCCACGAACTGCGCGGCGATGAGTGAGGCCGCAAATATTACCGAGGACGGCTTTCTCGGCGGGCAGTTGCGCCTGAAGCAGAAGCGGACCGGCCATCGCGCCGGTCATGACGCCATCCTGCTTGCCGCTGCGACCGAGGCCCGCCCCGGCGACCGCGTGGTCGATTTAGGCGCCGGCGTCGGCACGGCCGGGCTGGCGCTGGCCCGGCGCGTTCCCGGTATCAGGCTGGGCCTCGTCGAGATCGACCCGGAGCTGGCCGGGCTCGCGCGCGACAACGCGGCGGGAAACGCGATCGCCGCCGAGACGATCGTGCTCGACGTGACGGCCGATGCCGAGACCTTTGCTTCACATGGGCTGTCCCCCGACAGCGTCGATGCGGTGCTGATGAACCCGCCCTTCAACGATCCCGCCCGGCATCGCGGCTCGCCGGACGAGGCGCGTCACACCGCGCATGTGGCAACGGCGGAGACGCTGAATGCGTGGGTGCATGCAGCGCGGCGCATCCTCCGATCGAATGGCGTGCTGACACTGATCTGGCGTGCAGATGGAATCGCCGACGTCCTGGCGGTCCTGTCGCGCGGCTTCGGCAGCCTTGCGATCCTGCCGGTACACGGCGAAGCGGGGCGTCCCGCGATCCGCGTGCTGGTGCGCGCGGTCAAGGGCGGCCGGGCTCCGGCGCGATTGCTGCCGGGCCTCATGCTCAATGACGAGGCACGCGTGCCGAGATATGAGGTGACGGAGATTTTGGAGGGAAGAGCGGTTTTGCCGCTGGTGGAACCGTGACGGCTTACTGGGGAAGCGATTCCGACTGCCGCTCTTGCGGCGTCGTCAGGCGGATCGCCATGAACAGCGCACCGATCAGCAGCATCAGCAGATAGATTTTCATGGTGTTCTCCGCTGCCTCATTGCAGCTTCTCAACGGAAAATCTGCAAAACACGTTCCAGGCACTTCCAATGACAGTCGCGTGATAAGAAATGGTTAATCAGAGGTAACGGCATGGCCGAACAATTGAACGATCGTGAGAGTTCCGGCCTGGCCGACAAGCTCATGCAATATCTGCCGGCGCGCTTCCGCCCCGGCACCGCTGTGGTGCCGGTTGTGCGACTGTCGGGCGTGATCGGTGCGGTGACGCCGCTGCGTCCGGGCATGACGCTTGCCGGCGTCGCGAAGGTGCTGGAGCGTGCGTTCGCGTATCGTCACGCCAAAGCCGTGGCCCTGGTGATCAACTCACCCGGCGGCTCGCCGGTGCAGTCGCGCCAGATTTACCTGCGCATCAAGCAACTCGCCGCGGAGAAGAAGCTGCCGGTGCTCGTGTTCGTGGAGGACGTTGCGGCTTCCGGCGGCTACATGATCGCCTGCGCGGGCGACGAGATCATCTGCGATCCCTCGTCGATCCTCGGCTCGATCGGCGTGGTCGGCGGCAGCTTCGGTTTCCAGGAGGCGATCAAGCGGCTCGGCATCGAGCGGCGGCTCTACACGGCGGGCGAACACAAGGCGATGCTCGACCCGTTCCTGCCCGAAAACCCGGATGACGTTGCGAAGCTCAAGGCGCTCCAGCGCGAGATCCACCAGATCTTCATTTCGCTCGTGAAGGAGAGCCGCGGTGCGCGCCTCAAGGGCGCCGACGACACCCTGTTCACGGGAGAATACTGGGCCGGCGAGAGCTCGGTCGCGCTCGGGCTCGCCGACAGCATCGGCGATCTCCGCTCAACTCTTCGTGCCCGCTACGGCGAGAAGGTTCTCACCCCCGTGATCGCACAGCCGACGGGGCTGCTCTCCGGCCTTTTGGGCCGGAAATCCCCCGGCGCGGGCCAGCTTTCGGCTATGGAATCAATGGCCGGCCTGCCGGACGATCTGATCTCGGCGGTGGAGACGCGGGCGATTTGGGCGAAATTCGGGTTCTAGCCGGCACGCTCCCGCGCCATTTGGTCCAGCCCGAGCCAATTGCGGCGCGGGCCGGTCTGCGCAAGAATGTGCGTGGGGGTTGAGCACTAGACGAGGATCGACCGATGCCGCCGTTCGTTGCATTTGCGGGCGTGCTGGGTGGGCTTGCCGTGGTCCGCTGGGCCTACAAGACCGCCGTGAGGATCAACCAGGAGCTGGAGGAGATGCGCCTGTCGCGCGTCGCCGAGGCCGCCCATATGGGGGATATCCAGACGTTGAAGCGTGACCCCGTGACCGGAGCGTATAGGCCGGGTTAGTTCGCTCCGCAATTTCGCACATGCCGTCATTCCGGGGCGGTCCGTCAGGACCGAACCCGGAATCTCGAGATTCCGGGTTCGATGCTTTCGCATCGCCCCGGAATGACGGCCATTTCCGCCCCCTTTGCCTTGATTCCCACCCCCGCCGTCGATACGGTCCCGCGCGATTCAAAACCCCCGCGAGAGCCTGATCTGACGATGGACGCCTCATTGCCCGCCCATATGCGCCCGGAACGCTCGTTCCAGGGCTTCATCCTCGCGCTCCAGCGATTCTGGGCCGAGCAGGGCTGCGTGATCCTGCAGCCCTACGACATGGAAATGGGCGCGGGCACCTTCCATCCGGCGACCACGCTGCGCGCGCTCGGCCCGAAGCCGTGGAATGCCGCCTATGTGCAGCCCTCGCGCCGGCCCAAGGACGGCCGCTATGGCGAGAATCCGAACCGGATGCAGCACTATTACCAGTTCCAGGTGATCATGAAGCCGTCGCCGCCGAACCTTCAGGAGCTGTATCTGAAGTCGCTCGCCGCGATCGGCATCGATTCCGCCGTGCACGATATCCGCTTCGTCGAGGACGATTGGGAGAGCCCGACACTCGGTGCCTGGGGTCTCGGCTGGGAGTGCTGGTGCGACGGCATGGAAGTCAGCCAGTTCACCTACTTCCAGCAGGTCGCCGGCTTCGAATGCGCGCCGGTCGCGGGCGAGCTCACCTACGGGCTCGAGCGCCTCGCGATGTACGTGCAGGGCGTCGACCGCGTCTACGACCTCAACTTCAACGGCCGCGACGGCGACGCCAAGGTCACCTATGGCGACGTCTTCCTGCAGGCCGAGCGGGAATATTCGAAGCACAATTTCGAAGTCGCCGACACCGCGATGCTGTTCGAGCAGTTCAAGATGGCCGAGGCGGCGTGCCGGAAATACCTCGACGCGGGTTGGAAGGACGACAAGCGCGAAGCGCATCTGATGGCGCTGCCGGCCTATGACCAGTGCATCAAGGCGAGCCACGTCTTCAACCTGCTCGACGCGCGCGGCGTGATCTCCGTGACCGAGCGGCAGAGCTATATTCTTCGCGTGCGCGAGCTGGCGAAAGCCTGCGGCGAAGCGTGGATCCATACTGAAGCGGGCGGAGCGGCCTGATGCCCGATCTTTTGCTTGAACTCTTCTCCGAAGAAATTCCCGCGCGCATGCAGGCGAAAGCGGCCGACGATCTGCGCCGCCTCGTCACCGAAAAGCTGGTTGCCGAAGGTCTCGTCTATGAGGGCGCGAAGGCGTTCGCGACGCCGCGCCGCCTCGCGCTCACGGTGCACGGCATTCCCGCGCGCCAGCCTGACCTCAAGACCGAACGCCGCGGACCGAAGATCGGCGCGCCCGATGCGGCCGTGCAGGGCTTTCTGAAGGCGACGGGATTGAAGTCGCTGGACGAAGCCAAGATCCAGCGCGATCCCAAGGGTGATTTCTACATCGGCTTGATCGAGAAGCCGGGTCGCGACGCGATCGAGGTGCTTGCGGAGATTCTGCCCGTCATCATCCGCACCTTCCCCTGGCCGAAATCGATGCGCTGGGGCGCGCGCTCGGGCAAGCCCGGCTCGCTGAGCTGGGTGCGTCCGCTGCACGCGATCGTCGCGACCTTCGGGCCCGAGACCGAAGAGCCCGATGTCGTGAAGTTCGAGGTCGACGGCATCGCGACCGGCCAGACCACGTACGGCCATCGCTTCATGGCACCGGCCGCCATCTCGGTACGCCGCTTCGAAGACTACGAAGCCAAGTTGAAGGCGGCCAAGGTCATCCTCGATCCGCAGGCGCGCAAGGACATCATCTTCGCCGACGCCAAGGAATTGACGTTTGCCCAAGGTTTTGAGCTGGTCGAGGATCAGGTGCTGCTGGACGAGGTCTCCGGCCTCGTCGAATGGCCCGTGGTGATGATGGGATCGTTCGAAGCGGAATATCTGGCGATCCCCGACGAGGTGATCCGCGCCACCATCCGCAACAACCAGAAGTGCTTCGTCGTTAGGGATTCCAAGACCGGGAAGCTGACCAACAAGTTCGTCCTCACCGCCAACATCGAGGCGTCCGACGGCGGCAAGACCATCGTCTCGGGCAACGAGCGCGTGATCCGTCCGCGCCTGTCGGATGCGAAGTTCTTCTACGAGACCGATCTCAAGACCAAGCTCGAGGATCGCCTGCCGAAGTTCGAGCAGATCGTTTTCCACGAGAAGCTCGGAACCCAGGCCGCACGCATCAAGCGCATCGAGCGGCTAGCTGCCGAGATCGCTCCGCTTATCGGTGCTGATGTTGCGAAGGCTAAGCGGGCTGCGCGTCTGGCAAAGGCAGATTTGCTGACCGAAGTCGTCGGCGAATTCCCGGAAGTCCAGGGCCTGATGGGCAAGTACTACGCTCTGGCGCAGGGAGAAGATGCGTTCGTCGCCGCCGCGAGCGAGGAACATTACAAGCCGCAGGGACCTGCGGATAGCGTGCCAAGCCACCCGATAAGTGTGGCGGTTGGTCTCGCGGATAGACTCGGTATGCTGGTTGGATTCTGGATTGCTGATGAGAAGCCAACAGGCTCAAAGGATCCTTACGCGCTGAGGCGCGCTGCTCTTGGCGTTATTCGCCTGATCGTTTCGAACAACATTAAACTGCCCCTCACACCACTCCTGCGAAGAGAATGGCACGAGCACGCAACAAGTGGTCACGGAGTTACTGCAAAGGCCGACGTCACGATTGCCGACCTCCTCGTCTTCTTCGCTGACCGCCTGAAAGTCCAGCTCCGCGAGCAGGGCGCGCGGCACGATCTCGTCGATGCCGTGTTCGCGCTCGGCGGCCAGGACGACCTCCTGATGATCGTCCGCCGCGTCGAGGTGCTCGGCAAATTCCTGGAGAGCGACGACGGCAAGAACCTGCTCGCCGGCACCAAGCGCGCCAGCAACATTCTCTCCATCGAGGAGAAGAAGGACAAGCGCAGCTTCGACGGAGCGCCGGATGCCGCGCTCTACAGCCTCGATGAGGAAAAGGCGCTGGCCAAGGCGATCGGCGAGGTCAAGGCGGAAGCCGGCGCCGCGGTCGCCAAGGAAGACTTTGCCGCCGCCATGAGCGCGATGGCAAAGCTGCGTCCGCCGGTCGATGCGTTCTTCGACAAGGTTCGCGTCAACGACGACGATGCTAGGGTGCGCGAGAACCGCCTGAAGCTGTTGAACGAGATCCGCAGCGCCACGCGTGCGGTGGCGGATTTCTCGAAGATCCAGGATTGAGGCTGCGGCCACGCGGTACTCGTGCCCCGGACGCAGCGCAGCGCCACTTGGCGGTGCGCTGCAGAGCCGGGGCCCATGCCGCCGCGTGCTCGTAGCTTCTGGGTCCCGGCTCTGCGCCGCACCGCTGCGCGCTGCGTCGCGTCCGGGACACGAGAGTGCGCTCCGGAATGACAGTCAAAAAAATGCCCCGCCCGGCGGGGGGAAGACCGGGCGGGGCCTGATGTCCGCTTCACTGCTCGCGCCAGCCTGATTGAAGTGACGCGCCGGACATCTAGTCGATCAGTGCTCGTTGCCGATCAGTGCTAGTCCATGACCTCGACGATGCGGCGCGAGCGCGGCTCGACCAGCACGGTTTCGCCGTTCACGACGGTGTAGCGATAGGTGGTGGCGCCGAAGCGTTGCGGCACGTCATAATAAGTGACACCGCTTTCGGGTAAGGTGGCGCCGACCACGACGCGATCGGGAATACGGAAGGCCGGCACACGTTGCTCGACGACATATTCGCGGAAAGCCGGCCGCTGGTCGGACGCAATGGTCGGTGCGCTGTCGACCACGGTGGGCGCGCGTCCGACGGTGACACCGCTTTGCGCCTGCGCCGCAAGGGGCGAGCCGATCGCGGCCGCGAGCGCTGCAAGAGCAAGAATCCTGTTCCGCATGGACAACTCCTTCAACGTGATGGTTCGGACGCGCCAGTGGCGCGACCGGTTGCCAATGCATGCGTGATGGCAATGTTCCGGGAAAAGCCCTGCCGCATTCGCGGCAATTTCAGGCAGTTTTGGTGGGGAGCGGAACTCGACTCGCCCGTTGCGCGTCTCTACTCGCGGAACCGGGAGGGCTATGATCCGCCCGCGATTCGCCCTGCCTCCACAGAAAGATAGTTCATGCACATCACCGTCGCCCACATTTCGCCGATCCTGTCGTTGATTGCGGGCGTGCTCATCCTGATCATGCCGCGGCTCCTCAACCTCATTGTCGCGATCTTCCTCATCGTGAACGGCGCGATCGGGCTCGGGCTCCTGAAGTGGCTCCACCTCTAGGCGTTCATTTTCCGGAACTGTCTGACTTGCGCGGGCCCGCCCAAAATGGTGTAAGGCCCGCGAATTCCCATTCCTCTCGCAGGTTGTGTGCAAGCTATGGCCAAAGCCGCCTCGAAGCCGAAGAAGACCCTCGCGAAAATCCCAGCGAAATCAAAGACCTCCGCTAAGGCGAAAGCCGCGCCGGCGGCCCGCAAGGCGCTGGCCAAGAGCGCCCCGAAGCCGGTCGCCAAAGCTGCTGTCAGGCCTGCTGCCAAGCCCGCTGTAAAGCCGGCGGCAAAGGCCGTGACCAAGGCGGCTGCGCCGAAGGTTGCCGCGAAGCCTGCGCCGAAGAAGGCCGCGCCCGCCAAGGCGGCGTCGGCCGCGGGCAAGGCCGGGAAATGGGTCTACACGTTCGGCGACGGCAAGGCCGAGGGCCGGACGGAGATGCGCGACCTGCTCGGCGGCAAGGGCGCGAACCTCGCCGAGATGGCCAATCTCGGCCTGCCGGTGCCTCCCGGCTTCACCATCCCCACCTCGGTCTGCACCTACTTCTATGCCCACGACAAATCCTATCCGAAGGAGCTGCAGTCGCAGGTTGAGAAGGCGCTGGACTATGTCGGCAAGTTGACCGGCAAAGTGTTCGGCGATGCCAAGAACCCGCTGCTCGTCTCCGTGCGCTCCGGCGCGCGCGCCTCGATGCCGGGCATGATGGACACCGTGCTCAACCTCGGCCTCAACGACCAGACCGTGGAAGCGCTGTCGGAGCTGTCGGGCGACCGCCGCTTCGCCTATGACAGCTATCGCCGCTTCATCACCATGTATTCGGACGTGGTGCTCGGCTTCGAGCATCATCACTTCGAGGAAATCCTCGACACCTTCAAGGACAGCCAGGGCTACACGCTCGACACCGACCTGTCCGCCGACGACTGGGTCGATCTGGTCGGCAAGTACAAGGACGCGGTCGCGCGCGAGACCGGCAAGGACTTCCCGCAGGATCCGCACGACCAGCTCTGGGGCGCGATCGGCGCCGTGTTCTCATCCTGGATGAACGCGCGCGCGATGACGTACCGCAAGCTGCACGACATTCCGGAATCCTGGGGCACCGCGGTCAACGTGCAGGCCATGGTGTTCGGCAACATGGGCGAGACCTCGGCGACCGGCGTTGCGTTCACGCGCAACCCCTCGACCGGCGAGAGCAAGCTCTACGGCGAGTTCCTGATCAACGCGCAGGGCGAGGACGTGGTGGCGGGCATCCGCACGCCGCAGGACATCACCGAGGAAGCGCGCAAGGAGTCCGGCTCCGACAAGGCGTCGATGGAAGCGGCGATGCCCGAGGCCTTCAAGGAGCTGACGCGGATCTACACGCTGCTCGAAAAGCACTACCGCGACATGCAGGACATGGAGTTCACGGTCGAGCAGGGCAAGCTGTGGATGCTCCAGACCCGCGGCGGCAAGCGCACCGCCAAGGCTGCGCTGCGCATCGCGGTCGAGCTCGCCAATGAAGGCCTGATCTCGAAGAAGGAAGCGGTCACCCGCATCGATCCGGCGTCGCTCGATCAGCTCCTGCATCCGACCATCGATCCCAACGCCAAGCGCGACGTGATCGCGACCGGCCTGCCGGCATCCCCGGGTGCCGCCTCCGGCGAGATCGTGTTCTCCTCGGATGAAGCCGCCAAGCTCCAGGGCGACGGCCGCAAGGTCATTCTGGTCCGCATCGAGACCAGCCCGGAAGACATCCACGGCATGCACGCCGCCGAAGGCATTCTGACCACGCGCGGCGGCATGACCTCGCACGCGGCGGTGGTCGCGCGCGGCATGGGCAAGCCCTGCGTCTCCGGCTGCGGCACCATCCGCGTCGATTACGGCCGCGGCACCATGAGCATCGGCTCGCGCACCTTCAAGACCGGCGACGTCATCACCATCGACGGCTCGCTCGGCCAGGTGCTCGCCGGCCGCATGCCGATGATCGAGCCGGAGCTGTCCGGCGAGTTCGGCACGCTGATGAACTGGGCCGACCAGGTTCGCAAGATCGGCGTCCGCGTCAACGGCGACACGCCGGACGATGCGCGCACCGCGATCAAGTTCGGCGCCGAGGGCATCGGCCTCTGCCGCACCGAGCACATGTTCTTCGAGGAGACCCGCATCCGCACCGTGCGCGAGATGATCCTCGCCGAAGACGAGCAGGCCCGCCGCGCCGCGCTGGCCAAGCTGCTGCCGATGCAGCGCGCCGACTTCGTCGAGCTGTTCGAGATCATGAAGGGCCTGCCCGTCACGATCCGTCTGCTCGATCCGCCGCTGCACGAGTTCCTGCCGCACACCCATGCCGAGGTCGAGGAAGTGGCGCGTGCCATGAACACCGACCCGCGGCGCCTGGCCGACCGCGCGCGCGAGCTTTCGGAGTTCAATCCGATGCTCGGCTTCCGCGGCTGCCGCATCGCGATCGCCTATCCTGAAATCGCCGAGATGCAGGCCCGCGCGATCTTCGAGGCGGCGGTCGAGGCCGAGAAGCGCACCGGCAAGGCCGTCGGCCTCGAGGTGATGGTGCCGCTGATCGCGACCAAGATGGAGCTCGATCTCGTCAAGGCGCGCATCGACTCCACTGCGAAGGCGGTGATGCGCGACAACAACACCAAGATCGCGTACCAGGTCGGTACCATGATCGAGCTGCCGCGCGCCTGTCTGCTCGCGGCCGAGATCGCGGAGAGCGCCGAGTTCTTCTCGTTCGGCACCAACGACCTCACGCAGACCACCTACGGCATCAGCCGCGACGACGCGGCGAGCTTCCTCGGCCCGTACGTGTCGAAGGGCATCCTCTCGGTCGATCCCTTCGTCGCGCTCGATCAGGAAGGCGTCGGCGAGCTCGTCAAGATCGGCGTCGCGCGCGGCCGCAAGACGCGTCCGAAGCTCAAGGTCGGCATCTGCGGCGAGCACGGCGGCGATCCCGCTTCCGTTGCCTTCTGCCACAACATCGGCCTCGACTACGTCTCGTGCTCGCCCTACCGCGTGCCGATCGCTCGTCTCGCCGCCGCGCAAGCCGCGCTCGGCAAGGCGGCCGCGAGCCAGGCGTAAGACGAACTAAAATTCAGGAATGAAAGAGGCGGGGCGAAAGCTCCGCCTCTTTTCGTTGACGTCTGCTCTCTCCACGCGTCATTGCGAGGAGCTCAGCGACAAAATTGCGTAGCAATTTTGCGCAGATGCGACGAAGCAATCCAGACTGTTTTCGTGGAAAGACTCTGGATTGCTTCGCTGCGCTCGCAATGACGGAGTGGGTGCGCGCCACACACGAACTGTCATCGCCCGGCTTGACCGGGCGATCCAGTACGCTGCGGCGTTCGTGATTGAACCGAGAGGCGGCGGCGTACTGGATGCCCCGATCAAGTCGGGGCATGACAGTTGCGGACGTCGCGATACTTCTTGCAGCACTGGGAACTATCGTGCGTCCCGTATTGATACGCGCCGGCAAGAGTTCCTTCACCATTCGCGTTGACCGGTTGTTTACCGCTTCACGTCACCCGGCATTCACCACGCGCGCAATCGCCCCGTGAAAACACCTGAGTTCGCTTGAGTGTGCCGCACGCGCAACGCCGATTAACGCCCCGGCAACCTAAATTGGATACTTACGAGAAAGGTCGAATTGCACGGATGTACTGCCGTTCGATTTTTCTGGCGTAAGCGTAGCGTGAGCGTAACGATGTCAGTGTTGCGTAACCATCCGAGGGGCGCGCGGTTCGCGTCCTTCGGAATCGGTCTCTGCATCTTCGCATTGATGCCGAGAGAGACCGGCTATCAGGACATTGCTTCCTTGCTGGCGCGCCAACCGGGCGTCGCCGAGCGTTGGCAGAAGCAGGTGTTCTCCGCGGCGTCCTCGATCCAGCTCGCCACCTACAGTTTTTCCCGTCCCATCGGGACATCGGTTCCGCAGAGCGCGATGGTTCGCCTCGCGAGCCTCGACGGCCGCGACGTCACCGGCGCGATCAGCCGCAATCCGGCGCTGCAGACGGCGCCGCGCTACCAGGCCTCGGACTTTCCCAGGGTTGATCGCTCCATGAAGGGTGATCGCCTCGCAACCGTGACGCCGACCGAGGCGCCTGAAGCGAACGCACCCGCAGCGGGCCCGGCGCAGCAAGATCCCGCGACCTCGAACAGCTCGGTGTTCGGCGCCAAGACCGCCGCCTTGTCACAAGCGATGTCGCCGGAGTCCGCAGCCGCGCTCGATCCCGAGCTGCAGGAAGCGCTCCGCGCGCCGCCGCTGCGGCAATACACCAATGCTCCGCAGGCCAGCGACGTCGCCCGCTCGTTCGCGGTGCAGCCGCTCGAAGCGCTGAAGCGCGCCACCGCGCCGACGACGCCCGTGCGCGACCCGTTCAGCGTCAAGACCTCCAACCTGTTCTTCGGCAGCTCCTCGCTCGGCGGCAATGTCGAGAGCATCGAGAGTTGGCAGCCGGGCGCGGAGCCGCTGATCGTGATGCCCGACCCCGACATGAAGGTGACGGCCTCGCTGATGCCGCCGACGGCGGAGATCGGCAAGGATATCGAGAGCGGCGAGAGCGTCGCGCCGAAGGGCGAGGTCAACGCCGACAACCAGCGCACCAAATCGCCGGCGGAACGGCTCGCGCTCGACGACAAGTCGCGCGCCAAGTCGGAAAAATGTCTTGCCGAAGCCGTCTATTTCGAATCGCGCGGCGAGGCCGTGCGCGGCCAGATCGCGGTGGCGCAGGTCGTGATGAACCGGGTGTTCTCCGGCAAATATCCAGACACCGTGTGCGGGGCGGTCTATCAGAACAAGCACCGCCATCTCGCCTGCCAGTTCACCTTTGCCTGCGACAACAACGCCGACGTGATCCGCGAACCCGAGATGTGGGAGCGCGCCAAGAAGATCGCGAAAGCCATGCTCGACGGCCAGATCTGGCTGCCCGAGGTCGGCAAGTCCACGCATTACCACGCCTATTGGGTGCGCCCGTCCTGGGTCGCCGAGATGAAGAAGATGTACAAGACCGGCGTGCACACCTTCTACCGCCCGCGCAACTGGGGCGACGGCAGCGAGGAACCGAGCTGGGGCACGCCCGCCCAGACCGCCGCGCTGTCGGCCGAGCTCGCGCAGGAAGCCAAGAGCTCCGCGGAAATGGGTAATACTGAGCGGCGGTAGGTTCCTTTACCTCGCCCCGCTTGCGGGGAGAGGTCGGATTGCATCGAAGATGCAATCCGGGTGAGGGGGACTCTCCGCGAGTCCAGTTTTCACCGCCCTCTCCCCGCAGGCGGGGAGAGCGAGCAGATCACGTCACGCCTCGATATCCAGCGCGCAGTCGAAGTTCGGCGCCGAGTGCGTCAGCGCACCCGCCGATGCGTAATCGACACCGGTCGCAGCGATGGCGGCAATCGAGTCCGGCGTGACGCCGCCTGACGCCTCCAGCTCGAGCCGTCCCTCGTTGATCCGCACCGCCTCGCGTAGCGTCGCAACATCCATGTTGTCGAGCAGCACGGCATCGGCCAGTGCCGTGTCCAGCACCTCGCGCAGCTGCGCCAGCGTGTCGACCTCGATCTCGATCTTGATGAGATGGCCGGCGCGGCTGCGGGCGCGCTCCAGCACGGGGCGGATGCCGCCGGCGACCGCGATGTGGTTGTCCTTGATCAGGATCGCATCGTCGAGGCCAAAGCGGTGGTTGAAGCCGCCGCCGCAGCGCACCGCGTATTTCTCCAGCGCACGCAATCCCGGCGTGGTTTTTCGCGTGCAGCAGATGCGCATTCTTGTGCCCTCTGTGCGCGCGACATAATCGGCCGTCAACGTCGCAACGCCTGAGAGGCGGCCGACGAAGTTGAGCGCGGTCCGCTCCGCCGTGAGGATGGCGCGCGCCGGCCCCGAGATCGTCAGCACATGCTGCCCGCGGGCGACGCGCGCGGCGTCGCGGACATGCGCACGTATCTCGATATCGGGCGAGAGCCTTTGCAGCGTCGCGACCGCGAGCGGCAGGCCGGCGATCACACCGGATTGGCGCGCGACGAGGATCGCCTGCGCTCTGGTGGCTTCGGGGATCGTGGCGAGCGAGGTGATGTCGCCGGCACGGCCGAGGTCTTCGTCGAGCGCGCGCTGCACGGCCTCTTCGATCGCGAGCGGCGAGAGGAAGGCATCGGGATAGAGCAGGGAGGTCGGGGTCATCTCGGGGGTCCTTCAGGCGATTGCGGGTTGGGCGGCGTGGGAGAGCGGACGCTCGCCCAGGAGTTTCGCGGCGTCGCGCGCTGCGGCGAGGTTGGTCATCGTTCGCCGGGCCATGGCGGGAGCGTCCGCCGGATGGTCCGTGCGGAAATGCGCGCCGCGACTTTCGCACCGGCGCCACGCAGAGGCCGCGACGAGCAGGGCCGTCGTTGCCATGTTGCGCAGCGCGAGGCTCGCTGCCCCGCGTTCGAGCGCTGCGAAGTGGCGCACGGCTTCGGCAAGCCCGCGACCGTCGCGGATGACGCCGACATGGAGGCTCATCATCGCCCGCAGCCGCGCCACGGCCGCAGCGTCCGGCGCGCCGCCGTGCGGTGTCAGCGATGCCTCGGAGAGGCGGACAGGCGAGGGGAGGTCGCGGCCGGCGATGTCCTCGGCGATGCGCGCGGCATAGACCACGGCCTCGAGCAGCGAGTTCGAGGCAAGCCGGTTGGCGCCATGCGCTCCGGTGGACGACACCTCGCCGCCGGCCCAGAGCCCGTCAATCGAGCTGCGACCATTCGCATCCACGGCGATGCCGCCCATATGATAGTGCTCGGCCGGCGCGATCGGGATGGCTTGCCGTGCGGGATCGATGCCGGCGGCGATGCAGCTTGCATAGACGGTCGGGAATTTGTCGGCGAAGCGTGCGCCCAGTGCCTGCCGCGCATCCAGGAAGGCGCCGCGTCCGGCCTCGATCTCGGCGAACACGCCGCGGGCCACGATGTCGCGCGGCGCGAGCTCCGCCAGCGGGTGGCGCGCCGCCATGAAGCGTTCGCCCCTGTCGTTGATCAGCGTCGCGCCTTCGCCACGCAGGGCTTCGGTCGCGAGCGGTGCCGGATCGCCTCCGGTCATGATGGCGGTCGGGTGGAACTGGACGAATTCGGGATCGGCGATCACGGCCCCCGCACGCGCGGCGATGGCAAGGCCGGAGCCAGAGGCCTCGCGCGGATTGGTGGTGACGGCATAGAGATGTCCGATGCCGCCGGTCGCCAGCACCACCGCGCGCGCGGCGAGCAGGAACGGCGTCGCCGAGGGATTGCCGGCCTCGCGAAGCTGAAGCCCGGTGACAGCATTGTCCGCGGTCAACAGCGCCTCGGCGATAAAACCCTCGACCATGCGGATCGACGGCGTGCGGCGCACGGCCTCGCTCAGCGCCGCGATGATTGCAGCTCCAGCGCCATCACCGCGCACATGCACGATGCGTCGCGCCGAATGCGCCGCCTCGCGCCCGACAGCGAGCTTGCCTTCGAGATCGCGATCGAACGGCACGCCGTAAGCGAGCAGGTCGTGGATGCGCGGTGCCGCATCGCGCGCGATGCCAAGCGCGACCGCTTCGTCGACGAGGCCGCCGCCGACGGCGATGGTGTCGGCAGCATGCGCTTCCGGCGTGTCGCCCTCGGCCACGGCCGCGGCGATGCCGCCTTGCGCCCATGCCGATGACGCGCCCTGTCCGAGCGGTGCCGCGGAGATCAGTGTTACCGGGCGCGGCGCAAGCTTCAGCGCACAAAAGAGCCCGGCAAGGCCGCCGCCGACGATGACGATGTCGGTGTCGCGGCTGAGGTTGTGGATGTTGTTTGTCATGACTCTCTCCATTCACTCCGCCGTCGTCCCTGCGAACGCAGGGACCCATACGCCGCGGCGGAAATTGTTTTGCGAAGCTGCTCAACGCTGTTCTTCGCCACACATCGTCCTGTGGTTATGGGTCCCTGCGTTCGCAGGGACGACAGCGGTGTGTGTTGTTACGGGTTGCCCTCAGTTCTTCAGATTGATCATCCGCTCGACCGACCGCCTCGCGCGATCGGCCAGCGCGGGATCGATCGTCACCTCCTCGCGGAGCGTGAGCAGGCTCTCCAGGATGTTGGCGAGCGTGATGCGCTTCATGTGCGGGCAGAGATTGCAGGGCCGCAGCATCTCGACGTCGGGCAGTTCGGCCCGCACATTGTCGGCCATCGAGCATTCCGTGATCATCACCAACCGCCGCGGCCGCCGTTCGCGCACCCAGTTGATCATGTGTGCAGTCGAGCCGGTGAAGTCGGCTTCCGCCAGCACGTCAGGCGGACATTCGGGATGCGCGATGATCTGCACGGAGGGATCGGCCTCGCGAAATTCGCGCAGCTCCGCGCCCGTAAAGCGTTCGTGCACCTCGCAGGCGCCTTTCCAGGCGATGATCTTCACGTCGGTCTTCGTGGCGACGTAACTCGCGAGATAGCGGTCGGGCAGGAAGATCACGCTTTCAGCGCCCAGGCTCTCGACCACCTGCACCGCGTTCGACGAGGTGCAGCAGATGTCGACCTCGGCCTTCACCTCCGCCGACGTATTGACGTAGGCGACCACGGGCACGCCCGGAAATTTTTCGCGGAGCAGGCGGACGTCGGCGCCGGTGATGCTGGCGGCGAGCGAGCAGCCGGCGCGCGAATCCGGGATCAGCACGGTCTTGTCCGGATTGAGCAGCTTCGAAGTCTCGGCCATGAAGTGCACGCCGCACTGGACGATGATGTCTGCTTTCACCTTGGTGGCTTCGATCGCGAGTTGCAGCGAGTCGCCGCCGATGTCGGCGACGCCGTGGAAGATCTCCGGCGCCTGGTAATTGTGCGCGAGGATGACCGCGCCGCGCGCACGTTTCAGCTCATTGATCGCGTTGATCGTCGGCGCCATCAGCGGCCACTCGATCGGCGGGATCACGTGCTTGAGGCGCTCGTAGACCGGGGCGGTGGCGCGCTCGACCTCTTCGGTCCATTCCAGCGAAGGCATCGGCAGCACCGATGCCGGCCGCAGCGGCACCGGCGCGCGTGGAGCGGGGATGTGGCCTTGCGGCCGGATGGCGAAGTCGTCGGGACCGTAGATTCCAGTGATCGGCATGAAAGCCTCCCTCGCATGTCAGTTATGCTCAATATGAGTATATATAGAGCCCGAGAAATCCGGCCAAAAGGCCGGGGCGGGTTTCGCCGAGCTTATATATGCTCAACTTGAGTAAATAGAAGATAACACGCCTGGGGCAAGGCCGCTAGGCCGTGCCGCACACATTCCCGTCAATTCCTCCTCGCGTCGTAGAAGGCCAGATTGAAACGCAATGCTCCGGCGGCAGCTCTTCATGGAATGCAATCGTTTTTGACTTGGGGTTTCCATGCAGATGCATTAAACGGGCTCACTCGCGGCTGCTCATTGCAGATTCCCGCCAACGACTGACGAGGAACACCATGTCGGCACAGATCGGCGAACTCGCTCCCGCCCCCCGTTCCGCCAATTGGCGTACCCCGGCCGTCATCATTCTCTGCGGCTGCGCCATCGGCATGCTCGGCTTCGGTCCGCGTTCGGCGCTGGGCTTCTTCGTGCAGCCGATGAGCCATGAATTCTCCTGGGGCCGCGATGTGTTCGGTCTCGCGATCGCCGTGCAGAATCTGTTGTGGGGTCTGGGTCAACCTTTCGCCGGCGCGGTCGCCGATCGCTTCGGCCTGTTCCGCGTGATGTGCGTCGGCGCGCTGCTCTATGCCGGCGGCCTCTTGCTGATGCGCTATTCCTCGACGCCGCTGTCGCTGAACATCGGTGCGGGCGTCATGGTCGGCTTCGGCCTTGCCGGCTGCTCGTTCAACCTAGTGCTGTCGGCGTTCACCAAACTGCTTCCGGCCGAGAAGCGCGGTCTTGCTCTCGGCGCCGGCACCGCGGCAGGCTCGTTCGGACAATTCCTGTTCGCGCCGATCGGCGTTGCCCTGATCGACAATTTCGGCTGGCAGCAGGCGCTCTCGGTGTTCGGCTTCCTGATGCTGCTGATCATCCCGCTGGCGCTGGCGCTCTCGACGCCGCCGGTCGCGCATGCGGCGAACGCTGCGCCGGCGGACGAGCAGACCTTCACCAGGGCGCTTGCCGAAGCCTTCGGCCACCGCTCCTACGTGCTGCTGGTGCTCGGCTTTTTCACCTGCGGATTCCAGCTCGCCTTCATTACCGTGCATCTGCCGGCCTTCCTGGTCGATCGCGGCATCTCCGCGCAAACCGGAGGCTGGGTGATCGCGGCGATCGGCCTGTTCAACATCATCGGCTCGCTCAGCGTCGGCTATCTCCAGAACAGCGTGCCCAAGCGCTATATCCTCTCCGTCATCTATTTCACGCGCGCGCTCGCGACGCTCGCCTTCATCTCGTTCCCGATCACGCCGTTCTCTGCGATCGCGTTCGGTGCGGTCTCCGGCCTGACCTGGCTGTCCACGGTGCCGCCGACTTCGGCGCTGGTGGCGCTGATGTTCGGCACGCGCTGGCTTGCCACGCTTTATGGCTTCGCCTTCGTCAGCCATCAGGTCGGCGGTTTCCTCGGCGTCTGGCTCGGGGGCTTCGTGTTCGAGAAGTTCGGTTCCTATACGCCGATCTGGTGGCTCTCGATCCTGTTCGGCGTGCTCTCGGCGCTGATCAACCTTCCGATCGTGGAGAAACCGGTGGCCCGGGCGGTTGCGCAGCCGGCCTGATCGGCTAAACAATCCCGACAAACAAGTCAGGGAGTTCAGTCGTGGCCACATTCAAGGCGATCCGGATCGACAAGGCGGACAAGGGCACCACCGCCGCGCTGACGCAGTTCGACGAAGCCGAGCTGATGGAAGGCGACGTCACCGTCCGCGTGGAATGGTCGACGCTGAACTACAAGGATGGCCTTGCGCTCACCGGCAAGGCGCCGGTGGTGCGCCGCTTCCCGATGATCGCAGGCATCGATTTCGCCGGCACGGTCGAGGCATCCTCGCATCCTCAATGGAAAGCCGGCGACAAGGTCGTCTGCACCGGCTGGGGTATGGGCGAGACCCATCTCGGCGCCTATGCAGAGAAGGCCCGGGTGAAGGGCGACTGGCTGGTGGCATTGCCGCAAGGGCTCTCGGCGCGCGACGCCATGGCGATCGGCACCGCCGGCTTCACGGCGATGCTGTCGGTGCTGGCGCTGGAGAAGCACGGCCTGTCGCCGAAGAGCGGCCCGGTGGTGGTGACCGGCGCTGCCGGCGGCGTCGGCTCGGTTGCGACCGCCGTGCTCTCGAAGCTCGGCTACCACGTCATCGCCTCGACCGGCCGCGCCGCTGAGGCCGACTATCTCAAGCACATCGGCGCCGCCGAAATCATCGACCGCAACGAATTGTCGGGGGCGGCGAAGCCGATCGCCAAGGAGCGCTGGGCGGGCGGCGTGGACAGCGTCGGCTCCACGACGCTGGCGAATCTCCTGTCCATGACGAAGTACGGCGGCGCGATCGCGGCCTGCGGCCTGGCGGCCGGCATGGACCTGCCGTCTTCTGTCGCACCCTTCATTTTGCGCGGGGTGTGCCTTCTCGGCATCGATTCCGTGATGTGCCCAATCGAGCCGCGCAAAGCCGCCTGGCAGCGTCTGGCCTCCGATCTGGATCGGGCAAAACTATCTGAAATTACTCATGAAATTTCGCTGGACGAGGTGCCCCAATGGGGCGCGAAAATCCTGGCCGGCGAGGTCCGCGGTCGAATCGTGGTAAAAATTGTTTAACCGCGTTCAGACTTTACCAACCAAGCTGCTTCAATGTCGCCTTGGTTAGTATGGTAAGCAGCGGGTAAAGAGATAAGGCATCGCCCGCTGCGGGGGTTAGTTCGGAGTTGAGCATGCTTGCGCGTATTGTGTTGGGGGCTGTCGCGGCGGCGGCGACGATTGCGCCGGCCATTGCCGGAGGCATGAACGCCGACGAGGCGCGTCGCTTCGTGGCCGGCAAAGTGTTTGCCTTCACCTGTTTCGACGGCACCCGTGGTGCGGGCCGCATCCTCGACGATCTCGGCGCCGCCGGTGCGGTGCAGTTCTCGGGCGCAGGCCCCGTCAAGCATCTCCGGCTCCCCGGCAATACGCTCCAGATCCGCGGCCAGAACGTCTGCGCCTCGATCAAAGGCATTCCGTTCGAGCCTTGTTTCAACCTGGAAAAGACCGACGATCGCAGCTTCCGCGGTTCGGTCTCCGGCATGGGCTTCGCCTATTGCGACTTCCATCACCAGGGCGGCAATCAGATGCTGATGGCGCGCGCCGCGGCGCGGCCGCGCTCGCTGCACAGGGCCGAGCACACCGGTTCGGTCACCCCGGCCAACACCGAAGTCGCCGCGCGCGTGGAGACGCCGCGCGTCGAGAGCAGCCGGCTCGAGCCGGTGAAGTCGGAGATCAAGTCGGAGCCTGCCAGGAACGAGGGCCCACTGGAGCTGCGCCGCTCGACCCAGTGAGACGGTCGCGCGGGACGGTCCGCGCACTTTGTCGTTGAAGACCTCCATCGAACACGAAGCCGCCGCGCCGTAGTCATACGGACGGCGGCTTTCATGCGTTGGTAGCTGTTCGCGCTCCAGTTTGCGTACGGCCGGGGGGCGCGGCCCGATAAAAGGGTTCAACGATGTCGCTGTACTTCTTCCGCATCAGTACCGGTCGCTATTCCGGTGCTGCCGACCAGCCGTACGAATTCGAGGATCGCACAGCCGCCTGGACCGAGATGACCGAGGTCTGTGCCAATTTGCTTGGCGGCATCGCACGCAGCTTGAAGCCCAACGCCGAGTGGTGCATGGAGCTGCTCGACGAGAACAAGAAGCCGGTGTTTCGCATCAGCCTGCTCGGCGAGAGCATACCCTGACGATCGTGGACGGCACCGCGTTAACGGTGCCGATGCGTGCGAATTCGCGAACTAAACTTCATTGCACGCAAAAGCTGCGAGAACGCAGAAGGTTAGACAGCTTTTCAGTATTTCTACCTAGCTCACCCGTGGCCCTGCTTAACGTTAATGAGGTACCTCGCGGTTAGCGTTCCCGGGTTAAGCACGCGCTTCGTCGCGGCAAATGCGTACCTCCGGGGATACTTCGATGATGTTCATTCAGAACCTGCGAATTGGCACCAAGCTCGCCGTCACGTCCGCGCTGACCATCGGGCTCGTCGCGCTCATGATCTTCCTGCAGATGAGCGGAAATGCCGATGTCCAGAAGCTCGGCAATGCCGCGTCGGGACAGCAGGCGATCGCGCAAAATGCCGCTGAAGCGAAGGCATCAGTCCGGGGCATGCAGATCGGCATTCGCGATATTCTGACGTCCGCCTCGCTGGCCGACATGCAGAAGGCAGCCACCTACTTCAACGACCGGCAGACCGCTGCCACGAAGTTTGCGAACGAAATGGCGAAGCTCTCGCGCTCGCCCGAAAACCGCAAGCGGATCGACCGCCTGACCACGCTGGTCGGCGAATTCGGCAAGGGCCAGCAGCAGATCGCGGCCATTCGCAAGCAGGAGCTCGCGCTGGAAGGGAAAAGGGACGCGGAAGCGGCGGAGCAGTTCGCCAAGCTTGCGAGTGAGATCGATCGCATTCGCAAAGGAACGCTCGCGCCGATCAACGAAGAAATTTCCGAGCTGGCAAACCAGATCACCGATTTCGCCAAGCAGAAGAGCGTCGAGGCGCGCGCGGAAGCGGAAGCCGAGGCCGAGTCGGTGGCCCGGACGTCGATGATCACAGGCGCGCTGGTCGCGTTCGTCCTGATCGGCACGTGCATCTTCTCCGTCTTCAGCATTGCGCGGCCCATGCGCGCGCTGACCTCGGCGATGGAGAAGCTCGCCGGCGGCGACTTCTCGGTGGTGCTCCCGGGCCTCGGCCGCAAGGACGAGGTCGGCGAGGTCGCGGGCGCCGTGGAGAAATTCAAGGTCGTGTCCGAGCAGAAGGCGCGCGAGGAAGCGGAAGCCAAGGTGCGGCAGGATGCGGTCGCGGCCGAGCAGCGCAAGGTCGAGATGCACAAGCTCGCGGACACGTTCGAGTCCGCGGTCGGCGAGATCGTCGGCACGGTGTCTTCGGCCTCGACCGAGCTCGAAGCTTCCGCGACCACGCTGACCTCGACCGCCGAGCACACGCAGGAGCTCACCGCATTGGTCGCGGCAGCGTCGGAAGAAGCCTCCACCAATGTGCAGTCGGTGGCTTCGGCGACCGAGGAACTGTCGTCCTCGATCAACGAGATCAGCCGGCAGGTGCAGGAATCCGCCCGCGTCGCGAGCGAGGCGGTCGGCCAGGCCCGAACCACGACCGACCGCGTCGGTGAATTGTCGAAGGCGGCGGCGCGGATCGGCGACGTGGTCGAGCTCATCAACACCATCGCCGGCCAGACCAATCTCCTGGCGCTCAACGCGACTATCGAGGCCGCGCGCGCCGGCGAGGCGGGCCGCGGCTTTGCCGTGGTCGCCTCCGAGGTCAAGGCGCTCGCGGAACAGACGGCGAAGGCGACCGGCGAGATCGGCCAGCAGATCGCCAGCATCCAGACCGCGACCGAGCATTCGGTCGGCGCCATCAAGGACATCAGCGACACCATCGAGAAGCTGTCGGAGATCTCATCGACCATCGCCGCGGCCGTCGAAGAGCAGGGCGCGGCGACGCAGGAAATCTCCCGCAACGTGCAGCAGGCGTCGAAAGGCACGCAGCAGGTGTCCTCGAACATCACGGACGTGCAGCAGGGTGCGAGCGAGACCGGCTCGGCGTCTTCGCAGGTGCTGGCGGCTGCGCAATCGCTGTCCGGCGACAGCAACCGCCTCAAGCTCGAGGTCGGCAAGTTTCTCGGCACCGTGCGCGCCGCCTGACGGCGACGTCTCTCGATAGACAATCTGCAACCGTCGCGCGTGACTGCGCGGCGGCTGCGCGCTCTCGTAGTTCTTCGCTGCGATTTTCGTGCGCGCAGGATTAACGTTCCGGAAAACCGATGCGGTCATGATTGCCGCAATTTCCCGGGTGCTGAGTCGCCCATTGCGTATTGCGTCTCAATCGTTGGAGCGGGTTCATGAGCGGCATTTCCATTCGCCTCACGCACAAGGTCATGGCGATCGGACTGTTCGGTCTCATCGGGCTCGTTGCCTTCGGCTCGATCTACCAGATCGGCAGCCTCTCCCAGGACGCGTCTCGCGATGCCGCCGACAGCGCGCGCAGGATGTCCGATCTGAACCAGCGGGTCTCGCAGCAAATGCTCGAAGCGCGCCGGGCCGAGAAGGATTTCCAGCTCCGCCGTGACCAGTCCTACGCGAAGCATCACGCCGAGCTCGCCTCCGACATCGTCCGCAACCTCGACGGCCTCGGCGGCGCAGCGCGTGCGGCGGGATACGCGACGATTGGCGAGAAGGCGTCGCAGGCCCGCACCGGGTTCAAGAAATACGTGACCGAGTTTGCGGCCGTCGAGAAGGCCGAGGTCAAGCTCGGCTTGAACGAGACCCTCGGCCTGTCGGGCTCGCTGCGCGCGGCGGTCCATGACATCGAGACCAAGCTCAAGGAGGTCGACGACCCCAGGCTCACCAGCGGAATGCTGATGATGCGTCGTCACGAGAAGGACTTCATGCTGCGACGGGACCAGAAATACGTGGAGGCTCTCAAGAAGACCGCCGCGGAGTTCTCCAAGCTGGTGGACGCGTCGACGATTCCCGCGGCGATCAAGACGGATATCGGCAGTAAGCTCACCAAATATGAGGGCGACTTCTCGGCCTGGGCGGCCGGCGCGCAGGACCTCACCGCGCACGGCTCGGCGATGTCCAAGGAGTTTCGGGTGATCGAACCAGTCCTCGAAGAGATCGAGAAGAGCGTTGCTCAGCGCTACGATGCGGCGCAGGCCGCCGAAGCGTCGACGCGAGCCTCGATCAAGCTGTGGATGTGGGTCGCGCTGGGATGCTCGATCCTGCTGGTCGGAAGCGTGTCCTTCTTCATCGGCCGCTCGATCTCGTCCGCGCTGATCGCCATGGTGCGGTCGATGACTGGCCTCGCAAACGGCGATACCTCCGTCGTGATCCCCGGCGTCGGCCGCAAGGACGAGATCGGCGAGATGGCCGGCGCGGTCGCGGTCTTCAAGACCAACATGGCTGAAGCCGAACGGTTGCGCGCCGAGCAGGCCGAGGCGGAGGCGCGCCTCCGCCAGCAGCGCAAGATAGACATGCAGCGGCTCGCCGACGGCTTCGAAGGCGCGGTCGGCGAGATCATCGAGACCGTGTCGTCGGCGGCGACCGAGCTGGAAGCGTCCTCCAACACGCTGACGCACGCGGCCGAGCGGGGTAACAGCCTCGCCACGGCCGTGGCCGCGGCTTCCGAAGAAGCCTCCGCGAACGTGCAGTCGGTGTCGTCCGCGAGCGAGGAGCTGACCTCTTCGGTCTCCGAGATCAGCCGCCAGGTGCAGGAATCCGCCCGCGTCGCCGATGTCGCTGTCGGGCAGGCGCAGCGTACCAATTCGCGTGTCGCGGAGTTGACGAAGGCCGCCTCCCGCATCGGCGACGTCGTCGATCTGATCAACACCATCGCTGCGCAGACCAACCTGCTGGCGCTCAACGCGACCATCGAGGCGGCACGGGCGGGCGAGGCGGGCAAGGGCTTCGCCGTCGTCGCGACCGAAGTGAAGGCGCTGGCTGAGCAGACCGCGAAGGCCACCGGCGAGATCAGCCAGCACATCGACGCGATCCAGACCGCGACAGAGGATTCGGTCGGCGCGATCAAGGAAATCGGCGACACCATCGCGCGCATGTCGGAGATCTCCTCGACCATCGCCGCGGCGGTGGAAGAGCAGGGCGCCGCCACGCAGGAGATTTCACGCAACATCCAGCACGCCGCGCAGGGCACCTCCGACGTCTCCGCGAATATCGGCGACGTCCAGCGCGGCGCGGGCGAGACCGGCGCTGCCTCGGCGCAGGTGCATTCGGCGGCCCAATCGCTGTCGCAGGAGAGCAACCGGCTGAAGAGCGAGGTCTCGCGCTTCCTGGAGACGGTGCGGGCGGCCTGATCGGCCGGCCGGCCGGTCCGGCGCGCCAGGTGGCCGGTGCGCTGATGTGGCAACGCACCATGCCGGCCCCGCGGTAACGGATTGTTGCGAATCATATAACGGCGCCGCTGCCGAATTCCGTAGTTCAACGTAGCGTCCTGTTAACGCCTGTTTGCAACTATGAGCGCAATCTTACGGGATAAGAACCAGCCAGCATTGTTGGAATGACCCCGCCCTGTCGTCCGTCGTGACGATTGCGGCGCAGGTGATTTGTGCGTTTTGGGTTTCATCGGGATTTGTGTGATGTCGAAGTTGTCGATCGTCTTCAAGCTGCTGACCGTGCTGTCGGTCCTCGTGCTCTCGCTCGCCGGTGTCGGCGTCACGGCGATCGGCACGATGCAGAACATCAACTCTCACACCGTCGAGATCGCCGAGAGCTGGCTGCCGAGCGTGCGTGCGCTGGGCTCCATGCGCGCCGACATCAACGAGCTGCGCGTCGCGCTTCGCCTGCATCTGATGCAGGACACGGCCGAGGGCAAGGAAGCCGCCGAGAAGCGCCTCGCCTCGCTGCAGGCGCGCATCGACCAGACCCGCAAGGTCTACGAGCCGCTGATCACCTCGGCCGAGGAACGTTCGCTCTATGGGCAGTGGACCAAGGCCTGGGCCGACTATCTGACCGGCGTGCAGGACGTGATGGCGCTGTCGCGCAAGAGCGTCGGCAAGTTCCCGGCCGACGCCAATGAGATGCTGCAGACCAAGGTCGCCAAGATGGCGCAGGCGGCCGATCCGCTGCTCCAGAAGGGCATCGAGATGAATAACAGCGGCGCCGAGCTGGAGACCAAACAGGCGGCCGACAGCTATGCCATGATCTTCCGCGTGCTGGTCGGCATCATCGTCCTCTCGGTCGTGATCGCGATCGCCGCAGCCTATTATCTCGTGCGCGACGTGTCGCGCGGCATCGCCTCGATCATCAAGCCGATGCAGTCGCTCGGCGAAGGCGACCTCTCGGCCGACGTGCCGCATCGCGGCGAGAAGACCGAGATCGGCTCGATGGCGGATGCGTTGCAGATCTTCAAGGAAGCGCTGATCGCCAAGCGGGCGGCGGACGAGGCGGCCCGGCTCGATGCCGAAGCCAAGATCGAGCGCGGCCGCCGCGTCGATGCCATCACCACCAAGTTCGAAGCCATGATCGGCGAAGTGGTTGGTACCGTCTCCTCGGCCTCGACCGAGCTCGAGGCGTCGGCCTCGACGCTGACCGGCACCGCGCAGCGCGGCCAGGAACTCGCGACCGTGGTCGCGGCGGCGTCCGAGGAAGCCTCCACCAACGTGCAGGCAGTCGCCTCCGCATCCGAAGAACTGTCGTCCTCCATCACCGAGATCAGCCGCCGCGTGCAGGATTCGGCGCGGATGGCGGCGGAAGCCGTCGAGCAGGCCGCGCGGACCAACGAACGCGTCAACGCGCTGTCGCAGGCTGCCTCCCGCATCGGCGACGTCGTCGAGCTCATCAACACCATCGCGGGCCAGACCAATCTGCTGGCGCTGAACGCCACCATCGAGGCGGCGCGCGCGGGCGAAGCCGGCCGCGGCTTCGCGGTCGTCGCCTCCGAAGTCAAGGCGCTGGCCGAGCAGACCGCGAAGGCGACCGGCGAGATCGGCGCGCAAGTGTCGGGCATCCAGGCCGCGACGCAGGAATCCGTCAGCGCCATCCAGGAGATCGGCGGCACCATCGAGCGGCTGTCCGAAGTGTCCGCGGCGATTGCCGCTGCCGTCGAAGAGCAGGGTGCGGCCACGCAGGAGATTTCGCGCAACGTCCAGCAGGCCTCGGTCGGCACGCAGGAGGTTTCGGCGAACATCACTGACGTTCAGCGCGGTGCGATCGAGACGGGCGAAGCCTCCGTCGAGGTGCTGTCGGCGGCGAAATCGCTGGCGACCGACAGCACGCGTCTGAAGGTCGAGGTCGCGCAGTTCCTGGAATCGGTCCGCGCGGCCTGATCTTCAACTTCCCGATTGCGGAGCCGGCGGCGGCGCGACCTGCCGCCGGAACAGGATGCGCTGGTACAGCCAGCCGATCGCGACCAGCACGATGCCGAGCCCCATGAACGACAGCGCCCGGTAGACGCCGGTCAGCGTCGACATGTCGATGACGAAGGCCTTGAGGATCGTCAGGGCGATGACGGCGGCCGACGCCAGCCGTGCGCGCTCGGAGTTGACGAGAATGCCGACCCCCAGCAACACCACGCCGAAGCCGAGCCAGCCGATCGAATAGGTGTATTGCTCGGCGCCGGTCGTCGGCCCGGTCGAGAGGATCGGGCCGTGATAGAAGCGGCGGATCTCCAGCGTGACATAGGCCAGCGCGAACACGAGCGCGCCGCCGGCGATGGTGTTGGCGTAGGCCTTGCCGCGCGATCCGGCCACCGCGTAGGACAATAACAGCATCAGCACGGCCGGCAGCGCATAGCCGAGCAGCAGCAGGTTGAACACCGCGCCGCCGACGTCGATCCGCCAGATCAGCGGGTTTTCCAGGATCAGGAGGCCGCCAACGCTGACGAGCCCGCCGATCGCGGTGAGGATGACGGCGCCGACATCGTGCACGACGCTGTGGCTGCGCAGCCGCAAGCGTTCCAACCCGATGGCCATCGAGAGCGTGACGCAGACCTGCAGCGCGAACTCCAGCAGCGAGGGCGGCGAGATCATGTCGCCACCGGTGGCAAAGTGCCGGATCTCCGTGAACGCAAGCAGTGCAGTGAACAGGATCGCGGCGGTTTCGACCATGCGCAGCGGCGGATCGTCGGCGCGGCGGCGCAGGAACAGGCTCGCGGCCCAGAACGATGCCGCCGGAAGGCCATAGCCCCAGAGCAGCCAGTTGAAGATCGGTGTGGTGCCGACGGCGTCGCCGACGATGCGCGGATCGTAGGCGATGCGCGCGGTGACGAGGCCGGCGAAGATCGCGGCGAGCCAGCGCAGGAACGGGATCGGCCGCTGCAGCGAGATCCAGGCGGTGCCGAGCGACATCAGCGCCAGTGCGATCGTCAGCCAGCCCTTCTCCAGCGCGAAGGTCAACGCCAGCGCCAGCGCACCAAGCGTGCCGGTTGCGAACAGGGCGGCGGAGATCATGGTGCCCGGCCGGGTCTCGCGGCGCGTCAGCGCCTCGGTCGCCGCGCCGAAGGCTGCTGCGAGCAGCACCGCGAGGATAGCGAACGGGATCGAGCGGTCGAGATGGGCGATCCGCGCGTAGAGCGCGACCAGGATTGCGATCGGCGTCGCAACGCCCGCGACCGACCACACCACGGGGATGATCGCCGAGTTCGACCGGCCCTGTGCGAGGAAGCCGGCGA
This sequence comes from Bradyrhizobium sp. U531, assembly GCF_051710265.1. NCBI lineage: Bacteria > Pseudomonadati > Pseudomonadota > Alphaproteobacteria > Hyphomicrobiales > Nitrobacteraceae > Bradyrhizobium > Bradyrhizobium sp. U531. Next base: position 193,000 of record NZ_JASVEN010000003.1, read on the forward strand.
TGCCGAAGCCGGCGGCGAAGATCGCGGCCGTCACCAGATGCAGCGTGACGGAGCTGTCGGTCGCGGTGGGGCCGATGCCCGCGATGGGGCCGCCGGGCAGCACCAGCATGTCGGGGTTGGCGCGTACCGCCCATTCGGCGAACACGATGAAGACCGTCGCCGCGGCCGCGCCGATCGCGCCGGTGGCGGCGGACGTGCGCCAGGCGACGAACAGGGTGCCGCCGACGAGAAGCGCGAACGTGACCAGCGCCAGATCGGCATGCGCGCTCGACAGCACGATCAGCATCGCGCCGAACAGATAGGCACCGAGCGCGCCCGAGGAGATCGGCTCGATCTCGCCGTCCTCGATCGCAGGTCCGAACATGAAGCCGCAGACGACGAGGAGCGCGGCCAGCACGAAGCCCGCGATGACATGGAAGGCGTGCGGCGCGACCTGCACCTGCTCGGTGTCGAGACCCGGGAAGAGCCAGAGCACCGCGAAGGCGATCGTGGTGACCGCAAGCCAGCGCCACAGCCGGATACGGGCAAGGCCAAAGCTCGCGGCGGTGACGACGGCAAGATAAATGTAGAGCGCCCAATAGTCCGGTTTGCCGCTGGAGACGAGAAGCGGCGTCACGAAGGCGCCGACCACGCCGAGGCCGGCAAGCGCCGGGCCGTGCAGCAGCGCGGCAGCGAGCGTGCACATCGCCACGATGCCGAGCAGCACGAAGGCCGTGGCGGGCACCAGGAAGCCGTAGAGCGCGTAGGCGGCGTAGATGGTGGCGAACGCCACCGCCGTTCCCGCCGCGGTGAGAATCGCGGGGATGTTGGCGATCGGCAGCGCCGCGATGTTGGAGATGCTCTCCTTGCGCCGTGTCCATTCGCCGGCCGCCAGCAGCGCCGCTGCGAACAGGCCGCCCAGGAACACGCGCACGCCGGGGCCGAGCAGGCCGGCCTCGATCGAGTAGCGCACCATGAAGAAGCCGCCGAGCGCGAGCGCAAGGCCGCCGATCCACACCACCCAGCGGGTGCCGAGCCGCTCCTCAAAGCCGGGTTCTCGGCTATCAGGCGCGCGCGCGGGCAGCGGCGGCGGCGGAGCATCGGCCTGCGGGCCGCTTGCGAGCGGGGGCGGCGAAAGCGCTGCAGTGACGGGCGGCGGCATGGCCGCTTCGGCGTCGGCCTCAGGGGCGAGCGGCGGGGGCTCGGCGGCTGCAGCCGTCGCGGGCGCTTCGACTTGCGTCTGTACGGGCAATGGCGGAGGCGGTTGCACCGGCCGCAGCGCGTAGAACCTCTCTTCGAGCGCGTTGAACTTCCGACGCAGCTCGGCTGCCTGGCTGGAGGCCTTGATGGCGATCAGGATGGCGATGATCGCGATGATCAGCGCAAAGACGTCGAACGGGCCGTCGAACATGTAGCCTCCAGGTGATCGGCGGGCAGGGACCGATCACGCAAGTCTTGAGTTAGCGCCGGGAGCGTACGCGCAACCCCGGAGCGGGCCGCTCCTGGAGCACGTCGCGGCGGAAGCGGTAAAGCGCCGCCGGCCGTCCGCCCGTCTGTGTCGACATCACCCCGGTCGGTTCGACCAGGGCTTCCGTTTCGACCAGGCGGCGGAAATTTTGCTTGTGCAGGTGCCGGCCGGAGATCGCCTCCACCGTATGCTGCAGTTCTGTGAGTGTGAATTCGGGCGGCAAAAGTTCAAACACCACAGGACGATACTTGAGTTTTGCGCGGAGCCGGGCGATCGCCGTGGCGAGAATCCGGCGGTGGTCGAACCGCATTGAGGTCCCGAGCGGAGGCAGCGTCTCGCGCCCCAATGCCGCAGGGCGGCCGTCGCGCCGCGCTTCCTCGACCAGCCCGGCCTCGTACAAGAGCTCGTAGCGGTCGAGCACGCGCTCCTCGTCCCAGGCAGCCCCGTCGAGGCCGAAATAGAACCGCACGCGATCCTTGCGCGGCAGCGCGCGCGTGCTCTCCGGCGTCTCCTCCGCGGCCCATTCGGTCAGCGCAGGAATGATGTCGCGGGCGATGATCGCCGGCGGTTGCTCGCGCCAGTCTTCCCAGGGGAGGAAGTGATACCATGGCGCGAAGCTCGCCGCGTTGGCTGCGAGCTCGCCGTCCACCGCGCGCGTCAGGGCGAGATAACCGATCGACACCATATGCGCCCCGGTGTCGCCGGCCTCGGCATGGCGGCCGCGATCGCCGAACGTGTAGAGCTGCTCGACATAGCCGAGCCGCAAGCCCGCCTGCTCCTCGACCCAGGCGCGCAGGCCGATCTCGAAGGTGCGGTGCGCGAGCGCGTCGAACGGGCCGGACGGCAGGCCGGCCAGCCCGTCACCGCCGCGTGCGGTGAGGATCAGCGGCTCGTGCCCCTCGATCGCGACGATCGCCGCGGTCAGGCCGATCTCGATCGGGGTCAGCAGCGTCTCGCTCATGCGACTGACATCGCAGCTGTCATTCGAGCTCGATCACGAAGGGGCGGCCCTCGACCATCATCGCGCCCGGGCCGATCTCGTCGAGCGCGCGCAGCATGCGGCCGTTGCGGCCGAGGGCGCGGTCGGCGAGGCCGACGATGCGCCGGTTCGGCGAGGCGATCGGCGAGGCCGCGCGGATCTTCCTGGCGATCTCGATCTCGTCGCGATTGGGATTGAGGGCGCAGACCGCGGCAAACGCGCTCGCGGTGGAGCGGCTGATGCCGGCATAGCAATGCACCACCAGCGGCGCAGCTTGGTCCCAGCCGCGCACGAAATTCAGCACCTGATCGATATGCGTCTCGGACGGCGCGACAAACCCGTCCATCTCCTCGGTGATGTCGTCCATCGACACCTTGAGATGATTGGCCGGCAGCACGGAGACCGGCCGCGCCACCTGCTCGACATTGGCCATCACGGTCAGCACGTGGCTGGCCCTGGTGAGGCGGACGGTTTCGGGAAGCGCGGCGAGGGAGCAGACGTGGATCATGGCGGACCTTTTTGCCGGCGATTATAGCGAGCGCTTGTAGGGTGGGCAAAGGCGCAAAGCGCGATCTCGCAATTGCGCGCACCTCGCCGGTTTGGTGGGCACGCTTCCGCCGTCGCTCTCCGAGCTATGGCGGACAAGTCGCTTTGCCCACCCTACGAAGGGATGATGTCTACGCAAACAGCGCGCCGAACCGCTCCAGAAACTGCTTCTCGGCCCGCGCCGCGGTCCAGGGCGTGAGGTAATCGCGGCGGACGCTGTCGGCGAGGCCGGGATCCTTGCCGAACAGGCGCTTGGCCTCGGCCGCGCTGAAGCCGGCAAGCTCGGTCGCCTCCAGATAGGCCGCGCCGCGGTCGGCGGCCTTGATCGCCTGCGTGATCTCCTCCGGCAGCACCGGCGGCAGGCCGAAGCGGATGTGGATGGCGCCGAGCAGGCGCATCTCCACCGCCTTGTAATTGCCGGCGAGCACGGCCTTGAAAGGCGAGATCATGTCGCCGATGACATATTCCGGCGCATCGTGCAGCAGTGCGGCGAGCCGCATGCGCTGGTCGACATTCGGCATCTCGTGCCGCAGCACGGTCTCCACCAGCAGCGTGTGCTGCGCGACGGAGAAGATATGCGCGCCGGTGGTCTGCCCGTTCCAGCGCGCCACGCGCGCCAGCCCATGCGCGATGTCCGCTATTTCGACATCGAGCGGAGAGGGATCGAGCAGATCGAGCCGCCGGCCCGACAGCATGCGCTGCCAGGCGCGGGTGTCCGCGCCGCCTGCCGTTTTCTTCGCGCTCATTTGGCCTTGAGGCGCGGCTTGCGCTGCGTCTTGCCGCAGCTGGCGTGGCAATGGCAGTCGACCAGATGGTCGTTGACCATGCCGGTCGCCTCCATGAAGGCGTAGACGATGGTCGGGCCGACGAACTTGAAGCCGCGCGAGGACAGGTCCTTGGAGATCTGCGCCGACAGGGGCGTCGAGGCCGGAACGCTCGCCGTGGTCTTGAAGTGGTTGACCTTAGGCTTGCCGTCCATGAAGTCCCACAGCAGCTTCGAGAAGCCCGGGCCCTTCTCCATGATGTCGAGATAGGACTTCGCGCTGAGGATCGCGCCGTCGATCTTGGCCTTGTTGCGCACGATGCCGGCATCGTTCATCAGCGCGTGCACCTTCTTGTCGGTGTAGCGCGCGATCTTCTCCGGCTGGAAATCGTCGAAGGCTTTGCGGAAATTGTCGCGCTTGCGCAGGATCGTGATCCAGGACAGGCCGGCCTGGAAACCGTCGAGGATCAGCTTCTCGTACAGCGCGCGGTCGTCATATTCCGGCACGCCCCATTCGGTGTCGTGATAGGCGACATAGAGCGGATCTTCGCCCGGCCAGGGGCAGCGGGTTTTTCCGTCGGGATGCAGGCGGGGAGCGCGGCTCATGTGGTGGGCTGCTTCAGGGGGATACGGACGACGTCGGGGTCTGCCAGCTTCAGCGCGAGGCCGCCGGCGGTGAGCGGCTCGCCGGCATCGAGCGCGTCGGCGACGCGGTCGATGCGCACCAGGGCAATGCCCTTGCCGCCCGAGGTCGAGCCGATGGTGCCGACCGGCTTGTCGCCGGCGAGAATGGTCGCGCCGGCTTCGGGCGAGGGGCCGTCGAGCAGCACCTTCACGCTGCGGGTGCGCGCGGTGCCGCGATGCTGCATGCGCGAGACCACCTCCTGGCCGACATAGCAGCCCTTGTCGAAATCGACGCCGGCGAGGCGGTCCATGTTGGTCTCGTGCGGGAAGGCATCGCTGTACATGAAGTCGAGCCCGCCGCGCGGCACGCCGAGCGCGATGCGGTGCGCTTCGTATTCGGCGGCGTCGACCAGCTCGGCACCGATGAGATCGGACAGCTTCTGCTTGAGATCCTCCGGGATCAGGATGCGGGTGCCGAGCCCTTCGTTGCGCGGGTCAACGAAGGCAAGGTCCGGCTGCGCCGCAGGCTGGCCGTCCCAGGCCGCGAGCACGCCCAGATCGAGGCTTTCCACGGTGACCTTGGCGCGCAGCTTGTAGAATTTCAGCTTGGTGGCGAGGCTGTCCGCCAGCGCCTTCGGGCAGTCGATCAGGAACCCGCCGCCGTGGCCCGCAGGCACCTCGGTGATCAGGAAATCCACGATGATCTTGCCCTGCGGCGTCAGCAGCGCGCCGAATCGCCCCAGCCCCGGCTTCAGCCTGTCGACATCGGTCGTGACCAGGCCGTTGAGGAAGTTGCGCGCATCCTCGCCCGCGACCTTGATGACGCCCCGGGCGGGAAGAAACGCTGATTTCATGCGAAAATCTCTTGCGACATGTTGCTCCGGAACGTAAGCCCGCAAGCGAAGAACGACAAGACCTCGAGCCCTGCGCTTGGGGATGAGAGAGGCCCTCAGCCATGACCCAGCGCTTCGATGTGATCCTCAAGAACGGCACCGTCGTCAACCAGGACGGCGAGAATGTTCGCGATATCGGCATCACGGGCGGCCGCATCGCCGAGCTGGGTCCTTTGTCGCAGGCCTCCGCCGCCGAGGTCATCGACTGCAAGGGTCTGCACATCCTGCCCGGCGTGATGGACACGCAGGTGCACTTCCGCGAGCCCGGGCTGGAGCAGAAGGAAGACCTCGAGACCGGTTCGCGCAGCGCCGTGATGGGCGGCGTCACCGCCGTGTTCGAGATGCCGAACACCTCGCCGCTCACGGTGACGGAGGCGACCTTCTCCGACAAGATCAAGCGCGCCCATCATCGCATGCATTGCGATTTCGCCTTCTTTATCGGCGGCACCCGCGAGAACGTGCAGGATCTGCCGGTGCTGGAGCGCGCGCCGGGCTGCGCGGGCGTCAAGGTGTTCATCGGCTCGTCCACCGGCGCGCTACTGGTGGAGGACGACGAGAGCCTGCGCCGCATCTTCCAGGTGATCCGCCGCCGCGCCGCGTTCCACGCCGAGGACGAATATCGCCTCAACGATCGCAAATCGCTGCGCATCGAGGGCGACGCGCGCTCGCATCCGGTGTGGCGCGACGAGACCGCGGCGCTGATGGCGACGCAGCGCCTCGTCAAGCTCGCGCACGAGACCGGCAAGCGCATCCATGTGCTGCACATCTCGACCAAGGAAGAGATCGAGTTCCTGCGCGACCACAAGGATGTCGCCTCCTGCGAAGCGACGCCGCACCATCTCACCCTGGTCGCGCCCGAGTGCTACGAGCGGCTTGGTACGCTGGCGCAGATGAACCCGCCGGTGCGCGGTGCCGATCACCGCGCCGGCATCTGGCGCGGCATCGAGCAGGGCATCATCGACGTGCTCGGCTCCGACCATGCCCCGCATACGCTGGAAGAGAAGCAGAAGACCTACCCGGCCTCGCCCTCGGGCATGACCGGCGTGCAGACGCTGGTGCCGCTGATGCTCGATCACGTCAACGCGGGGCGCCTGTCGCTCGCCCGCTTCGTCGACCTCACCAGCGCCGGCCCCGCGCGACTCTACAACATGGCCTGCAAGGGCCGCATCGCCGCCGGCTACGACGCCGATTTCACCATCGTCGATCTCAAGCGCAGCGAAACCATCACCAACAAATGGGTGGCGTCGAAAGCCGGCTGGACGCCCTATGATGGCGTGCGCGTCACCGGCTGGCCCGTCGGCACCTTCATCCGCGGCCGCCGCGTGATGTGGCAGGGCGAGCTGGTCACGCCCGCTCAGGGCGAGGCGGTGCAATTTCTGGAGACGCTGAAGCAGTAGGTTGCTTCTGTCGGGGGACGAACCTACCATCCCCGTCATTGCGAGCGCAGCGAAGCAATCCAGAATCTCTCCGTGGCGGCAGCCTGGATTGCTTCGTCGCAAGAGCTCCTCGCAATGACGAGGGGAGAGGCCTACATTCCCTCTCGAACGGGAGAGTAGTCCAATGTCCCAACCAGCCGCCCTCATCACCACCGAGCAGCTCGCCGCCATCCTCGGCGATCCCAATCTCCGCCTCTACGACTGCACGACGTATAACGAGCCCGTCCCGCCCGGCAGCGACGTGCCGTACCGCGCCGTGCCCGGCGACAAGACGTTCGCGGCCGGCCACATTCCCGGCGCGGATTTTCTCGATCTGCAAGGCGAATTCTCCGACGTCTCCGCGCAGCAGTTCTTCATGATGCCCGGTGTGGCCCAGCTGGAGGCTGCTTTCGGCCGCCACGGCCTCGATGCGGGCAAGATCGTGGTGCTCTACAGCATCGGCACCATGATGTGGTCGACGCGGTTCTGGTGGATGCTGCGCTCCCTCGGCGTCGAGGCCCGTGTGCTCGACGGCGGTCTCGACAAATGGAAGGAAGAGGCGCGGCCGACCGAGACGGGCGCACCGAAGGGTTATCCGGCCACGACCTTCAAGGCTTCGCCGCGCGCCGGCTTCTTCGTGGACAAGGCCGCCGTGCAGGCACGCATCGGCGATCCCTCGACCGTGATCGTGAACGCGCTCGCCCCGCAGTTTCACAGGGGGCTCGAGCCGAGCCGCTACGGCCGGCCCGGCCGCGTTCCCGGCAGCGTCAACGTCCCCGCGGCCACGCTCACCAATGCCGACAAGACGCTGACGAGCCTCGCCGACGCCGAAGCCAAATTCGCTTCGGCTGGTGTCACGCGCGACAAGCATGTCATCCTCTATTGCGGCGGCGGTATCTCGGCGACGATCGACCTCCTGATGCTGACCCAGCTCGGCTACGACAAGCTGACCCTCTACGACGCCTCGATGGGCGAATGGGCGAGGGACCCGGCCCTGCCGATCGAGACGGATTAGAGAGCAGCTCTTGCCCTTTCAGTGAGGTGATCGTGCCTGCACCTGCACAGAAGGTCGTCATGCCCGGGCTTGTCCCGGGCATCCACGTTCTCAGTGCCCCGGGCAAAGACGTGGATGGCCGGGACAAGCCCGGCCATGACGGTAAGATCAGGACCAGAAATCCCGGAACCTTTCCCCGGCGCCTGCATCCAATGTCCGGAGCCAAAGGAGACGAGGTGACCGCCATGCCAGGGACCGCAGCCGGCCTGTCCGCCGGTGTCAGCAGGTCGGAATCCGAGCTGATCGACCGTGCGCGGCGCCGGGACGAGGCCGCGCTCCGCGAGATCATGCAGGCCAACAACCGCCGGCTCTATCGCCTCGCGCGCGGGATCCTGCGCAGCGACAGCGAGGCCGAGGACGTGGTGCAGGAAACCTATGTCCGTGCCTTCACCCATCTCGACGGCTTTCTCGGTGCGTCGGCGCTGTCGACCTGGTTGTCGCGCATCGCCATCAACGAGGCGCTCGGACGTGCCCGCGGCCGGAAGCCGCAGGTCGAGCTGGGATCTCTGCCGGAGGCAGCGCTCGAAGCGCAGATCATTCAGTTTCCCCTCTCGTCCGCCGCAACCGATCCGGAAAAATCCATGGCTCAACGCGAGATCCAGCGCGTCGTCGAACACGCGGTCGATGAATTGCCCGACACTTTCCGCATGGTCTTCATCGCGCGCGTGATGGAGGGGATGAGCATGGAGGAGACGGCCGAGCTGCTCGGCATCAAGCCCGAGACCGTGAAGACGCGGCTGCACCGTGCGCGCGCCCTCTTGCGCGAGAACGTCGAGAAGAAGATCGGTCCCGTCGTGATGGATGCATTTCCGTTCGCGGGCTGGCGCTGCGAGCGCCTAACCGAAGCGGTGCTGAAGCGGCTGGGCGTCGGCGGCTGAAATTTATCGGGAACGTTCGCGACAAAATTCCATCCAACTCCCGTGAAGCAACGCCGGCCAAAGTCCGGCAGCACAGGAGTGTCAGACCATGTTTCTCCGTTGGAGCGCGGCAGCGGCCGCAGCCATTCTGTTGTCCAGCCCCGTGCTGCTGCAAAGCGCACGCGCAGCCGACAAGCCGAGCGATCCGCAGATCGCCCATATCGCCTATACTGCTGGCGTCATCGACATCAACGCGGCCAAGCAGGCGCAGAAGAAGGCGACGAGCAAGGACGTGAAGGCGTTTGCCGAGGACATGCTGCGCGACCACGAGGCCGTCAACAGCCAAGCGCTCGCGCTGGTCAAGAAGCTCAACGTCACCCCTGAGGACAACGACACCAGCAAGGCGCTGTCGAAGCAGGCGAGCGACAAGCTGGCCGAGCTCGACAAGCTGAGCGGCGCTGCGTTCGACAAGGCCTATGTCGCCAACGAGGTCGCCTACCACAAGGCTGTCAACGGCGCGCTGGAAACTCAGCTCATTCCCTCCGCCGGCAATGCCGAGCTGAAAAGCCTGCTGCAGACCGGCCTGAAGATCTTCCAGGGCCATCAGCAGCACGCGGAGCACGTCGCGGCCGAGCTGAAGTAGGGAGTGTGCGATGATGTCGGGGCGACCGTTCTCGCTTGCTGTCGCGCTTCTCTGCGCGGCGATGGTCGTCCCGGCGCAGGCCGCGACGATCGAGATCACGATGGAGAACCTCGAGATCTCGCCGGCCGAGATATCGGCCAAGGTCGGCGACAGCATCGTGTGGATCAACAAGGACGTCTTCGCCCACACCGCCACGGCGAAGACCGGCGATTTCGACGTGACATTGCCGCCGAAAAAATCGGCGATTTCGGTGCTGAAGAAGGCGGGAACGATCGACTATTACTGCCGCTATCATCCCAACATGAAAGCGACGCTCAAGGTCGAGCCATGAGGGCAGGGAGCGCATTCCCGAGGCTTGCGGGAACATGTCCCGACGGCCGCGAGACTAATGCTTGGCCGCCGAAAGCAGCGGTCGTGCGATAAACGCGGCAGACTTTGCGAGACGTTTCGCCAGATCCGCTTCGCAGGGTCATTCATCCGTTGACTGGCCCCGCCCGCGTGGCGGGGTCATTTTCGGTAGGGCTTACTGCCTGCAGATGTCGACCGAGAATTCACCGTTGCGGATGCGGCCGGGAAAGCCCTCGACGAACTTGGCGACCGCGTCCTCGCCATAGGTGCCGACGAGCTCGGCGAAGGCGGCAAACAGGCTCGCCTGCGCCAGGCAGTCGCCGTCGACGCCGTCATGGCGCGCCTCGGCCCAGGCTTCGTTGAGATAGCTCAGTGCGGCTTGCTTCTGCTCGTGATCGGGCAGCGGCGCGCGGGCGGGGGCGTAGGAAATCGGCTGGCTCATGAAACTCGATCGGGGCTGGGGCGCGATCCACGGCGATGCGCTGTGCGCGAAGGTGTAGCACGCACATTAACGACCGCTAGGCCACATCTTTAAGAACGGTTAACGGCTGTGTACAAAGTCGATGACAGGTTCCCGATGCGCGTGCGCGCGCGACCCGAACGCTCTCATTCCGGGGCGCGCCGAAGCGCGAGCCCGGAATCCATCAGGCCGCGAAGACGCTGGATGAATGGATTCCGGGCTCGCGCTGCGCGCGCCCCGGAATGACCGTGAGAGATTTTCAGTTCGCGTAGCGCGCCGTCAGATCGCGCGAGATCTTCGAGCCTTCCTCGATATACCGCCGGATCGCGACCGTCGCGGCGGGCGTACAGCTCCGATAGGTCTGCTGGAAGCCGTTATAGCCGCGGTTGAAGCCGGCGATCATGCGGGTGCGGCGCTCGCCCGAGGGGGTTTCGGCATCGATCAGCGCCTGCATCTCGGTCCGCCATTTGTTGCCCTCGTTGGATCCGCAGATGCCGCGCAGATAGTGCAGGCCGCCGAGGATCTCGGCCAGGCGCTGCAAATCGGCGTCAAACGGCGCCGCCACGTCCTGAGCCCTCGCGGGCCCCGAGGCGCAGGCGAGGATCAAGGCAAAAATGGCCAGAAATCGCGTCGACATCGGCGGGGTGTATGCCCCCTTGGGCCCGTTGGCGCAAGATGACGTGAGGGATGTATCGAACGCGCCCACAGCGTCATGGCCGGGCTTGTCCCGGCCATCCACGTCTTGCCGGACCGCACGGAGAACGTGGATGCCCGGGACAAGCCCGGGCATGACGAATTCCGGTCAAGCCCCAACCAGCCGCGCGGCCGACTGAATCACCTCTTCCAGCCCCCCGGTCAGCTTGAGGTCGCCGAGGCTCGACAGGGCGTCGGGCGCGATCCAGCGGTAATCGTCGAGCTCGTCGTTCAGGACGGGCTCCAGGGCCGCCCAGCGGGCCGCAAAGGACATGATCAGATAATGGCCGGCTCCGGGCGCGGCCGGCAGCACCTCGCGCCAGCCGGCAAGGCCGACGATGTCGATCCTGAGCCCGGTCTCCTCGTCCACTTCGCGGCTCAGGGCCTGGTGCAGCGATTCGCCGAATTCGACCCGGCCGCCGGGGAGCGAATAGAAGCCCTTGGCGGGAGAACGGGCGCGGCGGGTCAGCAGCACCTTGCCGTCGCGGAAAATCGCGGCGCTGACGGCGAGCTGGGGATGGGTGGGCTGGACGACCGAGGCCATTTTCTTAAGGACCCGGCTCAGTTCGCCATGATGGTGTCGACGTCGGCTTCGGCCCCGCCATGGATGATGCCGCCGCAGGCCGCGATCAGCGGCTTGACCCAGAGGGCGGCCTGTTCGGCGAGGCGAACTCGGGTCGAATCCTTGTCGACCTCGCGCATGGCCGAGCCGACCGCGGTCAGGATCGAGGTCATGGTATCGGTGAGGTGGTCGAACTGGGCGCGCACGTTGGGATCGGCCTTCTCATAGGCTTCGATCGCCAAATCCCGCGCCTTGAAATTCGATGCCGTGAAATGCTCGGCATAGGACAGCGGCGACCAGGTCAAGAAATCTTCCGCGCATTCCGGCATGTCCGGAACCATCTCCAGCAGCATCACGGCTTCATTGAAATGGTTGAGATAGTCAGTGGCAAGCCCGGTCCGCGGGTTGATATTGGCCACGCGCAGCCGTTCGGCCCAGGCGGCAGCCTCGGGGCCCGTCTGTGCAAGCGTCCGCGCGGGTTGGGAGGCCGTTGAGCTCATCTGCCGCAGTGTTAACGTTCGGGGTTAAAAGGACCTGAACGGACCCTATATAGAAGCCCTGGGATGTGTGGACGCTTCGTCATAACTTCGGCCCCTGCGGCCTTGCGGCAACTGTTCGGCTATGTCGAGCAGCCGAACTTCCCGTCCCGGTACAACGTCGCCCCGACACAACCGATTCCGGTGGTGCTGGTCGAGAACGGCGCGCGCCATTTTCGGCTGATGCGCTGGGGATTGCTGCCGGGCTGGGTTAGGGATCCCAAAGGCTTCACGCTCCTGATCAATGCCCGCTCCGAGACCGTGCTGGAGAAGCCCGCATTCAAGCGGGCGATTCGCCGCCGCCGCGGCCTGGTTCCGGCCGACGGCTACTATGAGTGGAAGTCGGAGGGCGGCCGCAAGCAGCCCTTCTTCATCCACCGCGCCGACGGTGCGCCGCTCGGCTTCGCTGCTGTGTTCGAAACCTGGGCCGGGCCGAACGGCGAGGAGCTCGACACCGTCGCGATCGTGACGGCTGCGGCGGGCGAGGATCTCGCCGCGCTGCATGACCGCGTGCCCGTCACCATCAGCGAACGCGATTTCGAGCGTTGGCTCGACACCAAGGGCGACGAGGTCGATGCCATCCTGCCGCTGATGAGGGCCTCGCGTATCGGCGAGTTCGCGTGGCACCCCGTCTCCACACGCGTCAACCGCGTCGCCAATGACGACGAGCAATTGCTGCTGCCGATGAGTGCGGAGGAGATGGAAGCCGAGGCCGAGGCGGCGAAGCCGAAGAAGGCGGTGCGGAAGGCCGCGGCGTCGTCATCAGACGACGGGCAGGGCTCGTTGTTCTAGCTAAGGGCGTGGCGCTCTACACAACTTCCCTTGCCCGCAACGCCGCGATCTCCGCCGCATCGAACCCCATCTCGCCCAGCACGGCGTCCGTATCCATCCCGAGCTCCGGCGCCATCCGGTCGAGCTTGCCGCCGCCATGGGCGAGCTTGAAACCGCTGCCGGCAAAGCGCAGGCGGCCATAGGGCGTATCCAGCTCCTGAATCGCACCGCGTGCCTTCACTTGCGGATGGTCGATCACCTCCTCGACCTTCCAGATGCTGGAACAAGGCGCGCCGGCGTCTTCCAGGATTCGCTCCCATTCGCGCGCCGGCTTTGCGGCGAGCGCTTCCTCGATGATGGCGCGCAGCGCCGGCTCGTTCTCGTTGCGCGAAAACCAGTCGGAGAAACGCGGATTACTCAGCGCGTCTTCGCGGCCGAGAGCGGCCATCAGCGCGCGGTATTGTTTTTCGTTGTTGACGGCGAGCAGGATGTGGCCGTCGCCGCATTTGAACAGGTTCGCCGTGGTCCTGCGGCTCACGGCCTGATTGCCCGAGAGTGTCTGGCGATGGCCGGCGACCGACCAGTCCGCGATCTGCCCGGAGAGGAACGCCATCGTCGCCTCCAGCATGGAGACGTCGACGAATTGCCCCTTGCCGGTGCGGTCGCGCTGATACAGCGCGCTCGAGACCCCGAACGCAGCCGTGGCGCCCGACAGCACGTCGCAGACCGCAAAGCCCGCACGCGTCGGTCCAGTCTCGGGGTGGCCGGTGATGGCCATGATGCCCGACAGCGCCTGCATCTTGCCGTCATAGCCGGGCCGCAGGCGGTCCGGGCCGGTCTGGCCGAAGCCCGACACCGCGCAGTAGATCAGTTTTGGATTGATCGCGGAGAGCGCTTCATAGCCGATGCCGAGCTTGTCCATCACGCCCGGGCGGAAATTCTCCATGACGACGTCGACCTGCGCGGCGAGCTTCTTGACGATCGCGATCGCCTCCGGCTTCTGCAGGTCGAGCGTCAGGCTGCGCTTGTTGCCGTTGATGGCCTGGAATGCCGGCGCCAGCCCGCGCTCTGCCCATTCGCGAGAGAGCGGCGTGCGGCGCATGTCCTCGCCCTCGCGCCGCTCGACCTTGATGACGTCGGCCCCCAGCAGCGCGAGCTGATAGCTCGCATAGGGGCCGGCCAGCACTTGCGTGAAGTCCAGGATCTTCACGCCCTCGAACGGTCGCGTCACGTCGCTCTCCCCTTGTTTGTTCTTATCGGAGGACGGTCAAGCGGCGCGGTTGCCGCGCGCGATCTCCTTCTGCTTGTCGAATTCGGCGCGGCGGCGCGCCAGCTCTTCCGGCGAAAGCTGCGCGACGTTGTTGTAGTCGAGCTTCCAGGAGGCATCCTCGCTCCAGCGCAGCGGCGACTGCATCGTGGTCTGCGGGCCGCTCGCGCTCTCCAGCAGTTGGAGCGCCAGCTCCAGCGTCTGCGCTTGGGATGCGACGTCGTGCGGCTTGCCGGCGGAATTGCCGAGCGGGAAGTCGGAGAACAGGAAGCGTGGCACGGCGGCGTGCTCGATGATGTCCTTGGCGCAGCCCATCACCACGGTCGGAATGCCGTTTGCCTCGAGATGCCGCGCCACCAGCGCTGTGGTCTGGTGGCAGACCGGGCAGTTCGGTACCAGCACGGCGACGTCGACCTTGTCCGCGAGGCAGCGCGCCAGAATTTCCGGCGCGTCGGTGTCGAGCGTGACGCGGTGGCTGCGGTTGGTCGGCGCGCCGAAGAAGCGCGGTGCGACTTCGCCGATCCGCCCAGCGGCGGATGCTTTCAACAGCTGCGGCAGCGGAAACCAGGTGCCGTTGTCGGTCGCGGTGGTGTGCTTGCGGTCGTAGCCGATGTGCGAGATGCGCAAATCATGCGCCTGCGAGGTGTCGCCGTCATAGACCTGGTAGAACTTCGCGCTGCCATTGTAGGCCGCGCCCGGCCCCTGGTCGCCCTTGGCGGGATCGTAGGGCGCAGCCGTGGTGATGATGGTGACGCGCGACTTCGCCAGCGGTTTCTTCAGCGGCTGGAACGGCGCCGAGGTGTGATGCGCCCAGCGATAGGGCGTGGTGTAGCCGATCGCCGCGTAATAATCGCGGGTGCGCTGCATGTAGGGGATCGGTGCATCGTAGTCGGGCGCAAAGCCGAATTCATCGTCGCGCGAGGCGGACATGGGCGCGTCTCCTGGTTCTTGGTTGGCGCCAGACTAGAGATAGTTTCGGGGGCGCTCAATGGGGGCGACCGGAGCGCAGGTCTGAATTGCGTTGCGCAACGGCTCGCCGCGCTCGTTTTCCCTCTCCCCTTGTGGGAGAGGGTGGCTCGCCGCGTAGCGGCGAGACGGGTGAGGGGTCTCTCTCCACGAGTTCGCGCTTTCGAATTTGCGGAGGCAGACCCCTCATCCGGCGCTTCGCGCCACCTTCTCCCACAAGGGGAGAAGGGTTTGCACCTCGTGTGCGGATAGACTTATCTACCTGAAAACATGCAGCGCCGCGTATTGCAGCAGCATGATCGCCTTGGCGTCGATGATGCGGCCGTCGGTGATCATCGCCAGCGCCTCGTCGATGGACAGCTCCATCACCTCGATGTCCTCGCCCTCGTGCGCCAGACCGCCGCCGTCGCTGACGCGCATCTCCGGCTCGTACTCGGCGACGAAGAAATGCAGCTTCTCGGTGATGGCGCCGGGGCTCATGAAGGCCTCGAACACCTTGTGGACGTGGTGCAGCCGATAGCCGGTCTCCTCCTCCGCTTCGGCGCGGATCCGTACCTCGGGCTCCGCGTCGTCGAGCACGCCGGCGGCCGCCTCGATCAGCAGATCGTCATAGCCGCGGATGAACGCCGGCAGGCGGAACTGCTTCACCAGGATCACGGTGCGCCGCGCGAGATTATAGGGTAGCACCGCGGCGGCGTTGTCGCGCTCATAGGTCTCGCGCTTCTGCGTCTGCCACTCGCCGCTGGCGCGCCGGTACTCGAACGTCGTGTTCTTCAGCGGCGTCCAGTTGTTCGAGAGCACGCTGACGTCCTTGATGCGGACGCGGTCGGAAATTGACAAACCATTCTCCTGATTCTTCGGGGCGATGCCCCCGTTAGACAGCAGGAGATCTGACTCAGAAATCACCTGATTTCAAATGCAAAGCGCGAGTAAGGATCTCCCGCGATTTGCCCCAAAATGAATCGTGTCGAGGTCATATTTAAGGCCAAAGCAGCCGCCACCACTGTGAGCTGCTGTTGAGCTAGATCTTGCGCCGGGGACGCCGGAGGCGGCTGGTTACCGCTTGCGATTGCATCCTTGGTGACCTTATCGAATTCATCTAGCGGATCAATTAGGCCGATAACCTCAATGCTTGTGGGCAGTCCGAATTTGTTCAAGATCTTCATTTGCTCTTGGTCGAAATATTCTCGGACGAGAGCCTGTCCGCAGCAGTCAAGAATGAATGCAAAATCCATCCCGGTTTTGATGGTCAGCACGACCGGATCGGCATAGGCGAGCTGCAACCTGGTGTTAATACCTTCATCGACAAAGCGCTCCGCGATCGGAGTGGCAACGCCGTCAATTGTTAGCAGTTCCTTGACATCATCGCTTGAGGAGCCTGCGTCGAGCTTTAACGACGTAGATCCCGTCCGGCGCATGAACTTCATTACCGTGTCGGTTGGAAACGCGCCGACGAAGAAGGCGAGCGCAGCTTGCGTGATATTTGTTCCGGAGATCGTGCCAGCAAAGGCTGCAATCGCGAAGCCGAATGGAACGGAGACCAGGAGGCGCAGTGTTGCCCGATTGACGTCGGACGTCACCACGTCGTTCCGACGCACGCGACTGATCAGATCATAGGTCACCCAGATATAGGCGCCGGCCAAGGCAGAGATCGCGATTTTTGGTGCGATCTCGCCTGTACCCATCCAATCCTGTTTGAAAATCCAGCTCATGCTGTGGAACGCCGCGAACAACAGTGTTGCGGCGAACAGCAATGTTGGGACGACGAAGTATTGGCGGCCGTAGCGCTGGTCATATTCCCTGGCGAAAGCGTCGGCGGTTTCCGTTTCGCTCTGGGGGCAAAACGTGTCCCGGTAGAGCTTGACCGCTGCATCGGAAAACCGCGACACGATCTGCTGCTTCCGCACGGTCCACCCACGGTTGATATAATGAACGAGTGGGATCAAAGGCAGTGCCGAAACGACGCCGGCACTGATTAGAATCGTGTTCTGCATGTTGCTCATCGCAGCCCCCTGAAATGATTCAAATAAGGATCGCGGTGGATCGCGAGCATGCGCCTCCACCTTCGTAATTAACGAATTCAAAAAACTACTAAAGCGTGTATCAAACGTCGCCAACAATCAAGTGGCAAAACGGGAAAATCGTCGCCTCGGCGCCATCGCGACAGGCTGTCGCAATGGCTTCGACATTCGAGTTAGGATGAGGGCGTGGGGGCGCGGCCGTCGAGCCACTTCTGGAACATCACGGAGGTCGACAGCTCGAAGCCCAGCGAGCCGTAGAACGCATTGGCCTGCGCATTCTCGCGGCGGACGAGGAGCTGCAGCTTCGAAATGCCGGCGGCGCGCAGCCAGTCCTCGGCCGCCGCCATGATGACGCGGCCGTGGCCGCGCTTGCGGGTGTCGGGATCGACCGCGACGTAATAGACCCAGCCGCGATGGCCGTCATGGCCGACCATGACGGTCGCGGCGATCGCGCCATCGTGCCGTCCGACCAGCACGGTGGAATTGTCGCGCCGCCGCGCCAAAGCGATGTCGGCATGCGGATCGTTCCAGGGCCGCGTCAGGCCGCAGCGCTGCCACAGCGCGACGACGGGCTCGACGTCGGCATCGGTGATCGCGTCGATCGCGAGCGGGGCAGGGGAGGCGCTCACAGCACCTTCCCCGGATTCATGATGCCCTGCGGGTCGAGCATCGCCTTGATCGCGCGCATCAGCTCGATCGCGGTCTTGTCCTTCACTTCGGGCAGCTCGTCGCGCTTGAGCACGCCGATGCCGTGCTCGGCCGAGATCGAGCCGCCCATGCGCAGCACGATCTCGAACACAACGGCGTTCAATTCATGCCAGCGCGCGAGGTAATCGGCGGTGTTGGCGCCGATGGGCTGGCTGACATTGTAATGCAGATTGCCGTCGCCGAGATGGCCGAACGGAACCGGGCGCGAGCCCGGGATCAGCTTCACCACGGCGGCGTTGGCTTCCTCGATGAATTCAGGCACCGCCGCGATCGGCACCGAAATGTCGTGCTTGATCGAGCCGCCTTCGGGCTTCTGCGCCGCCGACATCTCCTCGCGCAGCTTCCAGAAATTGTTGCGCTGGGCAAGGCTCGCGGCGATCACGGCGTCGTCGACGATCTCCTCCTCCATGGCGCGGGCGAGAATCGTCTCCAGCGGCGTGCGGGCGTCATCGCCCGGCGAGGACAATTCCATCAGCACGTACCAGGGATGCTTCTGGCTAAGCGGATCGCGCACGTCGATGCCGTGGCGGACCGAGAAGTCCACCGCCATCTCCGAAAGCAATTCAAAGCTCGTGAGCGCATTGGCGGCCTCGCTCTGCGCAATCGTCAGCAACTTGAGCGCCGCCGCCGGCGATTTCAGCCCGACATAGGCCGTCTCGATCGAGCGCGGCTTCGGAAACAGCTTCAAGGTCGCCGCCGTGATGATGCCGAGCGTGCCTTCGGCGCCGATGAAGAGATTGTGCAGATTGTAGCCGGTGTTGTCCTTTTTCAGCTTCGACAGCACGTTGAGCACGCGCCCGTCGGCGAGCACCACCTCGAGCCCGAGCGCCATCTCGCGCGCCACGCCATAGGCGAGCGCGGCGGTGCCGCCGGCATTGGTCGAGAGATTGCCGCCGATGGTGCAACTGCCCTCGGCGCCGAGCGACAGCGGAAACAGCCGGTCGACGTCGGAGGCCTTCTGCTGCGCCACCTGCAGCACCACGCCGGCTTCGACCGTCATGGTGTTGGAGGCGGTGTCGACCTCGCGGATCTTGTCCAGCCGCCGCAGCGACATCACGACCTCGCCATTGTGCGGGGTCTGGCCGCCGACGAGGCCGGTGTTGCCGCCTTGCGGCACCAACGCGATTTTGTGCTCGGAGGCGAGCTTGCAGATCGCGGAGACTTCGGCAGTCGAGCCCGGGCGCAGCACCAGCGGCGAGCGGCCGTGGAACAGATTGCGCTCCTCGGTGACGTAAGCCTGGATGTCGCTCGCATCGGTGATGGCGTGCTTGTCGCCGACGATTTCACGGAATTGCGCGATCAGCTCGGGCGCAAGCGGAGGCGCGGCGGGTTGATTGATGTTCATTGTCGTGCCTCTTCTCAAGCTTCTTATCGTGCCACCGCGGCCCGCCGCAGCCGGTCGTTGATCGCTTCGCCCAATTCTTCGTCCGGGATCGCCATCACCGCGATCGCCCGCGGGCTCTTCGCATCGAGGCTGCGAAGATAGCCGAACAGGTTGGCGGCGGCTTCATCGAGATCACCACTGGGCGACAGATTCATGACGGCGGCGGCGGCCTCGAGGCCAGGCAGGCGCTCAGGCCCGAACGCCAGCAGGGCTTCGCCCGGCGCCACCTCTTGCGCGCGCAGCCGCACAGGCGCGCGCGGCGCGTAATGCGAGGCCAGCATGCCCGGCGCCAGCGGCTGGCTGTCGTTGCTCTCGGCCTCCGCTGGCGGCCGGGCCAGGGGCGCGCCGAGCACCGCCTCGATTCGTTCGCGCGACAGCCCGCCGGGCCGCAGCAGCATGGCCGTGTCGAAGCAGCCGACGATGGTCGATTCGACGCCGACCGAGACGGGCCCGCCGTCGACGATCAGGTCGATCCGCCCCGACAGGTCGCTCGCGACATGGGCGGCCAGCGTCGGCGAGACGTGGCCGGAGATGTTGGCGGACGGCGCCACCACCGCCCCGCCAAAGGCGCGCAGGATCGCCTGCGCCACGGGATGGGCGGGAATGCGGATCGCGACCGTGTCGAGCCCGGCGGTGGCGAGATCCGCCACCGGGCAGTTGTCCGTCTTCGGCACCACCAGCGTCAGCGGCCCCGGCCAGAACGCCTCGGCCAGCTCCAAGGCGCGCGCATCGAACCGCCCGATCCGGCGCGCGGCGGCGATATCAGGCACATGGGCGATCAGCGGATTGAAGGCCGGCCGCCCCTTGGCGGCATAGAGATGGGCGATCGCGGTCGCGTTCGCCGCGTCCGCCCCGAGCCCGTAAACCGTCTCGGTCGGAAACGCGACCAGCCCGCCGGAGGCCAGGGTCCGGGCGGCAGCTTCCGCGCCGGCCGCGCCGGCCGGTAAAATCAGCGTTTCAACACCCGTTTTCACAGGGACAAAATTCCTCATCTCGGCCGCTTGCGGTGCGCCAAACCCGACGCTATAAGCCGGCCTCTTGTCGGAGTGTGGCTCAGCCCGGTAGAGCACTGCGTTCGGGACGCAGGGGTCGCAGGTTCGAATCCTGCCACTCCGACCATTCTTCCAAAAGTCGACGTTTTCCAGAGGCTTGGCAGACCGGCCGCCGCCGCCTCGGAACGCCTTTTTGCAACGATTTCGGGATCGGGTCCACGGCCGATTTGGCCGGGCAGGGCGGCTTGTTCCAGCGGCATGGCTTGCCATGGCCGGCATGTACGACTCCCGCCTTGGAAAGTCGGCCAGAAGACGACCCCCGCCGATCACGCGCGTGACGCGGCCCCCGCGCGCAGCGAAGCAACCCTTGCTCGCGATGCCTCCACAATTGCTTGGCGAACCATCACCGCCGGTCACCCCGCGTCCGGGATAACCGGTTGCTCTCCGCTCAGGCCGACGGCTAGATGAACGCACAGCCGCTCGCGCGTGCGAGAGCGCGATCGGCCAATAACAAGAAACAGGGTTGGAAATCATGAACAAGACAATCGTCGCGCTCGTTGCAGCGTTTGGCTTTGCTGCCTGCGGGTCGGCATGGGCCGCGTGGCCGGACGACAAGCCCATCGAAGTCGTCGTTGGCTTTGCGCCGGGCGGCGGCACCGACGTCATGGCCCGCAAGCTGCTCCCCATTGTCGAGCGCGCGCTGGGCGGCAAGGCGAAGTTCGTCGTCCTCAACAAGCCCGGCGCCGGCGGAGAGATCGCGTTTGCCGCGATCGCGCGCGCGGCACCCGACGCCTATGCGATGGGCGTCGTCAACGTGCCGGGCTACAATTTCCTGCCGATGACCCGCAAGACCCAATACAGCACGGACGACATCCGGCTGGTCGCCCGCGTCGTCGAAGATCCGAACGTGATGGTGGTGCCCGCCGACAGCAGATTCCGGAATCTGCCGGATCTCGTTGCCGCACTTCGCAGCAAGCCGGGTTCGGTGACCTTTGGCCACAACGGTGCCGGCACGAACGGTCACCTCGCCATTCGCATGCTCGCGGCCGCCGCGAAGGTTGAGCCCAACGAAATCTCCTACAGGGGAACGGCGGCGCAGCGCACCGATCTATTGGGCGGCCATCTGGAAGTCGGGATGGTCAGTCTGAGCGAGATCCCCGAATTGCATGGCACCAACAAGGGACCGCTCCGCGTCATCGCGATCCTCTCGAAGAAGCGGTTTGCGGCGCTGCCCGACGTTCCCACGGCCGAGGAGGCGGGCTTTGCGGTCGTGACGACGGCCGAACGCGGCTTCGCGGTCCCGAAGGGCGTTCCGGACGACATCGTCAAGAAGCTGGAGGCCGGCATTGCAGAGGGTCTGCGCAATCCCGATTATCTCGCGAGCTCGCCCGGGGATGAGCCGGTGATCGCCTTCCTGCCCGGCGCGGAATGGCAGAAGCGCCTCGACGCCATGTCCGACTCGCTGCGTCCCTTCGCGGAGCAGATGCGGGCGAACGAGCAGAAATAATCATGCAAGTAGCGGCGCGGCTACCTCCGCGTCGCCACCACTCCCACCAGGAACGCCACCAGCAGCGCCGGCAGCGGTGCTTCGCGCACCATGCCGCGGACGATGTCGGGCCAGCGCTGCTCGGGGACCAGTCGTGGCGATCGCACCTTCGGCGCGGCCTCGATGCCCCATTGCGATGCCAGCTCGGCGACCTCGCTTTCCGCGAGGCGCACGCCGTCGCGGACGCGGAAGATGGCGGCCTCCGCTCGCTCGCGCGGCGCGAGCTGCATCAGTGTTGCCACCGCCGTGCGCAACGTCATCTCGCCAAAGCCTTGCAGCCTTACGGATTCCTCGGGATCGGACGTCATGCGAAATCCCTCACAGCGCGAAATGGCGCGCGAAGGCGAAGGCCGCCGTCGCGCACAGGACCAGCGTGGACACCGCGCCGGCTACGCCGCGCGCGAGATGGGCTCGCGTCAGGTGCCTGGTCATGATCGTGCTCCATGCTCTCATGGAAATGGCGGGGCGCGACGTTGGTTCCAGTGCGCCAGATGCAATCGTAGAGCTCGTAGGATGGGTAGAGCCCTTGCGAAACCCATCACCTTCTCTCCGCAAGAGAGGTCGATGGGTTTCGCTTCGCTCTACCCATCCTACGGCGGATCGCGTGCTGACTACTTCCGCAGCAATTCGCTCAGGGCCGCCGTCGCCTCGGCGCAGCGGATGTCGTCGATCTCGCGCGACAGGCTGAGCGCGCTCGCCTTGAGCTCTTCGAGCTTCCAGCTCGCAGGATGCTGGTTTTCAAGCTGCCCCAGACGCTTGTTCAGATCGTCCAGTCTCGATTGGAGATGCCCGATGCTGGCATCCCCATTCACTTTCCAAACGCGTTGTGCACGCATCGTCGTTCCCCTGATAGTCTCACGGCCTTGTGAGAGGGGTTCGTGGCCGGAATGGGAGTTTGTTTTGTCCGGCTTCAGACCGTGGGGAACCGTTGCAGATTCGCAACGAAGTTCCCGGCATGTTTTGCGAACGCCGCGCGGGCGCTGCACGATGATACCCACCGGCACGAAATTTGATTGTGGCACGTCGTGATGATGAGGCGGACCGGCCTTTCAGGCCGGACGCGCTCCGGACAACGAGGGAATGACGCGTGGCAAGATTTGTGACTGTTGCGGCCGGCCAGCTTGGTCCCGTCGCAAGGAGCGAGACGAGGACGGAGGTCGTGGCGCGGCTGATGGCGCTGATGCGCCAGGCGCACGCCAACGGCTGCGACGTCATCGTCTATCCCGAGCTTGCGCTTACGACGTTCTTCCCGCGCTGGTATTTCGAGGATCAGGCCGAGATCGACAGCTTCTTCGAACGCGAGATGCCGGGACCGGAGACGCGAGCCCTGTTCGGTCTCGCCCGCGAACTCGGTATCGGCTTCTATCTCGGCTATGCCGAGCTGACGGTCGAGGACAGCATCGTCCGCCGCTATAACACCACTGTCCTGGTCGACAAGAGCGGTGAGATCGTCCTGAAGTACCGCAAGGTCCATCTGCCCGGCCATGCCGAGCACGAGCCGTGGCGAGAATTCCAGCATCTGGAGAAACGCTATTTCGAGCCCGGCCGCGGCTTCGGCGTGACGGAAGCTTTCGGCGGCGTGATGGGCATGGCGATCTGCAATGACCGCCGCTGGAGCGAGACTTACCGGGTGATGGGCCTGCAGGGCGTCGAGATGGTGATGATCGGCTACAACACGCCGGTGCACAATCCGCCTGCGCCCGAGCATGACGATCTCTCGCTGTTCCACAATCATCTCGTCATGCAGTCCGGCGCCTACCAGAACGGCACCTTCGTGGTCGGCGTCGCCAAGGCCGGCGTCGAGGAGGGCGTCGACCACATCGGCGGCAGCTGCATCATCGCGCCCTCGGGCGAGATCATCGCGCGGTGCACGACCAAGGGCGACGAGCTCGCGATCGCTCGCTGCGATCTCGATCTCTGCAATTCCTACAAGCGCACCACCTTCAATTTCGACGTCCATCGCCAGCCGCAGGCCTATGGCATGATCGTGGAGCGCAAGGGCGTGACGACGATGGCGGATGGGACGCCGGTGCGCCCGAAGGGGTGACGCTCTCGCTCTCGTAGCCCGGGTGAGCGCAGCGATACCCGGGACAGCGCGCGCGGAGACCCGGATGTCGCTGCGCTCATCCGGGCTACGGGACCGAGGCTATGGTCGCCCTCTGTCAATCCGCCCCCGCAAAAATATTCCACTTTACCGAAATTCGGTTTCGGCGTATCACTCGCCCATCCCGGCTCACCAGGAGGGGCGATCTCGAGGTCGTCTTGATCGCGAGCCGGGCTTGCGGTGGACGCGGCAGCGTCGGCATGAGAGGTGCGGGCAGGGCGGGGTGTCCCTGTGAGCCCGAGGCTTCGTGCGGACGACGGCGCTGCTAGGCTTCGTCTCGCCTGTAAGTTTCCAGCTTCGTCGACGGGGCTGGGAAAACTGCGGCGAAATGGCGAACCGCGCATACGGCAAAACCGTGTGGTCCTGGCCGTCGTTGCTACGGTCAAGCCGTTCGAAGATGCGCGCGAGCCCTACCGGGCAGACGGCATCGTCAATTCGAACGGCGAGGGAGGCCAAAGGAAAGTTCGGCTCCCGGGAGAGCACGGCATAAGCCGTCCGACCACCGCGCAGGGAAGGCCGAGTGATCGGCGCCACCTGTATGCTGCTGTGCGGTTCTTCCTGCGTGTGCATTTCGCGCAGCGGACCGCGGGTGCGTAGTCGGCACCCGGCCTTCCCTGCGCCCTCCTGGATTTGAGGGCGATGAGATCAAGCAAAGCTCGGGCGAACTAGCCGCGAGAACGGAAAGGCATGTCCGCAAGCAAGATGCTGCGGAAGAGCGAAGCCGTCGCGTCATCCACCGTCATTGCGAGCGCAGCGAAGCAATCCAGAGTCCCTCCGCGGAAAGATCCTGGATTGCTTCGCTGCGCTCGCAATGACGTTGAGAGAGCCCGTGCTCACACCCACCGCTCTCGTGCCCCGGACGCAGCGCAGCGGCCCGGCGATGCGGAGCATCGTCCGGGGTGGTGCGCTGCAGAGCCGGGGCCCATTTTGCAGCGCGCCGCGCCGCTCCTGGGTCCCGGCTCTGCGCAGCGTCACTACGTGCCGCAGCGCGTCCGGGACACGCGGGAGCCCAGCTGCAATCCTCTTCCCGCTGCCCCCATCCCATCACAACTCCGTGCCTTGATTAGGAAACAATCATTCCCTATTATCCCGCAATGCAAAACACCGCTCGCAGATCGCAAGCCGCCCCGCGTCCGCCCGGCCGTCCCCGGGAATTCGACATGGACACCGCGCTCGACCGCGCCGTGCGGGTGTTTTGCGAGCGGGGCTATCACGCCACCTCGATCGGCGATCTCACCGCCGCGATGCGGCTGGCCACCGGCAGCGTCTACAAGGCGTTTCGCGACAAGCAGGCCGTGTTCCTGGCGGCGTTCGACCGTTACGCCGCGGTGCGCCGGGAGCAGACCCGGAGCGCGGCGGCGCGCGGCAGCAACGGCCGGGAGC
Organism: Bradyrhizobium sp. U531; assembly: GCF_051710265.1. Taxonomy (NCBI): domain Bacteria; kingdom Pseudomonadati; phylum Pseudomonadota; class Alphaproteobacteria; order Hyphomicrobiales; family Nitrobacteraceae; genus Bradyrhizobium; species Bradyrhizobium sp. U531. Next base: position 217,962 of record NZ_JASVEN010000003.1, read on the forward strand.
GGCTGCGACATATGCTGCTGTCTTATGTCGAGCATTCGCAAGGCATCGAAGGCCGCCGCGGCTGCATCGTGGTCGGCGGCACGGTCGAGCTCGCCGCGCTCGACCCGGAAGTCCGCGCCCGCGTCAACGCACAGATCGAGACCAACGAGGCCTTCATCGCCGGCCTCATTCGCGAGGGCCAGGCCGACGGTTCGATTCCAGGCCATGTCGATGTCGACGATACCGCGCGGCTGATGATCTGCATCACGCAAGGCATGCGCGTCGTCGGCAAGGCCCGCCTGCCGCTCGACGGCGACCGCCTGGTCGGCGTCGCGATGAAGCTGCTCGCCTGAATCTTTGTCTTATTAGGGAACGATCGTTCCCGATCTCTGGAGCCTGTTGGAATGACGATGAATGCCACCATCGAGACCGCGCCCGAACCGGATGCGGTGTCGCAGCGCCTGACCTTCGTGCTTGCCGCGGCCTGTGGCATGGTCGCGGCCAACATCTATTATGCCCAGCCGCTGATCGCGCCGATCAGCGCCGCGCTCGGCCTGTCGCATGAGGCGGCAGGGCTGATCGTGACCATGACGCAGATCGGCTATGGCGTCGGGCTGCTGTTCATCGTGCCGCTCGGCGACCTCGTCGAGAATCGCGCGCTGATCTGTTCCGTCATCATGCTCGGTGCCGCGGCGCTGCTGGCCGCGGGGGTCTCGACCCATGCGCTGCCGTTCCTGATCGCCGCGCTGTTCATCGGGCTCGGCTCGGTCGCGGTGCAGATCATCATTCCCTACGCGGCGCATCTGGCGCCCGAGGCGATCCGCGGCCGCGTCGTCGGTAACGTCTCGACCGGGCTGATGCTCGGCATCATGCTGGCGCGACCGGTGTCGAGCTTCGTCACCGCCGCTTCGTCGTGGCACACCGTGTTCTTCGCCTCCGCCGCGCTGATGATCGTGCTGGCAATGGTGCTGCGCCTGGCGCTGCCCCGGCGCAAGCCCGTCGCGCGCATGCATTACGGCACGCTGCTGCTGTCGATGCCGCATCTGGCCTTGAGCACGCCGCTGCTGCGGCGCCGGGCGCTCTACCAGGCGAGCCTGTTCGGCTGCTTCACCCTGTTCTGGACGGTGGCGCCGCTCCACCTCGCGGACGCCTTCGGTTTCACCCAGCGCGGCATCGCGCTGTTCGCTTTGGCCGGCGTCGCCGGCGTGTTCGCGGCGCCGATCGCGGGGCGGCTCGCCGATCGCGGCCATAGCCGGATGGCGACGCTGGTTGCGATGCTGCTCGCCGCCGGCGGCTTCCTCGTGAGCTATGTCGGCGCGGCCGGCTCGATGCTGAACCTCGCCTGCCTGGTGGTCGCCGCGATCGCCATCGATATCGGCGTGCAGGGCAATGTCGTGCTCGGCTTCCGCGCCATCTTCGCACTCGGGCACGAGAACCGCAGCCGCCTCAACGGCCTCTACATGGCGACGTTCTTTGCGGCCGGCGCCGCCGGCTCCGCTATCGGCGCCTACGCCTTCGCGCAAGGCGGCTGGCCGCTCGCCTCGGCCATTGGCCTCGCGTTGCCGGTCGCGGGCCTGCTCTACGCGGCGACCGAGTAGACGCCGGTTTGGCGGAATTGTGCGATGCGGCCGTTTACCAAGCCCCGGGCACGAGCCGCGGCGAGGTCGCCTCTGCCGCAATTTCCATCTCGCGGTTTGCCTGCGGCTGTAGTACTTTCGTCTCAAGCGGTCCCGGTTAACGGGTGGCAGGGGGAGGCTGATGAGGCAGGCGGGGCTGTTTGGCGTACCGCAAGTACGGCCGTGGTCGTGGCAGGCGTTCCTGCTCGGCTGCATCGTTGTCGCCGTGTCGGCTGTGCTCCAAGGCATCTGCGTCGCGCTCGGCGCAAAACTCTATTTCGCAGCGTTCCTGCCCAGCCTGTTCGTGCTCGCCCTCGTCGCGGGCGCGCCGGCGGCGGCGTTTGCGGCGCTGTTCACCATCCCCCTGGTGTGGTGGGCATTCATACCGCCCTTCTTCCAGTTCAGTCCGCTGTCGAGCGCGAATGCCGATTCCGTCAATCTATTCTGCCTGCTCGCCGTGCTGCTGATCGGCCTTGCCGATCTCTGCCGCGTGACGATGAGGATCGCCAACAGCGGCGACCTGAAGCCTCCGGGCGAGAGCGCGGCAACGAATCCGCAATAAATCGTCCGGCTGCGGTGCTGCGCGTTGCCTGCGCGCAACAGTCCGGCAACCATCCGCGCAGCTGCCGCGCGCCGCTAACTTTTCGAAAAAGATTTGGCCGCAGTTTCTCCCCCGGGAATGACGAGGGAGTTTTCGGACATGAACGGTCACGCCATCTTGGAGAACGTGCGACGCTATCGCGGCATCGCATCGCTCTATCGCCAGACCGCTGCATTCCGCCCGGGCCAGAGCTGGTCGCTCCTGGAGCAGGCGAAGGATTGGGAAGAGCGGGCGCTGTCGGAGCTGGAAGCCTATTTCGCGATGCGCATGGACCATGCCGCGCCGCTCGCGGCCTGATCGTTAACCAACGCTCACGATATGATCGTGAGCTCGGGCGCGGGCACCACGAACTGCCCGCCCCAGGCGCGAATCGCCGCCAGCTGGGCGATGATCTCGTCCTTCAGATTCCAGGGCAGGATGAAGACGTAATCGGGCCTGGCCGCGATCAGCTCGGCGGGATCGCGGATCGGCAGATGCGTTCCCGGCAGCAGCAAGCCCTGCTTGTGCGGATTGCGGTCGACGGTAAATGGAATCAGCTCGCGCGTGACGCCGCAATAGTTCAGCAGCGTGTTGCCCTTGGCGGGCGCACCATAGGCGATCACCGTTTTGCCCGCGCGCTGCGCGGCGGCGAGAAAATCACGGATCGCTTCGCGCTTCGCCGCCACCTTCGCCGGGAAATCACGATGGATCGCGGGCCGGTCGAGCCCCGCGGCGGCCTCGCGCCGACGCAATTGCGCGAGCGCGGGGGAAGGACTCGCACCAGCCGCTTCCGTACCAACATGCAGGCGCAGCGAGCCGCCATGGGTCGGCAATTCCTCCACGTCGAAGACGCGCAATCCATGTGCGCCAAACACCGTCTCGAGGGTTGCGAGCGAGAAATACGACAGATGCTCGTGATAGATCGTGTCGAACTGAATCCCTTCGATCAGATGCAGCAGGTGCGGAAGCTCCAGCGTGACGCGTCCGGTGTCGGGAAGCAGGATACGCAGGCCCGCGACGAAATCGTTGATGTCGTTGACGTGCGGCAGCACGTTGTTGGCGACGATCAGCTCGGGCGCGTGGCCCTCGCTGCGCAGCGCCGTCGCAGCATCGCGGCCGAAATAGCAGATGCGGGTTGGAATGCCCTTGGCGATGGAAGCGGCCGCCGGTCCGCTGGCCGGCTCGACCCCGAGCGTGCGGATGCCTGCGCGCCGAAAATACTGCAGCAGATATCCGTCATTGCTGGCGATCTCGATCACCTCGGATGCGGAGTTGAGCCTTGCGCGGACCATCATGTCCGCGGCGTAGGCCTCGGAGTGCCGCAGCCAGCTCTCGGAATAGGAGGAATAATAGAGATATTGATCGAAGATGTTGGCCGCAGGCTCGAATTGCGGAAGCTGGACCAGCCCGCAGGCGCGGCACACACGGGCGTGCAGCGGATAGGCCGGCTCGACGGCATCCTCCCGCTCCGGCGGCACAAAGGAATTCGCCAGAGGCGACAGGCCGAGATCGACGAAGGTCTCGTCGAGCTCCCGCGCGCAGAAGCGGCATCGATGCCCGTCCATGACCGGATCGTCCCGTTGTGCCGCCGTGTCGCGGCTGTTAGTGAATTCCCACAAGCCACGGAAACTCCGACAAGGTTGCGCATGATGCAACCGAAAAGGCGTTCGGGTGAACGGACGTTCGCAACGGCGGCGTCGCGACGCGGAGGGGCGAGATGAAGTTCACGGCATTGGCTCTGCCAGGCGTGGTCGAAATCGACATCGAGCCGGAAACCGACGCGCGCGGATTCTTCGCCCGGCTGTTCGATGCCGAGGCGTTCGCGGCGCAGGGATTGCCGACGCATTTCGCGCAAGCCAGCCTGTCCCGCAACGAACGCGCCGGCACCCTTCGCGGTCTGCACTATCAGGCCAGCCGGCCGGAGGCCAAGCTGGTGCGCTGCGTTGCCGGCCGCGCCTTCGACGTGATCGTCGATCTGCGCCGATCGCTGCCGACCTATGGACGATGGTGCGCGGTCGAGCTCTGCGCCGACCGTGCCAATGCCGTGTTCATCCCCGCCGGATGCGCGCATGGCTTCCAGACGCTCGTCGACCGGACCGAGCTGATGTACTGCATCGACGTGCCCTTTGACGCGCAAGGCGCGGCCGGCATTCGCTGGGACGATCCGTCGCTGGCGATCGCCTGGCCGCTCTCCGATCCGATCCTGTCCGCGCGCGACCGCGCGCTGCCGTATCTCGCATGAAACGGGTGCTGGTCACGGGCGCGTCTGGCTTCGTCGGCCGTGCGCTGTTGCCCGCTCTGGCGTCTCGCGGCTTCGAGGTGCATGGCATCGCGCGCGCAACGCAACCGGCGACGCCAGGCGTGAGGTGGCACGCGGCCGATCTCCTCACCGAAGCAGGCCGTGAGCAGGCGCTCTCCGCGGCGCGGCCGACGCATCTCGTCCATCTCGCCTGGGAAGCGCGGCCGGGCCGCTATCGCGAGGATCCCGTCAACCGGCGGTGGACGGAGGCGAGTATCGATCTGCTCAAGCGCGCGCGTGCCTGCGGCACCGGCCGCATCCTAGGTATCGGAAGCTGCCTCGAATATGGCCCCCAGAGCGGGCTGTGCGACGAACGCACCAGCCCATGTCGTCCCACGACATTGTACGGGCAAGCCAAGCTTGCGACGGCCGAAGCCTATATCACAGCGGGCGCGGCCTGGGGCCGCGTGTTCGTTCCGTTCGGTCCGCACGAGGCGGAGGCGCGCCTCATCCCCTCGCTGATCCGGAGCCTTCGCGTTGGACAGAGCTTCGCCTGCTCGCATGGCGAGCAACTGCGCGACTTCGTGTATGTCGATGACCTCGCGCAGATGGTTGCTGCCGTGCTCGACAGCGAGATCGCTGGCGCGGTCAATCTGGCCAGCGGCGAAGTACGCAGCCTGCGCAGCGTGATCGAGCATGTGGCGGGGCTGCTCAAAGCACGTCGGCTCGTCAGGTTCGGTGCCATCGATGCGACTGGCGTCGACGCCGAGCCGATCCTTGCCGCAGAAATCCGCCGCCTGCGCGGCGTGACCGCAGGCACGCCCGTCGTCGGATTCGAGCAGGGAGTCGCGCGCAGCCTCGCATGGTGGAACGATCATCTGCCGGGGAGGGCGTGAGGTGCGGTCCGCTTGCAACAGGCGGACGGCAGGTTGGCCCCGTGGCAATTACGGAGTTGTCTCGCGGTGCGTCTGTGCTAGCAACGGGCCGACCGAAACCTCCCTCATCTCGGCCGGGGCAAGCGATGATCACGTTCAACCGCATCTTCACGACCGAGCGCCTGCTCCAGATCATCCTGATCCTGGCGGCGACCGTTGCGATGAAGCTGATGAGCTGAGCGCCGGCGGGCTATCATCCGCCGAACTCGGGCACGTCGGGCAGATAGTTCGCCCCTTCCGAGCCCAGAAAATCGAACATCGCCTGCGCCGGCGGCAGCAGCACCTTGTCGCTGCGGCGGATCACGTACCATTGCCGCACGATCGGTAGCCCGGCGACGTCGAGCACGATGAGCCGGCCCTCCGCGAGTTCATGCGCCACCGTGTGGGCCGAGATGAAGGCGATGCCGAGCCCGGCGATCACCGCCTGCTTGATGGTCTCGTTGCTGCTCATCTCCATGCCGATGATCGGCTCGAGATCGGACCGCTGGAACATGCCCTCCATCAGCGTCCGCGTGCCCGAGCCGGGTTCGCGGGTGAGGAAGGTCTCGTGCACGAGGTCGGTCAGGTTGAGGCCGGAATCCTTCTCCAGCCAGTGTCCCTTGCGCGCGACGATGATGTGCGGATTGCGCCCGAGCTGGCGGACGTCGACGGTGACGTCGGCCGGTGGCCGACCCATCACCGCGAAATCGAGGTCGTAGCCGTGCATGGCCTCGCGGATCTCCTCGCGATTGCCGATGGTCAGCTTGATCTCGATCTTGGGGTAGCGCTTGGAGAAGGCCGCGATCGCATGCGGCACGAAGTATTTGGCGGTCGAGACCGCGCCGAGATGCACCGTGCCGCCGGTGCGGCCGGCCAGCAGGTCGAGCGCGCCCTGGCAGTCCGTGATGGCGGCCTCGACCCGCTCGGCCAGCGTCAGCACCTCCTTGCCCGCCTCGGTCAGCAGCATGCCGTCGCCGGTCCGCTGCACCAGCGGCAAACCTGCAAGGTCCTGAAGCTGGCGGAGCTGCTGGGTCACGGCCGGCTGGGTCAGCCCGAGATGACCCGAAGCGGCCGTCACGCTGCCCTTGGCCGAGAGCGCCGCGAGCGAGCGCAGCTGCCGGATCGTCAGATGCCGGAGCTGGGCTGCCGCATGGCTTGAGCCATTATAAGAAAAATCTTTGACGCTCATTATGAATAGAAATTTTCCTTATTAAGTTGCCCCTGTCAATCTCCTGATGCCGGGACTGACCGCGCCGACCTCCAGAGGGGAGGGAATGGACGCGGCGCCGGCAAAGGGGATGGACGCGATGACCGGGCAACTCAGGCTGGACGATCACCTTCAACGGTATTCCGAGACCGCACCCCACGCGCTGGCCGTGGCGGCTGCCGTCGACGCCATCGCAGCAGCGGCCATCGAGATCGCCGACCTCATCGCGTCAGGTGATCTCGCCGATGCCTCCGGCCTGACCATCGGCCGCAACAGCGACGGCGACGTGCAGCGCAATCTCGATGTGCAGGCCGATGCGATCCTGCGCCGTTGCCTCAGCAAGCTGCCGATCGCGGCGCTGGCGTCGGAAGAGATGCGCGAGGCCCAGATCGGCGACCGCGAGGGCCGCATCTGCATCGCGATCGATCCGCTCGACGGTTCCTCCAACATCGACATCAACATGACCGTCGGCACGATCTTCTCGATCCTGCCCGCGCCCGACGACCTCTCGCTCGCCTTCCACCAGCGCGGCACGGCGCAGCTCGCGGCGGGCTTCGTCACCTACGGCCCGCAGACCTCGCTGGTGCTGACGCTCGGCGAGGGCGTCGACATCTTCACGCTCGACCGCAAGGCGGGCTGCTTCCGTCTCGCCCGCAGCGGCGTGCAGATCGCAGAGGCCTGCGAGGAGTTCGCGATCAACGCGTCGAACCGCCGGCACTGGGATCAGCCCGTGCGCGCCTTCGTCGACGAATGCCTCGCCGGTGTCGAAGGTCCGGCCAACCACGATTTCAACATGCGCTGGGTCGGCTCGCTGGTTGCGGAGGCCTATCGCATTCTCACCCGCGGCGGTGTGTTCCTGTATCCCTCGGATGCGCGCCCCGGTTACGGCGACGGACGCCTGCGTCTGACCTACGAGGCGCATCCGATGGCGATGATCATCGAGCAGGCCGGCGGTTCGGCCTCCACCGGACGCGAGCGCATCCTCGACCTCGCGGCGGACAGCCTGCATCAGCGCGTGCCGCTGATCATGGGCTCGAGCAACGAGGTCCGGCGCGTCGCGGAATTGCATTGCGATCCGCTGCTGGTTGCCAGCGTCTCGGCGCCGCTGTTCGCGCGGCGCGGATTCTTCCGGCTCTGAGCGAGGTCACGCATGTCCAGGAAGCATCCGATCATCTCGATCACCGGCTCCTCCGGCGCTGGCACCACCTCGGTCAAGAAGACCTTCGAGCAGATATTCTTCCGCGAGAAGGTCAACGCCGCCTATATCGAAGGCGACGCCTTCCATCGCTACGACCGCGCCGAGATGCGCGCGCAGATGGCGAAGGAAGCCGAGCGCGGCAACAGGCATTTCAGCCATTTCAGCCCCGAGACCAATTTGTTCGGGGAGCTGGAGCGCGCCTTTCGCGATTACGGCGAGACCGGCACGGCGGTGACGCGGCACTACGTCCACGACGCGGAAGAATCCGCGCTGCACGGCGCGGCCCCCGGCACCTTCACCGAATGGGAGAAGCTGCCGGAGAGCTCGGACCTGCTGTTCTACGAGGGCCTGCACGGCGCCGTGGTCACCGACAAGGTCAACGTCGCGCGCTATGCCGACCTCAAGATCGGCGTCGTCCCCGTCATCAATCTCGAATGGATCCAGAAGCTGCACCGCGACCGCAGCGCGCGCGGCTATTCGACCGAGGCGGTCACCGACACCATCCTGCGGCGGATGCCGGATTACATCCACTACATCTGCCCGCAGTTCACCGAGACCGACATCAATTTCCAGCGCGTGCCGACGGTGGATACCTCCAACCCGTTCGTCGCGCGCTGGATCCCGACGCCGGACGAATCGATGGTGGTGATCCGCTTCAAGAATCCGCGCGGCATCGACTTCCCCTATCTGCTCTCGATGCTGCCGCAGAGCTGGATGTCGCGCGCCAATTCGATCGTCTGCCCCGGCGCCAAGCTCGATCTCGCGATGCAGCTGATCCTGACGCCGCTGATCATGCAGTTGATCGAGCGCAAGCGCAGCCTGAAGTGAACAGGGAGAGACGCCGATGAATATCTCCGTCCACGCCGAAGCCGACCTCAATGCGGTCGCGCACCACGATCTCGCCAACGCCGTCCGCTTCCTCGCGGTCGATGCCATCGAGACCTCGCAGTCCGGTCATCCCGGCCTGCCCATGGGAATGGCCGATGTCGCGACCGTGCTGTTCTCGCGCTTCCTGAAATTCGACTCGGCGCATCCGAACTGGCCGGACCGCGATCGCTTCGTGCTGTCGGCGGGCCACGGTTCGATGCTGCTCTACGCGCTGCTGCACCTGACCGGCGGCGACGTCAGCCTCGACGACATCAAGGCTTTCCGGCAGTGGGGCTCGAAGACGCCGGGCCATCCCGAATATGGCCACACGCCGGGTGTCGAGACCACGACCGGGCCGTTGGGGCAGGGCATCGCGACCGCGGTCGGCATGGCGCTCGCCGAGCGCATGGCCAACGCGCGGCACGGCGACGGTCTCGTCGATCACTTCACCTATGTCATCGCCGGCGACGGCTGCCTGATGGAGGGCATCAGCCAGGAGGCGATCTCGCTCGCCGGCCATCTCGGGCTCGGCCGACTGATCGTGCTGTTCGACGACAACGGCATCTCCATCGACGGCCCGACGTCGCTCGCGACGTCCGACGACCAACTCGCGCGTTTCGCCGCCTCCGGCTGGTCGGTGCGCCGCGTCGACGGGCATGATCCCGAAGCCGTAGCACAGGCGATTGCGGAGGAGCGGGAAACTGCAAAGCCGTCGCTGATCGCTTGCCGCACCATCATTGGCTATGGCGCGCCCGATCGGCAGGGCACGGAGAAGGCGCATGGCGCGCCGCTCGGCACCGAGCAGACTGCGGCGGCGCGCCGGGCGCTCGGTTGGGATTACCAGCCGTTCGTGGTGCCGATCCCGGTGCTCAGGGCGTGGCGGATGATCGGGCAGCGCGGACAGGTTGATCGGCTTGCCTGGCTCGATCGCTACGAAGACGCGACGCCCGAGCAACGTGATCTGTTCGTCGAGGGCAAGCCCGTTGCGCTGCCGGCCGCCTATGCGTTGGCCGCCGCGAAATTGCGTGAACGCTTCGCCAGCGAACGGCCGAAGCTTGCAACGCGGCAGGCCTCGCAGCAGGTGCTCGACGGCATCGCCGGAACCATTCCGGGCCTGGTCGGCGGCTCTGCGGACCTGACGCATTCGAACCTGACCCACGCCAAGGCGCAGGCGCCGGTCAAGAACGGCGCATTCGCCGGCGACTACATCCACTACGGCATTCGCGAGCACGGCATGGCCGCCGCGATGAACGGCCTCGCGCTGCATGGCGGCTTCATCCCCTACGGCGGCACGTTCCTCGCGTTCTCAGACTACAGCCGTCCCGCGATCCGCCTTGCGGCCTTGATGGGGCTGCGCGCCATCCACGTGATGACTCACGATTCCATCGGGCTCGGCGAGGATGGTCCGACGCACCAGCCGGTCGAGCACCTCGCGGCGCTCCGGGTGATCCCGAACCTGCTCGTGTTCCGCCCGGCGGACGCAGTCGAGACGCTGGAGGCATGGGATTGCGCACTCAGCTCCGAGAACCGCCCCTCCGTGCTGTGCCTGTCCCGTCAGGCGCTGCCGACCTTCCGTAGCGATGCGCGCGGCAGGAACCGCGTCGCACGCGGTGCCTATCTCGTCGTCTCCCCGGACGGCGGCCGTGACGTGACGCTGATCGCAACCGGCTCCGAAGTGTCGATTGCCCTCGAAGCCGCCCGCCTGCTCGCAACCGAGCACATCCGCGCGGCCGTGGTGTCCGCGCCATGTTTCGCCCTGTTCGAGGAGCAGCCGGACGACTACCGCGCCACCGTGCTCGGCACGGCGCCGCGCGTCGGTGTCGAGGCGGCCGTTGTCGGCGACTGGCATCGCTGGCTCGGCGCTGACGGCGAGTTCGTCGGCATGCGCGGCTTCGGCGCCTCGGCACCGGCGCCGGTGCTCTACCGCGAGTTCGGCATCACGTCGCAGAGCATCGCAGAGGCGGCCCGCCGGGCGATCGCCCGCAAGCGTCAATAAGGAGACTCTCGTGGCACGTATTACCCTTCGACAACTGCTCGACCACGCCGCCACTCACGGTTACGCGGTGCCGGCGTTCAACATCAACAACATGGAGCAGGGCATCGCGATCATGCAGGCGGCGGCCGAGGTCGATGCGCCCGTCATCATCCAGGCCTCGCGCGGCGCCCGCAGCTATGCAGGCGATCTCATGCTCTCGCACATGATCGACGCGCTGGAGCGGACCTATCCGGACATTCCGCTCTGCATGCACCAGGACCACGGCAATGACGAGGCGACCTGCGCCTCCGCCATCGCCCACGGATTCACCTCGGTCATGATGGATGGCTCGCTCGAGGCCGATGCCAAGACGGCGGCCGACTACGACTACAACGTCGCGATCACCCGCCGTGTCGTCGATCTCGCCCACTGGACCGGCGCCTCCGTCGAAGGCGAGCTCGGCGTGCTCGGCTCGCTCGAGCATGGCGGCGGCGAGCAGGAGGATGGCCACGGCGTCGAAGGCACGGTCAGCCACGACCAGCTCCTGACCGATCCCGACCAGGCGGTCGACTTCGTCCGCGCTACCAAGGTCGATGCGCTCGCGATTGCGATGGGCACCTCGCACGGCGCCTACAAGTTCAGCCGCAAGCCCGATGGCGACATCCTGGCGATGCGGGTGGTCGAGGAGATCCACCGCCGGCTGCCGAACACACATCTGGTGATGCACGGCTCCTCCTCGGTGCCGCAGCCGTTGCAGGACATGTTCAACCAGTTCGGCGGCGAGATGCCCCAGACCTGGGGCGTGCCGGTCGAGGAGATCGTCCGCGGTATCAAGAGCGGCGTGCGCAAGGTCAATATCGACACCGACTGCCGCCTCGCAATGACGGCCGTGTTCCGCAAGGTCGCCGCGCAAACGCGTTCGGAGTTCGACCCGCGCAAGTTCCTCAAGCCCGCGATGGACGCGATGCGCGAACTTTGTCGCAACCGTTTCGAGCAGTTCGGCACGGCGGGCCACGCCAGCAAGATCAAGGTCGTTCCCTTGAGCGAGATGGCGCGGCGCTACCGCGCCGGCGAGCTCGACCCGCGTGTCGACGCCCGCGAGCCGGTCGCGGCCTGATCCATCGGAAAGAGCAGAGAAACGAACAGGAGAGAGACATGAACGCACATGCAGGCACCGTCCGCGGCAAGGAACGCTATCGCTCCGGCGTGATGGAATACAAGCGCATGGGCTATTGGGAGCCCGACTACACGCCAAAGGACACCGACGTCATCGCGCTGTTCCGCGTGACGCCGCAGGAAGGCGTCGATCCGATCGAGGCCTCCGCCGCCGTCGCCGGCGAGTCCTCGACCGCGACCTGGACGGTGGTGTGGACCGATCGCCTGACCGCGGCCGAGAAGTATCGCGCCAAGTGCTATCGCGTCGATCCGGTCCCGGGCTCCCCGGGGTCCTATTTCGCCTACATCGCCTATGACCTCGATTTGTTCGAGCCGGGCTCGATCGCCAACCTCTCGGCCTCGATCATCGGCAACGTGTTCGGCTTCAAGCCGCTCAAGGCGCTGCGGCTGGAGGATATGCGTTTCCCGGTCGCCTATGTGAAGACGTTCCAGGGCCCGGCGACGGGCATCGTGGTCGAGCGCGAACGCCTCGACAAGTTTGGCCGGCCGCTGCTGGGCGCGACGGTGAAGCCGAAGCTCGGGCTCTCGGGCCGCAACTATGGCCGCGTGGTCTACGAGGCGCTGAAGGGCGGGCTCGACTTCACCAAGGACGACGAGAACATCAACTCGCAGCCCTTCATGCACTGGCGCGACCGTTTCCTCTATTGCATGGAGGCGGTGAACCGCGCGCAGGCAGCCTCCGGCGAGGTGAAGGGCACTTACCTGAACATCACCGCGGGGACGATGGAGGACATGTACGAGCGCGCGGAATTCGCCAAGGAGCTCGGCTCGTGCATCGTCATGATCGACCTCGTGATCGGCTACACGGCGATCCAGTCGATGGCCAAATGGGCGCGGCGTAACGACATGATCCTGCATCTGCATCGCGCCGGTCACTCGACCTATACGCGGCAGAAGAGCCACGGCGTGTCGTTCCGCGTCATCGCCAAATGGATGCGGCTTGCCGGCGTCGATCACATCCATGCCGGCACGGTGGTCGGCAAGCTCGAGGGCGATCCCAACACCACGCGCGGCTATTACGACGTCTGCCGCGAGGACTTCAATCCGACCAGGCTCGAGCACGGCCTGTTCTTCGACCAGAACTGGGCGAGCCTCAACAAGATGATGCCGGTCGCTTCCGGCGGCATCCATGCCGGTCAGATGCACCAGCTGCTCGATCTGCTCGGCGAGGACGTCGTGTTGCAATTCGGCGGCGGCACCATCGGCCATCCCATGGGCATCGCGGCCGGCGCGATCGCAAACCGCGTGGCGCTGGAGGCGATGATCCTCGCCCGCAACGAGGGCCGCGACTACGTCCATGAGGGTCCGGAGATCCTGGCCCGGGCGGCGGAGACCTGCACGCCGCTGAAGGCGGCGCTCGAGGTCTGGAAAGACGTGACGTTCAACTATCAATCCACCGACACGCCGGACTTCGTGCCGACCGCGCTCGAAACCGTCTAAGGAGACGCAGCATGAAACTCACTCAGGGTTGCTTTTCGTTCCTGCCCGATCTCACCGACGACCAGATCACTAAGCAGGTGCAGTATTGCCTGACAAACGGTTGGGCGGTGAACATCGAGTTCACCGACGATCCCCATCCCCGCAACACTTATTGGGAGATGTGGGGCCTGCCGATGTTCGACCTCCAGGACGCCGCGGGCGTGATGATGGAGCTCGCGGAGTGCCGCAGGGTGTATGGCGATCGCTACATCCGCATCAGCGGCTTCGATTCCAGCCATGGCTGGGAATCGGTTCGGATCTCCTTCCTCGTCAACCGGCCGCCGAATGAGGCCGAGTTCGAGCTGGTGCGGCAGGAGGTGGGCGGCCGCGCCATCCGCTACACCACGATGCGCAAGCCGGCTGCGCACGCATCGACCTGACCCGTTCTCCTCCGCACGGAGCACTCCCTGCTCCGTATCCTTGGCGGACCACTGCTTCGCCGCTCCCCCGCGGCGAAGCTCCTTTCTTCGAGGCTAGCCATGCTCGACGTGCCCCACGCAACGACGACCGAACCCGGCGAGACCCATTTCGATCTCCGCAAGGAGGCCGAGGCGGCCGGGATCACCGAGACGCTGCAGGAACTGGAGCGGGAGCTGATCGGGCTGAAGCCGGTCAAGAGCCGCGTGCGCCAGATCGCCTCGCTGCTCCTGATCGAACGCATCCGGCAGCGCGCAGGCCTGGCCGCCGCGCCGCCGACGCTGCACATGTCCTTCACCGGCAATCCCGGTACCGGCAAGACCACCGTGGCGCTGCGTATGGCCAAGATCCTGCACGGGCTCGGCTTCGTGCGGCGTGGGCAGGTGATCTCGGTGACGCGCGACGATCTCGTCGGCCAGTACATCGGCCACACCGCGCCGAAGACCAAGGAAATTCTGAAGAAGGCGATGGGCGGCGTGCTGTTCATCGACGAGGCCTATTACCTGCACCGGCCCGACAACGAGCGCGACTACGGGCAGGAGGCGATCGAGATCCTGCTCCAGGTGATGGAGAACCAGCGCGAGGACCTCGTCGTGATCCTCGCCGGCTATGGCGAGCGCATGACGAGCTTCTTCGCTTCCAATCCCGGCTTCCGCTCGCGCATCGCCCACCACATCGAATTCCCTGACTATGCGGAAGAGGAGCTGCTCGTGATCGCCGAGCTGATGCTAAGGGAGCGCGGCTATCGCTTCTCGGCGGCGGCACGCGAGGCGTTCGAGAAATACATCGCGCTGCGACGGACCCAACCATTCTTCTCCAATGCGCGTTCGATCCGCAACGCGGTCGACCGTATCCGGCTGCGGCAGGCCGACCGGCTGGTGTCCGATCTCGACCGCATGCTCGACGTCGCCGACCTCGAGACCATCGATCCCATGGACGTCCTGGCAAGCCGCGTCTTCAGCGGCGGCGCGGATGCGCGGAGTGCCAAGCCATGAGCGGAGAGATCATCATCGCGCCCTCGATCCTGGCCGCGGATTTCGCCCGGCTCGGCGAGGAGGTTTCGGCAATCGACGCCGCCGGCGCCGACTGGATTCACTGCGACGTCATGGACGGGCACTTCGTGCCGAACATCAGCTTCGGTGCCGATGTCATCAAGGCGATCCGGCCGGCGACGAAGAAGATCTTCGACGTGCATCTGATGATCGCCCCTGTCGATCCCTATCTGGAAGCGTTCGCGAAGGCCGGTGCCGATGTCATCACCGTTCATGCGGAGGCGGGCGCGCATCTCGACCGTTCGCTCCAGGCCATTCGCGCGCTGGGCAAGAAGGCCGGCGTCAGCCTGTGCCCGTCAACGCCCGAGAGTACGATCGAATATGTGCTCGATCGTCTCGACCTCGTGCTGGTGATGACGGTCAATCCCGGCTTCGGCGGCCAGTCCTTCCTCGCATCGCAACTGGAGAAGATCGCGCGGATCAAGGCCATGATCGGCGACCGGCCGATCCGGCTCGAGGTCGACGGGGGTGTCACGCGCGACAATGCCGCTGCCGTGGCGGCGGCGGGCGCCGATACGCTGGTAGCGGGTTCCGCCGTGTTCCGCGGCAGCAGTGTGGCCGCCTATACCGCGAACATCGAGGCCATTCGTATCGCTGCCGAGACGGGCCGGGTTCCGAAATTGCGCGATCATCCGGTGCAGTCGATGCGTTTCGGCGAAAGTGCGCGCACCCGGTAGATTACGGGCCTTTCCGCGCATCTGCACAGAGTCGTGATTTTCTCCGCACTGCATTTCCCGGAGTCCTACGGAGATCTGACGCGAATAGGCAACAACTTTCATGCCGGAGTAACCAACGGTGTTGAAGTAAGCGCCCGATTAACGGCGATGCAATGCGCCGCTTCACAATCTGTGGTTCAAGTGCTGCAGAGGGCGTGGGATGCACATTCAATATCTTCACTGGAATGCTGCCCATGGCTGGCGCGGAGCGGAAGCCCTGCGCGAGCCGCCCCAGCTCGTGCTCTATTTCGGCAGCCGTGAGCAACTGGTGGACGGCCAGCGTTATCGCGAGCTGCGCGATCTTTATCCCGGCAGCCATGTCGTCGGTTGCAGCACCGGCGGACAAATCCATGGCGACGACATTTGCGATGACGAGATCGTCGCGGTCGCGTTGCGCTTCGCCCAGACGCAGGTGCGGCTGGTGCAGGAGGTCATCGAGAGCCGCGATGCGTCGCGGGCTTGCGGCGCACGTCTTGCCCGCCAGGCGCAGGCGGCGGATCTGGCCGGCCTGTTCGTGCTGTCGGACGGACTGGGCGTGAACGGCGGCGAATTGCTTGCCGGTATCACTGACGTCCTCGGACCTGACTTGCCCGTCACAGGCGGGCTCGCCGGCGATGGGGCTCAATTCGAGCAGACGATCGTCGGCGCCGACGCCGAGCCGTCGCCGAACCGCATCGCCGCGATCGCATTCTACGGCGCCTCGTTCCGTTTCGCGCATGGCTGCGCCGGCGGCTGGGACGTGTTCGGGCCCCGCCGCAAGGTGACGAAGGCGGAAGGCTCCGTGGTCGTGGAGCTCGACGGCGAACCGCCGCTGGACCTCTACACCCGCTATCTCGGCGAGGAAGAGGCCGCGGCCATGCCGGGTTCGGGCCTGGCGTTTCCGTTGCGCATTCACGACGAGGCCGAGCCGAACCGGCAGATCGTGCGCTCGGTGTTTGCGGTGGACCGCAACGCCCGCACGCTGACATTCGCGGCCGACATCCCCGAAGGATGCACCGCGCAGTTGATGCGCGCCAATTTCGACAGTCTCGCAGCCGGTGCCGGCGAAGCCGGCAGGCAGGCGCGCAACGCACTTGCGGACGAAGTCGCCGGCGACAAGCTCGCGATCCTGGTGAGCTGCACCGGCCGCCGCAGGGTGATGGGACAGCGCACGCAAGACGAGCTGGATGCGGTTGCCGCCGAACTCGGCGATGATTTCGTGCGGATCGGTTTCTACTCCTACGGCGAGATCGCTCCGCCGGCCGCGTCCGGCCGCTGCGAGCTGCACAACCAGACCATGACCGTCACCGTCATCGCCGAGGCGGCGGCTTGACCATGCATCGCCTGCTCGCCAGACAGATCCGCCAGTCGACGGACGAAACCGGGAAGGTCGACCTGACCAAGCTCGGCGAGCTCGTCAGCGCGGCCTATGAGGAGAGCGATTGCGATCGCCGCCGCACCGACCGTGCGATCAAGCTGATGATCGAGGAGCTCGAGCAGACGCACAAGCGCGCCGAGCAGGATCTGCTGCGCGCCCGCGAATTCCTCGACAGCATCATCGAGAATATTCCGATCGCGGTGTTCGCCAAGGATGCGAAAGATTCCCGCTACGTCCTGCTCAACCGCGCCGGCGAAGAATATTACGGAATGCCGCGCGAGCAGATGCTGGGCAAGACGCCGGAA
The DNA here is from genome assembly GCF_051710265.1 of Bradyrhizobium sp. U531. NCBI lineage: Bacteria > Pseudomonadati > Pseudomonadota > Alphaproteobacteria > Hyphomicrobiales > Nitrobacteraceae > Bradyrhizobium > Bradyrhizobium sp. U531. Next base: position 235,039 of record NZ_JASVEN010000003.1, read on the forward strand.
GAGATCTTCCCCGACAACGTCGCCCGCGCCGTCAGCGAGCAGGATCGCCGCGTGGTCGACAGCGGCACGCCGATGTTCCTGGAGGGGCATCTGCTCGAAGTCGGCGTCAAGGGCAGCGATCGCCTGGTCAATTCCCGCAAGCTGCTGATCAGGGACGGCGGCGGCGCGCCGCAATATCTGGTCGGTGTGATCGAGGACGTCACCGAAAGGATCACGAACCAGGCGCGGATCAGCCATCTTGCGCATCATGACGCCTTGACCGACCTGCCGAACCGCAGCGCCTTCAACGCCGCGATCGGCGAGCGGCTGGAGCAGGCACAGGACGCCGCGACCAGCTTTGCCGTGCTCAGCCTCGATCTCGACCGCTTCAAGGAGGTCAACGACGTGTTCGGCCACCCCGTCGGCGATACGCTGATGCGGGCGGCGGCGGACCGGCTTGCCGCGGAAGCCGACGGCGCCTTCGTCGCCCGTATCGGCGGCGACGAGTTCATGATCCTGGTGCAGGACGACATCAGCCGGGAGAACGTCCTGGCGCTGGCCGAGCGCCTGGTCGAGAGCATCGGCAAGGAACTCGCGGTCGACGACTATCTGCCCCATGTCGGCCTCAGCATCGGTATCGCCTTCTATCCGGACGACGGCGTGAATGCCGCCACGCTGCTCGCCAACGCCGATTCCGCGCTCTATCGCGCCAAGCGCGAGGGCAGGGGACGGGTCCGCGTGTTCGAATCCGAGATGGACCAGGAGCTGCGCGATCGCAGGCTGCTACAGCACGATCTGCGCCAGGCGCTGGAGCAGAACCAGTTCCTGGTCTACTTCCAGCCGCAGGCGCGGGTGGATGGCGAGGTCATCGGCTTCGAGGCGCTGCTGCGCTGGAATCATCCGACGCGCGGCTTCGTGCCGCCGGACCAGTTCATCCCGCTGGCCGAGGAGAACGGGCTGATCGTCGAAATCGGCGAATGGGTGCTGCGCGAGGCCTGCCGCGAGGCGGCGTCCTGGCCGCGGCCGTTGCAGGTCGCCGTCAATCTGTCTCCGGTCCAGTTCCAGGCCGGCGATCTCGAACGTTCGATCCACCAGATCCTGCTGGAAACGGGGCTGACGCCGACGCGGCTCGAGGTCGAGATCACCGAGGGCGTCTTAATCGGCGATTTCACCCGTGCGCTCAATCTGCTGCGGCGGCTGAAGGCGCTCGGCGTCCGCATCGCGATGGACGATTTCGGCACCGGCTATTCCTCGCTGTCCTATCTGCAGTCGTTCCCGTTCGACAAGATCAAGATCGATCGGGGCTTCATCTCCAATCTCGAGGTGACGCCGCAATCGGCGGAGATCGTCCGCGCGGTGCTGAGCCTCGCTCATGCCCTCGGTATTCCCGTCATTGCCGAAGGGGTGGAGACGGAAGCGCAGCGGGCTTTCCTGGCGCGCGAGGCCTGCGAGGAGATGCAGGGCTATCTGGTCGGCCGGCCCGACCTGATCGAGCGGTATCTCGACTTGGTCGGCGTGACCGTGGAGCGCCGGCTGTACGCCTGACGGTCGGCTCCGGGTTCCGAGCTTCAGCCGGCGTCCATTTGGAACTTTAGGCCGGACATATATTTCCTAAACATCGAGGCGAGGCCCAAGCGCGCCGCGGGTGCAGCAAATCTTTTGCACAACCGCCATCGCCCTGACGTAAATTGGAGTAATAAGCTCTGCAAATGCGAGGGAGGGTCTCATGGAGAACGTACGTCGCTACCGGGCGCTGGCGTCCCTCTGTCGTCAGCAGGCGGCCTACCGGCCGCTGCAGAACTGGGAGCTGCTCGGCCAGGCCGAACATTTCGAATATCTCGCCGAAGTCGCGCTGAAGGCGCATTTCGACGCCTGCAACGTCAAGCACGACGAAGGCGCCGTTGCGGCGCCCGAGGCTTGGGAGACCCCGGTCGCCGCGTGACGGCGCCGCATCGTCTCAATGCGACATCAGCGTCGGCACCGTCATGGCTTCCAGCATGGCGCGGGTGACGCCGCCGAGCACGCGTTCCTGCAGCCGCGAATGGCCGTAACCACCCATCACCAGCAGATCGAGGGCCTCGTCGGCCGCCAGCGACAGGATGGTCGGCTGGATGTCGGCGCGCGACGCCGACAGGCTGACCGTGCGGGTCGACAGTCCGCGCCGGCCGAGATGTCTTGCCAGATTGTTCGCTGAAACTTCGTCCGAGAGCGCCTTGGCTTCGTTGACGGTGATGATCACGACCTCGTCGGCGCGTGCCAGGAACGGGGCGGCGTCGTGCACGGCGCGGGCGGCGACCCGGCTGCCGTCCCAGCAGATGCCGATCCGGCCCGCCCTGAACGCGCCGCGGAAGGTGTAGGGCAGGAACAGCACCGGGCCGCCTGCCTGGAACAGGATCTCGCCGGGCACGTCGTTGTCGAACGAGCCGTTTGCCGGCTCGGGCTGCAGCACGACGCTGAGGTCGTGCAGCCGCGCGATCTCGCCGAGCGAGGCGGCCGCATCCACCGGGATCGCGCCGAGCGCGCGGCAGGCGTGGGAGATGCCGGCGTTGGTCGCTTCGATCTTGAACACCGAAAGCGCAGCCTCCGCCCGTTCCACGGCGCGCTCGCGCTCCAGTTCGAACACGGCGGCGACCGCAGCGCCGCCCTCCATCACGTAGGCCGCGCTCGATGCGACATAGCCGAGCGCGACCGCGTCGAGATGGGCGTTGAACTGCGCCGCCAGCGAAATCGCGCCTTCGATCGCCGCGCGCATGGGACGTTCGGTGGGGATGTGAACGAGAATGTCTTTGTACATGGGGCGCCTCCGCTGGACATCGTCCGATGGAAGCAGTTTTTCACTGTGGCAACGAGCCGCGTTGAGCTGCATCAAATGCCGAAGCGCACCTTGCCGCGGGTCGGCGCTCGCATGTTCTTTGCCAAGATTTAATGGGATGGACGGGACGTCGTAAGGTGACGATGTCCATGTTGGGTGCAAGGCGACACCCTATCCAACATGGACATTTCGACATGAACGATCGCGCCAATTCCGACACTCCGACGTCCCGCAAGATCTTGAAACCACGCCGGCTCGCGCTGCTCGGCACCGTGGCCGCGCTCGGCGTGGCCGTGCTGGCGGCGTCGCCCGGTACGTCACATTTCGGTCCGGGCTCCTTCATCGCGCCGGCCCAGGCCGCGGAATCCGCGGCAACGCCGCCGGGCTTCGGTGATCTCGTCAGCAAGGTGAAGCCCGCCGTCATCTCGGTGCGGGTCAAGATCGACCAGGACAACGACAAGAGCGCCATGCTGCAGCAGAACCGGATGGATCAGGACGAGCAGGCGCCGTTCGACCAGTTCTCCCGCCAGTTCGGCTTCCGCTTCCCGGGCGGCCCGAACGGCATGCCGCGCCAGCGCCATCAGATGATCACGGGCGAAGGCTCCGGCTTCTTCATCTCCGCCGACGGCTATGCCGTGACCAACAACCACGTCGTCGACCACGCCACGTCGGTGCAGGTGACGTTGGATGACGGTACCAGCTACACCGCCAAGGTCGTCGGCACCGATCCCAAGACCGATCTCGCGCTGATCAAGGTCGACGGCAAGACGGACTTCCCGTTCGTCAAATTTTCCGACCAGAAGCCGCGCATCGGCGACTGGGTGGTCGCGGTCGGCAATCCCTTCGGTCTCGGCGGCACGGTGACCGCCGGCATCGTCTCGGCCAGCGGCCGCGACATCGGCAACGGTCCCTATGACGACTTCATCCAGATCGACGCGCCCATCAACAAGGGCAATTCCGGGGGACCTGCCTTCGACATGAGCGGCAACGTGATCGGCGTGAACACCGCGATCTTCTCGCCCTCCGGCGGCTCGGTCGGCATCGGCTTCGACATTCCGGCCTCGACCGCCAAGCTCGTCGTCGCGCAGCTCAAGGACAAGGGCGCGGTGACCCGCGGCTGGCTCGGCGTGCAGGTGCAGCCGGTGACGTCGGAGATTGCCGACAGCCTCGGCTTGAAGGAGGCGCGCGGCGCCATCGTCGACAATCCGCAGGATGGCAGCCCGGCGGCAAAGGCCGGCATCGCGGCGGGTGACGTCATCACCGCCGTGAACGGCACCGCGATCAGGGACTCCCGCGATCTCGCGAGGACCATCGCCACCCTGGCGCCGGGCAGCTCGGTGAAGCTCGACGTGTTCCGCAATGGCGGGAGCAAGACGCTGACGCTCGCCCTCGGCGAACTGCCGAACGAGCGGCAGGCCAAGGCCAATGGTAGCACCGACGAGAGCAGGGAGCAGCCGGGCGCGGGCACGCCGCGCCTCGGGCTTGGCCTCGCGCCGGCCGGCGAGGTGCAGGGTGCCGGCCAGAAGGGTGTCGTCGTGACCGAGGTCGATCCGCAAGGGCCGGCGGCGCAGCGCGGCATCCAGACAGGCGACGTCATCCTCAATGTCGGTGGCAAGGCCGTCACCAATGTCGGCGAGGTGCGTTCGGAACTGGCGCAGGCCAAATCGTCCGGCAAGCGCAGCGTGCTGCTGCAGGTCAGAAGCGCGGAGGCGACGCGGTTCGTCGCGGTGCCGCTCGCCTGACGCGAAGATCGATCCTCTTCAATCAAGCAAGGCGGCCTTCGGGCCGCCTTTTCCATTCAGGACGCCGCCGATAACATTCTCGTTAACGGCAGCGATGGTGACGCGGTTCATACGAAAAAGCCGTGTTCGCGCCGCACAGTTCCACCTCGTGCAACTCTGCTGCGGCACCGACGCCGCCGAGGACCGGTTGCAAGCGTGGAACATCGAACCAGCAGCCGCCTTGTGGAACTGGCCGGTGGTTCGGATTTGATCGGTGCCGAGATGGATCGATTGAAGCTCTCGCTGAGAGGGGCGCTGCTCGCGGCGCCATTCGTGCTCTGGGGCGGCAACGCGCTTGGTCGTGATGACGGCCGCTATGCGGACTCGCCGCTCAAGCCCTGGTTCGACAGCCTGCGCAGCCATCTCGGTCCGTGCTGCTCGGATGCCGATGGCTTTGCCGTCGCCGATCCCGATTGGGAATCGCACAACGGGCATTATCGCGTGCGCCTCGATGGCGAGTGGGTCGAAGTGCCCGACGAAGCCGTCATCACCGAGCCGAACCGCGCCGGCCGCACCATGGTGTGGCCGGTGAAGACCGCGTTCGGGGTTTCGATCCGCTGCTTCATGCCGGGCAGCATGATCTGAACCGGCGCAGCGTCAACGCTTGCTGGATTTGCGCTTCGACGATTTCCTGGTGGTCTTCTTGGTCGTCTTCCTGGTCGTGCTTTTCTTAGACGACTTCTTCGCGGCTTTCTTCGGGACCTTCTTGCCCTTCTTGCGCGCCTTCGACAGTCCGATCGCGATCGCCTGCTTGCGGCTCTTTACGCGCCCGCCACGGCCCTTGGGACCGCTCTTGGCGGTGCCCTTCTTGTAGCGTCGCATCTCGCTCTCGACATCGCTGCCGGAGCTGGGCGAGTAGCGGCGCTTCTTTGCCTTGCGTGCCATGCTTGTTCTCCCTTGGGCGGGGAGAACCGTTCGATACGGGCATGGTTCCGAAAAAGCGCAGGAGGCTCGGGGCGAAAGCCTAGAACGAGTTCGCCAGTTCGATCTCCGCTTCCAGCACCTGGATGCGCCGTGCGGCCTCGGTGAAGGACAGATCGCGCGCAAATTGTGCGGGCTGATACGCCTCTTCACTCAGCCGTTTCAGCTTCAGCCCCTGCGCCCGCGTCATCTGCTCGGCGAGAAAGGCCCTGGCGTTGAATTGACCTTGAACCTGCATTGCCATCTCCGTTCTGAAATCGTGGCTTGACTATATGTTCTTATTTTGTTCTAACAAGCCATGGACAACAGAATTAATGAAATTCGACGCAAAATCAGCGCCTTGAGGCTGGAAATGGCCGACGCTGAGGCGGCCGTGCGCGTTTCCATCGACGGCGACCGGGACTGCACCCGGCAGGCGCTGGCGCAGATGGATCTGCGCCAGAAGATCAATCTCTTGATCGGGGAATGGAAGGCCGCCGGCGGCGGCGACGTCCTGCCTGACGTCCGCGATCGGGTTCGCCTTCGTCTCGTGAAGTCCGTCGGCACGTCCGCGCGCGCGATCTCGCGGCGCTGAATCTTTCGAGAGGGCGTCGTGGAGGAAGACCCGGACGCTTACCGGATCCTGAGGCTACGCGCCGAGATTCTCGAGCTCGGCTCTGCCATCCGGCAATTGCAGCGTGCGGGCCTCGACGATGCCGCGGCCCAGCTTCTGATTGGCCGCAAGCGTGCGCAGCTCGAGCAGCTCGTGAAGACGAACTCTGCGAGCCCGGGGATCAATCTCGAAACGCGCCGGCTGCGGTGAGGTGACGCGCGCCCGCCGATGCGGCGCGCGAGGCCCGAACGATCATCGCGACAAAAAACAATCATCGCGACGAGAAAGGCCCCTGCGTTGTCGCAGGGGCCTTTGATGTCAGTGGCGTGAGCTCACTTGGTGTTGCTCATGCCCTTGCTGCTCTGGTTCGTCATGGTGCCGCCCTGGTCTGAACCGGGACCCGAACCGCCCTGGCCGGAGGGATCGGCGCCCTTCGACGATTTGGTGTTGGCGCCCGTGGTCTGTGACGACGACATCGAGGATCCGTGTTTCGCCTTGTGCGACTTCGCCTGCGCGGCGAGCGGCGCGGCGGCGAGACCGGCGGCCACCATTGCGGTGAGAACGAGCTTGGTCGTTGTCATGCGGGGAACTCCCTGGGTTAAATTGACGCAGGCAGCCAACCGCGATTTGCCGCAGGAGTTCCAACGCAGCGCGTGTTCGCGCCTCACGTCTGTTTCAAGTTTGCTTGTCCTCGACGAGGATGAACACCACGCCGGTGAGTGTCGCGCCGATCGCGAATGTCGTGACCAGCGTGAGCGCGAAGACGATCGCGGCCTGGCTTCCGCCGTGATTGAGCAGGCTGGCGACGGCGGGATTGCACAGGATCAATGCGAGACCGAAGACGAGGCCGAGGGCTGCGCCCATCGTGGCGTGCGTCACCAGCTTGATGAGTCCGGTCGCAGAGATCAGGTCTGGCGACTTTTTCGTGGGCATGGGAACTGGCTCCCGATTTGGCATGCAACGCGGACGAGATTCGCTGGTTCCAATCGGATGAAGGAATTGTCATGCCCGGCTTCATCGGACGTTCATGCCGGGCTTGAGAGGATGGACACGACAAACGGGAACATTCGCCGGGAACATTCGCTATGGGTAAGGTTGTCTTCCTTTACCGCTCGCTGGCCTATCGCAACGCGGCAGCGGACATTCTGCGCAAGGCGCGCAAGCTACCGCGCGGCGCGGAGCGGAGTGCGGCTCGCCGCTACGCCAGGGCGCTGCGTGATCTCGCCCGCACGGAAGCCTGGCTCGAAGGCCGGGTCGCACGCGGACCGCGGACGGTGCAACGCATGAGGGCGTCCGGCTGAAGCTTTCTGCCTTCGGGGTCGAACCCGAAGGCACGTTCGAAAAACGTCTAACCCGATGCGCGCTGCAATTCGGCGGAGCTGGCATCCTCGAATTTGCCGGACGCGTTCGTCGCCGCCGTCTTGCGTATCAACGGCACTTCGAGACGGCACAACAGGCCTTCGGCCCGCCAATCGAACTGCGCCTGTCCGCCAAGCTGCGACTCGACGCTCGCAAGCAAGCTCCGCGTGCCGAAGCCGCGGGACTTCGGGGGCATGACCAGCGGTCCGCCGGATTCCTCCCAGTTCAGCGTCAGCAATTGGTCCTCGACCTGCCAGCCGATCGCGAGCCGTCCCGACCGGGTCGAGAGGGCGCCGTACTTGGCCGAGTTGGTGAAGAGCTCGTGCAGCGCGAGCGCCAGCGTCTGCGCCGTCGCCGGCAGCAACTGGACCTTCGGACCTGCCAGGAGGATCTGTCCGCCGAGCGAATAGGGCGCAAGCTCCTCGTCGATCAGCCGGGACAGTTCGGCGCCCTGCCAGCTCGACAGCGACAGGATGGTGTGCACGCGCGCCAGAGCATTGATGCGTCCCTCGACGGCGTTGACATAGGCTTTCACCTCGTCGGCCCGGGTGAGACGCACGATCGACTGCGCCAGTGCCAGCGCGTTCTTGGCGCGATGATCGACTTCGCGTGCCAGCAGATTCTGCCGTTCCTCGGCGCGCTTGCGTTCGGTGATGTCCACGGTGACGCCGCTCACGCGCACGACGCGGCCGCTGTCGTCCACCGTCGCCGCCGCCGTGCCGACGCACCAGCGGACCTCACCGTCGGGCCGGATAATTCGGAACTCGGTCTCATAGGCCCGCGTGCCCTTGTTGAACTCGGCAATCGCCTTGCGCAGTTGATCGACGTCATCGGGATGCAACAACGCCTGGACGTTGGCCGGGTTGACCGCAAAATTTTCGGGGCCGACGCCGAAGATGCGATACTGGCCTTCGTCCCACATCCAGTCGCCGCTGATCCAGTCCCAATCCCAGGAGCCCATGTTGCCGGCAGCGATCGCCATGCTGCGCCGCTGCTCGCTCTCGCGCAGCTTCGCCGTGGAATTCTCCAGCTCCGCGGTGCGGGCGCGGACGCGATCCTCGAGATCATGGTTCAGCCGCTCGAGCTCGCGGGTCTTGCGATAGAGCTCGGCGAAAACCTTCACCTTCGCACGCAGCACCTCGGGCACGACCGGCACCGGCACGTAGTCGACCGCGCCCATCTCGTAGCCGCGCAACCGGTCGATGTCGCTGACTTGAATGGCGGAGATGAAGATCATTGCGGTCTTCTGGAAGCGTGGATGCTCGCGGATCATCGCGGCGAGCTCGAAGCCGTCGAGCTCGGGCATGCAGACGTCGACCAGGATCACGGCGATCTCGGTCTTGAGCAGCACCTCGAGCGCCTCGCGCCCGGACGAGGCGATCACGAGGTTCTCGCCGAGATCCTTCAATATCACCTCATAGGCGAGCAGCTTGGCGGGCTGGTCGTCGACGAGGAGGATGTTGACCTTTTCGTGGTCCATTCGCGGATCCAAACTCAACGGTGCAGCCACATGCGGATCGCAAGCAGCAATTGATCGGTGTTGACGGGTTTGGCGAGATAGTCGGACGCGCCGGCCTCCAGGCATTTTTCGCGGTCGCCCTTCATCGCCTTGGCGGTCAGCGCGATGATCGGAAGGCGGGCGAAAGCCGGGTTTTCGCGAATGACGCCGATGGTCTGATAGCCATCCATCTGCGGCATCATGATGTCCATCAGCACGATGGCGATTTCCGGATTGGACTCGACCAGCGCCACCGCTTCGCGGCCCGTAGTGGCGGTCAGCACCTTCATGCCGCGCCGTTCCAGCACGCTCGACAGCGCGAAGATGTTCCGCGCGTCGTCGTCGACGAGCAGGGCGGTCTTGCCGATCAGGTCCTCGTCGGAACTGTTCAGCTTCTCCAGCATGCGCTGTTTCTCGATCGGAAGTTCCGTGATGACGCGATGCAGGAACAGCGCGGTCTCGTCGAGCAGGCGTTCCGGCGATTCCACGCCCTTGACCACGATGCTGCGGGCCATGGTGTGGAGTTCCGCATCCTCTTCCGCCGAAAGCTCGCGGCCGGTGAAGACGACGACCGGAACGTTCGCCAGCGCTTCGTCGCTGCGGATCTGGTCCAGCACCTCGAAGCCGCTCATGTCGGGCAGGCGGAGATCGAGAACCACGCAGTCGCAGGGGGCCTCGCGCAGCGTCGAGAGCGCGCCGGCACCGGTGTCGGTCGTCACGATCTCGATGTCGTCGTGATGCAGCAGCTCGCGGATCGACATCTGCTCGGCCTCGTTGTCCTCGACGATCAGGAGGCGCTTGCGCCGCGGCCTTGCATATTCCTTGATCTGTGTCAGCGCGGCCGCGACGCCTTCGGTCGTGGTCGGCTTGTTGACGAAGGAGAACGCGCCACGCGCCAGCGCATGCTGGCGATCCTCGTCGAGCGTGATGATCTGCACGGGGATGTGGCGGGTCAGCGGATTGTGCTTGAGCTGGCTCAGCACGGTCCAGCCGAGCATGTCGGGCAGGAACACGTCGAGCGACACGGCGCGCGGCTGGTATTGCTTGGCGAGCTCCAGCGCCTCGGCGCCGCGGGCGGCGACCAGGACCTTGAATCCCTTGTCGCGGGCGAGATCGACCAGCACGCGGGCATAATGCGGGTCGTCCTCGACGATCAGGAGGATGCTGTCGCCGGGCTCGAGGTTGAGCCGGTCGTCGGGAAGCTGCTCGATGACGCGCTGCTGGTCGGGCACGGCGGGCTGCAGCGCAGGCGGCTGGCCATGCTGCTGCGGTGCGGGCGCGGCGCGCGGTGCGAGCGTCGGGCCGGAATATTTGAGCGGCAGGTAAAGCGTGAAGGACGAGCCCTTGCCGGGCGCGCTGCGCAAATGGATCTCGCCGCCGAGGAGGCTCGCGAGTTCGCGGCTGATGGCAAGGCCGAGGCCGGTGCCGCCATATTTCCGGCTGGTGCCGGCATCGGCCTGCTGGAACGCCTCGAAGATCAGCTTCTGCTTCTCCAGGGGAATGCCGATGCCGCTGTCGGACACTTCGAACGCGATCACGGCCGGAGCGGAGTTCAGCACCGGGTGATCCGTTCCCCAGCCGCCGACCGCGCCTGTGACCTTCAGGCGCACCTCGCCTTCGGCTGTGAACTTGAAGGCGTTGGAGAGCAGGTTCTTCAGGACCTGCTGCAGGCGCTTGGAGTCGGTGACGATGCTGCGCGGCAGCGTCGGATCGACGTCGATCTTGAACGACAGATTGCGGTTGTCTGCCTCGTGCCGGAACGGCCGGCCGACGGTCTCGAGCAAATTCGCCGTCAGGATTTCCTCGGCGTCGACCGTCACCGTGCCGGACTCGATCTTGGACAGGTCCAGGATGTCGCTGATGAGGTTGAGCAGGTCGGTGCCGGCGCCGTGGATGGTGCGGGCGAATTCGACCTGCTTGCCGGTGAGGTTGCCGTCGGGGTTGTCGGTGAGCTGCTGTCCGAGGATCAGGATCGAGTTCAGCGGCGTGCGCAGCTCGTGGCTCATATTGGCGAGGAATTCGGACTTGTACTTCGAGGTCAGTGCAAGCTCGGTCGCCTTTTCCTCGAGTGCGCGGCGGGCCTGCTCGATTTCCTGGTTCTTGCGCTCGACCTCGACGTTGCGCTCGGCGAGCTGCTGCGCCTTCTGCTCGAGCTGGTCGTTGGTCTGCTGCAGCTCGCGCTGCTGGGTCTGGAGCTCGCCGGCGAGCTGCTGCGACTGCTTGAGCAGGCCTTCGGTCTGCATCGTCGCCTCGATCGAGTTGAGCACGATGCCGATGGAGTCGGTGAGCTGCTCCAGGAAGGTCATCTGCGAGGTCGTGAACGAGGTGAGCGAGGCGAGTTCGATCACCGCCTTGACCTGGCCCTCGAACAGCACCGGCAACACGACGAGGTTCTTCGGCGCGACCCGGAACAGCGCCGAGTTGATCGGCACCACGTCGGCCGGGATGTCCGCGACCACCCGGGGGCGCTTGTCGAGGGCGCACTGGCCGATCAGGCCGTCGCCGAACTGCAGCACGCGCTGATAGGGATAGATGCCGTCGCTGGCATAGGAGGCCAGCAGCAATAGCTGCGGATTGTCCTCGCTCTCGACCTGGTAGAGCACGCCGGTATGGGCGTTCACCAGCGGCGACAGTTCGGTCAGCATCAGCCGGCCGACCGTGGTGAGGTCGCGCTGGCCCTGCAGCATGTTGGTGAATTTGGCGAGGTTTGTCTTCAGCCAGTCCTGCTCGGTGTTCACGTCCGTCGTGAGACGGAGATTCGTGATCATCGTGTTGATGTTGTCCTTCAGTTCGGCCATTTCGCCGCGCGCATCGACCTGAATCGAGCGCGTCAGGTCGCCCTTGGTCACGGCGGTCGCAACCTCGGCAATGGCGCGCACCTGCGAAGTCAGGTTGGCGGCGAGCAGGTTGACGTTGCCGGTGAGGTCCTTCCAGGTGCCGGCCGCGCTCGGCACGTTGGCCTGGCCGCCGAGCCGGCCTTCGACGCCGACCTCGCGCGCCACGCTGGTCACCTGATCGGCAAAGGTCGCGAGCGTCTCGGTCATGTTGTTGATGGTGTCGGCGAGCGCGGCGACTTCGCCCTTCGACTTCACGGTGAGCTGCTGCTTCAAGTCGCCGTCGGCAACCGCGGTCACCACCTTGACGATGCCGCGCACCTGTTCGGTCAGGTTCGCCGCCATGAAGTTCACGGTGTCGGTGAGGTCCTTCCAGGTGCCGGCGACGCCGGGCACCTGGGCCTGGCCGCCGAGCTTGCCTTCGGTGCCGACCTCGCGCGCCACGCGCGTGACTTCGCCGGCGAAGGCGTTGAGCTGGTCCACCATGGTGTTGATGGTGTTTTTCAGCTCGAGGATTTCGCCCTTCACGTCCACGGTGATCTTGCGCGACAAGTCGCCGCGCGCCACGGCCGTGGTGACTTCGGCGATGTTGCGGACCTGGGTGGTAAGGTTCGCGGCCAGAAGATTGACGTTGTCGGTGAGGTCCTTCCAGGTGCCGCCGACGCCGGGCACGACGGCCTGACCGCCGAGACGGCCTTCGGTGCCGACCTCGCGCGCCACGCGCGTCACTTCGGCGGCGAAGGAGCGGAGCTGCTCGACCATGGTGTTGAGGGTGTCCTTGAGCAGCAGGATCTCGCCGCGCACGTCCACCGTGATCTTCTTCGACAGATCGCCGCCGGCGATCGCGGTTGCGACCTCGGCGATGTTGCGGACCTGGGCCGTCAGGTTCGACGCCATGAAGTTGACGTTGTCTGTGAGGTCCTTCCAGGTGCCGGCGACGCCGGGCACTTCGGCCTGGCCGCCGAGCTTGCCTTCGGTGCCGACCTCGCGCGCCACGCGCGTGACTTCGCCGGCAAAGCCGTTGAGCTGGTCCACCATGGTGTTGATGGTGTTCTTCAGCTCGAGGATTTCGCCCTTCACGTCCACGGTGATCTTGCGGGACAAGTCGCCGCGCGCCACGGCGGTCGTCACTTCGGCGATGTTGCGGACCTGGGCCGTGAGGTTGCCCGCCATCGAGTTCACGCTGTCCGTGAGGTCCTTCCAGGTGCCGGCGACGCCGGGCACGTTGGCCTGGCCGCCGAGGCGGCCTTCGGTGCCGACCTCGCGCGCCACGCGCGTCACCTCGCCCGCGAAGCGGTTGAGCTGGTCGACCATCGTGTTCAGGGTGTCCTTGAGCTGAAGGATCTCGCCGCGCACGTCCACGGTGATCTTGCGCGACAGGTCGCCGCCGGCGATCGCGGTCGCGACTTCGGCGATGTTGCGGACCTGGGCGGTGAGGTTGCCCGCCATCGAGTTCACGGAGTCCGTGAGGTCTTTCCAGGTGCCGGCGACGCCGGGCACGCCGGCCTGGCCGCCGAGCTTGCCGTCGGTGCCGACCTCGCGCGCCACGCGCGTGACTTCGCCGGCGAAGGCGTTGAGCTGGTCCACCATGGTGTTGAGCGTTTCCTTCAGCTGAAGGATCTCGCCCGACACGTTCACGGTGATCTTCTTCGACAGATCGCCCTTGGCGACCGCGGTGGCGACCTCGGCGATATTGCGGACCTGGCCGGTGAGGTTCGAGGCCATCGAGTTGACGGAGTCCGTGAGGTCCTTCCAGGTGCCGCCGACGCCGCGCACAACGGCCTGGCCGCCGAGCTTGCCTTCGGTGCCGACCTCGCGCGCCACGCGCGTCACTTCGCCGGCGAACGCGTTGAGCTGGTCCACCATGGTGTTGATGGTGTCCTTCAGCTCCAGGATTTCGCCGCGCACGTCCACGGTGATCTTCTTCGACAGGTCGCCGCCGGCGACCGCGGTCGTCACCTCCGCGATGTTTCGGACCTGGGCGGTCAGGTTCGAGGCCATCGAGTTGACGCTCTCGGTCAAGTCCTTCCAGGTGCCGGCGACGCCGAGCACGTTGGCCTGGCCGCCGAGCCGCCCTTCGGTGCCGACCTCGCGCGCGACGCGCGTCACTTCGCCGGCGAAGGCATTGAGCTGGTCCACCATGGTGTTGAGCGTTTCCTTCAGCTGAAGGATTTCGCCCGAGACGTTCACCGTGATCTTCTTCGAGAGGTCGCCGCTCGCGATGGCGGTGGCGACGTCGGCGATGTTGCGGACCTGCGCGGTCAGGTTCGACGCCATGAAGTTGACGTTATCGGTGAGGTCCTTCCAGGTGCCGGCCACGCCGGGCACCTGGGCCTGGCCGCCGAGCTTGCCTTCGGTGCCGACCTCGCGCGCCACGCGCGTCACTTCCGAGGCGAAGGAGTTGAGCTGGTCCACCATGGTGTTGATGGTGTCTTTCAGCTCCAGGATTTCGCCGCGCACGTCCACCGTGATCTTGCGCGAGAGGTCGCCGCGCGCCACGGCGGTCGTCACGTTGGCGATGTTGCGGACCTGTGCGGTGAGGTTGCCGCACATCGCGTTGACGGAGTCCGTGAGGTCTTTCCAGGTGCCGGCGACGCCGGGCACGATGGCCTGGCCGCCGAGCTTGCCGTCGGTGCCGACCTCGCGGGCCACGCGCGTCACTTCCGAGGCGAAGGAGCGGAGCTGGTCCACCATCGTGTTGATGGCTTCCTTGAGCTGAAGAATCTCGCCGCGGACGTCGACCGTGATCTTCTTCGACAAGTCGCCGTTGGCGACCGCGATCGTCACCTCGGCGATGTTGCGAACCTGGTTTGTCAGGTTGTTCGCCATCGAGTTGACGCTCTCGGTGAGGTCTTTCCAGACGCCGGTCACCTCCGGCACCTGGGCCTGGCCACCGAGCTTGCCTTCGGTGCCGACCTCGCGCGCCACGCGCGTCACCTCGGAGGTGAACACGCCGAGCTGCTTGATCATGGTGTTGACGATGTTGGCCGACTGCAGGAATTCGCCCCGCAGCGGACGGCCGTCGACATCGAGCTTGACGGTCTGGAGCAGGTCGCCCTGGGCGACGGCTGCAACGGCGCGCGTCACCTCGCGGGTCGGCCAGAGCAGATCGTCGATCAGGGTGTTGACGGAGCCTTCCATGTCGGCCCAGGAGCCCGAGGCGAGGCCGAACTTCACGCGCTGCCGGGTCTTGCCTTCGCGGCCGACGACCTGGCCGACCAGCTCGAGCTGTTGCGCCATACGCTGGTTGGCGGCGATGATTTCGTTAAAAGTGTCGGCGATCTTGCCGTCGATGCCAAGATAGTCGCCGCTCATGCGGACCGAGAAATCGCCGCTCCGCATTGCCTGCAGGGCGAGCAGCAGTTCAGCCCGGGAATCCGGATCCGGCACACCGTTGGTTTTTGGCTTTGGGACGCGACGACCGGACCGTGATGCAGTTCCGGAATCGAGGTCGCTCATACTAATTCCCCCGCGGGCGCCGGCCGAATCCAAGGCAAGACGCGTTTAGTCAAAATAGAGCGTCAGCCAAATTCGAAATCAAGCGCCAAGGTACGACGCGAGGAAGTGGAACCTGCCTTGCTCAGCCCGACGTCAATAACGTCAACCGCTCGAATTGGTTCCATCCGGTTCCCAAGAAAAATCGAGGGCCAAATTCGCCCGCCGGTCGGCTCGTCTGCGGCATTCGGCGAGGAACGGAGCGTCGAGCCTTGCGGTTAGCCCGCAACCAGGGAGAACGGACATGAAAGCAGGACTTGCAGCGATGGTCATCGTGCTGTTGGCAGGGACGGCGCTGGCGCAAAACGGCGCGCCCAGCGGGCGTGGGTCGGTGACCGGCGATCCCGCCGCCAGCTCCGCCAGCCCCAAGGCGGATACGTCCACAACGGGGACGGCGGCCCGGTCCAATCCGAGCGGAAGCGGCACCTCGTCGTCGGGCGGCAAGGATGACAATGGCGATGCGGGCCGGGACAAGATGCCGGAGAGCAATCGCACGGTGCGGCCGGAGAGCCAGCAACATCATCCCAATGACAAATAGGGGCGGCTACTTGTCCGCCATGGTGCGCTCGGCATCCCTGACCTGCGCGCGCAGCAGCGGCAGCTGCTCGCGCGCGAACGCCGCGAGCGCCGCGTTGTCGGGCGCCTTCAGATAGCGTTCGAGCAGGTCGATGGCCGATTCATATTCGGGAATCTGCGAGGCATAGAAGCTTCGGACGTAAGTCGGCCCATCCGACGTTTCGGGCTCGCCCAGGCTCGCGCCGACGGACGTCGTCTTGCCGGCACGGGGCTCTGCACCGATCGCCTCCTGGATCTGCCGCAGGGCCTTGTCGCGCTTGGCCGCCTCTTCCGCGCGCAGGGCAGCGAGGTTCTTGACCTCGGCATTACCTCTCAAATCGGTGCTCTCGAGCAGGCCCTGCTGGAAGCGGCTGAAATTATAGAGGCCGCTGATAACGTCAGTTGCGCTTGGCGCGGGGCCGACCGGCTTTTGTTCACCGCTGTCGGCAAACGCCGCGGTGCTGATGAATGCCAGAATGATGGCGACGAGAATTCGCATCGCTAACAATCGCTGAGGGTATTGCGGAGTTCCGGGGAACATTACGATACGGCAATCGGGTTGCGATGCCACAGTTCCATCCCCACGTCTTATCCATGAAACAGTCTGACATCTTCAGAGACAACGCCGACAATTGTCTTCAGCTCGCCGAGCGAGCCGACGGACAACCCGCTCACAAGCGCTTTTCGCGCATGGCGGACGCATGGACGGCGCTCGCCTACGAACAGGATTGGCTCGATGGCGAAATCCCGCCCCTTGCCGGTCGTTTCCCGCGGCCGCGGGACGCGTGAGTGCTTTCCACTTCGTGTATCCGCGTGTGAGACCGCTCACGGAATGCAAGCGACCCATCCGGCATGATCGGGACAGTCAATCGCCCAGGTTTTCGATTCCAGAAGTTTTCGATTCCAGAAGGAGGTTTTGCGATGGCTCCACGTCTGGCTTTGCTTTCACTCGTTCTCGCCTTTGGCGTCTCGGTCGCATTTGCGACGGTGACGACGGTGCGTCAGGTGCATCTGGAGAACACACCGGCCACGTTCCACGCGGCGCGCAGCTAGCGCCGCTTCGGAACATTCGCCGCCGTGATGCGTAACCGCTTCGACACATCAGGAGAGGCGAAGCACATCATGGCCCATTCCGACCACGGTATCGTCAAGGACAAGCGGGCTGAGGATCAGCCGCGCGACAAGCAGCGCGCTCAGTCCGTGCACAAGACGGATTCGCAGCAGAGCTCGCCGTCGCGTGAGGCGACGCGCGATCCGAAGCTGAACGACAACAGCAAGACGCCGGGCTCCGGCGCGATGCCCGACGGTTCAAGCGACGCGACGGGTTAGGTTCGAGGAACCAATCCTCGTGCGACGAGTCGAATGATTGCTTTCGGCTGTCATGCCCCCGGTGCGCCGGAAGCAATCTCCAAGAGCGACCCTGGCACCCCCGTGCCGGGGTCGTTTGCTTGAGGAGAGCTGAAGGGGTCAGTCCTCTGCGCCGCTCTCTGGCTCGCCCTGGGTATGTCCCTCGGGTCCGCGGCCGAACACGCCGATGTTGCTCGATTTCACGCCGGGTCCGGCATCGACGCCGACCGCGGCAAGTCCGAGCTTGAGCAGCTCGCGGACCGCTGCCGCACGCGTCGGCATGCGATGTTTGAACCGGAAATCGTCAACGGCAGCCAACTCTTCCGGCGAGAGCATGACCTGAAGCCGCTCGGCGCGAAGGTCGTTCATAGTCGATCACGCAAAATGAGTAGATTGAGTAGATTGCTCAACGAACCAACTTGGCTGGAGTTCCACAAGAGGTGTGAGAATCTCCAAATTAGTAGAAATATCCAATAAAATCAATAAGTTATATTGAACCACTCCCGCGGCGGCGCATTGTCTCGAAGAGGGAGAGAAGCCATGACGGACGAAGTCAGCTTGCCTCGTAAGCTTTCCGAGGAGCCGGAAGCCCCAAAACCGGTGCGTCCGAGCCACCAGAAGCTCATTGATCAAGTCGAGCGCTGGGCCAACAGCCCGGGGCTGCAGCCACCGAGGACGGAAGATGCGAAAACGGTCTGAGCCACATACATTCGAGCAACGTCTCACGGCGCAGAAGCAGCGGCTCGAGCACGAGCTGGAGAGCCTGCCGGATGGTCGCCAGCGCGAGGTCGTTCTTGCGCGCATCGATCAGCTTCAGACGGCTGCCGAGATGCACGGATTTCTGATGCTACGCGGAGATGCCGCGGCGTCTCGCTGATTGGCCGCGGCGCTCGGTGTGAGAGGTGACGCGAAACTTTCGCCGCTGTCCCTGCGCCGGTGTCCGCCTCGGCTCGGTCAGGGCTGTCCGGATCCGCCCGCAGCGCCATAGACCTGACCTGTCGCATAGCTGGCATCGGCGGCGGCAAGCTGCACGTAGATCGAGGCGAGCTCGACCGGCTGGCCGGGACGGCCGAGTGGCGTCATGCCGCCGAACTTCTCCAACTTCTCCATCGTGGCGCCGCCGGAAACCTGGAGCGGCGTCCAGATCGGTCCCGGCGCCACGCCGTTGACGCGGATGCCCTTTGAGGCGAGTTGCTTGGCGAGCGACTTCACATAATTCATCGTCGCCGCCTTGGTCTGCGCATAGTCGTAGAGATCGGGCGAGGGATCGTAGGCCTGCTCGGAGGTGGTGCCGATGATGCAGGAGCCGGGCTTGAGATGCCGCAGCGCCGCCTTGATGATCCGAACGGGGCGTAGATGTTGGTCTTCATGGTCGCGTCGAAATCTTCCGACGACACGTCGAGGATGGAGGCGCGGGTCTGCTGCCGGGCTGCGTTGTTGACGATGATGTCGAGCCCGCCGAGGCCTTGCACCGCCTGCTCGACCAGCTTGCTGCAGAAGGCTTCGTCCTTGAGATCGCCGGGGATCGCAAGCCCGGTGCGCCCTTCCTTCTTGATCAGCGCGATCACCTCCTGCGCGTCGGGCTCTTCCGCCGGCAGATAGTTGATGGCGACGTCGGCGCCTTCGTGCGCATAGGCGATCGCGGCGGCGCGGCCCATGCCGGAATCCCCGCCGGTGATCAGCGCCTTGCGGCCGGCGAGCCGGCCGGAGCCCTTGTAGCTGGTCTCGCCATGGTCGGGCCGCGGCTCCATCTGGCCGGCGAGACCCGGCCATGGCTGCGACTGCTTCTTGAATGGCGGCTTCGGATAGCGGCCAACGGGGTCGATCAAGTTTTGCTCGGCCATGGATGTATCTCCTTTCGCTGTGGATGCCAGCGAAGCCGCGAGCGTCGCGCTCGCGGCGTGCACGACGTGGCGGCGGGACAGTGAGGTCTTGCTGGGGTTCGACATGACGTTCTCCGCGATGCTCGAGGCTCAATGCGCGGAGAGGATCGATGTTGCTAAACGAAGGACGCCGGGTGCGCCGGCGTCCTTGAGCAATACGTGACCTGGTGCGGTGACCTGGGTACGTTACTTCGACTGGCCTACGCTCGGCGCCTTGCCGAGCTCCTTGGCCATGTCGAGATGGTGCTTGAGCGCGGGCAGGGTCTTGCCGGCCCAATCCTTCAGCGCGCTATTGTCGCCGCCTTTGGCGTAACGCTCGAACAGCGACACGGCATCCTCATGGGCGCTGACCTGATAGGAATTGTAGTCCGAGCTGAAGTCCTTGCCGTTTGCGTTCTTGAGCTTGTCGAGCTTGCTCTGGTGCGAGCTGTCGAGAGCCGTCGGCAGCGTGGCCTGGATCTTCTTCTCCCCGACCAGGCCCTTGAGCTCGGAGCTGGTCTTGGTGTGATCGGTGATCATCTGCTGAGCGAAGCTCTTCTCCTGGGCGTTGCCCTTCTGCGCGGCGAGCTTGCTCGATTCGATCTCGAACATGTCGCTGATGGCGACTTCCTTGACGAAGTCGGCCGTGGCCGGTGCGACGCCGAGTGCGGAATTGACGCCGGTCTTCTCGCCCAGCGACTGGGCGAGGGCAGGGCCTGCGAGAAGTACGCAGGCAAGGGTAATGACGGTCCGTTTCATGCTGATCCCTCCGATTGGGGGCGCGGCGCCGTGCCGCGCGATGTTGCGCCGATCAACACGCTGCACGGGCCGTGGTTCCTACGCGCTAATCCGCAGGGTTTCGGCCGGTGCGCGGATTGATGGGATCGGTGGGCTTGCGCCGAAGCCGCTCGGGCAGGAACGGCTCGGCGGAAGACGCCGTGGCGTCGGCACGCACGTCGGCATGGCGCTGTGCGCGTTCGTGCGGCGTCTTGTTGTCGTTGAATTTCTGCTTCACGTCGACGCCGTCGACGGGATCGTTGACGCCGTGTTGGATATCGCGGAAGTCGCTCATGTTCAGTTCTTTCCGGGCAAGATGGTTTCGAGCACCTGCCGCGCGGCGCCCTTGATGACGCTGGTCTCGTTTGGATCACCCTTCATCAGCGCGAGGGAGAAGTTCTTTGCCTGTTGAAGCGTGATGTGCGGCGGCAGCGGCGGCACTTCGGGGTCGGTCTTCACTTCGAGCACGACGGGCATCTCGCTCGCGAGCGCCTGCTCCCATGCCGAGCCGAGCAGCTCTGGGCTGTCGACAAAGATACCGCGCAGGCCGATCAACTCGGCGAAGCGGGAATAGGAAACATTGGGGATGCGCTGCGAGGCCTCGAATTTGGGATCGCCGTTGATGATGCGCTGCTCCCATGTCACCTGGTTGAGGTCCTCGTTGTTGAAGACGCAGACGATGAAGCGCGGATCGCGCCAGGATCGCCAATATTTCGCTGCGGTGATCAGCTCGGCCATGTTGTTCATCTGCATCGCGCCGTCGCCGACGAGGGCGATCACCGGTCGATCCGGACGAGCGTATTTCGCCGCGAGTGCATAGGGCACCGCGGCACCCATCGAGGCGAGGCCGCCGGAGAGCGAGGCGATCATGCCGCGCCGCATCTTCAGATCGCGGGCGAACCAGTTGGCGCAGGAGCCGGAATCGCTGGTGATGATGGCGCGGTCGGGCAGGCGCGGTGACAATTCCCAGGCCACGAGCTGCGGATTGACCGGCGCGGCGAGCTGGTGTGCCCGGCCATCCAGTGTCTTCCACCATTTTGCGACGTCCTCCTCGATACCCCCGCGCCAGGCCCCGGCACGCTTTGGCTCCAGTCGCGGCAGCAGGGCGCGCAGTGTCTCGGCGGCATCGCCGACGAGGCCGACCTCCATGGGAAATCGGATCGACATCATGCTGGCGTCGATATCGATCTGCACGCCGCGCGCGGCGTCCTCCTTCGGCAGGAATTCGGCGTAGGGAAAGGCCGAGCCGACCATCAGCAGCGTGTCGCATTCCATCATCATGTTGTAGCTGGGCTCGGTGCCGAGCAGTCCGATCGAGCCGGTGACCCAGGGCAAATCGTCGGGCAGCGCGGCCTTGCCGAGCAGCGCCTTGGCGCAGCCGGCCGACAGACGGTCGGCGACCGCGATCACCTCGTCGGTGGCGCCAAGTGCGCCGGCGCCGATCAGCATCGCGACCTTCTTGCCGGCGTTGAGCACCTCTGCGGCGCGATCGAGATCTTCCTCGCGCGGCATGATGCTGGGGGCGCTGTAGCCGATGCCGGAATGCAGTGTGCCGTGTGCGCGGGGCGGGCTTTCGTAAGGCAACTCCTGCAGGTCATTGGGCAGGATGATGACGGTCGGGGTCCGCCGCGCCAGCGCGATTCGGACCGCGCGGTCGATCAGGTGCCGTACCTGGGCGGGCGAGGAGGCCTGCATCACGTAGGCTCCGGCGACGTCCTTGAACATCGAGAGGAGGTCGAGCTCCTGCTGATAGTGCCCGCCGAGGGCATTGCGGGCCTGCTGTCCGACGATCGCCAGCACCGGCTGATGATCGAGCAGCGCATCGTAAAGCCCGGTGATGAGATGCGAGGCGCCGGGGCCGGAGGTCGCGATGCAGACGCCGAGCTGGCCGGAGAATTTCGCATAGGCGGTTGCCATGAAGGCCGCCATCTCCTCGTGCCGTGCCTGCACGAAGTTGATCTTGCCTTCCTTGTCCTGAGCCCGGCTCATCGCGCCGAACACGCCGTTGATGCCGTCGCCAGGGTAACCGAAAATATGGCGCACGCCCCATTGATGCAGACGCTGGACGATGAAGTCGGAGACAGTCTGGGACATCGGGCGGCCTTCGGTTCTGCAGGCTGGCTGAAGCTTGAGAACCCATCGTTTCCCGCGATGTTCCTGGCCTCGCGATGTTTTCGGGCCGCTTGCGGAACAGCGGCGGAACGATCGCGTGCCGCGCCGGTTGAATCCGATATTGGCTGAGTGGAGCAGTGCAATGTTGAATCAAGGCGAGCTGGATCGCGCCGAGATGGGGCGATTGATCGGCAGCGACAAGGTCGAGGGAACATCGGTCTACGGCGCCGATCGCAACCGGATCGGTTCGATCGAACGCGTGATGATCGACAAGATCAGCGGCAAGGTGTCCTACGCCGTGCTGGGCTTCGGCGGGATTCTCGGACTTGGCAACGATCACTACCCGTTGCCATGGCAATCGCTGAAATACGACACCGATCTCGGCGGCTACATCACCGCGATCACCGCTAACGATCTGCAGACCGCGCCGAAATATAGCGAACGCAGCGACTGGAACTGGGGCGATGAAGCCGCGGTTCGCGGCATCAATTCCTACTATGGCGTTCCCTTCGCATAGACCATTGCATGGAAAGGGAGTTCGATGAGCAAGGAAGGGCCCAATGACGATCCCCGGGATCAGAATGATTGGGGATCGCACAAACAGACGGACAAGCCCTGGAAGGGTAACCCGGAGAAGGAGCAGGGATCGGACGATTTGAAGCCCGATCTCGAGAAATGGCATCGGACGAAGACGCACTGAAGAAGGTGCACTCCTCCGGAATACTAAAATGAGCGCGGCATCCCTGGTGCCGCGCTTCTTTTTTCGGCAGCGAGATCACGAATGCCGGCGGCGCTTCAGGTCGGCGGAACCATGTTTCAGCGCCGTGGTTAGGCCCGCGGCGCGAAAAGCCGGTGCCAAACGGCCTGGCGCAAGATCAATTCCGAGAGAGGTTGTTGGCCGTGGATGCTCAGACACGGGAGCGTGGGCCGTCCGCGGAGCAGCCGCAGCGGGCAAAGCAGGCTCCAACGACGTCGCCAGGTCCGGCGCCGGACAGCCCGGATCAGGCGAAGACGCGGGAGAAGACACCGTCGCTGCGCGACCGCCTGCGTCAGCATTGGCTGTTGGCCAGCGCCGGCGCCGTCGTGCTGATCGCCGCGCTCGTCGGTGGCCTGCTCTATTGGCTCGAGGCCCGGCACTTTGAATCGACCGATGATGCCTTCGTCGCGGCGCGCAGCTTCTCGGTGGCCTCGAAGGTCGGCGGTTACGTGACCGACATTCCCGTCACGGACAATCAGCACGTCAAGGCCGGCGACCTTCTCGCCAGGATCGACGAGCGCGATTATCGCATCGCCGTCGATCAGGCCAATGCGCAGGTTGCGGTGTCGAAGGCGAACATCGATAATTTCGAGGCACAGATCGTTTCGCAGCAGGAGCAGATCAAGCAGGCCGAAGCGCAGCTCGAACAGGCACAGGCCCAGCTCCAATTCTCGCAGGAAGAATTCAAGCGCGCGGAAGAGCTGGTCGAGAAGGGCGCCGGCACCGTGCAGCGCCAGCAGCAGACCCGGTCCGACCTTCAGGCGCAGCAGGCCAATACCGAGCGTGCCAAGACCGCGGTCTCGGCCGCTCAAATCGGCATCAAGACGCTGCAGGCGCAGCTCGAAGGCGCCAGGGCGCAGCTTGCGCAGTCGCAGGCGCAGCTCGATCAGGCGAAGCTGAACCTGCAATATACCGGCGTCGTCGCGGCGCAGTCCGGCCGCGTCGTCAAGCTCTCGGGCGCCAAGGGCACCTTCGTCGCGGCGGGACAGAGCCTGATGATGTTCGTGCCCGACGAGGTCTGGGTGGTCGCGAATTACAAAGAGACCCAGCTCCGCGACATGCGTCCGGGGCAGCAGGTCGAGATCCGCATCGACGCCTATCCCGGCCGCAAGCTCACCGGCCATGTCGATTCCGTGCAGCCGGGCTCCGGCACCGCGTTCAGCCTGCTGCCGGCGGAAAACGCCACCGGCAATTACGTCAAGGTGGTGCAGCGCGTGCCTGTCAAGATCGTGGTCGACAATTGGCCGGCTGATCTGCCCGTCGGCCCCGGCATGTCGGTCGTGCCCTGGACCAAGGTGAGATGAGCGACGCCGCGCGAGGGGACGCATCCGGCTGGTCGCCGGAGCGCTCGGCGGCAGGCGGGCACAATCCCTATCTGATCGCCTTCGTGGTTTCGATCGCGACCTTCATGGAGGTGCTCGACACCACTATCGCCAATGTCGCGCTGCGCCACATCGCGGGCGGGCTTGCCGTCGGCATCGACGAGAGCACCTACGTCATCACCAGCTATCTCGTCGCCAACGCCATCGTGCTGTCGATCTCGGGCTGGCTGTCGACCGTGATAGGCCGCAAGCGCTTCTACATGATGTGCGTCGCAACGTTTTCGATCGCCTCGCTGCTGTGCGGCTTCGCGTGGAATCTGGAATCGCTGGTGGTGTTCCGTATCCTGCAAGGTCTCGGCGGCGGCGGCATGGCGACCAGCGAGCAGGCGATCCTCGCCGACTCCTTCCCGCCGCACAAGCGCGGCCAGGCCTTCGCGATCTACGGCGTCGCCGTCGTGGTCGCGCCGGTGGTCGGGCCGACGCTCGGCGGCTGGATCACCGATACCTATAGCTGGCACTGGGTGTTCCTGATCAACGTTCCCATGGGCATGCTCTCGCTGTTCCTGGTCGGCACCCTGGTGAAGGAGCCCTCCGGCGCGGAGGAGGAGCGGGCGAAGTTGCTGAGCAAGGGCCTGCGGGTCGACTACATCGGCTTCCTGCTCGTCGCGATCGGTCTGGCTTCGCTCGAATTCGTGCTCGACGAAGGCCAGCGCAACGATTGGTTCGGTTCGAACATGATCGTGTTTTTCGCGGTGCTGGCTGCGGTCTCGCTGCTCGCGCTGATCCCGTGGGAGCTGACGCGCGAAGACCCGATCGTCGACCTCCGTCTGCTCGGCCGCCGCCAGTTCGCCGCCTGCTTCCTGGTCATGCTGGGTACCGGCGCGGTGCTGATCTCGACCACGCAGCTCCTGCCGCAATTGCTTCAGACCGAGCTGAACTACACGGCGATGCTGGCGGGCCTTGCGCTGTCGCCCGGCGGCATCGCGACCCTCGTGCTCATGCCCGTGGTCGGCCGCCTCGTCGGCACCGTGCAGCCGAAATATCTGATCATGTTCGGTGCGGCCATCGTCGCGTTCTCGATGTGGCATCTCACCGGGCTCACCGGCGACATCACCTATGGCTATGCGGCGTTGTCGCGCGTCTTCCTCGCGCTCGGTCTGCCGTTCCTGTTCCTGCCGGTGACGACCGCATCTTACGACGGGGTGCCGCCCGACAAGACCAACCAGGCCTCAGCCCTGATCAACGTGGCCCGCAACATCGGGGGCTCCATGGGCGTCGCGCTGGCGCAGACCGTGCTGGCGCAGCGCCAGCAATTCCATCAAAGCCGGCTGATCGAGCATGCCGCGCCGTCGGACCTCGGCTATCAGCAGACCATCGAGGCGATGACGCGCTACTTCCAGGCGCAGGGCTCGAATGCGAGCGATGCCGCAGCGCAGGCGCTCGCCTGGGTCGGGCGCACCCTGCAGCAGCAGGTGGATCTGCTCGCCTATATCGACGTGTTCTGGACGCTTGCGATCATCGCCGTGCTGATGATCCCGACGGCGGCGGTGCTGCGGCCGATCAAGCTGGGCGGACCGGCGCGGGGGCATTGAACTCTTCCGTCATTGCGAGCGCAGCGAAGCAATCCAGAGTGCATCCGCGGGGATAGTCTGGATTGCTTCGTCGCTTCGCTCCTCGCAATGACGACGGTGTCGTGAAGCTGGCCTCACCCCACCGCTTCCTTCCGTCCCGGGCCCGCATGCACATGCACCTGCTTGGCAAGCAGCGGCTCGCCGCATTCCGAGCACACCATCACGGGATCGAACATCTTGCCGCAGCTCTTGTGCTCGTGCAGCAGCGGGCGTCCGCGTTCGTCGCCCATGTGGGTATCGCCCCAATGCACCATCGCCATGATGATCGGGTAGAGATCGAGCCCCTTCTGGGTGAGGATGTATTCGTAGCGTTTGGGCGCCTCTGAATAGGGTACACGGCGCAGGATGCTCGAGCGCACCAGCTTCTTCAGCCGCTCCGAGAGCAGGTGCCGCGTGATCTGGAGCGATGACTGAAATCCCTCGAAGCGCCGCACGCGCAGAAAACATTCGCGCAGGATCAGCAGCGTCCAGCGATCACCGACCACGGCAATGGTGCGGGAGAGCGAGCATTGCTCTTCATCCAGCGTGTCCCATTTCATGCGCGGTCTCCGGCTCGCCTTGTCAGTCAGAAAAAGGAACTGACTTGAATGTTCGAAGCAATTTGTCGCGGAAGCTAGCATTCGGGCCGGAAGTTTGACAGTTCTATTTTAGAACTATAGCCTCTCTCCAATCACATCGCTCTGACCGGAGGAGGCGACCTTGCCCAAACGAAACGCGACAGCCGCCGTGATCGGGGCCGGCGATTTCATCGGCTCCGAAATCGCCAAGAAATTCGCCGCCGAAGGGTTTTCGGTCTTCGCCGGCCGCCGCAACGGCGACAAGCTCGCGCCGCTGGTCAAGGACATCGAGGCCTCGGGCGGAGAGATCCACGCCCGCTCGCTCGATGCGCGGAAGGAGGAGGAGGTCATCTCCTTCCTCAACGATGCCGACAAGCATGCGCCGCTCGAGGTCTGCATCTTCAACGTCGGCGCCAACGTCAACTTCCCCATCCTCGACACCACCGAGCGGGTGTTTCGCAAAGTGTGGGAGATGGCATGCTATTCCGGCTTCCTCGCCGGCCGCGAGGCGGCACGGCTGATGCTGCCGCGCGGCGGCGGCAACATCTTCTTCACCGGCGCGACGGCGAGCTTGCGCGGCGGCAGCGGCTTTGCCGCCTTCGCCAGCGCCAAGTTCGGCCTGCGCGCGGTGGCGCAGGCGATGGCGCGCGAGCTCGGTCCGAAGAACATCCATGTCGGCCATCTCATCATCGATTCCGGCGTCGACACCGAATGGGTGCGGCAGCGCCGGCTCGAGGCGCTGGGGCCGAATGCGCTCGACAATCCCGATCTGCTGATGCCGCCCTCGGCGGTCGCGGATTCCTATTGGCAGCTCTACCAGCAGCCGAAGAGTGCCTGGACCTTCGAGATGGAGATCCGCCCGTTCGGAGAGAAATGGTGACCGCGGCGCAAAAGTCCGGTTAAACTGAACCCAATAACCAAGCAAAATTCCGGGGAGGTATTTAAGTGAAGACCGCGATCACCGAACTGTTCGGCATCGAGCATCCCATCATCCAGGGCGGCATGCATTTCGTCGGCTTTGCCGAGCTTGCCGCCGCCGTCTCCAATGCCGGCGGGCTCGGCATCATCACAGGCCTCACGCAGAAGACGCCGGAATTGCTGGCCAAGGAGATCGCGCGCTGCCGCGACATGACCGACAAGCCGTTCGGTGTGAACCTCACCTTCCTGCCGACTTTCGCGGCGCCGCCCTATCCGGAATACATAGCCGCCATCGTCGAAGGCGGCATCAAGGCGGTGGAGACCGCGGGCCGCAGCCCGGAAGCCTACATGCCCGCGCTGAAAGCTGCCGGCATCAAGGTCATCCACAAATGTACCTCGGTCCGCCACTCGCTGAAGGCCGAGCGCATCGGCTGCGACGCCGTCAGCGTCGACGGCTTCGAGTGCGGCGGTCATCCCGGCGAGGACGACATTCCCAACATGATCCTGCTGCCGCGCGCGGCGGAGGAGTTGAAGATCCCGTTCGTCGCCTCCGGCGGCATGGCCGACGGCCGCAGCCTCGTCGCGGCGCTGTCGCTGGGCGCGGCTGGCATGAACATGGGCACGCGCTTCATCGCCACCAAGGAAGCCCCGGTGCATCAGAACGTGAAGAACGCGCTGGTCGCGGCCACCGAACTCGATACCCGCCTGATCATGCGCTCCCTGCGCAACACCGAGCGCGTGCTGAGAAACGCCAATGTCGACCGCCTCATCGAGATCGAGCGCGAGAAGGGCGACAAGCTGAAGATCGACGACATCCACGACCAGGTGGCGGGCGTCTACCCCAAGATCATGCTGGAAGGCCAGATGGACGCCGGCGCCTGGAGCTGCGGCATGGTCGCCGGGCTGATCCACGACATCCCCACCTGCAAGGAACTCGTCGATCGGATCATGGCCGAGTCGGAGCAGATCATCCGCAGCCGCCTGATCGGGTTCCTGGATGGGACGGGGGCGACGCGAAAGGTCGCCTGACACCGCCAAACTTCTTAACCACGGCGGGAACTGACCGCTGGAATTCCACGCGAGGCCTCCTAAATAGGGATAAATTACCCCCTTAAATAATCAATTTCAGGAGGCGTCCCGTGGTCCTGAAGAGCGTTCATTTTGCGGTTGCCGTTGCCCTCGTGCTCGCGGGGAGCGGCTTTGCGCGCGCTGACGACTACAAGCCAAACGAATATCTCGGCCTTGATCTCTCCAAGGCGGTGCTCTCGCCGAAACGTCTCGGGCCCGAGACGCAGTTCGCCCCCGTCGCACTGGAAGCGCGCGGTGGCAACGAGGCGCAGGCCCGCGCCGAGCCGATCGACGTGCCGAAGAAGGTCGCCGCCGAACGCGTCCGTCCGGCCGAGCCGAAGGTCGCGCAGACCCGGAGCGCGCAGCCGCGCGGCGTCGCCCGCACCAAGCTTGCGCATCGCCACGGCAACCCGCTCGACGCGCAGGCGATGGACACCCGCATCCAGACCTGGCCGTGCCGCACCGGCGGCATCTGTAACTGGAAGCACTAGGCGCGGAGCTGCGGGCTTCCTTCGCCTCTCCCGCTTGCGGGAGAGGCCGACGCGCTCCGAGCGATGCGAAGCATCGTCTCGCGCGCGGCGGGTGAGGGGGAGTCTCCGCAGGGGAGTTGCTAGCGGTGTCTGCCAACTCTCAACGTCCCCGCGGAGAGTCCCCTCACCCCAACCCTCTCCCCGCGAGCGGGGCGAGGGAGCAGAGCGCCGCTGCAGCTCCCCGTTCAGCACGTCATCCCCGCGTCGCAAAACCGTCGGCTTGGAGTCAAGAAACCGTCAGGCTAGCAGTCAAGGAGCGCAGGCACCTTCCGTCGCGATTCGACGAAGGTTTCCTGAATGGCAACGCTCCGCGCCACGCGCGCATGGACCCGGCGGCAATTCCTGGTCCGCTCGACCTCAAGCCTTGCGGTCGCCTCGCTCGGTACGCTCGCAACACCTTATCTCAGCCGCGCAGCGGATCGTCCGCAGATCGCGGGCGGCATCCAGTCCGGCGACGTCAGCGATGGCTCCGCATTGGTCTGGGCGCGTGCGGACCGCGCCGCACGGATGCACGTGGAGTGCTCCACCGTCGAGAGCTTCAAGACCATCATTGCGTCGGCTTCGCGCGACGCGCTGCCGGATGCCGACTTCACGGCAAAGCTGCTGCTGAACGACCTGCCGCCCGGGCAGGACATCTTCTATCGCGTCCGCTTCGACGATGTCGCAACCGGCATCGCCGGAGAAAGCCGCATCGGACATTTCCGCACCGCGCCGGCCGCCGGCCGGTCGATCTCCTTCGTGTGGTCGGGCGATGTCGCGGGGCAGGGCTGGGGCATCGACGTCGCGCGCGGCGGCTATCGCAGCTATCGCACCATGCTCGACAATCGCCCGGACTTTTTCATCCATTCCGGCGATCACATCTACGCCGACTGCAGGATTCCCGCCGAGCAGACGCTGCCGAACGGCGAGACCTGGCGCAACCTCGTCACCGAGGAGAAGGCCGAGGTCGCGCACACGTTGGCCCAGTTCCGCGGCAACTACAAATACAACCATCTCGACGAACATTTTCGCGCCTTCCACGCGGAGGTGCCGATGTTCGCGCAATGGGATGATCACGAGGTCAGCAACGACTGGTCGCCGACCGGCACTTTCGACGATGCCGGCCACGAGGATGACGGCACCCCGCGCCTGGTCGCGCGCGCCCGCCGCGCCTTCTTCGACTTCATGCCGATCCGCGATATCGGCGCGCGGCAGGGCCGCCTTTATCGCAAGATCGCCTATGGTCCGCTGCTGGACGTCTTCATGATCGACATGCGCAGCTATCGCGACGACAGCTGGAACAAGGGCGGCGATCATCGTGGCTGGATCCTCGGCGCCGAGCAGCTCGCCTGGCTGAAGCGCGAGCTCGCCGCCTCGCGCGCGACCTGGAAGGTGATTGCGGCCGACCTGCCGATCGGCCTGATCAGCCTGGACGCCGTCGCGCTCGGCGACGGGCTGCCCGACCGGCGCGAGCACGAGATCGCCGACCTGCTCAGCTCCATCAAGCGCACCGGCGTGCGCAACGTCGTCTGGCTCACCGCCGACATGCACTACACCGCCGCGCATTACTACGATCCGAACAAGGCGCAATTCCAGGATTTCGAGCCGTTCTGGGAGTTCGTCTCCGGCCCGCTGCATGCCGGCACCTGGGGCCCGGGCCAGCTCGACAACACCTTTGGTCCGGCCGCGATGTACCAGAACGGCTGCAGCGCGGCGCAAGGCGAGAATCTGGCACCGTGCTTCGGATTGCAGTTCTTCGGCCGCGTCGACATCGACGGCCGCGATGGCGTGATGACCGTGACGTTAAAGGATGTCGACAATCGCGATCTCTGGTCGGTCGACATCGTGCCGCAGCCGCAGGCGCGGCCCGCGTTGGTGGCGCAGCATTCGTAGCTCTCTCCGTCGTCATGGCCGGGCTTGACCCGGCCATCCACGTCTTGCTTTCCGGTACGAAGAACATGGGTGCCCGGGACAAGCCCGGGCATGACGGCGAGGGAATGTCTAACCTGATCTTGATTGGCCGCCCCACGCCTTCCGCGCTATAGTGCTCGCCCCCGCCACCTCTTTTCCATCACCGAAGAGTCTGTTCCCCGCGGCCCCCACCGCGCGACCGACGGGATGCAATTGTCAGGAGCCTGTTCATGGACAATCTGAAGACACAGGGCATCAGCCTGCCCAAGCTCGGCCTCGGCACCTTCCGCATGCAGGGCGATGCCTGCCGCGCCGCGGTCGAGAGCGCGCTGTCGATCGGCTACCGCCACATCGACACGGCCGAGATGTACGCCAATGAGGAGCCGATCGGCTCAGCCATCGCCGCGTCCCGCCTGCCGCGGAACGAGCTGCACGTCACGACCAAGGTCTGGCACGAGAATCTCGCTCCCGATGCGATCCGCCGCGCCTTCGACGCCAGCTTGAACAAGCTCAGGCTCGACCATGTCGACCTCTATCTCGTGCACTGGCCCTCGGCATCGGCGAACTGGGGCGCGGTGTTCGAGACCTTGATGAAGCTGAAGGAGGAAGGCCGCACGCGGGCCATCGGCGTTGCCAATTTCACCACGGCGCTGCTCAAGATCGCGGTCGAGGAGGTCAAGGCGCCGATCGCCTGCAACCAGATCGAATATCACGCCATGCTCGAGCAATCGAAGGTGCTGGCCTATCTCACGGCCAAATCGATCCCGCTGGTCGCTTATTGCCCGCTGGCCCAAGGGCGCGCCGCTTCGGACCCGGTACTGGCCGAGATCGGTTCCAAGCACGGCGCGACCGCCGCGCAAGTCGCGCTGAAATGGCTGCTCGACCAGGACGGCGTCGCGGCGATCCCGAAAGCCTCGCGCCGCGAGAGCCAGCAGGCCAATCTCGACGCGTTGAAGATCACGCTCGACGATGCCGACCGCGCAAAAATCGCCGCGCTGCCGAAGGACAAGCGCTGCGTCAATCCGGGCTTCGCGCCGGCGTGGGATTAGTAGGCCGAGGCAACCGCTGTTTTACCCTCTCCCCTTGTGGGAGAGGGTGGCTCGCCGCGAAGCGGCGAGACGGGTGAGGGGTATATCTCCGCGTATCACTCTGGCGAGTTTGTGGAGAGATGCCCCTCATCCGGCGCTTCGCGCCACCTTCTCCCACAAGGGGAGAAGGAAAAAGAACGCAAAAGAAATGGCCCCGCGAGGGGCCATTTCCATATACGCTTTCAGTTAGTCCCAGTGACGATGGCTGCGCTTGATCACGACGACCTTGTCGCGATGATGGCCGCGATGCCAGCCGTAATCACGATGCCCGCGGAATTCGGCGCGGGCGCCGTACGGGCCGTGATGATGATGATGATAGCCGCCGCGCTTGATCACCACAGTCTCCGCGCTTGCCAGCGTCGGCGCCGCGATCACGAGCGCACCCAGGGCCGCAACCACAAAACCAAGCTTCTTCATGATGTCCTCCTCCAATCGAATGCACAGTTAAACCGCGCATTGACGCGAACGTTCCGCAAGGATTGCAGGAGAATTCTGAACGGCTGTTCAGGTGGTTAATCGCAGCGCTGTTGTACGGGCGTCGGCGCGCCGGTCGCGACGAATTTGCCGTCCCTGATCGTGTACTCGCCGCGTTCGCTGCGATTGTAGATCGCGCGCAACCTGCCGTCCTTCGCCAGCAGCAGCCCGAACTCGCGCGCCTGGTGCAGCGAGGGGAAGTAGACCATGACGTTGAGCAGGCCCTCGGCGTTGACCGTGGCCGACACCACCTCGTTCTCGTCTTTGGCGTCGCCGAAATTGCGCCGGTACATCACCCGGCCGTCCCGGTGGATCTCGTAGGTCAGGAGCGCGCCCTTGTCGCGGTCGGGCTTGGCGGCGCAGTCGACCGCCCATGAGCCGAGCAGCCCCCATTGCTCGACCGTCGTGGCCAACGTCTCGGCACCGGCCGTGGGAGCGGTTGCCGCCCACAGCATCGCAGCCGCGATCCAGCGGCCCAAACAACGCGTCATGTCCTGAAGAACCCCGCCTCGAAGAATTCCAAAGTGTAGCATCCCGCCCGCGTCCGTCCATGGCGGCCCCCGATCGCTCGCGAATTTGATCCGCGTCAATGAGCCCGGTCTTGTCCGGGGTAGGATGGCGGTCCCGAAGGCGAACCTGGATAGAGCAATGCTGAATCAAGTCATGGATTTTGCGGGCGAAGTGCTGCCGGGGAGCTGCGCCCTGCCGCCGTACTCCGAGACCGAGTTTCTGAGCGAGCTGGGTGATCGCCTGCGGTCCTCGCGCATGCGCTGCGACCTGTCGCGCCGTGAGCTGGCCCGCCGTTCCGGGATTTCCGAGCGCTATATCGCCCAGATCGAAGCCGGCAAGGGTAACGTCTCGATCGTGCTCCTGCTGCGACTGGCCTCCGCCATCCACGGCAGCCAGCCCCAGGCGGCCTGACGTTTCGAGGTGACCGCCATGGGGCAGCTCGTACTCGCCGCCAAGGTCACCCACGTTCCATCGTTGATGCTGTCGGAGCAACCCGGCAGCCCGTTACGCGATGCGCGCGCGCCGGCGGTCAGCTCCTTGCGCGAGCTCGGCCTGCGGGCGAAGCAGCGCGGCGTCACCTGCTTCGTGGTGTTCGACACCCACTGGCTCTCCAATTTCGGCTACCACATCAATGCCAATGCGCGGCATCGCGGCTCGTTCACGAGCCACGAGGCGCCGCATATGATCCAGGACCTGCGCTACGACCTGCCCGGCGACACGCGCCTGGCCGAGGCCATCGCCGGCAGGGCCGGTGACGCGGGCCTCAACGTGATCGCTCATCAAGTGGCCAGCCTCGGGCTCGAATACGGCACGGTCGTGCCGATGCACTATTTGAACCCGGACGGCTTTGCGAAGGTCGTCTCGGTGGCCTCGCCGCTCTTCACCTCGTTCGAGGAGAGCCGGATCCTCGGTGAAGCGACCCGAAGGGCGATCGACGAATCCGGTGAGCGGGTTGCAATCCTCGCCAGCGGTTCGCTCTCACACCGGCTCTGGCCGAACAAGAAGCTCGGCCCCGAGGCGTGGACTTCCGTCGCCAGCGAGTTCAACCGTCAGGTCGATCTGCGCGTGCTCGAGCTGTGGCAAAGCCGGCGCTACCGCGAATTCCTCGACATGCTTCCGGACTACGCCACCAAGTGCAACGGCGAAGGCGGCATGGCCGACACCATCATGCTGTTCGCTGCGCTCGGCTGGACCGACTATCGCGGCGCCGCCGAGCAGCTTTGTGACTATTTTCCGTCGTCCGGCTCCGGCCAGGTCAACGTGGAGTTTCACGTCGAGGCGTGAGGCCGTGGCCTCAGGCCCGTTTCTCCACATTGGCGCTGCGGGCGGGCACGCCGAACTCCTTGCGGCAGACCTCGGCCAGCACCGCGACGCCCTCGCGGATTTGCTGATGCGTCGGACTTGCAAAGCACAGTCTCAGCCGTGAGCCCGCATGGCTCTTGTCGGTCGACCATTCCGGCCCCGGATTGATCGAGACGCCGGCGGCGAGCGCGGCCTGATACAGTTTCAGCGTGTCGACCTGGTCGGGCAGCTTGACCCAGAGGAAGATGCCGCCCTTCGGCTCCTCGAATTCGGCCGCCGTGCCGAACTGCTCGTTCAGCGCCTCCATCAGCGTGTCCAGCTTGGTGCGCAGCGCCTTGGTCAGGGCCGGCACATGGCTTGCGAAATGCGGCTTGCAATAGGCGGCGAGCACCATCTGCTCCAGCGCACCGGAGCCCGCATCCGTCTTCAGCGCCAGCATCCGCGACATCACGGCCCAGGGCGCCACGATGAAGCCGACGCGTAGCGCCGGCGCGATCGATTTGGAGAACGAGCCGATATGGATCACGCCACCATTCGGGCCCATCGCATGGATCGCCGGCGGCCGCTGCCCCGACCAGACAAGGTCGGCATAGCAATCGTCCTCGAAGATGGGCACGCCATATTCGGTGGCGAGCCGCACCAGTTCGGCGCGGCGGCTCTCGGGCATGATGCTGCCGGTCGGGTTCTGCACGGTCGGGATGGTGTAGATGTATTTCGGACGGATGCCGCGGCTCTTCAGGTCGGCCAGCGTCGCGGCCAGCGCGTCCATGCGCATGCCGTCCTCGTCGAGGGGGACGCCGACCACGTTGACGCCGAGCCGCGCCAGGCGGGTCAGCGAGCCCTGATAGCTGTCCTGCTCGAAGATCACGGTGTCGCCGCGCGTCAGCAGCGTCGCGTTGACGAGGTCGAGTGCCTGCAGCGAGCCCGAGACGATCATGAGATCGTCGACGGTACAGGTGATGCCGGCATCGCGCTTGAGTTTCGTCACCAGGAATTCGCGCAAGGGAAGGTAGCCCTGCGGCCCATGCGCCAGCCCGTAAGTCGCGAGCGAGCGGCCCTCGCTGCGCAGCACAGCATTGGTCGCCTCGACCAGCTCGTCGAGCGGCACCTGTTCGGAATCGTTGTTGCCGCCGACGAAGCTGTATTTGGCAAGTCCCGTCCAGCGCGCAGAGGGGGCCGGCAGCCCTGCCGGAAACAGGGGCGCGAAATCGAAGCTGGACGTCATGGGAGCGTTCCTCGTTTCTGTTCTTGTTGAGCCATCCGGCGTTGCACCGGCCGCTTTGGTTCTAGGTGGCCGTCCGGGCTGGACGGCCTTACTTCTTCGTGGCCGTCCGGGTCGGACGTCCCTGGCTGATGAAAGCGTAATGCGCATTGGCGACGCCGCCAACCATCAAGGCCTCGACCACGGGCTCGGCGATCTCGCCTGCCGCGGCCCAATCGACCAGGAAATTGGCCCCGGTCCCGCCGCGCACGTCGTCGGTCGGGATGAAGATCGAGACGGTGGCCAGCGGCTTCAGGGCTACCGGCGCCGTCAGGTAGCTCTCGACCTGCTTGCCTGCGGTGTCGAAATAGGCGATGCGTTTGATCACCAGTGCTTGCGTCTCGGAGGCGTTGTGAACACTCAAGGTCACCGAGAAGTCGACGCGCAGCTTGCCCTGGCTCATGGCGACGCTGGAATAAGCGGGCACATAGAACCCGCCGGAGACATCGAGTTCCCCCTTCGGCATTGTGGCGAGGGAATCGGCAAAGTTCTGTTCGATATTGACCTTGGATTGTGCGGCCGCGGGCACGGCAAAGGCGAGAGGGCATAGCAGCATTGCTGCGAGCAGGCCTTTTTGCATGTGACGAATTGCTCGCTTGCCGCGCCGCAACCCGGCTCTAGGGTGCGGCAAAACGGACCAATTTGGTATGCACGAGCTCATTCGCGACATCACTCTCTGTATTCTGTTTGCCTGGATGCTGGGCCTGCTCGCCCATTTCTCCCGGCAACCGCTGATCCTGGCCTATCTTATCGCCGGCTTTTGCATAGGTCCATTCGGCGCCGGCTGGGTCCATTCGCAGGAATCGATCGGCGTCATCTCCGAGCTCGGCCTGATCTTCATGCTGTTCATGATCGGCCTCGAGATCGATCTGAAGAAGATCGTGCGGGCGGGAAAGGTGATTCTGTTCGCGGCGGGCGGCCAGCTGCTCGGCGGCTGCCTGCTCGGGGTCCTGTTCTTCGTCGGCATCGGCCTGTCGCTCGGCGGCGGGCATTTCGATGCGGTCTACCTTTGCGTCGCCTGCGCGCTGTCGAGCACCGTCATCATCGTCAAGGTGCTCTACGAGAAGCGTGAGCTCGACACGCTGCCGGGCCGCATCACGCTTGGCGTGCTGGTGCTGCAGGACATCTTCGCCATCCTGTTCCTGGCGGTGCAGCCGAGCCTCGCCAATCTGCAGGCCAGCGTCATCCTGCTCTCTATCGGCCGCGTCGCGGTGCTGGTCGCCGCCGCGCTGCTGGTCAGCCGCTACGTGCTGCCGCGCCTGTTCCACCAGATCGCCCGTCGGCCCGAGCTGATCCTGCTCGGGGCGCTGGCCTGGTGCTTCCTGGTCGCCGAGACCGCCGAGCGGCTTTCGCTGTCGCGCGAGATGGGCGCGCTGATCGCAGGCGTCTCGCTCTCGACCTTTCCCTATGCGCTCGACGTCACCGCCAAGGTCACCACGCTGCGCGACTTCTTCATCACGCTGTTCTTCGTCGCGCTCGGCATGACCATTCCCGTGCCCGGCCTCTCCGTGATCGGGCTGGCGCTGATGATCGCCGCCTTCACGGTGGTCAGCCGCATCGTCACCACCTTCACGCCGCTTTATCTGATGAAGCAGGGCCTGCGCGCCAGCCTGTTGCCGGCGCTGAATCTCGCGCAGATCTCCGAATTTTCGCTGGTGGTGATCCAGACCGGCGTTAACGATCATCATATCGCGGCGCAGACGGCGAATGCCGCCTCCTTTGCCTTCGTGGTGCTCGCCGTGCTCTCGACCTTCGCGATGAGCCGCAGCGACGAGATCACCCGCTGGGCGATCGGCCCCCTGAAGCGGATCGGCCTGCGCGACCTCGACCATGGCAGCGGTCACGGCGAGGACGGGCACGAGGGCGGCCATGGCGAAGCCCGCCGCATCGTCATCCTGGGCTTTTTCCGCGCGGCGAGCGCACTTTTGGCGGAGATCGAGCGACAGACGCCGGTGCTGCTCGAGCAGATCACGGTGATCGATTTCAACCCCAATGTGTACCAGACGTTGCTGTCGCGCGGCCTGCACGTGATCTACGGCGACATCAGCAGCGCGGATACGCTGCTCCATGCCGGCGTCGGCAAGTCCGAGATGATCATCCTCAGCGTGCCGGATTCGCTGCTGAAGGGCGCCAGCAACGAGAAGCTGGTCCGCCACGTCCGCACCCTGAACCCGACCGCCATGATCGTCGCCACGGCCGATCTGCTGTCCGACGTCGCTGCGCTCTACGAGGCCGGCGCCAGCTATGTCACCGTGACCCGGCTCAGCGATGCCCATGAGCTGTTCACGGTGATCGAGGCCGCCCAGGCCGGCCTTCTCGCCGACAAGCGCGCCGAGCTCGATCAGCGGCTCGGCGAGCGCCGCGAAGTGCTGCCCTGAGGCGGCCGGCCGCCTTCCTCCGCGGCGACCTGCGCCTATAGGGCTGGTATCTTCGGTGCAAGCCTGTCCGGCCCGGGCGGGGCTGCCGGCGGCATATGCGGTTGCGTCCAGGCCCCTAGCGCCCCGGCCCAAGTCCGGCTAAGCCTCCCGCCCATAACCGATAGAGATTGGGACATGCCCGATAGCGTCCAGGAAGTCTTGCAGGCCTTTGCCCGGGGTGAACTCGTGGTCGTCACCGACGACGACGACCGCGAGGGCGAGGGCGATCTAATCGTCGCCGCCTCGCTCTGCACCGCCGAGAAGATGGCCTTCATCATCCGCCATACCTCGGGCATCGTCTGCGCGCCCGTGACCAGCGAGGATGCGCGCCGCCTGCGGCTCGATCCGATGGTGGCCCACAACGATTCCGCGCACACCACCGCGTTCACGGTCTCGATCGACTACAAGCCCGACGGCGGTACCGGCATCTCGGCGGATGAGCGCGCCTCCTGCTGCCGCGCGCTCGCCAATCCGAATGTCGGCGCCAACGATTTCGCCCGTCCGGGCCACATCTTCCCGCTGATCGCCAAGGACGGCGGCGTGCTCCTGCGCTCCGGCCATACCGAAGCCGCGGTCGATCTCTGCAAGCTCTCCGGCCTGCCGCCGGTTGGCGTCATCAGCGAGTTGATGAACGACGACGGCAGCGTGATGAAGGGCGAGCAGGTCGCGCAATTCGCGGCCAGGCACAAGCTGAAGCACGTCACCATCGCGGACATGATCGCCTACCGCCAGGCACGCGAGAAGCTGATCGAGCGGGTCTCCACGTTCGTCACCGAAAGCCCGATCGGGCCGCTGCAGGGCTATGCCTACCGCTCGCCGTTCGATTCCATCGCCCATGTCGCCTTCGTCTATAATGGCGTCGGCGACGGCAGGAACGTGCTGACGCGCTTCCACAAGCCGAACATCGTCAAGGACATCTTCACCGGCCACAAGCGCATGGCGGCCGTGCTCGAGCATTTCAGGAAGTCCGGCCGTGGCGTGCTGGTGTACTTGCGCGACGGCGCGGCGGGTGTCCCCGTGGCGGCGCTGCCCGACGAGTCGGCAACCGAGGCCGATCGCAACCGCCAGTGGCGCGAGGTCGGTGTCGGCGCGCAGATCTTGCGCGATCTCGGCGTCACCTCGATCCGCCATCTCACCTCCTCGGTACACGACTACAAGGGCCTGTCGGGCTTCGGCATCGAGATCGTCGCCAACGAGCAGCTCGAAAGCTGACGCGAAGCGTCATTCCGGGATGGCGCGACAAGCGCCAGACCCGGAATCTCGAAGTGACAGAGAAAGAGATTCCGGGTTCGCGCTCCGGAATGACGAAATCAGGATGCAATTGCACTTGTTGCCGTGGCGCTTTACTTTGTCCGGCAAATTTTGACGGAACCAGACCGAAAGGACGTTTCATGAGCGTGCGCCCTCAGACCAAGGACAAGCCGGCTGCGGCTTCCTTCCAGTGGGACGATCCGTTCCTGCTCGACGAGCAGCTCACCGAAGACGAGCGCATGGTGCGCGACACCGCCCGTGCCTATGCCCAGGACAAGCTGCTGCCGCGCGTCACCAAGGCCTATCTCGAAGAGAAGACCGACCGCGAGATCTTCAACGAGATGGGTGAGCTCGGCCTGATCGGCATCACGCTGCCCGAGGAATATGGCTGCGCCAATGCGAGCTACGTGGCTTACGGCCTCGTCGCGCGCGAGATCGAGCGGGTCGATTCCGGCTATCGCTCGATGAACTCGGTGCAGTCCTCGCTGGTGATGTACCCGATCTACGCCTATGGCGACGAGAATCAGCGCAAGAAGTACCTGCCCAAGCTCGCCAGCGGCGAGTGGGTCGGCTGCTTCGGCCTGACCGAGCCCGATGCCGGTTCCGATCCGGCCGGCATGAAGACCCGCGCCGAGAAGGTGTCGGACGGCTATCGCCTGACCGGCAGCAAGATGTGGATCTCGAACGCGCCGATCGCCGACGTGTTCGTGGTCTGGGCCAAGTCGGCCGCGCATGACAACCAGATCCGCGGCTTCGTGCTGGACAAGGGCATGAAGGGCCTGTCCGCCCCGAAGATCGGCGGCAAGCTCTCGCTGCGTGCCTCCATCACCGGCGAAGTCGTGATGGACGGCGTCGTCGTTCCCGAAGACGCGCTGCTGCCGAACGTCTCCGGCCTCAAGGGCCCGTTCGGCTGCCTCAACCGCGCCCGCTACGGCATCTCCTGGGGCGCGCTCGGCGCCGCCGAGGACTGCATGCACCGCGCTCGCCAATACACGCTCGACCGCAAGCAGTTCGGCAAGCCGCTCGCCGCGACCCAGCTGGTGCAGAAGAAGCTCGCCGACATGGAGACCGAGATCGCGCTCGGCCTGCAGGGCTCGCTTCGCGTCGGCCGCCTGATGGACGAGGGCAAGTTCGCGCCCGAGATGATCTCGATCATGAAGCGCAACAATTGCGGCAAGGCGCTCGACATCGCCCGCGTCGCCCGCGACATGCACGGCGGCAACGGCATCTCGGCCGAGTATCACGTGATGCGCCACGTCCATAACCTCGAGACGGTCAACACCTACGAGGGTACGCACGACGTTCATGCCCTGATCCTCGGCCGCGCGATCACGGGCATTCAGGCGTTTTTCTAGACGCCTCGGGAGCCGGACGTGGTTGGGTTACTCCGCTGTCATCGTCCGCGTAGGCGGACGATCCAGTATTCCAGAGACCTCGCCTTCGCCACTGACGCTACGGCGTACTGGATACCCCGCCTTCGCGGGGTATGACGGCGGAAAGTGTGGCGGCACGTACAGGAAGTTCCATGTCCGACAACGACGACGTCCCGTTCAACCGCAACTTTCCGCTTAAAGCCGGCATCGTCGAGGAAGTCCGCCCCGGCGTGCGCCGCGTGCTCTGCAACAATCCGAGCCCGTTCACTTTCACCGGCACGGTCAGCTACATCGTCGGCAAGGGCAATGTCGCGATCATCGATCCCGGTCCGGATGATGAGGCGCATGCGGCTGCGCTGCTCGATGCCGTGCGCGGCGAGACGGTGAGCCACATCTTCGTCACCCACACCCATCGCGACCACTCGCCGAACACGCCGCGGATCAAGCAAGCGACCGGCGCGCCGGTCTACGCCGAAGGTCCGCACAGGGCCTCGCGTCCGCGCTTCGAGAGCGAGAAGCACAATCCGGAA
This sequence comes from Bradyrhizobium sp. U531, assembly GCF_051710265.1. NCBI lineage: Bacteria > Pseudomonadati > Pseudomonadota > Alphaproteobacteria > Hyphomicrobiales > Nitrobacteraceae > Bradyrhizobium > Bradyrhizobium sp. U531. The sequence goes on from NZ_JASVEN010000003.1 coordinate 275,842, forward strand.
TCCGGCTCCGACCGCGATTTCGTGCCCGACATCACCATCGCCCACGGCGACGTCGTTGAAGGCGACGGCTGGCGGCTCGAGGCGGTGGCGACGCCCGGCCACACCGCCAATCATCTCGCCTTTGCCTGGCCGGAGCGAAAGATCAACTTCGTCGGCGATCACGTGATGGGCTGGTCGACCTCGATCGTGGCGCCGCCCGACGGCTCGATGATCGACTACATGGACTCGCTCGACCGCCTCGCCGCCCGCGAGGAGGATCTCTATTTCTCCGGCCACGGCCCGGAGATCCCGGAAGGCCAGCGTTTCGTGCGCTTCCTGATCCGCCATCGCAAGGCGCGCGAAGCCTCGATCCTTCACCGCCTCGCCAAGGGCGAGACCGACATCCCGACCATGGTGCGCGCGATTTATATCGGCATCGATCCGAGGCTGACGACGGCCGCCGGCTATTCCGTGCTGGCGCATCTGGAAGACCTGGTCGCCCGCGGCGTGGTGACGACGGATGGCGATCCCGTGATCGGCGGAACGTACCGGATGGCGGGCGCTTAGCTCTCCGTCGTCATTCCGGGGCTCGCGAAGCGAGAGCCCGGAATCCATTCATCGACAAACTCTGCCGCCCGATGGATTCCGGGCTCGGTCCTGCGGACCGCCCCGGAATGACAACCAGCTACTTCTTCACCGTCTTTGCCGGCGCCTTCGGCGGTGTCACCGGCGTCTTCTTCACCGGCTTGAGCGCGTCGGCGTCGGCGGCGGTGTTGAGATCGTCGATGAATTTCTTGACGCGTGCGGCGTTGCTGCCGAGATCGCTGTCGAAATTTCGCGAGGCCGAGCGGATATCGACGCGGGAGTCCTCGCCGTCCGCCACGAACCTCATCGAGATGTCCTCGCGAAAGCCCATGATCGGCGTGCGCGCAACGGCCTCGATGCGGCCGATGCGGCGCGGCGGCTGCGGCGCGCGCTCGTCGATGACGATCCATTTGCGCTTGTTGACGAGCTGCAGCGCGATCGCATAGGCGCGGTCGACGGATATCTCGAGCTCGACGGGCTCGATATCAGGATAGAAATGGCGCTGCTGCTCGGCCGAATAGAGGCCGGCATAGACCGCGGTGTTGGCGCCCTCGCCGGTGCGCAGGCGCGCCAGCGCCTCGAAACGCGGCGGATCGATCGGGTCGGTGGTGATGTCGTGGATCGCCGGCAGCTTGCGATATTGCAAGGCCAGATAGGCGGGATAGGCGAGGATCGCCCCGTCGATCAGGAAGGCGAGCAGGATGCGCGCCATGCCGCGCGAGCCGTTCTGCCAGATCGCGGCAAAGCCGGCGAGGCCGAACAGGATCGAGAGGGCAGCGATCGCGAGTCCGCCGAAGAAGGTAGTCAGCGCCGGCTTCGGCTCCAGGAAGTCGAAGCGGACGATGATGATGGAGACCAGCACCGCGACCACGGCGAACACGGCCAGATTGCGTGCCCAACTCGCGAGGCTGGACACGGGCTCCGACTGATAGGGAGCGGAAAACCTGCGGGCCATCGGGTGAGCTCTGCCGGGGTTGGCTATGCCGGCCGATATGGCGCGACGCTGAGCCGTTGAGACCACGGCGCGGGGGCAAATTCAAGGGACACCGGGCTGTTACGGCCCAGACCAACCGTCATTCCGGGACGATGCGAAGCATCGAACCCGGAATCTCGAGATTCCGGGTCTGGTCCTTCGGACCATCCCGGAATGACGGTGAATATGGCCCGCTACGCCGCCGCGTTCGGGAAGCGGTAATCCTTGAACTGGTCGCGCAGCGCCGTCTTCAGGATCTTGCCGGTGGCCGTATGCGGGATGCCGTCGACGAAGGCGATGTCGTCGGGCATCCACCATTTGGCGATCTTGCCGTCCATGTAGTTCAGGATCTCCTCGCGCGTGGCCTGCTGACCCTGCTTGAGCTGCACGATCAGAAGCGGACGCTCGTCCCATTTGGGGTGGAACACGCCGATCACGGCGGCTTCCGCCACGGCGGGATGGCCGACCGCGAGGTTCTCGAGGTCGATCGAGGAGATCCACTCGCCGCCGGACTTGATCACGTCCTTGGAGCGGTCGGTGATCCGCATGTAGCCGTCCTCGTCGATGGTCGAGACGTCGCCGGTGTCGAAGAAGCCTTCCTCGTCGAGGATGTTGCTGTCGACGCGGTAATAGGCCTTGGCGACGGCGGGGCCGGCGACCTTGAGGCGGCCGAAGGTCTTGCCGTCCCAGGGCAGCTCCTTGCCGGCATCGTCGGTGATCTTCATCTCGACCGCGAAGGGCGCATAGCCCTGCATCTGCAGCACGTCGAGCCTGGCATCGCCCGTTGCGTTCTGGAACGGCGGCTTCAGAGCCGCGACGCTGCCGATCGGGCTCATCTCGGTCATGCCCCAGGCGTGACGCACGTTCGAGCCCATGTCGAGGAACGCCTTGATCATGGAGCGCGGCATCGCCGAGCCGCCGCAGATCACCATCTGCAGGTCCGGCAGCTTGAGGTTATTGGCGGACATGTGCTGGAGCAGCATCAGCCACACCGTCGGCACGCCGGCGGTGTGCGTCACCTTCTCGGTCGAGAGCAGCTCGTAGACCGAGGCGCCGTCGAGCTTGGCGCCGGGCATGACCAGCTTGGTGCCCTGCGAGGGAGCGGAGAAGGCAATGCCCCAGCTGTTGGCATGGAACAGCGGAACCACCGGCAGCATTGTCTCGGAGGCACTCGTGCCGAGTGCGTCGACATTGTTGGCCATCAGCGCGTGCAGCACGTTGGAGCGATGCGAATACAGCACACCCTTCGGATCGCCCGTCGTGCCGGAGGTGTAACACATCGCGGCTGCCGTGTTCTCGTCAAAGTCCTTCCATTTGAATTTGCCGTCGGCCTCCGCGATCCAGTCCTCATAGGCGACGACATTCTTCAGCGTGGTTTTCGGCATATGCGCCTTGTCGGTCAGAACGACGTAGCGCTCCACGCTCGGCAGCTTGTCGGCGATCTTCTCCAGGATCGGAACGAAGGTGAGGTCGACCATCACGATGCGGTCCTGCGCATGGTTGATGATCCAGGCGATCTGCTCGGGGAAAAGGCGGGGATTGACGGTATGGCAGATGGCGCCGATCCCCATGATGCCGTACCAGACTTCGAGATGGCGCCAGGTGTTCCAGGCGATCGTGGCGACGCGGTCGCCGAGCTTGATGCCGTCGCGCTCCAGAACCTGCGAGACCTTGAGCGCGCGCTTGTGGATTTCGGCATAGGTGGTGCGATGGATCGGTCCCTCGACCGATCGCGTGACGACCTCCTGCTTGCCATGAATCCTGGCGGCGTGTTCGATGATCCGGTGGCAGAGCAGGGGCCAATCTTGCATCAAACCAAGCATTCCGACGTTCCTCCGAGAAGTCGCTGGGCGCGTTGTCGCTCTCAGCGTTGGGCCAAAGATTGCCATGAGTTTTAGCCTGCCGGACTTTCGCCGCAAATGGTCTTGTCGCGGCTATATGTCCGCTGGCGCGGCAATGGTTACCGCTGCGCTCGGTTTGTCGCTGGTGCTCACCGAGAGGGCAGAGGCGCGAAAATATAATTCCCCGCTGGATATCTTCGGCATTGCCGCGCCACGGCCGCGTGCCGCGGTCCATTCCGCCAGGATTCCGCTGCCCAAACCACGCCCCGAGGAGGCTCCCAAGGCGCCTGACCAAGCCCCGGCAGAGGCCGAGGGCAAACCTTCCCCGGACAAGGCGCCTGCTGAGAAGCAAGGCGCCAGCAAGCCCGCCGAGGCCGCGCCGCCGCCCGAGAAGCAGGCCTCGGCCTGCCGTCTCGCGCTAACCGAGGAAATTGCGATCGCGCCCTCTATTCCGGATATCCGCGGCCCCGGTGCCTGCGGCGGCGAGGATCTGGTGCGGCTGGAGGCCGTCGTGCTGCCGGACAAGCGTAAGGTGCCGGTCAAGCCGGCAGCCGTCCTCCGCTGCACCATGGCCTCCGCGATCGCCGATTGGCTGCGCAAGGACATGGTGCCGCTCGCCACCAGCCTCGGCTCGACTATTGGCGAGCTCGACAATTTCGACAGCTTCGAGTGCCGTGGCCGCAACCGCGTCGCCGGCGCGCTGCTGTCCGAGCACGGCAAGGCCAACGCCCTCGACGTCAGGGGCATCAAGCTGGCCAACGGGCAGTCGATCGGCCTCACCGATCGCGCCATGCCGCGCGAGGTGCGCGAGCGCGTGCTGCACTCGGTCTGTTCCCGGTTTTCCACCGTGCTCGGCCCGGGCTCGGACTGGTACCACGAGGACCATATCCATCTCGACCTGGCGCAGCGGCGCAACGATTACCGGATCTGCCAGTGGAATGTCTGGGATCCCCTGCCGCACGTTGCCCCGCTGCTGCCGGCGGAACGTCCTGAGGAGGCGCCGCCGCGCGAGGTCGCGGCCAAGTCGGACGGCAAGTCTGACGGCAAGTCCGAAGCCAAGCCTGAAGGCAAGGACGGAGCTGACGACGAACCCGCCGAGAAGGCCGCGCCGACAGACAAGGCGGCTGAAACCGGCAAATCACAGCCGCACAAGCCGGCAACAAAAAAGCGCCGGTAAAACCGGCGCTTTTGAATGTTCAGAGATCGCAGGCGATCAGTAGCTGCCCGCCTGGCCGGTCTGGCTGCCGCCGAGCGCGAGGCGCGAATTGTAGGGCGAGTCGCCATGCTTCGGCTCGAGCACGACCACGATCGTGCCAACCTTGACGCGATCATAGAGATCGATCGCGTCCTCGTTGGTCAGGCGGATGCAGCCCGACGAGATCGAGGCGCCGATATATTCCGGCTGGTTGGTGCCGTGGATGCGGAACAGCGTGTCCTTGCCGCCGGAATAGAGGTAAATCGCGCGCGAGCCCATCGGATTGTCCGGGCCGGGCGCAACATAGGTCGGCACGCCCAAGCGCGAGATTTCGCCGGGGGTGGGGTGCCATGCCGGCCACTCGGTCTTGCTGCCGACCTTGGCGATGCCCGACCAGGCCATGGCTTCTTCGCCAACGGTGATGCCGTAGCGGATCGCCTTGCCGCCGTCCTGCACGTAATAGAGGTAATGGTTGTCGGAATCGACCACGATCGAGCCCGGGGACTCCTTGCGGTGATACTCGACGATGGCGCGGCGGAACGGCTCCGCGACCGGGGTGTTCTCGTACCGGACCTTGGCCAGCAGTTCCTTGTCCTTCGGCTTGAAGGCCTTGGTGTCGGTCGCCTCGAAATGAGTGGCCTGCATGCAGCCCGACAGCATCAGGCCAGCGGCCAAAATCCCAAACTTAACTTTCAGCGACGACATGGTTTGGTTCCAATCAAAACAATACCGTGCGGATGGCCTGAGCTTACCGCCCAAGTTCCTCGACTCCGTTAATCCCATTATCGTTGAAATCTGCCACAATTCCAGCACTGAAGGCCTTTTCCCGCGCTGCGAGAGCTTACCTGTGGCTTTTCTGCCGCAAGTTTTGCGGCCACGTGAAGGTTTTGGGGCCTTGGCGGCCGGACTGTCGATTCCGTGCCACAGTTGGGCCACGGCATCGCCATAAATGCCAACGCTTCGTTAATGCGGTTGTCATCGTCAACGTGTCAGAATCGCGCTAACGGACTGTCATTCTGTCGCAGGCCCTCGGAGTCGTAGATGTTTTCGGTGTTTGTTCCCTCCGAGTCCGCCCTGAAGAAGGTCGTGGTCGAGGATCTTTCCGCACTGCCGGAAAACGCGGTCTGGATCGATCTCGTTAATCCCAGCGCGGCCGAGGACAAGGCGGTGGAGCGGCTCGCGGGCATCGCCATCCCGACCCGGGAAGACATGCAGGAGATCGAGATCTCCAGCCGCCTCTATATCGAGAACGGCGCGCGCTACATGACCGCGACGCTGATGTGCCACTCCGATACCGACATGCCCCGGACCACGGCGGTGACCTTCATCCTCGGCGACCACCGCCTGGTGACGGTGCGCTACGATCAGCCAAAACCCTTCGCCCTGGTCGAGGCCAAGCTCGCCCGCTCCTGCACGCCCTCCGTTACCGGCGAGGCCGTGCTGATGGAGCTGCTGGACGCCGTGATCGACCGCTGCGCCGACATCCTGGAGCGCTGCGGCGCCGAGATCGACCAGGTCAGCCACGACATCTTCGAGCCCGAGAGCGAGCGCCACGGTCAGGCCAAGAGATATTCCCAGATCCTGATCTCGATCGGCCGCAAGGGCGACCTGACCTCCAAGGTTCGCGAGAGCCTTGTCTCGATCGGCCGCGTCGTGACGTTCCTGTCCGCAGTGGTCGAGGGCGTGAAATGGTCGAAGGACATGCGCGAGCAGCTCAAGACCATGCAGCGCGACGTGGCATCGCTGACCGACCACGCCTCCTATCTCTCCAACAAGATCACCTTCGTGCTCGACGCCATGCTCGGCGTCGTCAATCTCGAGCAGAACAACATCATCAAGCTGTTCTCGGTCATGGCCGTTGTCCTGATGCCGCCGACGCTGATCGCATCGATCTACGGCATGAACTTCAAGGTGATGCCGGAACTCGAATGGGTGCACGGCTATCCGATGGCGCTGGTGATGATGCTGATCGCCGCCATCGTCCCGTACTGGATTTTCAAGCTCAAGAAGTGGCTGTAGGAGCATGATCCGGACCCGAAGGGCCGCGCAGCGCAAAGTGCGCAGCGGTTTTCCGGAAAGATCATGCTCAAAGGAAGATCCCTACCGAGACCTTACACCGGTCGCAGAGACATCACGCTTGGTGTCGCAGAATAGAGCGGGATTGCGGCCGCGCGGTGATGCGTGGCCAGTGCCCCAATTCCTCCGGTAAAATTTGAGCAGTGGGCTGAACGTTTGCGCGAAACTTGTCTGCGATAAGCAGTGCGTAGCCGCGAGGAACAACCATGGTTGAAAAACACATAACGTCGCCCCGCAACGTCATCGACCTGGCGAACTATCGTCAGGCGATGACGATCGGCAAGGCGTCGTCGATGTCGGCACGCATGTGCCGGCACTGTGGTGCTCCGCTGCTCGACGGTGAGAATGACGACGACTGCTCGACCGCATTCAGCACGGCCGCTCCGCGACCGCGCGACAGGTCACGTCGGATTCGAATCGATTGAGGAACGGAAGGTAAGGGCGATCCAGGTCTTGCGGCGGCCTTGTCTGGATCGCCTTGCTTCCCCAGGTGCTATTTTCCAATTCGTGATTGCTGCTTCCGCCTTCGCTCCTCGAGCGGCGGCGGACGCGTCGCTGGCAATGACCGCGACGCCTAGACGTGCTGGCCGCCGTTGATGTGGATCTCGGCGCCGTTGACGTAGGAGCTGGTGTCCGTGCACAGCACGTAGATGATCTTGGCGACCTCGTCGGGCGTGCCGAGGCGATGCATCGGGATCTGCTGCTCGACGATCTTCTCGGTGCCCGGCGACAGGATCGAGGTGTCGATCTCGCCCGGCGCGATTGCATTGACGCGCACGCCGACGCGGCCGAAATCGGACGCCATCTCGCGCGTCAGCGATGCCAGCGCGGCCTTGGATGTCGCGTAGGCGGCGCCCGCGAACGGGTGCACGCGCGAGCCCGCGATCGAGGTGACGTTCACGACCGAGCCCTTGGCCGCCTTCAATTCCTCGATCAGCCCGCGCGCGATCATGATCGGCGCGAAGAAGTTGACGTGAAAGACGTGCGTCCAGGTGTCGAGATCGGTGTCGACCGAGCCGAGCCGCGAGCCGCCCGGGCCCTTCGGCGAGATCGCCGCGTTGTTGACGAGCGCGTGCAGCATTCCGCCTTCGAGGCGGTCGCGGATTTCCGAGATCGCGCGGGTGGTGTCGGCGGGATTGCCGAGATCGACCTGGATGTGGTCCTCGGGGCCGGCGTCCCACGGACAGTCTTCCGGAAATGGATGCCGCGAGCAGGTGATGACGCGCCACCCCGCCGAGGAGAAGCGGATCACGGTGGCGTGGCCGATGCCGCGGCTGGCTCCGGTCAGGAGCAGCGTGCGGCGCGGCGCATTGGACGAATGCGGCATGGACATCTTTCAGGTCGGCCTAAAGCTCTATGGGTACATCCGGGTCTTGGACCACGGTTGGCCGGCCGCGTCACGGCGAAATTCGATGCGGTCGTGCAAGCGGAACGGGCGGTCGTGCCAGAACTCGATACGCGACGGCGTGATGCGCCAGCCGCTCCAGCCCGGCGGCCGCGGCACTTCGCCGATGACGTGTCTGGCCGCGACTTTGGCGATGGCTTGCTCGAAGGCGAAGCGGCTCTCCAGCTCCTGCGACTGCTTGCTCGCCCAGGCGCCGATCTGCGCCTGCTTCGGTCGCGTCGCGAAATAGGCGTCGGCCTCCGCGTCGGCCACCGGCGTCACGTTGCCGCGGACGCGGACCTGACGGCGCAGCGACTTCCAGTGAAAAAGTAACGCTGCCTTAGGATTTGCGGCGAGTTCGCGGCCCTTCTGGCTGGCGATGTGGCTGTAGAAGACAAAACCCTCGGTATCGAAGCCTTTCATCAGCACCATGCGCACATCAGGCAGCCCGTCGGGGTCGACGGTTGCGAGCGCCATCGCGTTCGGATCGTTCGGCTCGCTCTTGATCGCCTCGTTCAACCAGGCCTCGAACAGAGCAAATGGTTCATCGGCGGCGGTAAAATCACCGGATGTTAAGGGTGTCTGGTGTTTCATCGAGGTCGTGTCGGTCATGTCTGGAGTCCGAGTTGCGTCCCGCGGCCCAAAACGCGTTGTTGTCCGCTGCCGCCCTATATAGGGCATGGGGATGCGTTGGCCTATCGGCGATCCGGCCTTCAGGCTTCGTGATGACGATGATTCTGATCGGGCTCGGCACCGGCGGCTGCAGCTTCTCCCGCAATGACACCAGCGCCTATGCCAAGGTCGACGAGAGCGACCTCACCGGGTCGATCGCGCGGCCGGCGAAGGACGCCCCGCCGACAGAGACCGATCTCGCCTTCGCCCGCAACGCCGCCTCCGATGTCCTCAGCAAGGGCGACAGGGATTCCAGCCAGCACTGGGAGAATCCGGAAACCGGGGCGCGCGGCTCGGTGACGCCGATCGCGCAGTCCTATGCCGCCGAGGACGGCCGCAAATGCCGTGATTTCCTGGCGAGCTACGTCAACGGCGCCACCGAAAGCTGGCTCCAGGGCGCCGGCTGCCAAAGCAGCCGTGGCCGTTGGGAGATTCATACGCTAAAGCCGTGGCGAAGTTAGGAATCGCTTCACCTGACTAGTTGCAAAAATGCCACTCTCTTCCCACATGGATCGTAGGTGGGGCGGGGAGCCCTTTGAACAATTCGATTTCTTGAAGGAGACGTGACGGATGCGCGACCCCTATGAGGTCTTGGGGGTGCCGCGGAGCGCCAGCGCTGCCGCGATCAAGAGCGCCTATCGCAAGCTTGCCAAGAAGCATCACCCCGACAGCAACAAGGACGACCCTAAAGCCGCCGAACGCTTCTCCGAGCTCAACTCGGCGAACGAGATCATCGGCGACGAGGACAAGCGCAAGCAGTTCGACCGGGGCGAGATCGACGCCGACGGCAAGCCGCGCTTCCAAGGTTTTCCGGGCGGCGGCGGGCCGCGCGGCCGCGCCGGCCCGGGCGGCTTTGAAAGCTATTCGTTCCGGTCGGGTGGTGGCCCCGGCCAGGGCGGCGGCGCGTTCGAGGACATCCTCAACAGCATGTTCGGCGGGGGAGCGCGCGGTGCGCGTCCCGGGGCCGGCGGCGCCGGGCAGTTCGAATTCGACACTGGCGGAATCGGGCTCGATCTCGACGTCAACGTCGCCATGTCCGTCTCGCTGGAAGAGTCGGTCAGGGGTGGCGAGAAGCGGGTCCGGCTGCCGACGGGCAAGGAGCTCAACGTCAAAATTCCGGCCGGCGTGACCGAGGGCCAGCAGATCCGGCTGCGGGGGCAGGGCGAGAGCGCCCAGGGCCATCCGCCCGGCGATCTCCTGATCACCATCGGTATCGCACCGCACCCGTTCTTCAAGGTCGAGGGCGCCGACCTGCGGATCGACCTGCCGGTCACGCTCTACGAGGCGGTGCTGGGGGCCAAGGTCCGCGTGCCCACCCTCGGCAACGCGGTTGAGCTTTCGGTTCCGAAGAACACCTCCAGCGGCCGGACCTTCCGCCTCAAGGGCAAGGGCCTGCCAAAATCTGGCGGAACCGGGGATCTCTTTGTCACGATCAGGATTATGCTACCGGACGGGAACGACGCCGAGCTTGAAGCATTGATGGAAAAGTGGCGGGACCAGCACCCCTACAATCCACGTAGCGGGCTTGGCTGAGCATGATCCGCACCCGGAACGCCGGCTAGTGCAAAGCGCGTAGTGGTTTTCCGGAACGATCGTGCGCGAACAAAGAGCGAAAGCGCGAGCTATCGCGCTTTAGGGTGGCGAGATCGGACTGAAGGGGTTTCTCCTAAAGACCTAGGGCATCGTTCAGGAGATGATGCCCATCATACACGCGAGGCGTGGTAGCGCTTCGATGCTCGACGTGTCGGCTGTCCGGCGGGGCAGCCGATAAAAAGGTGCGGCCTCGAGAGGGGGACCAGCGCGGTACCAAAAACCCCAATCGAGGCCGCCCGCGTCGATCGGCGGATCGAACGCTGCTCATTTTCGCGTGATCATCCGGTGCGATAATGAGACGCACACATGTCTTGATTCCAAATTTTCAATGACGGAATCGAGGCACGGCGTCTTTTGACGAACGCTCAAGCGAAGCTTGGGCCATGTCTTTTGAAAAACGCCCCAGCAAGCTTGGGCTGTGGCGGGTTGTCAGCCGCCGTTTTTCTCTGCCTGGTCGTACACCGCCTGCGCCACCTTGGTCAGACGATCGCGGTCGCCGCCGCCGCTGACGACGTAGCCGACGCCGCGTTCGGCCCAGAACAGCGCGCCGTCCTTGTCGGTCCTGGCGTAACGCATTTGCGTCGCACCATTCTCGGTCTTGGCGGTGTAGATCGTGTAGCGCTCGCCCGACGGGCCCTCGTACATCAGGAACGAGGCGGGGCCGCTCGGCCCCGGCAAGAGCCGGCCGCCGACCAGCTTCAGCCCGCTGGCCTCCAGGTTCGGCGCGAACACGGTCCAGCCGCAGCGCCGGGTCAGCCAGGCCTGCAAATGGTCGCGCTCGTTGCCGCCGACCTCGACGGGGTGGCGGACCTCGACGACATAGAGGCGGTGGGCGTCGAGCGCGTCCGCCGTAAAGCTCTGGAAGGTCGAGGGCGCGCTGGCGGCGCCATGCGCGACCCAGCCGGCGGTGCCGCCGGCCACGAAGGCGACCAGCACGGCCGCGGCGGCGCCATAGAGCCATTGCCGCGGACGGCGCTCCAGCCGCTCGAGCTCCAGCCGCGCCGGCACCGGCTCCTGGGCGATGGCGTCGTAGCGGGCGTGCAGCATCTCGGCCATGGCGCGCCAGGACTGCACCCGTTCGGCATCCTCGGGATGGGCGGCAAGCCAGGCTTCGACGTCGGCACGGCGCTCGGCCGGCAGCTCGCCGTCGACATAGGCGTGCAGTTCGTCCTCGGTCACTGGGATATTGCGGTCGTTCATATCGATCGTCTCTGGCTCTGTGGCCCTAAAACTCGTTCAAAGCTCAACTTCGTTCGCTGCGTCGGAGAGCTGCAGGCGAACCTTACGCGATGCATCAACCCTGCCATCATTTCACCCGCCTGAGCGCGGGGCGCTCGCCCTCCAGCGAGGCCTTGACGTGGGCACGGGCGCGGGCGAGGCGCGACATCACCGTGCCGATCGGCACGCCCTGGATGTCGGCGACCTCGCGGTAGCTCATGCCTTCCAGCATGACCAGCAGCAGCACCGAACGTTGCTCCTCGACGAGCGTCGCCAAGGCCTTCTCGATGTCGCGTCCCTCGGCTTCGGTGCCGCTGGCGTCCGGGTTGTTCTCGGTCAGCTGCATGAATTGCGGCCGCCTTGCCAGCGAGCGGCGCCGGTTCTTGTTGAGGTTGGTCAGGATCGTATAGAGCCAGCTCCTGACGTCGCCTCCGAGAAACAATCGCTCCGAGCGCAGCGCCCGCACTAGCGTATCCTGCACCAGATCGTCGGCCGCGTCCGCGTCGCGCGTGAGCGCGCGGGCGTAGCGGCGCAACGCCGGGATCATGGCTTCCACACTCTGGCGAAACGCACTCATTGCGGTCTTGACGTCCTGATGTCGGGCGCGAGCGCCCATAGCGATCATAACACCCGAATGGAACGGCTATTCCGGCGCTCTAAACAGCGTTAACGCGGCGTATTAGGACTGTACCGCGGGGGAGGGCTGGTGTACCTCCAGACCTCACGAAGAGTTCGACGGGACGTTCAAGAATGGCGCAGAATTCAGGTCTGATGCAAGGCAAGCGCGGCGTGATCCTCGGCCTTGCCAACAACCGCTCGATCGCCTGGGGCATCGCCAAGGCATGCCACGCCGCCGGCGCCGAGCTCGCCTTCACCTATCAGGGCGATGCGCTCAAGAAGCGCGTCGAGCCGCTCGCCGCCGAGATCGGCGGTCTCGTGCTCGGCCATTGCGACGTCACCGATGCCGCGACCATCGACGCGGCCTTCGCGGTGCTGCAGGAGAAGTGGGGCAAGATCGACTTCCTGGTGCACGCGATCGCCTATGGCGAGCAGCTCGAAGGACGCTACGTCGACACCACGGCGGAGAATTTCTCCAAGTCGATGCTGATCTCCTGCTACTCGTTCACGGCCGTGGCGCAGCGCGCCGAGAAGCTGATGACCGACGGCGGCTCGATGATCACGCTCAGCTATTACGGCGCCGAGAAGTGGATGCCGCATTACAACGTGATGGGCGTCGCCAAGGCCGCCTTGGAAGCCAGCGTGCGCTATCTCGCCGCCGATCTCGGCGAGAAGAACATCCGCGTCAACGCGATCTCGGCAGGTCCCATCAAGACGCTCGCCGCCTCCGGAATCGGCGACTTCCGCTATATCCTGAAGTGGAACGAGAACAATTCGCCGATGCGGCGCAATGTGTCGACCGAGGACGTCGGCGGCAGCGCGCTGTATCTGCTCTCCGACCTGTCGCGCGGCGTCACCGGCGAGGTGCACCACGTCGATTCCGGCTATCACGTGCTGGGCATGAAGCGGCCCGACGCGCCGGACATTTCGTTCGGTGGCAAGGACTGATCCTCAGGCTGTATGGCCGTGCCCACGATCTACTATCTTCGCCACGGCGAGACCGAGTGGAATGCGCTCGGCAGGCTTCAGGGCACCAAGGACATCCCGCTGAATGCGCGCGGGCGCGATCAGGCCGTGCAGGCGGGAAGCATTCTTGTCGACCTGTTCAAGCGCGAAGGGCGCGACAAGGCGGCGTTGCCCTACGTGTCGAGCCCGCTCGGCCGTGCACGCCAGACCATGGAACTCGCGCGCGGCAAGCTCGAGCTGCCGGTTGCCGAATATGCACTCGATGATCGCCTGCGCGAGATCGGCTATGGCTCCTGGGAGGGGCTGACGCTGGTCGAGAGCGAGGCGGCCGATCCCGACATTTACGCGAGACGCCTCGCCGACAAATGGACGGTGGGCCCCGCAGGGGGCGAGACCTATGCCGATGTCCAGGTCCGCGTCCGCGCCTGGTACGACCAGCTCCAAACCGACACCGTCGCGGTGGCCCATGGCGGCACCTGCCGCGCCCTGATGGTTTCGCTGGGCCTGGAGACACCGGCCAGCGCCGCCGAGCTCTATATCCAGCAGGGCGCCGTCTACGTATTTCGCGAGGGGCGGCTGGAGAAGTTCAGTTAAGTCCATCCACAGTCATTCCGGGGCGGTGCGCAGCACCGAACCCGGAATCTCGAGATTCCGGGTCTGGTCCTTCGGACCATCCCGGAATGACGGGAACGGGGTTGAACGCCGTGTTCCTCGGCGCTACCACAAGTCAGCACTGACTTACGAGCCAGCGAGCAGCAATGTCCTTCAACACCTTCGGCCACATGTTCCGCGTCACCACTTTCGGCGAGAGCCACGGGGTGGCGATCGGCTGCGTGGTTGACGGTTGCCCGCCGATGATCCCGCTGACCGAGGCCGACATCCAGGGCGACCTCGACCGCCGCCGTCCCGGCCAGTCGCGCTTCACCACCCAGCGCCAGGAGCCGGACCAGGTGAAGATCCTGTCCGGCGTGATGGCGCATCCGGAGACCGGCGTTCAGGTGACGACGGGTACGCCGATCAGCCTCCTGATCGAGAACACCGACCAGCGCTCGAAGGACTATTCGGAGATCAAGGACAAGTTTCGTCCCGGTCATGCGGACTTCACCTATGAAGCCAAATACGGCCTGCGCGACTATCGCGGCGGCGGCCGCTCCTCGGCGCGCGAGACCGCGACGCGGGTTGCCGCCGGCGCCATCGCCCGAAAGGTGCTGCCCGACGTCAGGGTGCGTGGCGCCCTGGTGCAGATCGGCCCGCACAAGATCGACCGCGCAAAATGGGACTGGGACGAGATCGCGAAGAATCCGTTCTTCTGCCCGGACAAGGACAAGGCCGCGTTCTTCGAGACCTATCTCGACGGCATCCGCAAGAGCGGCTCCTCGATCGGCGCGGTGATCGAGGTCGTGGCCGATGGCGTGCCGGCCGGCCTCGGTGCGCCGATCTACGCCAAGCTCGATTCCGATCTGGCGGGCGCGATGATGACAATCAACGCCGTGAAGGGCGTCGAGATCGGCGCCGGTTTTGGCGCGGCGGAATTGACTGGCGAAGAGAACGCCGACGAGATGCGCACCGGCAATGACGGCACGCGCTTCCTCTCCAACCATGCCGGCGGCGTGCTGGGCGGAATCTCCACCGGACAACCGATCGTGGTGCGTTTCGCCGTGAAGCCGACCTCGTCGATCCTGCAGCCGCGCCTCACCGTCGATCGCAAAGGTGCCGACACCGAGATCTTCACCAAGGGCCGCCACGACCCCTGCGTCGGCATCCGTGCGGTCCCCGTCGGCGAAGCCATGATGGCCTGCGTGCTGGCCGATCATTTCCTGCGCGACCGCGGACAGGTGGGACGCTAGATCTTGCTATCGCGGTACTAGCCCACCGCGCAGCTTGACGTCGCCACGACTTCGTTCGCAAATGCGGCCATGGACAGGTCCGGGCTCCAACGCGTCTTGAACTGGCTGATCGACGGGGCGAGGACCTCCGGGACGTCGGCCGATATGGTCGCCGCCGTCTGCGAGCAATTGGTCGATGCCGGGCTGCCGCTGGCGCGGTTCGGCATCTTCATCCGCACGCTGCATCCGGAAATTTTCGGCCGCAACTTCATCTGGCGCCAGGGCCAGAAGGTCGAAATGGGCACCGTCGATTTCGAGATCCTCGAGACGCCCGAATTTGCCCAAAGCCCGCTTCGCATCGTGTTCGAGCAGGGGATCGAGGTCAGGGGCCGCATGGACGACCCCGACAGCAGGCGGTTTCCCTTCCTCGACGACATGCGCGCCGAAGGCGTGACCGATTACATCGCAGTGCCGATGCCGTTTCTCGACGGCTCGATCCATGCGACGAGCTGGGTCACGCGTGATCCCGGCGGCTTCGGCGACGACGACATCGCAGCCATCAGGATGATCATGGGGCCGCTGGCGCGCGTCACCGAGATCATCAGCCTGCGCCGCACCGCCGAGATGCTGCTCGACACCTATGTCGGCAACCGCGCCGGCGCGCGCATCCTCGGCGGCCAGATCCGCCGCGGCCACAACGACACCATGCAGGCCGCGATCTGGCTGTCGGACCTGCGCGGCTTCACCGCGCTGTCGGACCGTCTGCCGCCCGAGACGGTGGTCGAGATCCTCAATCATTATTTCGACTGCCAGGTCACCGCGATCCGGGGCCATGGCGGCGAGGTACTGAAGTTCATGGGCGACGGCCTGCTCGCAGTGTTTCCGATCGACGAATATGTCGGCGATGCCGCGCATGTCTGCATGCGCGTGCTGGAAGCGGCGCGCGAGTCCCGTGCCAGCGTCGAGGCGCTGGCCTTTCCGGTTGGCGACGTGGTCGAGCGCTTCCGCTTCGGCGTCGCGCTGCATGTCGGCAACATCCTCTACGGCAATATCGGCGGTGGCAACCGGCTCGACTTCACCTGCATCGGCCCCGCCGTCAATCTCGCGGCCAGGCTCGAGAAGATCACGAGCCGCCTGGGACGGACGGTCGTCGCCTCCGAAGGCTTTGCCAAGGCTTGCCGCCACGACTGGCGCGAGCTCGGCGAGTTTCCGATCGCCGGATTTTCCAAGGCGCAGCGCGTCTACGGGCTCGGCGAGGAGACGCCCGCGGTGATGGCGTGACGCGCACCGATCCGAGGGGCATCCATCCCCGCAGGATGAAGCCTCATTCCTCCGGCTCTGTCGTGAACAGCAGCGGGTAGCCCTTGGTGCGGCCGGCGTCGGTGGCGCGCGTCGCCTTGGTCTCGGCGACGTCCTTGGTGAACACGGCGACGACGCAGGCCCCCAGCTTGTGCGCGGTGATCATCACCTTGTAGGCTTGGTCGTCCGTCATGCGGAATTCGGCCTTGAGGATCATCGTCACGAATTCGCGCGGCGTGTAGTTGTCGTTGATCAGGATGACCTTGTGCAGCTTCGGCCGCTCGACCTTGGTCCTGGTCCTGGTCTTCGGCTTGACGGTGTCGTTCATTCCGCCTCCTGGACGCGGCGGGGCGCGGTTCCCTGCCCGGAGCGATCAGCTCGCGGACTTCTCACCATATTGCAGAACCTGCACCTTCTCCAAGGTGATCAGCCCGCTCGACATCATGCCGTCCAGGATGGGCAGGAATGCGTTGATGTTGTCCTCGCTGTCGACGATCTCGATCAGCAGCGGCAGGTCTTCCGAAAGCCGCAGGATCTTCGAGGTGTGCAGCCGGCTCGACTTGCCGAAGCCCATGGGGCCGCGCAGCACGGTGGCGCCGGCGAGGTGCAGTTCGCGCGCCCGCGTCACGATCGCCTCATAGAGCGGCTTGCCGTCAAAATGGTCGCTCTCGCCGATAAAGATCCGGAGCGACACTGCCTGATTGGGAATTTGCATGATCAGCTCCTCGTCAAACGGTTGTAGCGGCTCGCCATCATATGGCCGGCCCATACCGACACCAGCCAGCAGATCACGGATGCCGCGATGTAGGCGAGCGCCGTGAATTTCATGCCGCCATGGACCAGGCGGAAGGTCTCGAGGCTGAAGGTCGAAAAGGTGGTGTAGCCGCCGCAGAAGCCGGTCATGACGAACTGCCGGTGCTCGGGCCGTGCCAGCATGCGGCCGTCGGGGCCGGTCAGCGTCGCGTAGAAGCCGATGATCAGTGAGCCCGTGGCGTTGATGAACAGCGTTGCGTAGGGAAAGCCCGGCCCGGTGTCGAGCGTCAGCCCGACGAGATAACGCGTCAGGCCGCCGACGATGCTGCCGGCAGCAACCCAGGCATAGAGCATCGCGGTGCGCCAGCGCTCGGCAGAGGAGGGCGAGTTCATCGGCCGCTAGCCTCCCAGACCATCGGCGAGGAGGAAGCCGCAACTGACGGCCGCGAGGCACAGCCCGACCGAAGCTGCGATATTGCCGAGCGCGTGCATGGGCTCGCCACTCCGCGCGAGTGTCAGCGTTTGCAGGCTGAACGAGGACACCGTGGTGTAGCAGCCGAGAAAACCGGTCACCGCGAACAGCCAGGGATTGGGCGCGGCGAAGACCGAGCCGGGATGGGTTGCCAGCGCGCCGAAGATTCCGATCAGGAAGGCACCGCTGACGTTGATCGTCATGGTGCCCCACGGAAAGGTTTCGCCCAGCCGCCGCGCGATTGTGCCGGAGACGAAATAACGCGCGCAGCCGCCCAGCGCGCTACCGATCACGATCGCGATTGTCCCGCTCAGCACGATGAAGTGTCCCCCGTCATCGCTTGTCCTCCGTGGCCAGTCCATTGCCGATCAAGAGCAGCCCCAGCAGCGAAATCAGCGCAAAGGCGAGGCCTGCAAGGAACGTTCCCGCCGGACCATAGCCATCCCACAGCGCGCCCGCGATCACGCTCGCGGCCAGCAAGGCAAGACCGGTGAACAGGTTGTAATAGCCGAACGCGGTGCCGCGCAGGCTGGGCGGCGCGGCGTCGGCGACGAGCGCCGAGAGCAGGCCTTGCGTCAGTCCCATATGCAGCCCCCACAGCACGACGCCGAGGGCGAGGCCTCCGAGGCTCGGCAGCAGCGCGAGCGCGAGATCGGCGCCGGCGAGGAAGACGAGGCCGACCGCGAGCAGAGCGGTGCGGTTGATCCGGTCCGACAGCACGCCGGCGGGATAGGCGGAGAGCGCATAGACGACGTTCATCAGCACCAGCACCGCCGGCACCCACATCGCATTGAGCCCGATGTTCTGCGCGCGCAGGATCAGGAAGGCTTCGCTGAAGCGTGCGAGCGTGAAGACGACGCCGAGGGCGACGACGCGCCAATAGACCGCGCCGAGCTGGCGCATCGCGGCGAGATTGAGCGGGTTCTTGGCGGGCTCCCGGCTCGGGTCCGGATCCGGCTCGCTCACGGCGAAGGTGATCAGGCCGAATGACAGGAAGGCCGGCAGCACGGCGAACCAGAAGACGAGGGCGAAATTGTCCGCCGTCCACCACATCAGGCCGATCGCCACCAGCGGCCCGATGAAGGCGCCGATGGTGTCGAGCGATTGGCGCAGGCCGAAGCTCGCCCCGCGCAGGCCGGCGGGAGCGATATCGGCGATCAGCGCATCGCGCGGCGCGCCGCGAATGCCCTTGCCGACGCGATCGACAAAGCGCGCGCCGACCAGCCATCCGACACTGGGCGCGAGCGGGAACAGCGGCTTGGTGAAGGCGGCGAGGCCATAGCCGAGGGCGGCGAGCAGCTTGCGCCGGCCGAGCCAGTCCGACAGCGCGCCGGAAAAGATCTTGGTGATCGAGGCCGTCGCTTCCGCGATACCTTCAATGAACCCAACGGTCAGCGTCGAAGCGCCGAGCACGGTGACGAGATAGACCGGCAGCAGCGCGTGGATCATCTCGGAGGAGATGTCCATCAGCATGGAAACGAAGCCGAGCACCCAGATCCCCTTGGGCAGCCCGCTCCGCGCAGCATTCGGTGTCGTCGTCGTCACGTTGTCGCCTTCTCTCCTTCTGGCCCTGTCGCCAGACAACAAAAAACCCGCCATAGGCGGGTTTGTCCATGCTCCCGCCGAAGGCAGAGGCCAACAATGCCCCTCCTCAAGCAGGAGTCATCAGCCCACTACGGTCCGGGATTCGATTGGCCGCCGGGCGGTTATCGGGGGACTCCATCCCCATCTGTGCGGCCAACCTAGCATGGAAATCGCACCGGACAAGTGGGCGAGGGAGTGTCTCCACATTGCGCAGCCGTCCCGCGAACGCGAGATTCTCAGGTGCGCAAGGGCGCACCGGGGTTCGATGCTGCGCATCGCCGCGGAATGAGTGTGCGAGAGATGGCGCCTGTTCCCGTGTCGGCGCGATGGCCGAACGACGGCAACGCGCAGCAGCGATGCACTCGAATGTGAAGCACAAGCGATCTTCCCGCTTTGCGGCAAGCCGATTGCATGTCACCATCGCGTCATACGACGGGAGACTGCGATGCGCATGCTGTTCTCGATCGGGGCTGTGCTGTTTGCCGGCATGTTTGCCGGAGGGGACGTCGCGGGCATCGCGGCACCGGGGCCGAAATTCGAACCACCCAAACATCAACCGCAGCGGTTGGCGGCCGACAGAGATGCGCAGACGGTCGATGTCGAGCTGGTCCTCGCGGTCGACGTATCCTACTCCATGGACATGGACGAGCTCGCGATCCAGCGCGAGGGCTATGCGCAGGCGATCCAGTCGAAGGAGTTTCTCCAGGCGCTCAAGCTCGGTCCGAACGGCCGGATCGCGGTGACCTATTTCGAATGGGCCGCATCGAGCGACCAGAAGATCATCATTCCCTGGCGGCTGGTCGATGGCCCCGAGACGGCTGATGCCGTCGCCGCCGAGATCATGAAGACGCCGATCCGGCGCGCCTCGCGGACATCGATTTCCGGCGCGATCATGTTCGCGATGCCGCTGTTCGACGAAGATCCCTATCGGGGCCTGCGCCGCGTCATCGACATTTCCGGCGACGGTCCCAACAACAATGGCGGTCCGGTCACCGTGGCGCGCGACGCCGCGCTGGAGAAGGGGATCGTCATCAACGGCCTGCCGATCATGGTGAAGGAGCCGTCCTATTCGACCATGGATATCGACAACCTCGATTTCTATTACGAGGACTGCGTGGTCGGCGGTCCCGGATCCTTCGTCATCACGATCAAGGACCGCGACAAGTTCAAGGAGGCCATCCGCACCAAGTTGCTGATGGAGGTCGCCGGCCGCATGCCCGAGCGTCCGGTGATGCGCGTCGCCGACAAGGAGCCGCGCGTCAACTGCCTGATCGGCGAGAAGATCTGGTCGGATCGCTGGGGACGCTAGGGCGTGATCCCAAAAAGCGCGCGAGGCGGTCGCTCGAAGCTCGGGCCCGACGGTTCCCACGCCGGCTGAGACCTTTTGCCCGCCCGGTCCCTGTTCGAACTTAACCGCTCGTTAACCGGTGCATGGCCCTAATCGCATGGTTTCTGTTCGTTTCCTGTCGGCATCCTGACATTGCCGGAGTGAACGAGAGCGGGTTTGTCAGGCCCGTCCGAGCAATCCAATGGCCATCGTCTCATCGACCACCAACCAGATTTCACCCGCCAACGAGCGCCTGTATCATCAGAGCGCTCTGGTCGGCGACTGGAAGGGCAATTGGGTGGGCAACGGCAATCAGCCCGTCGGCTTCAAGGTCGTGAACATCCGCGGCGCCCGGGCACAGGTCGAGTACACCCATAACGGGCACACCGAACGTGGCTTTGCCGAGGTCCAGGGCACGCTCATCACCTACGGCGGGGTGACGGTCGGTACCAAGGACGGCAAGAACATGGTGATGCTGTTCTCCTTCGGCGGCGCCGGCAAGCAGACCGCCAATCTCGAGAAGCAGGATCCGCCGGCTTCCGACAGCCGTCTCATGGGAAGCTGGGGCGGTTACTCTCCCGACAATGGCAAGAGCGCGAGCTTCAAGGTGCTGGCCGTCAATGGCAAGGAAGCGCAGGTCAGCGTCACCACCGACGGCGTCACCCGCCAGGGCACCGGCTACGTCTACAAGAACGTCATCATGTTCGGGCAGGCGCAGATCGCCACCGATGACGGGCAGAACGGCAAGATCATCTACCAGGTCGGCACCAAATCCTTCGTGGTCCCGGTGACCAAATATCCGCCGGCCGATACGTCCTCCTCGGTGGACCGGACGGCCTGAAGGCGGACCTTCGCCGGTCTCCCAATCACCGGTTCGGCGGGCGTTTCTCCACGAAGGCTCTCAAGCGTTCCTGCGCCTCATCCAGCGTCGCGACATTGCAGAAATCGTCCACGGCGCTCGCGATGCTGCGTCGATAGTCGAGATCGATCTGGCGCATGAAGGCGGCACGGCCCATCCGCAGCACGGCCGCCGGCTTGGCGGAGAATTGCGCGGCAAGCTTCAGCACCTCCGCCTCGAGCTCGGTATCTGCGACGACGCGGTTCACCACGCCGAGCTCGCGCGCTTCCTCGGCGCTGAAGACCCGGCCGGTGAACAGCAGCTCGAAGGCACGATGACGTCCGACGATGCGCGGCAGATGTGCGTAATGGATCGCGGGAATGACGCCGACGTCGATCTCGGGATAGCCGAACGTCGCGCTTTCTGCCGCCAGCACCACATCGCAGGACACCGCCATGGTCATGCCGCCACCACGTGCCGCGCCGCCGACCGCGGCGATCGACGGCTTTCCCAGCGCGTACTGGGCATCGTAGAGGTCGATATAGAGCGCCTGAAGGAATTCGCGGATCTCGGCGCCGGACTTGCCGAGCAGGATGTCGAGATCGAGGCCCGCCGAAAAGCGCTTTGCAATGGCGCTCGCCAGCACGACGACGCGCGCGCCGTCATCGCTTGTAGCGCGGCGGAAGGCGGCGACCACGTCGCGGATCATCTCAAGGCTGAGCGCGTTGACGGGCGGCCGACGCAGCGTGATGCGGGCGATGTCGTCGAGACGTTCATATGCGACCGGGCCGTCGGATGTCACCACGTTCTCCATGCTTTCATTGACACAACGTCTGCAACTGGCGCTCGATCTGGCGCAAGGCTTCACAGGCCGGCGCGAGGGCGCCATCGCCGATCAGCCGCCAAACATCGTCCGTCCGCTCCGCCAGATGCGGGATTGTGAGCGGAAAGTGCGCCGCTTCCTGAAGCGCGCTCTTTTCGTTGATCAGATAGCGTTCGTTGAGCGCGAACAGCACCTGCGCGATGCAGGCGAGCGATCTGTAGAGCGATCCCGCGACATGGGTGCGTCCATCGCGAGCAACGGCGAGCTCGGCGTTCTCGATGCCGAACAGGATCTCCCACCGGAAGCGCTGGATCAGGGCGGCGCGCAACGGGCCGGGATAGGGCAGGGCGATCGATTTCAGCCGGGCGATCAGGCCCTGCGGATCGTGCAGCGGCTGGCAATACGCCACCTCGCCCATCCAGATCGCCGAGCAGAAGCCGTGGGGATGGCCGGGCTGATAATCCATGGTGATGAGGCCGGCGCGGCAGGACTGCATCACGGCTTCGACCGCATCGGCGTTGCGATAGAGCAGGTCGACCTTGCGGCCCTGCACCGAGAGCCAGGCGCCGCCGACGATCCACGGTCCCCATTCGCCGATCGGCGTCACGGTCGTGGAGGCGGGATCGTCGGCGATCTCCTTCGCCGCCGCCAGCAGCCGCCCGGTGTCGAGCGGGCTCGCACCGGCGAAGTAGAGCCCGAGATCGTAGTCGGAGGTGGAATGCGCGCTGCCCCGCGCCCGCGAGCCGCCGAGCACGATGGCCGCGACGCCCGGCACTCCGCCGAAAGCGGATGTCAGGCGCGCGAGCAAGGGATCGAGCGGCATCGGCGGTGTGGCCCCACTACTTCGCCGCGAGCGGCGGCAGTGAAGGGACGCTGTCGTTCGGAGCTTCCGCCTGCATCGTGATCAGCGTCATCGAGACCAGGTCGTAATAGCCAATCAGGCCGATGATATCCATGATGCCGCGCTCGCCGAATTTCTGCTGCGCGGCGCGATAGACGTCGTCGGACACCTTCTTGTCGCGATAGAGCGCCATCGCAAGATCATAGAGCGCGGCCTCGTCGTCCTTCATCGTCTGCGGCCGTACGCCGTTGGCGATGTCCTTGGCGACCTGCGGATCGAGGCCGGCCTTCATCGCCAGCGGATAATGCGCGAACCATTCATATTGCGCCGTCCATTGCCTTGCGGTGATCAGGATCGCGAGCTCGCTGAGGCGCGCCGGCAACGACGAATTCCAGCGCAGATAGTCCGACATCGCCGAGAGCTTCGGCGCGAGCTCGGGATTGCGGATGTAGGCGCGATAGGGCGGGTTGGTGAACTTGGCGTTGCGCGGCGGCACCGCGATCGCATCCGCCCATTCCTTCTGCGGCGGCGTGAGCTCGTCCGCCTTCAGCGGCACGAAGCGGGTTGGTTCGGCGGCGCGGACCGCGCCCGAGGCCGCCAAAGCGAACAGCACCGCCAGCGTCAGACCAGGATATCTCATTGTAGTCTCCCCATTCCGGCGGACTTGCGCCGCCTTGTGTGAGGATCAGCTTACGTTGCGGCGCGACCCGTGCAAGACCTCGGGCGCGCATGCTAGACTGCGCGGGAGAGATTGCTCGCGATGGAGAGGACAAATGGCCGACGAACATCCCATGATGGCCGGCTCCGCCACCGTCTTCGTCGTCTCGGACATGGCCGCGAGCCTCGTCTATTACCGCGACGTGCTCGGCTTCGAGGTCACCTTCGAATACGGTCAGCCTGCGTCCTATGCCTGCCTTTGCCGCGACGAGGTCGCCCTGCATCTGCTCGCCTCCGCTGCCACCAAGCGGCTGCCCGGACAAGGCGGTCTCTGCATCTTCGTCACCGACGTCGACAAGATCCATGCGGAGGTGACGGGACGCGGCGCCCGGGCCATCAATCGGCCGGAGGACCGCGATTACGGCATGCGCGATTTCGACGTCGTCGATGCCGACGGCAATCAGCTCACATTCGGCATGGGTATCCCGGAACCCGGGTGAGACGCAGCCGGCGCGGTCTCGCTGGCATTCCTCCTCCCGGGAGGGTATGATTTACGAGGTTTTCGAAGGTTACCTGAATGTCCCGCCTTGCAATTTCATGCGGTCTTGCAGCTCTCTTTGCCGTGCTCGGCCTCGGCGGAACGCCCGCCGCTGCGCAGGTTGCGCCGCTGCAATATTTCATACCGGGCGGACCGTTCGGCTTCGGCGGCAGCGACGGCCAGAACTCCGATCTCTACGGCAATTTTTCGAGCTTCAATGCCGGCGAGGTGGGCGGGCGTACCAATTTTGCGAACGGCTTCTTCGTCGGCAGCCAGCGCGGCAATCTCAATTGGAGCGGCCTCAGCCAGACCGGATTCGGTCAGTCCGGACTAGCCGGCAATTTCAGCGCGCTCTCCTATGACAGCACGCAGTTCGGCTACACGACCAAGACCGCGGGCGGCTTGCCTGTCACGTTCTTCGCCGGTGTGGATACGCTGAAATATGGCAACGGCATCGGCAGCTCGGTTGGGCCGCTGACCTCAGGTACGGCGCCCGGCACCAGCGCCTTTGCAGGCATCGAGTTCAAGCCGACCTCCAATCTCAGCTTGTCGTTCGGCGCCGGCGTGATCCAGCAGGACTCCGGCCGCATGGACAGCGATATCCGTTCGAACATGCTGCCCGGCGAGTCGCCGGCCCTCAGCGGGCTTCGGCGTTAGGCTCGCATCACCGCGTCCGGCGGACGCCGGGGCGATCTCGG
Source organism: Bradyrhizobium sp. U531 (assembly GCF_051710265.1). NCBI lineage: Bacteria > Pseudomonadati > Pseudomonadota > Alphaproteobacteria > Hyphomicrobiales > Nitrobacteraceae > Bradyrhizobium > Bradyrhizobium sp. U531. The sequence goes on from NZ_JASVEN010000003.1 coordinate 300,598, forward strand.
CAGGTCCGGACCTGCTCCGAAGCGCATCACGATGTCGGGGCGGCGACCGCCGAGATCGAGCGAGGCCGCAAATTGCGGCCTCAGTGCTGCCACCTCGACCGGCTGGTTGACGAAGGAATATTTGAGCCCCAGCGCGGTCGCCTGCAAACCGAAGCGCTGGCAGGCGCGGCCGACCGCAATCCAGTGCGATTTGTCGCTGCGATCGGCGGCGAGCACCATGATGCCCGCCGAGCTGGCGAGCTGTTCGCGATACTTTTTGTTCTCGCCGCTCTCGGTGAAGAAGAGGTTCAGCAGCGGCCGCGCCAGCCATGACGGCAGGGAGGGATTTCCCGAGGCGGGCGCGAACAGCCCGTCCATGGTCGCAAGTGCCTCCGCCTCGTTGAAGCGAATCCAGCTCACGAGCTCGCGCATGAAGGCCCTGTCGCGCATTTGCGCCGAATTGCCGGCGAGGACGTAGTCGGTGACGCCGGCGATCGCGGTGCGCTCGGTCAGCAGGATGGCCGTGACATCAGGTTCGCGGCAGGCATCTTCGAGCCGGCGCAAAATCTCTGGCGCGACCGGCTTGCCGTCGTATGTCGCGCGGGTGCATTGCCGGGCTGGAATTGCGGCCGCCAACGCCCAGGTGACAGGCGGCGCCTCCTCGAGCGTGATCACGATCCGGTCGCCGTCGATCACAGGAGTGGCGCGCCAGCCCAGCGTGGATGCCGCGAGGATGAGGTTTTCGGCGGCGCAGCCGAGACTGACGAACAGGTGATGATCGTCGGGATCGACGGCCGGGCAACGGCGCGCGAAGTCGGGGGCAATCGCGATTTCGTTGCCGTGGGCGGAGAAGATCCACGGTTGGGTGTTGTGGCTGTTGGACGCGAGCGTCGCAAAACGCACGAGTTCGCGGTCCCTCGTCCCGGCCCGCAGCGGAGCGCGCGATGCCGCCACGGCCTCTTCGAAGGTCATCGTTGCCCCTGCTGCGGGGACTCCGCTGATCGCAGCCGCGGACAAACCGAGCGTGGTTGCGATGAGCTGTCGTCGGTTAATCACAAGCGTCCGCTCCGTGCCCTCGTGCAGGTAGCGTTTAGCAGCAACGGTCTTCAGAACGATTGACCGGAATCAAGCTCGGATGACGGATCCAAACGATGCTGGTTTTGACATCACGACAAGCCCGCGACCAGCGGCCGTTGCAGGTGCCGGGCCATCAGCTGGGCCGCCTCCGTGTAGCGTCGCGTTTCCAGAACGTCGAGCAGGCGCAGATGCTCGCGCACGTGCCGCCGCATGCCGTCACGGTCGGCGAAGCTGCGATAGGCGAACAGGCGTCTGATCGAGTTCACGCGCTTGAGCGCTTCGAGAAAGAAGGGATTGCCGGCGCCGCGGATGATGTCCTCGTGGAATTCGCAGCCGGACTGGAAGATCTCGCCGATCGTCATCTTCTCGATCTCGCCCTCGAACACGCGCAGCTGGCGCTCGCGCAGGCGCACGATCACGTCCTGCGACAGCGCGAAGCCGGGCTGTGCGATCGCCGCAGGCTCGATCACCGCGCGAAATGCCTTGGCCTGCGCCTGGGCTTCGGGACTCGAGACCGTCTCCGCAAAACGCCAGCCATAGCCCGGCAGACGCGCGATCCAGCCTTCGGCGGCGATCCGGTCCAGCAGCCGCTGCAGTTCTGCGCGCGTGACGTCGTAGCGGCGCATCAACTCCGCTTCGGTGACGTCGGTCGGCAACCGTGTCGCGAGCACGTCGCCGGCGACCGACGTATAGACCTGCTCGCTGCGCCTGACCGCCGCGAGCGCGGGTTGGGCCGCGCCGCTGGTCGGATTCTTTGCCAGCACGAAGCCGCGATGGGACTCGCCGCGCGCCAGCCCCGCTGCTTCCAGCGCCTTCAGGCCGAGCCGGATCGGCGCGCGTGAAAGGTCGAGCGCATCCGCAAGCTTTTGCTCGATCAGGCGGTCTCCGGCCTTCATGCCGTCGCGCCGGGCGAGGGCCATGATCAGGCCGGCGAGGTGCTCGGCGCGTTCGGAACCGATCTTGTCGCTGCGTTGTCGGGAACTGTCGGATGCGCTCATTGCAGTGCACGCAAGTTTTAGGGCTTGACAGACTGTCCCACGGATTGTTCTTTTAAGCAACAATATACAATCGACCAGGGAGAGAGCCCGATGGCGTCCGCGCCCGATGTCTACATTTGCGAGGTCGCTCCCCGCGATGGCCTCCAGAACCTGGACATCTTCGTTCCGACCGAGGCCAAATGCGCGCTGATCGACACGATCGCCGCCGCCGGCGTCCGCGAGATCGACGCCGGATCGTTCGTTCCGCCAAAGGTCGTGCCGCAGTTCGCCGACGTTGACGCCGTCATGGCCCATGCGCTGACGCACAAATCTGCGACCATCGGCGCGCTGGTGCCGAACCCGAAGGGCGCCGAGCGCGCCATCGCGGCAGGCGTCAATGCCGTCTATTTCGTCATCTCGGCGAGCGAGACGCACAACCAGGCCAATGTCCGCCGCACGGTCGACGAGCAGCTCGAGGGATTTCGCGCCGTCCGCGCCGCGATCGACGCCCGGCCCGCGGGCCAGCGGCCGCAATTGATGGGAGCGATCTCGACCTCGTTCGGCTGCTCACTGGAAGGCGAGGTGAGCGAAGCCGCGGTGTGTCGCGTCGCGCGCGCATTTGCCGAAGCCCGCGCCGACGAGATCGGGCTTGCCGACACCGTCGGCTATGCGACGCCCAAATCGATCGGTGGGATCGTCACGGCCGTGCGGCGCGAGATCGGATCGCAAATGACTCTGCGGCTGCATCTGCACGACACGCTTGGCGCCGGCCTTGCCAATGCCGTCGCGGGCCTGGAAGCCGGCATCCGCCGCTTCGACGCCGCGGTGTCCGGGCTCGGGGGCTGCCCCTTCGCACCCGGGGCACGCGGCAACATCGTCACCGAGGACCTCGTGTTCATGCTGGAGCGGATGGGATTGTCCACCGGCATCGACCTCGACCGCCTGATGCAGACGCGCGAGATTCTCGCACGCCATATCCCCGCAAAGCACTTGACCGGCCATCTGCACGAAGCCGGCGTCCCCAAAGTCCTGCGGAGCGCGGCATGATTTCGGCTGCGCGTGAGGCGGCATCGGAGCTTCGTCCGCTGGCCGGGCTTCGGGTGATCGAGTTCAGCCAGATGGTGATGGGGCCGAGCTGCGGCCTGATCCTCGCCGATCTCGGCGCCGACGTGATCAAGGTCGAGCCGCCCAAGGGCGACCGCACCCGCACCTTCAAGGGGCCTGCCGCCGGCTTCTTCGCCACCTACAGCCGCAACAAGCGCAGCATCGCGCTGGATACGAATACGGCCGAAGGCCAGGGCGTCGCACGCAGGCTGATCGAGAACAGCGACGTCTTGATCGAGAACTTCCGCCCCGGCCTGCTGAAGCGGATCGGCCTCGACTATGAGAGCGTCGCGGCCTTCGCGCCGCGCCTGATCTATTGCTCGCTCAAGGGCTACTTGCCCGGGCCTTACGAGAACCGCCTCGCGCTCGACGAGGTCGTGCAGATGATGGGCGGTCTCGCCTACATGACCGGCTTGCCCGATCGTCCGATGCGGGCGGGGGCCTCGGTCAACGACGTCATGGGCGGCATGTTCGGCGTGATCGCGATCCAGGCGGCGCTCGCCGAACGGCAGCGCACTGCCCGGGGCCGCTACATCCAGAGCGCGCTGTACGAGAACAACGTGTTCCTGATGGCGCAGGCCATGATGTGCGAGGTGGTCAGCGGCCAGCCTTCGATCCCGTATTCGATCAAGGACAGCCCATGGCCGGTCTACGATCTCTTTGACACCAGGGACGGCTCGAAACTGTTCGTCACCATCGTCGGCGAGGAGCAATGGGCGGCGTTCTGCCGCGCCTTCGATCGCGAAGCCTGGCTCGTCGATCCGCGCTTTGCGACCAGCAACGACCGCGTCGATCATCGCAGCTGGCTGATCCCGGAGATCGCGAAGATATTCAGGCAATGGGACAAGGCCGATCTGGCCGCGCGTCTTGAGCAGCTCGATTTGCCCTACGCGCCGGTGAACAAGCCCGGCGATCTCTTCGATGATCCGCATCTGAACCAGTCGGGCGGCCTGACGGATATCCGGCTGCCCGACGGCAGGGAGGCCAGGACGCCGCTGCTGCCGATCTCGATGGACGGAAGGCGCCTGCCCAATCGCTACGATCCCCCCGGGATCGGCGAGCACAGCGGCGAGATCCTGCGCGAGATCGGCATGTCCGCGAACGACATCGAAGCGCTGCGAGCGGCGGGGACGATCAAGGTCGCGCCATCCTGACGGATCGGCATAACCGAACAAAACCAAGGGAGGGAGGAGCATATGAGCATTACCAGGCGCCAGGCACTGATCGCGGGCTCCGCATGGGCCGGCGCATCGCTGCTGCCCGGCCAGCTGCACGCCGAGGCCAAGCAGGTCTCGCTCGCCTTCGGGCCGGTGTCGCCGGTCTACGCCATCGGCATGATCGCGGAGCTGAAGGGGTACTTCAAAGACGAAGGACTCGATTCCAAGCTCGTCACCGGCAATGCCGGCACATTCGGTCGCCAGACGCTGGCGGCAGGGCAGGCGCTGTTCGCCCATGGCGATGCCAGCCATCCGCTGCAGCTCGGTGCCCGCGGCAAGCCCTGCAAGATCCTGCTCGCGACCGAGATGGTGTGCTCCTACGCCAGCATCATGGTGCGGCAGGACCTCTATGAGAGTGGCATCAATTCGGTCGAGAAGCTCGCCGAGTACAAGCGCCCCGACGGCGCCAAGCCGATCGTTGCCGCGACCGCGATCGGATCCGGCACCTGGGTGTTCGGCACTTACGTGTTCGAAGCGCGCGGGCTCGGCGGCAAGGTGAACTGGGTCGCCGGCGGCGGCCCCAACACGATGTTCCCCTCGCTCCAAACCAAGCAGTTCGATGCCATCATGGCGCCGCCGAGCTGGATCGTCGAGGTCGAGAAGAAGGGCTTTGGCAGGACGATCTACGACACGTCCAAGCCTGGCGTGTTCGAGAAGGATTTCGGCGGCGCGCTGCCCGTGCTCGTGATCTACACGCTGCAGGACACGGTCGAGCAGGACAAGGCGATGGTGCAGGCCTACGTCAACGCGATCTACCGCGCGATGGCCTTCGTCAAGGCGACGCCGCTCGCGGAGGTACAGGCGCTGGTCACGCCGAAATATTTCTCAGGGATCGATCCCGACGCGGTCAGTGCCGAGCTCGGCTTCGACAAGTCGACCTGGGCCTATGACGGCGTCATCGACAAGGCCGCGTTCGAGCGCGGTGCCAAGCCCTGGTATCGCAAGGGTACGGATATTCCCGAGACCAAATACGAGGACGTCGTCGACATGAGCTTCCTCCAGGCGGCCAGGGCGAAATACAAATGATCGCCGCGCCAGGCCCGGGCCTCGCGCTCGCACGCGAAGCGGATGCAACGACGGCGGCGCGCACCCGCATCGCGGTGCAGGGGCTTGCCAAGCGCTTCACCGCGTCCGGTCGCGAGTTCGTGGCGGTGGACGACGTCTCCTTCGAGGTCAAGCAAGGCGAGTTCGTCGCGCTGCTCGGTCCCTCCGGCTGCGGCAAGAGCACCATTCTCAACATGGTCGCGGGGCTGCTGCCGCGCACGGGCGGACGCATCCTGATCGACGATGACACGGTCGAGACCGGCACGGTCAACGCCAGAGTCGGTTACGTCTTCCAACGCGATACGCTGTTTCCCTGGCGAACCGTGGAGCAGAACATCGGCTATGGGCTGGAGATCGCGGGTCTTCCGAAGGCCGAGCGCGCAGGACGCGTCGCCTCGGCCGTCGAGAAGGCAGGGCTCGCGGGCTTCGGGCAGAGCTTTCCGCGCATGCTGTCCGGCGGCATGCGCCAGCGCGTCGCCTTGATGCGCACGCTGATCCTCGAGCCCGAGATCCTCTTGATGGACGAGCCGTTCGGTGCGCTCGACACCCACACCAAGCTGGAGATGCACAAGACGCTGCTGGAGATCTGGGAACGCGAGCGGCAGACCGTGCTGTTCGTGACGCACGATCTCGGCGAAGCCCTGACACTGGCGAGCCGCATCATCCTGCTCTCGGCGCGGCCCGGCCGTCTCAAGGAGGACTTCGACGTCGCCATTCCGCGTCCGCGCGATCCCGTTTCGGTGCGCGAGACCGCCGAGTTCGGCCGCCTCTATTCGCACATCTGGCATTCGCTCGGCGAGGAATTCCGCCGCACCAGGGCCGACTGACCATGTCCAACAGCCGCACCGTCATCCTGTTCTGGCAATTGGCCATCCTTGCCGCCGTTCTCGTCGTCTGGCAGTGGGGCTTCGAGTGGAGCAAGGCACTGCTGCCGAAAGCCTATGTGCCGAAGATCCTCGATCCCTATTTCGTCGCCAAGCCGTCACTGATCTGGCAGAGCTTTCTGCGGCTCGGCTGCTTTGCCGATGCGAGCGGCTTTACCGCCTGCATCAAGGGTAACGACAACAATCTGTGGCTTGCGACGCTCGTCACCTTGAAGAACACATGGTGGGGCTTTCTGTTCGGCTCGGCCAGCGGCATCGCGGCGGGCCTCGTTCTCGGCCGGTCCGATTTCCTCGCCCGCGTGTTCGGCCCCTACATCGTGGCGCTCAACTCGATCCCGCGCATCGCACTGGTGCCGCTCGTCATCCTGATCTTTGGCCTCGGCGACCTCTCCAAGATCGCGACCGCCTGGCTCGTCGTGTTCTTCGTGGTGTTCTTCAACACCTTCGAGGGCACGCGCGCGGTCGACCGCGACCAGATCGCCGCCGCCCGCCTGCTCGGCGCCAGCGAATTCACCGTGCTGCGAACCGTCGTGATTCCCTCCGCGCTCGCCTGGGTGTTCGCTTCGCTGCTGCCGGCGGTGTCCTTTGCGCTGATCGGCGTCATCGTCGGCGAGTTCATCGGCGCCGAACGTGGCCTCGGCAAGCTCATCATCGAAGCCGAGGCGCGCGCCAATGCCAGCGAGATGATGGTCGCCATCTTCGTCATGATGTTCGTCGGCATCCTGCTCGCGATCGCGGTGCGCTCGCTGCAATCCTATTTGCTGCGCTGGCAGCCGCAATTCGAGGCGTCGGCGTAGAGCATGATCCGGACCCGGAGGGCCGCGTTAGCGCAAAGTGTGCAGCGGTTCTCCGAAAAGATCATGCTCAAACAGTAGAGCCTGACGTCAGCGGCTGAAGCGTGCCACCAGCTCGACATGGGGCGTGTGTCGGAATTGATCGACCGGCACCACCGCCTCCAGCCGGTAGCCGCCGTCGATCAATAGCCGCGCGTCGCGAGCAAACGTGGCGGCGTTGCAGGATACCGCGACCACGACGGGCACCTTGCTTGCGGCGAGCTTCAGCGCCTGCGCCTGCGCGCCCTGGCGCGGCGGGTCGAACACCACGGCGTCGAAGTCGCGCAGCTCCGGTGGCACCAGGGGCCGGCGGAACAGGTCGCGCGGCTCGGCCTTGATCGGCTTCAGGCCCGGCGTGCGCGCGGCCTTCGCCAGCGCCGCAACGGCGCCGGCATCGCTGTCGTAGGCCGTGACGCGCGCCTTCTCGGCGAGCCGCAGCGCGAACGGGCCGACACCGCAGAAAAGGTCGAGGATCTCCTTGGCCTTGCCGATACGCTCGACGACGAGCGCGGCGAGCGTCTCCTCGCCGGCGACCGTCGCCTGCAGGAATGAGCCCGGCGGCAGCGTCACCTCGGCGCGGCCCATCTTCACCGTCGGGGGCAGGCGTTGCAGCACGAGCTCACCGTGCCGCGTCAGCCGCGCCAGGCGGTTCTGCTCGGCGACCTGCGACAGCGCGGTGACCAGCGGCGTCGGCAGCGGGCCGGAGCCGCGCACGTCGACGTCGAGACCGTTGGCGGTCGCGGTGACCTGGATGTCGAGCGGCTTGGTCACCGGCATCTTCGATGTCAGCGGCTCGGCGATCGCCCAGGCGGCTTCGAGCGCGCCGTCGAGCGCGGGATCGAGGATCGGGCAGCGATCGATCGGGATGACGTCGTGCGAGCCCGTAGCGGAAAAGCCGACCTTGAGGATGGCATGGGTGCCGAAGCGGCCGTGCAGCGTGATGCGCCGGCGGCCGGCGCCGTGGGCGTCCACCAGCGGCGCGACCTCGCAATCGATGCCGGCCTGCGCCAGCGTCTCCACCACGATGCCACGTTTCCAGGCGTGGTAGGGCTCTGCCGCCCAATGCTGGATCGCGCAGCCGCCGCAGACGCCGAAATGCGGGCAGAACGGCGCGATGCGTTCCGGGCTTGCGACCTCCACGGCGAGCAGCTTGCGTCGATCAGGATGATGACCCACGACGTGATCGACCTCGACGGTCTCGCCGCCCAGCGTGTAGGGCACATAGACCGCATCGCCCGTGGTGAGCGAGATGCCGTCGCCGCGATGGCCGACGTGATCGATGGTCAGACGCTCAACCACGGCGCGCGCCCAGGAAGAATTCGATATTGCCGTCGCCCCCCGAGATCGACGAGGGGAACACCTCGATGTCGGTGCAGCCGAGCGAGGCGGCAAAGGCTGTGATGTCGTCGCAGATCTCCCGGTGCACGGCGGCGTCGCGCACGATGCCCTTCTTGTTGTGCTTCCGGTCGGCCTCGAATTGCGGCTTGATCAGGGCCAGCAGGCTCATGGGCGCCGCGGCGAGCGACAGCGCCACCGGCAGCACCGTCTTGAGCGAGATGAAGCTGACGTCGATGACGACGACATCGGGCCGCGCCGGCAGCCGCTTGCCGTCGTAGCTGCGGATGTCGGTCTCCTCCATCGACACGATCTTGGGATGACCGCGCAGCGAGGCGTGCAGCTGGCTGGTGCCGACGTCGATCGCGAACACCAGGCTCGCGCCGTTGGCCAGGAGGACCTCGGTGAAGCCGCCGGTTGAGGCGCCGACGTCGAGGCAAACGTGGTCCTCGATCTCGATTCTGTAGCGCTCCAGCGCGCCGGCGAGCTTGACGCCGCCGCGCGAGACGTAGGGGTGTGCGGGCTCGGCCTGGATCACCGCGTCCTCGGCGATTGTCTCCGAGGGCTTTGAAACCTGCTTGTCGTCGGCCGTGACCAGCCCGGCCTCGATGGCCGCGCGCGCCCGCGCCCGGCTTTCGAACAGGCCGCGCTCGACCAGAAGAACATCCGCGCGCTTGCGGGCAGGGGACATCGGCTCTCTCAACAGGGACTGGCGCTCAGGGTGCGATCAATCGCGCAGCCGCCATCCGGACGCAAGTCTCGAACGCGGCCAGATCATGCCAGACGTCGATCGGCATCGTGGCCGGTGTCACCAGCGGACAGCCGTGCAGCTCCAGCGCATGGATCATCATGAGATTGTCGACGAGGCCGAAATCCTCGACCGTCAGTCCCTGCGCATCGACCAGCCGCCCGTCCTCGGAGGTGACGTCCAGGAATCGGCCGACACGGTCGACATAGGTGGCGGGGTCGTTGGAATAGGCGAGGCAGAACTTGCGTCGTCCCGCCATGTAGCCGAGCTCGTAGACCGTGCCGGGATCGGCCCCGGCGCCGCGGAACGGGGTGAGGTTCGCAATGATGGCGTCGGCCGCATCCATCATCGCCTCGTTGCCGCAGAAGATCTGTCGCGCGGCATCGGGCGCGGCAAGATCGATGGAATTGTCGAGAGGATAGAGGCCGGTCAGCCCGTGCGCCGCGCAGATCGCGACCTTCTGGCGGCCGATCTCGATGGCATCCGGCAGGAACACGTCGGGACCTGCCAGATAGATTTTCATCGAGTGCTATCGCTTCGCCGCAGAGCGTCGAAGCTCGCCCTCAGGCGAGCTTGACGGTCTCGGCCTTGACGTCCTTGCCGAGCGCCTCGAACACCTTGGCGACGATGCCCTTGGCGTCGAGACCGGCGCGGGCGTACATCGCGGCCGGGGTGTCGTGGTCCTGGAACACGTCGGGCAGCACCATCGTGCGGAACTTGACCATGCCGCTGTCGAGCACGCCCTGATCGGTCAGGAACTGCGCGACATGCGAGCCGAAGCCGCCGATCGAGCCTTCCTCGATCGTGATCAGCACGTCATGGTCACGCGCGAGCTTGAGCACCAGCTCGGTGTCGAGCGGCTTCATGAAGCGCGCATCCGCAATCGAGGTGGAGAGGCCGTGCGCGGCGAGCTCGTCGGCCGCCTTCTCGCACTCGGCGAGACGCGTGCCGAAGGAGAGCAGGGCGATCTTGCTGCCCTGGCGGATCATGCGGCCCTTGCCGACCTCGAGCGGAATGCCGACCTCGGGCATCTCGATGCCGCGGCCTTCGCCGCGGGGATAGCGCAGCGAGCTCGGGCGGTCGTTGATCGCGACCTGGGTCGCCACCATGTGCACGAGATCGGCCTCATCGGCCGCAGCCATGATCACCATGTTGGGCAGACAGCCGAGATAGGCGTTGTCGAACGAGCCGGCATGGGTCGCACCGTCGGCGCCGACGAGGCCGGCGCGGTCGATCGCGAAGCGCACGGGCAGGTTCTGGATCGCTACGTCGTGCACGATCTGGTCATAGCCGCGCTGCAGGAAGGTCGAGTAGATCGCGCAGAACGGCTTGTAGCCTTCGGTCGCAAGACCGGCGGCGAAGGTCACCGCGTGCTGCTCGGCGATGCCGACGTCGAAGGTGCGGTCGGGGAAAGCCTTGTTGAAGATGTCGACGCCGGTGCCCGACGGCATCGCCGCGGTGATGGCGACGATCTTGTCGTCCTTCTGGGCTTCCTTGACGAGGCTCTGGCCGAACACGTTCTGGTAGGCCGGAGCGTTCGGCTTGGCCTTCGCCTGGGTGCCGGTGGCGACGTCGAACTTGACGACGGCGTGGTACTTGTCGGCGGAGGCTTCCGCGGGGCCGTAGCCCTTGCCCTTCTGCGTCACGACGTGGACCAGGATCGGGCCGGTCTCCATGTCGCGGACGTTCTTCAGCACGGGCAGCAGATGGTCGAGGTTATGACCGTCGATCGGGCCGACGTAGTAGAAGCCGAGCTCCTCGAACAGGGTGCCGCCGTCCATCATGAAGCCGCGCGAGTATTCCTCGACGCGGTTGGCGCGGTTGGCGATGATCTTGGGCAGGCGCTTGTTGATCTGCTTGGCCGCCTCGCGCAGCGTGCGATAGGTCTTGCCGGAGTAGAGGCGGGACAGATAGGCGCTCATGGCGCCGACCGGCGGCGCGATCGACATGTCGTTGTCGTTGAGGATCACGATCAGGCGCGAGTTCATCGCGCCCGCATTGTTCATGGCTTCATAGGCCATGCCGGCCGACATCGAGCCGTCACCGATCACGGCGATAACGTTGTTCTTGCCGCCCGAGAGGTCGCGCGCGACGGCCATGCCGAGGCCGGCGGAGATCGAGGTCGAGGAGTGCGCCGCGCCGAACGGATCGTAATCGCTCTCGCTGCGCTTGGTGAAGCCGGAAAGGCCGCCGCCGGTGCGCAAGGTGCGGATGCGGTCGCGCCGCCCGGTCAGGATCTTGTGGGGATAGGCCTGGTGGCCGACGTCCCAGATCAGCCGGTCGCGCGGCGTGTCGAAGACGTAATGGATCGCCGTGGTGAGCTCGACCACGCCGAGGCCCGCGCCGAAGTGACCGCCGGTCACCGAGACGGCATCGATGGTCTCCTGCCGCAACTCGTCGGCAACCTGGCGAACCTGCTCGATCTTGAGCTTGCGCAGGTCTTCCGGCGTCCGAATGGTGTCGAGAAGCGGCGTCTTGCTATATGCGTTCACGGCGATTTCCAATTTGTCAGCGCCGGAAGGTCATTCCGGTGCGCGATGGGTTTGCACAATATCGGCGCAGCGCGAGTCCTCAAACCGTCGGAGCCACCTGCATGGGGCCAAGCCTCTTCTTCAAGCTGACAACCCCGTCTTCAAGCTTAGGTGAGCTTAAGTGCGCTCCGGTTCAGTCTCTGTGATCCCTGTCACGTAGATCGGCTTCGTCCGTCCCAGCCAATTTCATTAGCGATTTGAAGCGCTTGTCGTCGGAAATCGGTCCCCACGTCAAGGCTAACAAAAAGCCACACTGCGCGCAGCTTTACACCAAAGCTGGGGCCAAAGCCAACCCGCTGGGCCGCTTAGGGGTATGCAGGTGCAACTCGCGGGCCAGAGTGGTTAACTGTGGGCGGGGATCAGAGGTTCCCGGCCTGCCGGGTTCGTTGGCAGGCTTTTTTTGCCGAAATGGAAGCTTTTGAGCCGCGACGGGCCGATTTGGGGCCGTCCAATCCCGGCATTGCCAATGAAACCAACATCCGCCGCGGACCCCTGGGGCGTGCGATCAGGAAAACGCGGCGGCTCCTTGCGCAGAAAGTTCGCAGGGGAGCGCGGTCCGGGCCGGATTGGGAAGGGCCTGGGTTACTGGACGTCGAGCGGCGCCGTGCCGGTGGCCTGGCCGCTGGCATCGGTGGTGATCTTGTCGACGCGTGCCTCGGCCTGGCGCAGCAATTCCTCGCAGCGGCGCTTCAGCGCCTCGCCACGCTCGTAGATCGTCACGGATTCCTCGAGCGGCACCTTGCCGTCTTCGAGCCGCTTCACGATCGTCTCGAGTTCCTCGATCGCGCGCTCGAAGGTGAGCCTGCTGACGTCGACTTGGGTGTTTTCGGCCATATCCGTTTCCGATTGCCCGATTCCTTTGGCCCGCAGTGGAGGCGGGTTTTGCGGGCTTAATGTGGCGGGTCCTCTAGGCGCCCATGAGGGCGCCGACATGCGCCGTAACAGATTCTTTCAGTCCTTGCAGGTCGTAACCGCCTTCGAGCACGGAAACAACGCGCCCGCCCGCGGTCTTGTCGGCGAGATCCATCAGCTTGCGCGTCACCCAGGCATAATCCTCTGCGCGCAGATTCAGCGAGGCCAGGGGATCGCGATAATGCGCGTCGAAGCCGGCGGAAATGACGAGCAATTCGGGGCTGAATTTTTCGAGCTGCGGCAGGATCAGATTCTCGAAGGCGGAGCGGAATTCCGGCCCGCCGTCTTCCGAGGCGAGCGGCGCGTTGACGATGGTGTCGTGGTCGCCGCGCTCGCCCTTGGCGCCGGTGCCCGGAAACAGCGGCATCTGGTGGGTCGAGCAGTACATCACGGTCGGGTCCGACCAGAAGATGTCCTGCGTGCCGTTGCCGTGATGCACGTCGAAATCGACGATGGCGGCGCGCTTGATGCCGTATTTGCGCTGCGCGTGGCGCGCGGCGATCGCGACATTGTCGAAGAAGCAGAAGCCCATCGGCTTGCCGATCTCGGCATGATGGCCGGGCGGTCGCACCGCGACGAAGGCGTTGCGATGCTCGCCGTTCATCACCGCTTCGGTCGCCGCAACCGCGCCGCCGACGCCGCGCATCACCGCTTCCCACGTGCCGGGGGACATCGAGGTGTCGCCGTCGATATAAACTTGGCCGCTGGCCGGCGCGATGTGGCGCAGCTCGGTGACGTAATGCTCGTTGTGGCAGAGCGTGACGAGATCGAGATCGCCTTCGGGGGCGAGGTCGCGCGCCAGGAACTGGAAGCGCTCGTGCGACAACGCTTCTTCCACGGCACGGAGGCGATCGGGCCTTTCAGGATGTCCCGGCGGGGTGACGTGGTCGAGGCAGGCCTTGTGGGAGAGAAGAAGCGTGCTCATCAGGTCGGCCTCACAGGAAACGGACTCTCGTCGTCGCTTGGCGCATCCGGCGCCAAAACGCAATCTCTAACCCCAATCTATGCGCTTGGGCGGCAATGGCAAAGGGGCGTCCGGCCCTCGCCGGTTTGATCCGGATCAATTCACCCGCAGGATGCGGGTCGGTGGCAACGGACCGATCGGCCCGTGCGCCCGGAAGAACGCGAACAGCGCATCCGCGTCGTAGCCGCCATATTGCTGCGCCGTGCCCTGTTTGGCGACGGTAAAACCGTCGCCGCCGACGGCGAGGTAATCGTTGAGGGTGATGCGGTAGCCGCTTCCCGGCTCGATCGGGCGGCCGCCCAGCGTCATCTTCTCAGGCAGCACGCGCTCGCCGAATGGCTTCGACGCATCCCAGGCATAGCTGAAGCCGTTCGAGACCTGGAGGATCCGCGGTCGCTTCGGGTCCAGCCATTGCTGCTCGAGCATGTCCTTGAGCTGGCTGCCCGTCAGCGTCATCGTGACGAGGCGGTTGCGGAATGGCTGGCTGGCGAACACGTCGCCGAAGGATATCGCGCCGTTCTCCTTGGGCACGATGTCGGTGCGGATGCCGCCGGGATTGGTGAGGGCGATGACAGCGCTGCCATCCTGCGCCGCCCGGGTCGCGGCAAGCTGCGCATCCGCGATGATGTCGCCGAGCGCGCTTTCGCCGGCTTCGTTCGGCACGCGCGACAATGTCTGCGTCACCGATCCGGCCGGCCGGTTGGCGATCGGCGCCGACAGCCTGTCATAGGCCTCGATCAGCGCGGTCTGCTCGGGATCCTTCGCGAGCGAGGCGTTGGCGACCAGAAAATTGTCGGCCCTGGCGGTGACGATGTCGCGCGTCGTGCGATCGAGCTTGAGGTCGATCGCCGTGACCAGCGTGCCGTATTTATCGCCGCTGGTGACGAGCCGCCCGTCGATGTCGCAGACATAGGCGCGGTGGGTATGCCCGCTAACGACGACGTCGACGGCGCGGTCGAACTTTTTCACGATGTCGACGATCGGCCCCGTGATGGCAGGGCATTCGTTGTAATCGCCCGAGGGCTCGCCGCCCTGGTGGATCAGCACCACGATCGCTTCGACGCCGCGCGCCTTCAACTGCGGCACAAGCGCGTTCACCGTCTCGGCTTCGTCGCGGAATTCGAGCCCGGCGATGCCCGAGGGCGAGACGATGCCGGCGGTCTCCTTCAAGGTCAGCCCGATGAAGGCGACGGGGATGCCCTCGAATTCCCTGATCTCGTAAGGCGGCAGCACGCTCTTGCCCGTCGCCGTCTCGATCGTCGAGGCTGCGAGATAGCTGAATTTGGCACCTGTGAATGGATGTGGTCCCTGGCAGCCGTCGACGGGGTGGCAGCCGCCATTCTGCATCCTGAGCAGCTCGGTCTTGCCCTCGTCGAATTCGTGATTGCCGACCGAGGTGATCGCAAGTCCCATCATCGACAGCGCTTCGACCGAAGGCTCGTCGTGAAACATCGCCGACAGGAACGGGCTCGCGCCGATCAGATCGCCGGCGGCGACGAAGATTGTGTTCTTGTGCCCCTCGCGCAGCTGCTTGACCAGCGTCGCCATGTATTCGGCGCCGCCAGCCGCGACCATGACCTTCTTGCTCTTGTCCTCGGGGTCATTGATGCGGATACCGCCCGGCGGCGGCCGCAGATTGCCGTGGAAATCGTTGACCGCGAGGATGCGCAGCTCGACGGGGTCGGCGGTCTGGGCCGCAGCGGGGAGGGCAAAGATCAGCGCGAGCGCGGCAAGGATGGATCGGTATCGCATGGAACCAGATTAGTCGCTCCGCGCGAAGATTTCACGAAGCATTCTTCCTTCTCCCCTTGTGGGAGAAGGTGGCGCGAAGCGCCGGATGAGGGGTATCTCTCCACAAGGTGACATGTCAGTGCGAGGCAAGATACCCCTCACCCGTCTCACCGCTACGCGGTGAGCCACCCTCTCCCACAAGGGGAGAGGGAAGAGTCCCTACCTCTTCTTCCTGCTCGCGAACGCGTTGAACGCCGCGACCGCTTCGTCCGATTTCAGCCGCTCGCCGAACAGATGGCCTTCCTGGTCGATGCGGCGGGTGAGCTCTTCGGCCGGCGCGCGCAGCAGCTTGCGGGAGGTTGCGACCGCCTCGGCCGGCAGCCGGCAGATCTCGCGCGCGACCTTGCGCGCCTCGACTTCGGTATGTCCCGGCGACACCACGGTGTTGACGAAGCCGGCGGCATGAGCCTCCGCGGCGGAGAAAGTCCGTCCCATCACCAGCAAGGCAAAGGCGCGCTGATAGCCCATCGTGTTCGGCATCAGGAGGCTGGCTGCGCCGACCGGCACGAGGCCGAGATGGATGTAAGGCGCGGAAAAGGTCGCAGCGTTCGAGGCCAGCACGTAGTCGCAGTGGAACAGCATCACGGTGCCCATGCCGATCGAGGCGCCGTCGACGGCCGCGATGATCGGCTTGACGTTGAGGGCGAGCGAATAGAGAAACTTCGCGCCTTCGGACAGCGTCTCGGGGCGGGATGTGTCGGCATGCATGAAATCGTCGATGTCGTCGCCGGCGGTGAACACGCCGGAGCCGCCGGTGATGATCATGCAGCGGATTTCGGGGTTGTTCTGCGCGGTGTCGATCGCGCGGGCCATCTCCCGGTACATCTCCTGGGTGATCGCGTTCTTCTTGCCCGGACGACGCAGGGTGATCACGCGCGTTCCACGCTCTTCGGTGACGACGATGTTGCCGTTCGGCATGAGAACTCCCTGCGGTCGCCGCGACGCTTGCTGCTTTGCAAGCCTCGCCGTGCATCAGCCTACATCATCCCGCAGGCGTGCCAATGCGCTGGGTCAAGGTTTTCGCCAGCGGATTTCGCGAGGCGGCGCATGGCAGCCGTCGCTGTCACGCATTGCAACAATCGGCTACAATGTTTCGTTTGAAAAACCGCTGGTTGTGGTGCACGATCGTCCGGTTCCATTTGACCGATTGCCCCGATCGATGATTGCCGCAACCCGTGTCGACGAATCCTCGCTGCACTATCGCGGCTGGCGCGTCGTGCTGGCCTGCTTTCTCATGGCCTTCTTCATGTTCGGCTTCGGGCTGTATGGGCAGGGCGTCTATCTGGCCGAGCTGCAGCGCGCCCATGGCTGGCCGGGCACGCTGGTCTCCGCGGCCAGCACCTTCTCGTTCCTGCTGACCTCCGTGCTCGTCGTCTTCACCGACGATCTCTTGGCGCGCATCGGGCTGCGCTCGCTGATCCTGAGCGGCCTGGTGGCGCTCGGCGCCTCGACGGTGCTGCTGGCGCTGATGCAGACGCCCTGGCAGCTCTATCTCGCCTATGCGCTGATGTCGGTCGGCTGGACCGGCATGGGCACCGTGGTGATCGCGACCGTGCTGAACTCCTGGTTCGAACGCCGGCGCGGGCTCGCGCTCAGCCTCGCCTTCAACGGCGCGACCTGCGGCGGCATCATCCTCGTGCCGCTGCTGCTGTCGCTGAGCGGCAGCATCGGCTTTCGCGCCGCCATGCTGGCGGTCACGCTCGCGATGATGGTGCTGGTGCTGCCCGTCGTCGTGAGCTTCATCGGCTGGCCGGTCGGGACCTCGCCGGCATCGGACAGGCGATCCGAAAGCGCGGGCGCCGCCGCGCGCGGCCAAACGCGCAAGGACCTGCTCGCCAACGCCGCGTTCTGGACCATGGTGCTGCCGATCGCGATCGCGGTCATGGCGCAGATGGGGTTCATCATCCACCAGGTGAGTTTTCTCGAGCCGCTGATCGGGCGCGCGAGTGCCGGCCTTGCCGTGACCCTGATGGCGGCGATGGCGGTGGTCGGCCGCCTGACGCTCGGCCTGTTCGTGGACCGGCTCGATCCGCGCCTCGCCTGCGCGGCGTCGATGACGAGCCAGGCGGCGGCGCTGCTCGTTCTCCTGCAGAGCACGAGCCCGACGATGCTGCTGCTGTGCTGCGCCGTCTACGGCTTCTCGATCGGCAACATGATCACGTTCCCGCCCCTGATCATCCAGCGCGAGATCGGCGCCGGCGCCTTCGCCGCCGCCATGGGATTGGGCACCTCGATCAGCGGGGTCGTCAGCGCCTTCGGTCCCGGCATCGTCGGCCTCGCGCGGAGTTTCACCGGCAATTACACGATGGCTTTTGCGATGTGCGTCGCGCTCGATCTGGTGGCGGCGAGTGTCGTGCTGTGGCGGCCGGGGAGGCACGTCTCGCGAGATCTATCCCCAGGGCAAGATCGAAAGGTGGGATAGGCGCTCACCCCAAAGGCGGTGTCATCGCCCGACTTGATCGGGCGATCCAGTACTCCGAGACGCCGGGGATCGATCGAGAGGCCGCGGCGTACTGGATTCCCCGCCTTCGCGGGGAATGACAGCCCACCTATTCTGTTCACGCGGCGGCACAAGCAGTGGGTTACGCCTACGGCTAACCCACCCTACGCATCAATGCTTGCGGGGTCAGCTTACCCCAGCAGCACGGCGTCCGCCGCCGCCACCGATTCCGCGCTCTCCGTCACCGTGCGCTCGAGCGCGGGCGCCTGCACGGTGATGTTCTCGGCGAAGAAGCGTGCCAGCGAGACGTAACGCGCGGCGTCGGTGTTGCCGTCGGCCTTGGCGGCGAGCGCCTCGGAGGCGAGCAGGCAACCGCCGAGCGTCGCACCGAACTGCTGCAGATAGGGCGTCGCGCCGGCCAGGGCGTCGTTCGGCGCCGACGTCACGCGCTCCAGCAGCCATTTGCTGGTGCGGGTCAGCGCGTCCAGCGCTTCGCGCAACTTCGCACCCGTGGTGCCGAAAGCGGGATCGTTGGAGGCCTCGACCTGCTTGACGGTGGCCGCGAGCTCGTCGAGCAGCGCCCACACCGAGGCGCCGCCATTGGCCGCCAGCTTGCGCGTGACGAGGTCGATCGCCTGGATGCCGTTGGTGCCCTCGTAGATCGCGGTGATGCGGGCATCGCGATAATGCTGCGCCGCGCCGGTCTCCTCGATGAAGCCCATGCCGCCATGGATCTGCACGCCGAGATAGGCGACCTCGTTGCCGATGTCGGTGGAATATCCCTTGGCCATCGGCGTCAGCAGCGCCGCGCGCGCGGCGGCGTCGGCGCGCACCTTCGGGTCCTTGGCACGGGTCGAGACGTCGATCGCAACCGCGGTCGCATAGCAGATGGTGCGCGCGGCGGCGGTCTGCGCCCGCATCCGCATCAGCATGCGCTTGACATCGGGATGCACGAAGATCGCATCCGACCCGTCGCCCTTCTTGCCGACGGCGCGGCCCTGCTTGCGCTCCTGCGCGTAAGACAGCGCCTGCTGATAGGCGCGGTCGGCAACGCCGACGCCTTCCAGGCCGACGCCGAGGCGCGCCTGGTTCATCATCGTGAACATGCAGCGCATGCCCTGGTTCTCTTCGCCGATCAGAAAGCCGATCGCGCCGCCATGATCGCCCATGGTCATGGTGCAGGTCGGGGAGGCATGCATGCCGAGCTTGTGCTCGACGCCGGAGGCGAAGATGTCGTTGCGCGCGCCGAGCGAGCCGTCGGCATTGACCATGAATTTCGGCACGAGGAACAGCGAGATCCCCTTGGTGCCGGCGGGCGCGTCCGGCAGGCGGGCCAGCACGAAATGCACGATGTTGTCGGTCATGTCGTGCTCGCCATAGGTGATGAAGATCTTCGTCCCTTTGATGCGATAGGTGCCGTCGGCCTGTTTCTCCGCACGCGTACGCAACGCGCCGACGTCGGATCCGGCCTGCGGCTCGGTCAGCTGCATCGTGCCGGTCCATTCGCCGGAGACGAGCTTTTCGAGATAGACCGTCTTCAGCTCGTCGCTGCCATGGGCGTCCAGCGCCTCGATGGCGGAGGCCGTCAGCAGCGGGCAGAGGCCGAAGGCGACGTTGGCGGCGCTCCAGATCTCGGTGCAGGCGGCGTTGATCGCGATCGGCAGGCCCTGGCCGCCGAAATCCTCCGGCCCCGAGACCGCGTTCCAGCCGCCCTCGATCCAGCGCTTGTAGGCGTCCGGCCAGCCCGGTGCGGTCGTGACCTTGCCGGCATCGAGCTTGATGCCGTGTTCGTCGCCGACCTTGTTGAGCGGGGCCAGCACGTCGGTTGCGAATTTGCCGGCTTCCTCCAGCACGGCCGCGACGATATCGCCGTCGAAATCACCGTAATGACCGGCCTCCACGGCGGCCTTGAGGCCGGCGCCGTGGTTGAGCGACAGCAGCATGTCAGAGATCGGCGCGCGGTAGGTCATGGCTCACTCCCGTGGACATCATTGGCGCCGTATTCCCATGAAACGGGAGAGGTCTCAATGGGGGCGATACGGCACCGCATCGGGATTCTGCCGGCCCCATAATAAGGTGTGGCGCGGCCTGCCTCGGCGGCCCGCGGTATTTTGCCCCTCCAGGCGGTTGAAATGCCGCTGGTCTCCCTATAGACCGGCTGCGACCAGCGGGAATCTGCGGTAGCCAGTTCTTCCGCCCCGTTCCCTGGTCGCCTGATGGGGCGTAGCCAAGCGGTAAGGCAGCGGATTTTGATTCCGCCATTCGGAGGTTCGATCCCTCCCGCCCCAGCCAGATGCTCCGCTTCTCACAGATTGCTGACGAACCCACCCGGCTTGGGAAATTGCACGACGTCGCGACCCGCTGACCGTGAAGTGGTCCGCGCCCACAAGGCAGCTCAGACCCAGCCGCCATCGACGATGTAGTGTTGAGCGGTGCAGGCGGAGGCCTCATCGGACGCGAGGAAGACGGTGAACTTCGCGACTTCGTCCGGCACGAGCCTGCGTTTCAAGCATTGTCGTTGCTGCAACTCGATCTCGCCCGCCGGCGTCATCCATTTCTCGAGTTGGCGCTCGGTCATGATCCAGCCCGGTGCGATCGCGTTGACGCGGATGTTGTACGGGCCGTAGTCGCGCGCCAGAGAGCGCGTCAGTCCGATCACGCCCGACTTGCTGGCGGTGTAAGCGGCCATGCCGCCTTGTCCTGCGATCCACGACACCGAGCCGAAATTGACAATGGCGCCGGCATTGGCCGCCTTCATGTCTGGCAACACGGCCTGCGACGCAAAGAACTGGTGCTTCAGATTCACCGCGATGCGGTCGTCCCAATATTCCGGCGTCATCTCCTCGGTGTTGTGCCGCTCGTCATGCGCGGCGTTGTTGATCAGGATGTTGATCGCGCCGTGAGTCTTGCGTGCCTCGACGACGCCGGCGCGGAGCGCGGGGATGTCCGTGAGGTCGACGTGCTGGAAATGCGCAGCCAGTCCCTGGTCGGACAGCTCACGCGCCAGGCGCTGCCCCTCGTCGAGCTTGATGTCAAAGAACACCACCGTGGATTTCTGCTCGGCGAAACGCCGCACGATCGCAGCGCCAATTCTTGCGGCACCGCCGGTGACGAGCACGACCTTGCCGGCGAGGTCGGAATAGATGGCAGCCATGGGCAACCTCGGTTTGTTGCGGCCAGCACAGCGGCTGGCCCGATTCTCGTCCCGACCTTAGCCATTCCGTCCGTGAGGTACATAGGTCAGAATTTGTGTTGCGCACCTCAAAAATTGAGGGCAGGATCGCGGCCAAAGAATAAGAGCCGGTTGGGAGGATGTGATGAGATTGCTCGGGAAGCTGAGACTCGCCGCTGTCGCATGCCTGCTTTGGGGCCCTGCCGCGTCAGCCGACACCACCGTGAAATGGCTGCACATCGAGGTCAATCCGGCCCAAGTGAAGATCTGGGAGGAAGTCGCACGCAGCTATGAGGCGTCGCACCCCGGTGTGAAGGTGGAGATGCAGTTCCTCGAGAACGAGGCCTACAAGGCCAAGCTGCCGACCATCCTGCAATCGAAGGACCGGCCGCACATCATCTATAGCTGGGCCGGCGGGGTCCTGAAGACGCAGGTCGAAGCCGGCGTCCTGGAAGACATCACCGATTCCGTGAAAAGCGACGGCTATAGCGACACGATCGCACCGGCGGCGCTCGCGGCCTTCACCCAGAACGGCCGCGTCTTCGGACTTCCGATCTCGCTGTCGCAGGTCGGATTCCTCTGCAACAAGGAGCTGATGGCCAAGGCGAAGGTCGATCCTGCTGCCATCAAGTCCTGGGACGATCTGCTCGGCGCGGTGAAAACGTTGAAGGCCGCGGGTGTTACGCCGATCGTGGTTGGCGGTGCCGATAAATGGCCGCTGCATTTCTACTGGACGCATCTCGCAGTGCGCATCGGCGGCAAGCCGGCCTTCGATGCAGCGCTGAAGGGGGAGAACGGTGGCTTCACCGGCGAGACCTTCCAGAAATCCGGCGAGCTTTTCAAGCAGCTGGTCGATCTGCAGCCGTTCCAGAATGGCTTCCTCGGCTTCAAGAACCCGCAGGCCGTCGGCTATTTCGGTGACGGCAAGGCCGCGATGATCCTGGCCATCTCGTCCTTCTATCACACCCAGCGCGCACTCGCCGCCGACAAGGTGGGTCTCAGCGACGACAAGCTTGGCTGGTTCGATTTTCCGGTCGTACCCGGCGGCAAGGGTGAGCCATCAGACACGCTCGGCGGCATCACCGGCTGGCTGATCACCAAGGGCGCGCCCAAGGAAGCCACCGACTTCCTCAAGTTCTTTATCTCCAAGGACGTGCAGGCTCGGCTTGCTGGCGGCAACTTCATCGTTCCCGTCGTCAAGGGCGGCGAGGCCGGCCTCAGCAGCGCCTTCATGAAGCAGATCGCGGGCAATCTGGCGAAGTCCAACTATCACCAGAACTTCTATGACCAGAGCCTCGGTCCCTCGGTCGGTCGCGTCGTCAACGACGTCACGGCGGAGATCGCCGGCGGCAGCATGAGCCCGCAGGACGCGGCGAAAGCGATCGAAGCCGCGTGGAAGCAGGGGAACTGACGGTGGCGCGACGGATCGCGATCACCTCGCCGATCGGCGTTGCCGGCGAGGCGGCTCCTCAGGTCGCGGTTCGCGGGCCGAGTTGGGACGGCCGCTTCACGGTCCTGATCCTGTTCCTGCCGCCCGCGCTGCTGCTGTTCACGCTGTTCGTGGTGCTGCCGATCGGTGAGGCCGCCTGGTACTCGGCTTTCAACTGGAACGGGTTCGGCAGGCCGACGAACTGGATTGGCCTCGACAATTACCGCTTCGTGCTGGAGACGCGGGCTTTCTGGCTCGCACTGCGCAACAACGGGCTGATCATCGCCGTTTCGCTCGCCATCCAGCTGCCGCTTGCGCTCACGCTGGCTCTCATGCTCGCCGAGCGCTTTCGCGGGGCGGTGGCGCTGCGCATGCTGTTCTTCATGCCGTATATTTTGGCCGAGATCGCGACCGGGCTGATCTTCAGCTTCGTCTACGACGGCGATTACGGCCTTGTCGCCTCGATCTGGCGTACCTTCGGCGCCGAGCCGCCGCATCTGCTGGCCTCGACCGACACGGCGATGCTGGCGGTGTTGATCGTCGTGGTCTGGAAGTATTTCGGCTTCCACATGATGCTGTTCATTGCGGCGCTCCAGGGCCTCGACAAGAGCCTGGTCGAAGCCGCCAGGATCGACGGCGCGACGCGGACGCAGACGCTGCGCCACGTCGTCATCCCCTTGCTCTACCCGACCATCCGTCTGTCCGTGTTCTTCGCCATCGTCGGGTCCCTGCAATTGTTCGACCTCGTCATGCCGCTGACGCGGGGAGGGCCGGCCGACTCCTCGAACACGATGGTGAGCTTCCTCTACAACAACGGCATTTCCCGCATGCGGGTCGGCTATGGCAGCGCCATCGGCGTCATCCTGTTCGCGATCTGCGTCACCTTTGCCTTCACCTACAAGCGATGGTTCATGCGCGATGAGTAATGTCGAGACGACAAGCGCATTCGATCCCGCCGCGCTGTTCAAGGCGCTGTTCCTCGGCTTGGTCGCGGTCTTCGTCCTGGTGCCGTTGCTGGCGACCCTGCTCGGCGGCTTCAAGTCGCTCGGCGAGTTGCGTGTCAATCCGTTCGGTCTGCCCAGGCATTGGGAATGGCAGAACTACGCGGACATCCTGTTCTCGGCGCGCTATTGGGAGCTCCTGCGCAATTCGCTTGTCATCTCGACGCTGGCGGTGGTGCTGACGCTGATCACGGCGTCGATGGCCGCGTTCACCTTCGCCCATGTCCGGTTCTATGGCAGTTCGATGCTGCTCAGCTATTTGACGCTGGGCCTGCTGTTTCCCGCTGCGACCGCCGTGCTGCCTCTGTTCATCAACGTGCGCGATCTCGGGCTGCTCGATACCTATTTCGGCGTCGCGCTGCCGCAGGTGGCGTTCAGCCTCGCCATGAGCGTGCTGCTGCTCCGCCGCTTCTTCAAGGACATTCCGTATGAGCTGCTCGAGGCCGCGCTGGTCGACGGCTGCAGCTACATCAAGTTCTTCCGCTATGTGACGCTGCCGCTGTCGCGCCCGATCCTGGCGACCGTCGGTACCATCACCTTCGTCAACAGCTGGAATGCCTATCTGTTGCCGCTGGTGATGTTGAACACCGACGCTCTCTATCCCTGGCCGCTCGGGATCATGGTCTATCAGGGCGAATACTCGTCCGAATGGCACCTGATCCTGGCCTTCATCACGCTCACCATCCTGCCCACGATCATTCTGTTCCTGCTGGCGCAGAAACACATCGTGGCCGGCCTCACCGCAGGCGCGGTCAAGGGATGAGCCATCGTCTCGGGAGATCACAATGAGAAAAGTCGGCGTCGGAATTATCGGCTGCGGTGTGATCAGCACCGCCTACCTCAAGGCGGCGCAACGCTTCCCGGTCATGGAAGTCCGGGCGCTCGCGGACATGCGCAGCGACGTCGCGGAGCGGCAGGGAGCGGCGTTCGGCTTGCCGGCGATGCGGGTCGACCAGTTGTTGAAGCGCGACGATGTCGAAATCGTCGTCAATCTCACGGTGCCGCTCGCCCACACCGACGTCAGCCTCGCGGTGCTGAACGCCGGCAAGCACGTTCATTCGGAGAAGCCGCTCGGCATCGATGTCGGCGAGGCGCGCAAGGTCATGGAGCTTGCCGCACAGAAGAACCTGCGCGTCGGCTGCGCTCCGGATACGTTTCTCGGCGGCGGGCATCAGACCGCGCGCAAGCTGATCGACGACGGTGCGATCGGCGCGCCGGTCGGCGGCAGTGCGTTCTTCGGCTGCCCCGGACACGAGCGCTGGCATCCGGCGCCCGGTTTTTATTACTTGCGCGGCGGCGGACCGATGCTGGACATGGGGCCCTATTACATCACCGATCTCGTGCAATTGCTGGGCCCGGTCGCCAGCGTGATGGGTTCGACCGCGCGTCCGAGAACCGAGCGTCTCGTCACCAGCCAACCGATGAACGGTGCGATGATCCCGGTCGAGGTCGCGACCCACGTCGCGGGGACGCTGGAGTTCGAGAGCGGCGCCGTCGTCTCGATCACGATGAGCTTCGACGTGCCGAAGCACCGGCATGCGCCGATGGAGATCTACGGCGACAAGGGCAGCATGCTGGTGCCGGACCCGAACCGCTTTGGCGGCGAGGTCCAGGTCGCAAAGACCGGCGGCGAATGGGAAACGGTGCCGTTGACTCACGGCCATGTCGAGGGCGAGTTCCGCTCCATCGGCGTCGCTGACATGGCTTCCGCGATCCTGAACGACCGGCCGCATCGCGCCAGCGGCGCGCTCGCCTTCCACGTGCTGGAGGTGATGGAGGCGTTCCAGACCTCCGCAGGCGAAGGCCGCCGCGTCAGGATCGAGAGCCGGGTCGAGCGGCCGGCGATGCTGCCCACGGGACGTGAAACCGGACAGATCGACTGAGGGAATGACCATGCGCAAGGCAATGATTGTATGGGGCGGTTGGCCGGGACATGATCCCGATCTCTGCGCGTCGATGATCCGCGGCTGGCTGAAGGCGGAAGGTTTCGAGGTTCGGATCGAAACCTCGACGGCGGCCTTCGCCGATCCCGCCATCCATGATCTCTCGCTGATCATCCCGATCTACACGATGTCGAAGATCGAGAAGGCGGAAGCGCTCAATCTCTGCGCGGCGGTGCGCAATGGCGTCGGGCTTGCCGGCCATCACGGTGGCATGTGCGATGCCTTCCGCGAGTCGGTGGATTACCAGTTCCTGTGCGGCGGACAGTGGGTGGCCCATCCCGGTAACATCATCGACTACAAGGTCGACTTGACGAAGCCCGATGACCCCATCATGAAGGGCCTGAAGAGTTTCGAACATCGGTCCGAGCAGTATTACATGCATGTCGACCCCGCCAACGAGGTGTTGGCGACGACCACTTTCACCGGCGAGCACGCGCCCTGGATCGAGGGCGTGGTGATGCCCGTGGTGTGGAAGAAGCGCTACGGCGCGGGGCGGGTGTTCTATTCCTCGCTCGGCCACCGCGCCTACGAGCTCGACGTGCCGGAGATCCGGACGTTGATGACCCGCGGCATGCTGTGGGCCGCGCGCGAATGACGGCTGGTGCGATCCAGCCGGTAATGCGCGCCACGCTCGAGGACGTCGCGCGAGCGGCGGGCGTTTCGCTCGCCACGGTCGATCGCGTCGTCAACCGGCGCGACGGCGTCCGCGCCAAGACCGTCGCGCGTGTCGAGGCAGCGGTGGCGAAACTCGGCTATCGCGCCGACGTTGCGGCGGCGCGGCTGGCCCGCGGGCAGACGTTCCGCTTCGCCTTCGTGTTGCCGACGGGCAGCAACAGCTTTATGACCAATCTGACCGACCAGGTGCAGCGCACGGCAGACTGGCTCGCCAGCCAGCGCGGCTTCATCGATATCCACCATGTCGACGTGTTCGATCCCGATGTGCTCGCCGGTGCGCTGGAGAACCTCTCGCCCGCCTATCAGGGCGTTGCCGTGGTCGCGCTCGATCATCCCAGGGTCCGCGCCGCGATCGACGACCTCGTTGCACGCGGGATCGCCGTGGTGACGCTGGTGTCGGACGCGCCGAGCTCGTCCCGTGTCCACTATGTCGGGATCGACAATCCGGCCGCAGGCCGCACCGCCGCGACACTGATGGGGCGCTTCCTCGCGGAGCGGGAAGGGACCGTCGCCGTGATTGCGGGATCGTTGTCGCTGCGCGATCACACCGAGCGGCAGTTCGGCTTCCACCAGATTCTGTCCAGCGAGTATTCTAACCTGTCCACGCTCCCCGTCATCGAGGGCCGCGACGACAGTGATCGCACGCGAAAGCTCACGGCTGCGCTGCTGGCACGCCATGCCGACCTGCGCGGCATTTATTGCTGCGGCGCCGGCAACCGCGGCATCGCCGATGCGCTCGAGGCCGCGGGCCGCGCCCGCGAGGTGGTCTGGATCACGCATGAGCTGACGGAGTACACGCGGCGATTCCTGGTTCGCGGGACGCTCGATGCCGTCATCAACCAGGATGCCGGCCACGAGGCGCGGTCTGCGGCGCGGATCCTGCTCGCGCATTGTTCGGGCGAGCCGATCAGCCCCGACCAGGAGCGCATTCGCATCGATATTTTCCTGCGGGACAATCTGCCGTAGTCTCGCGTTTCGTTATGGGTGCGCCGAGGGCAGGCTTCGTCCCTTTGCGGCGGCCCATGGCCGCCGCAGCCGCATCGGGACGCCGCCGCCGGGCGGCGGGTCGTCGTCGTCATCGAGCTTGCGCAGCGCCGCGAGGATGTCCACGAGCCGGACCGGGTGATCCATGCCCGGGATCTCGCGCAGCGCCGGATGGGATTCGACCGCGTACATGTCCGAGGCCCAAGACGACAATATGATCCGCTTCTCCGCGGTCGAGAGCTCGCCGTCGTCGAGCACGGCGTTCGGCGATGCATAATGCGCGGCGGGATGAAACAGCGGGCCGAGGCTGCCGGTGGTCGCATTGGCGTTGGTCATCTCTGGTCTCCCTCTACACTCCTTTCGAAGGGATGTTTGATCGGCGGACGGCGAGGAGGTCGCCATCCGCCGCGGCGGCACGATCAGGCCGCCTTCTTCTGCTCGATCTGCGGTGACGCAGCACCCGCGATCTGGATCCGGCGCGGCTTCATGGCTTCCGGAATCTCGCGCAGGAGGTCGATGACCAGAAGACCGTCCTGGAAAGCTGCCTGCTTCACCTGGACGTAGTCCGCAAGGTTGAACACGCGGCGGAACGGGCGCGCCGCGATTCCCTGATAGAGATATTCGCGGGTGGCGCTGTCGGGCTTCCGGCCCTCGATGGTGAGCGCGTTCTGTTCGGCCGTCACGGTGATGTCGTTGACGCCGAAGCCCGCCACGGCCAACGTGATCCGGTACTGGTCTTCGCCGGAGCGCTCGATGTTGTAGGGCGGATAATTGTCCTCGCCCGCCTGCCGCAGCGTGCTGTCGACGAGGTCGGCCAGATGATCGAAGCCGATGGTGGAGCGCCACAGCGGCGCGAAGTCAAAGGTGGTCCTCATACCAAGTCCTCCAAAGAGCAAGATGGTTACGAAGGAGCGCGAGGGGGATCGGAAGCGGATCCGAAGACCCCGGCGCCCGCGCCGGACCCGATCGGGCATCCGGCGCACCGCTCTCGCGGCGAAAGACGAATTAGAGCGCCTCAAAAACCTTGCAAGAGGGCGGCCGAAAATTTTTTCAGGGTCCCACCGGCGGCATCGCGGGAGCGGCGAAGGGGCGTCTTGACAGGGCGACGAGCCTGAATATTTCTAAACGCGAGCTCTATCTGCTTGAGGCTTGGCAGGGCGGCCTGCCGGAGCGGTCGGCGGCGTAGACAGGGCACCCGTTCATTGCGGAAACTTGTTTACCAGGGGCGATATCAAGTCGGGCTAAGCGGAAGACGCTACGCCAGCGCGGCCGACAATTTGCGCATCACCCGGTCGAGTACCTTCGCTTCCTCGGTGGTCAACACGCCGAGCAGCTCCGTCTCCCGCGCCAGCGCATAAGGCACGATCTTGCGATAGAGCGTACGGCCGGCCGGGGTTAGCGAGACGATCAGCTCGCGCCGGTCGTCGGGATGGTGCTTGCGGCTCGCGATGCCGCGCGCTTCCAGGCCCTGAACCGCGCGGCTGACCTGCATCTTGTCGAGCGTCGTCAGCGGACCGATCTCCTTGGTGGCGATTTCCGGGCGCACGCCGAGAATGGCAAGCACGCGCCATTCCTGCCGCGTCAAGGCAAAGCGCTCGGAATAGACCTCGGCCACCGCCAGCGACACCTGCTCGGCGAGGCGCGCCAGCCGGTATGGAAAATAGCGCTGCAAGTCCAGCTCGACGCCGTCCTGCGCCGTTGCGGCCCGCGCCGTTTCTCGGCGCGCCACGTCCGAACGTCCCATCACGCGAGTCCCGCCTGCCGACCCATCCCGAAAAAAATCTCCGAACCCGGTTGATCCAGATCAAATCCAGCAAATAGTAACATCTGATACCAATTTCGCAACTGCAAATCCAGGGAGCGAAAGTCATGAAGATCGAGAAGATCCATCACGTCGCCTATCGCTGTGTCGACGCCAAGGCCACGGTCGAGTTCTACAAGAAGGTCATGAACATGGATCTTCTCGGCGCCATTGCCGAGGACAGGGTGCCGTCGACCAAGGCGCCCGATCCCTACATGCACATCTTCCTCGATGCCGGGAACGGCAACATCCTCGCCTTCTTCGAGCTGCCGAATTCGCCGCCGATGGGTCGCGATCCCAACACGCCGGAATGGACCCAGCACATCGCCTTCCAGGTCAAGGACCTCGCCGAGCTCGAAGAGGCCAAGGCACGCGCGGAAGCTGCCGGCCTCGACGTCGTCGGCGTCACCGATCACACCATCTTCAAGTCGATCTATTTCCGCGATCCCAGCGGTCATCGCCTGGAGATCGCGGTCTGGACCGCCACGCCCGAGCAGATCGATCGCATGAAGTCGGTCGCGCACGAGATGGTCGAGGAATGGTCGCGCACCAAGCGTCCGCCGCGCCACACCGCCTGGATGCACGAGAAGGAATTCGCGGACGCGCAATGATCCCCGGCACGCGCATCAGGAAGCGAACATGACGAGCTACATCTATCCGAAGTTCGGCTATCGGCGTTCCCAGGAGCAGGCCGAGGGGGTCGTGAAGCGGCATCCGATCGTGGTGGTCGGCGCCGGGCCCATCGGCCTGACCGCGGCGCTCGATTGCGCGGCGCGCGGCCAGCCGGTCGTGGTGCTGGACGACAACGACACCGTCTCGATCGGCTCGCGCGCGGTCTGCTACGCCAAGCGCCCGCTCGAGATATGGGACCGACTCGGTTGCGCAGGCCCCATGGTCGAGCGCGGCGTAAGCTGGAACGTCGGGAAAATGTTCTTCCAGGACGAGCTGTCCTACCAGTTCGATCTGTTGCCCGAGGCCGAGCACCAATGGCCGGCCATGATCAATCTGCAGCAATATCATTTGGAAGAGATGCTGGTGGCCAAATGCCGGGCCAATCCGCTGATCGAGTTGCGCTGGAAGCACCGTCTCCTCAGCCTCAAGCAGGCCGCCGACCATGCGACGCTGGCGGTGGAAACGCCCGACGGCATCTTCACCATGGAGGCGCAATGGGTGATCGCCTGTGACGGCGCCAATTCCGACGTGCGCAAGATGGTGGGCGCCGAGTTCACGGGGCAGTTCTTCCGGGACCGCTTCCTGATCGCGGATGTCTCCATGAAGGCGGACTTCCCGACCGAGCGCTGGTTCTGGTTCGATCCGCCGTTTCATCCCGGCCAGTCCGTGCTGCTGCACCGGCAGGAGGGCAACATCTGGCGCATCGACTTCCAGCTTGGCTGGGAGGCCAATCCCGAGGAGGAAAAGCGGCCCGAGCGCGTGATCCCGCGCATCCGCGCCATGCTCGGCGAGGACACCGAGTTCGCGCTCGAATGGGTCTCGATCTATCAGTTCGCCTGCCGGCGCATCGACAATTTCCGCCAAGGCCGTGTGCTGTTCGCCGGCGACGCGGCGCATCAGGTCTCGCCCTTCGGCGCGCGCGGCGCCAATACCGGCGTCCAGGACGTCGACAATCTCGCCTGGAAGCTCGCGATGGTGCTGCGCGGCGAGGCGTCCGAAGCGCTGCTCGACAGCTATCACGAGGAGCGTGCCTATGCCGCGGACGACAACATCCTGAACTCCACCCGCGCCACCGACTTCATCACGCCGAAGACCAAACCGAGCCGCTACTTCCGTGACGCGGTGCTGGAACTCGCCCGGCATCACGGCTTTGCGCGACCGCTGGTCAACTCCGGCCGGCTCTCGACGCCGACCCCTTACGTGACGTCGGCGCTTAATACGCCCGACCGCGGCGCGGTGCCGGGCGGCCTGCGGCCCGGCACCAATGCGGCCGACGCGCCGATCGCCGTCGACGGCAGGCCGGGCTGGTTCCTGCATTGTCTCGGCGACGGCTTCACGGTCGTGGCCTTCGGCAAGGTGAGCGACAAGACCGAGATCGCCGTGGGCCCTTTCACGGCGAAGCTCATTCTCGTCGGCCGCGACATCGAGGATCCCACCGGCGTCCTTGCGCAGCGCTATGGCGCCTCGCTTGGGACCACCTATCTGTTCCGCCCGGATCAATACGTTGCCGCGCGCTGGAGCGGATTTGACGAGGCAGAGATCACCGAGGCGGCGCTGCGCGCCTCCGGCCACGACACCGCCGACCGGACGGAGCTTGCGGCATGATGCTCAACCTCTCACCGAACATCGCCGATCCCGACGATTTCTATGCCGAGCTGATCAACAGCCAGCGCGACCTCGACGAGGAGCAGGCGCTGCGCATGAACGCCCGGCTGATCCTGCTGCTCGCCAATCACATCGGCGACCGCGAGGTGCTGACGGAGGCGATCGGCTGCGCCCGTATCGGCGGCGGCTAGGACGCAGGACTAGCGGCCTGTCCGACTGGCGCGATTTCGCCGGCCGAATTCGGCGCCATGCGCACCGAAAAGCCATGGCTGCATGAGCCGCTTTGTTGACTTGGCTCAAGGCAAATTCAGCAGAGTTCGACACCTTCTGAGGCCCCACACCAGGGTCGGAGGAAGCACCATGCGAGGTCGAACCGTTGCTGCAGCGTTGCTGTTCGCCATCTTGAGCCAGCCGGCATTGGCCCAATCCCCGGCGGACCATCAGAACCACGATCACGGACATGAGCAGGCGCCGGCGTCGCCGCAGTCGACCCCTCCTGCGAACCCATCCACCGAGCGGCAGAATCCTTCGCGCGCTGGAGATATGTTGGGAATGATGGGGCGCGGCATGATGGGACAGGGAATGAAGGGGCATGGCGCGGCGGGCGGTGAGGCCATGGAGCCGCCGGTCGCCTTCCGCATCATCTTCGCGCTGATGGATGCGGATGGCGACGGCACCGTCTCGTTGCCCGAGTTTCAGGTCGCGCATGAACGAATTTTCAAGGCAATGGATATCAACAAGGACGGCAAGCTCACTCCGGACGAGATGACGGCGTTCATGCACAGGAGCAAGGGCGCTGCCCCGCAGCAATAGCGAATGGAAACCGAGGGGCGGGTGCGCCAGGCCATGTCGTTTGATCGGGTTTTGCGATGGGGTCTGGTTGCGATCGCGATCGCTGGGTTGACTGCAGGTGTTGTCGCGCGGGCCGCAGGGCGGCCTGAACTCGCCGATGGCGCGTGGGCCCTCGGCACGGTGCCCGTGATTGCGGGTTTGGCGGTCTCGATCGTCCAGGATCTGCTGCGAGGCCGGGTCGGGGTGGACGCGATTGCGCTGCTGTCGATGAGTGCGGCCCTGGCGCTCGGACAGCCGCTTGCAGGCGCCGTGGTCGCGCTGATGTATTCCGGCGGCAACGTGCTGGAGGAGATCGCGGTCGCACGGGCGGAGCATGATCTCAGGTCCCTGGTCGATCGGGCGCCGCGGCAGGTCCATCGCAAGTCCGGCGAGCGGATCGAGGATATTCCAATCGAGGGCGTCGCGGTCGGCGACGAGCTTCTCGTCAAGGCCGGCGAGATCGTGCCGGTCGACGGCGTCGTCGCCTCGGCCTTCGCTGCGATCGACGAGTCCGCGGTGACCGGCGAGCCGATACCGGTGCAGAAGACGCGTGGAAGCGCCGTTCTTTCCGGCTCTCTGAATGCGGGCGACACGTTCCAATTGACCGTGACCGCGGCGGCCAGCGAGAGCACCTATGCGGGCATCGTGCGCATGGTGACCGCGGCGCAGACGGCAAAGGCTCCCTTCGTGCGTCTGGCGGATCGATATGCGCTGATCTTCCTGCCGGTGACGCTCGTCGTCTCCTTTGCGGCATGGCACATCTCCGGCGATCTGACCCGTAGCCTTGCCGTGCTGGTGGCGGCAACGCCGTGCCCCCTGATTCTGGCCGCGCCCGTCGCCTTCATCGCCGGCGTGGCGCGAGCGGCCCGCCGCGGCATCCTGGTGAAGGGCGGGCGGGCGCTGGAGGCGCTGGCCCGTGCGCACACCGTGCTGTTCGACAAGACCGGGACCCTGACTGTGGGCGGGGCGCGATTGCTGTCCGTGGAAGTTGCGCCGGGCGAAGATCCGGATGAGGTCCTCTCGCTTGGGGCGTCGCTCGAGCAGGCTTCGCATCACGTGCTCGCGAAGGCCGTGGTTTCTGCGGCCCTCGCCAAGGGGCTCGAGTTGAAGCCGCCGGAACACGTCAAGGAGACCATGGGGTCGGGCCTCAGCGGCGAGATCGGCGGACGCCAGGTCGTGGCTGGCTCGCGCGACATGGTGCTCTCGCGCGCCGAGCTCTCGCCATGGGAATTGCGGGCGATCCGACGCGCCTCGTGGCGCTCGGCGCTGATCGTCTTTGTCGCGGTAGACGGCCGTCTCATCGGCGCGTTGCTGCTGGCCGACGAATTGCGGGCCGATACGCCGCGCGCGATCCGGCTGCTGCGCGATGCCGGCGTCGCGCGCATGGTGATGGTCACGGGCGATCGTGCCGCGGCGGCGCAGGCCATTGGAGCTGCGCTCGATCTCGATGCCGTGCTGGCCGACCGCGTTCCCTCAGACAAGGTCGAAGCGGTCCGCAGCGAGCAGCGGCTGCATCCGACCATCATGGTCGGCGACGGCATTAACGATGCGCCGGCGCTGGCCGTGGCCGATACCGGGGTCGCGCTCGGAGCGCGCGGGGCAAGCGCCTCCTCCGAGGCGGCGGATGTGGTGATCCTCACCGATCGGCTGGACCGGGTCGGCGAAGCGATCATCATCGCGCAGCGCGCGCGGCGCATTGCCCTGCAAAGCATTTTCGTCGGCATGGGATTGTCATTCGCGGCAATGGCCGCTGCCGCCGTTGGCTGGCTCGATCCCGTGCCCGCCGCGATCGTCCAGGAAGTGATCGACGTTGCCGTCATTCTGAACGCGTTGCGGGCGCTCAATCCGCCCCTGCTCAGGACTGGTCCGCGCCTCAGCGCGGAGCAGGGGCTGACATTGCATCACGATCACCAGGCCCTGCTTGGGGATCTCGACCGCTTGCGCCGGATCGTCGATGCGCTGGACGATGCGGCGCCGGAATCCGCCGCCGCCTTGATTGGCGAGGCCGATCGACTGGTTCAGAGCAGCGTCGTGATGCACGAGCGCGAGGACGAAGACAGCGTGTATCCGAAGCTCACGGAGGTGCTGCGCGATCGCCACGGACTCTCCGCCATGAGCCGGGCGCATCGCGAGATCCTGCATCTGGCGCGGCTGCTCGCCCGGATCGCGGAGGATCTGCCGTCGGAGAAGATCGACCGCTACCTCATTCGGGACGCTCAGCGCGTGATCGAGGCGATCGAAACGCTGGTGCGCATGCACACGGCCCAGGAAGAGGATATCTACGAGGCGGTGGCGGCATAGGCGGCGGCAGTCGACCTCAGTGTTCCAGCGGTTGCCAGCCGGCGTGGTCGAAATACCGACCGTACTCCGCGAGCGCCCGCAAAATCTTCATCGCTCCCTGGTCGCGGCTGGTGCCCGTCTTCATATGGGCCGCACCTTCGATGATCTGCTCGAGGACGAGGTGGAGCTGCTGGTCGGCCCGCTCGGGCAGCTTGCAATTTCCCACGACGTCATCGACCCGCGCCTGGATTTGCGTGGCCAGAGCCTCGTATTGCGCAGGCGTAAACATGTTGCTGTGAATGGGTGACAGCGATTGCCTCATCGCAAGGCTGATGTCGTTCATGCCGCGGCGCAGGACATCATCGGTCGGCCATTTCTTGCCGTGATCGAGCTGAGGCCGTGCGGTCGCGGTTGGTCCTTCGTGCGCGTGTGGTCCGGCGGCGAGAGCAGGCTGTCCGAGGGCAAGACAGAGTGCGAGGGCGGTCAGCGCGAACGATTTGGTCGGGATCATCACGGGATTTCCTCCGAAGAGCTTCTTTGCTTCCAGGTGGGGGTTAGCGGCAGGCGGGAGTTTGCGCTGGAGCAAAGTCGCGAGCGGAACGAGCTGCGGCCCCGCGACGCAGGATACGTCGGGGGGCAGGCACAGACCGTCGTCGGCCAACGCACTGAACGCAGCTCATCACGAACGGGATTGAGTCAGCTCAATGCAACGCGGCTCGATCGGCTCAAGCTTGTGAGGCAGCCTCGTGAGAGAAGGACGGCATGCACAAGCTCAAACGCGCATTCTGGGGCGCTCTGGTGGTTCTCGTCCTGCTGTGGCTGGTCGCCGAGCCGCAGCCGTTCGGCGCGGGTTCCTTCTTCCCGCTGCGCGAGAAAATGGTGCAGTTGAGCGGCGTCCTGGCAATCGGTTGCATGAGCATGGCGATGGCGCTCGCGCTGCGGCCGCGTTGGCCGGAGGCCTGGCTGGGCGGTCTCGACAAGATGTACCGCTTGCACAAATGGTTCGGGATCGCGGCGCTTGTGACGGCAATTGTCCATTGGCTCTGGGCCAATGGTCCGAAGTGGGCGGTCGGCTGGGGTTTGCTGACCCGACCGCAGCGTGGACCGAGGCCCGTCATCGAAAACCCGATCGAGGCGTTCTTCGACGGTCTTCGCGAGCCGGCGGAGGGGCTGGGCGAGTGGGCCTTCTACGGCGCCGTGGTGCTGATCGCTTTGGCGCTCATTCAAATGTTTCCGTATCGCCTCTTCTACAAGACGCATCGGCTGCTCGCCATCGCGTATCTCGTCCTGGTCTTTCACGCGCTCGCGCTGATGAAGTTCAGCTACTGGATGTCGCCGCTCGGCTGGATCGCCGGGGCGCTGCTCGCTTTCGGGACATGGGCGTCGGCCGTTACGCTGCTGCGACGCATTGGCGCCCGGCGCCAGGTCCAGGGCCGGATCACGTCGCTCAAATATTATCCCGGCGTCAGGGCCATCGAGGTGGAAATCGAGGTGCCTCATGGCTGGCCTGGGCATCGGCCGGGCCAGTTCGCATTCGCCACGTCCGATGTCTCCGAGGGCGCGCATCCCTACACGATCGCCTCGTGCTGGAATGCTGCAGACCCCAGGATCGTCTTCATTGCCAAGGAACTCGGCGACCACACCAGCCGGCTGCGGGAGAAGCTGCGTGTCGGGCAGGAGGTGAAGGTGGAGGGGCCCTATGGCTGCTTCACGTTCGACGACGATTGCCCGCATCAGATCTGGATCGGCGGCGGCATCGGCATCACGCCCTTCGTTGCGCGCATGAAGCAGGCGGCCATCACCGATGATCCCGGCTGCGCCGTCCCGCAGGCGGTTGATCTCTTTCACACCACCGCCGACGTGGATGAGGAAGCCCTCGGCAAGCTTGCCGCAGATGCGCGCTCGGCGAATGTCCGCCTCCACGTTCTCGTCGACGCCCGTGATGGACGACTGACCGGCGCACGCATTCGCGATGCCGTCCCGCAATGGCGCGAGGCGAGCATCTGGTTCTGCGGTCCGGCGGCTTTCGGGGAGGCGCTCAGGCGAGATCTCAAGGTGCAGGGCTTCCCCGTCGAGCAGCGGTTTCATCAGGAACTGTTCGCGATGCGATGATGTCCATTCCGCTTCCCAACTTGCCCTGACCGCCAGTCTCTGTAATCTGGCCAAAACAACAGGGAAGGTTTCGATGGGAGGAGTTTTGGAGGGCGTGCGTGTGCTCGATTTCGGGCGCTATATCGCAGGTCCCTATTGTGCGACCTTGCTGGCCGAATTCGGCGCCGAGGTCATCCGTGTCGAAA
Source organism: Bradyrhizobium sp. U531 (assembly GCF_051710265.1). Lineage (NCBI taxonomy): Bacteria > Pseudomonadati > Pseudomonadota > Alphaproteobacteria > Hyphomicrobiales > Nitrobacteraceae > Bradyrhizobium > Bradyrhizobium sp. U531. Next base: position 337,124 of record NZ_JASVEN010000003.1, read on the forward strand.
AGCGCGACGGCAGTGAGGATCGCTTCGTCGCACCGGTCGGCGAGAATGGCGAAGGCGCGCTGTTTCTCCAGGTCAACCGCAACAAGAAGTGCGTCACGCTCGACCCGATGAAGCCGGAAGGGCAGGAGGTGATGCGCCGCCTGGTCGCGACCGCTGACGTCGTCGTCGCCAATCTGCCGCCGCAGACCCTGCGCGCGATGAAGCTCGACTACGAGTCCCTGAAGGCGATCAAGCCCGATATCATCCTGACGACGGCGACCGCATTCGGCGGGCCGGGGCCCTGGTCCGATCGCGTCGGCTTCGACGGCGTCGGACAGGTGATGTCGGGATCTGTGTACATGACGGGCGCGGGCGATCCGCCGTATCGCGCCGCGGTGAATTGGGTCGATTTCGGCACCGCGCTGCATTGCGCGTTCGGCACGCTCGCCGCCCTGATCGAGCGCGGCAAATCCGGGCGCGGGCAGATCGTCGAGGGCGCGCTGCTCGCAACGGCGCTGTCCTTCACCAACGCGACGCTGATCGAGCAGGCCGTCATCAACGTCAATCGCGTGCCGACGGGCAATCTCGGCCAGACCGCAGCGCCCGCCGACATCTACAGCACCAAAGATGGCTGGGTGCTGTGCCAGGTCACGGGTCACCCGCTGTTCAAACGCTGGGCGCGGCTGATGGGCGAAGAGGATCTCTGGCTGAAGGATCCGCGCTTTGCCGACGATATCAGCCGCGGCAACAACGGCGCGGTCATCAGCGAGCGGATGGCGCGCTGGTGCGCCGAGCGCACCACGCAGGAGGCGGTCGATACGCTGGGGCAGGCCATGATTCCCACGGGGCCCGTGCTCTCGCCGCAACAGGCGCTGGATCATCCGCACATCCGCGCCGCCGGCTTCATGCAGGACGTCGATTATCCCGGCCTGCCGAAGCCCGCACCGGTGACGCGCGCTGCGGTCCGGCTCTCGGAAACGCCGGGCGAAATCGCGCACCGTCCGCCGACGCTCGGCGAGCACACCGATCTCGTTCTGACCGAGCTTGGCTATGACGTGGCGGAGATTGCGGCGCTTCGCCAGGGGGGCATCATCTAGTTCGATGCCAGCGCCGCCTTGGCGACTTCCGCCATCCAGCCCGAGGCGACGGGCAGGATCGCGTCGTTGAAATCGTAGCGCGGGCTATGCAGTTCGGCGCCGTCGCGCAACTCGCCATTGCCGATCCAGACGAAGGCGCCCGGCCGCTGCTGCAGATAATGGGCAAAGTCCTCGCCTGCCATGCTGGGCGCGAGGTCGCGGCGCACGGGCGCCTGCACCTTCTCGGCGGCGATGCGCGCGAGGTCCGCCTCGACGGGCGTGTTGATCACGACGCCCACGCCCCAGACGATCCCGGGCGTGACCTTGACGCCGAAGCTGGTCGCGACCCCGGCGCAGGTCCGTTCGATGCCGTCGAGGATGACGTCCTTCACCGCCTCGCGGTGGTAGCGCAGCGTGCCGCGGATGGTCACGCGTCCGGCGATCTGGTTCGGCGCGGTGCCGCCTTCGATGGTGCAAAGCGACAGCACCGCGGTGTCGAGCGGATCGACGCTGCGCGAGACCACCGATTGCAGGGCCACGATCAGATGGCCGGCCGCCACCACCGGATCGCGCGTCAGATGCGGCATGCCGGCGTGGCCGGCATGGCCTTCGATGGTAATGGTGATGCGCCCGCCCGAGGCCATCACGACACCGTCGTGCACGGCGACGGTGCCGGCGGCAAGGCCCGGCCAGTTGTGGAAGCCGAACACGCGTTCCATCGGAAAGCGGTCGAACAGCCCGGCCTCGACCATCGCGCGCGAGCCGCCGAAGCCTTCCTCGGCCGGCTGGAAGATGAAATCGACCGTGCCGCTCCAGCTGCTGTCGGCGGCGAGCAGCGCGGCGGCGCCGAGCAGCGACGCGGTGTGCCCGTCATGGCCGCAGGCATGCATCACGCCTGATGTCGTGGACGCGTAGGGCAGGCCGGTGTCCTCGGTGATCGGCAGCGCATCCATGTCGGCGCGGAGGCCGACCCGTCTTTGCGCGTGCCCGCGGGTCAAGGTCGCGACGACGCCGTGGCCGCCGATGCCGGCCTCGAAGGGAATACCTAGCTCGGTGAGCTTATCCTGCACGAAGGCCGCGGTCTCCTTCTCCTGGAGCGACAGCTCCGGATGGGCATGAAGGTGTCGGCGCCACGCGGTCAATTTCTGGTGCAGCTCGGATGTCAAGGCGGCGGTCTCTCGCAAGATGTCGGTTGCCGTCACCATAGCGGATTATCCGCGCCATGCACCCCGCGCCTCGGAATGGCTCGCGTGCAGCCACATCGTCATGGCCGGGCTTGACGGTGAGTTCTACGCCGCCAGCGTCGCCAGCCCCTTCCAGTCGAAGCTGATCCCGTGGCCCGGACGGTCCGGCGCCAGCGCCTTGCCGTCCTCGAGCACCAGCGGATGCTCGATGTATTTGTCCAGCCCGAAGCCGTGCGCTTCGAGATAGGAGCGGTTCGGGCAGGCGGCGAGCAGATGCACGGTGATGTCGTGCGCCCCGTGGCTGGTGACGGGCAGGTTGAACGCTTCCGCCAGCCGCGCGATCTTCATGAAGGCGGAAACGCCGCCGCAATTGGTAACGTCGGGTTCGGGATAGGACACCGCGCCCGCCGCGATGTAGTTCTTGAACTCCCACAGCGAGCGCAAATTCTCGCCCGCCGCGATCGGCACGCCGCCAGCCTGCATGATGCGCACGTGGCCCGCGACGTCGTCCGGGATGATCGGCTCCTCGAGCCAGGTCAGGTCGTAGGGGACGAATGCACGCGCGGCACGGATCGCCTCCTCGACGGTCCATTTCATGTTGGCATCCACCATCAGCGGAAAGCCGTCGCCGAGATGCTGCCGCATCGCGGCGACCTTCGCGACGTCGGATTTCAGGTCCGGCCGGCCGACCTTCATCTTGATGGCGCGAAAGCCCTTGGCGAGGTTGCCATCGGTCTGCGCCAGCAGCGCGTCCACGGAAAGATCGAGGTCGATGCCGCCGGCATAGCACGGCACGCGCGCGTCGAAGCCGCCGAGCAATCGATACAGCGGCAAGCCCGCGCGCCGCGCCTTCAGGTCCCACAGCGCGATGTCGAGCGCGGAGAGCGCCAGCACGGCCGGCCCGCCGCGTCCGCCGTAATGCAGCGCCCACCAGACGTGCTGCCAGATCGCTTCGGTATCGTCGGCTTCGCGGCCTTCGATCAGCGGCGGGATCTCGCGCTTGAGGATGTCCGCGGTCGCGCCGCCATTGCGCCCGACCGTATAGGTGTAGCCGACGCCCTCGGCGCCGTCGGCATCGCGGATGCGGCAGGTGATCAGCTCGAACGCCGCGATCTCGCCATGGGTGGAGTCGGACAGCGTGACGGGGAGGGGGATCCGGTACAGGGCGGATTCGATGTTTGCGATGCGCGGCACGGGGCCTCCCGATTTTTCTTTTTGCTTGTGGTTCGTAGGATGGGTAGAGCGTAGCGAAACCCATCTTCAACGTCGCAAGTCGCGAGGGGTTTCGCTTGCGCTCTACCCATCCTACGACAGCAAACGTCTCACCGCGTCGTCGCGAGTTGCACGGCCAGTGCGCAGGCGCGGTCGTATTCGTCGAGATTGATCCACTCGTCGATCGTGTGCGCCTCGTTCTGGCCGGCGCCGAAGGTCACGGTCGGAATGCCGTGGCGCACCATCCAATTGGCATCGAGCCCGCCATTGGCAGTGCGGACGTTCGGCGTGCCGCCGACCGCGGACACCGCCTCGACCGCGCGCTTGATGACGGGCTGGCTGTCCTTCATGCGGAACGGATAATAGTCGGTCTCGGCCTTGAACTTGACCTTGCCGGACTTGCCTTGCGCGTTCGTCACGGTCTTGGCCGCTTTCTCGAACGCGGCCTTGTAGGCCTTGGTGATCTCCTTGAAGAACTTTCCGTCGTGGCTGCGGCATTCGCCGCGCACATGAACGTAGTCGGTGACGACGTTGGTGGCGTCCCCGGCGGGGCGACCCTCGCCGCCGGTGACGGGGCCGACATTGCTGGTGCCCATCCGCGCGTTCGCGCCCTTGCCTTTCACCACCTTGCCGAACCAGCCCCCGGCCTTCACGTCGGCGAGCGCGAGCGCCATGATCATGGTCGAGGAGATGCCGCGCTCCGGCGCGACGCCGGCATGCGAGGCGCGGCCGAAGATCTCGACGGTCCAGCGGTCGGCACCGACCGCGCCGATCACGACGTTGGAAGCGGAGCCGCCGTCGTAGTTGAAGGCCATCACGGGCGAGCCGAGCTCGTCCAGCTTGACGTGCCGCGCACCATAGAGCCCGCTCTCTTCGCGCACGCAGAACAGCAGCGTGATCGGCGGATGATCGAGTTTCTGCTTCTCCAGCTCGGCCGCCAGCGTCACCAGCACGCCGCAGCCGCAACGATTGTCGCCGCCGAGCGCGGTCTTGGCCTCGTTGACGATCTTGCGGCCGGATTTCTTCGGCTTGGCACCGGCGCAGAGCGGCACGGTGTCCATGTGGGTCATGAACATGATGCGCGGCTGGTTGTGCAGCGCGCCGCGGCCGGACAGCTCGACGATGAGGTTGCCGGTCTCGGTCGGTACGGGAATGCGCGTGTTGGCATCGTCGAGGCGGATCGCCCCGGCCGGCACGCCGCTCTCCTTCAGCGCGGCCATGAGCTCACGCCCGATCGCCGCCTCCTGCCCGGTGACGCCTTCCACGGCGAGGAAGCGCATGAGGCGGTCGGTGGCGGCTTTGGTGTCGACAGGCATGAGTTCATTCCCTTGATGCGCGATGCTTGCCAGCATCCCGTATCAGCATCCCCCGCGGCATCGCGTTGTGCAAGGCGGCCTCGACGCATGAACGGCGGCGCTGCGTTGCCGGGCGCGCATGGTCATGCCGGCGCACGAGACCGCGGCGAGGGGGCCGGGGAAGGCTGCTTTGCGCCGCCATAATGTGTCCGGATGTTGCTGTCCGGTGACAGCCTTGGCTGCGATTCGGCTCTAACCTTCGGTTGTTTTTGGCGGGCGGCACGCCGAAAGATGCCGAAGATATTGGGGACGAAGATGCGGATCGCAGTCATTGCGGGAAGTGCCTTGCTCTTTGGTATCGGGGCCGCGAATGCCGCCGATATGGCCGTCAAGGCGAGACCCTTGCCGGTTGCTGCACAGGTCTTCAGCTGGACCGGATTCTACGTAGGCGCCAATGTCGGCGGCGCCTGGACTCCCAGCAGCGGCAGCAGTGATGGCGGATTGCTGTTCCCCGGTTTCATCGTTTTGCCCCCGGTCGCAGGCGTCATCACGCTCGTTCCAGGACAGACCGGCACCCTTGCCGGTGATGGCCGCCGCAGCGGCGTCGTTGGTGGCGGCCAGATCGGCTACAACTGGCAGGTCCAGCAGTTCGTGCTCGGCGTAGAGGCCGACGCGGTCGGCACCGGATTGAAGGGCGGCAGCGCCAGCGCTTCGCGCACCTTCGGCGCCCCGCTGTTTGCTCCGGCGGTGACACAGACGGTGACGGTCGATTTCGGTCATGTCGACTGGATGGCCAGCTTCCGCGGCCGTGCCGGCGTCACGGTGGACCGGGCCTTGTTCTACGTGACCGGCGGCGCCGCGGTTGCCGAGATCGGCGGTTCCAGGACCACGGTCGTCAATGGCGCGGGCATCGCGATTCCGGCGGGGACGTTCACGGCGACGAACGGCGGCTCGACCACGCGCTGGGGCTGGACCGTCGGCGGCGGCGTCGAATGGGCGTTCAACCCAAACTGGAGCCTGGCCGGCGAATACCGCTACACCGACCTGGGCAGTCGCAGCGTCACCTTCACCGTTCCCGACGGGTTTGGCGGCGTGCTCACGACGGGGACGTCGAGCTCGCGGCTGACAGTCGAGCAGGCCACCGTCAGGGTCAATTACCGCTTCGGCGGACCGGTGGTCGCGAAGTACTGATCGGGCGACGGCCTCGAAGCGTGAGGATGGCGTGAGCGAAGTGCTCAGCCCGTCGCGCGCAGCGGCGATGTATAGGCCAGGAAGACCAGCACGCCTACGATCAGCGCAATCGCCATGAACAGCAGCACGGCCGGCAGTCCCGCGAAGGCGGCCACTGCGCCGGTGATCGACTGCATCAGCGCGGTGCCGAGGAAAAAGGCGAGGTTCACCGCGGCCAGCGCCTTGCCCGCGGTCTGCGCGTCCACCAATTGCCGGCACATGCCGAACAGCAGCGGCTGCGCGGAGATCGCAAGCCCGATCAGCACGAACAGCACGAGATCATATTGCGGCGGCATGACCGGCACCCCGAACAGCCATGCCACAGCATAATGCGGTGCGCCCAGCGCCATCAGCGCAACCAGCACGGCCGCGACCGCATGTGTGCCGGCGACGAGGTCGCGGCGGCGGCCGACCTTGCGGTCGATCATGCCCATCAGCAGCGGGCCCGCGATCATCGCCAGCGTGAACGCGCCGAGCTGGTTGCCGGCCTCGATCCGCGACAGGCCCTTGATCTCCATCAGCCATGGCCCGCCCCACAGGCCGCGCAGCACCAGCGAGGTCGCCAGCGACACCATCGCGAGCGCAATCAGTCCGCGCAGCGGCCGCGACAGGCCGAGCCTGAGCACCTCGATCATCTGCGACAGCGGCGAGGAATCGTCCTTGTGCTCGGCCGGCTGGTGCGGCACCAGCACGAACACTGCCAGCGCCACCGCGACGCCGCCGAGCGCCGAGATCCAGAACCCGGCGCGCCAGCCATATTGATCGACCACGAAGGCGAGCGGGCTCGCCGACAGCAGCATGCCGATATTGCCGATCGAGAGGATCGCGCCGGACCACAGCCCGAAGCGGCCTGCCGACAATTGCTTGGCTGCCAGCGTCATCGGGCACATCAGCATCCCCGAGGTCGCAATGCCGAGCAGCAACTGGCCGAAAGCAAAGCTCGATGGCCCGGTCGCGAAGCCCGACGCGATTGCACCGACCACGGTTCCCGCAAGCAGGCTCAGCGATACCGGTCGCACGCCGAAGCGATCCATCGCTGCGCCGACCGGGATCTGCGAAGCCGCAAAGGCGAAATGATAGACCGAGGTGAGGCTCGCCAGCGCTTGCGGCTCGAGATAAAAATCCGCCGCCATGAGGTCGAGGCTGATCGCGGGAATGGTGCGCAGCAGGGTCGAGAGCATGTGGCCGCAGGCGAGCGCTACGAGCGCAAGGATCAGCGCGCGGGTCGCACTTCCCGCGTCGTCGGCAGCAGCAGTTTCCATGAGCGTCCCGTCCCCGCAACTTTCGTGTCGCGTTACACGATCGAAGGGATGGTGCCAAGGCGACGAAAGGCATGGCTGCGTGACCGGCTGCGGGCGCGATCGCATGAAATGATCGGACCGTGGAGCATTCGGCCGAGGCCGTGGTCGAGACCGGCCGTGTATCGAAGAACGTGCTGTGCCGGGCAGGCCTTTCGGAGCCAGCCGATCTGCCTTGCCAAGAGGTCGATCATTTCCGCGGATCGATGAGGGCGGCGTAGCTCGTCCCGGCGGGTTTCGGCCAGGGACCCGAGCCCGGCCGGAACCCGAACTTGCAGCAGCTCATCAAGCGTCTTGCTGCGCTCGGCGAGCCGTTCCCAAGCGCCTTCCGCCGGACCGCACCGCGCCAATCAGGGCGGCTCGTTCGCGCGCGTTCGGCATCCGCCTACAACAGTTGCTCTTCCCTCAGGGGTTGTGCATACTTTGCCTCGGGGTCGTTCTCCAAGAAAAAGACCATTTGTCATCCGGGCAACTTCGGGGGGAGTATGTCTGTTGCATTATTGCGTTCGACTATTGCTGCGTTCCTTTTTCTAACGCTCGCTGCCTGCGGCACGCTCATTGCGCCTTATGACGACACGTTCGATCAGGGTCTGAACAAATTTTCGGATGATACGGCCAAGCTTCTTGCGTCGGCGTCAACTGGCGCGGCCGAGCAATCATATGGGTCCAAGGAAGCCACGGCGTATTATGCGAGCGCTTACAACCTGCTCGATCGCCTCGATGCGAGAGCGCAGCTCTCGCGCGCCAGCGTTTCATGTCCTGCCAACGAGGCTCTCAAGGCGACGATAGCCGATCCGGCGACGCTTCCGGCAGGGTTCGAGAAGTACGATTGCAGGGAGGTCCAGCTCTACATCGTCCGCAGTTTCGTTCGCCAATTGGAGGCGGACCACAAGAGCGGCGGTGCTCTTTCACGAGCAGAGGCCAAGATATCGGGAGGGCAGCTCCAAAGAGCAATTCTTGGAGCCATTCAGGTTTTCTTGATCAACAAGCCGAGCAAATAGTCAGGGGGGAGCAAGATGGCGAGCGATGTCAATTCGATCATCAAACAGATATTGGATGCCGCGTCGCAGCGCGGTGGAGAAACCTGGGACAAGATAAAGAGCGGCGCGCCTTTGTACACGAAAGCGTATGCCCAGAGTCTCGTCGATATTGCAGAGGCTGTCCAATCCGGAGAGATGTCCGCTGCCGACGGCGAGGCCCATGCCCAAACTGCCAAACTTTTGTTGATTCAGGGCTTCGCGTTCAGCTCTCAGGTGGTGCTGTTCGAAGTGCAAAAGTTCATCGACGGTGTGATGCAGACCCTGAAGGACGCGATCAACGCCAAGCTTCCCATTGCTCTTCTCTAGGTTTTCCTCGGAGACAATTGTGCCAAATCAGCCACCCGAAGCACCCAAGAGCGGCGACACGCCGCAAGACCGTCTCGCAAAGCTCCTGCCCGGCGATGTTACCGCCGCGTTTCTCAGCGCTAAAGTGGCGCTGGTTGCTCAAGCGAACGACAAGGCAGCTCCGTATGTCTTTTGGACATTCGTCGTAGTGCTTTTTCTTTGTCCGTTCTACTTCTGGTTCGTGACTAAGGCCAAGTCAGCGTTCCACACATTCTTTCTGACCGCTTCGTTCGCGGTTTTCGCCATTTCGATCGCCAATGTAGAATTCGAGGCATACTTCAAGGACACAATTCCCCAACCTGTGATCCGAGCGGTAGCCATCGTGCTTCCCATCTTGTGGACTTATCTCGTCACGCAGATTTCGGTTGCCGCGCTGGACCAACAAGCGCCGCCCAATGATGTCTCCAAGCCGGACAGCCCTGGCGAGCCAGTCGGCCCCGCTGCAAATCGACCTGCCAATGCTGGTGCCGGCTCGTGAATGAGCTCGTCTCGTTGGCAGTGAGCCTTGCGCTCTGCACGATCGCCGGGACCGCGGTGGCCCAGGACGTTTGCCCGCGTCCCACGCCGGTGGCTGCTTTGAACCAGGTCCAGACCAATATCCTGGCCCTGAGATCGAGCCTTGGGCCGGCTTCCATCGACGAAGGGTGCAGCCGTCTTGATCACGACGGACGCTTCAGCGGAATAATCCAGTTCTATCTGTTTCCGCCGGCGTCGACCGATGCTGGTCCTGCCTATGTCTTGATCAAATCCTATCGGACGTTTTCCAAGCCGACGCAGGACAAGGTCAAGATGAGCCGCGGAGGAGGGTGGCATACCGAAAGATCGACGTCTGCGAAGCCGGATTTCATGTCCCCGCTTCAGATGAAAGACCGGCCGTTCAAAGGGAGCGTGTCCCAATGGAACGAAGCCCACATGTCCGGGGCCGCTCCCGAGGCGATGTCGAGCAAGCTTGGCCAGCCGTTTCACGCTTACGCGGATGTCGACAAGACCTTGCCTTCGACGGATCCGGCGGCGTTCTGGCAGACCGGTGCCTTCGATTTCAGCAAGGGGCAACAGACCAATTATATGATCCGTTTTCCGGCCAACTCCAGCACTCCGATTCCGTTCGAGGTGGGCTATGGAAAAGACCTGACGGAAGTTCGGCTCGAACTCTATTCGAGCATCGATGCTCTGTCCGAGAAGAGCTATCGCTTCGTTCTTAGATGACGCCGGGCGAGCGGATCGTGGTCGCGCATGGACGAGACTTTGTGCTATCCGGCTTGATCCCTCTTTGGTAGGCGGCCCGACGCCATCTCTCCCAGCAGCTTCCCCGCCTCGTCGAGTAGCTCCCCGATCGCCGTTCGCTCCGCGATCCGCGCTTGCGTGAAGGCGCCATGCTTGCGCGCGTTGTGGTTTCTCCATGGCGCGCCCGATCTGGGCGCGCCGCCGTGCATGCGGCAGCGGAGCTTGCCGCACATGGCCGGCGCGCGGCAGGCGACACCGCTCCGGGTCTTGGCACCGCAGCGCGGGCTCGCCGCCATTGCGCGCGTGTTGCGGATGTGGCTGACGCTCACGCGGCGGCGCCTTGCTTGGCTGCGGCCCGGTCGGGTTCGCGTTCGCCGGTTCCGCGAGGCGTGACCAGTCCCGCGTCCGTCGCAGTGCCCGGCTCGGCCGCGATCAGATGCGCGTGCTGCGCGACATTCCCCACGATCGCGCTGCCGCCGTCCTGCACCGACAGATTCTGCACCGTGATCGGACGTTCGCCGTTGCCGCGGTGGCGGTTGAGGGCCTCCATCTGCGCCGCGAAGGTGCGCGCCAGCCGGGTCAATGTGCGCGAGATGCCTTCCTGCTGCGAGAGGCCCTCGGTGAAGGCGAGGCGGGAGGCGGAGCGCATTGTCGCGACGTGAACGGACACCATCTGCGCCGTCAACATGGCCTCGAGCGAATCCCGGGGCGCGATGTCCTTCACCATCGAGATCATGAAGGCGAGATTGTCCTCGTCGGGCTTCTGCAGGATCACGCTGGCTTTCATCAATTGCTTGAGGATGCCGTGCAGCGCGTCGCGATCGACGGCGCCGAGCGCTTCTCCCATCAATCGTTCGCCGGTTTGCGCGTCGGAATGCTGGATCACGATGTCCCGTCGGTTGAGCTTGATCCGTGGGCTCGTCCGGCTGCTGTTATACCTGGCGATGGGCGTCGTGCCGTTGCGTGTCAGGGCTGTCGTCATGTCGATATCTCCTTGGGCCCACGGCACGCGCCGGCAGGCTCCGCTGATGCGAAGCCGGCGCGCGCAGCTGCTGTGCGGCGGTTGCGTTGTCAGATGTCGATGCAGGGCTTGTGCGCGACCGAGGTGAAACCCCCATGGCCGTGGAGGCCGATGCTTACGCGGATCGCGATGATGCCAGTATGCCCCTGTTTTGCCCGACGAGTCAAAATCGATTTCGTGTCATCCGAAGCTCGCGGCTCCGTTGTAAGTCGTTGTTTCCACACGGGCCGTCTACTGTGCATGGGGTTGTTTTCGCATTTTTTGTTTGGAAGCGGTGCGGACCTGCCGCGCGGCGGAATGCCGGCGCCCGAACGCGATTGCGAAATCCGGCGTGACCGCTATTCATGTCGTCCGATGCGCCGCGCCAACAAGACTGCACAAGCGGCGCCGCGAGGTCTGGGGAGAGAACCAATGCAACGAACCGCCCGCCTGCTGGCCGTCATCGCCGGATTGTGCGCCGCTGCGCTGCCGACGGGAGCCATGGCGCAGAAATATCCGGTGCGGCCGGTCAAAATCATGGTCGGCTTCAGCGCGGGCGGTCCGGTCGATGTCGTCGCACGCATCATCGGCGATCGCCTCGGCAACAAGCTCGGCCAGCCCTTCGTCGTCGAGAACCGCGCCGGCGCCAACGGCATGATCGCCGCAGAAGGCGTCGCGCACGCGGACGGTGACGGCTACGCGATGCTCGCCTGCAACTCCTCCACCATCACGCTCAACAAGACCCTGTTCAAGGATATCCGCTACGACCCGGAAAAGGATTTTGCGCCGCTCACCACCGTCGTCTCGGCGCCGCTGGTGCTGGTGGTCAATCCGGAGAATCCCAAGACGGCTGACATCAAGACCGTCGCCGATCTCGTCGCGGCGGCGAAGGCGAAGCCGGGCGAGCTCGCTTATGGCTCGGGCGGCAATGGCAACCTTGCCCATCTCGCCATGGAGCTGCTGAGCCAGAAGGCCGGCATCAAGCTGATCCACGTGCCTTATCGCGGCGGCTCGGCGTCCGAGGTCGGCATCCTCGCGCAGGAGGTGCTGGCGGTGTTCGATCCGCTCTCCGCCGTGCCGCTGGTCAAGGCCGGCAAACTGCGCGCGCTCGCGGTGTCCTCGGCCGAGCGGCTGCCGTCACTGCCCGATGTGCCGACCGTTGCGGAAGCCGGCTATCCTGGCTTCGACATCTCGTTCTGGGTCGGCTTCTTCATGCCGAAATCGACGCCGGCGCCGATCCTGGAAACGCTGCACCGGGAGATCGTCGCTGCGGCCAGGGATCCGGCGATTGCGGAGAAGCTCGGCTCGCAAGGCGTCGTCAGCGTGCTGAGCCCCGCCGACTACGCCGCCAAGATCGCGAAGGAGACCAGGGAGCTTGCCGAGGTCGTGACGGCCGCGAACATCAAGGCGGAGTAAGGTCTCGGGTCTTCATTGTTGTGCGGGTCAAAGCCTCCACGACGTCATGGCCGGGACAAGCCCGGGCATGACGGCCTCTTGTGAAGCTCACGCAGCCCCTCACAGCCACAGGATCTGCTTGCGGTAGGCGAGATCGTCGCGCAGCGGCGCCGCGGGGCCCTGATGGAAGACCGCGCCGCGCTCCAGCGCGAAGACGCGGTCGGCGAGCGCCAGCACGAGGTCGAGATTGTGCTCGACGATCACGATCGACATCTGCGTGCGGAGCTGGTCGAACACCCTAAACAGCTCCAGCGTCACGGCCGGGGCGAGCCCCTCGAACGGCTCGTCGAGCAGCAGCAGGCGCACGTTACCCGACATCGCGCGGGCCACCGCCACCATCTGCTGCTCGCCGCCGGAGAGATAATCGGCGGCGACGTTCATCCGCTGCTTCAGGCGCGGGAAGTAATGCAGGATCTGCTCCTCGTTCCAGACCACTCCGTCGCTGCCGTCGGTCTTGCGGGCGAGGCGTCCGAGCGCCAGGTTTTCGCGCACGGTCATGCCGGCAAACAGGCCGCGGCCTTGCGGCACGTAGCCGACGCCGCGGCGGGCAATGTCGGGTGCGGCAAGGCGCGCGATGTCTGCGCCATGATAGGCGATGCGGCCTGATGCCGCCGGAACGAGGCCGGCGATGGACTTGAGCAGCGTCGATTTGCCGGCACCGTTGCGGCCGAGCAGCGCCACGATCTCGCCTTCGCGCACGTCGAGCGCGGCGTCGTTGAGGATGTGGCTCTTGCCGTAGAACGTGTTGACGCCCTCGAGCTGCAAGACAGTCGCGCGGGTGCCGGCGTCCTCGACGCTGTGCTGATGCACGACCGCGGGAATGCCCTTGCCGGTGTAGATCTCCTGCACCCGCAGGTCGGCGCGCACCGCCTTCGGGCAGTCGGACATCAGCACGGCGCCCTGGTTCATCACGGTCACGATTTGCGAGAAGCCGAGCACGCGGTCGATATCGTGCTCGACGATCAGAACGGGAATGTTGCTGGCGATGTTCCTGACGAGGTTCGACACGCGCTCGCGTTCCGCCGCGGCAAGGCCGGCGAGAGGCTCGTCCAGCAGCAGCACCTGCGGTTTACTGCCAAGCGCGATGCCGAGATCGACCAGCCGCTGCCCGCCATAGGAGAGCTCGCCGCCCTCGATCTCTTCGATGCCCTCGAGCCCGAGGAATTTGACGAGCGCGGCGGTCTCGGCGTGGATGTCCGGATACGAATCGATGTCGTTCCAGATGTTGAAGCGCATGGGCCGGCGCGCCTGCAGCGACAGGCGGAGGTTCTCGTAGATCGTCAACCCGCGAAACAGATTGGTGATCTGGAACGAGCGCGCCAGCCCCTGGTGGCAGATCAGGTCGGCCGGAACGCCGGCGATGTCGCGGCCGTTCAGGCGGATGGTGCCGCGGTCGGGCGCGTAAAGGCCGGAGATCAGGTTGAACAGCGTGGTCTTGCCGGCGCCGTTCGGCCCGATCAGCGCGTGGATCTCGCCGGCGGCGACCTTGATGCTCGCGTCCTCGACGGCACGGATGCCGCCGAAATTTCGAAAGACGCCGCTGACCTCCAGCACGGTGCCTTGCAACGCCTGCGGTCGTAGAAATTCGGGGAGCGGCAGGCCGTCATAGATCTTGCGGCGGCTCATCGCGGCGGTCTCTTCCGCCGGCGGACGCAAGCGGCGCATGACCAGCGAACCGATGCCGACGAGGCCGCCCGGAGAATACATCACGAAGGCCACGAAGGTGAGACCGAACCAGAACAGCCAGTCCGACGTCCAGATCGAGAACAGCTCGCGGAACAGGATGAAGAACAGCGCTCCCAGTGCGGGCCCGAGCAGGCTGCGCATGCCTCCGATCACGACCATGGCCAGCAGCTCGCCGGCGAACGGCACGGAGACCGCTTCGGCCGAGACGAGATAGTTGAGAAAGCCGATCAGCGCGCCGGCGAGCCCGGTGACGACGGCCGAGATCACGAACACCGCGAGCTTGTAGCGCTCGACCGGATAGCCCTGGAAGCTCGCGCGCAACTGGTTCTCGCGGATCGCGACCAGCACATGGCCGAACGGCGAGCGTACCAGGCGCATCAGCACGTAGAGCACGGCGAGCCCGATCAGCGCGACCACGACATAGTAGTTGAGCGCGACGTCGAGGCTGGTGGCGCCGATGCTGCCGCGCTTCAATCCGCCGAGCCCGTCCTCGCCGCCGGTCAGGCTGGTCCAGCGGAAGGCGGTGGTGTAGACGAGTGCGGCGAGCGCTAGCGTCAGCAGCGAGAAATAGACGCCGCGCCGGCGCAGGATCAGCATGCCGATGATCGTCGAAGCGATGGCGACGACGACCATCGATCCCATCAGCGGCAGCCAGATCTCGCCCGGGAAATAGCGCAGCTGGATCAGGCCGGCCGCATAGGCGCCGACGCCGAACCAGGCGCTGTGGCCGAACGAGACGAGGCCGGTATAGCCGATGCACAGATTGAGCCCCATCGTCGCGATCGCAAGACCGACGATCCAGGTGCCGGTGTTCAGCGACAGCCCGAACCCTTTGAGCAGGAACGGCAGCGCGATCACCGCAAGGGTCGCGATCAGAAGCGGCTTCAGCCTGTCGATGGCGGAGGCATGTCTCATTCGAACTTCTCGATGCGTTCGCCGAGCAGGCCGCGCGGACGCACCAGCAGCACCAGGAACATCAGGATGTAGATCGAGGCTTCGCCGGCTGCTGGCTCGAAATGGATGGCGATGCCGCGCACCACCCCGACGAGGAGCGCTGCGATGACGACGCCCCAGAAGCTGCCGAGGCCGCCGATCACGACCACGACGAAGGCGATGGTCATGATCTCGGCGCCCATCGCCGGGTGCACCGTCGTGATCGGCGCGAAGAAGGCGCCGCCGAGAGCGGCCATGCCGACGCCGAGCATCACGATCCCAGTCATGTAGGGCTGCAGGCGAATACCGAGCGCCGCCACCATGTCCGGCCGCTGGATGCCGGCGCGCACCACGCGTCCGAACGAGGTCCTTTGCAGCAGCAGCCAGATGCCGAGCAGGATCGCCGCGACGACGGCCAGGATCAGCAGGCGATAGCGCGAGAACAGGAAATCGCCGACGATGACCGAGCCGCGAAAGCTCTGCGGGATCTCGGTCGAGACCGGCGCCGCGCCCCAGATCATGCGGATCGCCTGCTCGGCGACCATCGCAAGGCCGAAGGTGACGAGCAGGCTCAGGATCGGATCAGCGGTATAGAACCGGCGCAGGATGAAGCGTTCGAACAGGATGCCGAGCAGGGCCACCGCGAACGGCGAGATCACCACCGAAGGCCCGAAGCCGAAACGCCGCGTCAGCTCGACGCAGACATAGGCGCCGAGCGCATAGAAGGCACCATGGGCGAGATTGACGATGCCGCCCACGGAGAAGATCAGCGACAGTCCGAGCGCGATGAGCAGGTAATAGCCTCCGAGCACGAGGCCATTCACCACCTGTTCCGCTAAGAACTCGAACTGCATGTCGCGTCCAGGCCGCGTGTCAGGCCTTCATCTCGCAAGGGTTCTGCTCCTTGGTCGGATAGATCGCCTCCAGCGGGTCGTTCGCCGCGGGCACGGCTTCGCCAAGCACCAGCATGTCCCACTGGTCCTTCATCTGGTCCTTCGGTTTCACGGTGAAGGGATAGGCCTCCTGCACGAGCTGGTGGTCCCAGCTGCGGAAATAGGCCTTGCGCGTCTTCATGATGTCGAACTGGGTCTGCTTCTCGAAATAGGCGATCAGCTCCGCGCTCTCGGTCGACTTCGTCGTGTTGATCGCCTCCGCGAGCAGCTTCAGCGTGACGTAGTCGATCCAGGCATGGTTCTCCGGCGGCTTGCCGTACTTCTTGGTGAAGGCGGCGACGAAAGCCTTCGAAGCCGGATTGTCCAGCGTGTGGTACCAGACCGTCGGCCATGTGCCGCTGAGATTGCCGGCGCCCGCGGCCCAGGCATCGCCGGTGTTGAGGTTGAAGCCGACCAGGGGATAGGGCAGGCCGAACTCGGCATATTGCTTGACGAGATTGGTGACCTGGTTGCCGGCGAGGTTGCAGCAGACCACGTCGGGCTTGGCCTGGCGCACTTTGAGAAGATAGGGGCTGAAATCGGTGGCATCGGTCGCGATCAGCTCGTCGCCGATCAGGTTGGCGTCATGCGTGCCGAAGAAGGCCTTCGCGGCCTTCAAGAGATCATGGCCGAAGATGTAGTCGGCCGTGAGCGTGAAGAACTTCTTGCCCTTCACCATGCCCTTCTGCGACAGCGCGGTGCCGACCGCGTTGACCATCACCGTGTTCGGGATGTCGCAATGGAAGGAATATTTGTTGCAGTTCTTGCCGCGCAGCGCGTCCGAGCGCGCGCCGGTCGAAAAGAACATCTTCTTGTTGCGCTCGGCGACCTGCATGATGGTGAGCGAGGACGCCGACGAGATCTCGCCCAGCAGCACCACCGCGCCGTCCTGCTCCAGCATGCGCTGCGCCTTGGTGGCGGCGGTGGCTGGATTGATCGAATCTTCCGAGAGCAGGTCGATCTGCTTGCCGAGCACGCCGCCGGAGGCATTGATCTCCTCGGCCGCGAGCTTGACCCCGAGTTGGGCGTAGCTGCCGATCACCCCGAGAAAGCCGGTCAGCGGCGTCAAATGGCCGATCCGGATCTTGTCGGCCTGCGCCCTGACGATTGCCGGAAATCCCAGTGCGGACGCGCCAACGAAGGCTGCGCCCGCGCGTAACACCGTCCGTCGCGGATAGCGGATCATGTCTGTCTCCTCCCGGGTGCATCGGCTGTCCCTTCTTCAAGATCGGCTATCCGATATTGTGAGAGACGTTTTTCTAATGCGGGAGGATAATCCCGAACGACATCGCCGGTGTCAACCGGCAAAATCGCGCCTGGACGCGTTCAGACCTTCTGCTTGAACGCCTTGTGGGCGCGGTCCTTGGCGCCGAATTCCGCCGACAGGCGGTCGGCGGCGGCCTGGACGATCTGTGCGCCCTCGTGCAGCGCCTGGTTGGAGAGCCGCCAGATCGGCCCGGAAATGCCGAGCGCGCCGATCACCTGTCCGGTGAAATCCGTCACGGGGACGGCGACGCAGCGCACCTCCGGATTGAACTCGCCGTCGTCGAACGCGACCCCGGTGCGCTGCACCTCGGCGATCTCGCGCGTGAGCACGCCGGCATCGGTGATGGATTTCGGCGTCGAGGGCTTCAGCTCCGCGCGATCGAGAAACCGCTTGAACTGTTCGGGGCGCAGCGAGGCCAGGATGATCTTGCCGAGCGCGGTGCAATGGGCGGGACGCACCACGCCGACGCGGTCGGTCAGTTGGAACGCGCCGGGGCCGCTGGTGCGGGCGATGACGATGACGGCATCGCCCATTCGCACGGCAAAATGGCTGCTTTCGCTGGTTTCGCGCGACAGATCTTCCAGCACCGGCGTCGCGACATTGACCATCTCGATCTCGTCGAGCGCGCTTGCTGCGAGCGCAAACAGGGGGCGACCGATGCGGTAGCGCTTGCTGTCCTTCTCCTGACGGAGGTAGCCGAGCGAGACCAGGGTCTTGGCGAGATGAAAGGTGGTCGAGTTGTGCAGGCCGACCAGCTTGCTCAGCTCAGCCAGTCCGATGCCTTCGCGATGGCGCGCCACTTCTTCGAGGATCGAGAAGGCGCGGCCGAGCGATTGAACGCCGCCGCCGCGCTGCTTGTCCTCGGCCTCATCGTCGCCATCGGCTTTGGGAGCGGCGACCAGCTTGGCAATCGTGGCCTTGCGCGGGCTTGCGGGCTTCTCGCCGGTCGTAGGCTTGGTACGCGATCTCAAGGCCGAGGCCCCCTTTGGCAAATCCGTCGTGACTCGATGCTGTGACAGTAGCACGCAACGTTGCGACCGTCGGAGTGGAGCCCGCAATTTCGCTCAAGGCAGCCTACCACAATATAAATTGACGTACAGCATTATGAGAAATAGGGTGCCCGCGGCTCAGCGACGACCGCGCCGTGTTCTCCGCCTCGGTCCACAAGAAGTCGTGGGCCGAAAGGGAGACGGTTGATGTCGAAGAACATGCTGAATGGCGCCCAGGTCATTGTCGATTATCTGATCCAGGAAAAGGTGCCGCAGGTGTTCGGGCTTTGCGGCCACGGCAACATTCAGTTCATCGACGCGCTGTACGAGCGTTCCGAGGAGATCAAGACGATCTCCGTGCATCACGAGAGCGTCGCCGGTTTCATGGCCGACGTCTATTACCGTGTCTCGGGGAGGCCGACGGCGACCTTCACCTCGTGCGGTCCTGGCTCGGCGAATTTGCCGATCTCGCTCGCCAACGCCTACCTCGATTCCGTGCCGTTCATGGCGATCACCGGCAACGTGCCGACCAGCCAGTTCAACCGCGGCGCATTCCAGGAGATGTACCGGCACTATCAGGCCGACTTCCCCTCCACCGTGCGCACCATGTGCAAGAAGGTGTTTCAGCCGACCCGCGGCGAGATGGTGCCGCTCGCGGTGCGGCAGGCCTGGAAGACGATGGTCACGGGGCGGCCCGGCCCCGTGGTGGTCGATGTGCCCTTCGACGTCTTCATGGAATCTGCGGCCGAGGAAGCACCGAAGGCGGCCGAATGGAGCGCCAACATTTCCAGCCGCTGCGGCGCCGATCCTGAAGGCGTCGAGAAGGCGGTCGACATGCTGCTCTCGGCGGAGCGGCCGGTGATGCTGGTCGGACAGGGCGTGCGCTATGGTGGCGCAGCGGACGAGCTGCGCAAGCTCGCCGAGCGGCTCCAGATTCCCGTGGCGGCCTCCGCGAGCGGGCTCGGTGCGCTTGATGTCAATCATCCGCTGGCGCTCGGCCTCGTCGCACGCGCCGGGCACTACCAGGCCAATCACGCCACGCGTCAGGCCGACGTGTTGCTCGCGCTCGGCGTCCGCTTCGACGACCGCACCTCGAGTTCGTGGATCCCCGGCTATTCCTTCACCATCCCGCCGACGCGCCTGATCCACGTCGATATCGACCCCGAGGAGATCGGCCGCAACTATCCCGTCGCGCTCGGATTGATGGCCGACGTCCGCACCTTCCTGCGGCAGGTTCACGCCGAGCTCGATCGCCGCGACAACCTCTTCAAGAAGTCGGATGCACGCAAGAAATGGCTGGCGCAGATCGACGGCTACCGCAAGGAATGGGACAAGTTCGTCGCGCCCGGTTTCTCCGATGACACCACGCCGATCAATCCGCAGCGCGCCGCCGCCGAGATCGACAAGGCGCTGCCGGAGGATGCGATCCTGGTCTCCGACATCGGCGTGCACCACAATTGGCTGCTCGGCTTCTGCAAGCCGAAGCGACCGGATTCGCTGATCGGTTCGATGGGCTTTGGTCCGATGGGCTTTGGCGTCGCCGGCGTGATGGGCGCGAAATTCGCGGCGCCCGATCGTCCCTGCGTATCGGTGTGCGGCGACGGCGCCTTCTTCATGCATGCGAACGTGCTCGGTACCGCGGTCGAGTACAATCTCCCGGTGGTGTGGGTGGTCTGGAACAATTACGCCTATGCCTCGATCCGCGGGCTCCAGCGTGGCTATCTCGGCGGCCGCGAGCTTGCGACCGACTTCAGGCATCCCGAGACCGGTGAGCGCTACAATCCGGACTTCGCGGCGATGGCGCGCGCCTGTGGCGTCGAGGGCGTGCGGGTCGATCGTGCGGCCGACATCGGCGAGGCCATTCGCAAGGGCATCGCTGCTAACAAGCCCTATCTGATCGACGTCGACATCGCCGCTGACGTCAATCCATCCGGCGCCGGCGTCTGGGAGCTGCCTGGTCTCGGCCAGAGCAAGGCCGGCATCGGCACGCGCTTCCAGCCGGGCTGATCGCGCGGCGCTCAATCACCAAAGCAAGCAAGACGATGACGGGAGACGGAAATGACGCTCGCAGGCAAGAAGGTCGTCGTGATCGGCGGCTCCTCAGGCATCGGCCTCGCCACGGCAGAGCTCGCCAGCAGAGATGGGGCTGACGTCGTCATCGCCTCGCGCAGCGCCGCGAAACTCGAACCCGTTGCGGAGCGGTTGAAGGTGACGGCGATCCCTGCCGACGTCACCAGCGACGAGAGCGTCGCCGAGTTGTTCCGCCGCACCGGCCCCGTCGATCACGTCGTGCTGACGGCGGCCCAGCTTCGCACCGGACCGTTCAAGACGGTCGCGATGGAAGACGTCCGCGCCACCATGGAAGGCAAGTTCTGGGGCGCCTGGCGTGTCGCGCGCGAAGCCGATATCCGCGCCGGCGGCTCGCTGACGTTGGTCACCGGGTTTCTCAGCGTCCGCCCGCGGCCGAATTCGGCGATCATCAGCGCGGCGAATGGCGCGCTGGAATCGCTGGCTCGAGCGCTCGCGCTCGAGCTGGCGCCGGTTCGCGTCAATGCGGTGTCGCCCGGCGTGATCGATACGCCGATCCGGGCCGCGATGCCGGAGGCGGCGCGCAAGGAGATGCTGGCCAAGACGGCGGCGGCGTTGCCGGTCGGCCGCGTCGGCATGGCCGATGATATCGCCCGGCAGATCGCGAGCTTCATGGCGAACGGCTTTGCCACGGGCTCGATCGTCTACATCGACGGCGGGGCGCTGGTGAACTGAGACGCGAAAGGAGCACGATCATGGCCGAGAAGACTGGCGCCTTCATCCGCAACATCGCCGAAGTGCCCTGGCGCGAGTTCCCCAATCACTTTGGCGGGGCGCTGTCGAAGCCGCTGGTGATGCCGGAGACTGCGGGCTCGCGCCACATCGACTACCGTATCTCGATGTATCAGCCGATGGCCCATGTCGCGCGGCACCATCACAAGGTGCAGGAGCAGGTCTATCACGTGCTCGAAGGCGAGGGGCTGATGGAGATCGCGGGCAAGAACCATGTGGTGCGCAAGCACGATGTGATCTTCCTGCCGCCGGGCGTCGAGCACGCAATCGCGAATTCGGGCCTCACCGATCTCGTCTTCCTGGTGGTGACGTCGCCGGTGACGGACGACGACAAGCCGGTTTGAGTGGCGTCGCGTAGCGCGTCTATTCGCCGCCGGCCAGCCGGGCCACGCGATCGAGCAGGGGGCGTTGTCCTGGGTTGATCTTTTCGCTCGCCTTGTCGAGCGAAAACCATTCGGCGCGATCGACCTCGGGGAAGCTCTGTCGCTTGCCGCTCCGGGGCGGCCATTCCATCTCGAAAGTGTTGCTGCTGATATTGCCAATGTCGAGATCGAACTCGGCTGCAAAGGCGGTGACGAGCTTGCCTCCGCGCTGCCTGACCTCACCGAGAGTGGTCAGCGGCCCGGACAGCTCCAGCCCGAGCTCTTCGGCAAATTCCCGCCGCGCCGCGACTTCCGGATCTTCGTCGTCGGCATATTCGCCCTTGGGGATCGACCAGGCACCGACATCCTTGTTCCGCCAGAATGGCCCGCCGGGATGAACCAGGAGAACCTCGATCACTCGGCGCTTCCGATAGGCGATGATCCCGGCACTCTTCGATGGCATCGCAGGTTTCGTGCGGACGCAGCGGTCCAGGTCGGAACCGCCTAGGCGGGCGGCTCCGAATTCTAGCCAGACGGCCGCTCGCGCAAAGCGAGACGGATGGCGCGGGATTTTACACCCTTTCCGGCGGCACGCGCGACAATCATGCTGCGCGCCTTGCCGTGGGCCGTCGCGCTCTTCCGCAGCAGGGTTGCGAAGCGCTTGCGGGCACGGCTCGTCGCCAGCCGCGCGGCGAGCTGTTCGGCCTTGCGAATGAACGCATTGGCGGACGGCGTCAAATTGACGGGAACCCAAGCGACATCCTTCGTCTTCGACAGGCTGCCGACGCCTTCGCAGGGCGCCTCGCGCGGCAGGTCGATGCGGATCGCAATGGCTTCCGAGCGCTCGGTCCAGTCCTCGGCCTTGGTGCCGGTGATGATGCGGACATAGTCACGCGTCTCGCGCGGCAGCTCGCTTTCCTTGGCGAGCCACTTCTGAATGCGGCCCGGGCCGGCATTGTAGGCGGCGGCGGCGAGGCCGAGATTGCCGAAATCATCGCGCAGCTTGCGCAGGAACTTCGCCGATGCCGGCAGCGCCTTCATGGGATCAAAGGGATCGTCGAGCCCAACTTCGGCAGCCGTCTCCGGCATGAACTGCGCGACGCCTTGTGCGCCGGCCTGGCTGACCTCGTCGGACTTGAAACGGCTCTCCTGCCAGAGCAGGCGGGCAAAGAACGGCACGGGAATGCCGCTGGCTTCCGCGGCCTCGCGAAGCGCATGGCAGAATCGTTCGGTGGACGAAACCGGCGCCTGCAGGGCTGGCTCGACCACAGGCGGTGGCTCGATCACCGGCTCATAGGCGGCGCGCGCATTGGCGAGCTCGATCGCCTGCACGCTTGCAAGGAAGAGTTCGACCACAGGAACAAGTGGGGAGGCCCGATCGTTCTGAAGAGCGGCGTGATCGAAAGTTGATGCTTGCCGGGACGCCGACGGATCGAGGTCGCACATCAGAATCATGAACGCGGCGCAAGCCGCGACGACAAATCGCATTGCTGGGGCAACCTCGAACTGTGGGATGAACGGGCCAGCGCTGCGCCGGCGATAAGGAGTTCTTAACCGTCCGATTGCGGCAAAGCTGCGATTTCGACGGCGGCTACGGTGTTACTACGGTGTTCCCAAAGGGAAACTCCCCGCGATCTTGCGGGCCTTTCGCGAACGGGATGAGCAGTCATGACGCGATGGATGCTTGGCGCTGCGATGTCGCTGTGGTTCGTCTGTCCGGCGGTTGCGGGTCATCTCGATGCAAAAGCGGTGAATGAGGCCGCGCGCCCCGAAAAGCCGGTGGCCGCCGACAAGACCAGCGCGCCGGCCACGAAGCTTCAGATCCTGCTCGATCGCGCGCAATTCTCTCCCGGCCAGATCGACGGCAAGCTCGGCGAAAACGCGCAGAAGGCGCTGAAGGCGTTCGCGGAGCAAAATGGTCTCAGCGTCGACAAGACCATTGCTCCAGAACTCTGGGACAAGTTGAACGCTGCAAGCGAAGGCCCAGTCCTCGTCGACTATGAGATCACCGATGCAGACGTGAAGGGGCCGTTCCTCAAAAAGCTGCCGGCCAAGCTCGACGACATGAAGTCGCTGGAGGCGTTGAGCTTCACCAGTCCGCTCGAAGGGCTCTCGGAAAAATTCCACATGAGCGAGGAGCTGCTGAGGACGCTCAATCCCGGAAAGTCGTTTGACAAGAGCGGCGAGACGATCGTCGTCGCGAACGTGCCGGCGCGGCGAGAGCTTCCGCGTATTGTTCGCATCGAGATCGACAAGCCGCACGCGGCGCTGAAGGCTTTCGAGGCCTCGGGTCGTCTGGTCGCGTTCTATCCGGCGTCAATCGGCAGTCCGGATCGACCTACGCCGACGGGAACGCTGAAGGTCACCGCCACTGACGAGCGCCCCACCTATCACTACAATCCCGAGTACAAATTCAAGAGCGTAAAATCCAAAAAGCCGTTCGAGGTCAAACCGGGGCCCAACAATCCCGTGGGGTCGTACTGGATCGGGTTGTCGGCGCAGGGCTATGGCATCCACGGAACGGCGGAGCCCGACCGGGTCAGCAAGTCGGCGTCGCACGGCTGCGTCAGGCTCACCAATTGGGATGCGCGCGTGCTCGGTGAAAACGTGAAGCGCGGCACGCCCGTCGTCTTCCTCGATGCGCCGACTGAGTCTTCTTCGAAGCAGCGGGCCTCGACGGCCGGCAAGCGCGCGGCGAACTGATCCTCGAATTAATCCCTTGGATCAGTCCTTGGGGAAGTCCTTGCGCATCGCGATCTCGGCGGCATCGCCGGGCGACAGCACGGTCTGCTCGAAGGCGGCCTGCGGTTTCGTCATGATGTCGTAGAGCGAGATGCCCTTGATCGGCTTGCCCATGAGCTCGCGGACGCAGTCGGCGAGCGTGCCGTTGTAGATGAGATAGGGCGGACCTCGGTGCTTCTGCCGCTCGCCCTTGAGCGACGGCCACTTCTTCAGCTCGGCCGGCGCGTCATAGGCGATCGGCGATCCCTCTTTGAACATGCGTTTGGCCCCGGTGGCTTGGATTGCAGGGAATCCTAGAGCCGCCGGGTAAACATGCGTTAAAGAATTCGTTCAAATCAGCCGGCAATAAAGGCGAGCAAGGTGCCGTTGGCCTTGGCCGGCGGCACGCAGACCGCGGCTCCGCTGCGCACGGCGGCCGACCCCAGCGCCTTTTCCGTCGCCGCAAGATCCCCGCTGACGAGCACCAGCGCGGCGCCGCCGCGCTCGGACAGGCCGGCGAGCGGCACGCCGGGATAGCGCTTTGCGAGCTGCTCCAGGGTCAGATAGACGAAGTCGGCGCGATCGCCGCCGGAGGGCACGGTCACGGCGCCGTCGGCTTCCGCCTTCGGTTCGCGGTCGATCAGCCGGCCGAGATGCGCGGCTTCCTGCGCCGGTTCGGGCGTTGCGATCAGCGTCTGCTTGATCCGCTTGGCCGCGTTGGCGTGCTTCATCAGTTCGGGGATCCACACGGTCTCGCGCGTCTTGTGCTGGCAGGCGAAGATGCGGACGCCGCCGGGCGCTTCGGCGGTCGCCCACATGAAGGTGCGGAATTTTGCCGCCGAGATCGTGCCGTCAGGCAGCGTCACCGGCCGCTCGAAATCGGTCGGCCCGATCGGCGTCAGGCCGCGGGCGCGGATCTCTTCCGCGCCGGCGGTGGAATCCACCGCAGTGAAGGCGATGCGCTCGATGCCTTCGCCGCGCTTGTCGAGGAAGGCGCGGGCCGGCGCATTGTGCTCCGTCGCGGCGAGCACGCCGAGCAGCTCCATATAATCAGGGTCGAACATGATGGTGTAGTTGCCGGTGCCCATATGCGTGCTGTGGGTGCCGCGCGGGGAGACTGTGAAGCCGAGGCGCCGGTAGTTCTCGGCGGCCTGGTCGAGGTCTTTCACCATGACCACGGCGTGGTCGATACCGATGACGTTTTTGAGGGCCACTGTTCTTCCCCGATTGCAATCATTTCGAGCCGCGACGGCGGCTGCGGGTCATGTCTACGCCGGATAGGCGATCAAGTCATTTTCAATTCGGCGCGAGATGCGGAATTTCATTCCGCGAAACGATCTGGCGCCGCGTGATCAACGGGCCTGTTCGAGATAGGCGGCAACAATAGCGCGCTCCTCGCTCGTCATCTCGGTGATGTTGCCGGGCGGCATCGCGCTGGACCAGGCCGCGACGCGCCCGATCAGGCGGATGTTGCGGCGGATGTGCTCGGGCGCATCGAGCAGGATGCCCTTCGGCGCGGTGACGATCCCGGCCCAGACCGGCTCGGCTGCATGGCACATGCTGCAGCGGGACATCACGATGTCCTCGACATTGGCAAGCGTAGCCGGTGCCGGCAGCGCGCCGGTCTTCACCTCGCGCGGGCCGGCCGCGGAGAGGAAGAGGATCGCGATCACGCCTGCCGCGGCCACGCCCCACACCCACCACGGCGATTTGCGGCCCGCGTGCCGCTCGTTGAAGAAGTGGCGGATCACAGGGCCGAGCGCCAGGATGATCGCGACGATGATCCAGTTGAAGCGCGTGGCATAGAGCAGCGGATAGTGGTTGCTGATCATCAGCACGACGACGGGAAGCGTCAGATAGTTGTTGTGGACCGAGCGCTCCTTGCTGGTTTTGCCGAGCTTCGGATCCGGCGCCTTTCCCGCGATCAGCGCCGTCACGATCTTCTTCTGGTTCGGGATGATCAGTGTGAAGACGTTCGCGACCATGATGGTGCCGATGATCGCGCCGATCTGGTTGAAGGCGCCCCGGCCGCTCAATACGTGGGTGAAGGCATAGGTCAGCGCGACCAGGAACAGATAGCCGCCGATGGCGAAGGGCAGCTCGCGTTGGGCAAGCCCGGTGCGGCAGGCGGCTTCATAGAGCAGCCACGCCAGCGCGAGGCTGAAGAAGCTGAACAGGCCGGCCTGGAACGGTGTGAGGTCGAGGATCGACTTGTCGACCAGGAACAGGTCGGCCTCGAGATAATACACCACCACCATCAGCGCGAAGCCGGACAGCCAGGTGGTGTAGGCCTCCCATTTGAACCAGGTCAGCTCGTCCGGCATCTGGCTCGGCGCCACCATGTATTTCATGATCCGGTAGAAGCCGCCGCCATGGACCTGCCAGGCTTCGCCCTGCACGCCATCGGGCAGGTCAGTCCTTGGTTTCAGGCTGAGGTCGAGGGCGATGAAGTAGAAGGAACTGCCGATCCAGGCGATCGCGGCGACCACGTGCAGCCATCGGAGCAGCAGGCTCGCCCATTCCGATATGATGGATCCCCACATGATCACCCCGTCAGGCGCGGCAGGGATGCCGCACCTTTGATGACCGCAAATCGCGGCCGTGCCCCTACAATGTGTCGCATCTATCGGTGGTGTTTTCCAGTACGATAGGCTGCTGTTGACGCACATCGTTCGGGCATGCGCAGGTCGGGAGAGCAACGACGTGAAGAACTTGATTTCGATTGCGGCGATGTCGGTGCTGGTGCTGGTTGCGGCCGGCGCGCAGGCCGAGCCGGTGCTGCAGGGCAAGGACGCTTATGGCGATTGGCAGTCCGACAAGCCCGGCACGGTCAGGCTGATCCGGCCGCAGGATCTGGTCAGGCCCGGCGCCACGCGGTCCGTCGCGAGCTCGTCGCGCGTGGTGCCGCGTCCGCCTGAGGCCACGCTTCTGGTGCCCGCGGGCTTCAAGATCGAGCTGTTCGCCGAAGGCTTGCGCGCCCCGCGCATCGTGCGGGTGGCGCCGAACGGCGACGTGTTCGTCGCGGAGACGCGGACCGGCACCATCCGCGTGCTGCGCGCCGGCGACGGCGGCAAGGTCGCGAGCAACGAGGTCTTTGCCAGCGGCTTGCGCCAGCCCTTCGGCATCGCCTTCTTCCCGAATGGCGACAATCCGCAATGGGTCTATGTCGCCAATACCGACAGCGTGGTCCGCTTCCCCTATCAGGCCGGCGACGTCAAGGCGCGCGCCAAGGCGGAGACGATCGTGCCGAGCCTGCCGCATGACGGCGGCCATTCCACGCGCGACATCGTCTTCACGCCCGACAGCAAGCGCATGCTGGTCTCGGTCGGCTCGCTCAGCAATGTCGCGGAAGGTCTGGGCACGCCGCCGGGCGGGTTGGAGGCGTGGTCGAAAGCGCAGCCGCTCGGCGCGGCCTGGGCCAGCGAGACCGAGCGTGCGGCGGTGCTGGCGTTCACGCCCGATGGCAAGGAGCGGAAGATCTACGCCACCGGCATCCGCAATTGCGTCGGTCTTGCGATCCAGCCGCAGACCGGTCTGCCCTGGTGCTCGACCAACGAGCGCGACGGTCTTGGCGACGATCTCGTGCCCGACTATGTCACCAGCGTGAAGGAGGGCGCGTTCTACGGCTGGCCGTGGTTCTACATCGGCAACAATGAAGACCCGCGTCATGCCGGCGCGCGGCCTGACCTGAAGGACAAGGTGACGGCGCCCGACGTGCTGATCCAGCCGCATTCGGCCTCGCTCGGCATGACGTTCTACCAGGGCTCGCAGTTTCCCGCCGAGTATCAGGGCGATGGCTTTGCCGCCGAGCACGGCTCCTGGAACCGGTCGAAGCGCACCGGCTACAAGGTGATCCGCATCCGGATGAAGGACGGCAAGCCGACGGGCGAGTACGAGGATTTCGTCACGGGCTTCGTGGTCAGTGACACCGAGGTGTGGGGTCGGCCGGTGGGTGTCGCCGTGGCGAAGGACGGGGCGCTGCTGGTGTCGGAGGATGGCAACGGGACGATCTGGCGGGTGAGCCGGCAGCCGCAGTGACGGTGCACCCTCTCCCCTTGTGGGAGAGGGTGGCTCGCATGGCGGCGAGACGGGTGAGGGGTTCTCTCCACGAGTCCAATGCTCATTTGAGCGCGCGGAGAGAGACCCCTCATCCGGCGCTTCGCGCCACCTTCTCCCACAAGGGGAGAAGGGAAGCGGCACCGTGCGCGCGGCTTCTACCCTCGCCTCACGCTCGCGCCGCCATCCACCGGCAGCGTCACGCCGGTGATGAAGTTCGCTTCGTCCGAGGCCAGGAACAGCGCTGCGTTCGCGACGTCCCAGCCCGTGCCCATCTTCTTGCGCAGCGGCACCTTGCTGTCGCGCTCGGCTTCGACCTCGGCGCGGGTCTTGTGCCATTCGCGGGCGCGGGTGTCGACGGCCATCGGCGTGTTCATCAGGCCGGGCAGGATGACATTGGCGCGGATGCCATACTCCGCGTTCTGGTAGGCGAGCTGCTCGGTGAAGGCAATCATCGCCGACTTCGTCGCCTTGTAGGCGACGTAGGGATAGGTCGTGATCGCGGCCATCGAGGAGATGTTGATGATGGCGCCGCTCTCTTGCGCGCGCATGATGGGGATCACCTCTTTCGCGGCGAGAATGCAGCTCTTCAGGTTGATGGCGACGACCCGGTCGAAGGCCTCTTCGGTGATCTCCAGCAGCTCGGCATCGCCGCCGGACAGGCTGACGCCGACATTGTTGTGCAGCACGTCGATCCGGCCCCAGCGGGTCTGCGCGTCCTTCACCATCGCCTTGATGTCAGCGGCCTTGGTCACGTCGGCCTTGAAGGCCGCGGCCGTGCCCTGCGCGGCCGCGATCATCGCGACCGTTTCCTGTGCTGATTCCAGATGATGGTCGACGCACAGCACCCTGGCACCCTCGCGCGCGAAGGTCAGCGCGGTGGCGCGGCCGTTGCCCATGCCCTCGCCAGGGCTTTGCCCGGCGCCAACCACGATCGCAACCTTGTCCTTCAAGCGCATGTCAGTTCACTCCCGGGATCGGGTACTGCTGGAGTACCTCTTTGTAATACGGCTCGTTGTCGATCTTCATGGTCGCGAGCACGCGGACCACGCCGCAATAGAAGGCGATGGTGAGAACGAGATCGGTCATGTGCTCGTCGGAGAGGTCCTTCTTGATCTCGGCGAAGGTCGCCTCCGACATGGCGAGCTCGCGCACCATCTCGCGGGCGCCTTTCAGGATCGCTTTTGCCGGCGGCTCCAGCTTCGAGGGCTTGCCCTCGGTCTCCGCCATCATGCCGGCGATGTCCTCGTCGGTGACGCCGAACTCCTTGCCGATCTTCACATGGTGGGTGAATTCGTATTCCGACCGCTCCATCCAGCCGACCTGGAGGATGGCGAGCTCGCGAAGCCGCGGGTCGAGCTTGCTCTTGAAGCGGATGTAACCGCCGATGCCGTTGAAGGCGCGCGCCATCTCCGGCGAGTTGACCAGCAGCTTGTGCAGGTTGGTGTTGCGCTTGAGCATGTCGCGATATTCGGGCGCGACCTGGTCGGCCTCGAGATAGGGCAGGCGGGCCATTTCTATGCTTCCTCTAGTGTTCCTGTGACTCGCGTTCGGGGGCCTGCAGAGTCACGCCGCCATCGACCACCAGCACCTGGCCGGTGATGTAGCGCGCAAAATTGCCGAGCAGGAATTTGACGGCGTGGCCGACGTCCCAGCCGGTGCCTTCGGTCTTGAGCAGCGAGGCCTTGGCGCGGTTGGCGCGGGCCTGCTCGCTCATGCCGCGGGCGTAGACCATCGGCGTGTACATGGGGCCGGGGCAGATGCAGTTGACGCGGATGTTGTCGCGGCCGTGATCCACCGCCATGGCACGTGTCAGGCCGATGATGGCGGCCTTGGATGTCGTGTAGGTCGTGAGTCCGCGCGGCCGCAACGCCGAGATCGAGGAGATGTTGACGATCGCGCCGCCGCCGGCGGTCCTGATCATGGCGGGGATTGCGTGCTTGGACAGCAGGAACATGGTCTCGACATTGACCTGCATGACGCGGCGATATTGCTCCGGCGGCTCGTCCACCACGCTGCCGCGGCTGCCGATGCCGACATTGTTGTCGAGGAGATCGAGCCGGCCCCAGCGGTCGAGCGCGGCTTCCACCAGCGCCTTGCAATCGCCCTCGCTTGTGACGTCACCGCCGTGCGCCGCCGCCGTGCCGCCCTCGGCGGCAATCATCTCCACGGTGCGTTCGGCGAGCTTGAGGTCGCGATCGGCAACGAGCACTCTTGCTCCGGCCCGGGCCAGCAATATTGCTGCAGCGCGGCCGTTGCCAATGCCGTCGCCGGCGGCGCCGCCGCCGCTGATCAGCGCCACCTTGCCGGCGAGGCCGGCATCGTCCTCAGGGCCCTGCATCCCGTTTCATCCCGCTGCTTTTTGCCGACGATAGCAACGGGATGCAGGAGAGAGAAGGCCGATGGGCCAGCGCGGATGTCATTGACATCGCACGGAATTGCATGCCGCCGCGCGGGATCGGGTTGGTGCTACCGACGATTTCCGGAACCGTCGTCGCTCAAACGCGTTTGTTGCGGGGGCGTTTGTCGCTCGCGCTTTCTCCCGGGGCTTCCCCAACCGCCAGTGGCTTGCCGATGAATCTGCTCGATCCGCAAGGGCCCGTGGCCGCGGCCAACCGAACCATTCTGGTCGATTCCGTCTTCATCATGCTCGCGATCGTGGTGCCGACCATCATCGCGATCCTGGCCTTTGCATTCTGGTTTCGCGCCTCGAATCCAAAAGCGCGCTACCAGCCGGACTTCGTCTATTCCGGCCGCGTCGAGATGGTGGTGTGGGCGATCCCCGCGCTCACCGTCATCCTGCTCGGCGGCGTCGCCTGGATCGGCTCGCACCAGCTTGATCCCGCAGCACCGGTGCCCGGCACCGGCAGCCCGGTTCGCATTCAGGCGGTTTCGCTCGACTGGAAATGGCTTTTCATCTATCCCGACCAGCGTATCGCCACCGTCAACACGCTGACGGTGCCGGCCGGCGCCGAGCTGAACTTCCAGCTGACGTCGTCGAGCGTGATGAACACGTTCTTCATCCCGCAGCTCGGCAGCATGATCTACACCATGAACGGCATGGTGACGAAGCTGAACCTCCGCGCCGACAACGAGGGCAAGCTGCGGGGATTGTCGGCGCATTTCTCCGGCGACGGCTTTCCCGACATGATGTTCGACGTCAACGTGATCTCGCCGCTCGCCTTTCCCGACTGGGTGGCGACCACGGCCAAAACGGACGCCGTGCTGAACGAGGCCGGCTACACCAAGCTGATGCAGCAGGGGATCGAAAAGGGCAGGCCGGCCTATCGGCTCGAAGACCCCAGGCTGTTCGATCTGATTGCGAACCAGCACATTCCGCCGGGACCGGGCCCGGAGCTGATCTCCGACGCCGGTCGTCCGCACAGTGGAGGCGTTGATGCTCGGTAAGCTCGACTGGTCCGCAATTCCGCTCGACCAGCCCATTCCGCTGATCGCGGGCGCCATCGTGCTGGTCGCGATCCTTGCCGTGCTGATCTGGGTCGTGGCGAAAGGGCATCTGCCGTATCTGTGGCACGAATGGATCACCAGCGTCGATCACAAGCGGATCGGCGTGATGTACATCCTGCTGGCCTCGGTGATGCTGCTGCGCGGCGGCAGCGACGCCATCATGATGCGGATCCAGCAGGCGGTCGCCTATCAATCGCAGGGCTATCTGCCGCCCGAGCACTACAACCAGATCTTCTCGGCGCACGGCACCATCATGATCTTCTTCGTGGCGATGCCGTTCGTGATCGGCCTGATGAACCTCGTCGTGCCGCTCCAGCTCGGCGTACGCGACGTCGCGTTCCCGACGCTCAATTCGGTCGGCTTCTGGCTGACCGCGACCGGCGCGCTGCTGGTCAATCTCTCGCTCGTGGTCGGGGAGTTCGCGCGCACCGGTTGGCTCGCCTTTCCGCCGCTGTCGGAATTGTCCTATTCGCCCGGCGTCGGCGTCGATTATTACGCCTGGTCGCTGCAGATCTCGGGTATCGGCACGCTGGTCGCCGGCATCAATCTCGTCACGACGGTGCTGAAGCTGCGCACAAAGGGCATGAACTATCTGCGCATGCCGATGTTCTGCTGGACCACGCTGGCCTCGAACCTGCTGATCGTCGCGGCCTTCCCGATCCTCACCGCGACGCTCGCGATGCTGTTGCTCGACCGCTATCTCGGCTTCCATTTCTTCACCAATGAAGCCGGCGGCAACGTCATGATGTTCATGAACCTGATCTGGGCCTGGGGTCATCCGGAGGTCTACATCCTGGTGCTGCCGGCCTTCGGCATCTTCTCCGAGGTGGTCTCGACGTTCTCCGGCAAGGCGCTGTTCGGCTATCGTTCCATGGTGCTGGCGACCATGGCGATCTGCGTCATCTCCTTCATGGTCTGGCTGCATCATTTCTTCACGATGGGGGCGGGGCCCGACGTCAACGCCATTTTCGGCATCGCCAGCATGATCATCGCGGTGCCGACGGGCGTGAAGATCTACAATTGGCTGTTCACGATGTATGGCGGCCGCATCCGCTTCGCGACGCCGATGCTGTGGGCCGTCGGATTCATGGTCACGTTCATCGTCGGGGGATTGACGGGTGTCCTGCTCGCGGTGCCGCCGGCGGACTTCATGCTCCACAACAGCATGTTCCTGGTGGCGCATTTCCACAACGTCATCATCGGCGGCGTCCTGTTCGGTGCCTTCGCCGGCTTCGAATACTGGTTTCCGAAGGCGTTCGGCTTCCGGCTCGACGAGCGCTGGGGCAAGGCGGCGTTCTGGTTCACCTTCCTCGGCTTCTTCATCACCTTTGTCCCGCTCTATATCGCCGGCATGCTCGGCATGACGCGACGGATGCAGCATTACGATGTCGCGGCGTGGCGGCCCTGGATGATCGTCGCAGTCATCGGCATGGCAGTGCTGACGGTCGGCGTGGTCTGCCAGATCGTGCAGCTCGTGGTCAGCATCCGCAATCGCGAGGCGTTGCGCGATCGCACCGGCGATCCCTGGGACGGCCGTTCGCTGGAATGGGCGACGTCGTCGCCGCCGCCGGTGTTCAATTTCGCCTTCAATCCCGACGTGCGTGGCGAAGACGCCTATTGGGACATGAAGGCCCGCGCCCGGCAGCAATCGCTCGAGCACGAAGCGCCCGAATATCGTGACATCGAGATGCCCCGGAACTCCCCGACCGGTTTCGTCTGCGCGTTCTTCGCCACCATCATGGGCTTTGCGCTGATCTGGCATATCTGGTGGATGGTGATTTTGGGCGGCCTCGGCGCGTGGGCGACTTTCGTCGTGTTCGCCTGGCGCGACCATGACGAATACGTCATCCCGGCCGAGGAAGTCGCAGCAATCGACCGTGTGAATCTCGAGGAGCGGCGCAACCTCGTCAGCATGGCGGGGGCAGTCTGATGGCGATGACCGCGACCGCCGGCCACGCGAACGCCGATCCCCATCATATCGGCGTCGTCATCGAGCATGCCGGGCCCGCGCCGAAGCGGATCGTCACGGCCTACGGCTTCTGGATCTTCCTGCTCTCCGACATCGTGATGTTTTCCTGCTTCTTCGCGGCCTATGCGGTGCTGGTCGATCAGACTGCCGGCGGTCCCAGGGGCTCGGAGATCTTCGAGCAAAAAAACGTCGCGATCGAGACGGTCTGTCTGCTGCTGTCGAGCTTCACTTGCGGCATGGCAAGCATCGCAGCCGACGTACGCAACCGCTTCTGGTTCTATCTCGGCATGGCCGTGACCTGCCTGCTCGGGATGATATTCCTCGTCATCGAATTCAAGGAATTCACCGACCTGATCGCGCGCGGCTACGGTCCATCGCGCAGCGCGTTCCTGACCGCGTTCTTCTCGCTGGTCGGCTGCCACGGTCTGCATGTCACCGCCGGCGTGTTGTGGCTGCTCACCATGATGGCCCAGGTGTTCGCCAAGGGCTTTCGGCCCGACGTCCTGCGCCGGATGATTTGCTTTGCGCTGTTCTGGCATGCGCTCGACATCATCTGGGTCGGGGTCTTCTCCGTCGTTTATCTGCTGGGAGGTGGCGCATGAGCGATCAGGCCCATATCGGACAAGACCTCGCACCGGGCGAGGAAGAGCAACACAGCGTCGGCGGGCGGATCCTGGGTTACGTCGTCGGTCTTGTTCTGGCGCTGCTGCTCACGGCGACGTCGTTCTTCATCGCCGGCACCGATCTGGTCTGGCAGCCCTCGATCCCCGTGGCGCTGATCGTGCTCGCGATCGCGCAGATGGGGGTGCATCTGGTGTTCTTCCTGCACATCACGACCGGCCCCGACAACACCAACAACGTATTGGCCTTGGCCTTCGGGCTGCTGGTGGTGTTCCTTGTGGTCGGAGGCACGGTCTGGATCATGGCGCATCTGAACGCGAACATGCCGCCGATGGACCAGATCATGATGCGCCAGTAGCGCGCGGCGTTCGCGATCTTCGTCGTCATGGCCGGGACAAGCCCGGGCATGACGGACTTGGTGCACAGCACCGCCCAAAAAAGAAGAGCCGCTTGTTGTGACAAGCGGCCCAAGTCTAGGGAGGAAACGCCCAAGCAAGGCAATCGGCCGAAGCCGGATTGCTGCCGAGGAAACGCTCGCGCAAGCGCTTGCGTACGCATAGAAATGCAGCAACTTCCGACTTTGTTCAATTCCGGATCAATACGGTCCCGAACTACCACTCACGGATGCGTGAAGGGCTTTGTTCACTTTGGCCGACGGCAGTTATAGGCCTTCCGGAATCCGGCCGCCTGGGCGTCGTCCTCCGAGCAGAACCAGCGGTCCGGCTTGGTGGTCGCCGGGTAGCTCGGGCACCCCCGCAGATGATAGATGCCGATATTGCCGGTGACGCGCGCGCGGACCGCGAGCTTGCCCTTGATGCTGCAGCTCGGCGGCATGGTCAGCTCCTCCGGGAACAGCACGGCGCGAATTTCCTTGTCGCGGTCCTGGCGGCAGGCCGCGCCCAGGAGGGCGCCGTCCTTCTTGCCGCTCCGGAAGTCTTGCGGTGCAACAAAGCAGCCCTTCCAGATTCCGGCCGAGGCCGTCTTGGCTTCGCCCGCCGCCGGCTTGACGTTTGCCTTGATCGGCTCCCGCGCGACGGCAAATCCCAGCTTGACCAGTTGCTCGTTCAGGGTCGTTTTGTCGCCCTCGGCCGTGCAGATGGCGCGATGGCGTTTGCCGAAGCTCTTTTCCGGCCCGACATCGTCACACCGTACGGAGCGCTTGTTGATCAGCTTCGCCAGCTGGTCGCGCGCGTCGATGCCGCAGGTCCAAGGGTCGGCGTGATCGTCGATGCAGACCTGGTCCAGTTCGGGGGCGTCGACGCCATCGAGCCGGTAGGTGATGTCGTTGAGCTGGATGGAGTTGCCGTCGCGGACCGTCGCGGCAGCCGTCAGCGCGGAGGTGGACTCCGACGTCGCCAGAACTCCGGACAAGGCAAAGAAACAAACAAGCGCAAACGCGCGGGCGGCGGCAAAAGCATTTCGGAAGGACATACGGTCTCGCTATCGATTGCTCGGTCGCCTGTTCCTAGCATCCGGATGTGGCGATACCAATGGTCTGCACCCTGCGAAGTGCGACATTCCGGCCTCGCGGCTTTACTCCCCGCCCGCTCTGATCCTATCGTTCGCGGGCCTTGCCGACAGTGCAGGCCGAATCGCCCGGAAAGCGGCGAGGGCGGGAGGAAAAGGTTGCGATGAAAGAGCCCGTGGACGTCCTGATCATCGGTGCCGGCGCGTCAGGCGCGGCGGTGGCGTGGTCGCTGGCCGAGACCAAGATGCACATTCTCTGCCTGGAGCAGGGCGGCTGGATGAACCCGGCGGAATATCCGAGCACGGGCCGGGACTGGGAGGCCAAGTTCTACGGCGAGTGGTCGTCGAGCCCGAATGTGCGCGGCCGGCCCGAGGACTACCCGATCAACGATGACAATTCGCCGATCAAGGTCGTGAACTATAATGCGGTCGGCGGCTCGACCGTGATGTACACCGCGCATTGGCCGCGGCTGCATCCTTCCGATTTCAAGGTGAAGACGCTCGACGGTGTCGCCGACGACTGGCCGATCGATTACGACGCGCTGACCCCGTTCTTCGAAGAGAACGACCGGATGATGGGCACGTCCGGTTTGTCGGGCGATCCGCTCTCGCCGCTGACGCATCCGCCGATGCCGCAGCAGCCGATGGGATTGTCGGGTGCCATCATCGGCAAGGCCATGAACGAGCGCGGCTGGCACTGGTGGCCGTCGGACACGACGGTCGCGACCACCGACTATGAGGGCCGTGCCCGCTGCATCAATCTCGGCCATTGCACGCCGGCTTGCGCGCAAGGCGCAAAGTCGTCCACCGACATCACCTACTGGCCGCATGCGGTCCGCGCCGGGGTCGAGCTGCGCACCCATTGCCGGGTGCGCGAGATCACCACCGACGAGAACGGCATGGCGTCGGGCGTGGTCTATTACGACAAGGACGGCGTCGAGCAATTCCAGCCCGCGCATGTCGTCATCATCGCCTGCAACGGCGTCGGCACGCCGCGGCTGCTGCTGAACTCGAAATCCGACCGCTTTCCCAACGGCCTTGCCAATTCTTCGGGCCTCGTCGGCAAGAATTTGATGTTCCATCCCTACGCGCAGATCTACGGCTATGTGAAGGAGCCGACCGACAGCAACCGCGCGCCGCCGACCTGCCTGTGGAGCAAGGAGTGGTACGACACGGACCTGTCGCGCGGCTTCGTGCGCGGCTATGGCGTGCAGTTCGTGCGCGGCGCGGGGCCGGTGTTCGAGGCGGTCGTCAGCGAGCAGAAGGGCATTCTGCCCTGGGGCGAGGATCACCACCGCGTCTTCCGCAAGCTCAACGGCCATCGGCTCGGTTTCTCCGCGATCTGCGAGGATCTGCCGGAGGAGCACAACCAGGTCACGCTCGATCCCGTCCTGAAGGACGGCCACGGCATTCCCGCGCCGAAAATTGACTACACGATCTCCGAGAACAGCCGGAAGATGATGGAGCATGCGCTGAATCGTGGCCGCGAGTTCCTGGAAACGGCCGGTGCGACCGACATCTGCATCAACTCGCCGATCCCCTGGGGCGGCTGGCACCTGCTCGGCACAGCGCGGATGGGCACCGATCCCAAGCGATCCGTCGTCAACGAATGGGGCCGCACGCATGATGTGAAGAACCTCTTCATCGTCGACGGCAGCATCTTCGTCACCTCGGGCGGGGTGAACCCGACCTCCACCATCCAGGCCCTCGCGCTGTACATCGCCGACCAGATGAAGCAGCGCCTCGCCAATTTGTTCGATTGAGGTCCGTCATGTCCGCAGACAATCTCACGCGTATCCAGCGCGACGACCTTCGCACCGTTGCGGGGATGATCGTGCCCGCCAGCGAGGCGTACAAGGTGCCCGGCGCCGACGATGCCGCGATCCAGGCGGATATTCTTGCCACGCTCGGCCGCGACAGCAAGCTGGTGACGGCGGCGCTGGATCATCTGGCGCGGCTTGCTGGTCAGCCGATCGGCGAGCTCGACGCCGGCAGGCGCGATGCGGTGGCGCAGGAGTTTCGCAAGACGGGCGGCGCAGCCGCGGCAACGCTCGTCCGCGTCGTGCTGCAATGCTACTACCGGGACGACCGCGTACTGCGCTCGCTCGGGATCGAGCAGCGCGCGCCGTTTCCCAAGGGGCATGTGCTCCCGGACGGCGACTGGACACTGCTCGATCCGGTGAAGGCGAGGGCCGGTACGCTCAGGCGGGTGCCCTAGCCATCTGGGCAGTCCAGCCCTGCGCCCTTCGGCGGGCACCTTGCGCCAGATGGCACAGGCCACCATCTGTGTGAGCCTTCAAGGACTCTTGCCATGCTGGATTTCACCTCGGATATCGTCGATGACGCACCGTCATCGCGAACAGAAGCGGCTGCGCCGGTCGATGACCGGGCGCTGCTGGACGCGTATTCAAACGCCGTGATCGATGTGACCGACCGGGTCGGTCCCGCCGTCGTGCGCGTCGAGACCGGGCCGAAAGTGCCTGATGGACGCGAGCGCGGCGGGCTCGGCTCGGGCATCGTGATCTCGCCCGATGGCCTCGTCCTCACCAACAGCCACGTCGTCGGGACCTCGAAGGAGATCCGGCTGCGCGACGTCGAGGGCCATGTCGGCGAGGCCCAGGTGTTGGGTGCAGATCCCGACACCGATCTTGCGCTGCTGCGCGCCAACGGCGCGCGGCACTTGCCCTATGCCGCGCTCGGCAATTCCAAGACGTTGCGGCGCGGCCAGCTCGTGGTCGCGATCGGCAATCCGCTCGGCTTCGAATCGACCGTCACGGCCGGCGTGGTCTCAGCGCTGGGCCGCTCGATCCGCTCGGTCAGCGGACGCACCATCGAGGACGTCATCCAGACCGATGCCGCTCTCAATCCCGGCAATTCCGGCGGTCCGCTGGTGTCGTCGAACGCCGAGGTGATCGGCATCAACACGGCCATCATCAACGGCGCGCAAGGCATCTGCTTTGCGGTTGCCAGCAACACCGCGCAATTCGTGCTGTCGGAGATCATCCGTCACGGTTATGTCCGCCGCGCCTATGTCGGCGTTGCCGGCCAGACCGCGCCGGTGCCGCGGCGGCACGCGGTGCTCGCCGGCGTCGAGAACAAGATGGGCGCGCTGTTGATGCAGATCGAGCCCGATGGCCCGGCGGCGAAGGCGGGCTTGCTGCCCGGCGACGTCGTGATCAGGCTCGACGGCGTCGAGATCAACGGCGTCGACGATCTGATCCGCGTGCTCGACCGCGACCGTATCGGCCGGCGGCTCGCGATGGACGTGCTGCGGCTCGGCCGGCTGCGGGCGATCGATATCGACCCGATCGAGCGGAAGAAGGCGCGCTAGCTGCGAGGCCACGGGCGGGGTATGACGGTGTCATGCCTCGCCTTCGGACCCCAGCCGCATGATGCCGGCACACGAGACCTACGACGTCATTGTCATCGGCGCGGGCGCCGGCGGCATGACGGCCGCGGCGGTCGCCGCTGCTGAAGGCTTGCGCGTGCTGGTCATCGAGAAGACCGCCTTCGTCGGGGGCACCACGGCGTGGTCCGGGGGCATGGTTTGGATCCCCGCCAACAGCAAGATGAAGGAGGCGGGGCTCTCGGACAGCGTCACCGACGCCGTGCAGTATCTGTCGAGCACGGTGCCGGAGCCTGCGAATGCGGGTCTGCGGGCCGCGTTCCTCGCGCGCGGGCCGGAAGCAATCTCCTGGCTCGAGGCCAACACCGAGCTGCGGCTCCAGCCGGTGAAGGTCTATCCGGATTATTATCCGGAGCGGCTGGGCGCGACATCGGGCGGACGCGTGCTGGAGCCGGTGGCGTTCGACGGCAAGCGGCTGGGCGAGGGCTTTGCGCGGCTGCGCGCGCCGTTGCCGGAATTCACGCTGTTCGGCGGGATGATGGTCAATCGTCAAGACATCCCGCATTTGCGGCGTGTCGGGAAATCGCTGCGCTCGACCCTGCGCGCGGCGCGGCTGGTGGCTGCGTACGCCTTGCAGCGTCTGCGCAGCCCGCGCGGAACCACGCTGCATCTCGGCAATGCGCTCGCCGCCCGGCTCTATGCTTCGCTGCTGGCGCGTCGGGTCGAGATCCTCTTCAGCGCGGATGTCGAGGATCTCTCGATGCAGGGCGATCGCGTCGCCGGCCTCGTCATCCGCCATGGCGCGCGCGACCGGCTGATCGCTGCGCGCCGCGGTGTGGTGCTGGCGACCGGCGGCTTCTCGCACGATCCGGCGCTGCGCAAGCGCTTCTTCCCGCCTGCGGCCGGACAGGTTTCAGCGACGAATAGTTCGGGCACCGGCGACGGGCTTCGCCTCGCGGCGACGATTGGTGCCGCGCTCAATACGGATGCGACCAGCCCGGCCTATTGGGTGCCGGCCTCGCTATTCACTCGCGCCGACGGCAGTCGTGGCGTGTTCCCGCATACGGTGACCGATCGCGCCAAGCCCGGCGTGATTGCCGTCAACGCCGCCGGCCGGCGCTTCGTCAACGAGGCGCTGTCGTATCATGAGTTCGTGCTCGGCATGCTGCGCGACGGCAAGGGCGAGCCGGACCGGCCGTTCTATTTGATCTGCGACCGCCCGTTCCTCTGGGCCTACGGCCTCGGCCGCATCAAGCCGTTCACGCGCAATGTGCGGCGTTATGTGGCGAGTGGCGAATTGATCGAGGCGGCCGATGTCGCGCAGCTGGCGGCGAAGACCGGAATCAAGCCGTCGGTGCTCACGGCGACGCTTGCGAGCTACAACGATGGCGCGAAGGAGGGCCGCGATCCAGAGTTTGGCCGTGGCAGCACCATCTATCAGCGCCACCTCGGCGATGCCGGACACAAGCCCAACCCCTGCGTCGCGCCGATCCTCCACGCGCCGTTCTTCGCGATGCGGATCTACCCGGCCGATCTCGGCACGGCCATCGGTCTGAAAGTGGATGCGCAGGCGCGCGTGCTGCGCGAGGACGGCACGCCGATCGCCGGCCTCTATGCCTGCGGCAACGACATGGGCTCGATCATGAATGGGAATTATCCCGGGCCGGGCATCACGCTGGGGCCCGCGCTGACGTTCGGGTACATCGCGGGGAGGCATCTGGCGGAGGGCGCGGTGACGATGGCAGCGATGCCTGCTGCCGTGGGAACTCGAGTCTAGCCACCCCCACCGCCGTCATGCCCCGCGAAGGCGGGGCATCCAGTACGCCGCGGCCTCTCGGCTCAACCACAACCGTCTCGGAGTACTAGATCGCCCGCCTTCGCGGGCGATGACAGCGAGTGCTGGGCGAGCGCGTCCCGCAATCTCCGTCATTGCGAGCGTAGCGAAGCAATCCAGAATCCTTCCGCGGAGGCAGCCTGGATTGCTTCGTCGCTACGCTCCTCGCAATGACGGATGGCGAGGGGCTTCGCGTCCCCAGCGATTGCTCCGCCGCCGCCGCAATGCGGCTGTTCTCCAGCTCCGCTTCCAGCCGGCTCTTCTCCGCCACCCCCACCACTGTCATGCCCCGCGAAGGCGGGGCATCCAGTACGCCGCGGCCTCTCGGCTCAACCACAACCGTCTCGGAGTACTGGATCGCCCGCCTTCGCGGGCGATGACAGCGAGTGCTGGGCGAGCGCGTCCCACAATCTCCGTCATTGCGAGCGCAGCGAAGCAATCCAGGAATCTTTCCGCGGAGGCAGTCTGGATTGCTTCGTCGCCAGCGCAAAATTGCTTCGCAATTTTGTCGCCGGCTCCTCGCAATGACGTGGAGAGAGTGTGCGTCCGCGCGCTACTCCGCAGCCGCCGCAAAGCGGCTGTTCTCCAGCTCCGCTTCCAGCCGTGCCTTCTCGGCCGCCGCCAGCTTGACGTTGGCCTCCTTGACATGGCCGAACCCGCGGATCGTCTCCGGCACCTTCGCCAGCCGCGTCAGCAGCGGAATCTGCTCGGCCTTCAATCCGCTCATCCGCTGGTCGATCATGCCGAGATAATCCGCAACCAGCTTGCGCTCGGCGCGGCGCTCCTCGGTGCGGCCGAACGGATCGAACGCGCCGCCGCGCAGGAACTTCAGCTTGGCCAGCACGCGGAAGGCGTGGAGCATCCAGCCGCCGAACTCCTGCTTCTGCAGATGTCCGCTCGTCTTGTCGCGCTTGGCGAAGATCGGCGGTGCGAGGTGGTACTTCAGCGTGAAGTCGCCGTCGAACTTCTCCGACACTTTGTTGGCAAAGCTGCCGTCGGTGTAGAGCCGCGCGACCTCGTATTCGTCCTTGTAGGACATCAGCTTGAAAAGGTTCTTCGCCACCGCCTCGGTCAGCTCCGTGGACGTCGGCGAAGCCGCACTCTCGGCCTTGCGCACCTTGGCGACGGCCTCGAGATAGCGGTCGGCATAGGCCTTGTCCTGATAGGAGGTCAGGAACTCGGCGCGGGTTGCGATGATGTCGTCGAGCGACTTGGTCGGCGCGGCCGCGCGGCTTCTGAACTGCAGCACGCTGCGTACCCGCGACATGTCGTGGGCGGCAAGGCGGCCCCAGGTGAAGGCGAGCTTGTTCATCTCGATCGCGGCGCCGTTGATCTCGATGGCGCGGAGCAGGGCCTCCAGCGACAGCGGGATCGCGCCCCTCTGGAAGGCGAAGCCGAGCATGAAGGGGTTGGTGGCGATGCTATCGCCCATCAGCGCCGAGGCGATGCCCGTGGCGTCGATGATGTCGAGGTTCTTGTCGCCGACGGCGTCACGCAGCACGGTCTGCATCGTGCCCATCTCGAAATCGAGATCGGGGTTTTGCACGAAGCTCGCGGTCGGCTGCAGGTCTGCGTTGATGTAGGCTTTGGTCACGCCGCGCTCGGCGCGGCTGAGCGCGGCTGGGCCGGCCGAAACGATCATGTCGCAGCCGAGGATGACGTCGGCGCCGCCGGTGGTGATGCGAACGGCGGAGATATCCTCCGGCTTCGGTGCGATGCGGACATGGCTCATCACCGCGCCGTTCTTCTGCGACAGGCCGGTGAAGTCGAGCGCCGAGCAGCCGCGGCCG
This sequence comes from Bradyrhizobium sp. U531, assembly GCF_051710265.1. Lineage (NCBI taxonomy): Bacteria > Pseudomonadati > Pseudomonadota > Alphaproteobacteria > Hyphomicrobiales > Nitrobacteraceae > Bradyrhizobium > Bradyrhizobium sp. U531. Next base: position 379,723 of record NZ_JASVEN010000003.1, read on the forward strand.
TCGACATGGGCGGCCATGCCGAGCAGCGCGCCGATGGTGATGACACCGGTGCCGCCGATGCCGGTGACGAGGATGTTGTAGGGGCCGTCGAGCTCACGCGCGGGCGGCAGCGGCAGGTCGGCGAACAGCTGGCTGGAATCGACCGCCGACGTCTTCATCCGCTTGAGCGTGCCGCCATGCACCGTGACGAAGCTCGGGCAGAAGCCTTCGACGCAGGAAAAGTCCTTGTTGCAGTTCGACTGGTCGATCTGCCGCTTGCGGCCGAACTCGGTCTCCAGCGGCTGCACCGACACGCAATTGGAGGCTTGCGAGCAATCGCCGCAACCCTCGCACACCAGCTCGTTGATGAAGGCGCGCTTGGCGGGATCGGGATAGAGCCCGCGCTTGCGGCGGCGGCGCTTTTCCGCGGCGCAGGTCTGGTCGTAGATGATGACGCTGAGGCCGCTGACGTCGCGCAGCTCGCGCTGCACGGCATCGAGCTCGCGGCGATGATGGATGGTCGCGCCTTGCGGGAAGTAGTTGCCATCAGGATATTTGGTGGGATCGTCCGAGACGATCGCGAGGCGCTTGACGCCCTCGGCCCAGACCTGATGCGCGATCTGCGCGACATTGAAGGCGCCTTCGGCCGGTTGTCCGCCGGTCATCGCAACGGCGTCGTTGTAGAGGATCTTGTAGGTGATGTTGATGCCGGCGGCCGACGCCGCGCGAAGGGCGAGAAGGCCGGAATGGGTGTAGGTGCCATCGCCGAGATTCTGGAAGATGTGCTTCTCGGTGGTGAAGGGCGACTGGCCGATCCAGTTCACGCCCTCCGCGCCCATATGCGAGATCAAATCGGTGCGGCGGGTCGGCATGCTCAGGGCCATGCCGTGGCAGCCGATGCCGGCCATGGCGCGGCTGCCCTCGGGCACGCGGGTCGAGGTGTTGTGCGGGCAGCCCGAGCAGAAAAACGGCGTGCGTGCGAGCTTGATCTGCGAGGTCGTGGTGACGGGATTGTCGAAGGCCTCGAGCCGGGCGAGGCGCTGCTCCAGCACCGGGCTGTGATGGCCGAGCTTGCGCAAGCGCGCCACCAGTGCGCCGGCGACGATGGTCGGCGTCAGCTCGCCTTCGCTCGGCAAGAGCGGCGCGCCGCGCTCGTCGCGCTTGCCCGTGATCGTCGGGCGCCGGGAGGCATCGATATTGTAGAGGATCCGCATCAACTGGTCTTCGATGAAGCCGCGCTTCTCCTCGACCACGAGAATGTCCTGAAGGCCTTCGGCGAAACGCCTGGCGCCGCTTTCTTCCAGCGGCCAGGTCAGCGCGACCTTGTAGATGCGCAGGCCGAGATCCTGGGCGTCCTTGTCGGTGATCCCCAAATCGGCCAGTGCCTGGCGCAGATCGAGATACGCCTTGCCGGTGGCGACGATGCCGAGGCGGGCCGGCTTTGAATCGAGCACGATGCGGTCGAGCTGGTTGGCGCGGGCAAAGGCCTGCACAGCGGCCATCTTCGGCCCGAACAGGCGCCTCTCCGCGTCCAGCGGCGGATCTGGCCAGCGGATGTTGAGGCCGCCGGGCGGCATCTCGAAATCCTCGGGGAGGACGATCTTGATGCGTTCGGGATCGCTGTCGATCGAGGCCGAGCTCTCGACGGTCTCGCTGATCGCCTTGAAGCCGACCCAGCAGCCGGAGAAGCGCGACAGCGCGAAGCCGTAGAGGCCGAGATCGAGATAATCCTGCAGCGTCGCCGGATTGATCACGGGGATCAGCGCCGCGGCGAACACCTGCTCGCTCTGATGCGCCAGCGTCGAGGACTGGCAGCCGTGATCGTCGCCGGCGAGCGCCAGCACGCCGCCATTGCGCGAGGTGCCGGCGGCGTTGGCATGCTTGAGCGCGTCGACCGAGCGGTCCACGCCCGGGCCCTTGCCGTACCAGATGCCGAACACGCCATCGACCTTGGCGCCGGGAAACAGGCCGACTTGCTGGCTGCCCCAGACCGCCGTTGCCGCCAGGTCCTCGTTCAGGCCGGGGACGAAGGCGATGTCGTGCTCTGCGAGGTGCGATTTCGCGCGCCACAGCGCGTGGTCGTACATGCCGAGCGGGGAACCGCGATAGCCCGAGATGAAGCCGCCGGTGTTGAGCCCCTGGAGCCGGTCTCGTTCGCGCTGCAACATGGGCAGACGGACCAGAGCCTGGGTGCCGGACAGGAAGATCCGCTTCGATTCGAGCCGGTATTTGTCGTCCAGCTCGACCTGCAACAGCGTCATTTCGGAAGTCCTCGTCTCGGTTCGGCGTGGGATGTGCGCTGCAGGAGGGATCGCGGCCGCGCGACGCGAATTGTGACAGTCAAAAGCATGGGCCGCCGAAGTCAATATGGCTAGCCGCATCCGTGGCGCTCCTGCTAGTCATGGCTTGCTACGGAGAACATCATGGCTGCCAACGCATTCGAGACTGAGATCACACGGACTGGAGGCGCCTTGGTCGGACCGTGGCGGCAGCCGCGGCAGATGCTTCAGGCGCAAACTTATGACGCGCACGCGTCTATCCATGACGACGCGACTGCGCAAAAGCTCGGCTTCAAGGGCGGCACGATCGAAGGCCCCACTCATTTCAGCCAGTTCGCTCCGCTCGGCGAACGGCAATGGGGGCAGGCCTGGTTCGAGACCGGCTGCCTGTCCGCACACTATCGCAGCGTCTGCTACGAGGGCGAGGAGGTGCAGGCGATCCTGATGGCCTCATCAGATGAGCAACCGGAGTGCCAAATTCAGATGGTCAAACGCGACGGCACTGAAGTGCTGCGCGGGCCGGCCTCGATCGTCGACGGCCCGACGGCCCTCGACCTGCGTCTGCGTGAGCTCAAGCCGCTCACTGACCCCGTGATCCTGCGCGACGTGAAGGTCGCGCACACGAGCAAGCGGCAGACGGTGCGGATGGCGTTCGACCAGATCATGGGCGACCTCTATCCCTTCTCGCTGCGCCAGAAGCTTGCGGTCATCACCGAGAACTCGCCCTATTATTCCGGCGCCGACAATCCCTGGGGCAGGGCCATCATCCCGATGGAGATGCTGAGCGTGCTGTTCCAGTACCGCTCCAAGGACGATCCGCTGCCCACCAAGGGCCCGGCCGTCGGCCTGTTCGCCGACCAGGAGATCCGGCTCGTGAAGGGGCCGCTCTTCGAGGGCGAGGAGTACGAGGTCGAGCGCGAGGTGGTCGCGCTCTCCGGCAGCCGCCGCACCGAAAGCGCCTGGGCCAGGACACGGGTGTTCGACAAGGCCGGCGCTGTGGTGGCGACCATGCTGCTCAACATGGCGACGTTGAAGGAGTCCTATGCGCCGTATGAGGACGAGTATCGGCGGCTGTATGGGGCGGGGCGGTAGAGGTAGGGCGTCGCCACGCACTCTCCCCGTCATTCCGGGGCGCGCGTAGCGCGATCTAGGATGCGCAATTGCGCATCAGAGAATCCATTTCACGTCGCGTACTGCGGCCCGATGGATTCCGGGCTCGACGCTTCGCGTCGCCCCGGAATGACGGCGGCGGGCGCCTATCCTTTGAGCAGATGCACGCCGCAAAGCCGTCGCACAGGGAATGAGCAGGCCGCGGTCTCCGGCCTAACCTTCTGAGCTTACGTTCGATTTCATCGCCGCCCGCGCTCCATCGCCATTGTACACAATGGCACGGCGCTTGCAGAACTCCTCACACAGAGAGTTCTCGCGAGGGGCGGGCGTCATGCTGGACTCGAGCAAGCGGACATGGGGCGTCATTGGCGCCGAGCCCGAGCCGATCAGGCTCGACTGGTCCGTCACCGCGCTTCTCATCATCGACATGCAGCGCGACTTCATGGAGCCCGGCGGCTTCGGCGAGACGCTCGGCAATGACGTCAGCCAGCTCGCGCGTGCGGTGAAACCGATCGGCGCGATGCTGAAAGCAGCGCGCGACACCGGGATGCTGGTGATCCACACCCGCGAGGGCCATCTGCCTGATCTCTCCGACGCGCCGCCTGCAAAGATCGAGCGTGGCGCACCGAGCCTTCGGATCGGTGATCCCGGCCCGATGGGCCGCATTCTCATTCGCGGCGCGGCCGGCCACGACATCATCCCCGAGCTCTATCCGCTCGACTGCGAGATCGTAATCGACAAGCCCGGCAAGGGCGCGTTCTACGCCACCGAGCTCGGCGACGTGCTGGAGAAATACGGCATCGAGAATTTGCTGGTGTGCGGCGTCACCACCGAAGTGTGCGTCAACACCACCGTGCGCGAGGCCAACGACCGCGGCTACCGCTGCGTCGTCATCTCCGACGGCTGCGCGTCCTACTTCCCCGAATTTCACGAGATGGGCCTGAAGATGATCAAGGCCCAGGGCGGCATCTTCGGCTGGGTCGCGGACTCAGCCGCAGTCTTGGAGGCAATGAAGACTTCGACCACTTCAGGGGGACGATCATGAGCACATTGACGGGGACGGCCGGCAAACCCGAATTCAAGCCGGCGCTATGGACATCGGGCGACTGGAACGCGTTTTTCGGCTTCGGCACCAACATCCTCGTCAACATGCTGGTGCTCACGGGCCTGCTGCGCTTCGTCTTGAAGATGCCGGACTCGCTGGTGTTCGGCCGGATCCTGCCCGCGCTCGGGCTGATGATGTGCCTCTCGACCTTCTACTACGCCTATCTCGCCTACAGCCTCGCGCAGAAGACCGGCCGCAACGACGTCTGCGCGCTGCCCTCGGGCGTCAGCGTGCCGCACATGTTCATCGTCACCTTCGTGATCATGCTGCCGATCACGCTGAAGACGGGCGATCCGCTCAAGGGCTGGTCGGCCGGCCTCGTCTGGGTGTTCTTCCAGAGTTTTATTCTCATGATCGGCGGCTTCATTGCGCCGTTCATTCGAAAAGTCACGCCACGCGCGGCGCTGCTCGGCACACTTGCCGGCGTCTCCGTCACCTTCATCTCGATGCGCCCGGCGCTGGAAATGTACATGACGCCGCAGATTGGCCTGATCTGCTTCGCCATCATTCTTGTGAGCTGGTTCGGCGGCGTGAAATATCCGCGCGGCATTCCCGCCGGCCTCGTCGCCATCGCCGCCGGCATGATCATCGCATGGGGATCGAACCTGTTCGGGCTCGGCCTCGGCGGCCTCAGCGTTGCGGGCGTCGGCGCGGCCTTCGCCAATTTCGGCTTCTCGGTGCCGATTCCCGCCGTGGGCTACGTCTTCTCCGGCTTCGAATTCCTCGGCATCATTCTCGTCACCGCGATTCCGTTCGGCATCTACGACCTCGTCGAAGCCATGGACAATGTCGAGAGCGCGGAGGCGGCCGGCGACGAATATCCGACCACGCGCGTGCTCACCGCCGACGGCGTCGTCAGCCTGATCGGCTGCCTGATGGGCAATCCCTTCATCAACGCGGTCTATATCGGCCATCCCGGCTGGAAGGCGATGGGGGGCCGCATCGGCTACTCCGCGGCAACCGGTCTCATGGTGATCGTGCTGGCCTGGTTCGGCATCATCTCGGTGCTGCTGGCGCTCGTGCCTGTCGTCGCGATCTCGCCGATCCTGCTCTACATCGGCATGCTGATCGGCGCGCAGGCGTTCCAGACCACGCCGGTCAAGCACGCGCCGGCGATCGTGCTGGCGCTGACCCCGCATCTGGCCGCCTGGGCCAAGCTGCAGATCGACACCATGCTGGGCTCGACCATGAATGCGGCGGCAAGTGTCGGCGGCATGGCCGCCGACAAGGCCGACGCCGTCAAGGCCGCCGCAATCGCCGCGCTGCCGCAGCAGGGCGTGTTCTATCACGGCCTCGAGGTGATGGGCGGCGGCTCCATCCTCGGCGGCCTCATCCTGGGTGCGATCGGCGTCTTCATCATCGAGCGCGATTTCGAGAAGGCGTCAACCTTCGCGCTGGTCGGGGCCGTGCTGACCTATTTCGGCTTCATGCATGGCGAAGCCGTTGGCATCGGTGGCGGCTTCGGCGTGACGCCCGCGGTCGCGCTGGCTTACGCAGTGATGGCCGCCGGCCTGTTCGCGGCCAGCAAGCTCGGCGCCAGCGAGCATTATGCGGCCCATCCGGAGATGTCGGCGGCACCGGCGGAGTAGGCCATCGCGCAGAATTCTGCGAAGCGGCCGGCCGATGCCGGCCGCTTTCCTTTCAGGGCCGGACGGCCGGCGTCTCCATCGGCAGGCCGTGCGCCCGCGACATCAGATAGAGTTCGAGTGCGACCAGCTCGGGCGAGCCATAATCATAGGCCTGGGCCCGCACGCCGCTCATGCAGCTGCGCAGGCGCCGCTCCAGCGAACCCAACGTTTGCCATTCCAGCCGGTAGAGCGGATAGCCGGTGGGCTGTCCTTGCGTGATCGGCGCGCCCGCGAGGCGCTTGTCGAAATTGTCGTCGTGGCAGTTCGTGCAGGCGAGGTTGAGCTGGCCCTCCCGCTGCATGAAGAGGTCGCGGCCTTGCTCGACGAAGGGCTTTACGTCCGGGTCGTCGCCGGCGGTGATCGCGACGCCGCGAGATTGATGGGCGATCAGGGCGGAGAGCGCCAGCAGGTCGCGGCTCTCGTAAGGCAGCGGCGTCGCTTGCTGATGATTGGCCCGGCAGAGATTGATGCGCTGGTCGAGCGTGACCGGGCGGCCGAGCGCCTTGTCGAAGGCGGGATAGCGTGCGGCAACGCCCTTCAGGCTGCCGCTCGCATCGCCATGGCAATCCGCGCACGCCTTCTCCGCGCTGCCCGTCTTCTTGCCCCACAGCTGCTCGCCATCGAGCACGAACAGCATGCCGGGGTTGGAGGTGTCGTCGTCCTGCATCGCCCGTGTGTCGGGCCCCATGAAGGAATAGCCGGATCGGCGCGCATCACGCGGGATTTCGCCGGCGAGCAGGGCGGGCGCCGCTGCGAGCAATGTTGCCGCCGCTATCGCGCGCCAGAGGTTCATTCGACGATGATCGAGGCCGATGCGGTGGAGGAATAACCGTTGTCGCCGATCCATGAGAACTCGACCTTGCCGCTCTCACTGGCGACCGTGAAGAACGACAGATAGGGATTGGCCGCGATCGCTGGAAACAGATCGGCACGAAAGATCTCGGTGCCGTTGTAGCGGCAGGAGAAGCTCGTGATGATGTCCCGCGGCACCAGCTTGCCGTCCGCTGTGTGGCGAAAGCCTGTTTCCATGATGTGCGAGGTCAGCGCGCGGATCTCGATGACGTCACCTCGCCTGGCCTTTGCGGGCACGTTGATGAGAGCGGCCATCAGTTCATCTCCTCGGTGCAGGCGGCCAGCGTCACGACGACGTCGGCGGCAACCTGCCAGAAGCTGTCGTCGGACAGGCGCGCGATCGCCACCACCTTCTGGGTGTCGGCGAGGCGGATGCGGGTCGAGACCTGGGCCCGGCCTGAGGAGGGGGTGAGGTAGAAATTGCCGATGTTCGGCTGCGGGTTCTTCTCGTTGAAGACGTGGATGCTCTTGACGTGATCATCTGCCGTCATCGGGCTCGCAACGCTCACCGTCATCGGGACCGTGTTGCCGTTCTCGACCAGCGGCGGAATGTCGAGCTTCACCTTGCCGGTGCGAATTTGCGCTTCGCCGACGACGTTGCGGATCGCGCTGTTGAGCATCGCCGGCGTTGCCTGAAGCGGATGCAGGGTGACGATCGGGATCGTTCCGGCGACTGTCGCGCCGCCGGCAAGGTTCAGGAATTGTCGTCGTGTCGTTGGCATGAACCTAGTCCCGAAGCGTTGCAAGAAAAGCCACGATGTCCTCGATCTCCGCAGCGGACAAGATCGGCTTGCCGGCAAAATTGCGGCCCACCCGTACGAGTCCGTTGTTGCGATAATAGGCCGGCATGATGGTCTGTGCGTTGAATCGCGACGCATCGACCAGTCGAAGCCGCAACTGGCTGGCCGTCCAGCGGTTCCCTGCACCGGTGAGATCGGGCGCGAGGTCTCCCTGGAACCGGGTTTCGGGAAACGGGCCGGAATGGCAGAGGATGCAGGTCGTCGTGCGCGCCAGCACCAGCGCCCGTCCGCGGGCGGCATCGCCCGGCGCGCCGGTAAGCGAGATTGGGATGCCATCGCCGACGATAGTGTAGGGGGCGAGTTCGTCCGCTTTGGTATGCGAGCTGAGGGTAAGGCCTGCAGCAATGAACGCAGCAAGCGCAGATATCAGACGGTGCGCACGGCGATGCCGCGAGCTCCACTTACCTCTCCCGCTTGCGGGAGAGGTCGAGCCGAAGGCGAGGGTGAGGGCTTTCTCCTCTTGGGGATTATCGCGGGCGGAGACACCCTCTCCCCAACCCTCCCCCGCAAGCGGGGAAGGGAGCGCACTGGCTTTGTGGAGACGGATTGGTCCCATCATGCGCTAACCGAACGTCTCCGCCGTAATGGTTTGAAACCAGCGGTCCGCTTCAGCGGCTTCGCGAGCCCGAACCTCGCGCGGCGCATCGACCGGGCTCGTCGCACCGCCCTCGACCTCCGCGAAGATGTCGCCTTTCGGCTGGTAATTCCCGGCCAGGGAGAAACCATAATCGGGGGCAACGATGTTGTAGCACACGCCGGTGAGCCGCGGCGTCTCCGGCGCGCGGCCGGCGAGGAGATTCACGATTGCCGCGGCGCAGGCCCTGCCTTGCGCGCCGGCGGCTGAGGCCGATTTGGGAATGCCGCCGCCGAGGCAGGCATCGCCGATGACGTGGATGTTCGGGGCGAGCTTCGACTCGAAGCTCACGGGATCGATCGGGCACCAGCCGGTCGCATCGGCCGCGCCCGCGATATCGGCGATGCGGCCCGCACGCTGCGGCGGGACGACGTTGGCGACATCAGGCGTGTAATTGCCGAACTCGGTGACGATAGTCATGGTCGCCGGGTCGACCGAGGTGACGCGGCCGCCTTGCGACAGGCCGATCCGTTCGATCATGTCGCCGTAGAGCTCCTTCCACGCCTTTTCGAACAAGCGCTGCTGGGAGAAGCTGTCCTTGGCATCGAGGATTAGGACTTTCGAGCGGGGCTTGTTGGCCTTGAGGTAGTGCGCGATCAGGCTGGCACGCTCGTAAGGCGCCGGCGGACAGCGCGAAGGATTGGCAGGAATGGCGATGGCGACCGTGCCGCCGTCTTTCATCGCTTCCAGCTGCCGGCGCAGCAGCAAGGTCTGCGCGCCGGCTCGCCAGGCATGCGGCATCTTCTCCGCTGCGGCGTCGTCATAGCCGGGCAGGGCTTCGATATGGAAATCGATGCCGGGCGAAAGCACGAGACGGTCATAGGGCAGTGCGACGCCGTCGTTCGTCACGACGCTGCGGCGCTCCGGGTCGATCGCGGCCACGGCCTGGCCGATCACGGTGATGCCGTCGGCGGCGATCTTGTCGTAGCCGAACTGCTGCGCCTCGATGTCGCGCAGGCCAGCAATCACCGCATTGCTGAAGGGGCAGGACGTGAACACCGCGTTCGGCTCGATCAGGATCACGTGCAGATTTCGTTGCGCGCGCTTCAGCGCGCGGGCGCAAGCCGCGCCGCCGAAGCCGCCGCCGACCACGACGATTCGTCCTGTGGATTGCGCACGCAGGATCGACGGCCGCGCCAGCGTTGCGGCTGCCGCGGTGATGCCGAGCACGGCATTCCGCCGTGTCATCGGGCGACTGGTCATCGGGATCATTCCAGGCAAAGTGCCGCGGCGGCCATCGTAGCCGCCGCGGCGTTTCTCAGGCGAAGGTGATGTTCTGGTCGCGCAGCGGCACGGAGCGGATGCGCTTTCCGGTCGCGGCGAAATACGCGTTGAGCACCGCCGGCGCCGCAACGCCGATGGTGGGCTCGCCGACGCCTCCCCAGAACCCCCCGCTCGGCACCATCACCGATTCCACCTTCGGCATCTCGCCGATGCGCATCGAATTGTAGCTGTCGAAATTGGTCTGCTCGATCTTGCCACCCTTTACGGTGCAGCCGCCATAGAACAGCGCCGAAAGGCCATAGACGAAGGAGCCCGCGATCTGCCGCTCCACCTGCGCCGGATTGACGACGTAGCCGGGATCGGTGGAGGCGACGATGCGATGCACCTTGATCTTGCTGCCGTCGGTCACCGAGATCTCGGCGGCGCCGGCGACGTAGCTGCCATAGCCCATCACCTGGGCGATGCCGCGATAGACGCCTTGCGGCGCCGGCTTGTCCCAGCCGATCTTCTCGGCGACGGCATTGAGCACCGCCAGATGTTTGGGGTGATTGCCCATCAGCTTGCGGCGGAATTCGAGCGGGTCCTGGCTAGCGGCCTGGGCCAGCTCGTCCATGAAGCACTCCATGTAGATCGCGTTGTGATTGACGTTGACGCCGCGCCAGAAGCCGGGCGGGACGTGCGGATTGCGCATTGCATGCTCGACCAGCAGGTTCGGCACCGAATAGCCGATCGCGGCTTCGCCTGATTGAGCGACGCCCTGGAAGGCCGCCGGGTCCATGCCGTTCTGCAGCGCTTCGGGGCGCAGCGAGAACAGGATGGATTGCCCGGACAGGCGGTAGTGCAGGGCGACCAAATTGTTGTTGGCGTCGAACGCGCCGGTCATCTTGCACTGGGTGATCGGGTGATAGCGGCCGTGGGCCATGTCCTCTTCGCGCGACCACAGCAGCTTGATCGGTGTGCCCGGCATTTGCTTTGCGATCATCACGGCCTGGCGGACATAGTCGGTCTGGCCGCGCCGGCCGAAGCCGCCGCCCAGCATCACCTTGTGGACGTCGCACTTCTCGGCGGGGAGGCCGGAGGCTTCCAGCACCGCCGCGAACGCCGCTTCGCCATTCTGCGTGCCGCACCAGACCTCGCATTTGTCCGCGGTGTAGATCGCGGTGGCGTTCATCGGCTCCATCGTGGCGTGGTTCTGGTAGGGATAGGAGTAGACGGCCTCCACCTTCTTGGCGGCGCTGGCAATGGCCGCCTTGGCGTCCCCGTTCTTGTTGCCGACATAGGCCGGCTGCGAATCGTCGAGGCCCTCGGCCAGCCATTTCGCAATCGACTCGCTGGAGACCTTGGCGTTTTCGCCTTCGTCCCAGACGATCGGCAGCGCCTCGAGCGCGGTCTTGGCGTGCCACCAGGTGTCGGCAACGACCGCAACCGCGGTGTCGCCGACCTTGACGACCTTCTGGACGCCCTTCATGCCGGCGATCTTGGCTTCGTCATAGCTCTTCAGCTTGCCGCCGAAGACCGGGCAATCCTTGATCGCGGCGTTCAGCATGTCCGGCAGCTTGACGTCGGCGCCGTAGATCATGGCGCCCGTGGTCTTGTCGACGGTGTCGAGGCGCTTCACGCCCTTGCCGATCAGCTTCCAGTCCTTGGGGTCCTTCAGCTTGATCTCGGCCGGCGGCGTCAGCTTTGCCGCAGCCTCCGCGACCTTGCCGTAGGTCGTGGTCCGGCCCGAGGGCTTATGGGTGATGACGCTGTTCTCGGCGGCGCATTCGGAAGGCGGCACCTTCCATGCGTCGGCCGCGGCCTGGATCAGCATCACGCGCGCGGTGGCGCCACCCTTGCGGACATAATCCTGCGAGGAGCGGATGCCGCGGCTGCCGCCGGTGGAGAAATCGCCCCAGACGCGCTTGCGCGCGACGCTCTGGCCGGGCGTCGGATATTCGGTCGTGACCTTGGTCCAGTCGCATTCGAGCTCCTCCGCGACGAGCTGGGCGAGGCCGGTCAGCGAGCCCTGGCCCATCTCGGAGCGGGCGATGCGGATCACCACGGTGTCGTCGGGTCGGACCACCACCCAGGCGCCGATCTCGGGCGAGCCGTCGGCGGCGCGGACCACGGCGGGACCGCCGAAGGGGATGTCGAGGCCGATGGCAAGGCCGGCGCCCAGCGTAGCGCTGCCGATGACGAAGGCACGACGGTTCATCTTGGGAGAAACATGCTTGTTCATGAGGCGGCTCCCTTAAGCGCTTGCGATCGTGTGGATCGCTTCGCGCACCTGCTGGAAGGTGCCGCAGCGGCAGATATTGGTGATGGCCTCGTCGATGTCGGCGTCGGTCGGCTTCGGCTTCTCGCTCAGCAGCGCCGCCACCGCCATGATCATGCCGCTCTGGCAATAGCCGCATTGCGGCACGTCCTGGGCGATCCAGGCCTCCTGCACCTTGTGCAGCGCACCGCCGCTGGCGAGCCCTTCGATGGTCGTGATCCGCTTGCCCGCGGCCTCGCCGACCGAAACGCCGCAGGAGCGGGTGGCGACGCCGTCGATGTGAACCGTGCAGGCGCCGCATTGTGCAATGCCGCAACCGTATTTGGTGCCGGTCAGCCCGGCATTCTCGCGGATCGCCCAGAGCAGCGGCGTATCCGGCTCGACGTCGAGGGTGAAGGTTTTTCCGTTGATTGTTAGGTTTGCCATCGCAGTCCCCTGATTGGCCCAATCCACCGATTGAACTCCGGGGCGCAATGTGTCCGGCAAACTGGAACTGTTCAAATCAACAGTCTGAAAGGTGGCCGCTGAATAATTTCGCGGTGTGGGAAGATGATGGGCCGAGCGGTGTCGCGGCCGACGTCCCGCCCGGCCAGCCTCGAGGTCTTCGCTCGCTGCCAGGATGCGGACTGGGACGACGCCCGGCATGTTCCGCACGGCGCCGTTCAGTGAACATTGCCACCATTGTCGGGGTGCAACGCGGCTTTGCTTTGCTACACTGGGACGACGCAAGAGGAGTTCCATGATCGTGCCGAGCCCCTGCAACGTGCTGATGCTCTATCCGCTGTTCACGGCGGAATCGTTCTGGAGTTTTGGCGAGTCCTGCAAATTGATGGGTGTTCGGCGCCCGGCAGCTCCCCTCGGCCTGATCACCGTTGCTGCGATGTTGCCCAAGGACTGGACCGTCAGGCTGATCGATTGCAACACGCAGGCGTTCGGCGATGACGATCTCGCCTGGGCCGACGTCGTCTTCACCGGCGGCATGTTGCCGCAGCAGGCCGACACGCTGCGCCTGATCGATGAATGCCGCGCGGCCGGCAAGCCCGTCGTCGTCGGCGGTCCCGATCCGACCTCCAGCCCGCACGTCTACGAGAAGGCCGACTTCCGGGTGCTCGGCGAGGCCGAGGGCGTGATCGAGGAGTTCATCGCGGCCTGGGAGGGCGGGGCGCGCTCCGGCGTCTTCACCGCACCGAAATTCCAGGCCGACGTCACCAGCACGCCGGTGCCGCGCTTCGACCTGCTCAGGTTCGAGGACTATCTCTATCTCGGTGTGCAATATTCGCGCGGCTGCCCCTTCACCTGCGAGTTCTGCGACATCATCGAGCTCTACGGCCGCGTGCCCAGGACCAAGACGACGAAGCAGATGTTCGTCGAGCTCCAGACCCTCTACGACATGGGCTACCGCGGCCATCTCGACTTCGTGGACGACAATTTCATCGGCAACAAGAAGTCGCTGCGCCAGTTCCTGCCTGAGCTCGCCGAATGGCAGCGCGCCCACAATTATCCGTTCGAGCTGTCGACCGAGGCGTCGGTCAATCTCGCCGACGATCCCGAACTCCTGGAGCTGATGGGCAAGGCCAATTTCTTCGGCATCTTCGTCGGCATCGAAAGCCCGGATCCCGCGACCCTTGTCGCGATGCGCAAGAAGCAGAACACGCGGCGCAACATCGCCGAGAGCATCCACAAGATCTACGCCGCCGGCATGCTGGTCACCGCCGGCTTCATCGTCGGCTTCGACAACGAGAAGGTCTCGATGGCGGAGGCGATGGTCGACTTCATCGAGGAGGCCGCGATCCCCGTCGCCATGGTCGGCCTGCTCTATGCGTTGCCGAACACGCAGCTGACGCGCCGGCTGGAGAAGGAGGGACGGCTGCACGCCGACCATGATCTGGCATCGACGACGGGAGGCGACCAGTGCACCAGCGGCATCAATTTCGATCCGGTGCGGCCGCTGCGGGATATCTTGACGGACTACAGGACCGTGCTGGAGCGCATCTATAGTCCGGCCGCCTATGCAAGCCGCGTCGATCGCCTCATGACCCTGCTCGACCGCTCCAGGCAGCGCCACGAGCTCGCGGAAGGGGATATCCGTTCGCGGGTCGGGGCGATGGAGACCGTGCATCGTGTGATCACCGCCATTCCCGAGGCGCGCGGGCCGCTGTGGCAGACCTTCATGAACTGCGCCAAGCGCGACACCTCGTCGGCGCGGATCGCGGTGCAGATGATCGCGGCCTATGCCCATCTCGGGCCGTTCTCCCGCAAGGTGATCGATGCCATCGATGCGCGGCTCGCCGAGCTCGATGACGCGCCGGCGATACCCGCCGCGGCCATCGACGTCACGGCGGCCCGCCACCTGGCCTGAGGGGCTTACTTCACCGCGAGCCGCAGAAAACTCATCACGCTGCCGAGCGCGGCGAACCCCGCGCCGAGCGCCAGCGCGACGGTCGCGCCCTCGTGACCGGCGAGCGCAAAGCACAGCGCGGCCAGCGCCGCGCCCGTCGTCTGTCCGGTCAGGCGCGCGGTGGCGACGATGCCGGAGGCGCTGCCGCTGCGATGCGGCGGCGCGCTCGACATCACCGCCTTCATGTTCGGCGCCTGGAAGAAACCGAACCCCATGCCGCAGATCACCATCCGCCAGATGATGTCGGCGATGGCGGGATTGGCCGGCAGCGTCGCGAGCAGCGCCATGCCGATGCCGAGCAGCACGAGCCCGATGCCGCCGAGCAGGCCGACCGCGTGCCGGTCGGACAGGCGGCCGGCGATCGGCGCCATGATGCCGACCACCAGCGGCCATGGCGTCATGAAGAAGCCGGTCTCGACCTGCGAGCGTCCCAGCACATCCTCGAAATAGAACGGCAGTGAGACGAAGGCGAGGCCCTGCACGGTGAAGGAGCAGACCGCGGTCGCTGCCGACAACGCGAACATCGGCCGGCCGAACAGGTCGATCGGCAGCATCGGGGCGGGATGATCGGCGTGACGGCGCGTCAGGACGAAGCCGAGCGCGAGCGCCGCGACCAGCTCGATGCCGACGACAACAGGCGACAGATTATGCGCGGCACTGCCGATGCCGGTGATGAACAGGCCGAGGCAGGCCGACGCGAGCATCGCGCCCAGGAAATCAAAGCCGTGATCGGCGCGCGGCGTCTTGGGCAGCATCGCAAAGCCGATGCCGATCGCGATCAGGCCAAAGGGGATGTTGACGGCGAACAGCCACGGCCACGGGCCGATCGCCAGGATCGCCGATGCGATCGTGGGCCCGAAGGTGAAGGCGGTCGCGACCACCAGCGCGTTGTGGCCCAGGCCGCGGCCGAGCATCCGTCCGGGATAAACGAAGCGCACCAGCGCCGTGTTGACGCTCATGATGCCGCTGGCGCCGAGGCCTTGCAGCGTGCGCGCGAGCAACAGGCTCTCCAGCGACCACGCCACCGCGCAGAACAGCGACGCGATGGTGAACAGGATCAGGCCGCCGAGATAGATGCGCTGGTGGCCGACGATCTCGCCGAGTGCTCCCAGCGGCAGCAGCGTCGCCACCAGCGCGATCTGGTAGACGTTGACGACCCAGACCGATTGCTCCGGCGAGACATGCAGGTCGGCGGCAATGGCGGGCAGGGCGATGTTGGCGATCGCGGTGTCGAGCGAGGCCATCGCCAGCGCGGTGAAGATCGCGGCGACCGCCCAGCGGCGCTGGGCTGCTGGGAGGCCGTCGGCGACGGGGTGGTCGGGCTCGCGCGCGGCGGCGGGTAACGTGATTGTCATTGCGTTGGCGCGTGGCTCCGGCGGCGCGGCTCAAGAGAAGTCATTTCGCATGTACTACGGCGGGGCCGCCTTCCACAGGCATATGCTTGCATGCTGTGTATGCGCGAAGGCGAGGCGATGTCGCCGCGCACCGGCGTATGATCGCGGCATGATTGCAAATCCAGGGGAAACGCCATGCAAATCATCGTTCTGCCCGGTGACGGCATCGGACCCGAGATCACGACCGCGACATCGGGCGTGCTGCGCGCGGCCTCCGAGCGCTTCCAGCTCAATCTGCGCCTGGAGGAGCACGCAGTCGGGCATGCCAGCCTGAAGCTGTCAGGCACCACGGTGCGGCCAGAGCTTCTCGATATCGTCCGCGCCGCGGACGGCCTGATCCTGGGGCCGACCGCGACCTTCGACTTCAAGGACGAGGCACGCGGCGAGATCAACCCGTCCAGGCATTTTCGCAAGAACCTCGACCTCTACGCCAATATCAGGCCCGCGCGTACCTATGCGGGGCGGCCCGGCCGGCTCGGTGAATTCGACCTCGTCGTGGTCCGCGAGAACACCGAAGGCTTCTACGCCGATCGCAATCTGGAGCAGGGCAATGGCGAGATGCTGGTCACGCCCGACGTCGTGATCTCGCTGCGAAGGATCACGCGCCTCTGCTGCGAGCGCATCGCGCACGCGGCCTGCCGCCTGGCGATGAAGCGGCGCAGGCACCTCACCATCGTGCACAAGGCCAATGTGCTGAAGATCGGCGACGGCATGTTCCTCGACATCTGCCGCGCGGCGGCCAAGGACTATCCCGGGCTCGTGGTCGACGACATCCTGGTCGATGCCATGATGGCCCATGTGGTGCGTAGCCCCGACCGTTTCGACGTCGTGGTGTCCACCAACATGTTCGGCGACATCCTGTCCGATCTCACCGCCGAGCTCTCCGGCAGCCTCGGCCTCGGCGGCTCGCTCAATGTCGGCGACCGCTATGCGATGGCGCAGGCCGCGCACGGCTCGGCGCCTGACATCGCCGGCAAGGACGTCGCCAATCCGGTGTCGCTGATCCTCTCGACGGCCTTGCTGCTCGCCTGGCACGGCGAGAGAAGCGGCGCCGTGCGCTATGAAGAGGCCGCGCGTGCGATCGAGGCGGCGGTGGCCAAATCGATCGGCGAGGGCCGCGCGACGCGGGATGTCGGCGGCAGGCTCGGCACCATCGCTGCGGGCGCGGCGATCGCGGAGGTGTTGCAGGCGGGGTGAGGGCTGCCGCATTTTTTCTGCGGCCCGAAACCAAAATATCGAAAAACAACCCCATGCACAGTAGAAGGCCCCTTGATTGATAAGGGATTTTCGAAGCGTGTCGCGAGGCGTTCGCGGCCGCGATCAAGTTGACCCGTCGGGCAAAACACTGAGCCGCGGCTAGGCATCGGGGACTGGGTCACGGTCCGCTCTTGTCACCAAGACGCCCACGTCAAACCTGCGACGGCGCGTATCCCCGGCCGACGTTGAGCCAGATCAACACTCCCGCAGCTAGCCCGCCGGACCTTTCCATGTGCGCATTTATGGAAGGGGCGGCCGACATGCAGATCCTGCTCAAGGAAATCCGGAATACTCCTTTGCTGTGGATGCTGGTGTTTGTGCCCATCGTGCTGGTGGCCGAGAAGGCAGCTCCGCATTCCCACACGCTGCTGTTCGTGCTGGCCGTGCTCGCCATCGTGCCGCTTGCGGCCCTGCTCAGCCATGCCACCGAGGCGGTCGCCGCGAGGACCGGCGATGCCGTGGGCGGACTGCTCAATGCCACGCTCGGCAATCTCACCGAATTGATCATCGCCATCACGGCGCTGCGGGCAGGTCAGTACATGCTGGTGAAGGCCTCGATTGCAGGCGCGATCGTCACCAATGCCGTGTTCATGCTGGGGGCCTGCCTGCTGCTCGGCGGCCTGCGCTACCACGTGCAGGAGTATAACCGCGCCGGTGCGCGACTGTCTTCCGGCCTGCTGTTGATGGCGACGGTCGCGTTGCTTGCACCTTCGGCGGTCGCCGATCTCGATCATCTGCCGCAAGGCGGGGACATCCTCAATAAGCTCAGCCTCGGCATTTCCATCCTTCTCATCGTCGCTTACGGGCTGGGCCTGTGGTTCTCGCTGGGGACGCACAAGGAATTGTTCGCTAGCTCCGATCATGGGGGCGACCGCGAGGAGGCGCATTGGCCGATCGGAGTAGCCGTGGGCACGCTACTCGTCGTTACGGTGCTGGTCGCGCTGGTCAGCGAGATCTTCGTGGAATCCGTGCAGAAGGCTGCGGAAACCTTCGGAATGAGTCCGGCCTTCGTTGGCTTCATCGTCGTCTCGCTGGTCGGTGCCGCCGCCGAATTTGCAGTGGCTTTCGCCGCGGCGCGCAAGGACCGGCTCGACATGGCCGTCAGCATTGCGCTTGGCAGCGCCTCGCAGATCGCGCTGTTCGTCGCGCCCGCGCTGGTGCTGCTCAGCTATGTCGTGGGGCCGAAGCCGATGGACCTGCAGTTCTGGCCGGGCGCCGTCACCATGGTGATGATTGCGACGGTGACGTCGGCCTTCATCACGGCAAGCGGACGCTCGGCGTGGTTCGTCGGCGCACTGATGGTTTTCATCTATGCGGTGTTCGCGTTGACGCTCTATGTCGTCCCGCCGGCGGGTCAGGGATGACGTGGCCCGGCTCGCCGCCCTGAATTGGTTCGTGGGAGAGTGGTGGCTCGCGCAAAGCCATCCTCCGCCGAGGAGATGTCGTTTTCGCTAGTAGGCCCAGTAGCTGCCGAAGGGTGGGCAATACTCACTGCCGACGCGTTTTACTCATCCCAGGAGCCAACCTCTCGTAGAATGCCCCCCTGGGGAAATAATCCATATGCCATTGCCGTATCGCCCCCGGGTATCGCCGTGCCCTTGATGTATCGCTGCGGTCGGATGGCCGCGGGCTTTGCGAACCGCATCACCACCTAGTCGCGGCTGCAATCAAGTTGACCCGTCTCGCAGAAGACTGGCAACATGCCGACGTTGCGACGATTTGGGAAAATCGGCATCGCTCCCCAGTTGGCTGAGATGAGACTGAGCTACTCCCATCGCGATCTGAAACATTCGCGATCGATGCTGGGAGTAATGTGGCAACGGTCATCAGGTGTCGGAGTAGACGGTGTTTCGACGCCGTTCTTCCGGAGTGACGCAACAAAGTCAGTAAGCCAGTCTCGAAAATCGTCATTCCAAATGTCATTATGATCCTTGATGATGTCTGGAGTTGTGCGAGCCACGATGAATGGATTATGGGGACTCGCTACCGAAGTGTTGAATTGGTCGATGTCATCTGCAAAGGACTGAGTTAGACGCTGCAGACACATCTTTCCGGTCACGAAGCGCCGGCCGGTATCCGGATTTCGCCGTCGGTCGCAGTCTCCTCGCGTCAGAGAATGGGTCCAAAACGGCTTATAATTTCCCAGCGTCTGTCGCTCTCTGATGCCCCGTGCAAGACCGAACCATTGCCCGATAGGGAAGGCGGTCTGAGTCGCCCAATCTCCAGTTGATGAAATCGAAATCAGAAGTGGTGGCTGGAGGGAATCAAACTGTTCTTCGTTTCGGATGAAGTCGTTCAACGCGGAATAGCGCGACGCCTCGAACGCCGGATTCAAAAGAATGATTGCGTCGGCAGTGCCTTTGACAGTTTTATATGTTCCGCCGGGATAGCCGGGATGCGCTTGCTGAATGGACGTCACCAAAGGCTGCGACGTTGCCGAGAACAGCACGCGCGCGCCGAAGCTATGTCCGATTGCGATGAACTGATCCGAGTGCCTTGGATCTCTATCGACTATGGCACCAATTGCACCGACAATGTGAGTAACAGATGAGCTTTGCGCTATCCGGTCTGCGTTCGCTTTCTTGACCCAGAAAGTTGATAGAGTCTCGAGCCAGTTCCAGAGTTCGGCATCCGCGTTCCAGCCAACATAGATTCCGACCACGCGGGTCTTTTCGCCCCGCCTCTGGCGGAGCGAATTGATCATTTTGGTGAAGTTGCGCAGATCGGAATCCGACTCGTCTGCGCTGTGTTTCCAGCCGTGGATATAAAGAACGACCAGCTTCTGGAGTCCTTCCACGGCGTCCGGTACCCGCGGCAAATTCGATGATTGATCCCAAACGAGTTCATCAAGGGCATCAGTGAGTTCGCAGCGGTCGACAAATTCGCCGGAGTTCGTGAGCCGTATGATTTTAATGTCCGGATTCGGGCGGAGTATCCTTGCCGGATCATGCAGCGGATCAGAGAGGTGCTTGTTGCACTTGTTTTGAGGATAGCCGGGTGGAAGCTCCGCGCGATTGAAGAACAATGGGGAGAAATGATAAAGAAGAAAAGCGAGGCACAGGCTGAATGCAAGCTTGTTCTTCCACGTCCAACGGAAAAATTTCATTGTAGAAAATCCTAAGAATCTTAAATCGAATATTCGCATTTTAGCGTGTAAGTGGCGGATGTTGCAACCAAATCGAGTTCGCGGTAGCCGGAGATGATGGACCGGCGGACATGTGATGGATCGCGGTCGTAAGGAGACGAGCCGATGGACCTTGGGCTGGAAGGGAGGACTGCGTTGATCACGGCCGCCAGTGGCGGAATTGGCAGCGGGATCGCCGGTGCGCTTGCAGACGCAGGCGTGCGTGTCGCAATCAGTGCTCGCGGGCGTGCTGCGCTGGAGCAGGTGGCCTATTCGCTCGCCTCGCGTGCGGGTGGCCGCCCTGTCATCGTGGTGGGCGACGTATGCGCCCCAGGCGGTCCGGCTCAAATCGCTGCCGAAGCCGCAAGCGCACTGGGCGGGACTATCGATATCCTGATCAACAACGCAGGCGGGGCAAGGCCGGCGACGGGTGAGGTCGACGATGCCTTTTGGGACGAGGCCATGACACTCAACTTTCTCGCGGCACGCCGGCTGACGGATCTCATCTCGCCGGGCATGAAGGCTCGAAATTGGGGGCGGATTGTCAACATCTCGGGCGCCTTGGTGGCGCCAAAACTCAATGGAGCAGCGCCGGCCAAGGCTGCCCTCGCCAGCTGGTCCCGAACATTGTCGTCAGAGCTCGGTCCATACGGTGTCACGGTCAATACGATCGCACCTGGTCGCATCAACTCGGCCCAGATTCAGAAACTGCATCCCACAGAGCAATCAAGAGCGGATTTCATCAAGCAGAACATTCCCGCCGGCTATTTCGGGGAGCCTTACGACATCGGGCATCTCGTCGCGTTTCTCGCCTCACCACTCGCCCGCTACATCAATGGAGCCGCGATCCCGGTCGATGGCGGCGCGGTGCGCCGCGTTTAGTGCGGAGCTGTTCAATCGCCCCTTGGAGACTGGCCAGACTTTACGGCAAGAGGGTCGCGATTTCATAGACGATCACCGCAGCGCCGAGACAGCGCCGCCAGGGATTCACGCCGCGGATAATCTCATCGGCGCCCCAGATGATGAGGCCGCCTTTCACGATGATCGTCAGGCCGACGCTGATTTTGCTCGTGTTGGGCCATATCCAGAGCAGAAGGCCCGCACTTATAACGATCCACAGGAGAAGATTAGGCCACTGCGCGATGGTGATGACACCGGTTTCGCGGTTCCGGAAGAACCACTGAAGGACCTGCCGGGCGCTCACCATCACGTTCAGAGCGTGACCTCGCCCTCTTCGTTGCCCTTCCAATAGGTGAGGCGTCTGGCTTTGACCTTGATCAGGACGATGCCCGGCGTATCGATGCCGCGGTCGAACCATTTGTCGAGATCGCTGGTCCAGTGTTGCTGGAACGCGGCCTTGTCCCGGATCAGTTCGGCGGTCCCTTCGACGGCGACATAGATCCCCTTAGCGAAGAGGCCCGCTTCCGACGAAAACCCCAGCGCCACTTTCGGATTTCGCTGGATGTCCGAGACGGTGCGGGTCTGTTCATAGGCAAAGTAATAGGACGTGCCGTCGTAGCCGACATCGCCGTTGTTGCTCATGGGACGGTTGGCGATTTCGCCGTTCTCGGTGTGGGTCGAAAGAATGGCGATGTCGATGCCGGCCATTTCCTTCGCGATCTCGGCGAGCGATATCCTGGACATGAATGTTTCTCCCGTGAAGCTGGTGCAACGGCGGGATAGGGCCCATGTTCCTCGATGAATAGAGTGGGGCTGTTCTGTATGGGTCGGCCACTAAACGTGTCTACGGCTAAGCCGACGTCGCGAGCGTGAAATGTCTTGGTTCAAAATAAAACCGCCCCCGACATCAGCCGGAAGCGGTTTTGAATCAGGTCGGCTTAGTGGCCGGTGCCGGGCTTGGTGGTCTTCGGCGGCTTGCCGTCTTCCATGCGGCCCTCGTTGCGAAGATCGCGTCCCTCCTGAGCCTTACGCTGGCTCTCGGGATCCTTGCCGTGCTCGTTCATCTCTTCCTTGATGTAGCCGGCGCCTTCCTTGATCTTGCCTTCAACGCTCATGATCTTCTCCTTTATATATGGGAGACAACGCGTTGTCGGAGCGACCGTTCCAACATCAGAACGGCGCCGATTTGCGTGGAACAAAGTTGTGCTCTCGGTTACGCCGCGTCGACGACCAGATTGCCGGTCACCGCAATTGATAGCTGATGTCCCTGCCGCCGTGACGGGTCTCATCCGGAGCGCGAGCTTACATTCGCGAGCACGCGCTCCGGTCCGGTCTGGTCCAATCGCGGTCAGTAGTCCCAGAACACCGGTACCCAGCGGAAGGCATCGCCGGCGACGGCGACATGGCCGACCGACGGGAACGGCATGTGCGTGGCTACCAGCAGTTCGCCGCTCTCCGCGATCTCTCGCAGTAGTCGGACGCGAACGCGCGCCGCCTCTTCGGGGTCGTGTTCGAAGCCGTTGTGCCAGTCGGGCTGGTCGAAGCCGACGGCAAACACGGCATCGCCGGCAAACGTCAGCGCCTCGCCCCCGGACGCCACGCGGACCACGCTATGTCCGGGCGTGTGGCCGCCGGTGCGGCGGACGACGACGCCGGGCGCAACCTCGTGCTGCTCGTCGAACGGCCGTATCTGGCTGCCGTACATCTTCACGAACTGCTTGGCGGTGGCGCGAAGCGCATCCGGGAATCCTTGCGGCATGTTGGTGTGGGTGAAATCGGGCGACTCCCAGAACTTGACCTCGGCGGCCGCCACGTGGATCCGCAGGTCCTTGCGCAGACGCTCCTTCACGCCGTCGACCAGCAGCCCGCCGACATGATCCATGTGCATGTGGGTCAGCACCAGATCGGTCACGGACGAGAGGTCGATCCCGGCGGCGTCCAGCCGCTTGATCAACTGGCCGGCGCGCGGCAGATGCAGGTCGGGATCGGATCCCAGGCCCGCGTCGATGAGGATCGTCTTGTCGCCGCTCCGCACCATCACCGCATTCAGTGCCCAGTCGAAGGCATCCTGAGGCAGGAACATGCCGTTGAGCCAGGCGGCCCGGACGGCGGGGTCGGCGTTGTGCGCCAGCATGGTGGTCGGGAGCGGCAGCACGCCGTCGCTGACCACCAGCACCTCGATCTCACCGATATTCACGGCGTAGCGCGAGGGGACGAGCTCTTCGGGTTTCGCGGCAATCGAAGCGTTGTGCAGATTCATGTTGGTCTCCTGTTGAAAGTGGTTGCTGATGACGAGAGTTTCAGAGTGCGGTGACGCGCTCGGGGTCGGCGGAGGCGAGCGCTGCGGCGCGCTCGGCCTTGGGCGGATAGATCCAGACGGTGTTGATCTCCTGCTTGGTCTTCTTGGCGACGTCGCCGACCATCTCGACCGTGCGTTCCCAGCCGCGCGTGAACAGCGCGCCGGCTTCGCCGAGGTCGAGGCAGGTGACATAGGCCTTCTGGTGATAGGGTCTGGTTGAAACGCCGAGGAGCTCGGCGGCTGCGTTGTTGCCGGCGAAGGCGCCCATCCGGGTCGCGTGCTGACACGACATCAGCGCGTAATTGCCGACATCGTCGCAGGCGGCCCGCGCGGCATCGCCGGTGGCGAAGACACCGTTCACCGATGGGACGCGGAGATTTCGGTCGACGAGCAGCCGGCCGAACTGGTCGCGTTCGGCCGGGATCTGCGCGGTCAGCGGAGCCGCGCGCATGCCGGCGGCCCAGATCACCGTCTCGGATTCGATCTGCTCACCGCTGGACAGCGTGACGCCGGACTTGTCGAGCGCGGCGACGCCGACCCCGAGCCAGGTCTCGATGCCGAGCTTGCGTAGCGCCTCCTCGATGATCGGGCGGGGGCCGGTGCCCATGTCCGGAGCGATCGCCTCGTTGCGGTCGACGATGATCACGCGCAACGGAGCGTCCTTGCCGAGAATTTTGCGCAGGCGCGACGGCACCTCGGTCGCGGCCTCGATGCCAGTGAAGCCGCCGCCTGCCACGACAACGGTATTGCGCCCCTTGGTAGCCGGGCGATTCGCCAAATGATGCAAATGGCGGTCGAGCGCGACGGCGTCTTCGAGCTGGTCGACGCTGAAGCCGTGCTCGGCAAGGCCGGGAACGTTGGGCCGGAACAGCCGGCTGCCGGTGGCGACCACCAGCCGGTCGTAGGACAGCTTCTTCTGGGCGCCTTGCGGGGCGGCGATGTCGACGACCTTGGAATTGGTATCGATCGCCTCGGCATGGCCCTTGATATAGACGACGTCGATCGCCTTGAGCACGTCCTGCAATGGTGCGGTCAGGGTTTCCGGTTTCGGTTCGTAGAGCCGCGGTCGAACCACGAGCGTCGGTTCGGGCGCGACGAGCGCGATCTCGAGCTTCTCGGGCGAGACGCCCTGGATGTCGCGCAGGCGAGCTGCGGAAAGTGCGGCATACATGCCGGCGAAGCCGGCGCCGATGATGACGATGCGCATGTCGAAGACTCCTTGGTTGAGGCGCGTGAGGTGAGGCGCGGGCTACGCGGTCACGAATTTGAGCAGGTCGGCGTTGACGATGTCGGGATGGGTCGTGCAGAGGCCGTGCGGAAGAAGGTCGTAGATCTTCAGCGTGCTGTGCTTGAGAAGCCGGGCCGACAGCGGCGCGGAGTCGGCGACGGGGACGATCTGGTCGTCGCTGCCGTGCAGGACGAGCGTCGGCACGGTGATGCTTCTGAGGTCTTCGCTGAAGTCGGTCTCGGAGAAGGCCTTGATGCCATCGTAATGGGCTTTCGCACTGCCCATCATGCCTTGACGCCACCAGTTCCAGATCGCGGCCTGCGAAGGCTCGGCGCCCGGACGATTGTAGCCGTAGAAGGGGCCGCTCGCGAATTCGAGGTAGAACTGCGCCCGATTGGCAGCGAGCTGCCGGCGCAGACCGTCCAGGACCTCGAGCGGCAATCCACCGGGATTGGATTCGGTCCTGAGCATCAGGGGCGGCACGGCGCCGATGAGCACCAGCTTGGCCACGCGATCCCGGCCATGACGCGCGACGTAACGCGTGGCCTCGCCACCGCCGGTGGAGTGACCGATGTGAATGGCGTTGCGAAGATCGAGCTGCTCGACGACGGCCGCGACGTCGGCCGCGTAGTGATCCATGTCATGCCCGTCGCTGACATGGCCCGAGCGGCCGTGGCCGCGGCGATCATGGGCGATCACGCGAAAGCCCTTGCCGAGGAAGAAGAGCATCTGGGCATCCCAGTCGTCAGCGCTGAGCGGCCAGCCGTGATGGAAGACGATCGGCTGGGCGGACTTCGGTCCCCAGTCCTTGTAGAAGATCTTCACGCCGTCGCCGGTCGTGATCGAGGTTGCGACGTCGTTCTTGCCGGGCGAGAGCGCCGCGAGCTTGACGTCGTCGCCTGCTGCCGAGGTGGAGCGGACGGTCAACGAGGCCGCGTACAGAAGGGTCGTTGCGAGAATGTTTCGCCGCGAGGTGCTCGCGAGTCGCGCGACGGATGTGATCAGGGGCATTGGCTGCTTCCATTCCAGGTGTGGGGGCACCATGGATTTCTAACGAACCGTATCGGGTGATGCCCCAGCGCGATTGATGCGATTGCAGCGCGATTGCTGCTAACGTGAGTGTCGCCGCCAATCGCTCGGCGATTCCCCGCTCATCTTTCGAAACGCCGCGGCAAAGGCCGTCTGCGAGGAATAGCCCAGCGCGGCCGCGATCGAGACGACCGACGCGCCGGAGTCGCGCAGCATGTCCATGGCTTGCTCAAATCGATGCTGGCGCAGCCAGGCATGGGGCGACAGTCCCGTGCTGTCCTTGAACGCGCGGCAGAAGTGAAAGCGCGACAGGCCGGCCTCGGTGGCAAGAGCCGCAAGCGAGACGTCGGCGTCGCTGTCCGAGCGCAGGCGTTCGATGGCGCGAAGCAGCGTCTTCGGTGCGAGCCCACCCCTGGTTGGCGCGTTCGCGCTCGGTGAGCCGGTGTGCGCGGCAAGAAGGCGCGTCGCCAGGAG
The DNA here is from genome assembly GCF_051710265.1 of Bradyrhizobium sp. U531. NCBI lineage: Bacteria > Pseudomonadati > Pseudomonadota > Alphaproteobacteria > Hyphomicrobiales > Nitrobacteraceae > Bradyrhizobium > Bradyrhizobium sp. U531. Next base: position 405,694 of record NZ_JASVEN010000003.1, read on the forward strand.
GTCCATGAGTTGCTGTCTGAACAGTGTATCCAGCGCCTCGTTTCCCTCCAGCACGTCCGCCGCACTCAGTAGCAGCCGGGACGTCACGGGATCGGGATGCGCGGTTCGCTCGAGGAGTTCGGCCGGTGAGCCGGCTTCCGCTTCGTCCGCGACGCGGCTCAGCGTCGTCTGCGGAAGATAGAGCTGAACGACATCGACGGGTTTCGGAATGTCCCATCGCGAGGTCGATCCCTCGGGAATGACGATGACGACACCCGGACGAAACGTCCCGATCGCGACCGATTGACCGGATCGCCGTTCCACGCGCTGGACCGAGCCGTTGTAGGCCATGATGACGTGGCTGCTCATCGGCGCGACGACGTCGTGCAATGGTTCGTGCTTCCAGTGCGCAATGCCGGCGCCGGACGAATCCAGGGCCATGCGAAAGGGCGCCGTGCCGAGCACGCGGGCCATCTCCACGTCGGCCGCGGGCCGCTCGCCAGCCGGCGCGGGGTTGCGCGGTGGCTGCGACGCAGCGGGCAATTCGTTCGGGGAGTCGCGCAAGATGGCCTTGCTCATGGATTTCGCTCGTGTGGGGCGACGCTGGTGCGCGGCGTCGTGATCAAGATGTCGGCCGCCGCATGGCGGTTGAACGGCCGGTCCGGTGATCTCTACTCAGCGGATCGATCGGGTTCGAAGGTGATCCGTCGAGGTTCCAGGACCGGTGATTTGCGGGTTCTAGGCGGCGCAAAAATTCGCGTCTTTCCTGATGCTGCCCTGCGTTGCCTGATCCTGCTTAGCGGACGCCTTCAGGGGGCGGCTTGCGTGCGTTTGTGAAAACCCGTGATGTTCCGTATGAGCTCGGCGCCCTCTGGCGTGAGTCCGATCGTCCTGAAATGACTACCGAATCTTTGCGCAGGCCATGCGGGCAGGCCCTGTCGGGTGCGGCGTTGCCGATCGTGGACAGCACCGGGCGGATGGCGGATATACCGCTCCTGGAATGGCAGGATGCTGTGGCCTGCTCCCCGACATCACAGAAGAGACATCAGATGATCAGGACAGGCGCTTACGGCGAACGGCTCGGGGAGTTTCTCCGCCTCGAGGAAGCGCCGCCGACGCTGATGACCCGTTCGCTGCGAAGCACCGAGATTGCAGTCACGGAAACGCGGAACGACAATCCGGTATTGGGACTTTCCGGCTCGTTTGCCGCGGAAGATGCCTACCTCGTCAGTCTGAAGCTGCGCGACTATCCGGAGTGTGAGATCTGGGAGCAGGGCCGTCACCTCACGAAGGCGGATGTGCACGCTGGCACGACCTATCTCTACGATCTCAAGGCCGACCCCCGCTACGTGATCGACAAGCCGCTGCACTCGCTCCATTTCTACGTACCGCGGTCGGCTCTGGATGGTCTCGCCGATCAGTCGGGATCGCGGCGCATCGATGTGCTCGATTGCCAACCCGTCGGGCATGACGATGCCATTGTTCGGCATATCGGCGCTTCGCTGCGCGAGGGATTGCGGCGGCCTGACGAAGCCAATCAGCTCTTCATCGACCACATGATGCTGGGGCTCACCGCCCATGTCGCGCAGGCCTATGGCGGCTTTCGGCACAAGGCGGAGGCCAGAAGCGGTGGGCTCGCGCCATGGCAGCTGGCGCGCGCTTGCGACAAGCTGGAATCCGATCTCGGCGGCAAGCTTCCGCTGCCGGCCATTGCGGCCGAACTCGGCCTGTCAGTCAGTCATTTCTCGCGCGCGTTCCGCGCTGCGACCGGCCTGCCGCCTTATCGCTGGCTTCTGCATCACCGCGTGGCAACTGCCAAGCGTCTGATGAGCGCGCGCAGCGCATCGCTGTCCGAGGTCGCGATTTCGGCCGGTTTTGCCAACCAGAGCCATTTCACGCGGGTCTTCTCCGCGATCGCCGGCGTCAGCCCGGGCGCATGGCGGCGCGATGCAATGGGGGCAGCAAGCCGCGAGCGGTGATCCGCGATTGCGCTAGAACTGATACCGCCGCAGGCCGCCGTCCACCGGGATCACCGTGCCCGTGATGTACCGCGCCACCGGCGAGGCCAGGAACACAGCGAGCGCGGCGAGGTCTTCCGGCTCGCCCCAATAGCCGACCGGGATTTCCTCCTCCGCAAAACGCTCGCGATAGTCGGGCGCGTAGTTGCGGCGGATCTGCTCGCTCATGATGCGGCCGGGCGGGATGCAGTTGATGGTGATGCCGTGCTCGCCGATCTCGCGCGACAGGCCCTTGGCCCAGGCATGCACGGCAGCCTTGGCGGCGAAGGCGGCGTTGAGGCCTTCCGGCTCGGACTTGCCGGTGATGTTGACGATGCGACCCCATTTGCGTTCGATCATCTGCGGCAGCAACGCATGCGCGATGCGGCGGTAGCTGGTGAAATTCAGCGCGATCGCCTCGTCCCATTTGCTGTCGGGCGCATCGACCGGCAGCGGGCGGCTGCCGCCGGCATTGTTGATGAGGATGTCGACATGGCCGAGCTCCTTGATCGCGAAGGCCGCGATCCGCTCCGCCGCGTCTTTGGCCATCACGTCCTGCTCAAGCGGCGTGATCAACCCGCCACCGACTTCCTTCACGAGCTCCGCGAGCAGGTCGGTGCGCCGCGCCACGCCGACGATTCGCACGCCCTCGGCCGCAAGGCCCTTGGCGATGGCGCGGCCGATGCCGATGCTCGCGCCGGTGACGACAGCGGTTTTCGATTTGAGCCCGAGGTCCATGGTCGTACGCTCTCTTGGTTGTTTTTTGCTTGTTGCCGTTCGTTTCCAATCCCGTCCCGGTCCGCATGATTTGCCCGACCGGGACGAGCAGTGGTAACCAAGAGCCTTGACCGAGGACAAGAGCCTTGGCGAGGAAACAGCAAAAAGAAAAGGCGTCGAAGGATGGTCTGGGATCCGCAGCAATATCTGAAATTCTCCGGCCACCGGCTCCGGCCAGCCGTCGACCTCTTGATGCGGATTCCCGATTTCGCTCCGCGCACGATCGCCGATCTCGGCGCGGGCGCCGGCAACGTGACGAAGCTGATCAGGGAGCGCTGGCCGGAGGCGAGCGTGACCGGCGTCGAAGGCTCGGCCGAGATGGTCGCGGCCGGGCGCAAGGCCGCGCCCGATGTGGAATGGTCGCATGAAGATCTCGGCCATTGGCGCCCCGACAGGCAATACGACTTGATCTATTCCAATGCCGCACTGCACTGGCTGCCCAATCATGCGGCACTGTTTCCGTCGGTGATGGAGAAGGTGAAGCCTGGCGGCATGCTTGCAGTGCAGATGCCGCGCAACTTCCTGGCGCCGTCGCATGTACTGATCGGCGAGACCGCGCTCGATGGCCCGTGGCGATCCAAGGTCGAGCATCTGGTCACCCCGCCGCCGGTCGAGGGGCCGGCCTATTACCACGATCTGCTCGCGCCGATGTCGGATAATATCGACATCTGGGAGACCGAATATCTGCAGGTTCTCGAAGGCGAGAACCCCGTTAAGGAATGGACCAAGGGGACCTGGCTGACGCGCTATCTCGACGTGCTCCAGGGCGAGGAGAAGATCGCGTTCGAAGCCGCCTATGGGGCGCGCGTTGCGAAGGCCTATCCGAAGAATGCGGCCGGGCAGACCCTGTTCCCGTTCCGCCGTCTGTTCATGGTCGCCCAGCGCAAGGGCTGATGCACTGCCGCAATGCGACATAAGCGCTCGTCCGAGGGACGGGCGCGGGAGCCGGGTTGCGTCGACCTCGTTCGTCAAGATAGCTTGGCTGCGGCAAATTGGGCTTAGGTCTAGTTGTTCGGCTTGCGGATTGCTGCCACTACTCAAACCGGAAAACAAAAAAGAACTCGGTTATTCGAGGTTGTTGGGGAGGTCTTGATGCGCAAACTGCTTCTCGCGGTCGCGGCGGCCGCGCTCGTTCTTGCTCCTGCCGTCGGGCAGGCCCAGACTCCGATCGTCATCAAGTTCAGCCACGTCGTCGCCAACGACACCCCCAAGGGCAAGGGCGCGCTGAAGTTCAAGGAGCTCGCGGAGAAATACACCGACGGCAAGGTCAAGGTCGAAGTCTATCCGAACTCCACGCTCTACAAGGACAAGGAGGAGATCGAGGCGCTGCAGCTCGGCTCGGTGCAGATGCTCGCGCCCTCGACCGCGAAATTCGCGCCCCTCGGCATCAAGGAGTTCGAGGCGCTGGACCTGCCCTGGTTGTTCAAGGACGACGCGACCTATTCCAACGCGATGAAGGGCACGGTCGGCAAGTGGCTGTTCCAGAAGCTCGAGGCCAAGGGCATCACGGGCCTCGCTTACTGGGACAATGGCTTCCATATGCTTTCCGCCAACCGTCCCCTGGTGAAGCCGACCGATTTCCAGGGCCTCAAGTTCCGCATCTCCGGATCGAAGGTCGCCGACCAGTATTTCCGTCTGCTCGGGACGATCCCGCAGATCATGGCGTTCTCCGAAGTCTACCAGGCGCTGCAGACCGGCGTGGTCGATGGCTGCGAGAACACCGCGTCCAACTATCTGACGCAGAAGTTCTATGAGGTGCAGAAGGACATCACCGTGTCCTATCACGCGCATCTGCAATATGCCGTGATCGTCAATTCGAAGTTCTGGTCGGGCCTGCCACCCGACATCCGCACCCAGCTCGACAAGGCGATGGCGGACGCGACCGACTACACCAACCAGATCGCGCACCAGGAGAACGAGGAAGCTCTGGCCGAGATCAAGAAGACGGGCAAGACCACGCTGCATTATCTCACCGATGCCGACCGCAAGGCGTGGCAAGAGGCGATGCAGCCGACGTATAAATGGGCAAAGGGGCGGGTCGGGCAGGAAGTGCTCGATCTCGTCGCCAAGGAACTCGACGTCAAGATGAACTGACGGCCGCGGCCCAATAAGAACAACACGAACGGTCGGGGGTGATCGCACTCCCGGCCGTTTCGCTCTTGAATGACGAGCCGATGCTGGGGGGACCAAGTTGCTGCGAGTGCTGAATCGTTTTCTCGACCATCTCGAGGAATGGCTGATCGCGACGATGATCGCGGCCGCGACGTCGCTGATCTTCGTCGCCGTGCTGCACCGTTACGGCGCCGGACTGTCGATCGACATCGCCAAATGGGCGGAAGCCCGCAACCTGGCTTTCCTGGCCGTTCCGGCGCGCGCGACCTTCGTCTGGCTTGCCGCGCTCGACCTGTCCTGGGCGCAGGAGCTTTGCATCTACATGTTCATCTGGATGGCCAAGTTCGGCGCCGCCTACGGCGTGCGGACCGGCATCCATGTCGGCGTCGACGTGCTGGTCAACATCCTTCCCGGCGGGTCGCGCCGGCGCGTCATCACCTTCGGGCTGCTCTGCGGCGCGCTCTTCACCGCCATCGTCGCCTATTTCGGGGCCGCGTTCGTTGGCCAGATGTGGCAGACCGGCCAGCAGTCCAACGATCTGGAAGCGCCGATGTGGATGGTGTACCTCACCATTCCGCTCGGCTCCGGCCTGATGTGCTTCCGCTTCCTGCAGGTCGCCTGGTCGTTCTATCGCACCGGCGAGCTGCCGCATCACGACATGGCCGGCGTCGAAGGCGTCGAGGTGGACCCGGTGCATCCGGCGCCGGTGACGCCGACCCAGGTGGTCCGGGACGAGCGCAGCCCGCTCGGCTGGATCCTGATGCTGCTGCCGGTGCTGATCGTCGCAATCTGCTTCGCGCATGCAGGCCACGTCATCACGCTGCCGCAGGGCCTACGCGTCGTCATCGTCTTCGCGCTTCTGCTCTCCTTGATGCTGACGGGCATGCCGATCTCGATCGCGCTCGGTCTCACCGTGCTCAGCTTCATGTTCACGTTGACCGACGTGAGAACCGAATCGGTGGCGCTGAAGCTGTTTACCGGCATCGAGAATTTCGAGATCATGGCGATCCCGTTCTTCATCCTCGCCGGCAATTTCCTGACCCATGGCGGCGTCGCGCGCCGGATGATCACTTTCGCGACCTCGCTGGTCGGCCATTGGTACGGCGGTCTTGCACTGTCGGGGGTGGTGGCCTGTGCGCTGTTCGCCGCGATCTCCGGCTCGTCGCCGGCGACCGTGGTGGCGATCGGCTCGGTGATCCTGCCGGCGATGATCGCGCAGGGTTTCCCGAAGCGGTTCGGCGCCGGCGTGATCACGACGTCGGGCTCGCTCGGCATTCTCATTCCGCCCTCGATCCCGATGGTGCTCTACGCCGTCTCCACCAACAGCTCGGTGGGCAAGCTGTTCATCGCCGGCATCGTGCCGGGTCTCGTGCTGGCCTCGCTGCTCGGCGCCACGACGTTCTATCGGGCCTGGCGCAACGACTATCCCAGGATGCGCAAGGCGACCTTCCTCGAGCGTCTCGACGCCTTCCGCAAGTCGATCTGGGGCATCCTGCTGATCGTGATCGTGATCGGCGGCATCTACAGCGGCCTGTTCACGCCGACTGAAGCTGCCGCCGTCAGCGCGGTCTACGCCTTCATCGTCGCGGTGTTCATCTACAAGGATCTGAAGCTGCGCGACGTGCCGCGGGTGCTGCTGTCGTCGGCGAACCTGTCGGCGATGCTGCTCTACATCATTACCAACGCCGTGCTGTTCTCGTTCCTGATGACCTACGAGAACGTGCCGCAAGCGCTGGCGCAATGGATGATCGATCAGGGTCTGGGGTGGATCGGTTTCCTCCTGCTCGTCAACCTCCTGCTGCTGGTGGCGGGCAACGTGATGGAGCCGTCCTCGATCATCCTGATCATGGCCCCGATCCTGTTTCCGGTCGCGGTCAAGCTCGGCATCGACCCCATCCATTTCGGCATCCTGATGACGGTCAACATGGAGGTCGGCCTGTGCCACCCGCCTGTCGGCCTCAATCTCTACGTCGCCTCGGGTATCGCCAAGATGGGAATTACAGAGCTCACCGTCGCGGTGTGGCCGTGGCTGCTGACCATGCTGGGATTCTTGGTGGTGGTGACCTATTGGCCGGGCCTGTCGTTGTGGCTGCCGAGATTGCTGGGGATGTAGCTGCGGCTGCCTTGAAGACCGGAACGTGGCTAACGCGCGGTAAACCCGCGCGCTCAAATGCCACTGCTGTGCGTTGCACGCATTTTTACGGATGTGCGGTAGGACCATGCCAGCGGATGGGGCAGGCATGTTGTTCGACAGAATGGAAAACGGACGGGCGTCGATCTCCGACGCCGTTCATCTGGAGGTCATCACGGGCCTTCACGGCACGACGATGCCCACGGTTCTCGCGGCGGCCTGCCAGGCGATGGTCGGCGGCATCACGACTTACGAGACGGGCGACGAGGTGACGGCCGGCCTGACGATCGCCGGCATCGTGATCGCCATCGTCCGTCTGTTCGAAGTCATCGCATTCCGCCGCCGCCTCGCGCAGCCGCTGCAGCTTGCTCGGGCCGAGGCCGCGATCTGGGAGCGGCGCTACATCGTCGGCACCGTTGCGACGGCATTGGTGCTCGGCGTGTTCGCAGCGCGAAGCATCGTGCTGGGCGATGCACTCTGCTCGGTGATGGCGATCGGGATCGGATTCGGCTTTGGCGCCGGCGTAGTGGCACGGCTCGCGCTGCGTCCTTTCGCGGCGCTGCTCGACCTCGTCGCGATCGCCGCGCCCGCCGCGATCGTGACCTTCATGCAGCCGGATCTGCGCCATTTCGGCCTCGGGCTCCTCATTCTGATGTATGTGGCCGCGAGTTTCGAGATGGTGCGGCTGAGCTTCAACGCCTCGATCAGCCAGATCACGCTGAAGCGCCAATTCGAGCAGCTCGCGCGCTCGGATTCGATGACCGGCGTATCCAATCGCTCGGTGCTGGCGACGGACCTGCCCCTGATGCTGTCAGCCGGGCTGGTTGCCGTCCATACGCTCGATCTCGACCGCTTCAAGGAGGCCAATGACCGGTTCGGTCATCCTGCCGGTGACGCGCTGCTGAAACAGGTCGCCGCGCGGCTCAAGGCGCTCGCCATGCAGGATGACCTCCTGATCCGTATGGGCGGCGACGAATTCGTCCTGGTCCAGGCTGCGGCGGCTGATGCGGAGGCGATGGCGCGACGCATCGTGCAGTCGATCAGCGCGCCCTATGACGTCGACGGACAGGTGATAGAGCTCGGCGTCAGTGTCGGCGTTGCCGTCGCGCCGGACGACGGGCGCACGGCGGAGGCGCTGCTGTCGCGCTCCGACAAGGCGCTATACCGCGCCAAGCAACATCGCGGCGGCTATGTGCTGGCGCGGGAATTGCGGGTGGCGGAAGCTGCAACGACCTTGGCCGAAGGAATGGCCGCGTAAGCGCGCAGACACGGTGCCGCCTTCTCCACAAGGGGAAAAACGAAGACAAATCCACTGTGCTCTCACCTTCGCCGGCAATGGCATTCGCCTGCGAGATGCGGTTAGATGCCCGCGACAAGCCGGGAGTACACAGACGTGACAGACGCCAGCAACGAGCCGAAAGACGCGACGCCCTCCGTCATCGCACAGCAGAAGGCGATGCTGGACGCCCTGCCGTTTTCCGACAGGCGGGATTTCGATGATGCCGCCCGCGGCTTCCTCGGCACGATCGAGAACGCGGCGATCACCAACCCGCAGGGACGGACGGTCTGGAGCCTCGAGCCTTACGGCTTCCTGTCCGACGAGCAGGCGCCGCCCACGGTCAATCCGAGCCTGTGGCGGCAGTCGCGGCTCAACATGCAGCACGGCCTGTTCGAGGTCGTGCCGGGCGTCTACCAGGTGCGCGGGCTCGACATCGCCAACATGACCCTGATCGAGGGCGACAATGGCGTCATTGTCGTCGACACCCTGACCTCGATCGAAGGCGCACGCGCCGCGCTCGATCTCTATTTCAGGCATCGCGGGTTGAAGCCCGTTGCGGCCGTCATCTTCACGCACACCCACACCGACCATTGGGGCGGCGCGCGCGGCGTGCTGGAAGAGGATGCGCTCGCCACCGGACGCGTGCCGATCATCGCGCCGAACCTGTTCATGGAGCATGCCGTCTCCGAGAACATCATTGCGGGACCGGCCATGCTGCGCCGGGCGCAGTACCAGTTCGGGCCGCTGCTCGCCAAGGGGCCGCGAGGGCAGGTCGATTGCGGCCTCGGCAAGTCGATGGCGGCGGGATCGGTTGCGCTGTTGCGTCCCACCGACCTGATCATGGCGACCGGCGACCGGCGCGTGATCGACGGTGTGGAGTTCGAATTCCAGATGGCGCCGAACAGCGAAGCGCCGGCGGAGATGCACTTCTTCATCCCGCGCTACAAGCTGTTGAACCTCGCCGAAAACTGCACGCACAATTTCCACAATCTGCTGCCGTTCCGCGGCGCCGACGTGCGTGATGCGCTGGCCTGGTCGAAATATCTCGGCGAGGCGTTGCAGCTCTGGGACGGCAAGGCGGAGGCGATGTGCGGCCAGCATCACTGGCCGGTGTGGGGACGCGAGCGCATCGGCACGATGATCCGCCAGCAGCGCGACCTCTACAAATTCGCCCATGACCAGACCATCCGCCTGATGAACCACGGCCTCACGGCCGCCGAGATCGCCGAGACCATCCAGCTGCCGGACAGTCTCGAGGGCGCCTGGCATGGCCGCGGCTATTACGGCCACATCCGGCACAATGTGAAGGCGATCTACCAGAAATATCTCGGCTGGTACGACGCCAACCCGGTCAATCTCGATCCGTTGCCGCCGGTCGAGTCGGGCAAGAAGTATGTCGAGTACATGGGTGGGGCGGACGCGATCCTGGCACGGGCGCGCGCCGATTTTGACAAGGGAGAGTTTCGCTTCGTCGCGCAGGCGCTCAGTCACCTGGTCTTCGCCGAGCCGGACAACGCGGCCGCGCGCGCCTTGCTCGCCGACACGCTGGAGCAGCTCGGCTACGCCGCCGAAAGCGCAACCTGGCGCAACGCCTATTTGTTCGGCGCGCAGGAATTGCGGCAGGGCATGCCGAAGGTGCCGGCCCGCCCGCCGATGCCCCGCGAGACGCTGGCCGCGCTGCGCACCGCGCAGCTCTGGGACGTCCTGGGGATTCGGCTCAACGGCCCGAAGGCGGAAGGCAAGCACATCGTGCTGAACTGGACCTTCTCGGATACCGGCGAGACCTTCGTCCTCAATCTGGAGAACTGTGCGCTCACTTACACCGAGAGCGCGCAGGCGGACGACGCGGACGCCAGCTTCACGCTGGCCCGCTCGACGCTCGACGAGGTGATCGCGAAGCTGACGAGCTTTCCGGAAGCCGTCGCCGCCGGTAAGGTCAAGCTGTCGGGCAATCCGATGAAGCTCGCCGAGCTGATGGGCCTGATGGACGAGTTTCCGCGGATGTTCGAGATCGTGGAGCCGAAGCGGACGGTGGTGAAGTAGCGCGAACGGCTTCTACAAGCTCTCTGTCATCGCCCGGCTTGACCGGGCGATCCAGTACTCCGCGGCGGTAGTTGTGGAGCAACGACGGCCGCGGCGTACTGGATGCCCCGCCTTCGCGGGGCATGACAGTGTGCCTTGTGGTGAGAGCAACCCTTACTCCGCGCTGCTCACCAGCTTGATCCGCGGCGCCGTTTCCTCGGCGAGAGTTCGGTAGGCGGCGAGATAGTCCAGTGCCATGCGCCGCGCGGTGAAGCGCGTCTCGAACTGCTTACGGATCGCGGTGCGGTCGAGTTGCGCGAGGCGACCGACGACACCGGCTGCGCTGAGCACGTCCTCGACGACGAAGCCGGTCAGCCCCTCGTCGATGATCTCAGGCACCGAGCCGCGGTTGAAGGCGACGACCGGCGTGCCGCACGCCATGGCCTCGATCATCACGAGGCCAAAAGGCTCCGGCCAGTCGATCGGCAGCAGAAGTCCGAGCGCGCCGCTGAGGAAATCAGACTTCTCGTGGTCGCTGATCTCGCCGATGAAATCCACCAGCGGATTGTTCTCGATCATCGGACGGATCAACTCGTCGTAGTAATCCTGATCGGCGCGATCGACCTTCGCCGCGATCTTCAGCGGAATGCCGCAATGGGTCGCGATCTTGATGGCGCGGTCGACGCCTTTCTCGGGCGCGATGCGGCCGAGCACCGCGAGGTATTCCTGTTTTGCCGGCTTCGGCGTCAGCAGCTTCTCCGGCAAGCCGTGGTAGATCGTCTGTACCCAATTCGCCTGCGGCACCGGACGCCGCTGTGCATTGGAGATCGAGATGACGGGCATCTTGGAGAAGGTGTTGAAGACAGGCTGGTGCTCCGGCAGATCGAGCCGGCCGTGCAGCGTGGTCAGGAACGGCGTCGGCTGGCGGTAGAACAGCGACCACGGATAATAATCGAGATGGAAGTGGAGGAAGTCGAATTCCTCGTCGTCACATTTCTGCCGCACGCGCTCCAGCAGCACCATATGCAGCGCGTTGGGGTCGCGTACGGAACCGTCGAGGCGAAGCGCCTTCGGCCACAATGCTTCCAGCTTGCCCGATGTCTGCGAGTCGCCGCTGGCAAACAGCGTCACGTCGTGTCCAAGGGCCACCAGCTCTTCCGTCAACCAATGCACCACCCGCTCGGTGCCGCCATACAGCTTGGGTGGAACAGCCTCCGTCAACGGAGCAACCTGCGCGATGCGCATCTCACCATCTCCTTTGTGCGATCATGATCGTAGAAGCCCCCGAGTGCCGGCACCGGCAATGCCAGCCAAGGGAACGTTCCCGCAGTTGCGAAGTTCCTCCCTTCGAACGTTACTTATTCGCCACGTGCGGCGTTCGTCGCGATGCTGCCATCACATCTTCGCACATCGTCCGCATCCGCATGTCGTGATGACGTTGCCCGGGAACCGAGGCGAACTGGTCGATGTTCAGTCGATCAGAAACAAAACGAACATCAGCATAATGGGGCGATAGCCATATGGATCATCTCTCTGGATACGCGCGCAGGCCATTTGCCTTTGTCTTGCGCTATCTTCGGATGCGAATGGCATCGCATGTCGTGATCCTGACCGCGGTCGTTGCAGCGGTTGCCTGCTCCGTAGGCACTCAGTACGGAGTCAAATCCCTTGTCGACGCCTTGTCTGCGGGTCCCTCGCAAGGCGGCGCGGTATGGCTCGCATTCATTTTGCTCATGTCGCTGATCGCTGCGGACAACTTTCTCTGGCGGATCGCAAGCTGGACAGCGAGCTTCACCTTTGTCCGGGTCACGGGTGATTTACGACGTGACATATTTCGTCATCTGACCGGCCACGCGCCGAGCTATTTCTCGGATCGGATGCCGGGGATGCTGACGAGCCGAATCACGGCGACGTCGAACGCGGTGTTCACGGTCGAGAACATGTTCGTTTGGAATGTGTTGCCGCCATGCATCGCCACAATTGCGGCAATCGCGCTGATTGGAACCGTCAGCCCCTATATGGCGCTCGGCCTGACCGTCGTTGCGGGCGGCATGGTGCTCGCGATGTTCCGCCTCGCCGCCGCCGGCAAGCCGCTTCACGACGATTTCGCCGACAAGGCCGCCGCTGTTGACGGCGAGATGATCGACGTCATCAGCAACATGCCGCTGGTCCGTGCCTTCTGCGGCATCGGCCACGAGCACGAGCGGTTCGACGCCACTGTGAACCGGGAACTGACCGCACGAAGCCGCAGCCTGCGCTATCTGGAAAAGCTGCGATTGTTGCATGCGGGCGTGACCGTGCTCCTGACGGTTGCGCTGATGGCCTGGGCCGTCACGCTCTGGCAGAAGGGCGAGGCCACCACCGGCGACGTCGTGCTGGTCTGCACGCTCGGCATCTCCATCCTGAGCGCCACGCGCGATCTCGCGGTGGCTCTGGTCGACGTCACCCAGCACGTCGCGCGCCTGACCGAGGCGATCGCCACGCTGCTGGTGCCGCACGAGCTGCGCGATCATCCCGAGGCCGAGCCGCTGGTGAAAAGCGGCGCGGCGATCGCGTTCAACAACGTTACCTTTGGTTATCCCGGCGGCGACAAGATCTTCGAGCGGTTCAGCCTGCGCCTTCAGCCCGGCCAGCGCGTCGGCCTGGTCGGCCAATCCGGTGGCGGCAAGTCCACGCTGTTCACGCTTCTGCAGCGCTTCTACGATACCGACGAGGGCAGCATCACCGTCGACGGCCAGGAGATTTCGATGGTCACGCAGCAGAGCCTGCGTGAGGCGATCTCAGTCGTGCCGCAGGACATTTCGCTGTTTCATCGCTCGATTCGCGAGAACATCCGCTATGGCCGGCCGAACGCCACCGACGACGAGGTGCTGCGCGCGGCGATCGCGGCGCGCTGCGATTTCGTCGAGACCCTGCCCGAGGGGCTCGACACCATGGTCGGCGACCGCGGCGTCAAGATGTCCGGCGGCCAGCGCCAGCGCATCGCGATCGCGCGCGCCTTCCTGAAGGACGCGCCGATCCTGCTGCTGGACGAGGCCACCGCGGCGCTCGACAGCGAATCGGAGGAGGCGATCCGCGAGGCTCTGTCGCGCCTGATGCGCGGCCGCACCGTGATTGCGATTGCGCATCGCCTGGCGACGCTGCGCAATTTCGACCGCGTGCTGGTGCTGAGGAACGGCAAGATCATCGAGGACGGCGCGCCCGACCGCCTGATGCAGGGCCACGGTCCTTACCGGGAGCTGGTGACGCAGGAAATGAGCCGGCTCGCGAAGTTCGCCGCGTAAACTCAACAGTCGCGTTCGCGTTGGTTGCGTTTCCAAACAAGGCGCAGGGGAGCAGCTCATGGCAGCCGAAGCCGTAACCCAGATCATCTCCGTATCGCAGACGGTGGACGCCGTCGCGGAGCAGACTTTCTACATCCCGATGACCGGGCCTGCGGCCCGGCCGCGGCGGTCCCTCAAGCACGACGACATGTTCATCGTGCTCGACAGCCACGGCGACATCGGCGCCTCGGCCGGCGGGCCGGACGGCCTATTCCACCATGACACGCGCTATCTGGCGCGGCTGGAGCTCGTGCTCGACGATCTCCAGCCGCTGCTGCTCGGCTCCAATCTGCGCGACGACAATTCGGCGCTGTCCGTCGATCTGACCAATCCGGACATCTACCGTCAGGGCCGCCTGGTGTTTCAGAAGGATCTGTTGCACATCGTGCGCACGATCTTCCTGTGGCGCGGCACCGCCTATCAGCGCATCGGCGTGCAGAATCATGGCGACGCGCGGGCCAGCTTCGAGCTGACCCTGCTGTTCGACAACGACTTTGCCGACCTGTTCGAGGTGCGCGGCGAGCGGCGTCCGCGCCGCGGCACCGGCACGAGCAAATTGCTCGGGCCGACCGACGTGCTGTTCGAGTATCGCGGGCTCGACGACGCCGAGCGTACCACGGGCCTGCATTTCGATCCGCGCCCGACGCGGCTGTCAGTCAATGCCGCGAGCTGGCAGATCGAGCTGGACCCGCATGAATCGAAATCGCTGTTCGTCGCCGTGTCCTGCAACCGGCCGCTCGCGGAGAAGCCGGCGCGCTTCTTCCGCGGCCTGCTCGCGCACCGCCGCGAGATGCGGCAGTCCACCATGGGCGCCGCGAGCATCGAGACCTCCAACAACATCTTCAATGAGGTGCTGTGCCAAGCCATGGCCGACCTCAACATGCTGATGACGGAGACGCCGCAGGGGCGCTATCCCTATGCCGGCATTCCCTGGTACTCGACGACGTTCGGCCGCGACGGCCTGATCACGGCGCTGCAGATGCTCTGGGTCGATCCGCGCGTCGCCAAGGGCGTACTCAGGCGCCTTGCGCATTTTCAGGCCAAGACGGTCGATCCGGTCGCGGACGCTGCGCCCGGCAAGATCCTGCACGAGATGCGCGGCGGCGAGATGGCGGCGCTCGGCGAGGTGCCATTCTCGCAATATTACGGCAGCGTCGATTCGACCGCGCTGTTCGTCCTGCTCGCGGGCAGCTATTTCGAGCGCACCGGCGACGAGGCCACGCTGATCGAGCTGTGGCCGGCAATCGAGGCGGGACTGGCCTGGATCGACGGTCCCGGCGACCCCGATCAGGACGGCTTCGTCGAATACCAGCGCGCGACCGAGAAGGGCCTCGCCAACCAGGGCTGGAAGGATTCGTACGACGCGATCTTCCACGCCGACGGCAAGCTCGCAGAGGGCAACATCGCGCTCGCCGAAGTTCAGGGTTACGTCTACGCCGCCAAGCAGCTCGCTGCGCGCTGCGCGCTGCGGCTCGGCAAGCCGGATCGTGCGCGCAAGCTCGAGGCCGACGCCAGGGCGCTGGCGGAGCGGTTCGAGAAGGCGTTCTGGTGCGAGGAGCTCGGCACCTATGCGCTCGCCCTCGACGGCAAGAAACGGCCGTGCAAGGTACGCACCTCGAACGCCGGTCAGGTGCTGTTCAGCGGCATGATCCGCGAGGATCGCGCCCGGCTCGTCGCCGCCGATCTGATGCGGCCCCATTTCTTCTCTGGTTGGGGCATCCGCACCGTCGCGCGGGGCGAGGTGCGCTACAACCCGATGTCCTATCATGACGGCTCGATCTGGCCGCACGACAACGCGCTGATCGCTCTCGGGCTTGCGCGCTACGGCCTGAAGCACTCGGTCGCGCACGTCTTCAGGGGATTGTTCGACGCGGCGACCTACATGGATTTGCGCCGGCTGCCCGAGCTGTTCTGCGGCTTCCGGCGCGAGAAGCGGCGCGGCCCGACGCTCTATCCGGTCGCATGCGCGCCGCAGGCCTGGGCCAGCGCGACGCCGTTCACGCTGCTGGAGGCGGCGCTCGGCCTCGAGTTCGACGTAGCGCGCGGCGAGATTCGCCTGCGCAACCCGCATCTGCCGGCGTTCCTCAACGAGGTGATCCTGCGCGACCTGCGCCTCGGCGAGTCCAGCGTCGATCTTCGCGTCAGCCGCCACGGTGACGACGTGGCGCTGGAGGTGTTGCGCACGCGTGGCCAGATTCAGGTCTCGATCGTGCTGGCGCGCTAGCGGCGCGCAAGGAGGACGTCATGCGTGCGATCCGAGCATTGCTACTGGGAGTGACCCTCGTCGCGAGCCTTGCGGGCGCGCCATCACGTGCCGCGGAGGATCAGCCCGCGGGCCAGACCGAAGCGACCGCGCCGGCGGCAGGGCAGCCGCCGGCTTCGACCGTGGCGGTCACGCCGAAGGACGCCGCCCCGCCGCCGTCGGTGACCATCATCGGCGCGAGCGAGGCCCATGGCGTACTCGGCCGCGACGTGCGCAGCGCGGCCGGCGAGGACATGGGCCGCATCGTCGACGTCATCGTCGATCGCACCGGCCATGTCCGCGCCGCGGCGATCGATTTCGGCGGGTTTCTCGGCGTCGGCAGCCGCAAGATCGTGGTGGACTGGAACGCACTGCGCTTCGGCAAGATCGCCAACAAGAAGGACAGCATTACGCTGGAATTGACCAAGGCGCAGGTCGCGGCCGCGCCGGAATACAAGGAGGACACGCCGATCGTCGTGCTCGGCGCGTCCGGCAGCCTTCAACCGCTGCAATCGATCCAGTGAGGTGCAGGGAGGGTTGACCGCCTGTGCTGTTGTCGAGGAAGCCGAACCCTGCAGATCGCGAGGGCCGCGTTGAACAGGACAACGTCGTCGCGCCGGCGGCCGCCAGCATTCCGGCGCCGTCGCGCCAGAGCCTGCGCGGCCTCGACTGGTTCATCTTCTTCCTCGCCGACGTGCAGACCGGATTTGGCCCCTTTATCGCGGTCTATCTGACCACCCAGAAATGGACGCAGGTCGAGATCGGCCTCGTGCTGTCGATCGGCGGCATCGTTGCCCTGATCGGGCAGATGCCGGGCGGGGCGATCATCGATGCCGCGAAATCGGAGCGACTGGTCGCGGGCCTTGCGATCGCGACCATCGGCGCCTGTGCGCTGGCCTATGCGGCCATGCCGATCTTCCCCGTCGTGGTGGCCGCCGCCACCTTGCATGCGGCGGCGAGCTGCGTGCTGGGGCCGGCGATCGCGGCGATCAGCCTCGGTCTCGTCGGCCCGTTCGCGATCGGCGAGCGGCTCGGCCGCAACGCGCGCTTCGCCTCGCTCGGCAACGGCGTCGCGGCAGCGGTGATGGGCACCGCGGGCTATCTGCTGTCGAGCCGCTCGGTCTTCCTGGTCACCTTCCTGCTCGCGATTCCGACCCTGATCGCGCTCTCGCGCATCCGCGAGAACGAGGTCGACATCAGGCGTTGTCACGGCGAGATGCCGCCCGACGCCGCCGAGCGCGGCGACACCAATATATGGCACCTAATCCGGCAGCGTCCGCTGATCATCTTCGCGCTCAGCGTGCTGTTGCTGCAGCTCGCCAACGCCTCGATGATGCCGTTGATGGCGAGCGCGGTGACGGCGCGGTCGGCCCAATGGGCGACGGTGCTCGTCGCCTTCTGCATCGTCGTTCCGCAGGCGATCGTGGCGCTGCTGTCGCCGACGGTCGGGCGCAAGGCGCAAGCGTGGGGCCGGCGGCCGCTGCTGCTGATCGGCTTCGGCGCACTTGCGATTCGCGGCCTGTTGTTCGCGACCGTGCGCGATCCGTATCTGCTGGTCGCGGTCCAACTGTTCGACGGCATCACGGCTGCGGTGTTCGCGGTGATGATTCCGCTGATCGTGGCGGACGTCGCCTTCGGCAGCGGGCATTTCAATCTGGCGCAGGGGATCGTCGGCACCGCAACGGGCATCGGCGCGTCGCTGAGCACGGTGCTCGGCGGCTATGTCAGCGACAAGTTCGGCAATGCCACGGCGTTCATCGGGCTCTCGGGCGTTGCCGCCACGGGGCTGCTGCTGATTCTCTTCGTGATGCCGGAGACGCGGCGCACGGCATGATCGTCGCCAAAAGAAAAAGGCCGGCCGAAACGCGTTCGGCCGGCCAAGTCAGTAGGGAGGAGGAAAATCGGCGAAGATCAGGCGTCGAGATGTTGCAGGCGCTGGCGGTTGCGCAGCACGATCTGGCGAGCGCCGGAGAAGCCCAGGATGCCCTGGGTGTGAAGCTGCGACAGCGCGCGCGACACGGTTTCGAGGGTGAGGCCGAGATAGTCGCCGATGTCGCGACGGCACATCGGCAGCGCCATCATGCCGGCAACGGCGAGGCGGCGGTCCATTTCGAGCAGGAAGGTCGCAACGCGCTCCATCGCGGTCTTGCGGCCCAGCAGCAGCATGTGGTCTTCGGCATGGCGCAGCTCGCCGGCGGTCATCGCCCAGAGCTTGCGAGCGACCTGGACGTCGGTGCCCGCGGCCTTCTCGAGGCTGGCGCGCTTCACGAGACGCACAGTGGTGTCGATGATGGCTTCGGCGGCAAGGCGGTGCGCGGGGCCGGATTCGAGGCCGAACACGTCGCCGGGAAGATGGAAGGCGCCGATCTGGCGGCGGCCGTCGGACAGCAGCTTGTAGCTGCTGACTGC
This sequence comes from Bradyrhizobium sp. U531, assembly GCF_051710265.1. Lineage (NCBI taxonomy): Bacteria > Pseudomonadati > Pseudomonadota > Alphaproteobacteria > Hyphomicrobiales > Nitrobacteraceae > Bradyrhizobium > Bradyrhizobium sp. U531. The sequence goes on from NZ_JASVEN010000003.1 coordinate 423,965, forward strand.
GCCGGAGACGACCTGGTAGACGTATTCGGCCGGCTCGTCCTCGCCGTAGATCTCTTCGTCCTTGCGGTAGGAGAACTCGGTGGCGACCAGACCGACATGGCCGGTGATGGCGCCGAACTGGTCGGTGACGGGATGGGCAGGGGCGATCTTGCCGACGACCTGGGTGTTGATCGCCTGGGTGTTGAGGTTCTGGGTGAGCATCTGCGCCATCTCCGTTGTGATGACGCCTTGGTACGCGGTATCGGGGGCTTCGAAAATTTCGAGCGATATCTTAGGGGGGGTCCCTTACGTAGAATTCCGGAGGTCGGAGCGTGACCCGAATCCGCTTGCCAGCGCGCTCCGCGATCCTCGAAAAAGCATATGCTGAATAAATAGTTAGCGGGTGCGGTCCTGGATGGCCCGGCGGATGCGCTTGACCAGATTCTCGTCCAGAAGCGGCTTCAGAACCACGTCCTTGACGCCTGCCGCCGCCGCCCGGGTCGAAATGTTCTCGTCGGGATAGCCGGTGATCAGGATGACGGGCGTGCCGTCGTCGGCCTGGCGCAGGCGGCCGGCCAGCTCGATGCCGTTGATGTCGGGCATCTTGTAGTCGATGACGTAGCAGTCCGCTCCACCCGCACCGCCCGCATTGAGCAGCGCGGTGCCGCTCCTGAAAGTCCGCACGGCAAAGCCGTCGGTTTCCAGCAGGAACCGCAGAGAGCCCAGAACGGCGGCATCATCATCGACCACGTAGACGGTGGGGAGCGCTGAGGACGACGCCCGTTCATGATGTGAACCGACCTCGATCATCCTGCTTGGCTAGCACAGCGCCGGGGAGGGGCCTTGACTTGCCTCAATCCGATTTGCCCAAATCCGATAAACCCTAATCGTTGAGCATGCCGGCGCGCATGGCCAGCCGAACCAGCTCCGACAGGCTGTTGGCCTGCATCTTGGTCATGACGTTGGCGCGGTAGACCTCGATAGTCCTCGGGCTGATGTCGTATTCGCGGGCGATCAGCTTGTTGGACAGGCCCGCGATCAGCCCTTCCATGACCTGACGCTCCCGGGGGCTCAAGGAGGCCACGCGACCGGCGATGTCCTGAGAGACGGCCTCGCTCTTGGCGGCGGGCTCGGCCTGTCGGATCGCAGATTCGATCATGGTGGTGAGGCGGTCGTCGTCGAACGGCTTTTCCAGGAAATCGACCGCCCCGAGCTTCATCGCCTCGACCGCGAGCGGCACGTCGCCATGACCGGTCATGATCAGGATCGGAAAGGGGCTCTGCTGCGCCTTCATCCGCTTGAGCAGCTCGATTCCGTCCAGCCCCGGCATGCGCACGTCGGAGACGACGCAGCCGAAACCGAGGCCGGGCAGTGCGTCGATGAAGCTCTGCGCATTGTCGAACAGCGTGACGTCGAAGCCGGTCGAATCCAGCAGGAAGTTCAAAGAGTCCCGCATCGCCGCGTCGTCGTCGATGACGTAGACATGTCCCTTGGTCATGAATTGGTTCTCGTCAGTCAGTTCTCGGCGGTTGCCGGCAAGGTGAAGCGGAATGTCGCGCCGCCCGAGGCATTGTTCTCGGCCCACATGCGGCCGCCATGCGCCTCGATGATCGAGCGACTGATGGACAGTCCCACGCCCATGCCGGTTTCCTTGGTGGTGAAGAAGGTCTGAAACAGGTTTGGAATGACGTCGTCCTGGAAGCCGGATCCGGTGTCGGAGACCTCCACCTCGATCATGTCGTCGGTGACACGGGTGTTGGCGACGACGAGCTCGCGGCGCGGCGACTGCGCCATCGCCTCCAGCGCGTTGCGGAACAGATTGACCAGCACCTGCTGGATCTGCACCCGGTCGGCGAGCACGAGATCGGCGTCGGGATCGAGGCTGAAACGGAGCTGCACGTTCTGCTCGCGCGCGCCGGCGAGCCCGAGCGCGCCGGCCTCCTCGATCAGCTTGGACAGGCTCTCGACCCGCTTCTCCGACTCGCCGCGGGAGACGAAATCGCGCAGGCGCCGGATGATCTGGCCGGCCCGCAAGGCCTGCTCCGCCGCGCGATCCAGCGCGCTTTCGATCTTCGGCGTGTTGGCGTCGGTGCTGCCGGCGAGCAGGCGCCGCGAGCCCTTCATGTAATTGCTGATCGCAGCCAGCGGCTGGTTGAGCTCGTGGGCGAGCGCGGAAGCCATTTCCCCCATCGCAGTGAGCCGCGAGACATGAACGAGCTCGGACTGCAATTCCTGGAGCCGGGCCTGGGTCTGCTGGTGTTCGGTGAGATCGCGGACGAAGCCGGTGAAATAGGGCTCGCCGCCGGATTCCATCTCGCCGATCGACAGGTGCATCGGAAACGTCGTGCCGTCGCGCCGCTTGCCGGTCACGATGCGGCCGATGCCGATGATGTGCGGATCGTTCGTGCTGCGGTAGCGGGCGAGGTAGCCGTCATGGCGGGTGCGATCGGGCTCGGGCATCAGGATGCTGACGTTCTGGCCGACCGCCTCGTGCTCCGACCAGCCGAACAGGCGCTCCGCGGCCGTGCTGAACAGCTGCATGATGCCGAGGCCGTCGATGACGATCATGGCGTCGGGGATGGTGTGGAGAATCGAGCGGAGGTGGGTCTCGCGGGTGCGCAGCGCCTCCTCGACCTGCTTTTCCTCGTCGATGTCGAGAAAGATGCCGCTGAGATGACGGGCCGCGCCGGCTTCGTCCCGGATCAGTCCGGCCCGGGCGCGAATCCAGTGCCCGCTGCCGGAGGCGTTCGCCGCCCTGAACGACACGTCGAAGCTGCCGCCGCGCTCGGAGACGCGCTTCACCGCGCTCTCGACCCGCTCCCTGTCCGCGGGCTGAAGGCGCGACAGGAAGAGCTCGTAGCTCGCAGGCTGACCAGGCTCGATGCCGAGCAGGGCCCTGGCGGTGTCGGACCAATCCAGCTCCCGGGTCGCGAGGTCGAGATCCCAGGTGCCCACGCCAAACCCCTCGATCCGAACGCGAAAACGCTCGCCCCGACCATCGTCTTGCGAATACGTCACGCGGGTCGGCGACAAATGATGCTCCTCATCCTGATGCGGCGGCTCCGGACGCGGTTACCGCTCCCTAATGTCGCCCAAGGCCGGGCCGGAGGCAAGTTCTGTCGTTCGCCGGACGTCGGCGAGCCGAACGCCGGCGGCCTCCTTGATCTATCTCATCCCCATGTGCGGAGGCAGGCGTAGATTTCGCCAAAGCTTTTGCAGTGGAGAATTCCGATGACGTACGCGACGGTGATGGTCAGCCTGGCGCTCGATCAGTCGAACGAGGCGCGTCTCCAGGTGGCCGGTGAGCTCGCCGAACGATTCGAGGCGGCCATCGTCGGGGTCGCCGCGGCACAGTTCGCTCCGCCGCTCTATTTCACCGACGGCGCCGAGGCGCAAGCGCTGATCGACGAGGGCGAAGCCTCGGTCAAGCGGCGGCTGGCCGGCCTCGAGGCGCAATTCCGCGCCGCCACCAGTAATCGCGGCGGACACGCGGAGTGGCGCAGTGCCATGGACTTCCCGGCGCGATTCGCCCTGGCCCAGGCACGCTGCGCCGACATCGTCGTCAGCGGCGGGCAGAGCCCGGCCTTTTCCGACGCGTTCGCGCTCGCAAGCCCCAAGGATCTGGTGATGCAGGCCGGCCGGCCGCTTCTCGCCGTCCCCGACAAGGTCAACTGGCTCGATCTGCGCAGCGTGCTGGTGGCGTGGAAGGACACGCCGGAGGCGCGGCGGGCGGTGGCCGATGCGCTGCCGATGCTGCGCAAGGCGAAGGACGTCACCATCGCCACAGTCCCGGAGCGCGACGACGACCGTTCGGTCGTGACGGCGGGCGTCACCGACGTCGTCGCCTGGCTGGCCCGCCACGGCGTCACCGCGACGGCGCGCATCTGCGAAGGCGCCCGGAACGAAACCGCCGCCGCGCAATTGGAGAAAGTCGCCGGCGACGTCGATGCCGGCCTGATCGTCGCGGGCGCTTACGGCCATTCGAGGTTTCGTGAGCTGATCCTGGGAGGCGTCACCCAATATCTGGTCACGCAGACCGCCCGCAGCGTGCTGCTGTCGCACTGACGGCCGGCCGGAATCGAATCGAGGAGGACGCGCCGTGTACAAATTTCTTGAACAGACCGTCGATGGCTACATGACGCGCAACGTCAAGGCCGTGAAGCGAGACCGTGACTTGCTCGAGCTCAGCGAAATGTTCGAAACCGACGATTTTAACTCCTATCCGGTCGAGGACGACGGGCAGGTGGTCGGCATCGTCACCAAGTTCGACATCCTGAAGTGCTTCGCCTTTTCGCCGAGCCAGATGCTGCCCCGCTATCACGACCTGATGAGCCGCAAGATCGGCGACGTCATGACGCCGGAGTTCATCTATGTCAGCCCCGACACGCGGCTGACGCGGGTGCTCCAGATCATGGTCGAGCACCGCATCAGGAGCATCATCGTGCTCGACAGCGCGCAGAAGCTGGTCGGAATCATCGCCCGCGAGGACGTCATCGCGGCACTCAAGGCGACGGCGCGCGACTGACGGACCGGCCCGGATCGATAATCGAAAGCAGCCTCCGTGATTCTACGGAGGCTGTTTTCGTTCGCGCGCCGCGAAGACCTTTTTCTCCGCCTCGCGAGCGGAACGGGCACTTCGCCTGACGTGGCGCGGAAATCTGCAGGGAAACAGCACGATCTTCGCCGGCTGCGACGAACTTAAGTGCCGCTCTTGATTTCAATCAATTCCGAGTGAGGGGGGATGTGGTTTCTGGCGCTGTGTTCTTTCAGAGAGAATCCGCATGAGCCAGCCCTCCATTTCCAAATCCATGACCATCGGTGAAAGCGGCCTGGCTGTCGTGTTCGCAGTCACCGCCTTCCTCTGCGTGATCGCTTCGGCCAAGGCGCTCGACGCGCCCTTCGCCTTCCATGCCGCGCTCAGCGCGGCGGCGAGCCTGGCGGCGGTGTTCGTCATCGTCAACCGCTACCTCGATCGCCCGGCGGCGCTGCCGCCGCAGGAGATCAACGGGCGCCCCAATTACAACATGGGGCCGATCAAGTTCTCCTCGTTCATGGCGATGTTCTGGGGCATTGCGGGCTTCCTCGTCGGCCTCATCATCGCCTCGCAGCTGGCCTGGCCCGCGCTGAACTTCGATCTGCCCTGGACCAGCTTCGGCCGCCTGCGGCCGCTGCACACCTCGGCGGTGATCTTCGCCTTCGGCGGCAACGTGCTGATCGCGACCTCGTTCTACGTGGTGCAGAAGTCCTGCCGCGCGCGCCTCGCCGGCGACCTCGCGCCGTGGTTCGTCGTGGTCGGCTACAATTTCTTCATTCTGATCGCGGGCACCGGCTATCTGCTCGGCGTCACCCAGTCGAAGGAATATGCCGAGCCGGAATGGTACGCCGATTTGTGGCTGACCATCGTCTGGGTCGCCTATCTGCTCGTCTTCCTTGCCACCGTCATCAAGCGCAAGGAGCCGCACATCTTCGTCGCGAACTGGTTCTATCTCGCCTTCATCGTGACGATCGCGGTCCTGCATCTCGGCAACAATCCGGCGCTTCCGGTCTCGGTGTTCGGCTCCAAGTCCTACATCGCCTGGGGCGGCATCCAGGACGCCATGTTCCAGTGGTGGTACGGCCACAACGCGGTCGGCTTCTTCCTGACCGCCGGCTTCCTCGCCATCATGTACTACTTCATCCCCAAGCGCGCCGAGCGGCCGATCTATTCCTACCGGCTGTCGATCATCCACTTCTGGGCGCTGATCTTCCTCTACATCTGGGCCGGCCCGCACCATCTGCACTACACGGCGCTGCCTGACTGGACCCAGACGCTCGGCATGACCTTCTCGATCATGCTGTGGATGCCCTCCTGGGGCGGCATGATCAACGGCCTGATGACGCTGTCGGGCGCCTGGGACAAGCTGCGCACCGATCCCGTGCTGCGCATGCTCGTGGTCTCCGTCGCCTTCTACGGCATGTCGACCTTCGAAGGCCCGATGATGTCCATCAAGGTGGTCAACTCGCTCAGCCACTACACCGACTGGACCATCGGCCACGTGCATTCCGGCGCACTCGGCTGGGTCGGCTTCGTCTCCTTCGGCGCGCTGTACTGCCTGGTGCCGTGGGCCTGGAATCGCAAGGGCCTCTACAGCCTGAAGCTCGTCAACTGGCACTTCTGGGTCGCGACCCTCGGCATCGTCCTCTACATCTCGGCGATGTGGGTGTCCGGCATCCTTCAGGGCCTGATGTGGCGCGCCTACACCTCGCTCGGCTTCCTCGAATATTCCTTCATCGAGACCGTCGAGGCGATGCATCCCTTCTACATCATCCGCGCGGCCGGCGGCGGCCTGTTCCTGATCGGCGCGCTGATCATGGCCTACAATCTCTGGATGACCGTTCGCGTCGGCGAGGCGGAAGTCCAGATGCCCGTCGCTCTTCAGCCGGCGGAATGAGGAGCACACAATGTCATTCTGGACACGCCACCAAGTCTTCGAAAAGAACTCGATCATCCTGATCGTCGGCATCCTCCTCGTGATTGCGATCGGCGGCCTCGTCGAGATCACTCCGTTGTTCTACCTCAAGAGCACGATCGAGAAGGTCGACGGAGTGAGGCCCTACACGCCGCTGGAGCTCGCCGGACGCAACATCTACGTCCGCGAGGGCTGCTATCTCTGCCACTCGCAGATGATCCGGCCGCTGCGTGACGAGGTCGAGCGTTACGGCCACTTCTCGCTCGCCGCCGAGAGCATGTTCGACCACCCGTTCCAGTGGGGCTCCAAGCGCACCGGTCCGGACCTTGCTCGCGTCGGCGCCAAGTACTCCGACGACTGGCATGTGACCCATCTGACCAACCCGCGCGCGATCGTGCCGCAGTCGGTGATGCCGGGTTATCCGTTCCTCAGCCAAACCGAGGTCGATCCGGGCACGATCGCCGACCACATGCGCACGCTCCGGACCGTCGGTGTGCCCTACACGGACGACCAGATCGCCAGCGCCAGTGCCGATTTGAAGGCCCAGGCCGACCCGGAGAACGCCGGCGCCGACGCCTTCAGCAAGCGCTATGGCAAGGCCGTCGTGCGCAATTTCGACGGCAAGACCGGCACGCCGACCGAGATGGATGCGTTGATCGCGTATCTGCAGATGCTCGGCACCCTGGTCGACTTCAAGATCTACAACGAGAAAGCCAATCTTCGCTGAGAAGGCATCAACGATGAAAGCCATCCTGACACTCGACAATCTTGCGTCCGGTCTCGTGACCACGATCTGGACGCCGGTGTTCGTCGCGATCTTTCTCGCGATTATCGCCTACGCTTTTTGGCCCCGTAACAAGGCTGCGTTCGACGAAGCAGCGCACCTGCCGTTGCGGGAGGAGTGAGAGACCATGACCGACCATCATAGCGACATCGATTCCGTCTCGGGCAAGTCCACGACCGGGCACGAGTGGGACGGCATCAAGGAGCTCAACACACCGCTGCCGCGCTGGTGGGTGATCTGCTTCTACCTCACCATCGTCTGGGCGGTCGGCTACTGGGTCGTCTATCCGGCCTGGCCGCTGATCTCCAGCAATACCACGGGCATGTTCGGCTACTCCTCGCGCGCCGACGTCGCGGTCGAACTCGCCAACCTCGAGAAGATCCGCGGTGACAAGATGGTGGCGCTGGGCGCGGCCTCGCTTGCCGACATCGAAAAGGACCCGGCCTTGCTGGCGCTCGCCCGCGCCAAGGGCAAGACCGTGTTCGGCGACAATTGCGCGCCTTGCCACGGCTCCGGCGCCGCCGGCGCCAAGGGCTATCCGAACCTGAACGACGACGACTGGCTGTGGGGCGGCACGCTCGACCAGATCATGCAGACCATCCAGTTCGGCGCGCGTTCCGGTCATGCCAAGACGCATGAGGGCCAGATGCTGGCCTTCGGCAAGGACGGCGTGCTGAAGCCGGAGGAGATCGTCACGGTCGCCAATTACGTGCGGTCGCTGTCGGGCCTGTCGACCCGCAACGGCTTCGATGCCGCCAAGGGCGAGAAGATCTTCGCGGAGAACTGCGTCGCCTGCCACGGAGACGGCGGCAAGGGTAACCAGGAGATGGGCGCACCGAACCTGACCGACAAGATCTGGCTTTATGGCTCCGACGAAGCGGCTCTGATCGAGACCATCAGCCAAGGGCGCGCCGGCGTGATGCCGGCCTGGGAAGGGCGACTCGATCCCGCCACCATCAAGGCGATGGCGGTCTACGTCCACTCGCTGGGCGGCGGAAAATAGCGGATCGGCGGCTCAAAGAATTCAGACGGGGGTGAACAAAAGTGCCCCCGTTTGAGCTGGATCAACTGCCGCGGCGATGTCGGGTCTAGGTTTAATCGCACCTCTTTTTAGAAGTTCCAGGCGATGAACAAGACCGTCAACCCGAACGAACTCAAGCCCGCGGACGACGTCGGGCCGCTCTACGCGGCGCGCAAGAAGGTCTATCCCCAGAGCGTCTCCGGCACCTTCCGCCGGATCAAATGGGGCCTGATGGCGATCTGCCTCGGGGTCTATTATTTCCTGCCGTTCGTGCGCTGGAACCGCGGACTCGGCGCCCCCAGCCAGGCGGTGCTGATCGACCTGCCCAACAGCCGCTTCTATTTCTTCTTCATCGAGCTGTGGCCGCAGGAGGTCTACTACTTCACCGGCCTCTTGATCGTGGCCGCGGTGGCGCTGTTCCTGATGAACTCGGTCGGCGGCCGCATCTGGTGCGGCTATCTCTGTCCGCAAACCGTCTGGACCGATCTGTTCTATGCCGTCGAGCGCCTGATCGAGGGTGACCGGCGCGAGCGGATGAAGAAGGACAAATCGTCCGATCCCATGAAGCTCGAGCGGATCTCCGAGATCGTGCTCAAGCACTCGATCTGGCTCATGATCGCCTGGTGGACCGGCGGCGCCTGGGTGCTCTACTTCAACGACGCGCCGACCCTGGTGAAGGAGCTCGTCACCTTCCAGGGACCGATGATCGCCTATATCTGGATCGGCATCCTCACGGCCTCGACCTACATCCTCGCCTGCTACATGCGCGAGCAGGTCTGCACCTATATGTGCCCGTGGCCGCGCATCCAGGCCGCGCTCACCGACGAATGGGCGCTCAACGTCACCTATCGCTATGACCGCGGCGAGAAGCGTACCTCGGTCAAGAAGGCCGCCGAGCTGCGCGCGCTCGGACAGCAGGTCGGCGACTGCGTCGATTGCTACCAGTGCGTCGCGGTCTGCCCGACCGGCATCGACATTCGCGATGGGTCGCAGATGGAATGCATCCAGTGCGGCCTCTGCATCGACGCCTGCGACACCGTGATGACCAAGATCGGCCGGCCGAAGCGGCTGATCGGCTACGACAACGACGTCAACATCGCCCGCCGCCAGGAAGGCAAGCCGCCGATCTACCGGATCGTCCGGGCCCGCACCGTCGTCTACAGTGCGATCATCGCGGCGATCGGCGGCTTCATGGTCTACATGCTCGCGACCCGCAGCCTGCTCGACGTCAACGTGCTGCATGATCGCAATCCGGTCGCGGTCAAGCTCAGCGACGGCTCGATCCGCAACGCCTACACCGTGCGGCTGCTGAACAAGAGCGGTTACGATCGTGCCATAGCCATCGACGTAGAGGGGCCGGCTAATCCCACGATGCACGTCGTCGGCGCCGACTCGGTGACGCCGGACCGTCCGATCATCGTGATCCCGCGCGACTCCACCAGCGAGCTGCGGCTGCTGGTCACTGCGCCGGCCGAGAACAATCCGGAGAAGTCCATACCGGTCCGCTTCCACGTCATGGACATCGGCCTCGGCGTCGCCGCGAGCGCCACCGACAATTTCGTCGCGCCGTAAGTTCAGGAGAGCGTCATGTCATCCAAGCCGCTGACCGGAACCAAGGTTTTCATGATGCTGGTCGCTTTCTTCGGCCTCGTGATCGGCGTCAACGTCACCATGATGAAGCTCGCGATCGCGACGCTGCCCGGCACCGACGTCGACAGCCCCTATGCGGCCGGCCTGACCTACGAGCGCGAGATCTCTGCGGCGCACGACCAGGCCGCGCGCAAATGGAAGGTCAACGCCCATATCGAGCGCCGCAACGACGGCGGCGCCGTCGTCCAGGTCGAAGCGCGCGATGCCGGCGGCCAGCCGATCTCCGGGCTCAAGTTCGGCGGGCGCCTGGAGCGGCCGACCGACAAGCGCGCCGATCTCGCCGTCGAGCTCACCGAAGCCGGCATCGGCCTCTATCGCGGCGATGCCACCTCCGTCGCGCCGGGCCAGTGGGACCTGGTGATCGAAGGCGAGGCGCGGGGCACGCGCGTGTTCATGTCGCGCAATCGCGTGATCCTGAACTGAAGGATTTTGTCATGCAGGTCACCCGCGATTTCTCCCACTATGTTCGCGACGCGGGCGAAGGGGTCCAGCATATCGACCTCGCGGTCGAAGGCGTTCACTGCGCCGGCTGCATGGCCAAGATCGAACGTGGTCTCTCCGCCATCCCCGACGTCACGCTGGCGCGCGTCAACCTCACCGACCGCCGCGTCGCGCTGGAATGGAAGGCGGGGACGCTCGACCCCGGCCGCTTCATCGACCGGCTCGAGGAGCTCGGCTACAAGGCCTATCCGTTCGAGACCGAAAGCGCGGAAGTGGCGGAGGTCGCCGAATCGCGCTTCCTGCTGCGCTGCCTCGGCGTCGCCGCCTTCGCCACCATGAACGTGATGATGCTGTCGATCCCGGTGTGGTCGGGCAACGTCTCGGACATGCTGCCCGAGCAGCGTGACTTCTTCCACTGGCTGTCGGCGCTGATCGCGCTGCCGGCGGCGGCTTATGCCGGCCAGCCGTTCTTCCGCTCGGCCTGGCGCGCGCTGTCGGCGAAGACGACCAACATGGACGTGCCGATCTCGATCGGCGTGATTCTCGCGCTCGGCATGTCCGTGGTCGAGACCCTTCACCACGCCGAGCATGCCTATTTCGACGCGGCGATCATGCTGCTGACCTTCCTCCTGGTCGGCCGCTTCCTCGACCAGAACATGAGGCGGCGGACCCGCGCGGTCGCGGGCAATCTCGCGGCGCTGAAGGCGGAGACGGCCGCCAAGTTCGTCGGCACCGACGAAATCTCGCAGGTGCCGGTGGCCGCGATCAATCCCGGCGACATCGTGCTGCTCAGGCCCGGCGAGCGCTGCGCCGTCGACGGCACCGTGATCGAGGGCCGCTCCGAGATCGACCAGAGCCTGATCACCGGCGAGACGCTCTATGTCACGGCCGAGCAAGGCACGCCGGTCTATGCGGGATCGATGAACATCTCCGGCAGCTTGCGGGTGCGGGTTTCGGCCGCGTCCGAGGCGACGCTGCTCGCGGAGATCACGCGGCTGCTCGACAACGCGCTTGCCGCGCGCTCGCGCTATATGCGCCTCGCCGATCGCGCCTCGCGGCTGTATGCGCCGGTGGTGCATGCGACCGCGCTGCTGACTATCCTGGGCTGGGTCATCGCCGGCGCGGCCTGGCACGATGCGATCGTGACCGGCGTTGCCGTGCTGATCATCACCTGTCCCTGTGCGCTGGGCCTTGCCATCCCGACCGTGCAGACCATCGCCTCCGGCGCGATGTTCAAGTCCGGCGTGCTGCTCAATTCCGGCGACGCGATCGAGCGGCTGGCCGAGGCGGACCACGTCATCTTCGACAAGACCGGCACGCTGACGCTGCCCGATCTCGAAGTGATGAATGTCGCCGATATCCCTTCCGACATCTTCGAGCTCGCCGGCCGGCTTGGGCTGTCGAGCCATCATCCGGTCGCCGCCGCCGTGGCGCAGGCCGCCGGCGCCAAATCGCCAGTCGTCGGCGCGGTCGAGGAGGCCGGGCAGGGCGTCCGTGCGACCGTGGACGGCGTCGAGCTTCGCCTTGGCCGCCCCTCTTTCTGCGGAGCGGAGACGCTGATCGCCAGCGCCGCCTTCGATCCCGAAGCCTCCATCGTCGCGTTCAGCAAGGGCAGCGAGCGCTTCGTCCTTTCGGTCCGTCAGGGCCTGCGTCCGGATGCCCAGGCCGTGATCGCGGCGCTGAAGGCGCGCAACGTCGGCATCGAGATTCTTTCGGGCGACCGCGAGCCGGCCGTGAAGGCGGCGGCCCATGCGCTTGGAATTCCCGAATGGCGCGCCGGCGTCACGCCGGCCGACAAAATCGCGCGGATCGAGGAATTGAAGCAGCGCGGCGCCAAGGTGCTGATGGTCGGCGACGGCATGAACGACGCGCCGTCGCTTGCGGCGGCCCATGTCTCGATGTCGCCGATCTCGGCCGCGCATCTGAGCCAGGCCACCGCCGATCTCGTCTTCCTCGGCCGGCCATTGGCGCCGGTGATTGCCGCCATCGACGCCTCGCGCAAGGCGCTGCATTTGATGCGGCAGAACCTCTGGCTTGCCATCGGCTACAACGTCCTTGCCGTGCCGGTCGCAATCAGCGGCGTCGTGACGCCCTTGATCGCTGCGGCTGCCATGAGCGGATCCTCGATCCTTGTCATGCTGAATTCGCTGCGCGCCCGCAGCAGCTCGCGGGAGATCGTGTGATGGAGATTCTGGTCATCCTGGTCCCGCTGGCTCTGATGCTTGGAGGCGCAGGTCTCGTCGCCTTCCTTTGGTCGCTCAGGAGCGGCCAGTACGACGATCTCGACGGTGCCGCCTGGCGCGCCATCGCCGACGACGATCCGCCGCAGGAAGCGCCCGCCAAGCGCTAGCGCCGAAGCGCCAGAGTAAGCCACGCTGCGGCTGCAAGAGCCCCGCCGACGCCGATGACGCAAGCCTGCCAGCCGAAGCTGTCGAAAAGCCGGCCGAGCACGGCCGTGCCGATCAGCCCGCCGCCAAAATAACACGCAAGATACGTCCCGCTGGCGATGCCGCGGTTGTCGGTTGCTGCCTGCCCGACGAATCCCGTCGTGGCGGCCTGCGCGAAGAATGTGCCGACGCCGACCAGAACCATGCCGGCAACGACTTCGCTCAGATGCGGCATCAGCATCAAGGGCAGGCCGAGCCCGGCAATGGCGAGCGCGGCCCAGATCGTCGGCCGCGTTCCGAGCTTTGCTGCCACCCTGCCGGCCAGAGGCGTCGTCACGATCGACGGCAGGAAGACGAAATAGACGAGGCCGAGGTCCATCATGCCCAGTGACAGCGGCGGCCGGACCAGCACGAAATTGACGAAGGTGAAGGTGCCGATGAAGGCGAACAGGATGCAGAAGCCGATGCCGAAGGCCGCTCGCAAGGGCGGATTGCGCCAATGCGCGATCATGGCGGCAAGCGGCGAAGCTGACGGCATCATCGCATGCATCGGCTGTACGCGTTGAATCGTGAAATAGACCAGCACCGCACCGGCCAGGTTGAGCGCTGCGAACAGATAGAAATTCCAGGCGAGGCCGAGTCCGTCGGCAATGGCGGCCGAGATCAGCCGGCCGACGAGATTGCTCGCGACATTGCCGGTGATGTAGGCGGCAAAGGCGCCGCCGGCATCCATCGCGCTGCACTGCTCGCCGAGATAGGCGAGGGTGAGCGCGAAGGCGGACGCCATGCACAGGCCCTGCGCGACCCGCAAGGTAGTGAAGACGGCGAGATTCGGCGCCGAGGCGAGCAGGCTGGTCGGGAACGCCAGCAGCGCCAGGCTGAGCAGGATCCCGGCCCGCCGGTTGATGTGCGGGCTGAAGAAGCCGACGACGAGGCTGGCCGTGGCCATGCCGAAGGTGCTGGCGTTGACGGCAAAGCCCATCGCCGCCGGCGTCACGCCGTAGTGCCGCGTCAACGCGGGCAGGATCGCCTGCGTCGCGAAGAGGTCGACGACGGTCAGGAAAGCCGTCAGGCCGATCACGAGCGAGCGCAGCGCCAGGCCCGGCGAATGCGCCTCCATCGTCATCGCCGGCCCGAGCGGCGTGGAAAGATCGGTCATGGCGCTGCGTCTCCTCATGCTCACGTCGTTCCGGGCGCCTCGTCCTTCGAGGCGACCGCTTCGCGGTGTCTTCAGGATGAGGCTAAGCGACATCGGTGGCTGTTGAGGCTGCTACCGCGCACTTCGTCCTCATCCTGAGGGGCCCGCATGAAGCGGGCGCCTCGAAGGATGGCCGCAGCGAATTACATGTGGTGGTCGTTGGGATCCCTCCGGACGTCGCCGACATAGAGAACGACGGTGTCCTTGCCGAGGTTCTTCCACCAATGCGAGGTGCCGGAGACCTCGGGGCGGATGTCGCCGGCCTTGTGCACGATCGGGTCGATGCAATTGGATGCGTATTCGACGATCTCGCCCTGTTGCACGAAGATCAGCGCGGGACGGTCGTCATGGCTGTGCCAGGGCACGATGCCGCCGGGCTCGATGGTGAGCTTGCGGAAGCGCAGCTCGCGTCCTTCGATATGCGCCGGCTGCTTGCCGAGATCGATCGCTCCGAGCGTGACGTCGGTAACGCCGACGGGCTTGTAGTCGACCATCTGCTGGGCATTGGGCTTGGTCTTGCCGGCCGGACATTCGCCGGCAATGACGGGCTGCGCCGAGAGCGTGAGCGCGCCGGCGATGGCAAGGCCGGGCCAGATCAGGCGCGACAAGACATGGTTTCTGGAATGGCTTTTGGACATGGGGAGGTCTCCTGTGTTGGCCGCAACCCCGCTGGTCGCCGGCTATGACGTGAGATTCATCGAGATCGCGTCCCTGCTGAAATGCCGGGTTGCTCTCGATGCGATAGCGGCGTGCTATGTTGATGCGCGGCGGCTATCGATCCGATTGGGCAACGGCATTTCCGCTTTCGCTTCATTCGGCGTCCGATGACGGGGCGCCCGATTGGCGGGCGTTCACGTCAATCCGGAGGAGCCCCCCATGCCGAAATTGTCCAAGACCCTGCTCGCCGCCGCCGCGTTTGCGGTCATCGCCACCTCGGCCTTCTCGGAGGCCACCTGGGACTTCAAGGCCGGTATGGCCTATGTCTATGGCGGCCCTGGCAAGATGTCGGCGATGGCCATGGCCCCGGCCGAGAAGAACCACGAGGCGATGATGAAGAATGCCAAGAAGGTGCCCGACAACACCGTCTTCTTCATGAGCAACGGATCGCTGTACTCGACCTCGGGGCGGCTCGATCCGACCGGCAATTTCTACGTGAACTGAACGGGCCCTGGCATCGCGGCCGCCCTTGCGGGCGGCCGAACCGGGAAACTAATATTCGCCGAAAGCAACGCCGGAGCAGACGATGACATCTCTCTCGCCAGCCGATGCCGAACAGCTCAGGCTTGCCTTCCAGCGCTGTCGCGACATGGACGGCACGCTGAACGAGCAGCTTCGCGCCTATGCCGATGCCAGCCGCACGGTCTTCCCGGCCTATGGCGAGGCGGTCGATCGCCTGGTGGCGAGACTGGGCGGGAATGGCGGCGGCGAGTCCGCGCCGCGCCCGGGCGATGTGATGCCGCCGTTCATGCTGCCGGACGAGGGCGGGCGTCTGGTCACGCTGCCAGCGCTGCTGGAGCGCGGTCCGCTCGCCGTGATGTTCTTCCGCGGCCATTGGTGTCCGTATTGCCGGCTCAATGTCCGCGCCGTGGTCCAGGCGCTCGATCGCATCAAGGCGATGGGGGCGCAGGTCGTCGCGGTGATGCCGGAGACTCAGGAATACACCGCGCGGCTCAAGGCCGAATCCGGCGCGCCGTTTCCGATCCTGACCGATCTCGACAACGGCTATGCGCTGTCGCTCAATCTCGCGATCTGGCTCGGCGCCGAGATCCAGCGCCTGTTGTCCTACCAGGATATGGCGAAATTCCACGGCAATGACGGCTGGATGCTGCCGATCCCGGCCGTGTTCGTGGTCGGCCGCGACGGCATCGTGAAGGCGCGCTTCGTCGACCCCGATTTCCGAAAGCGCATGGAGATCGACGACCTGCTCGCGGCGCTGGAGAGCGCGAGCCGGGAGAACTGAGGTTCGACCTTCTTGCCCTCTCCCCTTGTGGGAGAGGGTGGCTCGCCGCGGAGCGGCGAGACGGGTGAGGGGTTCTCTCCGCGCGTAAGTCTCTTGCGTCGAGTACGCGGATCGAACCCCTCATCCGGCGCTTCGCGCCACCTTCTCCCACAAGGGGAGAAGGAAAAGCCTGCTATCCCGCGATCTCCCGCCAGTCCGCGCCGCGCAGCATGCGCATGACGGTGTTGGCGACGGTCGTGCGCTGCCGGCCGGCCACGCCGTAAAGGCTGACGGTGCGGCGGGCGTCGAGGCCGGCGACGGTGGCGCGCGTCAGCGTGTCCGGCAGGGGCGAGGTGTGCGGCACCATGGCGACGCCGATGTCGGCTTCGACCAGCTCGATCAGGTCGCGCTCGCTCGAAATCTCGTGGCCATGCTCGATGCCGTGCTCGTGCAGGCTCGCGGAGATGCGGCGTGCGTGCTCGCAGTAGGTTCGGCTCAACAATTGCTCGGCGCGCAGATCCTCCAGATCGATGCTGCTGCGGCCGGCCAGCCGATGTCCGTCGCCAACGACGAGCTCGAAACTTTCGGTGAACAGCGGCCAGACGTCGAGCCGGTCCCAGGCCTCGTCGATCTCGGCGGCGATGCCGAGCTCGGCCTCCCCCTTCTTGAGGAGATCGCCGACCTCGCGGGCCGTCCCGCGCAGGAAGCGCAGCTCGAGCCGGTTGAACTGCCGCCTGATCTCGTTGAGGTGGGGAATCAGCAATGCCAGATCGATCGAATGCGTGAGCGCGATCCGGAGCGCGCCGACCTCTCCGCTCTTGAACGAGGAGGCGAGCGAGCGCGCGCCGGCGGCGGCGTCATAGCACTGCTTCAGCAGCGGATGCATGCGCTGGCCGAGCTCGGTGAGTTGCGCCGCCGGGCGCTCGCGGCGAAACAGGTCGCCGCCCAGCTCGGCCTCGAGCTGCTTGATCGCGCGCGTCAGCGAAGGCTGCGTGACGTTGCACTCCTCCGCCGCGCGCGTGAAATTGAGCAGCTGCGCGACCGCGAGGAAATAGCGGACCTGGTGCATTTCCATGGATCGGCTCCCAGCAAGATTGCCCGGACCTTATCCGATCAGGTCAGGGAATGACATCCCGCCCGCAATAGCGCGCGCCTATGGATTCGGAAGCCAGCCGGTATTTCCGTTTGGCCAGCCGGTCCTGCAGGTTTTGCGAAGGTTGCAAGCCCGGACATCACCAACGGAGACCGCGTCATGAACATACCGCTGAAGTCGCAGACATCTCAGCCGGCCCGCGCGCTGGCCGGCAAGGTGGCGCTCGTCACGGGTTCGACCAGCGGCATCGGTCTCGGAATCGCACGTGCGCTGGCCGCGGCCGGCGCCGACGTGGTGCTGAACGGGCTCGGCGTCGCCGCCGAGATCGGCCGGACGCGAGAGCAGATCGCCGCCGAGTTCGGCGTCAAGGCGAGCTACTCGCCGGCCGACATGACGCGGCCAAAGTCGATCGCCGAGATGATCGCGGCGACCGTCGCCGAGTCCGGCCGGCTCGACATCCTCGTCAACAATGCCGGCATCCAGCATGTCGCGCCACTCGAGCAGTTTCCGGTCGAGAAATGGGACCAGATCCTCGCGATCAATCTGACCTCGGCCTTCCACACGACGCGGCTCGCACTGCCGGCGATGCGCCAGAACGGCTTTGGCCGGATCATCAACATCGCTTCGGCGCACGGTCTGGTCGGCTCGCCGTTCAAGGCGGCCTATGTCGCCGCCAAGCACGGCATCGTCGGCCTGACAAAAGTCACGGCGCTGGAGACTGCGGAGGAGGGCATCACGTGCAACGCGGTGTGTCCCGGCTATGTCTATACGCCTCTGGTCGAAGCGCAGATCGACGGACAGGCCAAGGCGCACGGAATCTCCCGCGAGCAGGTCGTTCGCGACGTGCTGCTGGCGCAGCAGCCGAACAAGCGCTTTGCCACGGTCGAGGAGCTCGGTGCGCTGACAGTGTTCCTGTCGACAGACGCGGCAGCTTCGATCACCGGCATCGCGCTTCCGGTCGACGGCGGCTGGACCGCGCATTGACATGGCTCGGCGCAAGAAGTCGAATATTCGATCGATGAAGGAGCGTGATATGAACGGCACTCACGACAATACTCTAGGCAAGGGTCACGACCTGCCGGGTCAGGTCGTTCTCGTGCTCCAGGGCGGCGGCGCGCTCGGCTCCTATCAGGCGGGCGTCTATCAAGCTCTGCACGAGGCCGGGATCGAGCCGGACTGGGTCATCGGCACCTCGATCGGTGCCATCAATGCGAGCCTGATTGCCGGCAACGCGCGCGAGCATCGACTGGAGCGCTTGAGGGAATTCTGGAAGCGGATGGAGCAGAAGCCGGTCTGGGACTGGCGAGCCGCCTTTCCCGGTTTCAACGAGAAGCTGGCCTATTGGTCGACCGTCACCCACGGCATTTCCGGTTTCTTCCGACCCAATCCGCTGGCGCATGCCGGCGATTCCTATCCGCTCGGTGCCGACAATGCGGGCTATTATTCGACCGTGCCGCTGGAGAAGACGCTGAGCGAGCTGGTCGATTTCGATCTCGCCAATCGTTGCGCGCCGCGCCTGACGGTCGGTGCTGCCCACGTCGGCACCAGCGAAATGCGCTATTTCGACAGCCGTGACGGCCAGCTGACGGTGAAGCATGTGATGGCGTCGGGCGCGCTACCGCCGGCGTTTCCGGCGATGCGCATCGACGGCGAGCTTTATTGGGACGGAGGCATCCTGTCGAACACGCCGACCGAGGCGGTGTTCGACGACAATCCACGACGGGACTCGCTGATCTTCTCCGTGCATTTGTGGAATCCCGTCGGATCCGAGCCGACCACGATGGCGGAGGTGCTGAATCGGCACAAGGACGTGCAGTATTCCAGCCGCATTTCGAGCCACATTGCACGCCAGCAGCAGGCCCATCGCTTGCGCCATGTCATCAACCAACTCGCTGCGCGGCTCCCAGCGGGCGAGCGCGCCGATCCCGCGGTCCGGGAGTTGATGAGCTACGGTTGTCCGACCCGCATGCATGTGGTGCGGCTGCTCGCGCCGCAGCTCGAGCATGAGACCCATACCAAGGACATCGACTTCAGCCCGTCGGGGATCACGCGGCGCTGGCATGCCGGTTATGCGCACACACGATCGGTCCTGGCGCGCAAGCCGTGGATCGGGGAATTCGATCCACTCGCCGGCGTGGTGCTGCACGAGCATACGGACGAGATGCCGATGGCAGCGGAATAGAGCTGCTCGCGCATCATCGAATTGCCACAGGCCTTGCGGATCGTCGGCGATCCCTCAACGAAAGGCCCTTGCAAGTGGTGTCCGCGAGCGATCTTGAGGCCGCCCTCGATCAGGTCCGTTCTAGCGCCGCGGGGCCGGTGGCCGGCGTGTTCGGGCCGTCTTCGATCACCTGGCGGATCGACCGGGAGGCCGTCATTTTCCTCGGCGCCGGCCGCGCGCTGTTGTTGCAATTGACCCATCCCTGGGTCGCGGCCGCGATCGCCGAGCATTCCAAAACCCTGTCCGATCCGATCGGCCGTTTCCATCGCACCTTCGACATCGTCTTTGCCATGGTGTTCGGCTCGCTCGACCGGGCCTTGCTGTCGTCGCGGCAATTGCACCGGCGCCATGGCATGATCGTCGGAGCGATGCCCGAGACCGTCGGGCCTTTCGCGGCGGGTTCGCGCTATTGTGCCAATGACATCCCGTCGCTGCGATGGGTTCATGCAACGCTGGTCGAGACCGCGCTGATGGCGCACGATCTGGTTCTGCCGCCGTTGTCCGAGGAGGAGCGCGAGCGCTACTGGGCCGAGAGCCGGACTTTTGGCGCGCTGTTCGGATTGACCGGCGATGACCTGCCGGCGGACTGGGCCGGCTTTGCGGATTACACCAGCGCCATGACGCAATCCGACACGCTGACCGTCAGTCCTGCTGCGCGTGAAATCGCCGCGCAGATCTTCGGCGGCGCGCGTCCGTGGCTCCGGCCGCCGCGCTGGTATCGGGCGCTGACGGCGCGGATGTTGCCGGAGCGCTTGCGCGCCGGTTTCGGTTTTGAGCTCGATGCACGTGACGAGAGGGCGGCCGACAATGCGCTGCGCTGGATCAGGCGTGTCTATCCGAAGCTGCCGGACCGGCTGCGCTATGTCGGCCCTTATCAGGAAGCGCAGGCGCGCTTGCGCGGTGAGGCACAGCCGGACTGGATGACACGGTGCCTCAACAGGGCGTGGATTGGCCGGTCGCAGATGGATGTGCGCGGGAAGGGGTGATGGCCCCAAACCCACCATCCGTGTCCCGGAAGCGCTGCAGCGTGCAACGCTGCTGCGCAGAGCCGGGACCCAGAGGCAAAGGCTCCGGTGTGACATGGGCCCCGGCTCAGCAGCGCACCACGTCGCGAGGGCGACGCGCTGCGCTGCGTCCGGGGCAAGAGAGCTTGGGGTGAGGCGCGGGCAGGCTCCCACATCGTCATTGCGAGCGCAGCGAAGCAATCCAGAATCTTTCCGCTGAGGGACTCTGGATTGCTTCGTCGCAAGGGCTCCTCGCAATGACGTGGCGAGAGCGGTGTGCATCGCAATGACGGAGAACGACGAAGCGTCCTCGGCCTCACACCGACGCCAGCTTCCGATACAGCGCGTTGTAGCTGCCGGCCGAGATGCTCCAGGAGAACGACCGGCCCATGGCGCTGCGGCGCATGGTGTCGAGCTGGTCTTGCGCCCTGAAGGCGGAGAAGGCCCGGCGGACGCCGCCGAGGAAGGAATCGCGCGAGGGTTTCGAGAACAGGAATCCGGTCTCGCCGTCGGTGATGGTTTCGGCAAGGCCGCCGGTCTGGTGGCCGATCGGCAGCGAGCCGAAGCGCTGGGCGTACATCTGGCTCAGGCCGCAGGGCTCGAAGCGCGAGGGCATCAGGGTGAAGTCGCTGCCCGCGAAGATGCGGCGCGCCTGCGCGTCGTTGAAGCCGATCACGACGCCGATGGCGTCGGGGCGACGGCGGTGGGCGTCGATCAAGGCCTGCTCGAGCGCCGGCTCGCCGGAGCCGGTGACGACGATCTGCCCGCCGGCATCGACGATCTCGTCGGCCGCGGACAGAACGAGATCGATGCCCTTCTGGTGCACGAGGCGCGCGACGATGCCGAACATCGGGCCGCGCGAGACCGCGAGGCCGAACTGCTTGCGGACGTAATCCGCATTGGCTCGCTTGCCGACCCAGTCGCCGGCGCCGAATTGCTGGGCGAGCTGGGCGCAGGAGCGCGGGTCCCAGCTCTCGTCGATGCCGTTGAGGATGCCGGTGAGCTCGGCGGCATCGGAGCGCAGCTGGAGCAGGCCCTCCAGACCGCAACCGAATTCGGGCGTCGTGATCTCGCGCGCATAGGTGCCGCTGACCGTGGTGAGGTGCGAGGCGTAGACGAGGCCGGCCTTGAGGAAGGAGAGCTGGTCGTAGAACTCGATGCCGTCGATATGAAAGGAGCTTTCCGGTGCGCCGATCCGCCGCAGCGCGTCCTTCGGGAAGAGGCCCTGATAGGCGAGGTTGTGAATGGTCAGGATCGACGGCAGCTTGGCGCCGCGCCAGGCGAGATAGGCCGGCACGAGCGAGGCCTGCCAGTCATTGGCATGGATCAGGTCTGCTGCCCAATTCTTGTCCAGCTTGCCCATGGCCAGCTCAGCGGCGGCCGAGGCGAAGCGCGCGAAGCGGATGTCGTTGTCGGGCCAGTCGCGCCCGGACTCGTCGCCATAGGGGTTGCCGGGCCGGTCGTAGAGTTGCGAGCACAACAGCACGTAGACCGGCATTCCGTCCTTGGTTGCGGCCCGGCCGAGCGAGCAGGCGGGCATTTCCGCGAAGGCCGGGCAGCGGCCAACGATCTGAATATGCGTGAGTTGTTCGATGATGTCGCGATAGCCCGGCAGCATGATGCGGATATCGGCGAAGGGGCGAAGGGCGCGCGGCAGGGCCGCGGACACGGCGCCGAGTCCGCCAACGCGGACGAAGTCGTCCATCTCGGTAGTGACGAACAAGACCCTCAAGAACGACTGCCCTCTTCCGATCCCGTTTGCTGCTATGCAAGAACGGGTCCAGTTGCCCACGAATTCCTATAGCCCGCCCACGCGGTGCGCCTGTTCGGTAAACACTTTCCTACTCAGCCGCCGCCCTCTAGGGTCGCCGCACCAACAAGAGAGAACTTCCAGAGTTCCAAAGATCCGGGGACGCGGCACGTATGCAGCTAGCAGATAAGCATGAGGGGACGACGACAAAGGCCTTCGCCGGCCTCAGGGTCCTGGATTTTTCGACCACCATCGCCGGCCCTCACTGCGCGCGGATGCTTGCCGATATGGGTGCCGAGGTCATCAAGATCGAGACCGACGGTGGGGAGACGATGCGGACCCGGCCGCCGCTGCGCAACGGCTGCAGCACCGCCTTCGGCCAGCTCAATGTCGGCAAGAAGAGTCTGGTGCTCGACCTGAAATCCGAGGACGGCCGGGAGGCGATCCGCCGGCTGGCCGCGACCGCCGACATCCTGGTCGAGAACTTCCGCCCCGGCGTGATGCACCGGCTGCGGCTCGACTATTCCAGCCTGCGCAGCGTCAATCCCAGGCTGATCTATTGCTCGATCTCCGGTTACGGCCAGAGCGGCCCCTCGGCCGAACTGCCGGCCTATGCACCGGTGATCCATGCCGCCTCCGGCTACGACATGGCGCATCTGGCCTATCAGCCCGGCCGCAGCCGCCCCGACTATTGCGGCATCTATCACGCCGACGTCGTCACCGGCACTTACGGCTTCGGCGCGATCGCGTCCGCGCTTTATCAGCGCAGCGTGGCCGGGCTCGGCCAGCACATCGACGTCTCCATGCTGGAATCGATGCTGTCACTGACGCTGACCGAATTGCAGAGCGCGCAATTCGCCGTGAAGCCGCCGCCGCGCCCGATGTTCGGCCCGACCGAGACGGCCGATGGCTACGTCATGATCACGGTCGCCAGCGAGAAGACGTTTCAGGCACTGATGGGCGTGATCGGCCGTCCCGAATGGATCACCGATCCACGCTTTGCGACCTATGCCCCGCGCCGCGACAACTGGGCGGAGGTGATGGATGGCGTCGAGGCCTGGTCGCTGCAGCTCACGACACAGGCGTGTCTCGTAGCTCTGGGTGCAGCCGGCGTGCCGGCTTCGGCCTATCGCACGGTGTCGGAGGCGCTGGCCGATCCGCAGCTCGCGCATCGGCAGGCGCTCACGTCCGTGCAGGACGAGGGCGGCTCCTTCCAGGTGCTCAACCTGCCGTTCCGGATGTCGGGCGCCGACACCGCGCCTGCCAAAACGATGGCCGTGCTCGGCGAGCATAATGATGCGCTGCGCGACGAGATCGGCCTTGCTGATGACGCGCCAATTCCGACAGGCAAAACAGCCGCGACACGCTGAGCAACATTACGCCGCACAGGCGGCGTTCGATCTGTCGCGCGTGCCTCTTGCCGTCGCGTGCATTTGTCGCCAATCTCGCCTCCAGTCATTCAGCGATCCGAAACATCGGACGAGGGATCCCGGGAGGAACCATGACGAACTCTGCTGCTGCGGCGCGCAAGCGCGCGCCTATTTTCCTTGCTGCGGCATTTGCCCTCCTTCCGCTGGCTGAGCCCGCGCAAGCGCAGAAGTCCGGCGGCAGCATCACCGTCGGCCAAGAGCTGGAGATCGCCGGTTTCGACCCGCTCAAGGTCGGCGTCTACGACACCTCGACCTTCACCGCGGCCGCCGCCATCTTCGATACGCTGACGACGCTGGACGACAAGGGCGAGGCCGCGCCGAAGCTCGCGGTGTCCTGGACCCATTCCGACGATTACATGACCTGGACCTTCAAGCTGCGCGAGGGCGTGAAATTCCACGACGGCACGCCGTTCAATGCGCAGGCCTTCAAGGAGAATTTCGATCGGCAGAAGGATCCCGCCAACAAGTGCCGCTGCGCCTTCTACATCACCAACGTCAAGGAGGTGCAGGCGCCAGACGAATACACCATCATTTACAAGCTCACCGACCCCTCGGTGAACCTGCCGGCGACGAACACCATCCAGAGCTCCAACAACGTCATTCATTCACCGACGGCCTGGAAGACCAAGGGCGACGACTACAATCGCAATCCGGTCGGCACCGGTCCCTACATCCTGAAATCCTGGACCGCCGGCGACCGCATGGTGCTGGAGAAGAATCCCAATTACTGGGACAAGGGCCGTCCCTATCTCGACCGCATCGTCTTGAAGCCGCTGCCCGATGCGCAGTCGCGCTTTGCTTCGCTGCAGTCGGGCGAGGCCGACATCATCTGGGATGACGAGGCCGACGCCGACAATATCCTGAAGGCGCAGAAGGACCCCAAGCTCACCGTGCACACCTACAAGGGCTCGGGCGCGCAGGTCTACGCCTTCAATACCAAGGTGGCGCCGTTCGACGACGTTCGCGTACGTCAGGCACTGGTGATGGCGCTCGACCGTCCGAAGATGTCGCAAGCGATCAGCAGCGGCCTGAGCCGGCCTGCAAGCAATCCCTACGGCGACGGCTCCTGGGTCAAGTGCAAGGACGACGGCGCGCTGCCTTACGACGTCGAGAAAGCCAAGGCCCTGATCAAGGATTACGGCAAGCCCGTCGAGTTCAAGGTGCTGGTGACCGCGACGCCGCGCGGCCGCATGGTCGGCCAGGTGCTGCAGCAGTTCTGGAAGCGCGTCGGCGCCAACATGGAGATCGAGCAGGTCGACCAGGCCACGATTCCCTCGCGCGCCTTCACCCGCCAGTTTCAGATGACGCCATGGCGCATCGTCGATCTCGCCGATCCCGATCCGCAGATGTACGCGAATTTTCGCAGCGGCAGCCCGCTGGCGCTGGCCGGATTCGCGAGTCCCGAGCTCGACAAGCTGCTCGACCACGCGCGCGTCACCGCCGACCTCGGCCAACGCACCGAGGACTACTGCGCGATCAGCCGCCTGATCAACAAGGAGGCGATCTGGTTCTGGACCTTCCAGAACACCTATTACGCGCTGTCGAGCGCCAAGCTGAAAGGCTTCCCGAAAATCTACAACAGCGTGATCGACGTCTCGATGACCTGGCTGGAATGATGGCGTGATGCTGAACTTCGTTGTTCGGCGGCTGCTTGCCATGCTGCCTGTGCTGCTCGCCGTCTCGCTGCTGACGTTCCTGATCGCCTCGCTGCTGCCCGGCGATCTCGCGCTGGTCATCCTCGGCGATCAGGCGACGCCGGAAAATGTCGCGGCGCTGCGCCGCGACATGGGGCTCGATCAGCCGCTGTGGTGGCGCTATCTGAGCTGGCTCGGCCACGTCCTGCAGGGCGATCTCGGCCGCTCGTACCGCACCGGGCAGACGGTGTTGCAGGCCGTCGCCGAGCGCATTCCCGTCTCGCTTCAATTGATGCTGATGGCCGAATTCATCGGCCTCCTGATCGGCGTTCCCGTCGCGATCGCCTGTGCTGCGCGTGCCGGCGGCGCGTTCGACCGCTTCATGACCGGCAGCGCGTTCGCGATGCTGTCGATGCCGTCTTTCCTGGTGGCGATCCTGCTGATCTATCTGTTCGCGGTGGAGCTGCATTGGCTGCCGGCGACCGGCTATGTCCCCTTTACCGAGGCGCCGCTGGCCAATCTGCGCTTCTTCGTGCTGCCGGCGCTGACGCTGGCGCTCGCCGAATGGCCGGGCATCATGCGGGTGCTGCGCTCCGACATGATCGCGACCCTGCAGGAGGACTATATCGCGCTCGCGAAGGCGAAGGGCCTCAAGCCGTCGCGTATCCTGTTCGTGCATGCGCTGAAGCCGTCGTCGCTGACCCTGGTGACGGTCACGGGCATCAATATCGGCCGCCTGCTCGGCGGCACGCTGATCGTGGAATCGATCTTCGCGCTGCCGGGCATCGGCCGGCTCCTGGTCGGCGCGATCTACACCCGCGATCTCGTCATCCTCCAGGGCGTGGTGCTGCTGGTCGCCTGCGGCTTCGTCATCGTGAATTTCATCGTCGACATGCTCTACGCCGTGCTCGACCCCAGGATCCGCCATGGCCACGCTTGAGCTCTCGATGCAGGACGAGGCGACGGCTGCACCTGGCAGGCGCAAGCGCAAGTTCGGCGTGTTGTTCTGGCTCGCGAGTGCATGGCTCGCGATCATCCTGACGCTCGCGATCCTGGCGCCGGTGTTGCCGTTGCAGAACCCTGTAGATATGGACATGCTGGAGCGCCGCGCGCCGTTCTCCAGCGACCACTGGCTCGGCACCGACGGGCTCGGCCGCGACGAGTTCGCCCGCCTGATCTTTGGCGCGCGGACGTCGCTGACGGTGGGGCTGATCGCACCGATGATCGGCCTGACGCTCGGCGGTGCGCTTGGTCTGCTTGCCGGCTATTTCCGCGGCCGGTTCGAGACGTTTGTGGTCGGCAGCATGGACGTGCTGCTCGCCTTTCCGCCGCTGATCTTCGCGCTCGCAGTGACGGCCTATCTCGGACAATCTGTGCCCAACCTCACCGTGATCCTCGGCGTGCTCGGCATTCCCGCTTTCATGCGCGTGGCGCGGGCGTCGACGCTGACGCTGGCACGGCGGGAATTCGTGATCGCGGCCGAGGCGCTCGGTGCGAGCCATGCGCGGATCCTGCTGCGCGAGCTGTTGCCGAATGTGATCCTTCCGCTGCTCGCCTTCTTCCTGCTCGGCGTTGCCGTCACCATCGTGGTCGAGGGCGCGCTGTCGTTCCTCGGGCTTGGCGTGCCGCCGCCGATGGCGAGCTGGGGCAGCATGATCGGTGAAGGGCGCGACAGCCTCGACGTCGCACCGCGGCTCGCCTTCCTGCCGGCCGCCGGGCTGTTCCTGACCGTGCTGGCGTTCAATCTCGTCGGCGACACCATGCGGGCGCTGACCGACCCGCGTCAGGGGGCCTTGTGAGCGCGCCGCTGCTGACCATCGCGGACGTCGCGGTCGAGCTGCCGACGCCCCGTGGCAATTTACGCGCCGTCGATCATGTCGACCTGTCGCTGGAGGCCGGGCGCACGCTCGGCATTGTCGGCGAATCCGGTTGCGGCAAGACCATGCTGTCGCGCGCCGTGCTGCAACTGCTGCCGAAGAAGGCGAAGCTGTCGGGGCGCGTGACGTTCGACGGCCAGGATCTGGTGCGGCTTCCCGCGGAGCGCTTGCGGCGGCTGCGCGGGCGCGACCTTGCGGTCGTATTCCAGGACCCCATGACCTCGCTCAATCCCGTTCTCACCATCGGCACCCAGTTGACGGAGACGATCCAGGAGCATCTCGAGCTCGATGCCGCGGCGGCGCGCAAGCGCAGCATCGAGCTGCTGGCGGCGGTCGGCATTCCCGCGCCGGAGCAGCGGCTCGCGCAATATCCGCATCAATGTTCCGGCGGCATGCGTCAGCGCATCGCGATTGCGATCGCGCTGTCCTGCGAGCCGAAGCTCCTGATCGCGGACGAGCCGACCACGGCGCTCGACGTCACCATCCAGGCGCAGATCCTCGACCTGCTCGCGCGCGAGCAGCGCCGCCGCCACATGGCGATGATCATCATCACCCACGATCTCGGCGTCGTCGCCGGCCGGGCCGACGAGGTCGCGGTGATGTATGCGGGCAGGGTGGTGGAGCGCGCGCCGACGCAAGCTCTGTTCAAGCGCATGCACATGCCCTACACCGAGGCGCTGCTGGCTGCGATCCCGAAGCTGGATGCCGCGCCGCATGCGCCGCTGCCCGCAATCTCCGGCCGTCCGCCCGATCCGACACGGCCGCTGCGCGGATGCTCCTTCGCGCCGCGCTGCCGCTATGCCGCAAGTCGATGTCACGACGCCAAGCCCGAGCTGACGAGCGCCGAGACGGCGGGACACCTCTACGCGTGCTTCCACCCGATCCAGATGGCGGAGGGAGTTGGGGCATGATGCAGCTTGCCGCGCGTGCCGAGCCGCTTCTGGACGTCGACAATCTCGTCGTCGAATATGGTCTCGGCAACAAGACGGTGCATGCCGTCTCCGGCGTCAGCCTTCAGGTTGCGCGCGGCGAGACGCTGGGGCTGGTCGGCGAATCCGGCTGCGGCAAGTCGACGCTGGGGCGTGCGGTGCTGCAATTGCGCCGCGCCAGGTCCGGCCGCGTGCTGTTCGATGGCGAGGACCTCACCGCGATGGAGGGCGAGGCGCTGCGCAAGATGCGCCGCCGCGTTCAACTGATCTTCCAGGACCCGATCGCCTCGCTCAACCCGCGCCGACGGATCGGCGACATCGTGGCCGAGCCGCTGATCATCGCCGGCGTCAAGGACGCCGCCGAGCGCAAGCGCAGGGTTCACGAGGTGCTGTCCGCGGTCGGGCTCGATCCTGACCTCGTGGCGGGCCGCCTGCCGCATGAATTCTCCGGCGGGCAATGCCAGCGCATCTGCATCGCGCGCTCGCTGGTGCTCAACCCGGAATTCATCGTCTGCGACGAGCCGGTCTCGGCGCTGGACGTCTCCATCCGCGCGCAGATCCTCAATCTGCTCGAGGAGATGAAGGCGCGCTTCGGCCTGACGCTGCTGTTCATCGCGCATGACCTGGCGGTGGTCAAAGCGGTCAGCGACCGTGTCGCGGTGATGTATCTCGGCCGGCTCTGCGAGGTCGGGCCATCGGAGCAATTGTTCGCGAGGCCGGCGCATCCCTATACGGCGCTGCTGCTGCAGGCGATCCCGGTGCCGGATCCGGACGTGCGTCCCGCAGAGAGTGTGGCGGGCGGCGAGCCGCCATCGCCGATTGCGCCGCCGTCCGGCTGCCGCTTCCGCACCCGTTGCCCGCGGGCCGACCAGCGATGCAGCGCGGAGATACCGGAGTTGCGCGAGGTCGCACCCGGCCAGTTCGCGGCTTGCCATCATCCGCTGGCCTGAATTAAGACCGGTTTGTCTCGCCCTGTCGGCCATGGCATGGTGGCACGGCGACAAGAAGCATGCGGGAGGACGCCGATGAAGAGTTTCAAGGTAGCCGATTTCAAGGCGCCGCTGCAGGAGTTCGACGAGGCGACGCCGCAGCCGTCCGGCACGCAGGTGCTGATCAGGGTCAAGGCGGCCGGCGTTTGCCATAGCGACCTCCACATCTGGGAAGGCGGCTACGATCTCGGCCATGGCCGCAAGCCGCTGTCGCTCAAGGATCGCGGCATCAACCTGCCGCTGACCATGGGTCACGAGACGGTCGGTGAAATCCTGGCGTTCGGTCCCGACGTCAAGCCGACCGACCAGGGTGACCTCAAGCTCGGCGACGTTGGCCTCGTCTATCCCTGGATCGGCTGCGGCAAGTGCGCCACCTGCCTTGCCGGCGACGAGAACATGTGCCTGACGCCGCGCTCGCTCGGCGTCTATTGCGACGGCGGTTATTCCGACCACATGCTGGTGCCGCATCCGCGCTACCTGCTCAACCTGAAAGGCCTCGATCCGGCATCGGCAGCGCCCTATGCCTGCTCGGGCGTCACCACCTACAGCGCGCTGAAGAAGGTCGAGCAGCATTTCGACACGCCGATCGTGATGTTCGGCGCCGGCGGTCTCGGCCTGATGGCGCTGTCGCTGCTCAAGGCCATGGGCGGCAAGGGCGCGATCATGGTCGATATCGACGCGAAGAAGCGCGAGGCGGCCGAAAAAGCCGGTGCGCTCGCGACCGTCGATCCCAAGGCGCCGGATGCGCTGGAGCAACTGGCCAAGAAAGCGGGCGGCCCGATCCGCGCCGTGATCGACCTCGTCGGCAACGCCGCGACGACGCAGCTCGGCTTCGACTGCCTCACCAAGGGCGGAAAGCTCATCATCGTCGGCCTGTTCGGCGGCGGCGCGACCTGGGCATTGCCGCTGATTCCGATCAAGGCCGTGACGATCCAGGGCAGCTATGTCGGCAATTTGCGCGAGACGCAGGAGCTGCTCGACCTTGTCCGCACCAAGAAGGTGCCGCCGATCCCGGTGACGACGGCCCCGCTCGCCAAGGCCAATGACGCGCTGGTGCAATTGCAGCAGGGCGCGGTGGTCGGCCGCACGGTGCTGACGCCATAAGCACGGCTCTCTCCACCGTCATTGCGAGCGTAGCGAAGCAATCCAGAATCTTTCCGCGGAGGCAGTCTGGATTGCTTCGTCGCTTCGCTCCTCGCAATGACGACATCACTTTGACCTTCGCGCAGGAAACCTCATGTCCGCAAACAACGCCTTCCACATTGCCGTGCTCGCCGGCGACGGCATCGGTCCCGAAGTCATGGCGCCGGCGCTCGAGGTGCTGCGCAAGGTCGGCGAAAAATCCGGCCTCAGCTTCCGGTTCACGGAGGCGCCGGCCGGCGCCACCAATTACCTTGCGACGGGCAAGTCGATGCCGGATACGACCATCAAGCTGTGCGAGGAGGCGGACGCGATCCTGCTCGGGGCCTGCGGCCTGCCGTCGGTGCGCTACCCCGACAATACCGAGATCGCGCCGCAGATCGAGCTGCGCTTCATCTTCGATCTCTATGCCGGCGTGCGGCCCGCGCGGCTCATTCCCGGCGTGCCGAGCCCGATTGTGGGCGCGGACAAGCGCGGCATCGATCTCGTCGTCATCCGCGAATCCACGGAAGGGCTGTTCGCCTCGATGGGCAAGGGCGTCGTCACCCATGAGGACGCGCGCGAGACCATGGTGATCACGCGCAAGACGTCCGAGCGCCTGTTCGAGTTCTCGTTTCGCCTGGCCGAGCGGCGCAAGGCGCGCGGCAAGCCGGGTGCATTGACCTGCGTCGACAAGGCGAATGTGTTCAAGGCCTTTGCGTTCTTCCGCGGCATCTTCGACGAGATCGAGAAGAAGCATCCTGATGTGAAGACCGACCGGCTCTATGTGGATGCCTGCTCGGCGATGCTGGTCAAGCGCCCCTGGGATTTCGACGTGATGGTGATGGAGAACATGTTCGGCGACATCGTCTCCGACATCACCGCGAGCCTGATCGGCGGCCTCGGCATGGCCCCGTCGGCCGACATCGGCGACAAATACGCGGTGTTCCAGCCGTGTCATGGCACCGCGCCTGACATCATGGGGCAGGGCAAGGCCAATCCCACCGGCATGATCCTGTCGGCGGCGATGATGCTGGACTGGCTCGCCGACAAGCACGGCATCGAGAACGCAGCGGAAGCCGGCGAGACGATCGAACGCGCGGTCGATCAAGTCTATGCCGGCGGCATCAAGCCGATGGAGTTCGGCGGCAGCAACGGCACCGCCGACATCACCAAGGCGGTGCTGGGGGCATTGTAGTCAGAACACCAAAAGAGAAGGGGCCTTGCGGCCCCTTTGTCGTTCACCAGCGACGCCAGTGGCGGTGGCCATAATAGCCGTACGGGCGTGGGCCGTAGAAGCGGCGAGGGCCGCCGTAATAGCCGTAAGCACCGCCGTAATAGTTCGGACGCCACCAGCAGCGGCCCCAGCGGTTACAGACCATGCGGACCTGATCGATATTCCCGGCCGGACCGCCTGCGACGCGATCGGCCTGCGGAATGCCGTTCGGCATTGCTGCGAGCGAAGGGCTAGAAGCCAGCGCCGCGCTGCCGAGGGCAGCCAGACCAAGAACAGCGTATTTCAGTTTCATCGCAATCTCCCTCTTGTGATGGCGGAAGAACTTGCGGCAGATCAGTTGGTTGCTATCGCGACCCGACTGGCGATGGGATTTAATCTTCCTGAATGAAGGTTCAGATTCGCCGACAGTTCCGCGCTCTCCACACCGTTATTGCGAGCGCAGCGAAGCAATCCAGAATCTTTCCACGGAGAGATTCTGGATTGCTTCGTCGCTGCGCTCCTCGCAATGACGTGGTGAGTGAGGGGCGCTCGCAATTGCGAGCGGATTACTTCCCAGTAAACTGCGGCTTGCGCTTCTCCATGAAGGCCTGACGCCCTTCGCGGAAATCGGCGCTGTCCATGCAGGCGGTGCCGATCGCCTTGATCGCGCTCATGTCGCGCCGGCTTTCGTCCTTCAGCACCTCTGCGATGGTGATCTTGGCGGCCTTGATTGCGAGCGGCGCGTTCTGCGAGATCGTTTCGGCAACCGCCATGGTCTCGCCCCAGAGCAAGTCGGCCGGGAAGACGCGCTCGACGAGGCCGATGCGCAGCGCCTCGGCGGAATCGATGCGCATGCCCGTGTACATCAGAAGCCGGGCCCAGGACGGGCCGACCAGCGATACCAGATGCCGCAGGCCGTCATAGCCATAGGCGATGCCAAGCCTTGCCGCGGGAATGCCGAACTGGCTGCCCGCTGCGGCGAGGCGGATGTCGGCGAGCATGGCGACCTGCATGCCGCCGCCGAGGCAGAAGCCCTCGATGCAGGCGATGGTCGGCTTGGGATAGTCGGCGAGCAGCGCGCGCTGGGCCGCGCTGCGTTTGGCATATTCCTCGGATGCGGCCGCGTTATGCCGCGTCTTCTCGAACTGGCTGATATCGGCGCCTGACACGAACGCCTGGCCGCCCGCGCCGCGCATGATCACGACGCGCACCGTCTCGTCGTCGCGCAAGGCCGTCAATGCCTCGCCGAATCCCTCCCACATCTCCAGCGACATCGCATTGCGCTTGGCTGGATTGTTGAAGGTGACGACACCGACGCCGTCGGTGACGTGCTGAAGGATCTTGCCGTCGGCGTAGGATTTTTCACTGGAGATGTCGGGCATCGCGCGCTCGCTTGTCGTAGAAGGAACGCAATGTGCGGCCCCGGCAGGGCCGGGGTCAACCGCGGCAGGGCGAGGGGCTTCGCACCCGCCTGTGCCGCGATTGCATGGCGCGAGACGTGCCTACCGCGTCACATGCATATGCGCGGTCAACGGATGGTCGGCGGCCTTGCCGAAGAACGCCGCCTCTTCGGCGGTCGCCTCCAGCAATTGCTCGTCCTGGTTATAGACGTCGTTGCGGAACTGGACGGTCTGGTCCTTGGTCATCCACGCCGTGAGATAGATCCAGGCCACCGGTACCTTCCGGGCCATGGCCACCTCCAGATGCTGCTCGCTCGCGATCTCCGCGTCGATCGCGGCCCGGCTCCATTTCGGCTGGTCCTTGAGCAGCCAGGCGGCGAGATCGCGCACATTGTCGACGCGCGAGCAGCCGTGGGAATCGAAGCGGTATTCGTCGCTGAACAGGCTGCGCTGGTTAGTATCGTGCATGTAGACCGAGTAGCTGTTCGGCATGTCGATCTTCACGGCGCCGAGCGCGTTGAAGGTGCCGTTGTGTTGCCGCACCGTGAAGTTCGGCGTGCGCGTGCCCGACCAGTCGATCGAATGCGGATCGATCGGATTGTCGTGGGCATCGAGCACCTCCATGTGCATGCGCGACAGGTAGGTGGGATCCTTGCGCATATGCGCGGAGATCTCGGTCTTCGCGATCGAGGCCGGCACCGTCCAGGTCGGGTTGAGGACGACGCTCGTGATCTGGGCCGTCAGCGTCGGCGAAGGCTTTTCGGTCTTGCCGACGATGACGCGATAGCGCCGCACCACGACGTCGTTCTCGACCGCCTCGGCAAAGGCGGCGGGAATATTGACCACGACATAGCGCTGGCCGAAGCTGAAATTCATGTTCTCGAGCCGCTGCAGCGAAGCCTCGAGCTGCCGGATGCGCTTCTGCACGGAGACGTTCATCGCCGCGATCGTGCGCGGCGTCATCGTGCCGGTCGGTGCCAGTCCGTGCCGCGCCTGGAAGCGCTTCACCGCGTCGACGAGGTCCTGGTCGAAGGCGCCGCTGGCCTTCTCGGCGGCGAGATCGCCCGAGAGAATCAGCCGCTTGCGCAGCAAATCGTCGCTGGCGCCCTGGACGCCGGGAGCGAATTTGGCGTCCGTCGGGATGGCCGGCCAGCCGCCACGCACCGCGAGATCGGAATAGCTCAGCGCGGCATCCTTGATGCGCTGCGCGGAGCCCTCGTCATAGGTCGGCTCGTGCGTCATCGCGAGCGCTGCAGCGGAGCGGCTTTCCGGCGTCGAGGCGGGCGCCGTGGCAGTCTTCGGCGCGGCTGCATGCGCGGGGGTGGCGGCCGCCGGTACGGTGCCGGCCGTCGCCGGCCTCTGCGTCGCCTGCCCAATGGTCTCGGTTTGCGCCAGTGCGGAGGCACTGGCGAGCATGCCGACGGCAAGGATCAACGCAAGGCGTTTCGACATGTCCCATCTTCTCCTGAGAGCACGAGGCCCGGGCGGGTCCTCGCATTGGCAATGGCCGGCCGCCGCGCTGCGGGCGCCGATTCGTGAAATCGGCGGGAAATTAGGCCCTCGGTGTTGAGGTCCCATTAAGCACGGCAACCGAAAGCTCCGCGCGTCCGGCGCGGGGTCTCTCGATTGGGTCGCGGCAAGGTCGGGATGGGTTCGCGAAAACGCGGGCGGGGCGGGGATAAGGGCGAGAAAAGGCAAAAGAAAAGGGGCGGCCAAGCCGCCCCAACAAGGCCACGCGCGGCAGGCGCGCGGGCCAGATCTGATCCGAGAGGCCTGGTCTTGAGACCTAGTCTTGGAGATCTAATCCTTGAGACCTAGTCTTGGAGACCTGCTCCTGCCGGTCGTTCAATCCGGCCGCGCCCCCGTGACGCGGCGGATTGAAGATCGGCCTGGAAGACCAGAGCGTCGATCGATCTCAGCTTTCGTTCGCCGCGATCGATTCCATCAGCGAGACGAGCTGACGCTGCACCGTCTGATCCTTGATCTTGCTGTAAGCGCGCAGCAGGCGGAGGCTGAAGGCCGAATCGAGGAACAGCAGGCTTTCGACTTCGCGCGCCTTGTTGTCGCCGTCGTAGAAGAAGGTCACGGGCACGTCGAGGGCGGAGGCGATCTGCTGCAGCCGGGCCGCGCCCACGCGATTGACGCCCTTCTCGTACTTCTGAACCTGCTGGAAGCTGACGCCGAGCTTCTCGCCGAGCTCGGCCTGCGAGATCTTCATCTCGACGCGCCGCAGACGAATCCGCTTGCCGAGCTCGATGTCCGGCTTGCCGGCACTACGCTGCTTCATTCTTTTCGCCGCTGCTTTCATCTCTGTTCTCACCTTTGTTCTTCGGTTGAAAATCCCCCGAAGAGCTGGGTCAGGGGTTCGCCCATATAGGAGTCCTTGAATTCATGCGGATGCACGAACTCTTCCTTAAACCACGGGAAACGAGCTGGACTGAAAGCTTCGATCAGCCAGTCGATCATGTGCCGCACGCGCGGAATACGGCCGCTACCGGGGTGGTAGGACAGCCAGATATCCAGCGGTCGGTTCAGCTCGACCTCCAGTGGAATTAGTTTCCCGCCAAGCGCAATGGCATAGCTCGGGAAGACGCCGATGCCGGCGCCGTTCGCGACCGCCCAATAGTTGGCGCTCGAGACGTTGGTCTTCATGACCAGGAGGTCACGTTCCGAGACGCCCGGGAAGACGCTCTCGAAGGATTCCTTGGCGGCGAGCTGGTCGGCGAATTGCAGCACCAGGCGATGCTTGATCAATTCCGCCGCCGTGCGCGGCGCGCCGTGTTTTTCGATGTATTTTTCGGAGGCCCAGAACATCAGGTGCATGCGGCCGAGCCGCACCAGCTTGATGTCGAGCGCCGAGGGACGCGACAGATGGATGGCGACGTCGGCCTCGTGGCGCGAGACGTCGGCCGAGCGCATCGCGCAATGCAGGTCGACCAGGATCTTCGGATAGGCCTGCTGGAATTCAACCAGGCGCGGGGCGAGCCAGAACGTGCCCAGCCCCTCGGTGACGGCGACCCGGACCTCGCCGGACAACGCGTTGGCGGTCGAATCACTGGCACGCAGCACGTCGAAGGTGGCGGCCTCCATGCGCTCGACGGCGGAGACCACCAGCGCGCCCTCATCGGTCAGATGAGTGCCGTGGACGTCGCGGGTGAACAGCGTGGTGCCGGTCTGGCGCTCGAAATCGTCGATTCGCCGACGCACGGCGTTGATGGACAGCGACAGACGCTCGGCCGCCGACCGGAAACTTCCGCTTCGGACGACTTCGAGAAATATCCGGGCCGCATCCCAATCCGAGAGGCCGCTGAGATTTGTCTTTGGGCGTTCCGCCAGGAGAACGCCCCTTTCCGCTAAGGAGTGCATACAAGTCCCTTCGGGCCGCTAAACTGGCAGAATCTGGCGCAAACCACAACCACGGCGGGTTGGGGGATGATGAGTTTTGAACCATCATCCTTACTACCCGGTGGGTGGTATTTGGATGCTCCATGGGCTGGGAATCGGGCGGATTATTCGCCTGTATGAGGGGTTGTGGCGTGAGTTCCGTTGCGAGCCGTGAAATGGCTGCGGGATTGCAGGCGCTGTCCGCAATGAAGTTTGTTGCGCGAAGGCCCGCGTCGCCATCTCCGATGGATCAATCGCAGCGCGCCCGGCGTTTGCTTGTCGATCGCTTCGACAACGGGCAATGGCGCGGCGCCGCGATGTCAGCCGGAGCAGCGGTTCCACCGCAGAAACACACTGAAATCAGGTTCGGAGGCGTTGTAGCCTCGTGCTATCCTCGGGGCTCCATGGGGGCCGAAGGGGTCGTCGCAATCACGTCTCGCAGGCCGAATTAACGGAAAGAACGCCGGTGTCGCATTCAGACGAACAGTTGCAGTCGGTGCTGGAAACGCTCGAGGAGTGCCGCAGGCATCTCAACGCTTGCAACAGCCGTGAGTCGGCCGAGCTGCTGTCCATCGTCATCCTCGACGTCAGGATGAAACTCAAAGGAATTGACAGTGCCGATCTCAAGGCGCTGTGCGACGAAATGTTGCGGGGCGCCGCGAGCGAGCCGCCATCCCCTTCCAAGCAGACGCAGGACCAGCCCCGGCGTCCGCTGCTCCGCGTGGTGAAGTAGCCGCGCCGCCGAACCTCGCTTTTTGGCGAGATTTGTGCGCGTCCCGATGCCGCACCTGTGATCGCAGGCGGCATCGGGAGGAGCCCTGGTTTCGTGCGCCTCTGTTGCGCATTCTCCGGCATCGGCTACACCAGAGCCGGTTCGGCTCCGGGCCGGGCGCACTCCCCGCGCGCCGTACCGGCACCTGAGATGGCTCAGACGGCATCATGCAAAATGTTTCGATCCCGGCGGCGCTG
The DNA here is from genome assembly GCF_051710265.1 of Bradyrhizobium sp. U531. Classification (NCBI taxonomy): domain Bacteria; kingdom Pseudomonadati; phylum Pseudomonadota; class Alphaproteobacteria; order Hyphomicrobiales; family Nitrobacteraceae; genus Bradyrhizobium; species Bradyrhizobium sp. U531. The sequence continues at coordinate 460,828 of NZ_JASVEN010000003.1, forward strand.
ATTGCCGGCCTCGTCAGCTTCCTGTCGCCTTGCGTCCTGCCGCTGGTCCCGCCCTATCTGATCTACCTGACGGGTGCGACGATCGAGCATGTCGAGAGCGACGAACCGTCGTCGGCCTCCAAGCGCGCGATCATGATGTCGGCACTGCTGTTCGTGCTCGGCTTCTCCACGGTGTTCGTCGCGCTCGGCGCCAGCGCCTCCCTTGTCGGCGGATTGATCCGGGCCTGGTCGGCGGAGCTGTCGATCCTCGCCGGTGTCGTCATCATCATCATGGGCCTGCACTTCCTCGGGCTGACGCGCATCGGCTTCTTGATGCGCGAGGGACGGCTGCCGATCCCCAAGCCCGTCGGCCTCTGGGGCGCCTATATCATGGGGCTCGCCTTCGCCTTCGGCTGGACGCCCTGCATCGGCCCGATCCTCGCCGCGATCCTCTCGATCGCCGCGGCTGAAGCGACGGTGGCGAAAGGCGCCGGCCTGCTCGCGGTCTATTCCGCGGGCCTCGGCATTCCCTTCCTGATCGCCGCCCTGATGATCGAGCAGTTCTCCGCGCTGTTCGCGCGCATGAAAGGCCATCTCGTCAATGTCGAGCGCGCCATGGGCGTGCTGATGGTGATCACCGGCATCGGCTTCCTCACCGGCGCTGTTTCCAATGTGAGCATCTGGCTGCTGGAGACGTTCCCGGCGCTGCAGACGATCGGGTAGCGCGTCTTCCGTTAACGCGTCTCATCAAGCGTGCAGACCACCGTGCAGACCACGCCGCGTGGCAGGAAGTCGACGGTCGCCTCGCCGCCGAGCTGATCGCGTGCGCTGCGCTCGATCAGGCGGGAGCCGAAGCCGCGCCGCACCGGTGCCGTCACGGGCGGTCCGCCGAGCTCGGTCCAGACCAGCCGGAGCCGCGGCTTCGACGCATCGGTGATGACCTCCCAGTCCAGCGTCACCCGGCCGCTCTCGTTGGACAGCGCACCGTATTTCGCGGCGTTGGTGGCGATCTCGTGCACGATCATCGACAGCACCACGGCGAGTCGCGGTGACAACGGCACGGCGGGACCCGCCATGCGGATGCGGTCCGGATTATTCAGCAGGAAAGGCTGAAGAGCGCGGGCGATCACGTCGCGAAGCTCGGAGCCCGCCCATTTCTCCTGGCTCAGGAGGTTATGCGCTTCGGCGAGTGCGCCGAGCCGGCCCTCGAACTTGGTCCGCTCGTCCCGGCTGGCGCTGCGGAAGGTCTGCACCGCGATCGCCTGCATCAAGGCCAGCGTATTCTTGACGCGATGGTTGAGCTCGTCGATCAGGAGATTGTGCAGCATCTCGCCGCGCGCGATCGTAGTCGCCATCCTGACCGCGAAGGTGAGGCCGGTCAGCAGCAGGATGCCGCCGATCAGGCTGGTGATCGCGATGTTGCGCCAGAGCGGCGCGATCAGCGAGCTCTCGGCGACGCCGGCCACGACCCTCCAGCCGGTCAGGCGTGAGGTGGTGAAGGCTGAGGACAGCGGCACCCCGTCGAGCGACACCGTCGACAGGGTCTCCTCCGAGGTGCGCGACATCGCGTCGTAAATCGCGCCGGACGCCTGCTTGCCGATCGTCGCGCTCGGGTTCGGCACGCGGGCGAAGACGGTGGCCTTGGTGTCGACCAGGGACACGGTCCAGAGCTGGTCGGGCCGTTGCTTTTCCACGAGCTCCTGAAAGATGCTGATCGGCGGGCTGAAGCAGAGATCGTAGATCACCTCGCCATCGCGAAACACCGGAACCTCGACGGTGATGACCTGCCGCCCGTTGATTGCGCCGATGAAAAGGTCCGAATATTGCGGCGACCTGGTCGCAAACACCCTTTCGACGATCGCGAGATTGCCGCGCGGCGGCAGGCTGGCGGTGTCCTCCGTCGCGGAGGAAAACAACAGCCGGCCCTTGCGGTCGGAGATCAGCACCAGTCCGCCCTTGCCATATTGCTCGACGAAACCGAGCGCGATGCGGCGGAAGTTCTGGAAGTCGTCGTTGCGCAGAGAATTGGTCAACGCGAGCACCTGCAGGCCGCCCGCCATGCGCTGAACCTCGGAGTCCATGACGAGGCGCATGCTGCGCACGTTCTCGAGCACCCGGCGCGTCGCGTCGCTGCGGTCCTGCCTGTAATTGTAAACGGCGATACCGACCGCGAAGACGATCAGCGGCAACATCGTTCCCGTGACCAGAAGAGCGAGCCGGACCGGCAGGGTGAGCTTTGACAAACGCGGGCGTCCCGGTTCCAGCGCAGCGGCGCCGGACTATGATTTTGGGCAGACCATAGGGGCGGGACTTGCCGGGCGCCATGATTTTCGCAACGGGCGAGTGGCCCGGATCGGCATTTTGGGAGCGCCGTCCGGCACCCCTGGCTTCGGCTCATGCCGGCTGCGGTCAATAGTGGACACATGGCGTAACGGCCGCCAACCCGAGCCCGGTCGCGCCGATGCTTGCTGCATCGGCGCTCGCGATCCACGAGGTCCGCAAGTCTTCGGGTTTCTGCCGGAACGGCCGAACCTCGCGCCGGCATGAGTTCGAGTTGCAGTGCAGCAGCGAGGCGACCTGCGACGAAGGAGACGCTTCAGCGCAGGCGAAATGACTTTCGTCCCGCCGGGGTTTTCCATACGCTTGCTCCCGCAAGCCGCATACCGGCTGCGCGCTCACGCCCCGGCGACAGGGGCGGAGCATCAAAGGGAGGGGAGACGATGAAGCGAAGGTCATTTCTCGCTGGGCTCGGTGCGACCACTGCTGCGGCCGCGATCGGCATGCCCTCGATCCTCAGGGCGCAAGCGCCGATCACGCTCAACGGCGCCGTGCAGTTCAACGACGATCACGCTTTCAACCGGGCGCTATTGCGGTTCGAAGAGCTGGTGAAGAAATATTACGGCAAGCCCGTCAACTTCACGCTTCACAGAAACTCCTCGCTCGGTCTCGAGAAGCAGTATTTCGAATATATGTCGCAAGGCAAGGCGGTCGATTACGGCATCGTCTCGCCGGCCCACATGTCGACCTTCGCAAAGGCGGCCCCGTTCATCGATGCGCCCTTCGTGTTCAAGGGTATCGAGCACATGAACAAGGTCGTTGAGGCCAATATCCTGGCGCCGATCGCCGATGAAGTCGCGGCGAAAGCCGAGGTCGTCCTGATCGGCTATTCCGGCGGCGGCATCCGCAACATCTTCGCCAACAAGCAGCTCAAGAACCTCGCCGATCTCAAGGGGCTCAAGGTTCGCGTGCAGGGTGCGCCGATCTGGTCGAAGACCTTTGCGGCGGTCGGCATGAGCCCGACGGTGATCGCCTATAACGAGATCTACAACGCGATTCAGAACGGCGTGATATCGGCCGGCGAGAACGAAGCGGCCGGCGTCGAGGCGATGAAGTTCTACGAAGTCGCTCCGCATCTCAACCTGACCCAGCACGCCGTGTCGATCCGGCCGATCTGCTTCTCGGTGAAGACGCTGAAGACCCTGCCGAAGGACCTGCAGGACGCGATCATGAAGGCCGGCAAGGAGGCCGGCGACTATGGTCGCCAGCTCGAGTCGAGCGAGGAGGTCGTCAAGCTCGACACGCTGGAGAAGGCCGGCAAGCTCAAGCGCGTTCCGTTCGAGGAGCGCGACGCCATGAAGAAGCTCGCCGACCCCGTGATGGCCACCTACGCCAAGGAAATCGGTGCGGAAGGTATTTTCGAGAAGATCAACGTCGTCTGAGGTCTTTGCGTCCGCCGACAGCATCTCCGGGCAAGCCCCGCTTCTTGCCCGGACGTGGCGGATGTTCTGCCGCACGGAGCCCCTATGTCCGAAATACCCGTCCCGTCCACACCGTCGCTGTGGCGCCGCGTATCGGCCGCCTATGCGAAGCTGCTGGAATTCCTGCTGGCTGCTTGCGTCGGCGTCCTGATCATTCCTGTCACGCTGCAAATCATCTCACGCTACACGCCCCTCATTCCGTCCTACATTTGGACGGAGGAGATGGCGCGCTTCCTGTTCATCTGGACGATCATGATCGGCGCCATGGTCGGCGTGCGCGAAGCCCAGCATTTCGAGGTCGACGTCTGGCCCGATCTGTCGCGGCGGTCGGAGGCCGCAGTGCGGATCCTCGCGCGTCTCGGCGTGCTGGCGCTGGCGATGGTGTTCGTCGTGGCCGGCCTCGAGTTCACGCGCTTTGCCTGGAACAGAACGTCTGAGTTGGCCGATCTACCGCTTTGGCTGATTCACGTCGCCTGGCCCGTTGCGGGCGTGACCTGGATCGTCTTCGCAGGCGAACAGATCGTCGATGAAATGCGCATTTTGGTCGGGGCACGGCAATGAGCGGCAACGTACTTTCCGCCGGACAGGCCGCGATGGTGCTGTTCGGAGTTTTCGTCGGTCTGCTCATCGTGCGCGTGCCGGTCGCTTTCGCCCTCGGCCTTGCCTGTGTTCCGATCCTGCTGATCGAGCCGCATTTGTCGCTGATGACGCTCGCGCAGGAGACCTTCAATGCGTACAATTCGTTCATCCTGCTCGCGGTGCCGTTCTTCCTCCTGACGGCGAACCTGATGAGCATCGGCGGCATCACCGATCGACTGGTGGAGCTGTCGCGCTCCATGGTCGGGCACTGGCCGGGGTCTCTCGCGCAGATCAACGTCGTGCTCTCGGTGTTCTTCGCCGGCATCTCCGGTTCCTCCACCGCCGATGCGGCGAGCCAGTCCAAGATCTTCATCGATGCACAGACCAAGGAGGGCTACGACCTCTCGTTTTCCATCGCCATCACGGCGGTCTCGGCGGTCCTGGCGGTGATCATCCCGCCGTCGATCCTCATGATCGTGTGGGGCGGGCTGATCTCGACTTCGATTGCGGCGATGTATCTGGCCGGCATCGTGCCGGGCCTCTTGATCGCGGGCGCGCAGATGGCGACGGTGCACATCTACGCGGTGCGCCGCGGCTATCCGACCTATCCGAAGGCGAGCTGGGTCGAGATGCGGTGCGCGATCTGGAAGTCGATCCCGGCGCTGATGACGCCTTTCATCATCGTCGGCGGCATTCTGCTCGGCTGGTTCACTGCGACCGAGTCCGCCTGCGTCGCGGTGCTCTATTCCGTAGCGCTGTCGGCGTTCTTCTACCGCGAGACGGGCATACGCGAGCTGTACAAGGCCTTGCTCGATACCGGGCGCCTCGCCGGCGTCGCGCTGTTCTGCGTCGGCACCGCGAGCGCGTTCGGCTGGCTGCTCGCCTATTACAAGATTCCGCAGGAGCTGCTGGCCAACGTCTCGACATGGGGGATGGGCGCCGTGACGGCCGGCTTCTTCATCTCGTTCTGCTTTCTGGTGGTGGGCTGCTTCCTCGACGCCATTCCGGCCATCATCATCGTCGGCACCGTGCTGGAGCCACTGGCCAAATCCGTCGATCTCCATCCCGTCCAGTTCGCGATCATTTCCATCGTGTCACTGGCGTTCGGACTGGTGACGCCGCCTTACGGACTGTGCCTGATGATTGCCTGTTCGATCGCGGGGGTGCGGCTGCGCTATGCGCTGAAGGACACGGTGATCATGCTGATCCCGATGCTGCTCGTGCTGGCAGCCCTCATCGTCTGGCCCAGCGTGTCGCTGTTCCTGCCGCGCCTGATCGTGCCGGAGATGCTCAAATGAGCTTCCGAAAGTGCGATCCCGCGGCCAGTGACCGCGGGATCGAGACAATCGGCTACAGATTGCTCTCGGTGATTGCAGCGTAGACCATGCTGCGGAGCTCGCGACGGATCGGGTAGGCGCTCGACGGCAGCACCTGCGTCATGAAGATCGCGATCAGCTCTTCGGCCGGATCGATCCAGAACGAGGTCGTCGCCGCGCCGCCCCAATTGTATTCGCCGGGGCTGCCGGCAATCAGCGTCTCCGCAGGCCGCATCGTCACGGCAAAGCCGAGACCGAAGCCGATGCCGTTATAGGCGGCCTCGGCAAACATCGAGCGCGACACTTCCGGCAGCGCACGGCCGCCGGGGATGTGATTGCTCGTCATCAGCGCCAGTGTCTTCGGTCCGATCAGCCTGACGCCGCCGAGCTCGCCGCCATTGAGCAGGGCGCGACAGAAGGTGAGGTAGTCGGCGGTCGTCGAGCAGAGGCCGCCGCCGCCCGAGATGAAGGAAGGCGGCGACAGGAACGAGCTGGTTGTCGGATCGTCCTGGAGCGTCATGCCCTCGCGGCGCTGACCCGCGTGGAAGGTCATGCCGCCGCCGGGATCCGCCGAGTAACAGGCGGCGAAGCGGTGCGCCTTGGAGGCCGGCACGTGAAAATCGGTATCGGTCATGCCGAGCGGATCGAGGATTCGCTGCTTCAGGAACTGCTCAAACGGCATGCCGGAAATCTTGCCGACGAGATAGCCGACCACGTCGGTCGAGACCGAGTAGTTCCAGGCTTCGCCCGGCGAGAACTCCAGCGGAATTTTGGCCAGGCCCTCGATCATGGTCTGGAGCGTGCCCGACTTCTCGACCTCGCCGATCTTTTCGCTGCGATAGGCTGCATCGACATTGGAGCGCTGCTGAAAGCCGTAAGTCAGGCCGGAGGTGTGGCGCAGCAGATCGACGATCAGCATCGGCCGGGACGGCGGCCGGGTCAGGAAGGCCGGGTAGGTGCCGGCAACGAAGACGCCGAGGTCCTTCCATTCCGGAATGTACTTGGCGACCGGCTCGTCGATCGCAACGAGGCCCTGCTCGACCAGCATCATGAAGGCGATGGTGGTGAGCGGCTTGGTCATGGAATAGATGCGGTAGATGGTGTCGTCTTTGACCGGCAGCTTGCGCTCGACATCGGCAAGGCCCTGGACGGAGCTGTGCGCGATCTTGCCGCGGCGGTAGACCAGAAGCTGCGTGCCCGGGAAGCGGCCGGCATCGATGTACCGGTTCTTCAGATGCGCATCGATGCGGTCGAGCGCGGCCTTGGACATGCCGACGGATTCGGGCGAGGCGGGGGTGGGCGCGAGCATCAGTTCCTCCGGGCAGGTTTATGGCTCCGTTGATAGCCAAATGACAGCGCCATTCCAAGCCGCTCGCGCTTAACGCAGGGGGGCCGGCTGGTGTAGGCTGTCCCTGGAAAGCCTCCAAGGAGCCCCCGGGGGCGAACGAGAAAAACACAGGGCAGAACCCATCATGACCCAGTTCAACGAGACGGATCTCACCGAAGCCGTCGTCAGCAGCTTCGACAGCACGCCCAACCCCCGCGCGAAATTCCTGCTCCAGGAATTGGTGAAGTCGCTGCACGATTACGTGAGCAAGACCGGCCTGACCTTCGAGGAATGGGACTACGCCATCGATTTCCTGACCCGCACCGGGCAGAAATGCACCGACACCCGCCAGGAGTTCATTCTCCTGTCCGACGTGCTCGGCGTTTCCATGCTGGTCGACGCGGTCAACCATCGCGACCGGGAGGGCGCCACCCAGACCACCGTGCTCGGCCCGTTCTATGTCGGCGAGCACAAGGTGACCGCGCATGGCACCGACATCTCGCCGAACAACCAGACCGGCGAGCGGATGTTCGTGCAGAGCCGTGTCACGGATTTGAAGGGCAAGCCGCTCGCGGGCGTCCCCGTCGACGTCTGGCATGCCGATGACGACGGCTTCTACGACTCCCAGAAGGCCAATTATGACGAGGTCGGGGCCTCAGCCCGGGCGCGCTTTATCACCGACGATGACGGCCGCTTCTTCTTCCGCACCATCCTGCCGTGCAGCTATCCGATCCCGACCGACGGTCCCGTCGGCGAGATGATCGTGCAGACGGGCCGCCATCCGATGCGCCCCGCGCATGTGCACTTCCTGGTCAACGCGAAGGGCTATGAGCCGCTGATCACCCACGTCTTCATGGACGGTGACAAATATCTCGATTCCGATGTGGTGTTCGGCGTGAAGGACGATCTCGTCGCCAAGGTCGAACCGCGCAATGACTCCACGATGCCCGACGGCACCAAGGCGAACGGGCAATGGCACCTGATGACCTATGAATTTCACCTCAAGCCGGGCGGCGGCATGGCGCCGAAACCGCTGGGGGTGAAGGCCGGGGAGCCCGCGTGAGGCTCGCCATTTCTGCTAGACATAAGCTGCCAGCTCGTCGGGCGTCCCCTTCGGGAAAGCGTCCTTCAGATGATCGAGGAAGGCGGAAACGCGCGCGCTGAGCAATCGCCGCGAAGGATAGAGTGTCCACAGAGCGATGTCGGATCCCTCGACATCGCCCCAGCGCACCAGCCTGCCAGCGGCCAGATCGTGACTGACGAGCGACAAGGGCAGCCGTGCAGCGCCGACGCCGGCTCGAATAGCATCGCGAACCATCATCAGCGATGACAGGCGCAGCACGGGATCGACGGGGATACGCGAGGTGCCGCTCGGTCGCCTGACATCCCAGGCCGCAGCCTCGTTTTCCGTCCCGCGCACGACGACGGGAACGGCGAGATTGCCCTTCGGTCGCTTCAGATTGGGGCTGGCCACGATCACCAGTCGGTCGCGCAGGAAGATGCGGCCGACCAGGCTGTCATCCGGATCGGGATTGACCCGGATCACGAGGTCAAAACCTTCCTCGATCATGTCGACGTGTCGATCATCCGTCGTGACCTCGAGCCGGACTTGCGGATGCCTGAGCGCGAAGCCGGCCGCGAGCCGGCCCATGGCCGTTTGTGAAAAGAGCAGGGGAGCACTGATCCGCAATCTGCCCTTTGGCTTGTCCCCGCCCGAGGCGATCGCCGCTGCCGTCTCGTCGAGCTCGGTGAGAAGCGCGCCCGTCCGCTCAAAGAGTGCCCGTCCTTCCTGCGTCAGTTTGAGAGTGCGCCCGCCGCGCTCGAAGAGACGCAAGTCGAGGCTGCTCTCGAGTTCGGACACGCGCCGGGACAAGGTCGCCTTCGGACGTCCCGCTGCGCGCGCGGCCTTTCCAAACCCTCCGTGGCGGGCGACGAGATTGAAGTCGGCGAGGGCAAGCAGATCCATCTGTTCCACCAATGAGACAGTCTGTCTAGATATAGCGGCTATCGGCCCGTCTGTGGATCACTAATTTCCGGGTGTCTCAACAACCCAACCGGAGTGATCCCATGACTATCCTCGTTACCGGCGCAACCGGCACGATCGGCCGCCAGGTCGTCGAACAACTCGTCAGGCGCGGCGCCGACGTGCGCGCGCTCGTCCGAGATCCCGCGAAGGCCAATTTTCCGGCGGGCGTCGCGGTCGCGAAAGGCGACTTGCTGGACGTCGATTCCCTGCGTGTCGCGTTCTCAGGCGTCTCGACGCTGTTTCTGCTCAACGCCGTGGTGCCGGATGAATTCACCCAGGCGCTGACGGCGCTCAACTTGGCCCGCGAGGCCGGCATCGAGCGGTTCGTCTATCTGTCGGTCATTCACAGCGACCGCTACGTGAACGTGCCGCACTTTGCCGGCAAGTTCGGCGTCGAGCGCATGATCGAGCAGATGAGCGTCAAGGCGACCATCCTGCGCCCCGCCTACTTCATGAACAACGAACTCATGATCAAGGACGCCGTCACCGGATATGGCGTCTACCCCATGCCGATCGGCAGCAAAGGACTGGCGATGATCGACGCGCGCGATATCGGCGAGATCGCGGCGATCGAATTGATCCGTCGCGAGACATCCGCCACGGCGCTTCCGCTCGAGCGCATCAATCTCGTTGGCCCCGATACGATCACCGGCGCCAAGGCTGCCGCAATCTGGTCGGACGTGCTCGGCCGCCCGATCGTCTATGGCGGCGACGACGCCGCGGCATTCGAAAAGAACCTTCGGCAGTTCATGCCCGGCTGGATGGCTTTCGACATGCGGGTGATGAGCGAGCGCTTCGTCACGGAGGGGATGATCCCAGAAGCCGGTGACGTCAAGCGTCTGACCGACATCCTGGGCCGCTCCTTGCGCTCCTATCGCGACTTCGTCGCCGAGATCACGACCTCGGCCTGACAGCGGCGCGTGAGGACGCGTGGCTGCATCGCTCGCCATTGACCGATGGTGAGCGGTGCCGCTTCAGTTATCGCGCGTGCAGCAGCGCCAGCAGCACGACGACTGCGCAGGCGAGCGCGGCCGAGGTCAGCTTCCAGAACATCAGCGGGCTGCGCTCCAGCAGCGGCGTGATCCGCGTGTCGAGATAGGCCGGATTGGGGGTGCGAAGCTCGAAGATGAACTCGGAGATATCCTCATGTCGCTTGTAGGGATCGGGATGCAGCGCGCGCCTGAGCGCGCCGTCGACCCAGGCCGGCACGTTGCGGTCGTCGTCTGCGGAGCGATATTTCAGCCTTCGCACATCCGCGTTGCGACGGATCCTGGCGACTTGAGTGCCGTAGGGCAGCTTCCCCGTCAGCATCTGGTAGCAGATCACGGCCAGCGAAAACATGTCGGAGCGCGGTGAGCCGCCCTGTCCGAGGAAATATTCCGGCGCCGTATACTGGACCGTGCCCAGAATTTCGTCGGCTTCCTCAAGCGGCGCGGCCTCCGCGACGCCGGCGACCCTGACCGATCCGAAGTCGATGATCTTTGCAGTGCCGGTCTTGTCGATCAGGATGTTGTCGGGCCTGAGGTCCTGGTGCAGCATCTCCATGCGGTGGAAGGCGCGCAGGCCCGCGGCGATCTGCTCGATGAGGCCGCGCACGGTTTCGAGATCGGGGCGCGGATTGTCGGTCATCCACTGCTTCAGGGTTTGCCCCTCCACGAATTCAGTGGCGACGTAGAGATAGCCGCGCCGCCGCGACTGCGACAGCGGCTTGAGCACATGCGGGCTGTCGATCCGGCGCGCGATCCACTCTTCCATCAGGAAGCGCTTGAGATAGGCTGCGTTGTCGCGCAGATCGATCGATGGCAGCTTGAGTGCGACCGGCTGCTCGGTCTCGGTGTCGACCGCAAGGTAGATATGACTGCGGCTGCTGCCGTGAATCTCGCGGACGATCCGGTAGCCATCGAGCAGCGCCCGCGGCTCCGGCAGCGCGGGGAGCGGCAACTCTGAAGTCTGATTGAAGATGCCGGCCGGCTCGCGCTGCGGCACGGCATCAATGCGGATGATCTGGACCGTGATGTTGTCGTCGCTACCGCGACGGTAGGCCTCCTCGACGATCGCCTTGGCCGCGCCGTCGAGCTCGGCTGCATGCTCGTTCAGCGCGCTCGTGATGAAACGTGCGTCGACGAATTCATAGGCGCCGTCGGTGGCCAGCAGGAAGGTGTCGCCGGCCTCGACCTCGAACGCCTGGTAGTCGATCTCGAGCTGCGGATTGATGCCGAGCGCGCGGCCGAGATAGGTCTGCTCGGACGACACGATGATGCGGTGGTCGTCGGTCAGCTGCTCGAGCGCCTTGCCGGCGACGCGGTAGATGCGGCAGTCACCGACATGGAAGACGTGCGCGGTGGTCGCCTTGATGACCATGGCGCTGAGGGTGCAGACATAGCCCTTGTCGCGGTCATAGGCGTATTGGCTTTTGCGCGTCTGCGCGTGCAGCCAGGAGTTGGTGGCATCGAGCACGCGGCGGGCGGACGTCTTCACCGTCCAGGATTCCGACGTGCAATAGTAGTCCATCAGGAAGCTCTTGACCGCCGACTCGCTGGCGATCTGGCTCACGCTGCTGCTCGAGATGCCGTCGGCGAGGACCGCGGCGATGCCCTTCAGGCCGAGCAGCGGCTCCTCGGGAATGAGGACGCCGTGGAAATCCTGGTTGACGGGCTTGCGACCCTTGTCGGAGTGCTGGCCGACCGAAATCAGAAGTCCGGGGGTCATCATCATCACCGGGAGAGGGGAGCCTCACCCTGCTCGGGCGAGGCTCCCCTGTCGAGACGTTTCGATCAGGCAGCGACGCGGGGCTTCGCAGCCTTGTCGGCCTGGCGCTTCGGCAGGGTCATGACATGCGTGGTGTAGAGGGTCATGCCGGTGAAGGCGAGGCCACCGACGAGGTTGCCGAGCACGGTCGGAATCTCGTTCCAGATCAAATAATCCAGGATGGAGAACTTGGCGCCCAGCAGCAGGCCGGACGGAAACAGGAACATGTTCACGACGGAATGCTCGAACACCATGTAGAAGAATACCAGGATCGGCATCCACATCGCGATGACCTTGCCGGAGACCGAAGTCGAGATCATGGCGCCGACGACACCGGTCGAGACCATCCAGTTGCAGAGCATGCCGCGCATGAAAAGCGTCGCCATGCCGGCCGCACCATGTGCGGCGTAACCGAGGGTGCGGCTTTCGCCGATGATTCCGATGGCGGTGCCGACCTTGTCCGGCGGCTGCGTGAAGCCGAAGGTCGTGACGAAAGCCATCATGAAGGCCACGGTGAAGGCGCCGGCGAAGTTGCCGATGAAGACGAGGCCCCAGTTGCGCAGCACGCCGCCGAGCGTGACGCCCGGGCGCTTGTCGATCAGGGCAAGCGGCGACAGCACGAACACGCCGGTCAGGAGGTCGAAGCCCAGGAGGTACAGCATGACGAAGCCGACCGGAAACAGCAGCGCGCCGATCAGCGGCTGGCCGGTGTTGACGTTGATCGTGACGGCGAACCAGGCGGCAAGCGTGAGAATGGCGCCGGCCATGTAGGCGCGGATGATGGTATCCCGGGTGGACATGAAGATCTTGGACTCGCCCGCATCCACCATCTTGGTGACGAATTCCGAAGGCGCGAGATACGACATCAATGGTTCCTTTGCTTCGTAAGTGAGATCGACACACCCTTTTGGGAGAGCGCGGCTGAACATCGTTGGCCGTGCGGGCTGGCCTGCCGCACGAGAGCTATGGAAAGTCTGGAAGCCTTGGGAATCGCGTCACGAGGACTGAGCCGGGGAGGGCCGCGAAGCAGGTGAGCTTCCGGATGCAGCCGCCAGAGGCTGCAACAATGCGGCGAGCCGCAGTCTTCGTTGACTGGGAAGGAAATGCAAGTCGCGTGCCGTTCGAGCGATCCGAAAAGGCGAAGTGATATCAATATGATAGATCGCGGTCGGGGTAGCGGTCGGGGTGCCCTCGAGCTTTTTCCCTGAGCTGTTGCACAAGTCTTGTGCGCCGCACAAGGATTGGGCAGGGCGCAAATTTCGCGTGCGGAGCAAGACCGCGCCAGCTTGGCTTAGATGCCGTAACCCATTCATTTCATGTTACTTTTCGTGATGAAACGCTTGGCATGAAGCTTGAATAGTTCCAGGCCGACGCCATTGAAGCCGTCCCGCGAGACTTCTCATCCGACTTGCCGACGCCACCAGGCGGGGGTTTCCCCCGTCGTGCGTTCGCATGCGCCAAAGACGGCGCCGCCGGACGGACGGGCTGCTCGTGTGCACAGACGCCATCAATTCTGCAACGACGCAAAGGACTGACATGACCAAGCGCACCCGCCGGCCCTCGGACAATGGGCTCAGCCGCCGCCAATTGTTGAAGGCTGCAGGCTCCACCGCCGCACTTCTCGCCGCCGCCAAACTGAATTTCCCCGCCGGCGCCTTCGCTCAGGATGCAGGCCCCGAGGTCAAGGGCGCCAAGCTCGGCTTCATCGCGCTCTCCGACGCCGGCCCGCTTTTCGTTGCCAAGGACAAGGGCCTGTTCGCCAAATACGGCATGCCTGATGTCGACGTGCAGAAGCAGGCATCCTGGGGCACGACGCGCGACAATCTCGTGCTCGGCTCCGAAGGCAACGGCATCGACGGCGCGCATATCCTCACCCCGATGCCGTATCTGATCTCGGCCGGCAAGGTGACGCAGAACAATCAGCCGACGCCGATGTACATTCTGGCGCGGCTCAATCTCGACAGCCAGTGCATCTCCGTCGCCAATGAATATGCCGACCTCAAGCTCGGCGTCGACGCCTCTCCCTTCAAGGCGGCGCTGGAGAAGAAGAAGGCCTCCGGCAAGGCCGTGAAGGCCGCCATGACCTTCCCCGGCGGCACCCACGACCTCTGGCTCCGCTACTGGCTCGCCGCCGGCGGCATCGATCCCGACAAGGACATCGAGACCATCGTGGTGCCGCCGCCGCAGATGGTGGCCAACATGAAGGTCGGCACCATGGACTGCTTCTGCGTCGGCGAGCCCTGGAACCTGCAGCTAATCAATCAGAAGATCGGCTATACCGCCGTCACGACCGGCGAGCTCTGGAACAAGCATCCGGAAAAGTCCTTCGGCATGCGCGCCGCCTTCGTCGACAAATATCCGAAGGCCGCCAAGGCGCTGCTGATGGCGGTGATGGAAGCCCAGCAATGGTCGGACAAGGCCGAGAACAAGGCGGAGCTTGCCGCCATCATGGGCAAGCGGCAGTGGATGAACTGCCCGGTCGAGGACGTGCTCGATCGCAGCGCCGGCAAGTTCGATTACGGCATCCCCGGCAAGGTGGTCGAGAACTCGCCGCACATCATGAAGTACTGGCGCGATCATGCCTCCTATCCGTTCCAGAGCCACGATCTCTGGTTCCTGACCGAGGACATCCGCTGGGGCAAGTACGAGCCCGGCTTCGACACCAAGGCGCTGATCGCCAAGGTCAATCGCGAGGACATGTGGCGCGATGCGGCCAAGACGCTTGGCGTTGCCGCAGCCGAGATTCCGACATCGACCTCGCGCGGCAAGGAGACCTTCTTCGACGGCAAGGTGTTCGATCCCGAAAATCCGGCAGCCTATCTGAAGTCGCTCGCGATCAAGCGCGTCGAAGTCTGATGGAGCCCTGCGGCCGTCCCTCCGGGCGGCCGCATCGTCTTGGCCAAGCCGGAAAAGGGATTTTCGATGAACATGCCTGCCACGAAGATTGAGCTTGAGACCGCGGCGCCCGCGGCCGTTGCCGCGCCGGTCGTTGCGATGACACCGAAGCGCCCGCCACGGCGCGAGGCCTACGCGCGCATGGCAAGGGAGACCGCGGTGCGCGTAATCCCGCCGCTGGTCGTGATCGCGCTCTTGACCCTGGTGTGGGAGCTGGTCTGCCGCCGCGCCGGCTCGGCGCTGCCGCCGCCGTCGAAGGTGTTCAAGGACACCAAGGAGCTGATCCTCGATCCGTTCTTCGATCATGGCGGGATCGACAAGGGCCTGTTCTGGCATCTGTCCGCCAGTCTCCAGCGCGTCGCCTTGGGCTATTCGCTGTCCGCCATCGCCGGCATCGCGCTTGGCGTGCTGGTTGGGCAGTCGGTCTGGGCGATGCGCGGGCTCGATCCGCTGTTCCAGGTGTTGCGCACGATCCCGCCGCTCGCCTGGCTGCCGCTGTCGCTCGCGGCCTTCCGCGACGGCCAGCCCTCGGCGATCTTCGTCATCTTCATCACCTCGATCTGGCCGATCATCATCAACACCGCGGTCGGCATCCGCAACATCCCGCAGGACTATCGCAACGTCGCCGCGGTGGTGCAGCTCAATCCGCTCGAGTTCTTCTCCAAGATCATGATCCCGGCGGCCGCGCCCTACATCTTCACCGGCCTTCGCATCGGCATCGGCCTGTCGTGGCTCGCGATCGTCGCGGCCGAAATGCTGATCGGCGGTGTCGGCATCGGCTTCTTCATTTGGGACGCCTGGAACTCCTCGCATATCAGCGAGATCATCCTGGCGCTGTTCTATGTCGGCATTGTCGGCTTCGTGCTGGACCGCCTGATCGCGGGGCTCGGCCAGGTCGTCACCCGCGGCACCGCGCAGAACTGAGAGGAGAGGGCCACATGACCGCCTATCTGAAGCTCGACCACATCGACAAGGTCTTCACCCGCGGCGCCGCCACCACGGAGGTGTTGAAAGAGATCAATCTCACGATCGACAAGGGCGAATACGTCTCGATCATCGGCCATTCCGGCTGCGGCAAGTCGACCCTGCTCAACATCATCGCAGGGCTGACCAACGCCACCACCGGCGGCGTGCTGCTGGAGAACCGGGAGGTCAACTCGCCGGGGCCAGACCGCGCCGTGGTGTTCCAGAACCACAGCCTGCTGCCGTGGCTGACCGTCTACGAGAACGTCAGGCTGGGCGTCGACAAGGTCTTTGCCAGGACCAAGTCCCGCGCCGAGCGCGATGCCTGGGTGATGCACAATCTCAACCTCGTGCAGATGGCTCACGCTCGCGACAAGCGTCCCTCCGAAATCTCCGGCGGCATGAAGCAGCGTGTCGGCATCGCCCGGGCGCTGGCGATGGAGCCGAAGGTTCTACTGCTGGACGAGCCGTTCGGCGCGCTCGACGCATTGACGCGCGCGCATTTGCAGGACTCCGTGATGGCGCTGCATCAGAAGCTCGGCAATACCATTCTGATGATTACCCATGACGTCGACGAGGCCGTGCTTCTGTCGGACCGTATCGTGATGATGACGAACGGGCCGAGCGCGCGCATCGGCGAGGTGCTAGACGTGCCGCTCGCGCGCCCGCGCAAGCGGCTCGAGCTTGCCACCAACGCCACTTACCTGAAGTGCCGGCAGCGCGTGCTCGAATTCCTCTACGAGCGTCATCGCTTCGTCGAGGCCGCGTAAACCAGAAGTTAACGCGAAGAATGACTGCGCTTAAATAATCGACATCCCGCTCAATCCTTGTGCGCCGCACAAGGATTGAGCGAATCGCAAATTAAGCGTGCGAAGCAGCCCTGCAGAAATTTCGGGCAATGCGAATAACGCCCTGAAATCCCTGAATTTCCCGCGTGCGCGCAGTTGGCACGGAAATTGAAATGTCTTTGCGCGACGCCAACGACGACGTCCCTCAACATCATCAATCAGCATCGTGATCTCGCCACCGGGGTGAAGCCTCGGAGCACGCCTCCATGCCTGGAGGCCGAGCCTGCAACGACGCAGCGGTGAGCCTGGAAGGGATACTCAATGACGAAGAATCCGACTCCAAATGAGACTTGGATTTCAGACTGGCGCCCCGAAGATGAGGCGTTCTGGAATGCGACTGGCAAGACTGTCGCGCGACGCAACCTGATCTGGTCGATCGTGGCCGAGCATATCGGCTTCTCGGTCTGGCTGATCTGGAGCATCGTCACCACCAAGCTGCCGCAGGCTGGCTTCCACTACACGACCGACCAGCTGTTCCAGCTGATCGCCGTGCCTGGCCTGATCGGCGCGCTGATCCGCTTTCCCTACACCTTCGCGGTCACCACCTTCGGCGGCCGCAACTGGACCATCTTCAGCGCGGCGATCCTGTTCATCCCGACCTTGTCGCTCGCTTATTTCGTGAGCCAGCCTGACACCCCGTTCTGGCTGATGCTGCTGGTCGCCTCGACCGCCGGCCTCGGCGGCGGCAATTTCGCCTCCAGCATGACCAACATCTCCTTCTTCTTCCCCGACCGGATGAAGGGCTGGGCGTTGGGGCTGAATGCCGCCGGCGGCAATATCGGCGTCTCCAGCGTGCAACTGTTGACCCCGATCCTGATGACGCTCGCCGTCTTCAATCTGTTCCAGGCAACGCCGGTCGACGGCATCTTCCTGCAGAATGCCGGCTTGATGTGGGTGCTGCCGATCGCGATCGCGGTGTTCGGCGCGGTGTTCTTCATGAACAACCTCACCACCGCGAAGTCGTCGGTGAAGAACCAGCTTGCGATCGTCAAGCGCAAGCACACCTGGATCATGGCGTACCTTTATATCGGCACGTTCGGCTCCTTCATCGGCTACTCCGCGGCGTTTCCGCTGCTGATCAAGACGCAATTTCCGCAAGTCACGATTGCGATCGCGTTCCTGGGGCCGCTGGTCGGTTCGCTGTCGCGTCCGCTCGGCGGCTGGCTCGCCGACAAGATCGGCGGCTCAGTCCTGACCTTCTGGAATTTCATCGCGATGGCGGGCGCAACGGTCGGCGTGCTCTACTTCGTCGGACAGAAGGATTTCATGGGCTTCCTGTCGATGTTCCTGGTCCTGTTCGTGACCACGGGCATCGGCAACGGCTCCACCTATCGCATGATCCCCTCGATCTTCCGCGAGGAGAACCTGTTCAAGGTGCGCGGCAAGGGCGATGCGGCACGCGCGGTGGCGCTCAAGACGGCAAGCATCGAGAGCGGTGCGGCGGTTGGCTTCATCGGCGCGATCGGAGCCGTCGGCGGTTATCTGATCCCGACCGGCTTCGGCAAGTCGATCGCCTTGACCGGCGGCCCGCAGCTCGCGCTCGTGATCTATCTCGGCTTCTACGCCTCCTGCCTCGCTCTGACCTGGTGGTTCTATCTGCGTCGCAGTCCGCAGGGCGAAGGCGCCTCAAGCCTTGCTGAAGCAAGGGTCTGATACTTGGCACGAATGTCGCTTCTCCCCGTACGCGGGGAGAAGTCTCTCTGATGACGTTTGACCCATGAACCTTGTTCGCAACGGAGCGCACCAAGGCAAACCGAAACAGACAGGAGAACATCATGACGCCCGAACAGATTACCCTCATCCAGCAGAGCTTCGCCAAGGTCGCACCGATATCGGAGCAGGCCGCGGTGCTGTTCTACGATCGTCTGTTCGAGGTGGCGCCGTCCGTGCGCGCGATGTTTCCCGAAGACATGACCGAGCAGCGCAAGAAGCTGATGGGCATGCTCGCCGCGGTCGTCGGCGGCCTGTCGAACCTCGATACGATTCTTCCCGCGGCCTCCGCGCTCGCCAAGCGTCACGTCGCTTACGGCGCAATGGCCGAGCACTATCCCGTGGTCGGTGCGACCCTGCTGTGGACCCTGGAGAAGGGCCTCGGCGAAGCATGGACGCCCGAACTGGCAAAGGCCTGGACCGACGCCTACGGCGTGCTGTCCGGCTACATGATGTCCGAAGCCTACGGCGCACGGCCGCAGGCGGCTGAATAGGAGATGCCTTGTGAGTGAACCGCTGGTCATCGTCGGTAACGGCATGGCGGCCGCTCGTCTCGTCGACGAGCTCGCCAAGACCGCGCTCGGCCGCTACGCGGTCGCTGTCATCGGCGAGGAGCCGCGGCTTGCTTACAATCGCGTGCTGCTCTCATCCGTGCTGGCCGGCGAGACCGGCTCGCATGAGATCGAGCTGCGGCCGGCGGACTGGTGGCGCCATCGGGGCGTCACCGTGCGCTACGGCTATCGCGTCACGGAGATCGACACCGGCCGCCGCGAGCTGAAGA
This sequence comes from Bradyrhizobium sp. U531, assembly GCF_051710265.1. Lineage (NCBI taxonomy): Bacteria > Pseudomonadati > Pseudomonadota > Alphaproteobacteria > Hyphomicrobiales > Nitrobacteraceae > Bradyrhizobium > Bradyrhizobium sp. U531. The sequence goes on from NZ_JASVEN010000003.1 coordinate 479,758, forward strand.
TCGCCGGCGAAGAGAGCATGGAATATTCCAAGCTCGTGCTCGCGACGGGTTCGACGCCGCTGCGGCTCAACGTGCCGGGCGCCGATCTCGCCGGCGTTCACACCTTCCGCGACACCCGCGACGTCGACCTCTTGCTGACGCTTGCGGCGGCGAAGAAGCGCGTCGTCGTGGTCGGCGGCGGCCTGCTCGGACTGGAAGCAGCCTATGGTCTGGCCAAGGCCGGCGCGCCAGTGACGCTGTTGCATCTGATGGATCGGCTGATGGAGCGCCAGCTCGATGGGCCGGCCGCCGATCTCCTCAAGACGCTGGTCGAACGCAAGGGCATCCGTATCCTGCTCAACGCCTCGACCGCCCGCATCCATGGCGATGGCCACGTGGAGGCCGTCGAACTCGCCGACGGCAGCCGCATCGGGGCCGATGCGGTGATCTTCGCCGCCGGCATCAGGCCGAATGTTGCGCTGGCGAAAGAGGCAGGGGTTGCGGTCAACCGCGGCGTCGTCGTCAACGACGTGATGCAAACCTCCTCCCCCGACATGTTCGCGCTCGGCGAATGTGCAGAGCATCGCGGCACCTGCTATGGCCTGGTCGAGCCGGCCTATGAGCAGGCGCGCGTGCTGGCGCGGCATCTGGCCGGCAGGCCCGCCGCCTATCAGGGCAGCGTGGTCTCGACCAATCTGAAAGTATCGGGTGTCAGCGTGTTCTCCGCCGGCGATTTCATGGGCGGGAAGGGCAGCGAGAGCCTGGTGCTGACCGACCGCAGGCGCGGTACCTACAAGAAGCTCGTGATCGCGGACGGCCGGCTCACCGGCGCGGTGCTGATCGGCGATACCCTCGATGCGCTCTGGTATCTCGAGCTGATCCGTAACCGCGACAAGGTGGCGGCGATCCGCACCGACATGATGTTCGGCCGCGCGCTCGCGCTTCCTCCGAAAGCAGCTTGACATGACGGCGATCGATCCGACGCTCCGCGCGACCAAGACGACCTGTCCTTATTGCGGCGTCGGCTGCGGCGTGCTGGCGACGCCCGACGGCGCTGGCGGAGCCGCGATTGCGGGCGACCCCGATCACCCCGCCAATTTCGGTCGGCTGTGCTCGAAGGGCTCTGCGCTCGGCGAGACCGTTGGCCTCGAAGGCCGCCTGCTATATCCGATGATCCGCTGCAAGGGCGTGCTGGAGCGCGTCGCCTGGAGCGATGCGCTGGATCATGTCGCCCATCGCATGCAGCACATCGTGGCGCGCGACGGCGCCGACGCGGTCGCGTTCTATCTCTCCGGCCAATTGCTGACCGAGGACTATTACGTCGCCAACAAGCTGATGAAGGGCTTCGTCGGCACGGCGAACGTCGACACCAACTCCCGGCTCTGCATGTCGTCCTCGGTCGCCGGTCATCGCCGCGCCTTCGGCGCTGACACCGTGCCTGGGTGCTACGAGGATCTCGACCAGGCTGATCTGCTCGTCTTCGTCGGTTCGAATGCGGCCTGGTGCCATCCCGTGCTGTTCCAGCGCATGCTCAGGAATCGCGCGGAGCGTGGCGCGCGCATGATCGTGATCGATCCGCGCCGCACCGACACCGCGAGCGATGTCGATCTGTTCCTCGGTCTGAAGCCCGGCACCGACACCGCGTTGTTTTCCGGCCTGTTCGTGCATCTCGCCGACAACGGCGCGCTGGACCGGGATTACATTGCGCAAAACACGAGCGGTTTCGATGACGCGCTGGCGCGTGCGCGCAATATTGCCGGCAGCGTCCCGGCGACGGCGCTGGCCACGGGCCTGTCCGAGCAGGATGTTGCCACTTTCTTCCAGATGTTCCGTGACACCGAGAAGGTCGTCACGCTGTATTCGCAGGGCGTCAACCAGTCGGCGCAGGGCACCGACAAGGTCAATGCCATCCTGAACTGCCATCTCGCCACGGGGCGCATCGGCAAGCCAGGCGCTTCGCCGTTCTCGCTGACCGGTCAACCCAATGCGATGGGCGGCCGCGAGGTCGGCGGCCTCGCCAACATGCTGGCCGCCCATATGGGCTTCACGCCGCCCGACATCGACCGTGTCAGGCGGTTCTGGAAGGCGCCGCACATCGCCACCCATGAGGGATTGAAGGCGGTGCAGCTGTTCGAGGCGATCAACCGCGGCGAGGTCAAGGCGCTGTGGGTGATGGGCACCAACCCCGCGGTGTCGTTGCCCGACGCGGACATGGTCCGCGAGGCCCTGAAGAAGCTCGAGCTGTTCGTGGTCTCCGAGAACGTGCTCTCCAACGACACGGTCGAAGCCGGCCCGCACGTGCTGCTGCCCGCGCTCGCCTGGGGCGAGAAGTCCGGCACCGTGACCAACTCCGAGCGTCGTATCTCGCGCCAGCGTTCTTTCCTGCCGGCACCGGGCGAGGCACGCCCCGATTGGTGGATCCTCAGCGAGACCGCCAAGCGCCTCGGCTTCGGCGACAGCTTCAACTACAAATCGGCCGCCGAGATATTCCGCGAGCATGCCGCGCTCTCGGCCTTCGAGAACGACGGCAACCGCGATTTCGACATCGGTGCGCTGACCTCGCTCTCCGACGAGGGCTTCGATGCCTTGAAACCGGTGCAGTGGCCGGTGCGCGAAGGCGGCGTGCCGGTCGATCGCTTTTTCGCGCAGGGCGGCTTCTTCACCAACGACCGCAAGGGCCGCTTCGTCGCGCCGGAGATGCCGGCATTGCGCGGCGAGATCGGGCCGTCGCGCCCCCTGCGGCTCAACACCGGCCGCATCCGCGACCAGTGGCACACCATGACGCGCACCGGTCTCAGCCAGCGCCTCGGCGCGCATCTGCCGGAGCCCTTCGTCGAGATCCATCCCGACGACGCCGGCAAGTACGGCATCGCCCATGACGGCTATGCCCGCATCACCACCGATTACGGCCAATGCATCCTGAAGGCCGTCGTCAGCGAGGGCCAGCAGCGCGGCACGCTGTTCGTGCCGATCCACTGGAGCGCGATGAATGCCTCGCACGGCCGCGTCGGCGCGCTGGTGCAATCCTTCACCGATCCGTTTTCCGGACAGCCGGAGTCCAAGGCGACACCGGCCGCGATCGCACCTTACGAATTCGTCTTCCGCGGCTTTGCGCTGTCGCGCAAGCCGCTCGAGCTGCCGTCGAACCTGTTGTGGACCCGCGTGACCGTGGCCGGCGGCTTCGGCTATCTCTTCGCCGACAATGCGGACCTTTCGCGCTGGCCGGCCTGGCTCGAGACCGTCGCCGGGGAGGACGTTGCCGACTATCGCGACTTCGGCGGCGGTGTCTATCGCGCCGCCTCGTTCGCAGGCGATCGCATCGAGACGTGTCTGTTCGTCGGTCCCGCGCATGACGCCGGCGATTGGGAGGTGGTGAAAAGCCTGTTCGTCGCCGACCATGTCTCCGATGACGAGCGACGCATGCTGCTGTCGGGTAAATCCAGCGAGGGGGCCGCAGCAACAGGCCCGATCGTCTGCGCCTGCTTCGGCGTCGGCCGCGGCACCATCTGCGACACCATCGCCGCCGGCGCGCGCACCGCCGCCGAGATCGGCGCCAAGCTCAAGGCCGGCACCAATTGCGGCTCCTGCATTCCGGAGCTGAAGCGGCTGATCGCGACGACGGACATGCCGGTGAAAGAGGCCAAGCTCGCGGGCGCGGTGGGGTAGGGGCGACGTTTTCGGTCGCCGCGTAGACTCCGCCGTCATCGCCCGGCTTGACCGGGCGATCCAGTACGCTGAGACACCTGTAAGTAAGCGGTGAAGTCGCCGCGTACTGGATTCCCCGCCTTCGCGGGGAATGACAGTGAGGGTGGGGCGCCACGCCCTCCGCCCAATCGACGCGCCCTCGATTGTGCCCTATGCTGCCGCGCTCCCCTCAACAATCACAACAACAATGATGTACCTGGAAACGCCGCCGCGCCTGATCGAAGCCAAGCTCTTCTCCGCCATGCCCGACAAGTTCCGCCGCAAGGGCGTGCGGACGGATTGGGCTGATGCCAACCGGCCGAATGTGCCGACCGACAGCTTCATCGAGGGGCCGTCCTTCGACAGGGACGGCAATCTCTACATCGTCGATATTCCGTTCGGCCGCGTCTTCCGCATTTCGCCTGAGGGTGAGTGGTCGCAGGTTGTCGAATATGAGGGATGGCCGAACGGCCTGAAGATCGCATCCGACGGCCGCATCCTGGTCGCCGACTACATGCACGTCATCATGCAGCTCGATGCGAAGGCCGGCCGTATCACGCCGGTGCTGACCGCGCGCAATTCGGAATCGTTTCGCGGCTGCAATGATCTGCATCTTGCGTCCAACGGCGACATCTATTTCACCGATCAGGGCCAGACCGGCCTGCATGATCCGACTGGCCGGGTCTATCGGCTGGCATCGAATGGCCGGCTCGATTGCCTGATTGACACCGGCATCAGCCCGAATGGCCTTGTGCTCGACCCAACCGAGACCGTGCTGTTCGTCGCGATGACCCGCGACAACGCGGTATGGCGGCTGCCTTTCATGAAAGACGGCAGCGTGTCCAAGGTCGGTCGCTTCTGCTCATTGTTCGGCACCAGCGGCCCCGACGGAATGACGATGGATGCGAAGGGGCGGCTTTTCGTCGGCCACGCCTCGCTCGGCCACGTCTTCGTGTTCGCGCCGAACGGCGAATTGATCGCGCGGATCAAGTCGTGCGCGGGGCCGAACTGCACCAATGTCGCGATCGGTGGCGCCAACAAGGATCGTCTCTATATCACGGAGTCCGCGACCGGCAGCGTGCTGGTGGCGGACATCAGCGGACTGTGAGCTTTACATGAACACAAACCCTTTCGGCAGAACCGGTACTGAGACCTCCGTGATCGGGCAGGGCACCTGGTATCTCGACCATGGCGACCGCAAGCGCGCGATCGCTGCGCTTCAGCGCGGGCTTGATCTTGGCATGACGCATATCGACACCGCCGAGATGTATGGCGACGCCGAGCTCGTCATCGCCGACGCCATTGCGGGCCGGCGTGATGAAGTATTCCTGGTCTCCAAGGTGCTGCCGAGCAACGCCTCGCGCCGCGGGACGATCGCCGCATGCGAGCGCTCGCTGAAGCGGCTGAAGACCGATCGTCTCGATTGCTATCTCCTGCATTGGCGCGGTTCCTATCCGCTCGAGGACACGGTTGCCGCATTCGAGGAGCTGGTGAAGGCTGGCAAGATCAAATCATGGGGCGTCTCCAATTTCGACGCCGACGATCTCGACGAGATCTTCGAGGTGTCCGGCGAAGGCCGCATCGCCTGCAACCAGGTGCTCTATCATCTCAAGGAGCGTGCGATTGAGCACGCTGTCATACCGTGGTGCGAGAAGCATGGCGTCGCCGTCGTCGCTTATTCGCCATTTGGCCACGACGATTTCCCGGATGCGCGCAGCAAGGGTGGGGCCGTGCTTGTCCGCATTGCCGAAGCGCGTCGTGCGACGCCGCGTCAGGTCGCGCTGAGCTTCCTCACCCGTGCGACTACGGTGTTCGCGATCCCGAAAGCGTCGTCGGCCGAACATGCCGGCGAGAATGCGGCGGCCGGTGATCTCGTGCTGACGAAAGAGGAGATTTCGGCGCTCGATGCGGCGTTTCCGCGCGGTCCGAAGCCGCGCAGCCTGCCCATGTTGTAGTGCACAAACGCCCATTATTAATGGAGTATTGACGCGCGCGGCGGCTCGCGCATATCGGCATCCTGTTTTCGGAAGTTGTGAAAGCGGCGCATTTGTCGTTTTTAAAGACTGTTCTCGATTCGCATTTTGCCGGGTTCCCACAGTGACACCGCCGCCCGCCGCAGCCGCAAGGCTCGACAACATTTCCATGCCCATGCCGGAGAAGAAGCAGAAGGCTCGCCGCGCTCCCGCGCGCGTCGATCATCCCTTCAAGGGCATTGCGCTGGTGCTGTTGTCGACGGTGTTTCTCGGCACCTCCGACACCACTGCGAAATATCTCTCGACCAGCCTGCCGTCGATCGAGATCACCTGGATTCGCTTCGTCACCTTCGCGCTGATGTTCACGCCGGTGATGCTGCCGGGTTCGCCGCTCCATGCGATGCGAACCGAGCGGCTCGGCCTGCAGCTGATGCGCGGTGCCGCGCTGCTCGGCTCCTCGCTGTTCTTCATCACCGGCTTGAGCTTCCTGCCGATTGCGGAAGCATCCGCCACCGGCTTCGTCTCGCCGCTGTTCGTCACCGCGCTGTCGATCATTTTCCTGAGCGAGAAGGTCGGCATGCGGCGCTGGATCGCCACCGCGATCGGCCTGACGGGCGTGCTGATCATCCTGCGGCCGGGCACGAGTGCGTTCCACGCCGCCGCGTTCTTCCCGATCATCTCGGCGTTCTGCTGGGCTGCCGCGCTGATCCTGACGCGCATGATGAGCGGTCGCGAGGCCGTGCTCACCACCATGGCCTATTCCGCGTTGACGGGTGTTGCCATCCTTTCTCTGATGGTGCCGTTCGTCTGGGTCACGCCGAGCTGGACCGCGATCGGGCTCGGCATCGTGATCGGCGTCGCCTCGACCGTCGGCCAGTGGATCATCGTGCTGGCCTATCGCTACGGCGACGCCTCGGTGCTGGCGCCGTTCTCCTACACGCAGCTGCTCTGGGTCAGCATTTTGGGCTACTTCATCTTCGGTGAAGTGCCCGATGTCTGGACCGTCGTCGGCGCCGCCTTCATCGTCGCCAGCGGCCTCTACATCGCTCATCGCGAGCGTGTGCGGCGGGCCCAGTTGCTGGTGCTCGAAGAGCGTTCCCCGAACCCCTGACGCAAGTCGCCGCGTCGCGCTTCGTGCTATCAACGGCTCCAACGATAAAGGGAGGAGCCGGATGCGCGCTGCGATCTTCAGGAACGGTAAGATTGTCGTTGACCGGATGGCCGAGCCCAAGCCCGGCCCCGGCCAGGTGCTGGTCAAGACGCTCGCCTGCGGCATCTGCGGCTCCGACCTGCATGCGCGCCAGCACGCCGATCGCATGGTGGACATGGCAAAGAAGACCGGCCGGACGCCGATGGACCTGTCGCGTGACGTCGTGTTCGGTCACGAATTCTGCTGCGAGATCCTCGACTACGGCCCGGGCACCGAACGCCGGCTCAAGCCGGGGACGCATGTCTGCTCATTGCCGGCGCTGGTGACGCCCGAGGGAATCAAGGGGATCGGCTATTCCAACGATTTCGTCGGCGGCTATGCGGAGCAGATGCTGCTCAGCGAACCCCTGCTGCTCGAGGTGCCGAACGGCCTTGCTCCGGCACACGCGGCGCTGACCGAGCCGCTCGCTGTCGGCGTCCACGCCGTGGCGAAAGCGAACATCCGCGGCGGCGAGGTGCCGCTCGTGATCGGCTGCGGCCCGGTCGGGCTTGCGGTGATCGCTGCGCTGAAGCTGAAGGGCCTGCATCCCATCGTCGCCGCCGACTATTCGCCGACACGACGCGCGCTCGCGGCCAGGCTCGGCGCCGATATCGTCGTTGATCCCAGGGTGTCGCAGCCCTACGCGACCTGGGCCGAGCATGCGCAGATGTCTGATGCCGAGAAGGCCGCGCGGCCGCCGTTCCAGGCGATACTGCCGGCGCTGAAGCCTGCGGTGATCTTCGAATGCGTCGGCGTGCCCGGCCTGCTGCAGCAGGTGTTCGAGGGCGCGCCTCGCGATGCCAGGATCGTCGTGGTCGGCGTCTGCATGGAGAGCGACCGAAACGAGCCCATGCTCGGCATCATGAAGGAGCTCAACGTCCAATACGTGCTCGGCTACACGCCGGAGGAGTTCGCCGCGTCACTCCGCCTCATCGCGGACGGGCAGGTGGATGCCGCGGCCATGGTGACGGCTGAGGTCGGCATCGACGGCGTCGCAAAAGCCTTCGCAGATCTCGCCAATCCCGAGGCGCACACCAAGATCATCGTGCAGCCATGGCGGTGAGGCCGGGACGGGGGCGACCACCGCTGCATTTGCGCGCAAGCGGCCAGCGGGTTCCCTGGAATGCTTGCACGTAAGGGTAGACGCGCTGGAGTTCTTGTGACAGTCTCGGCGATTATTTCTTGCAATTCATTTTTTGCGGGTTCGCCGTGGCAGATATTCAAGCCGCAGAAGCGCGCACGCTGGTGTCCCCTTTCAGAACAGTGTTTCTGGGGGCGTTCGGCACTCTCGTCTGCGTGGCGGTTGCGGGGTTCGAGGCGTACGGGCTGCAGGCCGCCGGCGTAGATCGGCCTGAGCTCTGGTTCGCGGTATTCCTCGCAGCCAATATCGGATTTCTGGCGTTCGTCGCTGTCCGCTCTCATTGGTTCGCGCCGCGATGGCTCGTTGCGGGTAGCGCGGCGGGGTTGGCGGCCGTTGCGGGGCTGTTCCTGCTGCTGCAATCGGCGGCTCTGACCACGGTGCAGGAGGCGCATGTGACGTTTCCGGCTCCGCCGAGCATCGACGCCAGGGGCCAGGATCCGCCGGCGTCGCCGCAATTGCCGCCGGACCTGCCGAAGGCTCCGACCACGACTGCGCCGCCATCGGTCGACACAGCGCCGATCGTCAAGCAGGCTCCCGCTCGCATCGATAGCAAGGTCGCCAGAACAGACGATGTGACGCAACCGCTGCCGCAGGCGGTGCCACAAGTTGTCCCCGAGCCTAACCCGGCTCCGCCGACGCCGGGCGCCGACGTCCAGACGGCGGCTCGCGAGAAGATGCCGGCTCCCAAACACGGCAGAGTCGCCACAATCGATGGTGGGGCCGAGCCGTCACCGCGATTGGGTCCGCGGGCCGCGCCCATCCGCGAACCACCACCGCCAATGTCGGCGCCGGTGGCCCCCCCGCCGCCGGTCGCCTCCGCGGCGCCGAGCCCTGCACCCCCGCCTGTTGCCTCCGCAGCACCACCGGTCGGCTCCGCGGCGCCACCTGCGCCGAGGCCTATCGCGCCCGGCACGGGGCGTCCTCGGATTGACGGCAACTTTGGAAACTTCGTGGGCCGGGCAGCGCCCCCCATTGATTTCGACGGCAGGGTAACTGCCGACGTGCGGCCTTCGGGGCGAATGGCGCCGATGGGGCCGAGACCCGCGGGTGAAGTCGCCGGCGACGGGCAGGTCACGCCCTCGCCAACGCCAAGCCCGACGCCGGTTCCCAACGCGGGGTCGCCAACGCCCGAACCGGTCAACACCTCTGCCTATTGGAATGGGTGGTTCGTCGACGGAGGCGGGCCGGCGGCAAACATCCTGATTGCCAACAACACCTACACGTACACGCTCGATGTGGCGGCGTTCAATTACGCATTGCTGCGACGGGCCTCGCAGTCTTCCGGCGCGCAAGTGGACCCGGGGTTTGCTGCGATGATCGCTGAGTCCAAGACGCGTGACGTTGTCCTGACCATCAAGCCGCTCGTTCCCGAGGGCTCCGGCCTCAGGCTGGGGGACGACCGGCACTCCTATACGTTGAAGATCGACCTGGACAAGATCCGACATCCGAACGCGGATGCGGCGAAGAAATATGCCGACGGTTCGATGTCGATCACCGAACTGTCGCAGCAGGCTAGCGCCGGCAGCATCCAGATTGGCTTGACCGCGGAATCCGAGGGCTGTGCCACGATCGCCTTCGCGATCTTCAGGGGCCTCCAGCCGCTCGATCATCTCGTGCAGCGCGTGTCCATCGGCGACACCAATACGTCCGCTCCTGTCTGCGACAGCGCCGATCCGGCGCAGGCCGACGCGCTTTCGGGAGGCCTCAACTCCTTGCGCGAAGTGTCGCTCGGGGTGGAAGGCTCAGGCGCCGACGCGACCGCGGCCGCCGCGCTTCATATCTTCGATTTCGAAGCCTACAGCATGGCGGTGTTCGTCGATGGGCGCCCCGGGAAGACGCTGGTCTACGGTTGGCAGACGGCGTCCAGCGTCGTCGACTTCCTGAGGACCGATCGCTTCCAGAACATGATTCTGAAAGCGCGCAAGGACTCCGCTGACAAGAAGCCGGGCAGCTATCTCCCCGCGGCCAAGGAGCTTGCAAAGATCCTGTTCTCCACGAAATCCGGAAATTCGACGGAGGACGATGCCAAGAACGCCTGGGCGGCTTTCAGGGCCATCGTCCGCGAAAGCACGGGATCTCCGGTGGTGGTGGTGCGCGTCGCCTCGGACGTGACCAGCGGCCAGAACCGCAGCATCTACGTTCCGCTCGGAATCCTCGGCGCCAAGGGACCGGATCCTGTGCTCGATAAGCCGATCATCGTGGTGCAGCCGATGGCGATCGAGCGATATCCATCCCGCGACAAATGCATCGGCGACTGGATGTTTGCAGTTCCGGACGGGCTGGAAAACGTCCCAGGCGCGGTGATGCCTCCAGGCTTCTTCCCCGCCAAGGTCCCGGGAACGCGAATTTCCGAGATCGACAAGCTCAGGCAATATCTTGGCGCGACGACGGGCACGGTGGCGCCGCTGCTGTCCCTGGCATCTGCTTCCGCGGTCGGCTTCGTCGTGCTCGCTCACCAGGATGAGGGGGCGATGTGGTTTGCGGAGTCGACGGATCACATCATTCCGCAAGATATCGAAAAGAAGTTTCCGTCCGGGAGCGTCGGCATTTTCGCCGCCTGTTCCGCCGCGTCCGCCAAGGGCCGGAACGCCGAGTTGCTGCAGCGGCTGAACGAGCAGGGATTCGACACGCTGATCGCCTCACCGTTCACGATCGACGCAGGATACGGTGTCGTCTTCGCCAGCACGTTTGCGGAGATCATGGCCGAGGTCGCGTCGGAAAAGCCGGCGCCCACCATCCTCGATCTGTTCGACAAGACGGTCGCGCGAACGGCGCAGAAGTTCAAGGACAAGGCCGACGCCGACTACAGCGAGCTCGGCCTCGAATATGTCCTGCTTGGCAACCCCGCGATCAAGCTCTGTGTCCAGCCCTAACCAGCAAGGTGCGGCATGAAACTTCGTCAGACGGCAGCGTTCGTGGTTGCGATGATCCTGGCTGCGCCGTTTGCCGCGGTTGGGGCCGACGATGCAAACGCGCCCGCCGTCGCGACAGTGCCCTATCAGGCACCGGCCGCCTCGCCCCGACACAGCGTGTTCATCAGCGATCTGCATTTTGGTGTCGGCAAGCAGGCAGGCGGCGCTTGGGACCCGACGGAAGACTTCCGCTGGCCGAAGGCGTTGGAAGGTTTCCTGAACCAGATCACGGAGGATGGCCAGCAACGCGTCGATCTCGTCATCGTCGGCGACTTTCTCGAGCTCTGGCAGCCGCCGGCCGAGATCAAATGCGGCGGCGCGGGCGCGGATCTCGGCTGCACGATCGACGAGATGGCCGCGCTGGTCGGAAAGGTGGCGGCAGAACATGCGGGCGATCTCGGCATCTTGCGGAATTTTGCCGAGCGCGGCGACAATCGGCTGCACATCATCGTCGGAAATCACGATTCGACACTGCGCTATGCCGCCGTCTGGAATGCGCTCGGAACCGCGTTGAATGCCGGCAGCGGCCGCATCAATCTCGTCACCGAAGGCGTGTGGGTTTCCGCTGACGGCCGCATCCTCGCAGAGCACGGCAACCAGATCGGCCAGGACGTCAACAAATACGCAACATGGCCAACGATATCGCGTCACGTCGAAGGGAAAGACTATATCGTTCGACCATGGGGCGAGCTGTTCGTTCAGCGGCTGTTCAACGACCAGGAGAAGACCTATTCGATCATCGACAATCTCAGTCCGGAGACCGCGGGGGCCCGTTATCGCGCCGCGGACCGAGGGCTCTGGGGCTCGGCTTCCGATGTCGCGCGGTTGTTGAGCTTCAACCTGCTCGAGACGTCGTTGAGACAGAAATCCGTCATGCTCGGAAAGCCTCCTGCTGGCAAGGTCAATTGGGATATCGGGATCGCGCGCGCGAAGGGCGCAATGCTGTTTCTCTATGCGCTGCCGAAGGAGGATCCGCTCAGGCAGCAATTGTCGCGGGACGACGACGATGCCAAGGCCATCAAATCCGAGCTGACAAGGCTGGCGAACGACAAGGAGCAGCTTCCCGACGCGGAAGTTCAGCAGCTCTGCGACATGATCGCTGCGAACGAGAAGGACCAGATCTGCTGGGACATGCAGCTTGGAAGCCTCGCCGAGCATTTCCTCTCGTCAAAGAGCAAGGTGATGGCGAAGCATCTCGCCGCCCGTCAGGCTGACCACAGGTCGATGCGCGTCTTCATTTATGGCCATACTCACCAGTTCGAGGAGCCCTGGCGTGTCGACGTAGAAGGCTCGCCTGTCACGATGACGATCGCCAACACCGGCGCATTCCAGCGATTGATCGATGACGCAGGGTTCCTCAGGCGTCTCGGCGGCCGCGCGCCGGAAGAAGCGTTGCGTTCGATGAGCCTTGAAGAACTGCCGCCCTGCTATACGGCCGTTGTCGTGGCGGCTCCTGCGTCGGGGCAGCTTCCCGTTCCCAAGACTGTGGCCTGGCACATGCCGGAAGGCGGCACGGGCGGTTTCACGACGCCTGACGATCCCAAGTGCCGTTGAGCGGCCGCCGCGGCAGGGCTTGATTGCCGCAGTGCCGCCGGTCCTGAACGGTTGGTTGCGTCGGTGTTCGAGATGCCGTCACACCGGCAGCGCGATCGAATATTTGACCTGGCTCAGCGCAAAACTGGATTCGATCGAGGCGATGCCGTCGAGCCGGGTCAACTTGGTCTTCAGGAATGTCTCGTAGGAGGCGAGGTCGGCTGCGACGACGCGCAAGAGATAATCGCGGTTGCCGGTCATCAGATAGCACTCCAGCACCTCGTCCCATTTCGAGATCGCGCGCGCGAAGCGGTTGAGATCCTCCTCCTTCTGCCGTGCCAGCTTGATCGAGATGAAGACGCTGACATGCAGCCCCAGCGCTTTCTGGTCCACGGTCGCGACGTAGCGCGAGATCACGCCGCGCTCCTCCAGGAGCTTGACCCGGCGATGGCAGGGCGAGACCGACAACCCGACTTTGTCGGCGAGCTCCTGCATGGTCATGCGGCTGTCGGCCTGGAGATGACTGAGGATCTTGCGGTCGATGGCGTCGAGCTCGGGCATTGGGATGAAACCTGGATTTTCGTGGACCGATTGGTAAATTATCCCAATTCGGTCAGGTATGTTGCAAGAAATTGAGATATTTGGCCATGCCCACGGGCGTATGATCGGTGGATCAGATTCCGGAGCATCGTCATGCCCGTTGACCCCGCGCGCCTCGACACCTTGACCGCCCTCAGCCGCAAAGCGCTCTGGCTGTCGTCATGGACCATCCATCACGCCAACCACATCCGCCCCAATGCGGATGGACTCAAGGTCGGGGGCCATCAGGCCTCGTCCGCCTCGCTCGCCACCATCATGTCGGCGCTGTACTTCAGCGTGTTGAGGCCCGAGGACCGCGTTGCCGTGAAGCCGCATGCGAGCCCGGTGTTTCACGCCATCCAATATCTGTTCGGCCGACAGAGCCGCGAGAAGCTGGAAAACTTTCGCGGCTTCAAGGGCGCGCAATCCTATCCGTCGCGTACCAAGGATGTCGACGACGTCGATTTCTCCACCGGCTCGGTCGGCCTCGGCGTCGCGCAGACGCTGTTCTCGTCGCTTGTGCAAGACTACGTCAAGGCGCACGGCTGGGCGAAGGATCGCCGCGAAGGGCGGATGATCGCGCTCGTCGGTGACGCCGAGATGGACGAAGGCAATATATGGGAGGCGCTCGCCGAGGGCTGGAAGCACGGCCTGCGCAACACCTGGTGGGTGGTGGACTATAACCGCCAGTCGCTCGATGCCGTCGTGCGCGAAGGGCTCTGGGAAAAGTTCGAGACCATGTTCCGCAATTTCGGCTGGGACGTCGTCATCGTCAAATACGGCCGCCTGATGCGGGAAGCCTTTGCCGAGCCTGGCGGCGAGGCGCTGAAGCGCTGGATCGACAATTGCCCGAACGCGCTCTACGCCGCGCTCTGTTTTCAGGGCGGTGCCGCGTTCCGCAAATATCTACACGACGAGATCGGCGATCAGGGGCCGATCACAAAGCTGATCGACAAGCGCAGCGACGAGGAGCTGCTGGCGCTGATGTCGAACCTTGGCGGCCACGACATGGCCAGCATGCTGGACGCCTTCGAGTCCATCGATCACGATCGCCCGGTCTGCTTCATCGCCTACACCATCAAGGGCGTCGGCCTGCCGTTCCAGGGCCACAAGGACAACCATGCCGGCCTGATGACGGTCGCGCAGATGGAGAAATATCGCGAGAGCCAGAACATCCGTCCCGGCCACGAGTGGGACAAGTACGAGGGCCTCACGCAATCGGCTGCCGAACTCGACGCCTTCCTCGCCCGCGTGCCGTTCAACCAGGACGGCCGCCGGTTGACCGCGCCTGTGGTCGAGGTGCCGGCCCAGCTCGCCTTCAAGCCGTCGGCGCAGATGTCCACGCAACAGGGTTTTGGCCTTGTGCTGAACGAGATTGCGCGCGGCGACAGCGAGCTGGCACAACGCATCGTCACGACCTCGCCCGACGTCACCGTCTCGACCAATCTCGGGCCGTGGGTGAACCGCCGAGGCCTGTTCGCGCGTGCCGAGAAGGCTGACTTATTCCGCAGCGAGAAAATTCCGTCCACCTTCAACTGGGACTTCTCGCCCAAGGGTCAGCACCTCGAGCTCGGCATCGCCGAGATGAACCTGTTCATCATGCTCTCCGCGCTCGGCCTGTCACACCAGATCAACGGTGAGCGGTTGCTGCCGGTCGGCACGCTCTACGATCCCTTCATTGAGCGCGGCCTCGATGCGCTGAACTATGCCTGCTACCAGGATGCGCGTTTCATGGTTGCGGCGACGCCATCGGGCATCACGCTCGCGCCCGAAGGCGGCGCGCACCAGTCGATCGCGACGCCGCTGATCGGCATGGCGCAGGACGGGCTCGCCTCGTTCGAGCCGGCCTTCGTCGACGAGCTCGCCGTGATCATGGGTTGGGGCTTCGAGCATATGCAGCGCGATCCGGGCGAGGGCGGCTCGGTTTACCTGCGCCTCTCGACGCGCAGCATCGACCAGGCGCAGCGGATCATGACACCTGAGCTTGCGCAGGGCATCACCGACGGCGCCTATTGGCTGCGCAAGCCGGGCCCGAATGCCGAAGTCGTGATCGCCTATACCGGCGCGGTCGCGCCCGAAGCGATCGAGGCCACCGGCTTCATCGGCGAAAGCCGGCGCGACATCGGCCTGCTCGCGATCACCTCGGCGGATCGCCTCCATGCGGGGTGGACCGCCGCGCGAAAGTTGCGGCGGGATCGGCGCGGCGTGCAGCATCTCAGCCACATCGAAAAGCTGCTTGCGCCGCTGCCGCGCGACTGCGGCATCGTGACCGTGATCGATGGCCATCCGTCGGCGCTCGGCTGGCTCGGCAGCGTCCGCGGCCACCGCGTCGAGGCGCTCGGCGTCGAGCAGTTCGGCCAGACCGGCAGCATCGCCGACCTTTATCGCCACTACGGCATCGACGCGAATGCGATCATCGATGCGGCGGAAAGCCTCACCACCGGTGCGCCAGTGCTGCATCGGAAGATGGCGGTGTAGTCGAGGTAACCATCCTGTCATTCCGGGCTCGCGCTATTGCGCGCCCCGGAATGACGGCTGCGCCACCTTGCCACGTTCCCGCCATCGGCTCATATAACCTCCGTCTGCCGCAACGCTGGCTCCGCATATGGCGGGTTCAATTGCCGGCGCTTTCGTGCAAGGATGCCTGCCGAAACGCCCCCACCATGCCCCCAAGAAGAGGTTAACGATGGTCAATCGCATGCAATTCTACATCGACGGCGCCTGGGTCGATCCCGCCGTCAAGAAGTCCACCGCCGTGGTCAACCCCGCGACGGAAGAGGCGATGTACGAGGTTGCGCTGGGCTCCAAGGCCGACGTGGACAAGGCGGTTGCCGCCGCCAAGCGCGCCTTCGCGACCTTCTCCCAGACCAGCCGCGAGGAGCGCGTCGCGCTGCTCACCAAGGTCATCGAGGTCTACAAGGGCCGCCTCAAGGAGATCGGTGCCGCCGTCTCCGACGAGATGGGCGCCCCGCTGCCGATGGCGGAGAAGCTGCAGGCCGGCGCCGGCCTCGGTCATCTCATGACCACGCTCGACGTGCTCAAGAATTATCATTTCGAGGAGCCGGTCGGCACCGCCATGGTGCTGCGCGAGCCGATCGGTGTGGTCGGGATGATCACGCCCTGGAACTGGCCGCTCAACCAGATCGCCTGCAAGGTCGCGCCCGCGCTCGCCGCCGGCTGCACCATGATCCTGAAGCCCAGCGAGTTCACTCCGACCTCGGCGTTGATCTTCGCGGAAATCCTCCATGAAGCCGGCGTGCCGAAGGGCGTGTTCAACCTCGTCAACGGCCTCGGTCCCGAGGTCGGCGCCGCCATGAGCGAGCACCCTGACATCGACATGATCTCCTTCACCGGCTCGACCCGCGCCGGCATCGACGTGGCGAAGCGCGCGGCGCCGACCGTGAAGCGCGTCAGCCAGGAGCTGGGCGGCAAGTCGCCGAACGTCATCCTCGAAGGCGCCGACCTCACCAAGGCGGTCACCGGCGGCGTGATGCACATGTTCAACAACTCGGGCCAGTCCTGCAACGCGCCCTCGCGCATGATCGTGCCGTTGTCCAAGATGAAGGAAGTCGCCGCGATCGCGAAGGCCGTCGCCGACAAGACCAAGGCCGGTGATCCCCGCGCTGAAGGCACCACGATCGGCCCCGTCGTCAACCGCGGCCAGTGGGACAAGATCCAGGGCCTGATCAAGAAGGGCATCGACGAGGGCGCAACGCTCGTCGCCGGTGGTCCGGGCCTGCCAGAAGGCGTCAACAAGGGCTTCTATGTCCGTCCGACGATCTTCGCCGACGTCACCCCCGACATGACGATCGCCCGCGAAGAAATCTTCGGGCCGGTGCTCACCATCATCGGTTCCAAGGACGAAGCCGAAGCGGTGCAGATCGCCAACGACACGCCCTATGGCCTCGCCGGCTATGTCACGGGTGCGACGGTCGAGGACGCCAAGCGCGTCGGCCGCCAGATCCGCGCCGGCAACGTCAACCTGCAGGGCGTGCCGAACGACCGCACCGCGCCGTTCGGCGGCTACAAGCAGTCGGGCAACGGCCGCGAGTGGGGCAAGTACGGCCTCGAGGACTTCCTCGAAGTGAAGGCTGTCGCCGGCTTCAACGCGGCGTGAGTTTCATCGCCTGAACAGAATGACGCCGGAGCGGGCAACCGCTCCGGCGTTTTTGTTTTGCTCCGCTGTCATTCCGGGGCGTCGCGAAGCGACGAGCCCGGAATCCATTTGCCCACCGACTCCGTCGCACGATGGATTCCGGGTTCGCGCCGAAGACGGCGCGCCCCGGAATGACGATGGAGAGAGGAGCGTCTATCCCCCCAACGCGCCCTGCGTGTTCACATACAGCGCGTAGATTGACTGGCTGGCCGCCATGAACAGGCGGTTGCGCTTGACGCCGCCGAAGCAGACGTTCGCGCAGCGCTCGGGCAGGGCGATGCGGCCGATCATCACGCCGTCGGGCGCGAACACCACGACGCCGTCGAGCTCGGGATCGCCCATGCCCCAGCCGCACCAGAGATTGCCGTCGATGTCGACACGGAATCCGTCCGGCGTGCCGGGGCCAGCATCGACGAAGACGCGCTTGTTCGAAAGCTTGTCACCCGAGGCCGAAACGTCATAGGCGAGAATTTTGCGGGTCGGCACGCCGCGGGATTCGATGACGTAGAGGATTTTTTCGTCCGGCGAGAAGGCGAGACCGTTCGGTCCGAGCACGCCCTCGGCGACGACGGTGGCTTTGCGTGTCTCGGGGTCGAGCCTGTAGACGTTCATGTCGATCTCGGGCTCGGCCTTGTAACCCTCGTAATTGCCGAGCAGGCCGAAGATGGGATCGGTGAACCAGATCGAGCCGTCCGATTTAACAACGACATCGTTCGGCGAGTTCAAACGCTTGCCGTTGAATTGATCCATCAGCACCGTGATGCTGCCGTCATATTCGGTGCGGGTCACACGGCGCCCGCCATGCTCGCAGGTGACGAGCCGGCCCTGCCGGTCGCGCGTGTTGCCGTTGGCGAAATTGGAGGGCTTCCGGAAGTTCGAAACCGCGCCGGTCTCTTCCTCCCATTTGATGATGCGCTGGTTCGGGATGTCGCTGCACAGGAGATAGCGCCCGTCGCCGAACCAGACCGGACCCTCGGCCCAGCGCAGGCCGGTCGCCAGCCGCTCCACCGCCGACAGTTTCAGCCAGTATTTTTCGAAGCGGGGGTCCAGTGCCCTAATGGCCGGATCGGGATAGTAGCTCGCCGGCCGCCAGCCTGGCCGCTCCTGGGGGTGGGACGATGCCTCATTCATGTCGGTTCTCTCGTTTCGTTCCCTCTGGACATTCCTGCTATCATTAGAGACACGTGGCCGCAAATCGGTCACCAACGGCGAGGGACAACATGGCGCGTATCTTGATGACGGGAGCTGCGGGCGGAATTGGCACGAGCCTGCGAAAGCTGCTGCCGCTGATCTATCCGGATCTTCTGCTGTCCGACATCAAGCCGCCGGCCGATCTCGGTGCGAACGAAAAATTCAAGGCGGCCGACCTCGCGGATCTCGCGCAATGCGAGGCGATTTGCGAGGGCGTCGACGGCATCATCCATTTCGGCGGCTACTCGGTCGAAGGTACCTGGGATCAGATCCTCCAGGCCAACATCATCGGCGGCTACAATCTGTTCGAGGCTGCGTACCGCAAGGGTGTCAAGCGCGTGGTGTTCGCCTCGTCGAACCACGCCGTCGGCTTCTATCCGCGCCACCACAAGATCGGCACCGACGTCACCCCGCGTCCCGACGGCCGCTACGGCGTCAGCAAGGTGTTCGGCGAGGCGGTCGGCGCGCTCTATGCCGACAAGCACGGGCTGAAGGTGACGTGCCTGCGCATTGGTAATTTTGGCGACATGCCGCTCGACCAGCGTCGGCTCTCGATCTGGCTCAAGCCCGACGACCTCGTGCAGCTCTGCCGCATCGGGCTCGAGCATCCCGACATCCATTTCGAAGTCTTCTACGGCGCCTCCCTCAACGAGCGGGCCTGGTGGGACAACCACCGCGCCTACGAGTTCGGCTATCGTCCCACCGGCCGCGCCGAAGATTTCCGAGAGCATGCGATGGCCGAGCAGGCCAAGCTGAAGCCGGATCCGGTCGGCGATTATTTCCAGGGCGGCGCGTTCTGCAGCATGGAGTTCGATGCCGATCCGGGCCGGGTCATCGATTGGACGAAGCGGTAACGCTTGGTGCTGTAGCCCAGGCTGTCGTCGCAATGACGTGTTGAGGGAGCTCCGCCGCGCAAGGGAGCAGATGGCTCGTGGCGCTCCCGTTGATCTAGGTCAATATCCTACGGACACCGCGGCTTTCGATATGCGCGATCGCAATCGAGAGCCATGACAATGAAAATCAAATTGTCAGCCGTCGCGATGCTGGCGACGCTCGCGTCCGGACCCGCACAAGCGGCAGCGCTCACCGAAGCCGAGGCGACGTTCCTCGACCAGATGGTCGTCGCCTCCGTGGTGCTCGAACAGCGATGCGACGGTTATGAGATCGACGGCAGCGGCAGTGTCCAGCTCGGCGCGCGGCTGCTCGGCAGTCCCGATGCCGCGATGGCGATGATCGACGCCTATGCTGCCGCCATCAAAGCTCGTGACGGCGACAGCTATGATCCCGGCAAATTCCGCCCCGAGGTGTCGGATGCGGCCAGCAAGACATTCAGGCGCGTCCGGACCGATCTGATCAGAAACCCGAAGAGAGCATGCGCCGACTATGGCGAGGCGAGCATGGATCGCGGGCTGCTGAGGCGGTACTGAACGGGTCCCGAAAAATCTTCAGGCTACTTCGAGGCTCCGCTCTCAAATCCTACGAAAGTCGTCGCTTCGCCGACCGACTTGCGCTCGGACACGACGGCGTTGGCAGGAAAACTATCATCCGGCCAGCCGAGCGCGATGCTCTTCATGATCACCTGATCATCCGCGATCCCGGCATGCTCGCGCACGACGGGGGATTGCATGATGCCCTGGCTGTTGATCACGGCGCCAAGCCCCCTCGACCAGGCCGCGTTGACGAGCGCGGTCGCCACGGCGCCACAGTCGAAGGCGGTATCGTCACTGGAGGCCAGTTCGCGATCGTAGGTGATGATCACGCACACAGGCGCGTCGAACTGGCGAAAGCCGCGCAGGACCCAGTCTTGCCGCTGCTGCTTGTCGTCTCGCGCAATTCCCATGGCGCTGAACAACTGCTTGGCCACGCCAATCTGGCGTTCGCGATGCACGCCCTCGAATGCCTGGCCGGTCCGAAACTCGCGCGAGTGCGGCACGCCCGCCAGATTGCGCTCGGTATTGCCCTGACGAATACGATCGAGTGGCGCCCCGGTGATGACGTAGAAATTCCACGGCTGGGTGTTCATGGACGACGGCGCGCGCATCGCCAGCGCCAGGATTTCCTTGATCAATTCCGGCGGGACAGGGGCGGGCTTGTAACCGCGAATGCTTCGCCGGCCGAGAATGACATCATCAAATTCCATCTTGCGGCATCCTGAAATTGGCCTGAGGCTGCGTTCTCCCTCGCAAGCTTGATAATGTCCATCGCTTTGTGAAGCGCGGACAGCCAGGCCTTGTCCCGTGCGAATTAGCGGTTCTCCCCCGCAATCCTGCCCAGATAATCCTTCTTGCTGAACTGCATGTGATCCACGCACAGCTGCGCCAGCGCCCAGCTGTCGCGGCCCCGCAACAGCTCGATCATCATGTCATGCTGGCGCCGCGATTGCGCGAGGCCGTCGCGGTCGGCGAGGTTTTTCGCGCGCATCGGCAAGGTCAGGTTCATGTAGTCCTGCAGCGAGCGGACCAGATAGGGATTGCCACAGGCGGAGAACAGCGCGAGGTGGAAGGCGTCGTTGGCCTCGTGGATGCCGCGCAGATCCTGCGCATCGGCCTTCGCGCAATATTGCCGTTGCAGGGCGGAGAGATTGTCGATCAGGCCTTGCGGCGCGGGCAGGGGGATCATCAGCGCGGCTTGCCGCGTCAGCATCTCCCGGACCTCGTAGATCTGCCGGACCTCCTCGGCGGAGTAGAACCGCACGGTGGCGCCGACATTCTTCTCGCGGCGGACAATGCCGCGCCGCTCGGCGTCTACCAAGGCTTGGCGCACGAAGTGCCTTGAGGTGCCGTAGCGCGACATCAGCGCATCCTCGGTGAGGCGCGCGCCGGGCGGCAGGCGACCGAAGATGATGTCCTCCTCCAGGCGCGCGACGACGTCGTCCGGATCGTCTTGCCGGACCGTCATGCTGTCTGCGGTGCGAATGTCGGACATCCCCTCGTCCTCCGGCTAGGGCCGGGCCCTGTTCTGTGGAGCAGGTAGGGGTAGATTGTCAATAATTGGCGTCCTTTGAGTACCGAATATCCATAAAGTGCGACAGTATGGACCAATCTTATTGACAATCAGGGGGCAGGCTGTACCACAATGGCGACTTAAGGAGTGGCATGATGACGAGTGGTTTGCGCAAGGGTCTGACGAGCTATGGCGATGCCGGCTTCTCGCTGTTCCTGCGCAAGGCGTTCATCAAGGCCATGGGCTATTCCGACGACGCGCTGGAGCGTCCGATCGTCGGCATCACCAACACCTATAGCGACTACAATCCGTGCCACGGCAACGTTCCGCAGATCATCGAAGCCGCCAAGCGCGGCGTGATGCTGTCGGGCGCGATGCCGTTCGTGTTCCCGACCATCTCGATCGCCGAGAGCTTTGCGCATCCGACCTCGATGTACCTGCGCAATCTGATGGCGATGGACACCGAGGAGATGATCCGGGCCCAGCCGATGGATTCGGTGATCGTGATCGGCGGCTGCGACAAGACGCTGCCGGCGCAGGTGATGGCGGCGATCAGCGCCGATCTGCCGACCGTGGTCATTCCGGTCGGTCCCATGGTGGTTGGCCATCACAAGGGCGAGGTGCTGGGCGCCTGCACCGACTGCCGCCGGCTCTGGGGCAAGTACCGCGCCGGCGAGATCGACGATGCCGAGATCGAGGCGGTGAACGGGCGTTTGGCGCCATCGGTCGGCACCTGCATGGTGATGGGCACGGCCTCGACCATGGCCTGCATGATCGAGGCCATGGGCCTGTCGCTGCCGATGAGCGCGACGATTCCGGCGCCGCATGCCGAGCGTTTTCGTCTGGCCGAGGCCAGCGGCAAGGTCGCCGCCGAGATGGCGAAGACCAAGGGGCCGAAGCCGAGCGAGTTCCTGACGCCGGCCTCGTTCAGGAACGCGCAGGTCGTGCTGCAGGCGATCGGCGGCTCGACCAACGGCCTGATCCATTTGACCGCGATGGCGCATCGCTCGCCGCACCGGCTCGATCTCGAGGTGTTCGACCAGATCGGTCGCGAAGTGCCGGTGCTGGTCGATCTCAAGCCATCCGGCGAGCACTATATGGAGCATTTCCATCACGCCGGCGGCGTGCCGAAGCTGCTGGCGCAGCTCGGCGACCTCGTCGATCTCGATGCCAGGACCATCGCTGGCCAGACGCTGCGCGATGTCGTCGCCAATGCTGAAGACGTGCCCGGCCAGGATGCGATCCGATCGCGCGACAATCCGATCAAGAAGGAAGGCGGCCTTGCCGTCCTGCACGGCAATCTTGCCCCGCGCGGCGCGGTCATCAAGCAATCGGCCGCGAGCCCGAAGCTGTTGAAGCACACCGGGCGTGCCGTCGTGTTCGAATCCGTCGAGGACATGACCTTGCGCGTCGACGATCCCGATCTCGATGTCACCGCCGACGACGTGCTGGTGCTGCGCAATGCCGGCCCGAAGGGAGCGCCCGGTATGCCCGAGGCGGGCTATCTGCCGATCCCGAAGAAGCTCGCGCGCGGCGGCACCAAGGACATGGTGCGCATTTCGGACGCGCGCATGAGCGGCACGGCGTTCGGCACCATCGTGCTGCACATCACGCCGGAATCCGCCGTCGGCGGGCCGCTGGCGCTGGTGCAGAACGGCGACATGATCAGCCTGGATGTGGCCAAGCGCAGCATCGAGTTGCTGGTCGATGCGGCCGAGCTGGAGCGCCGCCGTGCCGCATTGAAGCCGACGGCCGCGCCAGCGGAAGCACGGCGCGGCTACGCCTGGCTGTTCAACGAGACCATCATGCAGGCCGACGAGGGCTGCGATTTCGATTTCATGCAGAGGACTGGGAAGACCGAGAAGGGCTGACAACTAGGCGAACGAACGTCCAGACCGCACAAGCGGCGGGCGATAAACAGGGGGAAACGATGATTGCACGATCCATACGTGGGTTGACGGCCGCGGCCGCCATGCTTTTCGTCACCGGAGCCGGGGCACAGGAGGTGAAGCATTATCGCTTCGCCTACGACCAGCCGCGCAACACCGGCTATTCCATCGCGGGTGACATCTTTGCCGAAAAGCTCAAGGAACTGAGCAAAGGCACCATGCTCATCGACCAGTATCCCGGCGCCCAGCTCGGGCAGGAGCCGCAGGTGCTCCAGCTCGTGAAGGCCGGTGATGTCGAGTTCTCGATCATCTCCTCCGCCAACACCGCGACGATCTCGCCGCAGGCCGGTGTGATGTCGCTGCATTACCTGTTCCGCGACGAGAACCACGTCGTCAAGGGTCTGGCCGATCCCCGCGTGTTCGAAGCGCTCAAGACCATGATCGACGAGACCACACAGGGTCTGCATGTGATCGCGACGGGCTCGCAGGGCGTGCGCCACATGTACGCAAAGCGGGAAATCCACAACGTCGGTGACATCAAGGGCGCGAAGGTCCGCGTGCAGGCGACTGCGACCGAGGACACCATGTTCCCGGCCTACGGTGCCCAGACCGTGCACATGCCGTTCGGCAGCGTCTACACCTCCTTGCAGACCGGCGTCGTCGACGTCGCCGAGAACAGCATCAACGTCTATCTCGTCAACAAGCATTACGAGGTGGCGCCGGTCCTCAACATCACCGAGCACGAGGCCAACAACGCATTGGTGTTCATCTCGGACAAGCTCTGGCAGAGCCTATCGGCCGAGCAGAAGGGGTGGGTTCAGACCGCCGCCAACGAGATCAGCACCAAGGAGCCGCAGAAGGCCTTCGACCTCGAGCGCAGCGCGGCCGAGAAGCTGAAGAAGATGGGCGTGAAGATCGTCGACAACGTCGACAAGAAGAGCTTCACGGCGGTCGCCGATCCCTATCTCGACAAGCTCGCCAAGGAGCTCGGCCCGCATGCCGAGAAGATCAAGAATCTGATCCGGTCGATCAACTGACCGTCGACGAGGTCGTCATGCCCGGGCAGAAGCGCGAAGCGCGTCTTCGCGCCAGGTGTCCCGGGCATCCACGTTCTTCCTTCGAGCTCGCGCCAAGTGCGTGGATGGCCGGGACAAGCCCGGCCATGACGGAAAGCTGCAGCCGGGACGGAATTCAATGGCCATTGCCGACAAACTGCTCGTTCAGCGCCAGCGCCACCTGAAATGGCGCTGGCTCGACTGGCTCGAGCTTGCGCTCATGATCCTGTGCGGCGTGCTTTGCTTCGGCTTCTCGCTGTCGGTCACCGCAGACATCGTCACCCGCACCATCGGCCATCCCTGGCTGTGGCTTCAGGAAGTGACGTCGACGCTGTTCATCTATGCCATCTTCGTCGGCACGGCCGCGGCGACGCGGCGCAACGATCACCTCTATCTCACCGCGATCTCCGAGGCGATGCACGGCACCTCGCGGCTGGTCGTCGAGGTCATCATCCGTATCGTCGTCCTCGGCGTCGCCTTCTGCCTGGTCTGGTACGGCTATCAGAATTATCTGCGCGGCTTTGGCAGCTTCCGCCTGCCGTCGGGCACGCCGATTGCCTCGCTCTATGCGATCATCCCGGCGTCGGGTGTGCTGATCGGCCTGTTCACCATCGAGCAGCTCGTCAACGGCCTGCGCAACGGTTTCGATCATCCGGAGCCGCCCGAGGAGGACGGAACTCCTGTCGTCACCGACGCACAGATGAGGACGCAGCCGTGAGCGCACCCGTTGTCCTGGCGTTGATGACGATCTGCTTCCTGTCGTTCGGCTATCTTGGAGTGCCCGTACCGTTCTCGCTGATGGCCGGGGTCTTCATCGGCGCGTTGCTGTCCGACGTTTCGCTGGCCGCGATCATCCAGAAGATCTTCGACGGCGTCGATTCCGAGGCTCTGCTGGCGATCCCGTTCTTCCTCCTGGTCGGCGAGCTCATGAGCTCGGCCAATGTGGTGGTGCGAATAGCCAACCTCTCGGTGTCGCTGGTCGGGCACATCAGGGGCGGGCTGTCGCAGGTCGTCGTCGTCTTCAGCATGTTCTTCTCGGAGATGTCGGGCTCGACGACCGCCGACGTCGCCGTGATGAGCCGGGCGCTGGGCGGGCCGATGAAACGCGAGGGCTACGAGCCCGCCTTCATCGCCGCCATCATCGCCTCGGCCTCGACCATTGCCGCGCTGGTGCCGCCGAGCATCACGGCGGTGGTCTATGGCGCGGTCGGCAACGTCTCGATCGCCGGCCTGTTCATGGCGGGCGTCGTGCCCGGACTGATGATCGGCTTCGGCCTGATGATCTATTGCTATTTCTTCGGCCCGTCCGGCCTGCGCAAACCGCGCGCGCCGCTGCGGCAGGTGATGTTCGCGGCCGGCGATGCCGCCCTGCCGCTGATGATTCCGGTGATCCTGTTAGGGGGCATTTTGACCGGTTGGTTTACGCCGACCGAGGCTGGCGTCGTTGCCGTCGTCTGGATCGTGCTCGTCGTGATCCCGGCGCTCAACCGCGGGCATATCAGGAAGATCCCTTACGATTTTTGCCTTGCCGGCCTGATCTTCTCGCTGCCGCTGGTCACCATCGGCGCGGCCAATGCTTTCGGCTGGATGCTGGCTTATCTGCGGGGCGCGAGCTACATCGCGGACGTGATCACCTCGATGGCAGGTAACGATCCACATCTGATCATGCTGTTGATGGTGCTGTTGTTCACCGTGGTCGGTGACTTCATCGAGCCGGTGCCGACCATCATCATCTTCATGCCGCTGGTCAACACGCTGACGGAAGCCGGCGATATCAATGCCGTGCATATGGGCGTGGTGCTGATCGCGACGCTCGCGTTCGGCCTGATCACACCACCTTACGGTCTCGTGCTGCTAATGGCCTCGAAATTCGTGGGCGTCAGCTTTGCCAAGGCGTTACGCGCGGCCTTGCCGATCTATCTGGTCTTCCTCGGGACCATCGCATTCGCGATCTACTTCCCGAGCGTGGTGCTGTGGCTGCCGCAGAAGGTGTTGCCGGAATCGGTCGGCTGCTTCAAGTCGCCGGCGGGGACGGGCTATATCTGTCCTAAGTAACGACTTGCTCGATCCGCCATTGCGCATTCTCGCGCGCGTAGCGGAACGGGGTGGCGTGGCTATTCCTGAAGTAGCTGCCGCACAGCGCGTTTGCCATACCCTGCATCACCGCGTCATGGCAGACGAACAGCAGATTGTCGCCGGGGTGACGCTCGAGCCAGGCGGAGACGCAACGCAGCGACCGTTCAGTCATGGCGTCCCAGCTCTCCCCGTCGGCGGGCAGGATCGAGACGAGATCTGTCGCCGACTTGGCGCCGTGCCTGATCATGGTGTCGCGGACAGGCAGGCCCTCCAGGCTGCCGAAGTCGAACTCGATGATGCCGCCGTCGATCGCGAGCGGCACCGAGATCGCGGCCGCGATGATCTCGGCCGTTCGCGCCGCGCGGACGAGGGGGCTCGCAACGATGCGGCTGATGCCGGCCCCGCGCAGCAAGTCTCCGGCCTCATGCGCCTGCCGCAGGCCGTCGTCGTTCAGCGGGTTGTCGGTTCGGCCCTGGAACAGCCCCTCGCGATTCCAGTCGGTGGCGCCGTGGCGGAGACCGTAGAAGCTGCGCGCGGGCGTCACTTCGACTTGCTCGTGAACTTCTTCACGGCGACACGGAATTCCTCCGTGTTCATCGCCATGATGATCTTGTGCTCCTCGGCATCGAGCTGCTGCTTCACCGGCGTGGTAGCGGCCTGGTAGACCAGCGATTTGGTCCCGGCGATCGCCGCCGGGGGATTCTGCGCCAGCCGTTCGGCGAGCTGTCGCGTGGCCGCCTTCAATTCCGCGGCGGGAACGACCTTCGCAACGAGACCCCATTCACAGGCCTGCTGCGCGGTAAAATTGTCTTCGGAGAGAAAGATCTGCAGCGCGCGGCGGGAGCCGACCGTGCCGACGATGCCGACCGTCGAGCCGCCGTCCGGCGAAACGCCGATCTTGGCATAGGCTGGCGTGAACTTGGCATCCTCCGCGGCGATGCAGAGATCGGTGACGAAGGCGAGGCCCATGCCGGCGCCGGCCGCCGAGCCGTGCACGCTCGACAGCGAGATTTTCGGCATGCGCCTGACGATCTCGATGAAGGCATGATAGTGCCTCAGAAGCTCGCCGACGACCGGCGTCACCGTATTGGCCTCGGCCGCGGCGCCGATGGTCTGCAGATCGCCGCCGGCCGAGAAGGCGCGGCCTTCGCCCTCGATCACCAGGACCTTGATGGCGTCGTCGCCTTCGATCGCGGCTGCGAGCTGCTCGAGCTTTTGCGCGATCGCAAGGTTGATCGAGTTGAAGGCGGCGGGACGGTTGAGCGTGATGGTCGCGATCGGGCCATCGACCTTGAGCAGGGCGGGATCGTCGGGCTGGGAGACTGGTGCTGGCATTTGGAATATCCCCGGCATGAGGTGGTTTGTGCGACTAAATCGCAGAAGGCGAGGGGTGACAATCCCCGCGGTGCACCCTTGCACTGGAGGGAACGATAGGCTCATATGGGCACGCCTTTTCCAAGGGACGGACACGAGCGCCGGCTCCTCCTAAGGCCCGCAAACCAAAATCAGCGAGAGAGGAGACGACATGGGTTACGCTCGTGTCTTCCGGAAATGGGCTGTTCGATGACTGGCCCGGTGATCATCGTCGGTGCCGGCCATGGCGGCTATCAGGTCGCGGCATCGCTGCGCCAGGCGGGCTTTGCAGGCCGCGTCTGCTTGATCAATGACGAAGCGCATCTGCCCTATCAGCGGCCGCCTTTGTCCAAGGCTTACATCAAGGGCTCCGCGGGGCCCGAGAGCCTGATGTTCCGGCCCGAAAAATTCTACCAGGACCAGAAGATCGAGCTCATCGCCGGCCGCGCGGTGTCGATCGATCGCTCGAAGCGCAAGCTGCACCTCGCCTCGGGCGAGGTGCTCGATTATGGCCACCTCGTGCTGGCGACCGGCGCGCGCAACCGGCTGCTCGATCTGCCCAATGCCAATCTGGCGGACGTGAAATATTTGCGCATTCTCGACGAGAGCGAGGCGCTGCGTGCGATCATGCCGTCGAAGACACGGGTCGTGGTCATCGGCGCCGGCTTCATCGGCCTCGAATTCGCCGCCACGGCGCGGATCAAGGGTCTCGAGGTCGATGTGCTCGAGCTCGCTCCGCGCGTGATGGCACGTGCGGTGACGGCGGAGGTCTCGGAGTATTTTCAGGCCCGGCATCGCGATGCCGGCATTCGCATCCATCTCGGTGTGCAGGCTACCTCGATCGAAGCCGAGAACGGCAAGGTCACCGGCGTCTCCCTGAGCGACGGACGGCATCTGCCCGCCGACCTCGTCGTGGTCGGCGTCGGCGTGCTGCCGAACATCGAGCTCGCGGCGGAGGCGGGCTTGCCGGTCGCCGCCGGCATCATCGTCGACGAATATCTTGCAACCGCGGATCCCGACATTTCCGCGATCGGCGATTGCGCGCTGTTCGCGAGCCCGCGCTTCGGCGGCTCGCTGCGGCTGGAATCGGTGCAGAACGCCACCGATCACGCCCGCTGCCTCGCGGCGCGGCTGACCGGCGACAAGAAGCCATATGACGGTCATCCCTGGTTCTGGAGCGACCAGGGTGACGACAAGCTTCAGATTGCAGGGCTCACCACCGGCTACGACCGCGTCGTGCTGCGCGGCGATCCCGCCAGGAAAGCGTTCTCGGCGTTCTGCTACAAGGGCGATAAGCTGCTGGGCATCGAGTCCATCAACCGCGCCGGCGACCACATGTTCGGCCGTCGCCTGCAGGCGATGGACCGTTCGATCACGCCGGAGCAGGCCGCCGACGAAAGCTTTGACCTGAAGGGTGCGCTGGCGTGAAGATCTTCTCCCTCGCCCCGCTTGCGGGGAGAGGCGAACGCTGCGATCTATAAAACAGCCGTCACCTCCGCGGCCGTCGGCATCGACGGCCCCGCGCCCATGCGCTGAACGCTGATCGAGGCGGCGATGTTGGCGAAGGTGAGGGCGGCGCGCAGGGGCATACCGTCGGCCAGTTGCGCGGCGAGCGCGCCGACGAAGCAGTCGCCGGCGCCTGTCGTGTCGACCGCTTTCACCGTGCGGCCCGGCACGGCAAGCTCCTCGCTGGCCGCAAGCGCCAGCACGCCGCGCCTGCCTAGCGTGACGCAAATGGTCTGGTCCGCGCGCGCCTGAAGCTTTCGTGCGACGCCGATGATCTCTACGGCCTCGTCGCTTTCGGACAATTCCGCGCCGGCGAGGAAGCCGAGCTCTGTTTCGTTCAGCACGAGGATGTCGACGAGCGCGAGCAGCTCGCGCGACATCGTCTGCGCCGGCGCCGGGTTGAGCACGGTTACGGCACCAGCCGCGCGGGCCCGCGCAAAGAACGCGGCAATCGTCGGCAGCGGAATCTCGAACTGGCTGACCGCGACATCGCCCTTCGCCATAGGCACGGCCGCGACATCGTCCGCGCTGACCAGTGCGTTACTGCCGGGAATGACGACGATGGTGTTGTCGGAGGCCGCCACCGTGATGATCGCGGTGCCGGTGTGGGTGTCGGCGTCGCGGACGGAGTCGAGATCGATGCCTTGCGCGCCCAGGAAAGTGCGCAACTCGGCGCCGAAGGCATCCCTGCCCAATCGTCCGATCAGCGTCGTCCGTGCGCCCAGGCGGGACGCCGCGACCGCCTGGTTCGCTCCCTTGCCACCCGGAAAATACAGCACCTGCCGCCCGGCGACGGTCTCGCCGACGCGCGGGTGGCGATCGGCCGTCGCCACCACGTCCATGTTGATGCTGCCGGCGACGAAGACGCGCCCCATCTCGATCTAAACCCTGACCTCGAACTCGTGCCGGACCTTGGCGATGTCGACCAGTGTCGGCAGGCCGGCTTCGTTGCCGAGGCGTTGGATCTTGAACGTCGAGGCGGCCCTGGCGAAATCAAAATGCTCGCGCCAGCTTTTTCCGGGATGCGCGAGGTAGGAATAGACGTATGCGCCGTGGAAGACGTCGCCGGCGCCGTTGGTGTCGATCACGCGCTCGCGCGGGATCGGCATCGCCGGCATCACCTGCACCGTCCCGGTTTCGTCGTACCAGAGCAGGCCCTTTTCGCCCATGGTGATGCCGCCGATCTTGCAGCCGCGTCCCTTGAGGTAGTCGAGCATCTTCTCCGGCGTCAGGTCCATCTGCTCGCACAGGCGCTCGGCGACGATGGCGACGTCGATGAATTCCAGGAGTTCATGCGTGTTGGTGCGCAGGCCGCCACCGTCCAGCGAAGTCAGGATGCCGGCCTCGCGGCACACCTTGGCGTAATGGATCGCGGCATCTGGCTGATGGCCATCGACATGCAGCGCGCGGCAGCCGCCGAGATTGAGCATCGGAAAGGGGTGGATGTGCTCGTCGTCGCGGCAGCGGACGATGGCGCGCTTGCCGTCCTTGGGCATGATGAAGGACAGCGAGGACTGGTTCACCTTTCGCCCGTGCAGCGAGATCGCGTATTTCGCGCACATGTCCTGGAACATGCGCCCCAGCCAGTCATTGGCGGCGGTCGCGATCAGATCCGGCACGATGCCGAGCTTGGCGCAGCAGAACGCTGCCGTCACCGCGTTGCCGCCGAAGGAAACCGCGTAGTCCGAGGCCACATGCTTTTCGTCGCCGGTCGGCATGTGGTCGGTGATGAAGACGACGTCGATATAGGTCTGTCCGATGAAGAGAGCCTGCATTGCTTGTCCGTCATGCGCTTTGTGGTCCCGGGCGGCGCGCGTACTTTAACACCGGTTCCGCCGAGGGATCGCTGAAATTATTCGCAAAACTGCCGCCCGCAGCGCTTGAGGTCAGCATGCGGCCGGAATACGACCATCACCGGGCAATGCCAAGCCCGGACAAACGCCGTATTTCCGCCCGTGGGTTCCAGGGCAAAGCAGGTCGATCGAATGGGGGAGAAATGATCACGGGCCTCGATCACATCGTCGTCCTGGTCAGGGATATCGGCGCGGCCAAGGCGGCCTATCAGACGCTGCTTGCCCGTGCGCCGGCCTGGCAGAATTCCGGCGAAGGCGCGGACCGGGTCCTGTTCACGCTCGACAACATGACGATCGAATTGATGGCGCCGAGCGGTTTCACTGCGACTGCGGACCGGATGCGTGTGCTGCTCGACGACCAGGAGGGCATGCTCGCCAGCCTGTGCTTTCGTGTCGCGGATATGAGCCGGATGCATCGGCGGCTGGAGCGGGTGGCCTTGAAGCCAGATCCCGTCACCGAGGTGGAAAGCAGCGACGCCGAGGCGGGTGCCGTCCTGCACTGGAAACGCACGCGCGCCGCCACGGAACTCACGCGCGGCGTGCGCATGTTCTTCCTCGAGCTTGCCGACGAGCGGCCGGTCTCCGCTGCGACAGACGTCGCGCCGATCGACGGGCTCGACCACGTCGTGGTCACCACCGAGGATTCCGAGCGTGCCGCCGCGCTTTACGGCGCGCGACTCGGGCTTGATCTCGCGCTCGACCGTTCGCACCAGGATTGGGGCCAGCTGATGTTCTTCCGCTGCGGCGATCTCGTCGTCGAGGTGGTGCGCCGTCCCGTCGCCGGGGGCGACGTCGCGCATGATCGTCTCTGGGGCCTGAGCTGGCGTGTCGCCGACATCGACGCCACCCGCGCCCGCCTGATCGCCGCCGGCCTCGACGTCACCGAGGTGCGCAACGGCCGCAAGCCGGGCACACGGATCATGACGGTGCGAAGCGGCACCTGCGGCATCCAGACCGTGCTGCTGGAGCGTTCGCCGAAGCCGGTGGCGTGATGTTGTCATTCCGGGGCGTCGCGAAGCGACGAGCCCGGAATCCATCCATCCACTTGCTCTGCTGCACGATGGATTCCGGGCTCGCGCCCAAGAGGGCGCGCCCCGGAATGACGACGTTTCTCAAATGCGCGCTCCCGTGTTACACGCGTATCTGACATCACCCAGCGAGCAACCGGTTTGGCAAAGGCAAAGCGAACTCTGAAATGGCAGCGCGATCCCGAGGGGATGCGGCTGCGCATTCTGGAAGCCGCCAAGCAGGAGTTTTCCGCCCATGGCCTTGCCGGTGCGCGCGTCGATCGCATTGCGGCCAAGGCCGGCGCCAACAAGCGCATGCTGTACTACCACGTTGGCAACAAGGACGAGCTGTATCTCGCCGTGCTCGAAGGTGCCTATGACAAGATCCGCAGCGAGGAGCGCGGGCTCGATCTCGAACATCTCGATCCGCCCGAGGCGATCCGGCGCCTGATCGAGTTCACCTGGAATTATTTCCTGCGCAATCCGGAATTCCTGTCGCTGCTCCAGACCGAGAACCTGGCGCGGGCAAAGCACCTCAAGAAGTCGACCAAGGTCAAGTCGATGCATTCGCCCTTCGTCGAGATGATCCGCACCGTGGTGCGGCGCGGCGTCGACAGCGGCGACTTCCAGGTCGCGGTCGATCCGGTGCAGCTCTACATCTCGATCGCGGGCCTGTGCTTCTTCTACCTGTCGAACTCGGCGACGCTGAGCGTGATCTTCGGCCGCGATCTCCTGGACAAGAAGGCCAAGGACGAGCGGCTCGCGCACATGGTCGGCCTGGTGCTGGCCGCGCTGACTGGACAGTCGGTCGCGTTGTTCGAGATCGCGAAAGGCCCGAAGCCGCGGGCTGTGGTGGCGCAGACGGTTTAGCGCTCCTCGCTGGTCGACGATCGGACCGCTCTTTCCAAGTTATCCGCTGTCATCGCCCGACTTGATCGGGCGATCCAGTATTCCAGAGACGGCTGTGAATGAGCCGAGAAGCCGCGGCGTACTGGATTCCCCGCCTTCGCGGGGAATGACACTACGGGTGGGACGCTCCCGTGCCCCGGACGCAGCGCAGCGCTCTTGCGGTGCGCTGCAGAGCCGGGGCCCATGCCAGCGTTCAAGCGCGCGGCCTCTGGGTCCCGGCTCTGCGCAGCAGCGTTGCACGCTGCAGCGCGTCCGGGACACGGAGGCGATAGTCCCGTCCGACGGTCCCGGAACCCGGTGCAAAACGTCACAGGGAAAGCTCTGGACAGTATTTATCCAACGGGTTAATTTCTCTCCATAACGAAGAAGAATGCCGGGAGTGAAAATTGGCCGAGCCGAAGCCGCAGCATGCGGTCTCCAAGATGCTGAATGCGGCCTGGGTTCGGCCGTTCTTGTTCCTCGTCTTCATCGTCGTCGCCTGGGATCTGTCGATCCGGCTGTTCAGGATCCCCGCCTACCAGATCCCGTCGCCGGGCGATGTCATCGCCGTGCTGCGCACCGAATGGTCGGAGTTGCTGCGGCAGTCCTGGCCGACCACTTATGCGACCGTCTGCGGCTTCCTGCTGTCTGCGCTGTTCGGCATTCCCGTCGCCATGCTGATCGCGGGCTCGAAGACGGTGGAGAGCTATGTCTATCCGCTGCTGGTGTTCTCCCAATCCGTGCCGAAGATCGCGATCGCGCCGCTGTTCGTGGTGTGGTTCGGCTTCGGCATCATTCCCAAGGTGATCTCGGCCTTCCTGCTCGGCTTCTTCCCCGTGGTGGTCTCGGCCGTGCAGGGTTTCAAGTCGGTCGATCCTGACATGGTCGATCTCGCCCGCGCCATGCAGGGCAGCCGCTTCCAGGTGTTTCGCGCGGTGAACCTGCCGCACGCGCTGCCGGCGATCTTCTCAGGCCTGAAAGTGTCGGTGACGCTGGCCGTGGTCGGCGCCGTCGTCGGTGAGTTCGTCGGCTCCAATTCCGGCATCGGCTACGTCATGCAGCGTTCGATCGGCACATTCGACCTGCCGACGATGTTCGCAGCGCTGGTGATCCTCGCACTGCTCGGCGTGATCCTGTTCTGGATCGTCGACCGGATCGAGAAGCTGGTCATTCCCTGGCACGTCAGCCAGCGCGAGGACGTGATTTTCGCATCGTAATTTCAAGCAACGGCCACCAACGGCCGAAACATAACGGCAAGGGAGAGTGACGATGAAGCGGTGGATTGGGGCTGCATCCGTGGCGCTGATGGCGTTGACGGCCATGCCGGCGCAGGCAGCCGACAAGGTCGTGCTGATGCTGAACTGGTACGTCTATGGCGAGCACGCGCCGTTCTATTACGGCAAGGCCAAGGGCATCTACGCCGCCGAGGGCATCGACCTCGAAATCCAGGAGGGGCGCGGATCGGCTGCGACTACGCAGGCCGTCGCCGCCAAGACCGCCGATTTCGGTTACGTCGACGTCCCCACCATGATGCGCGCCGCCATCAAGGGCGCCCCCGTGGTCGCGACCGGTGTGCTGCTGCAGACCTCGCCGATGTCCGCGATGGGCTTTGTCGACAAGAACATCAGGAAGCCCGAGGACATCAAGGGCAAGACGGTGGCGATCACGCCGGCCGATTCCATGACCCAGATCTGGCCGCTGTTCCTGAAGAAGACGGGGCTCAAGGAAAGCGACTTCCAGACGGTGGCCGGCGACGGCCAGACCAAGCTCAACGCCGTCATCAACGGTCAGGCTGATCTGCTCCTCGGCTACGTCATGGACCAGTCCATGAAGATCAAGGACGCCACCGGCAAGGACGTCTACCCGATCAAGTTCGCCGACTACGGCATCAACATGGTCTCCTCGGGCATCATCGCCAACGCCGACTATGTGAAGGCCAATGCCGACCTCGTCCGCCGCTTCATGTCGGCGACCACCAAGGCGGTCGAAGCCGCCGAGAAGGAGCCGAAGGCGGCCGCGCAGTCGATCCTCGACGCCAACCCCAAGGGCGGCAAGATCGACACGTTGACGCAAGGTTTTGAGCTGACCATTCCGCTCTACCGGACTGCGGACACCAAGAGCAAGCGGCCGTTCCAGGTCACCGACCAGAACATGACCGAGACCGTCAACCTCTTGGTCGAATATGGCGGCCTCGACGCCAAGGCCAAGGACAATCCGAAGGCTTTCTACACCAACGACTATCTGCCGAAGAGCGGCTCGTGAGCGATCAATCTCCGCTGTCGTCCCTGCCTAGTGCGCAACTTGCGCACGGGGCGCAGGGACCCATAACCACCGGCTTTGGTGGTTACGGAAGGTCTCTCGCCGCGTGCCCAACCGCGCGGACACGGCGTATGGGTCCCTGCGTTCGCAGGGACGACGGGTGGAGAGGGCTGTGACGAACCCTGCAACCAAGCCAGTTGATCTGCAGCCGGGCGCACATCTGCGCCTGGTGTCGGACCGCGCCGGCGATGCCTCCGGCATCAAGCTGTCCGGCGTATCGAAAACCTACCGGACGCGCGACGGCGACGTGCCGTCGCTGCGGCCGCTCGACTTTCACATCAATGACGGCGAGTTCTTCGTCGTGGTCGGCCCAAGCGGTTGCGGCAAGTCCACGCTGCTGAAGCTGATCTCGGGCCTGTTGCCGCCGACCGCGGGCGAGATCCTGGTCGAGGGCGAGAAGGTGACGACGCCGCACGGAAATGTCGGCATCGTTTTCCAGAACGCACTGCTGCTGCCCTGGCGGAACATCCTAGGCAACGTGATGCTGCCGATCGACATGAAGCGGCTGCCGCGGCCGGAATATCTCGACCGCGCCAAGTCGCTCTTGAAGATGGTCGGGCTCGAAGGTTTCGAGAAGAAGCTGCCCTGGCAGCTCTCCGGCGGCATGCAGCAGCGCGCCTCGATCTGCCGCGCGCTGGTGCACGATCCCAAGATCATGCTGATGGACGAGCCGTTTGGCGCGCTCGATGCGCTGACGCGCGAGCGCATGAACGTCGAGCTGATGCGGATCCAGCGCGAGACCAGGAAGACGGTGCTGCTGATCACGCATTCGATTCCCGAAGCCGTATTTCTGGCCGACCGCGTGCTGGTCATGACCGAGCGGCCCGGCGCGATTGCGGCGATCTACGACGTGCCGCTGCCGCGCCCGCGCTCGCTCGACGTGATGGCTGACCCTGTCTTTACCGAGCTCGTGCAACGCATCCGCAAACACTTCTTCTCGCAAGGTTCGCTGGACTGAAACCATGGCGCCGCGCCTGAAGCTGCGAGACATCGCCTTTTTCGAACGTCCCGTGCAGTTTGCGCGGCCGTTCCGCTTTGGTGCGATCACCATCAATGCGACGCCGCAGCTGTTCGTGCGGGTGGAGATCGAGGTCGAGGGCAGGGGCGTCGCCGTCGGCGCCAGCGCCGAGCTGCTGGTGCCGAAATGGTTCGACAAGCGGCCGGAGCTGTCGCCGGCACAGACGGTCGACGGCTTGCGCCGCTCGCTGCAGATCGCGCGCCGGCTCTATTTGGCGGAGACCGGTTTTCGGCCAGCGTTCGGCCTGCATGCGTCGTGTATCAGCGCCCAAGTCAAAGCGTGCGCGGAAGAGAATATTCCACCACTTGCGGCGGGCTATGGTCCGGCGGAAATTGACAAGGCGATCCTCGATGCGCTTCTGCGTGAGGTTGGCGCCAGCTTCTTCGAGGGAATGGCCGACAACATCGCGGGCGTCGACGGGCGGATGTCGCTCGACCTGACTGGCGCCGAGATCGCAGGGTTTCTGAAGAGCCGCACGCCCCTGCCACGAGTTGCCGTCCGGCATACGGTCGGCCTTGACGACAAGATCGAGGGCGAAGGTGGTGTAGCCGACGTGTGTGAAAACGCTGGCGCTAGCTATTTCAAACTCAAGCTGTCGGGCGATCCGGAAGCGGACGCGACACGGCTTGTGTGCATCGGTAAAGAGCTCGACACACTGGATCGTGACTACAGGGTCTCGCTCGACGCCAACGAACAATATGCTGACCTTGTTGCGTTGCGTGCATTGACCGGTCGCCTTGATAGAGACGTGGCACTGCAACCAATCTCGGCCCGGCTTCTTTACATCGAGCAGCCAATGCCACGCGACATGACCCGGGAGACCGCCCTTGGTGAGCTCGCCACGCGCGACTTCATCATCGACGAAGCCGACGATGCCTACGATGCGTTTCTGGCGATGAGGCCGCTCGGGTATCGCGGTATCTCCTCGAAATCGTGCAAGGGTCTCTACAAATCGATCCTCAACGCGACCCGCGCGGCACAATGGACGACCGGCGCTGAAACCTTCTTCGTCACCGGCGAGGACCTGACGTGCCAGGCGGGCCTCGCCGTGCAGCAGGATCTCGCGCTCGGTGCCTTCCTGGGCGTCACCCATGCCGAGCGCAACGGCCATCACTATGTCGACGGTTTCGGTGAGACGCCCGCAGCTGAAGCCGAGGCCTTTGCAGCCGCGCATCCCGATCTCTATTCCGATGCCGGGCAGGGCATCCGGCTTTCCATTCACGACGGCGATCTCCTGACGGGATCGCTCAACACAGTGGGCTTTGCGACGTCGGTCCATCCGGACTGGTCGGCGCTCCGCCCGCTCGAACAGCCAACATCACTTCAGGAGTAATCGGCATGACCACCCAACGCCTCGGCCTCATCATGAATGGCGTCACCGGCCGCATGGGGCTCAACCAGCATCTGATCCGCTCGATCGTCGCGATCCGCGACCAGGGCGGTGTCCGCCTGAAGAACGGCGACCGCATCATGCCCGACCCGATTCTGGTCGGCCGCAGCGCCGAGAAGATCGAAGCGCTCGCCAAGCGCTTCAACATCACGCGCTGGACCACCGACCTCGATGCAGCGCTTGCCGACAAGAACGACACCATGTTCTTCGACGCTGCGACCACGCAGGCCCGCCCCGGCCTGCTGACCCAGGCCATCAACGCCGGCAAGCACGTCTATTGCGAGAAGCCGATCGCGACGAATTTCGAAGAGGCGCTCGAAGTCGTGAAGCTCGCCAATGCCAAGGGCGTCAAGCACGGCACGGTGCAGGACAAGCTGTTCCTGCCCGGCCTGAAGAAGATCGCCTTCCTGCGCGACTCCGGCTTCTTCGGCCGCATCCTCTCGGTGCGCGGCGAGTTCGGCTATTGGGTGTTCGAAGGCGGTTGGCAGGAGGCGCAGCGGCCGTCCTGGAACTACCGCGACGAGGACGGCGGCGGCATCATTTTGGACATGGTCTGCCACTGGCGCTACGTGCTCGACAACCTCTTCGGCAATGTCCAGAGCGTGGTCTGCATCGGCAACACCGACATCCCCGAGCGCTTTGACGAGCAGGGCAAGAAATACAAGGCGACCGCGGATGATTCCGCCTACGCGACTTTCCAGCTCGAAGGCGGCGTCATCGCCCACATCAACATGTCCTGGGTGACGCGCGTCTATCGCGACGACCTCGTCACCTTCCAGGTCGACGGCACCCACGGCTCGGCGGTCGCAGGCCTCACTGACTGCATGATCCAGGCGCGGCAGGCAACGCCGCGTCCGGTCTGGAATCCCGACGAGAAGCGGCTGCACGATTTCTACGGCGACTGGCAGAAGGTCCCTGACAACGTCACCTACGACAACGGCTTCAAGGAGCAGTGGGAGATGTTCATCTGCCACGTCTACGAGGATGCCCCCTACAAGTTCACGCTGCTCGAAGGCGTCAAGGGCGTGCAGCTCGCCGAATGTGCGCTGAAGAGCTGGAAGGAGCGGCGCTGGATCGACGTCGCCCCGATCAAGGCGTGATGTCCGGTAATTAAGCCCCGATGTCTACCACGCCGTCATTGCGAGCGAAGCGAAGCAATCCAGAATATTTCCGCAGAGGCAGTCTGGATTGCTTCGTCGCTTCGCTCCTCGCAATGACGGGGAGAGGTCTGAGACCATGAACAAGCCCGTTCTTCCCATGTCATCATTGTCGCTCAAGCTGCCCAAGTCCGATCGCTCGATCGAGACCTACCGTCTCGCGGCCTCGCGCACGTTCCCCGCAAAGCTCGAGGGACCGCTAAACCGCATTGCCTTCTCGGCCGTGCACACCGTGGCCGATCCGTTCGCCGACAACGATCCCTGGCTGTCGGTCGCCGTCGATTGGGACAAGACCATCGCCTTCCGCGAGCACGTCTGGGACCTCGGCCTCGGCGTGGCCGAAGCCATGGACACCGCGCAGCGCGGCATGGGGCTGGACTGGCCGACCTCGCTCGAGCTGATCACGCGCTCCGTCGGCGCCGCCAAGCGACGCAACGCGCTTGTATTCTCCGGCGCCGGTACGGATCACCTCGCGGTGGAGGACGCCAGGAGCCTCGACGACGTGATCCGCGCCTATGAGGAGCAGATCTCGGCCGTGGAGAAGGTCGGCGGCCGCATCATCCTGATGGCGTCGCGCGCGCTGGCAAAGCTCGGCCGCAACGCCGACGATTACGCGAAAGTCTATGACCGCGTGCTGTCGCAGGTCCGCGAGCCCGTCATCATCCACTGGCTCGGCGACATGTTCGATCCAGCGCTATCAGGCTATTGGGGCACCGGTGATCTCGACAAGGCCATGGACACGGCGGTCGCCATCATCAACGGCAACGCCGCCAAGGTCGACGGCGTGAAAGTCTCGCTGCTCGACAAGCAGCGTGAGATCGACATGCGCCGCCGCCTCGACAAGCGCATCAGGATGTATACCGGCGACGATTTCAATTACGCCGAGCTGATCGCTGGTGACGAGCAGGGCTTTTCGCATGCGCTGCTCGGCATCTTTGACGCGATCGCGCCGGCGGCGTCCTACGCGCTGTCGCGGCTAGCCGCTGGCGACGAGGCCGGCTTCCACGACGTGCTGGGGCCGACGGTGCCGTTGTCGCGCCACATCTTCAAGGCGCCAACACGCTTCTACAAGACCGGCGTCGTCTTCATGGCCTATCTCAACGGCCATCAGGATCACTTCACCATGGTCGGGGGGCAGGAGAGTACGCGGTCCACGCTTCATCTCGCCGAGCTGTTCCGTCTGGCCGACAAGGCCGGCCTGCTCGCCAATCCCGAAATCGCGACGCAGCGGATGAAGACCGTGCTCGCCACCCACGGCATCGAACCCTGATGCGCGATTTCTCGTCCGACCACCGCTGGCTGTCGCTGAACACGGCGACCGTCCGCAAGCAGGGTGACCTTGTTCAGATCGTCGATGCCTGTGCGAAGCGCGGCATTCGCGCCATCGATCCCTGGCGCGACCAGGTCGCCGCCGTCGGTCTCGACCGGGCCGCTCGTGCGGTGCGCGAGGCCGGCCTAGAATTGTCAGGGTATTGCCGCGGCGGCATGTTCACCTCGGATGCCTCGCGGCGGGGCGAGGTGCGCGACGACAACCGCCGCTGCGTCGATGAGGCCAAGGCACTGGGGGCGCCCTGCATCGTGCTGGTCGTCGGCGGTCTGCCGCAATATTCGCGGCCGGGCAGCGGGGCGTCGAAAGATCTCGTCGCGGCACGCGGGCAGGTCGAGGAGGCGCTGGCCGACATGCTTGACTACGCCAGGCAGGCAAAGCTGCCGCTGGCCATTGAACCCTTGCATCCGGCCTATGCGGCCGACCGCGCCTGCGTGAACACCACCAGGCAGGCGCTGGATATCTGCGACCGGCTCGATCCCAACCGCAGCGGCATGCTCGGCGTCGCGCTCGACGTCTATCACATCTGGTGGGACCCGGAGTTGATGGAGCAGATCGCGCGCGCCGGCCAGGATCGGTTGCTCGCCTTCCATGTCTGCGACTGGCTGGTGCCGACCAAGGATATCCTCAACGACCGCGGCATGATGGGCGACGGCGTCATCGACATTAAATCCGTGCGAGCTGCGGTCGAGGCGCAAGGCTTTGCCGGCTATTCCGAGATCGAGATCTTCTCCAACGACTGGTGGGGAAAACCGATGGACGAGGTTCTGCGCACCTGCGTTACCAGGCATAAGACAGTGGTTTAGGTATTAGGGCACCCTGTGCGCGTCCTTCCAGATTGTTAGTAGACGTCAAAGGCTTGGCTACTGTGCATGGGGTTGTTTTCGCACTTTTTGGGGTAGAGCCTCAGAGGATCGAGCAGGGCACACTCAAGAATCCCCGAAACCGCACCCGTCCGCCCCGCACCGGCTTTCCGCTCACCGCGTAATTCGGGAAGCGCGCCAGAAAGCGCGAGATCGCAATCGCGCCTTCCAGCCGCGCCAGCGCCATGCCGGCGCATTGATGCGCGCCGGTGGCAAAGGCGAGATGCCGGTTCGGCGTCCGCGCGATGTCGAAGCTTTCGGGGTCGGGAAACTGCGCGGGATCGCGGTTGGCCGCGCCAATGCATAGCGTCACCGACGTGCCGGCTTCCAGCGTGACGCCGCCGAGCTCGACCTTCTCGGTGGTCATGCGATTGCCGAGCTGGTTCGAGCTCTCGAAACGCAGCATCTCCTCGACCGCGGTCTTGATCAGGTCGGGATTGTCGATCAGCCGTTGCTTCTGGTCGGGGTGACGGTCCAGCGCGACGAGGCCGTTACCGATCAGGTTCGTCGTGGTCTCGTGCCCGGCATTGAGCAGGAAGATGCAATTGTGCAGCAGCTCCTTCTCGGTCAGCCGCTCGCCGTTCTCTTCGCCCTGGATCAGGCGCGTCAGCACGTCGCGCTCGGGATTGCCGGGCTTCTCACGCCGGCGCGCGACCAGGGTCTCGAGATAAGCCAGGAAATCTTTTACGGCCTTGTTGCCGCGCGCGGCAGCGTCGGACGACACCACGGGTTCGAGCGCGCCGAGGATCGCCAGCGACCAGTCGCGCAGCGGCCCACGCTCGTCATGGGGCACATCGAGCAGATTGCCGATCACCTCGATGGGAATGGACGCGGCGAAATCCTCGATCAGCTCGCAAGTCCCCTTGGCAGCGATGGCGTCGAGCAGGCCGTCGACCAGCCTGACGAGATCGCCCTCCATGCCTGCGATCGCACGAGGCGACAGCGCGCCCATGATCAGGCGGCGGACGCGGGTGTGTGCGGGCGGATCATTGAAGACGAGGCTGGTGGTGTGGTGCTCGTAGAGCGGGGTGTCGCCGTATTTCGGTGCGAACTCGCGCTTCTTGTCGGAGCTGAAGGACTTCGTGTTCTTGTAGGTAGTGACGAGGTCGTCATAACGGGTCAGGAACACGGTGCCGCTGCGCAGCCGCTTGACCGGCTCGTTCTCCCGCAGTGCACGATAGGTCGGGTAGGGGTCGTCGTAGAACTCGGGCGTCAGCTTCTCGAGGTCGAAGCTTGCCGCCAGCTCCTTCGCGTTTGCGTTCATCCCGCTATACTCGCCGGTTAAAGCCGTTATGCCGTTTTTGTTGTTCTGATCGGCGCATGCATGCGTCTACAGTCCTGGCATCTCAAGTCTTGCCACCTTGCTAGCCGACTGGACAGGAAAATGCACGCCCACGCCGAGGCTGCCGACACGGCGCCGAATTGGCCCGACGATATATTCGCGACCCTGCAACGTTTCGACGTCCGGCAGGTGCCTTACGTACCGGATGCCGGCCATTCGAAGCTGATCCAGCGCGTGCTGGCATCGTCCACGATGCGCGGCATTCCGTTGACGACGGAGGAGGAGGGCGTGGCGCTTCTCGCCGGCGCCTGGGCGGGTGGACAGCGCGGCGTCTTGCTGATGCAGTCGAGCGGCGTCGGCAATTGCATCAACATGCTGTCGCTGATCCCGATCCTGCGCTTTCCCTTCCTGACGCTCGTGACCATGCGAGGCGAGTGGGGCGAGTTCAATCCGTGGCAGGTGCCGATGGGCTCGACCACGCAGGGCGTGTTTGAACTCTCGGGCGTGCAGGTGCTTCGCGCCTCGAACGCGGCCGAAGTGCCCGCTGTGTTGGAGGCCGCTGCAGGGCAAGCCTACAACGCGCTCACCCCCACCGCCGTCCTCCTGTCGCAGCGCCTGATCGGCGCCAAGGTTTTCACCAAATGAGCAAGGCCAATCTCCTCGACCGCCGTCAGGTCGTCTCCACGCTGCTGGCGAACCGCAAGGACGTTGTCGCAATCG
This sequence comes from Bradyrhizobium sp. U531, assembly GCF_051710265.1. Classification (NCBI taxonomy): domain Bacteria; kingdom Pseudomonadati; phylum Pseudomonadota; class Alphaproteobacteria; order Hyphomicrobiales; family Nitrobacteraceae; genus Bradyrhizobium; species Bradyrhizobium sp. U531. The sequence goes on from NZ_JASVEN010000003.1 coordinate 522,741, forward strand.
GCGGCCTCGGGGCCTCCACCAACGACATGTGCGCGGCCGGCGACCATGCCCGCAATTTTTATCTCTGGGGCGGCATGGGCGGCGCTGCCATGATCGGCCTTGGCCTCGCTTTGGCGCAGCCGAAGCTGCCGGTGCTTGTCATCACCGGCGACGGCGAGATGCTGATGGGCCTGGGCAGCTTTGCCACCATCGGGCTGCAGAAGCCGGCCAACCTCTCGATCGTCGTGCTCGACAACGAGGCCTATGGCGAGACGGGCGGCCAGACCAGCCATACCTCTGCCGCCGCCGACCTCGTCGGCGTCGCCAAGGCCTGCGGTATCAAGGACAGCCAGGCGATCTCGACCATGGCCGAGGTCGAGGCCTTCGCCAAAGCCGTCCAGGACGTTTCGGCAGGCCCGCGCTTTGCCAACGTGAAGATCGACAACGCCAGCCTGGAGCGGATCCTGCCGACCCGGGACGGCACCTACATCCTCAATCGGATCCGGGGCGACCTCGGCTTTCAGCCCATCTAGGAGAGGCGGCCCAATCCATGCGGCGGCGCTCAGGTCCTGCACGCGCCCCGCGCAGGCCGAGCCAATTTCCCCTGAATTCGCAACGCACTTAGGTTGCGATGCAACATAGTGCTTGACTTTTACGTGGGTGAGTGCTTACTCACTAGCATGAGCTCATTGCGTATGACGAGCGACCTGAGGCGTCAATTGATCCTCGGTGCCGCGAAACGCTGCTTTGCCCGACATGGCTATACCGGCACCACGACGAAAAGCGTGGCGGCCGCCGCTGCCATTTCCGAGGGGCTGCTGTTCAAGCATTTCCCGTCCAAGGCGGCCCTCTACGCCGAAATCCTCAGCGATGAATGCGAGGCCGATCCGGCGCTCACCGAGCTGCTGGAGCGCGAGCCTTCGACCGCCACGCTGGTCGAGGTGATCCGCGGCATGGTGCAGCATTTCCTGCACATCGCCGACGGCCCCGATCAGGAAGAGGCCCAGCGCCTGCGACTGATGGCCACCAGCCATTTGGATGATGGCGAATTCGCCCAATTGCTGTATGCCAAGATCGAAACCTTGATCGGGGCGATCTTCCTCGCCTCGCTCGAACGTGCTGTCGCTGCCGGGGACGCGCGGGCATGCAGCGGCGAGCCGCTCAACCTGTTCTGGTTTGCGCATCACACGGTGATGACCGCCGCGCTGACCAGGCTGCCGGCCACGCCTTGTCTCGTCTACGGCAAGGCTGACGACCTCGAGCGGCAGCTGTGTGAGTTTCTCCTGAGGGGTATCGGACTTAACGACGCCGCAATTGCTTCGCATCTGGGCCACGATCAGGCCGCGGATGTCGGCATGACGGCGATTGCAGAGAGTGCATGACATGAACATCGTAACCGAACACAAGATTTCGGGCGAACCGATCGACAACAAGGCTCCCAAGCGTCCGGCCCGGCCGGTGCTATGGTTCATCATCGTCGGCACGCTGCTGGCCGCGCTCGTCGGCGGCCTCGTCTGGTTCAATTATTTCCGCGGCCAGATGATCAAGCAGTTCTTCGCCGGCAACAAGCCGCCGCCGACCGCCGTCAGCGCGGCAGAGGCGAAGTCCGAGGTGGTGCCGAACCTGCTGACCGCGGTCGGCGGCCTCGCCGCCGTGCACCAGGTCGACGTCAGCGCCGACGTCAACGGCCGCGTCACCGAGATCAAGTTCGAGCCGGGCACGCGTATCGAGGCCGGCACGCCGCTGGTGCAGCTGTTCGACGCGCCGGAGCAGGGCGACCTTGCCAATTACAAGGCCCAGGCCACTGTCGCGCAGCTCTCGCTCGATCGCGCCAAGCAGCTCGCCTCGCGCCAGTTCGGACCGCAGGCCACCGTCGATACCGCGCAGGCTGCCTATGATCAGGCGCAGGCCGGCATCGCCAAGACCGAGGCACTGATCTCGCAGAAGCTGGTGCGCGCACCGTTCTCCGGCGATCTCGGCGTCCGCAAGGTCGAGGTCGGCCAATATCTGACGGCGGGTACGGCGATCGTGTCGCTGACCGACCTGTCGGAGCTGTGGGCCAACTTCACCGTCACCGAAAAGGATTCCGGCAACCTCAAGGTCGGCCAGACCGTTCGGCTGAAGGTCGACGCCTATCCAGGCCGTACCTTCGAGGGCAAGATCACCACGATCGAGCCACAGATCGCGGCCGACACCCGCAACATTCGCGTGCAGGCGACGATCGCCAATCCGGAGAAGATCCTGAAGCCCGGCATGTTCGTGACCACCACGGTGGTCTTGCCGGACAAGCCGGCCGTGATCACCGTTCCGGAGACCGCGGTCGACTATACGCTGTACGGCGACTCCGTGTTCGTAATCACCGAGAAGAAAGGTGACGACGGCAAGACCAGCCTTTCCGCGGTGCGCACCTTCGTGCAGACCGGCAGCCGTGTCGAGGGCCGCGTCGAGATCGTCAAGGGTCTCAAGCCGGGCGACAAGGTCGTCGCCGTCGGCCAGCTCAAGCTGCAATCGGGTGCGGCGGTGTCGATCTCGACCGACCCGGCTCCGCAGATCCCGGCGCAGCCGCCGCGCTACTGATCCAATACATCCAAGTGATCCGGCCCGGCCGGATCACTTTTCTTGAGACAAAGAAATCGAGATCGCCGCGATGCGCTTTACCGATATTTTCATCAAACGCCCGGTTCTGTCGGTCGTGGTCAGCCTGCTGATCCTGCTGATCGGCCTGCGCGCGGCGATGGTGCTGCCGATCCGGCAATATCCGAAGCTGTCGAACACGGTCATCAACATCACGACCGTCTATCCCGGCGCGTCCGCGGACCTGATCCAGGGCTTCATCACGACGCCGATCGAGCAGGCGGTCGCCTCCGCCGAGGGCGTGGACTACATGACCTCGTCCTCGGTGCTCGGCACCTCGACGATCCAGGTCTACATCAAGCTGAACTTCGATCCGAACCAGGCGCTCACCGAGGTGCTGGCCAAGACGAATTCGGTCAAATATTTGATCCCGAAGGAATCCAACGACCCGATCGTCACCAAGACCACGGGCCAGACCACGGCCGTGATGTATCTCGGCTTCTCCTCCGAGGAGCTGTCAGGCTCGGCGATCTCGGACTATCTGACGCGCGTGGTGCAGCCGGTGCTGTCGACTGTCGACGGCGTTGCCTCGGCCGATATCCTGGGCGGCCAAACCTTTGCGATGCGGCTGTGGCTTGATCCAATGAAGATGGCCGGCCGCAACGTGTCGCCGGCCGACGTCGCGGCCGCGATCACGGCCAACAACTTCCAGTCCGCGGCGGGCCAGACCAAGGGCTATCTGATCGTCTCCAACATCTCGACCAATACCAGCCTCACCGACGTCAACCAGTTCAGGAAGATGATCGTGAAGGCCAAGGACGGCGGCTTCGTCCGGATGGAGGACATCGCCACCGTCGAGCTCGCCGCGCAGAGCACCGATGCGAGCGTCGCTTTTAACGGCGAGCGTGCGATCTTCATCGGCGTGAACGCAACGCCGCAAGGCAATCCGCTGACGCTGGTCAAGGGCGTGCGGGCACTGTTCCCGGAACTCGAACGCAACCTGCCGCCCTCGATGAAGATGAAGGTCGCTTACGATTCGACCAAGTTCATTCAGTCCTCGATCGACGAGGTGGAGAAGACGCTGGGCGAAGCCGTGATCATCGTGATCGTGGTGATCTTCCTGTTCCTGGCCTCGCTGCGCTCGGTCATCATTCCCGTCGTCACGATTCCGCTGTCGATGATCGGCGTCTGCACTTTGATGCTGTCGCTCGGCTTCAGCTTCAACCTCTTGACCCTGCTCGCGATGGTGCTCGCGATCGGCCTGGTGGTCGATGACGCCATCGTGGTGGTGGAGAACATCCACCGCCATCTGGAGGAAGGGAAAACGCCGGTCCAGGCGTCGCTGGAAGGCGCGCGTGAAATCGTCGGTCCCATTATCTCGATGACCATCACGCTCGCGGCGGTGTACGCGCCGATCGGTTTCCTCGGGGGCCTCACCGGTTCGCTGTTCCGCGAGTTCGCCTTCACGCTCGCGGGCTCCGTGATCGTATCCGGCGTGATCGCGCTGACGCTGTCGCCGATGATGTGCTCGGTGCTGCTGAAGAACACCGAAGAGGGTCGTTTCGCCAAGCTGGTGAACCGTGTGTTCGGCGCGCTGACGCGCTGGTATGGCCGCAGGCTCGACCGCTCGCTCGACTACAAGGCGATCACCGGCCTGTTCGCGGTGACGATCCTCGGCCTCGTCGGCTTCCTCTACATGCACACGTCGAAGGAGCTGGCGCCCGAGGAAGACCAGGGCATCGTGTTTGCGGTGACCAAGGCGCCGAAATACGCCAACATCGACTATGTCGATTTCTACGGCGACAAGCTCGACAAGGAATTCCAGAAGTTCCCCGAAACCGATTTCCGCTTCGTGCTGAACGGCATCAACGGCCCGCAGGGCGGCATCGCGGGTTTGCTGCTCAAGCCTTGGGATGAGCGCAAGCGCTCGTCGATCGCCTTGAAGCCGCTGGTGCAGGCCGAACTCTCGAAGATCGAGGGCGTGCAGGCCTTTGCGTTCAACCTGCCGCCGTTGCCGGGCGGTCCGGGCGGTCTGCCGGTGCAGATGGTCATCAACTCGACCGCTGGCTACCAGACTGTCTATGAGCAGATGGAGAAGCTGAAGGATGCTGCGCGCAAGAGCGGCATGTTCATCGTCTCCGACAGCGACCTCGCCTACAACCAGCCGAACGTCCAGATTACGATCGACCGTAGCAAGGCGCAGGATCTCGGCGTCAACATGCAGAACCTCGGCTCTACGCTCGCGGTGCTGCTCGGCGGCAACTACATCAACCGCTTCAATCTCGAAGGCCGGTCCTACCAGGTGATCCCGCAGGTGCCGCGCGGCCAACGGCTCTCGCCGGAATCGCTCGGCGGCTATTATGTGACGACCAACACCGGCCAGCAGCTCCCGCTGTCGACCGTGGTGTCGATCAAGACCAAGACCGATCCGAACTCGTTGACCCACTATAACCAGCTCAATTCGGCCACGTTCTCGGCCGTGCCGATGCCGGGTGTGACGGTGGGTGCGGCAGTGGACTTCCTCGAGGGTGAAGCCAAGAAGCTGCCCGCGGGCTTCAGCCACGACTATCTGGCCGACAGCCGCCAATATGTGCAGGAAGGCAATCAGCTCGCGATCACCTTCGGCTTCGCGCTGATCATCATCTTCCTGGTGCTGGCGGCGCAGTTCGAGAGCTTGCGTGATCCGCTCGTGATCATGATCTCGGTGCCGATGGCGATCGTCGGCGCGCTGATCCCGCTGTTCTTCGGTGTGGCGACCATGAACATCTACACCCAGGTCGGTCTGCTGACCCTGGTCGGCCTGATCACCAAGCACGGCATCCTGATGGTGGAGTTCGCCAACGAGCTCCAGGTCAACGAGCGGCTCGACCGCCGTTCGGCCATCGAGATGTCGGCCCGCATCCGCCTGCGGCCGATCCTGATGACCACGGCCGCGATGGTGACCGGCCTGATCCCGCTGTTGACCGCGACCGGCGCGGGCGCGGCCAGCCGCTTCTCGATCGGCCTGGTCGTCGTCGCCGGCATGTCGATCGGCACGCTGTTCACGCTGTTCGTGTTGCCGGCGGTGTATGTCGTGCTGGCGACCGACCACCGCGCTGCCGCCGATTCCGAGCGGAACAAGCAGGTCAACGAGATCGATCTCGGCGCCAAGGCCCTGCGGCCGACCTGAGGCGGCTCGTAAACGAACCAAAGGGCGGCAGCGGCGGGTCCGGTGCCGCCCTTTTTCGTTTTGCCGCCGCGTGGCGATTCGGCGCCGAGGCAGGTGCAGGGCGTCCTGCGCTTGCGAGAGACAAGGCCGGGTCTTCTTGCTAGGTTCCGCGAGATGAGCCTTTCCCTCCATCCCGACACTCCGCAAGCAAGCACGCTGCCGAGCCCGGCTCCGGCCGACGCTGCCTCCGGCGTGGCTGCGGGGCGGGGGATCAGGACCCGGCTGTTCACCAGATATGTCGCGCTGTTCGTGGCCGGAAGCGCCTGCTCAACGGCGCCAAAGGCATCCGCATGCAGCTTGAATAGGAGTTCGTCATGATCCGTGAGTTCTCTGCCGGCAATTACCGGTTCATTCCCTCTGTATTTCAATACTCGGCGGGTGCCGCCGCGGATGACGGCTACGAGATCGAACGGGTCCGTTTCGACCGTCTGGTGCCGCTGGCGGAAGGCTTTGCGCTCGCTGCAAGGTTCATTCAGGAGGCGGGCCGCCCGCTGACGGCGTTCTGCGCATGCGAGCTGCGTTCGCCTGCGGCGTTCAGCGAGGAAGGCTTTCGCGCGTTCAATCTGCACTATGTGAAGACCCTGTCCGAATGGGGCATCTTCGACGGCACCACAAATCCGGTCGCGCGCAGCAATGTCTGTCCCGAGATCGAACCGCCGTCCGAGCCGTCGTTCTACGCCTTCTCGTTTACGCGCCCGACGCGGTCGAAGGCGCCGAGCTTCGTCATCGCAGGCGGCGCCGAGGCGCGCGAGGGCAGCGGCACCTATGTCGAGCGAACCGTGCGCTACCGCGATCTCAGCCCGGAAGGGCTGCGCGAGAAGGTGCGTTTCACGACCACCTCGCAGATGGAAAGCCGTCTGGCCGCCTTCGGCTTCGGCTGGAAGGACACGACCGGCGTACAGGCCTATTCCGTGCACGACTTCCACCATGCGCTGGTCGACGAGTTGGTCCGCCGCGGCGCCCTGCGCTCCGGCCTGACCTGGCATTTCGCCCGGCCGCCGGTGGTCGATCTCGAATATGAAATGGATTGCCGCCGCGTGATGCGGGAAGCGGTGATCTAGAGCGGTCCTTCATCTCTCCCCGACGGGGAGCGGTGAAGGTGGCTGCCACGGTTTACTTTACCGCTGCCTCGGGTCGAGCGCGTCGCGCAGGCCGTCACCGAGCAGGTTCAGCGACAGCACCACGAGGAAGATCGCTAAGCCCGGCCAGATCGCCATCCAGGGGGCCTGCGTCAGGAAGCGTTGCGCGGCGTTGAGCATGCTGCCCCAGGATGGTGCCGGCGGCTGCTGGCCGAGGCCGAGGAAAGACAATGCCGCCTCGGCGATAATGGCGGCCGCGATCGAGAGTGTCGCCTGCACCAGCAGCGCGGGCAGGATGTTCGGCAGGATATGCGAGAGTGCGATCCGCCACGGCGGATTGCCAAGCGCGCGCGCCGCCTCGACGTAGTCCTCGGCCTTGACGACGAGCACCTGGCCGCGGGTCAGGCGGATGAAGATCGGCGTTGCCGAGATGCCGATCGCGATCATGGCGTTGCCGAGGCTTGGGCCCAGGAACGCCGCCAGCGCGATCGCCAGGATCAGGAACGGGCAAGCCAGCATCGCGTCCGTGATCCGGCTGATCAGCGCATCGACGAAGCCTCCGCGATAGCCGGCGAGAAGACCGAGCGGCACGCCGATGCCGAGCGCGATCGCAACCGAGATGAGGCCCGCGAGCAGCGAGGCGCGCGCGCCGTAGACGACCCGGCTGAGAATGTCGCGGCCGAGCTCGTCGGTGCCGAGCCAATGTGCCGAGGTCGGCGGCTTGCGCACCAGGCTCCAGCTCGTCGCGATGGGATCATAGGGCACGATGAGCGGGGCGAGCACGGCAAGAACGATGAACAGCGTGAGCACGATGAGCCCGAACACCGCCGCCTTGCGCTTGAATAGCCGCCGGCGCGCACGGCGGGCCGGGCTGTCCAGCTCGTCGGCTTGCGTGAGGGGGCTCGGCAGCGCGGCGTCGGTCATGGATCAGCCCCGAAGCCTGGGATTGACGAGGATATAGGCAATGTCGGCCACGAGATTCAGCGTGATGTAGACCGTGGCCGTCACCAGGACTACGCCCTGAACTACGGCATAATCGCGGTTGAACACGGCATCCACGATCAGCTTGCCGAAGCCGGGAATGGAGAAGATCTGCTCGGTTAGGACGGCGCCGGACAACAGCGTGCCGAGCTCGAGCGCGCCGAGCGTGATCACCGGTGTCAGCGCATTGCGCATGGCGTGCTTGAGGATCACGGAGCGCTCCAGCAGCCCCTTGGCGCGCGCGGTGCGGACATAGTCGCTTTCCAGCACCTGCAGCATGGCGCTGCGCGTGTGCCGCATCAGCACCGCGGCAATCGCATTGCCGAGCACGAAAGCCGGCATGATGGTGGCAGCCAGGCTCGCGCGCCAGTTCTCGGTGAGCGGCACGTAGCCTGACGCCGGCAGCCAGCCGAGCTCGATCGAGAACAGGAAGATCAGCATGATCCCGAGCCAGAAGTTCGGCGTCGAGATGCCCCACAGCGCAAACAGGTTCGCGCCATAGTCCCAGGCAGAGCCTTTCTTCACGGCAGCGACGATGCCGGCGGGGATGCCGATCAGGAACGCGATCACGATCGCCATCGAGCCGAGCTGCAGCGTCACCGGCAGCTTCTGCGCGATCAACTCGCGCACCGGCATCTTGTTGCGCAGCGACTCGCCGAAATCGCCCGAGAGCACGCCCTTGATCCAGTAGGCGTATTGCACCGGCACGGGTTGATCGAGCCGGTACTGGTGCCGGATCTGCTCGATCACGGCCGGATCGCGCTCTTCGCCCGCCATCACCAGCGCGGGATCGCCCGGCAGCAATTGCTGCAGCGAGAAGATCAGGACCGAGACGAAGAACAGCGTCGGCACGATCTGCACAAGACGGCGGGCGAGGAAGTTCAGCATGGGAGCTCCCGTGTCCCGGGCGCAGCGCAACATGCAATGTTGCGCTGCTGAACCGGGACCCATGGAGTCCCATGTGCGGCTCTGGGTCCCGGCTCTGCGGTGCAGCGCTCGCGCGCTGCGCCGCGTCCGGGACACGCGTGCATCGCCGGGCTCCTCACTTCAGCTTTAGCCCGATCACGCGGACGAGGCCGTCGGGCATCTGCTTGTAGCCTTCGAGCTTGGTCGTGTGAGCGATGATGATGCGGCGGTGATAGAGGTAGAGCAGCGGCTCCTCTTCCTGGACCAGCTTGGCGAGCGTCTCATAGCTGGCCTTGCGCTTGGCGGGATCGGTCACCAGCCGGGCATCCTCCAGCGCCTTGTCGGCCTGCGGGTTGTTCCAAGCGCCGTAGTTCTGCGGCGCGCCGCTATGCAGGAACACGAAGGTGTTGCCGTCGGGGTCGACGCGGCCGCTCCAGGCGAGCATGTAGGCCTGGTAGTCCCCGGCTTCGGCCTGCTTCAGTCCGGTTGCGAATTCGGTGACGCGGATCTTCATGTCGAAGCCGGCTTCCGCTGCCATCGACTGGATCACCTGCGCCGGCGTTTCGGTCTCCGCGCCCTTGGGTACAAGGAAGTCAACGCTGACCGGCGGCGTCACGCCGGCCTCCTTCAACAGAGCCTTGGCCTTGGCCACGTCGCGGGGACGGACCGGAAGCGATTTCTGATAGTAGGGATGGTCAGGATTGACCCATTGATTGCCGACCTGGAACTCGCCGTTGAACACGACCTGGTTGAGGGCCTCGCGGTCGATGGCGAGGTCGAGCGCCTGCCGGACCTTGGCAGACTGGCTCAGCGGGCCCTTGGCCTTGTCCTTGCCGATGTTGAGGGTGATGCCCTGATAGCCGAGCTCGATGGCGGTTGCGACCTTCAGCCGCGAGTCGGCACGCACGTCCTTCAGATCTGTGGCGAGCACGCGCTCGATCAGGTCTAGGCCGCCGGACTTCAGATTGGCGAGCCGCACGGTGGCGTCGACGATCGGCTGGAACACGATCTTGTCGATGAAGACGTTGTCCTTGTTCCAATAGTCGGCGAACTTCTCGAACACGATGCGGTCCTGCTGCACGCGCTCGACGAATTTGTAGGGGCCGGCGCAGACCGGGCGCAGTCCGAACTTGTCGCCGGCTTCCTTTGCCGCTTTCGGCGAAACCATCATACCGGCGCGGTCGGTGAGCTGAGCCAAGAGCGGCGAGAACGGCGATTTCAGCACCAGCTTGACTGTGAGGGGATCGACGACCTCGATGTGATCGACCGAGGCGAGCTCCGGCTTTCGGAAGGAGCCGGGGAAGGTGAGGTGCCGCTCCAGAGAGAACTTTGCGGCTTCGGCATCGAACGGCTCGCCGTCGTGGAATTTTACGCCGGGCCGCAGCTTGATGACCAGGGCCTTGCCGTCGTCGGCGGTCTCGCTTCCCAGCGCGAGCTGCGGCACGATGTTGAGCTTCTCGTCGATGTCGAACAGCTTGTCGCAGAAGGCCGAGAACACGATGCGGCCGACATAGGTGCGGGCCATCGTGGGATCGAGGATGTCGGGATCCTCGGCGAGGCCGATGCGCAAGGTGGTCTGGCCTTGCGCGGCTCCGATCGACAACAGGACGGCGGCGACCGTTGCGGCCAGGCGAAACATCTTCATCGGACAATCCCCATTGCTTCGGCTATTTCGTTGTGGACGCGTTGCCCAGTATACCAACCCCGGCGGGGCTCCCGCCTTCCGTCTTTCGGCTGAAGGCCGCGACCAATTTTGCGAGCACCGGCGAGAACCCGCCGGCGGTCGGTAGAATGGCGTCGGCGGACGGCAGTTCGGCCGTGCGATGACAGGCGGTGGCGTGGCCGGTGCCGTCGGCCAGGAGCGCGGGTGCCTCGTTGCGGCAGCGCTCGATCACGAACGGGCAACGGGTATGGAAGCGGCAGCCGGCGGGCGGATTGAGCGCGCTCGGGATTTCGCCCTCGAGCAGGACGGTCGTTCGTTTTGCCTTGGGTTGCGGCAACGGGATCGCCGACAACAGCGCGCGGCTATAGGGGTGACGCGGTGAAGCGAACAGCGCATCCGCCTCCGCCGTCTCGACGATCTGGCCGAGATTCATCACCGCGACGTGGTCGGCGATGTGCTTGACCACGGCGAGGTCGTGCGAGACGAAGATGTAGGCGAGGCCGAGCCGGTCTTGCAGCTCGCGCAGCAGATTGAGGATCTGCGCGCGGATCGAGACGTCGAGCGCCGAGACCGGCTCGTCGCAGATGATCAGCTTCGGCTCGACCGCGAGTGCGCGGGCTATGGCAATGCGCTGGCGCTGGCCGCCGGAGAATTCATGCGGGTAGCGCCGCGCCAGCCGCGGCTCCAGCCCGACCAGTCGCAGGATTTCCGCAACGCGGGCGCGTCGCTGGGCCGGCGGCACCAGATCATGCAGGGCCAGCGGCTCGGTCAGGATCTGGCCGACCGTCATGCGCGGATTGAGCGAGGCGTAGGGGTCCTGAAAGATGATCTGCGCCTCGCGGCGGAATTTTCGCAGGCTGAGGGCATCCAGCGCGAGCAAGTCGCGGCCTTCGAAGCGCACCGTGCCGGCGTCCGGCTCGATCAGGCGTAGCACCAGGCGGCTGATTGTGGACTTGCCGCAGCCGGATTCTCCCACCAGCGCCAGCGTCTTGCCGGCGTCGAGCGAGAAGGAAACGCCATCGACCGCCTTCACATGGGCCAGCGGTCGGCCGAACAGCGAGCGCTCGGCGACGAAATGCTTGACCAGGCCATCGACCTTGAGGAGCGCGGTCATTGTTGGCCGTCTCCAAGCATACCGGCCTCGTGTCCCGGGCGCGGCGCAACACGAAGTGTTGCGCTGCTGAACCGGGATCCAGACTGCCGCCACATCGGCCCCGGTTCAGCGGAGCACCACGGCGCTTCGCTTGTGCTGCACCGCGCCCGGGGCACGAGAGGAGAGAGCGTGGCCATCACGACACCAGGCGTTCGAGCGGGGCGCGGATGCAGCGCGAGAGGTGGCCGGGAATGACTTCGGCCAATGGCGGTGGCGCTTTGGTGCAGGCATCCAGCACGAACGGGCAGCGCGCCGCGAAGCGGCAGCCGGCCGGCGGCTGAGCCATGTTCGGCACCATGCCTTCGATCGTCGCGAGTTGTTCGGCGCGGTGGTCGAGCCGCGGGATCGAGCCGAGCAGGCCGACCGTGTAGGGGTGCTGCGGGGCGGAGAACAGCTCGTCGACGGCTGCACGCTCGACGATCTCGCCGGCATACATCACCGCGACCTCGTCGCAGACCTCGGCGACGACGCCGAGATCGTGGGTGATCAGGATGATGGCGGCGCCGCTCGCGGCCTTCAGCTCGCGCATCAATTCCAGGATCTGCGCCTGCAGGGTGACGTCGAGCGCCGTGGTCGGCTCGTCCGCGATCAAGAGGCGCGGGTCGCAAGCCAGCGCCATCGCGATCATCACGCGCTGGCGCATGCCGCCGGAGAGCTTGTGCGGATATTCGTCGATGCGCCGCTCGGGGGAGGGGATATGTACGCGGCGCAGCAGCTCGATCGCCCGGTCGCGCGCGCGTTTGCGCGCGCCGCCGCGATGGCGCAGGATCGTCTCGATGATCTGGTCGCCGATCGTGAAGCTCGGATTGAGCGAGGTCATCGGCTCCTGGAAGATCATGGCGAGCCGGTTACCGCGGAGGTCGCGCAGGGTCTGGTCCGGGGTCTGCAGGAGATCGAGCCCGTCGAAGCGGATCGCCCCCGAAATCTCCGCGCTTTGTTTCGGCAACAAGCCCATGATGGCCAGCGAGGTCACGCTCTTGCCGCAGCCGGATTCGCCGACGAGGCCGAGCGTCGCCCCATTGGCGACGCTGAGATCGACGCTGTCGACCGCGTGGGTGATGCGGCCGTCGTCACCGTGGAAACGGATGCGCAGGCCCCTGATCTCGATGAGGGGGCTCGCGCTCATGACCGCCTTGCGCGCGCTGCTTGAATGCTGGCGTCGATGACACTGCGATCGGTGTTGCCGGCCGGGTTCTGCCGCGTCGGCATGGAGGGCCGGAAGTGAACCCAGAGCTCCTGGCTGACCTGTTCGAGCCGTTCGAGCTCACCGAGCGGATCGGGATGATCGTCGGCGCGAATGTCCAGCGCCGGCCATTCCTCCTCGCCATGGATCAGCAGCGCCGCGGACTGCTTGCCACGCTTGTCGCCGCCGGCAGCTTCCCCTGCGCGCATCGCCGCGAGCAGGCGGCGCGGGAAGGGCAGGCTGTCGTTGGCGATATAGGTTTTTGCGGTCTCGTCGAGGACGTCGGCGCCGGCAAGCATGTTGCCTGCAATCGAAAAGCCGCTGCCCGCCATGTGCCCGCACCAGTCGACGCAGTCGCGCCCGGTATGGGCGGCGATCTCGCCGCTCGCATCCATGATGTGGAGCTGCCGGCTCTCGCGGCCGTCGTCAGTAGCGAGCAGCGCGGCGAGCACGTCGTGCGCGTTGAGACCCTCGCGCAGAAGCTTGACCCCGTCGATGCCGTAATAGGGATTGACGAAAGCCTGCGTCGCGATGGCGCCGAGACCGGCGGCGATATAGGGCACGCGCGCGCCGACGGCGAAGAACCGGGTCGCGACCGCGATGCCGAACTGGCCGGTGGCAGGATCTCGCGCGATGATCGACCAGGTCATGTGCTGCCTATCACCGTCCCGCGGCGTAGCCCTGCATGCCGCGCGGATTGGCGGCCGCGCGGCGGCGGACACCGACGCGTGAGGCCGCGGTGAGGCGGCCCTCCGACCAGTCGGGGCCGATTTCGACGATGTGCCCGCGCTCGCGCAGATTCTCAATCGTCGCCTTGGGCACGCGGTTCTCGACCACGAGCACGCCGGGCCGCGCGGTGCGCGGCCAAAACGAGATCGGGAAATGCTCGGAGTGCCAGGCTGGCGCGTCGATCGCTTCCTGGAGATTGAGATTGCAATGGACGTGGCGCAGGAAGAACTGCGTGATCCACTGGTCCTGCTGATCGCCGCCGGGCGAGCCCCAGGCGAGGTAAGGTTCGCCGTCGCGCAGCGCCATGGTCGGCGACAGCGTCGTGCGCGGGCGTTTGCCGGGCGCGAGCGAGCTCGGCTGGTTCTCCTCCAGATCGAACATCTGTGCCCGGCTGCCGAGGCAGAAACCCAGCTCGGGAATAACAGGCGAAGATTGCAGCCAGCCTCCTGATGGCGTCGACGACACCATGTTGCCGGCCTTGTCGATGATGTCGAAATGCACGGTGTCGCCGCGCACCTCGCCGAAGCGCCCCACGGTTGGTTCACCGGCGCCGAGGGCGCCAACGGCCTCGCGTTGGCCTTCCGCTCGGCGAAGCTTGACCACGCCGCCGAGGCCCTCGACCGTGCCCGGTCGGAGATCGAGCGAGGCCTTGTCGGTGACGAGCTTGCGGCGCTCGTCATTATAGGTATCCGACAGCAGCGTCGCGATCGGGATCTCGCTGAATTTTGGATCGCCGTAGAACTTCTCGCGATCGGCGAAGGCGAGCTTGGCGCATTCGATCTGGAGATGGATGAACTCCGGCCCGGTCGGGTCGAGTCCGTCGAGCGCAAAGCCCTTCAGCAGCGCCAGTTGCTGCAGCGTCACTGGGCCCTGGCTCCATACGCCGGCCTTGCAGACGGTATAGCGACCATAATCGTAGGTGAGCGGCGCCTCGATCGTCGGCTGCCAGCGCGCCATGTCGTCGGCGGAGAGCACGCCGCGATGCGGCGAGCCGCTGACGTCCATCACCTCCTGGGTCCGGCAGAACTTGTCGATGGCTTCCGCGACGAAGCCTTGCGACCAGGCCTTTCGTGCACGCTCGATCTCGGCATCGCGGCCGCCGCCACCGCTCTCTGCCTCGTTCAGGATGCGGGTGTAGGTCGCAGCCAGCGTCTTGTTGGTGAAGAGCGTGCCTGGCTTCGGCACCTCGCCGTTCGGCAGGTAGACGGCCGCGGAGGTCGGCCAGTGCTTGCGGAACAATTGCTCGACGGTCTGGATCGTCGCGCAGGCGCGCTCGACCAGCGGGTAGCCGTCGCGGGCGTAGGAGATCGCGGGCTCCAGCACGTCGCGCACGCGCATGGTGCCGTAATCGCGCAGCAGCATCATCCAGGATTCGAAGGTGCCGGGCACGCAGGCCGCGAGCAGGCCGGTGCCGGGCACCATGTCGAGGCCTTCGCTCTTGTAATGCGCGATGGTGGCGCGCGCCGGGGCCGGGCCCTGGCCGCAGATCACCTCGGTGCGGCCGCGCTTTACGTCATGGACGATGACGGGCACGTCGCCGCCGGGGCCGTTCAGATGCGGCTCGACCACCTGGAGCGTGAAGGCGGTGGCGACGCCGGCGTCGAAGGCGTTGCCGCCCTTTTCCAGGATGGCCATGCCGACGGCGGTCGCGATCCAGTGCGTGGTGGCGACGACCCCGAAGGTGCCCTCGATCTCGGGACGCGTCGTGAACGGATCGGGATTGACGTTGCTGGCCATGGGTTACCTCACTTGCGGCGCGCGCAATTGATCACAGCGGCCGGCCGCCGCCAAATGCGCAGGCTGCATGGCACGCGCGCGTCACGCCGGGACCGGCGCGGTGTTAACTGCGTGGCAGGCGACGCCGTCGATCAATTCCGGAGTTTCCTTGCGGCAGAGATCGAACGCCAACGGACAGCGCGGATTGAAGGCGCAGCCGGGGGGCGGATTGATCGGATTCGGGATCTCGCCCTTCACCGGGATGCGCTGGCGGCCGCTCATGGCGAGATCAGGCACGGCGCCCAGCAGCATCTTGGTGTAGGGCATGCGCGGATTGGCGAACAGCTCGCGTCCCTCCGCGATCTCGACGATGCGGCCGAGATACATCACGCCGACGCGGCTCGCCATGTGACGGACCACGGCGAGGTTGTGGCTGATGAACATGTAGGTCAGGCCGAACTTGTCCTGGAGGTCGCGCATCAGGTTCAGGATCTGCGCCTGCACCGAGACGTCGAGCGCCGAGGTCGGCTCGTCGCAGACGATGAACTCGGCATCCGAGGCGAGCGCCCGGGCGATCGCGATGCGCTGGCGCTGGCCGCCCGAGAATTCGTGCGGAAACTTCAGGCGGTCGTCAGGATGCAGGCCGACCAGGCTGAGCAGCTCGCCGACGCGGGCCTGGATGTCGCGTTCACCCTGGATCAGGTCGAACGCGCGGATCGGCTCGGAGATGATGGCATCGACGCGGAAGCGCGGGTTCAGGCTCGCATAGGGATCCTGGAAGATCATCTGGATGCGGCGGCGCAGTCTGCGGCGCGCCGGCGCCTGCCGCGGATCGGTCATCGAGACGCCGTCGATCAAGACGTCGCCGGCGCTCGGCGGCAGCAGCCCCACGACCATTCGCGCGACCGTGGTCTTGCCGGAGCCGGACTCTCCGACGAGCGCGAACGTCTCGCCCTTCCTGATGTCGAACGTAACGTGGTCGACGGCCTTGAGATATTCGAGGTGCCCGCCCTCGAGCACACGGTTCAGCCAGGGCTTCGAGACGTCGAACACGCGGCGCAGATTGGTCGCCTGGACGAAGGGCGTGCTCATGCCGCACTCTCCGCCGTCACGTTGTCATAGAGATGGCAGGCGACCGATTGTGCGCCGCGGGGCAGGGGCTCCGGCCGCTCGACCCGGCAGCGGTCGAAGGCGAGAGCGCAGCGCGGATTGAACGAGCAGCCGCGCGGGATCGCCGAGAGACGCGGCATGGAGCCGGGAATCTGCTGGAGGCGCTTGTCCTCGCCGGCCAGAGTCGGGATCGCGCCCATCAGGCCCTTGGCGTAGGGATGCAGCGGATTTCTGACGACATCCTGGACCGGACCGATCTCGGCGACACGGCCGGCATACATCACCGCGACCCGGTCCGAGGTCTCCGCGATCACGCCCATGTCGTGCGTCACCAGCATCACGGCGGTGCCATGGTCGCGGCCGAGCCGCTTGATCAGCGAGATGATCTGCGCCTGCACGGAGACGTCGAGCGCGGTGGTCGGCTCGTCCGCGATGATCAGCTCGGGTTCGGCGCAGATCGCGAGCGCGATCACGACGCGCTGGCGCATGCCGCCGGAGAACTCGTGCGGATAGCCGTCGATGCGCTTTTCCGGTGCGGGAATGCCGACCTCGGCGAGCAGGTCGATGGCACGGCGGCGGGCGGCGGATTCGGAGAGGTCCAGGTGGGTCCTGATGGTCTCGACGATCTGGTCGCCGACCCGATAGAGCGGATTGAGCGAGGTGAGAGGGTCCTGGAAGATCATTCCGATGCGCTTGCCACGGATGCGGCGCATCTCCTCGGGCGGCAGATTGTCGATGCGCTGGCCGGCGAGACGGATCTCGCCACCGGCGATGCGGCCGGGCGGATCAATCAGGCCGATCACGGCAAGGCCGGTGACGGACTTGCCGGCGCCGGATTCGCCGACCACACCCAGCACCTCGCCCTTGGCGATGTCGAACGAGACGCCGTCGATGGCGCGCAGCGTGCCGCGGCGGGAGGCGAACTCCACCTGAAGGTTGCGAACGGAGAGGATGGGGTCGGTCATGAGCGAGGCGTATTCATCAAGGGATTGCTCATCGAAATGCTGCTTATCGGAGTTTCGGGTTGAGCGCGTCGCGCAGCCAGTCGCCGAGCAGATTGATCGACAGGATCAAGCCGGCGAGCGCCAAGCCGGGGAAGGCGACGATCCACCATTCGCCGGCGAACAGATAGTTGTTGCCGATGCGGATCAAGGTGCCCAGCGAGGGCATCGTGTCGGGCAGGCCGACGCCGAGGAAGGACAGCGTCGCCTCGGTGATGATGGCGAGCGCAAGGTTGATGGTGGCGATCACCAGGATCGGACCCATCGTGTTGGGCAGCACGTGCCGCAGCATGATCTTGGGCGCGGGCAGGCCGATCAACTGGGCGGCGGCCACGTAGTCCTTGTTCTTCTCGACCATCACGGAGCCGCGCACCGTGCGGGCATAGCCGACCCAGAAACTCAGGCCGATCGAGATCACCAGCACCACCAGCATGCTGGTGGCGTCCAGCCGGTTGCCGAAGATCGACTTGGCGATGCCGTTGACCAGCAGCGCGATCAGAATGGCGGGGAAGGTGAGCTGGACGTCGGCGATCCGCATGATGACGCCATCGACCGCGCCGCCGAAATAGCCGGCGATCAGGCCGAGTGCGATGCCGAGCGCACCGGCGAAGATCACGCCCGCGACGCCGACGGCGAGCGAGATGCGCATGCCGTAGAGGATGGCGGAGAACACATCGCGGCCCTGCTCGTCGGTGCCGAGCAGGAACGGGCTCTGGCCGTCGGCGGTCCATAGCGGCGAGATGCGCGAGTTCATCAACTGCAGCTGTGCGGGATCGAACGGGTTCTGCACCGCGAGCGCGGACGCAAAGATCGCGAGCAGGAAGAACAGCACAGTGATGGCCGCCGCCACCATGGTCAGCTTGGAGCGGCGGAACGAATAGAAGATGTCGCTGTCGAGCGCGCGGCTCAGCCAGCTGCGGCCGGCATGCGCGGGCGGCGTGCTCGGCTTCTCGGGATTGGAGGCGACTGCGTCGGACATGCAGAATTGCCTTATGTGGCGCGGCCGACGGTCGCGCGCAGGCGCGGATCGACCACGGTGTAGAGGATGTCGACCACCAGATTGATGGTGACGAAGATCAGCGAAACCATCAGCAAATAGGCGGCCATGATCGGGATATCGACGTTTTGCACCGCCTGCACGAACAGAAGTCCCATGCCCGGCCATTGGAACACGGTCTCGGTGATGATCGAAAATGCAATAACCGAGCCAAACTGCAGTCCGGCCACCGTAATGACGGGAATCAAGGTGTTCTTCAGTGCGTGCCCGAAATGGATGGCGCGCGTGGTGAGCCCGCGGGCCCGGGCAAAGCGGATGTAGTCGGTTCGCAGCACTTCCAGCATCTCGGCGCGCACCAGCCGCATGATCAGGGTCATCTGGAACAGGCCGAGCGTGATCGAGGGCATGATCAACGCCTTCAGTCCCGACAGCGTGAGCAGGCCGGTGCTCCACCAGCCGAGCTTGACGACCTCGCCACGGCCGAACGAGGGCAACCAGCCCAGGGTCACGGCGAACAGATAGATCAGCAGGATGCCGATCAGGAAAGTCGGCAGCGAGATGCCGACAAGAGATACCGCTTGCAATAACTTGGTCAGCATGGTGTCGCGCCTGAGCGCCGAATAGACGCCCATCAGGATGCCGAACACCATCGCGAATACGGTGGCGCAGATCGCCAGCTCCAGCGTGGCGGGCATGCGCTCCATCAACAGCGTCGAGACCGGCTGGCGGAACTGGTAGGAGACGCCGAACTTGAACTGCGCGGCATCGGCGAAATAGCGCATGAACTGCACCGGCACGGGGTCGTCGAGGCCGAGCGACTTGCGCACGATTTCGCGCTCGGCCGCCGACGTGTCGATCGAGACGATCTGATTGACGGGATCGCCGGCGAAACGGAACATCGAGAAGGCGATGATGCCGACGGCGAACATGACGCCGATGGCCTGAACGGCGCGGCGAAGAGTGAAAGCGAGCATGCCTTCCACTATCCTTGGGTGTGCGTGCGGCCGACGACTTTGTCAGCCGGAAAAAGGAAAGGTCCCGGAAGCCTTACGCTGCCGGGACCTCGTGTTCAACTGACGCTATTCCTTCTTGGTCGCCCAGTGGAACATGACCAGGTTGTCCGCGCGCTGCGGCAGGTTGACCTTCTTCGATACGCCCCAGGCCAGCGCCTGCTGGTGCAGCGGAATGTAGGCCCAGTCCTTGATGCTGACGTCGTAAGCCTGCTTGATCAGCTGGTTGCGCTTGGCGGTGTCGGTTTCGACCAGCACCTTGTCGGTGATGGCGTCGAACTCCTTGTTGCAATAGCCGCCGAGATTGGCTTCGCCGCGTGAGGATTTCGCATCGTCGCGGCAGCCCATGATGTCATAGAGCACGTTGTGGGAGTCCATCGTGCTCGGCGTCCAGCCCAGGAGGTAGAACGAGGTCTGGTAGCCGCCTTGCTTGAGCACCTTGGCGAAGTACTGCGCCTTCGGCTGCGCCAGAAGATTGATCTTGACGCCGATGCGGGCAAGCATGCCGACGACAGCCTGGCAGATCGCGGCGTCGTTGACGTAACGATCGTTCGGGCAATCCATCGTGACTTCGAAGCCTTCGGGGTAGCCCGCCTCGGTCAGCAGCTTCTTGGCGCCGTCAGGATCGAATTTCGGCCGCGTGAACTCCTTGGAGAGGGCGAACAGTTCCGGCGCGATCATCAGGGCGGAGGGCGTCGACAGCCCGCGCATCACGCGCGTCTTGATCAGCTCGATGTCGATCGCCTTGTAGAAGGCCTCGCGGACACGGGCGTCCTTGAACGGGTTCTTGCCCTTGATGTTGGAATAGAGCAGCTCGTCGCGGGTCTGGTCGAAGCCGATGAAGATGGTGCGCAGCTCCGCCCCCTTCAGCACCTGGGCGTTCGGGCTGGAATCGACGCGGGAGATGTCCTGGATCGGCACCGGCTCGATGACATCGACTTCGCCCGAAAGCAGCGCGGCGACGCGGGTGGCGTCGGAGGCGATCGGGGTGAACACGATCTCCTTCAGATTGCCTTCCATCTTGCCCCAGTAATCGGGGTTGGCCTTGAACACCGTCTTCACGCCAGGCTGATGGCTTTCGATGATGAAGGGACCGGTGCCGTTCTCGTGGAGCGAGGCATAGCTCGGCGTTGTCGCCGCAACCGGCGTCGGATCGACGACGTTGTTCGCCTCGGCCCACTTCTTGTCCATGATGTACCAGACATCCCACGAGTTATGCAGGATGGGATTAGGCGAGGGCAGCACGAAGTCGACGGTGTAGTCGTCGACCTTTACGACCTTGATGTCGGGCGCGAGGCGGGTCTGCATATTGGACCCCTTCTTGCGGACGCGATCGGCCGAAAACAGCACGTCGTCCGCGGTGAAGGGGTCGCCGTTGTGGAATTTCACGCCCTTGCGCAAATGGAAGCGCCAGCGCGTCGGCTCCGGAGTTTCCCAGCTTTCTGCCAGCGCCGGAATGATCTTGAGGTCCTTGTCGCGCGCGGTGAGGCCTTGATAGACGTGACCGAGATGGGCGTGGGTCGTGCTCTCGTTGAGCGTATAGGGGTCGAGGGACTTAAGGTCACCCTGGTTGGCATAACGTAGCGTCTGGCTGGACGCCGGCGTGATCGTCAACGCAAGCGTACCGGCGAGCGTCGCCGCAAACAGACTTCGACCGACTGACATTCTTGACCCTCTCCACGTGCCCTGCCGATGATTTTTGCTTGTTCGGCGAGCTGATTGATCCATGTTGCCCAGAGTTCTCGACCGGTGCAAGCGCCATTCCAGCAAGGAACGCGCCAAGTTGCGCCGCTGTGCAGCAATGCTGACCGTGCCGCCCGGCATGGGAAGAACGCCCCTTTCGACTTTGGTTGACCATATCGGCCGATTGCGGGACGGCCCGCATCGCGCCCGCATCAGGTCGCTTGCGTCGCACCACAACTCGCGGCGATACTCAGCCGGGCCGCTCGAATCTCATCCGGAGGGGACATGAAAGTTAATATCGAAATCGACTGCACCCCTCTCGAGGCCCGCCAGTTCTTCGGTCTGCCCGACGTGGGACCGATGCAAACGGCGGTGATGGACAAGTTGCAGCAGCAGGTGCTGAGCAACATCGAGAAGGTCTCGCCGGAATCGTTGATCCAGAGCTGGTTTACCTTCGACCCGAAGATCGCCGAGCGCTTCCAGGACATGTTCGTCACCATGGCCGGCCTCGGCGGCACACGCAGCAGCGACAAGAAGAAATAACAGTGTCGCCCGGGCCGGATGGCACCGAGGAGGCAGGCCGGCTTCGTCCGCCGGGGCTCGGCATGCTGCTCGCCGAGGCCCGCGGCTTGTTCGAGCTCAATGCGAGCCTGCTGCTATCGCCTATCCTGATGCGGGCGCCGAGGGGCGACGGCCATCCGGTACTTGCGCTGCCGGGCTTCCTCGCCAGCGACCTCTCGATGGCGCCGATGCGCCGCTATCTCAGCGAACTCGGTTATGAGGCGCAGGCCTGGCGGATGGGCCGCAATCTCGGCGGGCTTGGGCGGATGCGGGACGCCCTGCGCACCCGTCTTGCCGAGATCCATCGCGCAAGCGGGCGCAAGGTCAGCCTCGTCGGATGGAGCCTCGGCGGCGTCTATGCCCGCGATCTCGCGCTTTGGGCGCCCGATATGGTTCGCTATGTCATCACGCTCGGCAGCCCGTTTGCCAACGACGTGCGAGCGACCAACGCCACGCGGCTCTACGAGGCGCTGTCCGGCGAGCGGGTCGAGGATCTCGCAGAGGCGCGCGAGGCAATCGCCGGCGATCTGCCCGTGCCGGCGACGTCGATCTACTCGCGTGCCGACGGCGTCGTGAACTGGCGGACCTGCCTGCTCCGTCCCTCCGATCGGGCCGAGAACATCGAGGTGCTCCTGGCGAGCCATATCGGGCTCGGGGTGAACCCCGCGGCGCTATGGGCCGTTGCGGACCGGCTGGCGCAACCGGAAGGGGAGTTCTCGCCATTTGACCGGGCAGGGCCGTTTGCCATTGCATATGCCCCGCCGGAGCAGGCAATATCGGCCTGACGAGAAGCGCCGGCAAAGGCGCCCGTCAAATAAGTAGCGGAGGGAACTATGGCTGACGGTAAGAAGCTGTCGTCGCTGGACGCATCATTTCTCTATCTGGAAACGCCGGAGATGCCGATGCATGTCGGCAGCATGGCGATCTTTCGCCTGCCCGACGACTACAAGGGCGACTTCTTCGAAGACTTCAAGGCGATGATCGTCTCGCGCCTGCATATCGCGCCGATCCTGAAAGCGCGGCTGGAGAAGGCGCCGCTCGACATCGATCATCCCTCCTGGGTCGAGGACGATCAGTTCGACATCGACCGCCACATCTTCCGCGCCAGCCTGCCGCAGCCGCGCGACCGCGCCACGCTCGAGCGCATCGTCGGCTGGATGCACGCCAAGCTGTTGAACCGCGCCCGCCCGCTCTGGGAATTCTACGTGTTCGAGGGCATGAAGGACAACGAGGTCGGGCTCTATTCCAAGATGCACCATGCCGCCATCGACGGCGGTGCCGGCGCGGCGCTGACCAACATGATCTACGATATCTCGCCGATCCCGCGGAAGGTCGATCCGCCGGCGGCAGGCAGCAAGCCCGGACAGGAGCCGCGCGACATCGCCGCGAACCTGCTGGATTCCTACCAGCAGCTGTTCAACCAGCCGCTCGACGCCGGCAAGGCCGCGCAGAACCTGCAGCTGCCGCGCACCGGCAAGAGCGACATCGGCTCGATCCTGTTCGACAACGCGATGTACCAGATCGAGAGTGCGGTGCGCTTCGCGGGCAATATCCCGACCATGGTCAAGAGCGTGTCGGAGGTGCTCGGCAAGGTCTCCGATCCCAAGTCGCGCGAGAGCCTCGCCAGCATGGTGTCGCCGCCGACCATGCTCAACAAGACCATATCGTCGGAACGCAGCTTCGCCGGCGTGTCGATCTCGCTGTCGCGCGCGAAGGCGCTGGCGAAGCTCGCCGGCGGCAAGCTCAACGACGTCGTGCTGGCGCTCGCCTCCGGCGTGGTTCGGCGCTACCTGCAGCAATATAGCACGCTGCCGGCGAAATCGCTGACTGCGGCCGTGCCGATCTCGCTTCGCGAGGAAGGCAACACCGAGGCCAACAACCAGGTGTTCGGCATGATCTGCGCGATCGCGACCAACATCGACGATCCCAAGGCGCGGCTGGAGGCCATCATCGCGCAATCGACCAAGTCCAAGGAGATGTCGCATCCCTTGCGCGCGCTGATGCCCCAGGTCTCCAACATCTCGATGCTGGGCGCGCCGATCATGGTGCAGATCCTGGCCTTGCTCTACAGCCGCTCGAACCTCTCGGACGTGCTGCCTCCGGCCGCGAACATCACGGTGTCCAACGTGCCCGGGCCGCGGCAGACGCTCTACGCCGCCGGTGCCGAATTGTTGCACATCTTCCCGGTCTCGATCTCGACGCACGGGCAGGCGCTCAATATCACCGTGCAGAGCTATCGCGACCAGCTCGATTTCGGCTTCATCGTCGGCGCCAACATCATTCCGCATGTGCAGGTGATGTGCGACATGCTGCCGGAAGAGTTCGCCGCACTGGAAGCGGCCTATGCGCCACCGGCGGCCGACATCAAGGGCGCCGCCGAATAGGACTATTGCAATGATTGAAATGCCGCCGCTCGAGTTCGCGCAGACGAACGGAATCCGCATGGGCTATTACGAGGCGGGCCCGGTCACCGACAAGCCGCCGGTGGTGCTGTGCCATGGCTGGCCGGAGCTCGCCTTCTCCTGGCGCCATCAGATCAAGGCGCTGAGCGAGGCCGGCATCCGGGTCATTGCCCCGGACCAGCGCGGCTATGGCGCAACCGACCGGCCGGAGCCGGTCGAAGCCTACGACATGGAGCATCTGACCGGTGATCTCGTCGGTCTGCTCGATCATCTGAAAATCGACAAGGCGATCTTCGTCGGTCACGATTGGGGTGGTTTCGTCGTCTGGCAGATGCCGCTGCGGCATCCCACGCGCGTCGCCGGCGTTGTTGGCGTCAACACCCCGCATTGGGACCGCGCGCCGATTGACCCCATCGCGCTGTTCCGCCAGCGCTACGGCGACCAGATGTACATCGTCCAGTTCCAGGATCCCGCGCGCGAGCCCGACAGGATATTCGGCAGCCGGGTCGAGCAGACATTTGATGCCTTCATGCGCAAGCCGCTGGCGCGGCCGCCGGCAAAGGCGGAGGAGCCGCCGATCGCAGGTGTCGGCGCTTCGTCGAAAACCAATCTGGCGTTCCCGCAGATGATCGCGGCCTACGATGCCAAGGTCGATCCGCGCACGCCGATCCTGTCGGCCGACGAGAAGAAAGTGTTCGTCGACACGTTCAGCAAGACCGGCTTCACCGGCGGCATCAACTGGTACCGCAACTTCACCCGCAATTGGGAGCGCGCGAAGGGGCTGGATCATCACATCCATGTGCCGTCGCTGATGATCATGGCGGAGAACGATGCGGTGCTGCCGCCCTCGGCGGCCGACGGCATGGAGAAGCTGATCGAAGATCTCGAGAAATACCTGGTGAAGGATAGCGGCCATTGGACGCAGCAGGAGAAGCCGGAAGAGGTCAGCGCCAAGCTGATCGAATGGCGTAGAAGGCGGTTTGGCTGACGGCTCAGTCGGCGATGTGAGTTTAGACGTCGTTCCGGGATGGTCCAAAGGACCAGACCCGGAACCTCGAGATTCCGGGTTCGATGCTGCGCATCGCCCCGGAATGACGCGATCAGGGGGAAGCACTTTCGATGTCATCCAAGAACCGACTGGACCCGATCCCGCAACCGCCGACCAAGCCTGTGGTCGGCAACATGCTATCGCTGGATTCGGCCGCTCCCGTGCAGCATCTGACGCGGCTTGCCAAGGAGCTCGGTCCGATCTTCTGGCTCGACATGATGGGTTCGCCGATCGTGGTCGTTTCCGGCCACGACCTCGTCGACGAGCTGTCCGACGAGAAGCGCTTCGACAAGACGGTGCGCGGCGCGCTGCGGCGCGTGCGTGCGGTCGGCGGCGACGGGCTGTTCACGGCTGACACACGCGAGCCGAACTGGAGCAAGGCGCACAACATCCTGCTGCAGCCGTTCGGCAACCGCGCGATGCAGTCCTACCATCCGAGCATGGTCGACATCGCCGAGCAGCTCGTCCAGAAATGGGAGCGGCTCAACGCCGACGACGAGATCGACGTCGTCCATGACATGACCGCGCTGACGCTGGACACGATCGGCCTGTGCGGCTTCGAATACCGCTTCAATTCGTTCTACCGGCGCGACTACCATCCCTTCGTCGAGTCGCTGGTGCGCTCGCTCGAAACCATCATGATGACGCGCGGCCTGCCGTTCGAGCAGGTCTGGATGCAGAAGCGGCGCAAGACCATGGGCGAAGACGTCGCCTTCATGAACAAGATGGTCGACGAGATCATCGCCGAGCGCCGCAAGAATGCGGACGCGATCGACGACAAGAAGGACATGCTGGCCGCGATGATGACCGGCGTCGACCGCTCGACAGGCGAGCAGCTCGACGACGTCAACATCCGTTACCAGATCAACACCTTCCTGATCGCGGGCCACGAGACCACCAGCGGCCTGTTGTCCTACACGCTTTATGCGCTGCTCAAGCACCCGGAGATCCTGAAGAAGGCCTATGAGGAGGTCGATCGCGTCTTCGGGCCCGACGTCAACGCCAAGCCGACCTACCAGCAGGTGACGCAGCTCACCTACATCACGCAGATCTTGAAAGAGGCGCTGCGGCTGTGGCCGCCGGCGCCGGCCTATGGCATCTCGCCGCTTGCCGACGAGACCATCGGTGGCGGCAAGTACAAGCTCCGGAAGGGCACCTTCATCACCATCCTGGTGACGGCGCTGCACCGCGATCCCTCGGTGTGGGGACCTAACCCCGACGCGTTCGATCCCGAGAATTTCAGCAAGGAAGCCGAGGCCAAGCGGCCGATCAATGCCTGGAAGCCGTTCGGCAACGGCCAGCGCGCCTGCATCGGCCGCGGCTTTGCCATGCATGAGGCCGCGCTCGCGCTCGGCATGATCCTGCAGCGCTTCAAGCTGATCGACCACCAGCGCTACCAGATGCACCTGAAGGAGACGCTGACGATGAAGCCGGAGGGCTTCAAGATCAGGGTGCGTCCGCGCGCCGATCGCGAGCGGGGTGCCTATGGCGGCCCGACCGCGGCCGTGGCTTCGTCGCCGAAGGCGCCGCGCCAACCGACGGCGCGGCCCGGCCACAACACGCCGATGCTGGTGCTGTACGGCTCCAATCTCGGCACGGCGGAAGAGCTCGCGACGCGCATGGCGGACCTTGCAGAGATCAACGGCTTTGCCGTGCATCTCGGCCCGCTCGACGATTACGTCGGCAAGCTGCCGCAGGAGGGCGGCGTGCTGATCATCTGCGCCTCCTATAACGGCGCGCCGCCCGACAACGCGACGCAGTTCGTCAAATGGCTCGGCGGCGA
Organism: Bradyrhizobium sp. U531; assembly: GCF_051710265.1. Taxonomy (NCBI): domain Bacteria; kingdom Pseudomonadati; phylum Pseudomonadota; class Alphaproteobacteria; order Hyphomicrobiales; family Nitrobacteraceae; genus Bradyrhizobium; species Bradyrhizobium sp. U531. The sequence continues at coordinate 549,507 of NZ_JASVEN010000003.1, forward strand.
GTTGCCGAAGGATGCCTTTGCCGGGGTGCGCTATGCCGTGTTCGGCTGCGGCAACAGCGACTGGGCCGCGACCTATCAATCGGTGCCGCGCCTGATCGACGAGCAATTGTCGGCCCATGGCGCGCGCGCGGTTTATCCGCGCGGCGAGGGCGATGCGCGCAGCGATCTCGACGGCCAGTTCCAGAAATGGTTCCCGGCCGCAGCGCAAGTCGCGACCAAGGAATTCGGTGTCGACTGGAATTTCACCCGCACCGCCGAGGACGATCCGCTCTACGCGATCGAGCCGGTCGCGGTGACCGCGGTCAACACCATCGTGGCCCAGGGCGGCGCGGTGGCGATGAAGGTGCTGGCCAACGACGAGCTCCAGAACAAGGCGGGACCCAATCCGTCGGACCGCTCGACGCGCCATATCGAGGTGCAGCTGCCGGCCAATGTCAGCTATCGCGTCGGCGATCACCTCAGCGTCGTTCCACGCAACGATCCGACGCTGGTGGATTCGGTCGCCCGCCGCTTCGGCTTCCTGCCGGCTGACCAGATCAGGCTTCGGGTCACGGAAGGCCGCCGCGCGCAATTGCCGGTGGGAGATGCCGTCTCGGTCGGCCGTCTGCTCAGCGAGTTCGTCGAGCTGCAGCAGGTCGCGACGCGCAAGCAGATCCAGATCATGGCCGAGCACACTCGCTGCCCCGTCACCAAGCCGAAGCTGCTGGCCTATGTCGGCGAGGAGACGGAGCCGCTCGAACGTTACCGCAGCGAGATTCTCGCCAGACGCAAATCGGTGTTCGACCTGCTGCTCGAATATCCCGCCTGCGAACTGCCGTTCCATGTCTATCTGGAGATGCTCTCGCTGCTGGCACCGCGCTATTACTCGATCTCGTCTTCGCCGTCGGTCGATCCTGCACGCTGCAGCATCACGGTCGGCGTGGTCGAAGGGCCGGCCGCTTCCGGACGTGGCACCTACAAGGGCATCTGCTCGAATTATCTCGCCAACCGGCGCGTGGGCGATGCGGTCTATGCCACCGTGCGCGAGACCAAGGCCGGCTTCCGGCTTCCCGACGATCCCTCGGTGCCGATCATCATGATCGGCCCGGGCACGGGCCTCGCCCCGTTCCGCGGCTTCCTGCAGGAGCGCGCCGCACGCAAGGCGAAGGGCGCCGCGCTCGGCCCGGCCATGCTGTTTTTCGGCTGCCGCCATCCCGACCAGGATTTTCTCTATGCGGAGGAGCTGAAGGCGCTGGCGGCAAGCGGCATCACCGAGCTGTTCACGGCGTTCTCGCGCGCCGACGGACCAAAGACCTACGTGCAGCACGTCCTCGCCGCGCAGAAGGACAAGGTCTGGCCGCTGATCGAGCAGGGCGCGATCGTCTATGTCTGCGGCGACGGCGGCAAGATGGAGCCAGACGTGAAGGCGGCGCTGGTTGCCATCCACCGCGAGAAAAGCGGCAGCGATGCCGCCGCCAGCGCGCGGTGGATCGAGGAGATGGGCACGACGAACCGCTACGTGCTCGACGTCTGGGCGGGTGGGTAGACGAAGGCGCGCGCCCGTAGCCCGGATGAGCGCAGCGACATCCGGGATTCGCGGTACGAGGGGCCCCGGGTGTCGCTGCGCTCACCCGGGCTACGAATTATTCGTGCTAAACGTCCCCCCATGATTCCCTGGGAAAAGCTCGACACCGCCAAGATACCCGGCTCCGATGAAGAGCTCCGCCTGATGCGGCGGGGCAAGGAGTTTTCCATCAAGCTCGGCACCAACGAGCTGATGAACAACCGCCTGTCGGGCTCGGAGGCCGCGCTTGCGACGCTGGCGGCGAAGCAGATCGAAAAGGTTGCAAAGCCTATCATGCTGATCGGCGGCCTCGGCATGGGCTTTACGTTGCGTGCTGCGCTCACGGTGCTGGGGCCCAAGGCGAAGATCGTGGTGTCTGAATTGGTGCCCGCCGTGGTCGCCTGGGCGCGCGGGCCGATGGCCGAGGTTTTCGGCGACAGCCTCGATGATGTCAGGGTGAAGATCCGGGAAGTCGATGTCGGCGAGGTCATCCGTGCCAAGAGCTCGGCCTTCGACGCCATTCTCCTCGATGTCGACAATGGGCCGGAAGGGCTGACCCGCAAGGGCAATGATGCGCTCTACAGCGCGAGCGGGTTGCAGGCAGCGAAGACGGCGCTGCGGGCGGGCGGGGTGCTTGCGGTCTGGTCATCGGGACCTAATGATGCCTTCACCAAGCGCCTCAAGCGCACCGGTCTCAACGTCAATGAAGTCGCGGTGCGCGCTACCGGCAGAGGCGGCGGCGCGCGCCATGTGATCTGGCTCGCGAAGAAGGCCTAGGCCGCACTCTTAAGCGGCCTTGGCCGCCGCGCCATGCGCGTGCTTATCGATGGCGTCGATGATCTCCGGCCAGAAGCGCATCGGCAGTGCGTGGCCCATGCCCTCGATCATCATTAGCTTCGCGTTCGGGATCGACGCTGCCGTGTCCTTGCCGCCTTCGGGGCGCACCAGCGGATCGACGGTGCCGTGTATGACCAGTGTCGGCGCCTTCACGGCGTGCAGCCGCTCCTTGCGGCTGCCGGAGGCCAGCACGGCGCGAAGCTGGCGGCCGACGCCGGCGGGATTGAGGCCGCGCGCGAACACCCGCTCGGCGCGCTCGGGATCGAGCGCTTCTTCCTCCGGAAAATGTCCGGCGCGCAGCACCTTCCAGGTCTGGCCGTAACGGACGATGTACTCCTCTTTGCTGCGCGGCGGCGGGGCCATCAGCATCGCAGCGGCCTCGCGGGTCGGCGGCGGAACGCGCGGATTGCCTGTGGTCGACATGATCGATGTCAGCGAACGGACGCGGTGCGGAAACGACAGCGTCACCTCCTGCGCGATCATGCCGCCCATGGACGCCCCGACGAGATGCGCCGACTTGATGCCGAGCGCATCCATCAGCCCGACCGTGTCCTTGGCCATGTCGATCAGCTTGTAGGTCGCAGCGACCGGAATCCTGAAGAAGCGCAACTTCAGCAGCTCGAGCGGCGTCAGGCGCTTGCCGCCTGTCAGATGGCTGGACTTGCCGATGTCGCGGTTGTCGAAGCGGATCACGCGGAAGCCGCGCGCGGCAAGCTGCTCGCAGAACGCATCGTCCCAGTGGATCATCTGCGCCCCGAGCCCCATGATCAGCAGCAGCGGCTCGGCGTTGTCGTTGCCGAAGATCTCGTAGCAGATGTCGATGCCGTTGGCGCGGATGGTCTGGGGCGGCTGATGGGTGGTCACGGATGTGTTCCCTGAGCGTTTGGCTGAAGACTGTATCGCACGGTTTCCCCTCGCAATGAAACCGTGCGCGAGACCGAGCCGCCGCTTCCCGGTTGACCGCTCCCTCGCAACGGTGTCGTATGAGGGAAAAGAATGGGCATCGAAGCTCTCGATAGCAGGAGGACGCCGATGACCGACAAGATCAACGACCCCGTCGCCATGTGGCAGAAGATGGTGGGCGAGATGGAGAAGGGGTTCAACTCCTTCGCCAACCAGGCGATGTCGTCGCCCCAGTTTTCGCAAGCGATGAACCGCGCGGGCGGAGTTGCTGCAGGTGCTCAGAAGCAGCTCGGCGAACTCATGGAGAAGTATCTGGTCTCCATGAACCTGCCGAGCCGCGAGCAGATCACAAGTCTGGCCGAGCGGTTGCAGTCGATCGAAGCCCAGATCGGCGAGATGAAGTCGATGCTGAGCCAGATGGCGGCGCATTCAGGCATCTCGCAGGGTTTCGACGGGACGCCGCGGCCGCCACGGACCAAGCAGCCGCCCTCCGAGAACGGCGGGCAGACATGAACGCGCCGGCAGGACTTGATCTCGCCTCCATTCCGGAGCGCATCCAGACCGAGGTGCAGCGCGCCATCCAGCGTAGCATCAAGGGTGTCGAGTATTTCTCGACCTCGGGTCCTTCGCTCGGCTCGACGCCGAAGGACGTGCTGCATTCGCGCGGCACGATGAGTCTCTATCATTACCGGCCGATGTCGGACGAGATCTACCGCGTGCCGGTGCTGATCGTGATGGCGACCACCAATCGCGGCTACATCCTCGATCTCGTCCCTGGCCAGAGCTTCATCGAGTTCCTGCTCAAGCGCGGTTACGACGTCTACATGCTCGACTGGAGCGCGCCGCGGCCGGAGGAGAAGAGTCTGCGGATGGAGGACTACGTCCTCGACTTCATTCCGGATTGCGTCCGCCGCGTGCAGGCCGATTCCGGCGAGCAGGACGTCTCCGTCATCGGCTATTGCTTCGGGGGCGTGCTGTCGCTGCTCTATGGCTCGATCCACAAGGACGGGCCGATGAAGAACCTGATCTGCTTCACCACGCCGATCGACTTCCGCGAGATGAAACTGTTTTCGAATTTCTCCGACCGCCGTTATTTCGACGTCGACCGTCTCGTCGACAGCGTCGGCAACGTGCCGCCGGAGATGATCCTGTCCTCGTTCGAGATGCTGCGCCCGGCCTCGCGCACGGCGAGCCAGATCCAGCTCTGGGAAAACATCTGGAACGACGAGTTCGTCAAGTCCTACCGGATGTTCGACCGCTGGGCGACCGACACGCTGCCGCTCGCGGGCGAATATTTCCGCGGTATCACCAAGGACCTGATGTGGGACAACAAGCTGTTCAACGACACCATGTCGGTCGGCGGCCGTGCGGCCAGGCTCGAGGACATCAAGGTGCCGATCCTGCATGCGGTCGCCGAGCACGACCACATCGTGCCGTATGAAGCCGCCAAGCACCTGATCGCGAAGATCGGGTCCACGGACAAGGAAGAAGTGATGCTGAAGGGCGGTCACGTCTCGCTGGTCGCCGGCGCCAATGCCGTCAAGCGGCTGTGGCCGAAACTGGATTCCTGGCTGGGGAAGAGATCGACATGAGCGAGCAGCGTTCCTATCCGCGTCACGTCAAGACCGACGCCGGCGACATCGAGATCCGCGTGATGGCCCCCGCGGACGAAGCCGCGGTGCTCGCCTTCGGCAAGGGCCTGCCGACCCACGATTTGCTGTTCCTGCCGCGCAATATCAGCGAGCCCAAAGTGCTGTCGGCCTGGGTCAAGGAAATCGAGCGCGGCGCGATCACGAGCCTGCTCGCGGTCAGGGACGGCAAGGTCGTGGGCTGTGGCACGCTGGTGCGCGATCCCCACTCCTGGTCACCCCATGTCGGCGAGATCCGCATGGTGGTCTCGCTGGATGTCCGCGGGAAGGGGGTGGGGCGGGCGCTGTCGCAGGAGACCTTCGCGCTCGCGCTGGGCGCGGGCTTGGAAAAGCTCTCGGTGCAGATGACGGTCGACCAGCAATCGGCCATCGCCCTGTTCGAGAGCCTCGGTTTCAAGGCTGAGGCGCTGTTGCGGGATCATGTCCGCGACGTCGATGGCAAGACCCATGACATCGTCGTGCTCGGCCACAACATCGCGCAAGTCCAGGCCCAGATGGAGGCCTATGGGCTGCCGGGGGCGGTGCAGCACTAGCGGCGCCCCGCGAATTTCAAAAAATGGAACTCAACCCCATGCACAGTAGGCGAGGGGGTAATAAGGCACCGGGTGGCTGTCTTTTAACCATCCTCACGATTTCGTGATATCGCAGTGCAATATGAATATTGCATCGCACCATTAACTATGCCATATAAGACGTGCCCCGGGCCAATGCGGACGGGGTGAGCCCATAGCTCAAAACAATGAGGATGGAGAGAACCCCATGACCACCGAAACCAACACCGCTTTCGAAGGCTTCAAGGACGCATTCAAGAACATCCAGAACCTGGAAGTTCCCGAAGCTGCCCGCGAGTTCGTCAAGAAGTCCGCCAACACCGCCAAGGACCGTGCTGCCGAGGTGTTCGCTGGTTCCGAGCGCGTGACCGCCGCCGTCGAAAACGCGGTGACCGAGTCCGTCACTGAAGCCGGCAAGATCAGCCGCAACATCCAGCAGGCGATTTACGACGACGCCCAGGCGTTCTTCGCCGGTATCGACAAGCTCGCCTCCGCCAAGTCGGTCAGCGAAGCCGTCGAGATCCAGTCGAGCCTGCTCCGCGCCCGCGGCGAAGTGTTCGTCTCGCGCGCCAAGGCGACCGCGGACTATTTCGGCCAGCTCGCCGCCAACGGTGCCAAGTCCGCTCAGGACAACTTCGCCAAGGTCTACAACAAGACCGCCTGATCCGGCGATCCTGAGTTCAAACTGAAATTTGAGGCCCGCTTCGGCGGGCCTTTTGTTTTTGCGCCGCAGCCGCCACCGACTCCGCCGTCATTGCGAGGAGCCCTCGCGACGAAGCAATCCAGAATCCCTCCGCGGAAAGATTCTGGATTGCTTCGCTTCGCTCGCAATGACGAGTACTGTGATGCAGTCATGGACTCATCAGCCACCTTCTCCTTCGATACCCCCGGCGATGCCGAACGCGCGGCCGAGCTGCGCCGCGTGAAAGCGCTGGCGACGCTGGTGTTGGCTTCCACGCTGGCGCTGTTCGTCGTCGCGAAATGGCTGCTGCCAGTGCACCCCGTGTTCGGCTTCATCGCCGCCTTCGCGGAAGCCGCGACCATCGGTGGGCTCGCCGACTGGTATGCCGTGGTTGCGCTATTCAAGCGGCCGCTCGGCCTGCCGATCCCGCACACCGCGATCATCCAGAGTAACCAGGCCCGCATCGCCGACAAGCTCGGCGAGTTCATACAGGTGCATTTCCTCGAGGCCGGTCCCGTCGAGGCCAAGCTGAGAGAGATCGATTTCGGCTCTTTCGTCGCCGACTGGCTGCGCGACCGCAAGCGCAGCGACGATCTCGCGCGCTTCGCGCTGCGGCTGTTGCCGGAGGCCGTCTCCGCAACGGAAAGCTCGGGCCTGATGACCTTCATCATCCGCCGCATGTCCTCGCAGCTCCAGGCGATCGACCTTGCGCCGCTCGCGGCCGGCACCTTGCGCGGCTTCGTGGCGGAGGGGCGTCACCAGATCCTGTTCGACGATCTCCTGCGCGTGATGCACGAGACGCTGAACCAGCAGGAGACGATGGGCATGATCCGCGAGAAGGTGCGCGCGGAATTGCCGACCCTGCTGCGGCTCTACCGGGCCGACAAGTTTCTGGTGAACAAGATCGTGGCGTCCGCGACCGCCTTCTTCAACGAAGTGCGCAGCGATCCCAAGCATCCGTTTCGCGGCGAGTTCGATCGCATGGTGCTGAGCTTCGTCGATCGGCTCGGCACCGATCAGGCCTATATCGATCGCATCGACGGCTTGAAGCGCGATCTGCTGGCGCGGCCCGAGCTTGCCGATCTCGCCCGCACCGTCTGGGCCAACACACGCTCGTTCATCGAGCGCAGCGCGAGCGGCGAGACGCAGGTGCTGCAGCATCATCTCGCCGGCATGTTCGTTGCGGCGGGGGAAGCGCTCGCCGGCGATGCCGAGCTGCGCGGTGAGATCAACAAGGGCCTCGTCGCGGTGCTGCGCAGCTTCGTCGCCGACCAGAAGAGCGGGGTTTCGATCTTCATCTCCGACCAGGTCAAGGCGTGGGACATGGCGCAGCTGATTTCGCTGATCGAAATCAACATCGGACGCGACCTGCAATACATCCGATTCAACGGCTCGTTGATCGGCGGGCTCGCCGGGCTCGCGCTCTACTCCGTAGAATTCCTGCTCCGATTGCTGTGACTTTTGCGTCACGGCCTTTAGCATTAACGCGCGGGCCTATTGTCGCCCGGCAACTCTCCCGCTTGAATGTCGGGAACCGGCCGCCTAGCTGATTCATGTTGCGCTGCGGAACGATCACGAAGCCGGCGTATTGGAATTCATACCCGTTTCCGGCATCGCCGCCGGTGTCTTCTTCCCAGGGGAAAAATTGATGACCGCTACTGCCCAGACGCTGCGTCCGCCGTCCCGTACCCTGATGTTTCTGGAAGGGCGCGCGATCCATGAGTTCGGTGCCTTCCTCGGCGCGCTGCCGCTGCTGAGCCTCGCGCCGCGCGGCGACGGGCATCCGGTGCTGGTGCTGCCGGGTCTCGTGGCCTCCGATGCGTCCACGCGCGCGTTGCGCACGTTCCTGACCAGCAAGGGCTATGCGGTGAGCGGCTGGCGCCAGGGCCGCAATTACGGCCTGCGCGACGGCGTGCAGCATGCGATGGTCGATTTGGTTCAGGAGCTCAGCGACGCCCACAGTCGCAAGATAAGCCTGGTGGGCTGGAGCTTGGGTGGCCTCTACGCCCGGCAGCTCGCCAAGATGATGCCCGAGCGCGTGCGGCAGGTGATCACGCTCGGCAGCCCTTTTGCCGGCGATCCCCATTCGACCAATGCCTGGCGCGTCTATGAATGGGCGAGCGGACGGAAGTCCGACGAGGTCGATCCTCAGTTCGGCGGTGATCTCGCCGCTCCGCCGCCGGTGCCGACCACCGCCGTCTTCAGCCGCACCGACGGCGTCTGCGCCTGGCAGGGCTGCATGGAAAAGACCGGCGCCGAGACCGAGAGCATCGAGGTCGAGAGCAGCCATTGCGGCATGGGTCATCATCCCGCCGTGGTCTATGCGGTCGCCGATCGCCTCGCGCAGAAGGAAGGCCAGTGGCGTCCGTTCGATCGCAGCGGCTGGCGCAGCGTGGTGTACCCCGATCCGCATCGGTAAGCTCTTCCTTCGCCTCTCCCCGCGTGCGGGGAGAGGCCGACACGCGAAGCGTGGCGGGTGAGGGGGGCTCTCCGCGAGTCCAACTCTCACCGAATGCGCGGAGGCTCCCCCTCATCCCGGCCTTCTCCCCGCAAGCGGGGAGAAGGAGAAGAGACGACCGTCGTTCCCGTCCATTGTCGCGCCCGCACCAAACGCGCTAAGCCATGCCGCATGGCGCACCCGCTCTCCCGCATCATCGACCAGCTCAAGCGCGAGCCCTCGCGAACCGGCTCCATCGTCATCACCGTGTTCGGTGACGCCATCGTGCCGCGCGGCGGCGTGGTGTGGCTCGGCACGCTGCTGGAATTCTTCGAAAGCCTCGCGATCGACAGCGGCGTGGTGCGCACCGCGATGTCGCGCCTTGCCGCCGACGGCTGGCTGACGCGTGAGAAAGTCGGCCGCAACAGTTTCTATCGGCTCGCCGACAAGGGGCGTCAGACCTTCGAGGCCGCGACGCGCCACATTTACGATCCGCCGCCGTCCGACTGGACAGGGCGCTTCGAGCTGCTCCTGATCGGTAACGGCGAGGACCGCGATGCCTCGCGCGAGGCGCTGCGCAATGCCGGCTTCGGCAGTCCGCTGCCGGGCGTCTGGGTCGCGCCGTCGGGGGTGCCGGTGCCGGATGAAGCCGCAGGCGCGATCCGTCTCGAAGTCTCGGCGGAAGACGACAGCGGCCGCCGTTTGCTCAGCGCAAGCTGGCCGCTGCAGCGCACCGCGGATGCCTATCTCAAATTCATGAAGACGTTCGAGCCGCTGCGCGCCGCGATCGCGCGTGGCGCGAATCTGTCCGAGGCCGACGCCTTCACCGCGCGCATCCTCCTGATCCATCACTACCGCCGCGTCGTACTGCGCGATCCGTTGCTGCCCGAAGGCCTGTTGCCGGCGGACTGGCCGGGCAGGGCGGCCCGTGAGCTTTGCGGCGAAATCTATCGCGCGCTGCTCGCTCCGTCCGAGCAATGGCTCGATGGTCACGGAACCAATGAGAAAGGGCCGTTGCCGCCCGCGCGGAAGCTGCTGGAACGGAGGTTCGGCGCCTGATCTTTATGTTACAGAAATATCTTGCATGAAGTAATTTTTGTTATATATTGCCTCCCAATAAATCGGGAGGGATGCGCATGTATACCCAGGCGCTGAATACGGCCGAGACCGACGATCGCGGTCTCGAGGATGCCGCCAAGGCTGCGCAGTTCCAGGCCCGTATCGATGCCGAGGAGCGCATCGAGCCGAATGATTGGATGCCGGCGGCCTATCGCAAGACGCTCACGCGCCAGATCTCCCAGCACGCCCATTCGGAAATCGTCGGCATGCTGCCCGAAGGCAACTGGATCACGCGCGCGCCGACGCTGCGCCGCAAGGCCGCGCTGCTCGCCAAGGTGCAGGACGAGTGCGGCCATGGCCTCTATCTCTACGCCGCCGCCGAGACTCTCGGCTCCTCGCGCGAGGAGCTGGTCGATGCCATGCTTGCAGGCAAGGCGAAGTATTCCTCGATCTTCAATTATCCGACGCTGACCTGGGCCGATATCGGCACCATCGGCTGGCTGGTCGATGGCGCTGCGATCATGAACCAGATCCCGCTGTGCCGCTGCTCCTATGGTCCCTATGCGCGCGCGATGATCCGCGTCTGCAAGGAAGAGTCGTTCCACCAGCGTCAGGGCTACGAGATCATGCTGATGCTGTGCCGCGGCTCCGAGGAGCAGAAGGCGATGGCGCAGGACGCGCTGAACCGCTGGTGGTGGCCGGTGCTGATGATGTTCGGTCCCCCCGATGCGACCAGTCAGCACAGCGACACGTCGACGAGGTGGAAGATCAAGCGCTTCTCCAACGACGAGCTGCGCCAGAAGTTCGTCGATGCCACCGTGCCGCAGGCGCAATATCTTGGCCTCACCATTCCCGATCCCGGCATGACGCAGGATCAGGACGGGCACTGGCGCTACAGCGAAATCGACTGGACCGAGTTCAAGCAGGTGCTCGCCGGCAACGGCCCGTGCAACCGCGAGCGCATGGCGGCGCGCCGCAAGGCCCATGATGAGGGTGCCTGGGTGCGCGAGGCGGCCGCAGCCTATGCGGCGAAGCGCGCGCAGCGCCAGACCGCCCAAGCCGCGGAATAGGGAGATGAGCATGTCGACGCCGAACACGCCGCTGTGGGAAGTCTTCATTCGCAGCCGTAACGGGCTTGCGCACAAGCATGTGGGATCGCTGCATGCCAGCGACGCCACCATGGCCCTGCAAGCCGCCCGCGACATCTACACCCGCCGCGGCGAGGGCCTGTCGATCTGGGTCGTGCCGTCCAGCGCCATCACGGCGAGCGATCCCGCCGAGAAGGCCATGATGTTCGAGCCGGCGGAATCGAAGATCTACCGGCATCCGACGTTCTACGAAGTCCCCGAGGAAGTGGGGCACATGTGATGGCGACCGCGAATATCGAGGTCTCCGAAACGCCGCTGGTGCTGTACGCGCTGCGCCGTGCCGACGACGCGCTGATCCTCGGCCACAGGCTGTCGGAATGGTGCGGTCATGCGCCGATGCTCGAAGAGGACATGGCGCTCTCCAACATCGCGCTCGACCTGATCGGCCAGGCGCGTGAGCTCTATAGCTATGCCGCCAAGGCCGAAGGCCGGGATAACGACGAGGACAAGCTAGCCTATTTGCGCGACGTCAGGCAGTACCGCAATCTGCTCTTGGTCGAGCAGCCCAACGGCGATTTCGCCCAGACCCTGGTGCGGCAGTTCTTCTATTCCGCCTTCGCCGACCTCTACTGGCGCGCGATGATGACTTCGCGCGATGCGACGCTGGCGGCGATCGCCGCCAAGTCGGAGAAGGAGAGCGCCTATCATCTGCGCCACGCCTCGGAGTGGCTGATCCGGCTCGGCGACGGCACCGATGAGAGCCATATGCGCGCACAAGCCGCGATCGATCATCTCTGGGCCTTCACCGGCGAGATGTTTGCCGTCGACGATGGCGAGCGCGCGCTGATCCATGCCGGCATCGCCGTCGATCCCGGCCCCTTGCGCGGTCGCTGGTTGCAGACGCTTTCCGATGTCGCCCGTGAAGCCACGCTGGTTCTGCCTGAGAACGACTGGATGCAGCAGGGCGGCCGCTCGGGCCGGCACAGCGAGCATCTCGGCCATCTCCTGTCCGAGCTGCAATCGATGCAGCGCACCTTTCCGGGGCAGGCATGGTAATGGCGCCGGGTCGCGACAGTGAGTTGCGCCAGCGTGCCTGGGACGCCGCGGCGAGCGTCGTCGATCCGGAGATACCGGTCCTGACCATCGCCGATCTCGGCGTGCTCCGAGACGTTGCCCTCGACGGCGACCACGTCGAGGTCGCGATCACGCCGACCTATTCCGGCTGCCCGGCGATGAACATGATCGCGCTCGAGATCGAGCTGGCGCTGGAGCGCGCCGGTTTCCGCCAGCCCAAGGTGCGCACGGTGCTGTCGCCGGCCTGGACCACGGACTGGATGAGCGATGAGGGCCGGCAAAAGCTGCGCGCGTACGGCATCGCGCCGCCGCAGGCATCAAACTCGCGCCGTGCGCTGTTTGGCGAACAGGCCGTGGCGTGCCCGCAATGCGGCTCCGAAAACACCGAGCTGCTCTCCGAATTTGGCTCGACCTCCTGCAAGGCGCTGTGGCGGTGCAAGTCCTGCCGCGAACCCTTCGATTATTTCAAGTGTCATTGAGCGCAGAAATGCCAACCCCATCGTCATTGCGAGCGAAGCGAAGCAATCCAGACTGCCTCCGCGGAGACAGTCTGGATCGCTTCGTCGCTTCGCTCCTCGCAATGACGGCGACGTAGGGTCTTTCCAAATGTCCGCAGCTACACCGCGCTTCCATCGCCTGGCCGTCAACGATCTCCGCCGCGAGGCGTCCGACGCCGTGTCGATGACTTTCGCCATTCCCGGCGAGCTCGCGCGCGATTACGCCTTCACGCCCGGCCAGTACCTCACGCTCCGCACCACGCTGGACGGAGAGGAGGTGCGACGCTCCTATTCGATCTGTTCCGGTCCCGACGATGGCGAGATCCGCATCGCCGTGAAGAAGGTCGACGGCGGCGCATTTTCGAGCTGGGCAGCGGAAGATCTCAAATGCGGCGACGAGCTCGACGTGATGACGCCGACCGGCCGGTTCGGCGTGGTCCCGCCGGACGAGCGCGCCCGCATTCATGTCGGCTTTGCCGCCGGCTCCGGCATCACGCCGATCCTGTCGATCGTGAAGGGCGTGCTCGCGCGCGAGCCCGACAGCCGTTTCTTCCTGTTCTACGGCAACCGCACCACCGACAACATCATGTTCCTCGAAGCGCTTGAGGAGCTCAAGGACCGCTTCATCGATCGACTCTCGATCTTCCACGTCATCTCCGGCGAGGACCAGGACATCCCGATCCTCTATGGCCGGCTGGACGGCGACAAGGTGAAGGTGCTGCTGCGCTCGCTGGTTCCAGCGGGAAGCGTCGATCATCTCTACATCTGCGGCCCGCTCGGCATGAGCGAGGATATCGAGACCACCTGCCGCGGGCTCGGCATCGCGGAAGACCGCATCCATGTCGAACGTTTCGTCTCCGAATTCGGCGGCAAGCCGCGGCCGAAGAAGGCGGTTGCGCCCGATGCGCCGCCGAAAGCGATCGCCTCGTTGATCATCGACGGCAAGCGCCGCGACGTTCCGGTCGCCGAGGACGAAGCCATCCTCGATGCCGCGCTGCGCGCCGGCGTCGATCTGCCCTTCGCCTGCAAGGGCGGCATGTGCTCGACCTGTCGCGCCAAGCTGGTCGAGGGCGAAGCGCCCATGGACATCAACTACTCGCTGGAGCCGTGGGAGCTGAAGGCGGGCTTCGTCCTGACCTGCCAGGCCAAGCCGTCGTCGGAGCGTGTCGTGGTCGATTATGACCATGTCTGATCGGGCGTATCAGTGCCCGAACATGCGAATGCGTCGCATTATTTGACAGTCTTGGCCAACCAGCAGAACATCATGAAGCATTTGACCGGGAGAGGCGCGTGAACCTCAAAGCCGCTTTGTCGCCTGAGACGATTGCCCGCGCCTGCGCTGACGCGATGTGGGCGGAGGACGATGCGTCCAAGGGGCTCGGCATGGAGATCGTCGAGATCGGCCCGGGCTATGCGACGCTTGCGATGACGGTGCGGCCCGACATGGTCAACGGCCAGCGCATCGCTCATGGCGGCTTCATCTTCACGCTGGCCGATTCCGCTTTCGCGTTCGCGTGCAACTCGCACAATGACCGCGTCGTTGCCGCGCAGGGCCAGATCACCTTCATCAAGCCGGGCAAGCTCGGAGACCGCCTCGTTGCGAAGGCGCGCGAGATCACGCGCGGCGGACGCTCCGGCATCTATGACGTGCGCGTCACCGCGGGCGATGTCGTGATCGCGGAATTCCGCGGGCACTCACGCGTCATTCCCGGCACCTGGCTGCCGACGCAAGACGAATAACGAACCAGGAAAAGAACAAATCAATGTTGTGGGGAAGCGAGGATGGCTTTGACGAGGCTCAAGGAAGGCAGCGGCTATAGCGCCGAGATGGACGCGCATGAGCGCGCCTCGCGCGACGAGATCATGACGCTGCAGAAGCAGCGGCTGGCCTGGTCGCTGAAGCATGCCTATGACAATGTCGCGCATTATCGCAAGGCGTTCGACAAGGCCGGCGTGCATCCGTCCGACTTTCGCGACTTGTCCGATCTTGCGAGATTTCCGTTCACCGTGAAGACGGATCTGCGCGACAACTATCCCTTCAACATGTTCGCGGTGCCGCGCGAAAAGCTGGTGCGCGTGCATGCCTCCTCCGGCACGACCGGCAAGCCGATCGTCGTCGGGTACACACGAGCCGACATCGACACCTGGTCCGAGGTGATGGCGCGCTCGATCCGCGCCGCCGGCGGCCGCACCGGCATGATCATCCATAACGCTTACGGCTATGGCCTTTTCACGGGCGGCCTGGGGGTGCACTACGGCGCCGAGAAGCTGGGCTGCACGGTGGTCCCGATCTCCGGCGGCATGACCGAGCGGCAGGTCCAGCTCATCAACGATTTCCGCCCCGATATCATCACGGTGACGCCGAGCTACATGCTGGCGATCCTCGACGAGTTCAGGCGCCAGAGGCTCGATCCCCGCCAGTGCTCGCTCAAGGTCGGCATCTTCGGCGCCGAGCCCTGGACCAATGCGATGCGCGGCGAGATCGAGGACGCCTTCGACATGGATGCGACCGACATCTACGGCCTGTCTGAGGTGATCGGCCCTGGTGTCGCACAGGAATGCATCGAGACCAAGGACGGCCTGCACATCTGGGAGGACCATTTCTATCCTGAAGTGATCGACCCCGAGACCGGCGCGGTGCTGCCGGATGGCGAGAAGGGCGAGCTGGTCTTCACCTCGCTGACCAAGGAAGCCTTTCCGGTGATCCGCTATCGCACCCGCGACCTGACGCGGCTGTTGCCGGGCACGGCCCGGCCGGGCATGCGTCGTATGGAGAAGGTGACGGGCCGCTCGGACGACATGATCATCCTGCGCGGCGTCAACCTGTTCCCGACCCAGATCGAGGAGGTGCTGCTCGCGACCGAATGGTGCGGCGGGCACTTCATCCTGGAGCTGACCCGCGAAGGCCGCATGGACGAGCTGACCATCATCGCCGAGGCGCGATCGGAGAGCTGGGACGGCAGGGGCCTGATCGACCATGCCGACCGGATCTCAACCCACGTCAAGAACACGATCGGGATCAGCTCGAAGGTTCAGATCGTGCCCCCCGACACGCTGGAACGCTCGCTCGGCAAGGCCAAGCGGCTGTACGACAAGCGGCCCAAGGATTAGCCTTTAGCCCCATGGTGAGGGGGCGAGGCGGTTGACTTGACCGGCCCCAGAGGCGACAAGGCCCGCGAGAAATCGCGGGTCTTTTCATGTCGCCAGCCGATGCCAAATCCGTCGAAGCGCGCTGCGTGCGCCTCAACGCCAAGGCCGAAAACGCCGCCGCGCTTGCGCCGGTGGTCGAGCGTCATACGCTGGCGCGCGGTCCGAACGATCTCCTGATCGAGGTGAGGGCCGCGGCCGTCAACCCTTCCGACGTCAAGGCCGCGACCGGGCTGATGCCCTATGCCGTGTTCCCGCGCACGCCGGGCCGTGATTACGCCGGCATCGTCATCGACGGGCCGGCCGGCACGGTCTGCCGCGAGGTGTTCGGCTCCTCCGGGGATCTCGGCATCCGCCGCGACGGCACCCACGCCAGCCATCTCGTGGTCGAGGCCGATGCGGTGGTGGAGAAGCCGAACACGGTGTCGTGGGAGGAGGCTGCCGGCATCGGCGTGCCCTTCGTCACCGCGATGGAAGGCTTTCGCCGCGCGGGTTTGCCGAAGGCCGGCGACACCGTGCTGGTGTTCGGCGTCAACGGCAAGGTCGGCCAGGCCGCGGTGCAGATCGCGACATGGCAGGGCGCGCGCGTCATCGGCGTGGTGCGCAAGGCGGAAGCCTATGAAGGCCACAGCAACGCGCCGATCGAGGTGATCGACGCCTCCGCCACGGACGTTGCTACCCGCGTGCGCGAAGTGACCGCCGGCAAGGGCGCCGACATCGTCTTCAACACCGTGGGGGATCCCTATTTCCAGGCCGCGCACAAGTCGCTCGCCTTGCGCGGACGCCAGATCCTGATTGCCGCGATCGACCGCATCGTGCAGTTCAACATCCTCGAGTTCTACCGGGGACAGCACACCTATGTCGGCATCGACACGCTCGGCCTGTCCTCGACGGCGACAGGCGCGGTGCTGCGCGACCTCGGCCCGGGCTTTGCGAGCGGACACCTGAAACCATTCCCGATCAAGGCGAACGCCATCTACTCGCTCGAGCGCGCGAAGGAAGCCTATGTCGCGGTCGCCGGCTCCTCGCGCGATCGGGTGATCTTGAAGCCGTAACACACCGTCATTGCGAGCGTAGCGAAGCAATCCAGACATCCATCCGCGGAATCAGACTGGATTGCTTCGCTGCGCTCGCAATGACGGAGAACGTCGAAAGACCTGAGAACCATCGATGGAATCCGCCCAACTCGTCATCCTCGCCGGCCTCGGCATCGGCCTCGTTTACGGTGCCGTGGGCCTGCTCAGCGGCTTCTGCCTGATGAGCAGCATGCGCGGCTGGCTGGCGGAAGGGGACGGGCGGCTGGTGCGGACCTATGCGCTGGCGATCGCGGTTGCGATCGCCGCGAGCCAACTCCTCGCCGGCAACGACATGGTCGACCTCGGCAAGACGATCTATCTGCAGCCCTCGTTCTCGGTGCCGGTGCTGTTCCTCGGCGGCCTGCTGTTCGGCTATGGCATGGTGCTGTCGAACGGCTGCGGCTCGCGCGCGCTGGTGCTGCTCGGTCGCGGCAATCTCCGTTCCTTCGTCGTCGTGATCGTGCTGGCCATCGCTGCGCAGATGACGCTCAAGGGCCTGATCGCGCCGGCGCGCATTGCCCTGGTTCAGGCCTCGCAAACCACGGTCAACGCGAACTCGCTGCCGTCCCTGCTGGCGACGCTCGGTCTCGCGGGCGCGCTGTCGCGAGCGCTTGCTGCCGCGGCGATCGTGGTCGCGCTGATCCTGTTCGCTTTCGCGCATCCGGCGTTCCGTCGATCGCCCGGCCAGATCGCCGCGGGGATCATCGTCGGTCTCCTCGTTGCGGCCGGCTGGTACGTCACCGGTTATCTCGGCGCCGACGATTTCAATCCGGTCCCGGTGACCTCGCTCACCTTCATCGCGCCGATTGCGGACGCGCTGCAATACGCCATGCTGTCCACCGGCCTGACGCTGAACTTCGGGATCGCGACGGTTGCCGGCGTGTTCGCCGGCAGCCTGTTGACCGCGCTCGTCACGGGCCGATTCAAGTTCGAAGGCTATTCCTCGCCGCGCCACATGCTGCGCTCGGGCGGCGGTGCGGCGCTGATGGGGATCGGCGGCGTGATGGCGTTCGGCTGCTCGATCGGGCAGGGGCTGACGGGCGTCTCGACGCTCGCGCTGGGCTCGTTCGTCGCCCTGGCCGGCATTCTGCTCGGCACGACGGCCGGCCTGCGCGGAGGTTTGCGCGTTCAGCCGCTCGCGGCGGCCTGACCGCGCAGCAGCCGGTCTCCCAGGGTTGCAAGGCCGATGCCGGTGACGATCAGCACCGCGGCGATGGCAAGGCTCATGTCGATGGGCTCACCGAGCAGGATCGCAGCGCTCGCAATACCGACGAGCGGCGTTCCCGTGGTCCCGAGCGACGTCGTCAGCGCCGAGATGCTCTTGTTGACCATCGACATGGCCCAATAAGCCAATCCCGTTCCGATCAGGCCGGAATACAGGAACAGCAACACCAGCCGCGACGACCATTCCGCGTGCGGCGGGCCCTCGACGAGGAGCGCGCCGACGGTCAGCACGATCGTTGCCACGAGCAATTGCCACAGCAGGAGCTGGAGCGGCGAGGCGATCCAGCGGTGCGCGCGGATATAGATGATGTTCGCCGCCCAGGAGATCGCGGCCAGGATCACCATGCCGGCGCCGAGCACGACGTTGCTGTTGGTCCAGTCGATCGAGGTGGGGTTCAGGATCACCGCAAGCCCGACCAGTCCGAGCAGGGCGCCGGCCAGCTTCGGTGCCGTCAGCGTTTCCTTCCCCAGCAGCGGCGCGGCGATCGCCACCCAGAGCGGCGTGGTGTAGCCGAGCACGATGGCCTTGCTCGCGGGTAGGAAGCGCACGCCGGCCGCGACCAGCACCGAGAATATCGTCATGTGGAGCAGCGCCACGCTGAGGATCACCGGAATGTCGCGCCGCTCCGGGATCACCAGATTGTTGCTCAGTCCGAGGATCACGAACAATCCGGCCAGCGCGATCCAGCTCCGGATCGCCGACGTCCACAGCGGCGGCAGAAACTGGACGAGCTGCTTCGTCACCGACCAGTTCACGCCCCAGGCCAGCACGACGATCAGGAACAGGCCGACGGCAGCGCGCGGGGAGAGGGCATTCATCGCGGGAATCCTTGAAGCAATACGGTCTGCGGGATAGCATCCCGGCTGGCACCTGAAAAAGTGCCAGATTGGAAAGGAATAAGGTGCCAGATTCGGACGGCATGATCTCCGCGCTGATCGATCTGAACCGCGGCGACGACGAGGGGCTGGTGGCGCAACTGACGAGCCAGCTCCGAAGCCTGATCGCGATCGGCCGTCTTGGCAAAGGCCGCGTGCTGCCGTCGAGCCGCCGGCTCGCAACCGATCTTGGCGTGTCCCGCAATACCGTCACCTATGCGTTCGAGCAGCTTGCCGCAGAGGGTTATCTCGCGGCCTCGCATGGTCGCCGGCCCGTAGTGACGGTCGACGGCGGCGCGCAGCGTGATGGCGCGGAGGTGGCCGTATCCGGCGCGCGCTCCGCAAGGCCGACACTCTCTCCCTGGGCTACGCGGCTCAAGCAGGCGGACTGGCCGCTGTCCTATCAGGCGCCGTTCAAGCCGTTGCGTCCGGGGCATGGCGATGCACGCGAGTTCCCGAACGAAGTCTGGGCACGCTGCCTGCGTCGCAGTGCCGTGCTCGCGGCCCGGCGTGAGATCGGTCCGGTCAACCGCCCGCGCCTTTGCGAGGCGTTGGCGCACTATCTCGCGACCAGCAGAGGCGTTCGTGCCACGGCCGATCAGATCCTCATCCTGCCCAGCGCGCAGGCCGCGCTGACATTGATCGCGGCCGTGCTTATCGCGCCCGGCGACGAGGTCCGGGTCGAGGATCCCGGTTATCCCGGCGCGGCAGCCGCGTTCCATGCCTCCGGCGCCCGCGTGACCGGCATGAGGCTGGACGAGCAGGGAATGCGGTGGACGTCAGGATCGGCCGCGCCAAAGCTCATCTTCATGACGCCGTCGCATCAGCACCCGACGGGACGATTGATGTCGCTGGCGCGCCGCAACGAGTTTCTCAGGGCAAGCCGGCCCGGCAAGACCTGGATCGTCGAGGACGATTACGACGGCGAATTCCACTATGACAGCCGGCCCGTGCCTGCCTTGCAGGGCTTGGACGGCCATGGCCGCGTGTTCTACGTCGGGACATTTTCGAAGGCGATGACCTCGGATATCCGCCTCGGCTATCTCGTCGTACCGCCGGCGCTGACTGGCACGTTCGAGATCGCGCAGCGGCACATCGGACTGATCGCGTCCAGCCACATCCAGGAAGCGCTGGCCGAATTCATCGCGGACGGGCATTTCCTCGCGCATCTGCGCCGGGTGCGCCGGCTCTATCATGCGCGCCGGGATCACCTCGCGGAAGGACTGCAGCGTCACCTCGGTGAGGCGCTTACGGCCGAAGTGCCTTCAGGCGGCATCCAGCTTGTGGCGCGCCTCAAGCGCGGCCGCGCCGATCGAGCGGCGGTCAAGCGGCTCATCGAGGCGGGGGTCGTGACACGTGCCCTGTCCAGCCTGGCGCTGGGCAAGCCGCGAGATCACGGCCTGCTGCTCGGCTTTGCCGCGTGGCGCGAGAGCGAGATCAGCGCGGCGCTGCGGACCATGGCATCGTGCTTCTAGCCTGCTAGTCGACCGCCTTCGTCACGATGCGGATCTCCGATGTCAGGGTTCGGTGCACCGGACATTTGTCCGCGATCTCCATCAGCTTCTTGCGCTGATCCGCATCGAGCGCGCCGTCGATTGCGATGTCGCGCTCGATCTGGTCGAGCATGCCATCGCGCGTCTCGCACTCCGCGCAATCCTTGGCGTAGATCTTGGAATGCTTCAGCGTGACCGTGACGCGGTCGAGCGGCAGCGACTTGCGGTCGGCATAGAGCCGCATGGTCATGGAGGTGCAGGCGCCGAGGCCGGCCAGCAGGAAATCGTAGGGGCCTGGGCCGGCGTCCTCACCGCCGGCCGCAGCCGGCTCGTCCGCGACCAGATGATGCGGGCCGACGGTGATGGTCTGGTTGAACTTGCTCTTGCGGGTCTCCTGCACCACGACCTTCCGCGGCTCCTCCGGGAGGTTCATCGCCTTCGCAGGTTTCGCAGTGTCGATGTAGCGGCTGGCCCAGGCCACGATCACATCGGCCGCGTAGAGGGCATCGGCCGCCTTGGTCAGCAAATGGTCGGCATGGTCGAGCGAGACGAAGCTCTTTGGGTGCTTCGCTGCAACGAAGATCTTCGTTGCATTGTCGATTCCGACGGTGTCGTCGACGGGGGATTGCATGACCAGCAGCGCTTTGTGCAGACCGGTGATGTCCTTCATCAGCTCGTGCTCGGCAACGTCGTCGAGGAATTCGCGCTTGATCCGGAACGGACGGCCCGCAAGCGAGACCTCGACCTCACCCTGCGCGCGGATATTGTCCAGATGCTCCCTGAACAGACCGGTGACGTGTGCGGGATCGGACGGCGCCGCGATGGTCACGACGGCCTTGGCTTCGGAAATCCTGCCGGCTGCAGCAAGGATCGCGGCGCCACCGAGGCTGTGGCCGATCAACAGCGACGGCGCCTTGCGGGTCTCGCGCAAATGATCGGCGGCGCGCACGAGATCGGCGACGTTGGAGGAGAACGTCGAATTGGCGAAATCGCCTTCGCTCGATCCGAGCCCGGTGAAGTCGAAACGCAGCACCGCAATGCCCTTGGCGGCGAGCGCAACCGAGATGCGCTTGGCCGCCAGCGTGTCCTTGCCGCAAGTGAAGCAGTGCGCAAACAGCGCATAGGCCGTGGGCTCGCCGTCCGGCAATTCCAGCGCGGCCGCGAGCTGATGGCCGCCTTCGCCGGTGAACTGAAAGCGTTCCGTCGGCATGTACGCCCCCTCGTTGTTGCTAGAGCTCTAATCGTCTGAATAGCGCTGCTCGGCCCAGGGATCGCCGCGGTTGTGATAGCCGCGGACCTCCCAGAAGCCCGGCGCGTCCTCGGTCAGGAACTCGATGGCCTGAAGCCATTTCGCGCTCTTCCAGAAATACAGATGCGGCACGACCAGCCGCACCGGCCCGCCATGCTCCTCCGTCAGCGGCTGGCCGGACCAGCTATGGGCGAGCAGCGCATCCTCGGCGGCGAAGTCTTCCAGCGCGAGATTGGTGGTGTAGCCGTCATAGGAATGCAGCGTCACGAAGCGCGCATCCTCGCGCGGCTGGCACGCCGCGAGCAGCTCGCGCGTGGCAAGACCTTCCCATTCGTTATCGTAGCGCGACCAGGTCGTCACGCAGTGGATGTCGGAGGTGAACCGGGAATGTTTCTGGGCGGTGAATTCGGCGAAGGTCCAGAACACCGGATTGTCGACCGCGCCATAGACGTCGAGCCGCCAGCGCTCGCGCGAAATCGGAGGCATGACGCCGAGATCGAGCACCGGCCAGTCCTTGGTGAGATGCTGGCCGGGCGGCAGGCGCTGCTCTTCGGGCCGCGTGACCTTGCCGGTGAGGAAGCGACCCTCGCGGGCCCATTTCTCCTTGGTGCGGGTTAGCTTGCTGTCGGGCGGCTCGTTGTCGGCGGTCATGGAGCTACTCGTGGCGATGCATGGCGGAAGCGTGCTTGGTATCGCGCATGGTGGAATAGATGATCAGCGACAGGCAGATGATGCCGGCGAGATAATAGTAGAACCAGTCCTCGTGCCCGATGGTCTTGAAGTAGAGCGCGATCGCCGGTGCGGTGCCGCCGAAGATCGAGACCGTGATCGCATAGGGCAGGCCGACGCCGAGCGCACGGACATTGGTCGGGAACAGCTCGGCCTTCACCACGGCATTGATCGAGGTGTAGCCGGCAACGAACAGCCAGGCGCAGCAGATCAGGATGAACGCCATGAAGGGCGACTTGGTCTCCTTCAGCGTCATCAAGAGCGGCACGGTTGCAAGCGTGCCTGCGACACCGAAGAAGATCAGCAGCGGCTTGCGGCCGATCTTGTCGGAGATCGCGCCGTAGATCGGCTGCAGGAGGGTCGCGAAGATCAGCGTTCCGAAGATCACGAACGTGGTCTGGTCCTCGGTCAGCCCGACCGACAGCTTGACGAAGGTCTGCATGTAGGTCGTGAAGGTGTAGAAGGCCGCGGTGCCGCCGGCGGTGAGGCCGACGACCAGCAGCAGTTCGCGCGGATAACGCAGCAAATTGGTGATCGAACCGGTCGGCTTCACCACCTTCTTGGCTTCCTCGAACGCCTCCGTCTCGTGCAGGCCGCGCCGCATCACTGCGGCAAAGATCGCGAGCGCCGCGCCGATCGCGAAGGGGATACGCCAGCCCCAGGCCTTGAGCTCCTCAGGCGTGAGGAAAACCTTCTGCAGGAGCAAAAGCACGATGATCGCGGTGAGCTGGCCGCCGATCAGGGTGACGTACTGGAAGCTCGAATAGAAGCCGCGGTGCTTGGGATCGGCGACCTCGCTGAGATAGGTGGCGCTAGCGCCGTATTCGCCACCGAGGCTGAGGCCTTCGATGACGCGGGCGAGCGCCAGGATCACCGGCGCGGCAAAGCCGATCGTGGCATAGGTTGGCGTCAGCGCGATGATCAGCGAGCCGAAGCACATGAAGACGACGGACAGGGTCAGCGAGATGCGCCGGCCGAAATGATCGGCGAGATAACCGAAGAACCAGCCGCCGAGAGGGCGCATCAGGAAGGTCGCCGCGAAGACGACGGCAACGTTTAACTGCTGGACGACAGGGTCGCTGCCGGGGAAGAAGGCGGGCGCGAAATAGAGCGCGAACGCCGTATAGGCGTAAAAATCGTACCACTCGACGAGATTGCCGATCGAGCCGATGAAGATCGCCTTGATCCGCCGCCTGGCGTCGGCGAGGTCGATGTGGTCGGAGGCCGGGTGGGTTGCTTGCTCAGTCACGTCCGGCCCTTCGTCGCTGTGGGAAAGGCCTACATCGCCTTTCCCAGCAGAAATGGCAACTGCCGGGGCCCCCGCACCGTGCCCTGCGACCACGTCACTGTGCCTGCCGGATCGAGCCGGAAGTCCGGAATGCGCTTCAACCATTCCTCCAGCGCAACCTGCATCTCCATGCGCGCGAGATTGGAACCCACGCAGCGATGGATGCCGAGGCCGAAGGCGGCGTGGCGGTTCTCCCGACGGTCGATCACGACTTTGTCAGCGTCCGGAAACACCTTGGGATCGCGGTTGGCGGCCGGGAACGACAGCAGCACCATGTTCCCCGCCTTGACCGGGCAGCCGGAGATCGCGGTGTCCTTGACCACCTCGCGGGCCATGGTCACCGGCGAATAGGCGCGCAAGAGTTCCTCCACGGCCATCGGGATCAGGCCGGGCTCGGCGATCAGCCGCTCCCGGTCGGCCGGCGTCCTCGCGAGGTGCCAGAGCGAGGAGCCGATCGCGCTCCAGGTGGTGTCGATGCCGGCGATCAGGAGCAGGCGCAGCGAGCCCAGCACATGGGATTCTTCCAGCGGCTGGCCTTCCCGGTCCTTGGCGTTCATCAGATAGGAAATGAGATCGCCGGTCGGTTTTGTCTTGCGCTCCTCGATATGCGCCCTGAAATAGGCGCTCATCTCCTGCACGGCCTGAAGCAGCTTGGTCTCGTCCTTGATGCCGAGCTCGAGGATCATGTGGATCCAGTTGATGAAGAGATCGCTGTCGCTCTCGGGAATGCCGAGCATGTGCGCGATCGCTCGAACCGGAATGTATTTGCCGTAGCGCGAGGCGGCATCGACCTTGCCGTCGGCGATGAACTCGTCGATCAGCTCGTTGCAGATCGCGCGCATCCGCGGTTCGAGCCTTTTCATCGCGTCCGGCGTGAAGGGGGGCAGCAGCAATTGCTTGGCCGGCTTGTGCACGGGCGGATCGGAGGTGATCGGCGGGGCCGCGTTCCGCGCAACCTCCGGCCGGACGTCGCGCACGATGATGCGGCGCGAGGAGAAATGCTCGGTGTCGTTGGCGATCTCTCGCACGGCCTCGTAGGTCGTCGGCATGTAGCAGCCGAGAAAGCGCTTTGTGTGCACCACCGGGCTCGCCGCCCGCAGCTCGTCCCAGATCGGAAACGGATCCTCCGTCCATTGGGGATCGGTGTGGTCGAAATCATGGACCCAATCGGTCACGGGCGGATGGGCGGCGGGCTGGCTGACATCGGACATGGAAGGGGAATCCTTGGCTCGTCTTCGCTGACAGGACGCGGGCAAAGGCCGCGCTACTCCTCGATCACATCGATTGCGATTTCCGGGCAGTTGGATTTCGCAAGCCAGGCCTTGTCCTCGAGACCCGGGGGAACCGTGCCGTCGCCGGCTTCGTGGGCGTTGCCGAATTCGTCGAGCTCGAACAGCTCCGGCGCGAGCGCCTTGCAGCGCGCGTGGCCCTGGCATTTGTCGGGATCGACGTGAACCCTCAGTCGCTCGGTCATGGCGGCATCCTTGGTCGTATGCGCGGGGCCCTGAAAGGGGCGGCGCGTTCCTCGTGTCAATTTTATCCGCGGCATTTGCCGCAGGCTTTAAGTTATATGCTATTACATTCGCGCCGGGCTTTCCCTGTCAAGCGCAAACTTGTAGGCTCGACTGCGACATGCGCTCACAACTCGCCCGCAAGCCTGCGAACACCTACCACCATGGCGATCTTCGCGATGCTTTGATCAAGGCTGCGCTGCGCGAGGCGGAGCAGGGCGGCGCCGAGGCGATCAGCATTAAGGCGCTGGCAAAACAGCTCGGCGTCTCGCAGCCGGCGCCCTATCGGCACTTTGCCGATCGGGAGGCACTGCTCGCGGCAGTCACGGCCGAAGCGTTCCGGCAGCTCAGTGCAACCTTTCGGGCGGTGATGGCGAAACCGTCAACGCAGTCGAAGCTGTCGCGGCTGGCGCAGGCCATGCTGGACTTCGGCTTGCGCCGCAATGGCATCTATCGCCTGATGTTCGCGTCCCGCATCGTGTCCTGCGCCGCCAAGGGCAGCGAGCTCCATGAGGCGACGCGCGAGACGTTCGCGCTCGTGATCGAGGCGCTGGAGGTGCCTGCCGTCGGCTATTTGCGCGAACGGCAGGCGCTCAAGATCTGGGCGGCTCTGCACGGCGTGGTGATGCTGGCCGAGCAGGGCCTGTTCACCGGAGAGGCCGCGCAGACCACGCGCGAGGAGCTGGTTGAGGATTTCGTCAACGAGACGAAGACCGCACTCGCGGCTGCGATCAAGGACGCGCGGCGTCGGAACAAAACCGGCGCTTAAGCTTTCGCCTTCAGCAGCCTCATCAGCTTGTCGACCGCGCTGTCGGGTGTGGTCACGACGGGACGGCCGGTGGCTTCCGCGACCGCCGGGGCAGTGGCGGCGATGCTGAATTGCGCCAGCGCGATGACATCGCAATCGCTGAGGCCCTTGGACGCTTCGACGATCAGCCGGTCGTGCGTGGCACGGTCGCCGCGATCGAGCGCCGCCAGGGCGCCTTCGGCAAGCTTCGGCACGATCTGGACGGCGGCCGGAAACTCCGGCGGCATCGACACCAGCGTCGGCGGGAAGGTCGAGAGCAGGCCGATGCGCTTGCCCATCGTCACCGCGCGCTCGATCATGGCTTCGTTCGGCTTCAGCACCGGCATCGGCGCATGCGCCCGCGCGACCGCCTCGATGCAGGGGCCGAAGGCGGAGCAGGTGAACAGGATGCCGTTCGCGCCCGTGGCCGCCGCATATTTGCCGAGCGCCAGGAAGCGCACGGTCATGGCGTCGTTCAGCTTGCCGTCCCGCGCAAGGTCCGCCGACAGGCTGTCGTCGAGCAGGTTCATCAGCCGCGCCTCGGGCCACGCTAGCGCGAACGCCGCCTCGATCGGAGCGATGGAGTGCTTGAGGGCGTGGATCAGGGCGATGCGTGGGGGCGTCGTCATTGAATGTAGTTACCCGGTCTCGTGCCCCGGCTCTGCAGCGCAGCACGAAGTGATGCGCTGCAGAGCCGGGGCCCATTCCTTTAGAGGGTCAGCCGTGGCCTCCTGGGTCCCGGCTCTGCGCAGCAGCATTGCATGCTGCAGCGCGTCCGGGACACGAGAGACGCTACTTGAACGGCACCGCGTACATCAAGCCGCCCTTGCTCCAGAGGCCGTTGAGGCCACGATCGAGCTTGAGCGGGCTCGCCTTGCCGACATTGCGCTCGTAGATCTCGCCGTAATTGCCGGTGGCCTTGATCGCCGTCACCAGCCATTTGTTGTCGAGGCCGAGCCGTGAGCCGAGATCGCCGGAGGCTCCCAGCAGGCGCTGGATCGCGGGTGTCTGCGACTTCGCCATCTCATCGACATTGGCTTGCGTGACGCCGAGCTCTTCGGCCTCGATCAGGCCGTAATGCAGCCAGGTGATGATGTCGCTCCAGACCTCGTCGCCGTTGCGGGTGAAGGGCCCGAGCGGCTCCTTGCTGATGGTCTGCGGCAGCACGACATAGTCGGCCGCGTTCGGCGCTGCGGTCGTGACCGCACCGGCGAGCGCGGAAGCGTCCTGGGTCATGGCATCGCAGCGACCACCGAAGAAGGTCTGGTACATGGTGTCGACGCGGTCGAACACCAGGGGCTTCCAGTCGATGCCGTTGGCGCGGCCGTAATCGCCGAGCGTGACCTCATGCGTGGTGCCCTGCGCGACGCAGACGGTGGCGCCCTTGAGGTCCTTCAGCTCCTTCACGCCGAGGTCCTTCTTCACCACAAAACCCTGACCGTCGTAGAAATTGATCGGGCCCTGGCGCAGGCCGAGCGTGACGCCGCGCAGGTAAGTCTGGGTCGAGTTGCGGTAGAGCACGTCGATCTCGCCCGACTGCAGCGCGGTGAAGCGATTCTGCGCCGTCAGGGAGACGTAGCGCACCTTGTTGGCGTCGCCGAGCACGCCGGACGCGAGCGCGCGGCAATAGTCGACGTCGAGGCCTTTGTAATTGCCTTGCGAGTCCGGCGCGGAGAAGCCGGCAAAGCCGGCGCTGACGCCGCATACCAGCGTGCCGCGGCTCTTCACCGTGTCGAGCGTCGCGGCGGATGCAACGACCGTCGATGCAGCGAGCACGCCCGCTGCGATAACCACTTTCCTCATCATGCTACTCCCCTCAGTGATTGACACTACGCAAAACGTTGTCGACGGCCGTGCCGAGCTTGCCGACGATCTGGTCGATCTCATCGGCGGAGGCGATGTAGGGCGGCGCCAGCAGCACGTGGTCGCCGCGAACGCCGTCCACGGTGCCGCCGCCGGGATAGCAGCCGAGCCCGTTGGCAAAGGCCTCCGCCTTGATCTTCTGGTTCAGTTTGAGCGCGGGGTCGAACGAGGCGCGGCTGGCGCGATCCTCGACCAGCTCGATCGCCCAGAACAGGCCGCGGCCCCTGATGTCGCCGACATGGCGGTGATTGCCGAAACGCTCGGTCAGCCGCTGTTCGAGCTGCTTGCCGCGCTCCTTCACGCGGTCGAGCAGGCGATCCTCGCGGATCACATCCTGCACCGCGAGCGCGGCTGCGCAGGCGAGGGGATGCGCGAGGTAAGTATGGCCGTGCTGGAACGCACCTGAGCCGGCGCGGATGGTGTCGATGATGCGGCCGCTTGCGAGCATCGCGCCGATCGGCTGGTAGCCGCCGCCGAGCCCCTTTGCGATGGCCTGGATATCCGGTGCAATGCCTTCCTGCTCCCAGGCGTGCGTGGTGCCGGTGCGCCCCATGCCGCACATGACCTCGTCGAGGATGAGCAGCGCGCCGTGCCGGTCGCAGATCTCGCGCACCGCCTTGAAGTAGCCGTCCGGTGCGGTCACGGCGCCTGCGGTGGCGCCGACGACGGGCTCGGCGAGGAACGCTGCGACCGTGTTCGGACCGAGCCGCTGGAACTCGGCCTCGAGCTCGGCCGCCAGCCGTGCCACGAATTGCGCGTCCGATTCTCCGTCATGCTTCTCATGATAGGCGAACGCCGGCGTCACGTGGCTGAAGGCGGCCGAGAGAAGCGGCGCGTAGGGTGCGCGTCGCCAGGCATTGCCGCCGGCGGCGAGCGCGCCGAGCGTGTTGCCGTGATAGCTCTGCCGGCGCGCGATGAAATGCTGCCGCTGCGGCTCTCCGCGCTCGATGAAATATTGGCGCGCGAGCTTGATGCTGGCCTCGATCGCTTCCGATCCGCCGCTGACGAAATAGGCGTAGGCAAGACCGCCGGGCTCGTGACCAACCAGCCGCTCGGCCAGCGCCTCGGCCGGCTCGGACGAGAAGAAAGCGGTGTGGGCATAGGCCAGGGTCGAGGCCTGCTTCGCCATGGCCGCGATCACGCGAGGATGCTGGTGACCGAGGCAGGAGACCGCCGCGCCGCCGGACGCGTCGATCACGCGCCGTCCGTCCTCGGCGAAGAGATAGACGCCTTCGCCGCCGATCGCCTTGGGCGGCGTTTCGCGGAGCGAGCGGTGCAGCACGCGGCTGGTGCGGGCGGCCATGGGTCAACCTTTCTCTGGGACGTAGACGGAGGCGGCGGTGAGGCGCGCCTCGGTATTCTCCAGGCGCTTCTTCGCGGCCGTGCCGCCGAGCGAGAACGTCACCGCAGCCAGCGACTGCGCGATCGCGATGGCGCCGGTGAGACTCGGGAAGAAGCCGGGCGAGGAGGCCGCCTCGAACAGCAGCACGTGGTCGGCGCCCTCGGCCATCGGCGCCGAGAGGCTGTCCGCGATCGCAATCAAGGTTGCGCCGCTGCGATGCGCGGCCTGCGCGACACGGACGCTCGCATGAGTGTAGGGCAGGAAGCCGATCACGATGACGGCTTCGCCGGGGCGGAAGGCGCCGAGATCGAGATCATCAGGGCCGGATGTGCCGACGAGCTGCACCTGCTCGGGGCGGAACAGCCGCAGCTCGTAGTTCAACAGCTCGGCGACGCTGCGGCAGCTGCGATAGCCCGTGATCCAGATCCGCTTGGCGTCGTGAAGCGCGCGGGCGGCCTCCGCGATCGGCTGCGCCGGGATACGCGGAAGGCCGGCAGCTTCGGCCTCGAGCTTGTCGATGACGAGCGCGACATCGGCATTCGGGCCATGGCGGCGGCTCTTGGCGCGGCCTGAGAAGGGCGAAATCTGCGACGGCCGCCGCGCTTCCGTCAGCGCTGCGCGCAATTCGTCCCAGCCGGAATAGCCGATCGCTTTGGCGAGGCGCGTGAAGGCGGCGGGATCGGCGCCGGCTTCGGCGGCGAGGTCGCGCATCGAACGGGTGGTGGCGTCGTAATCATTGGCGGCGACGAAGCGGCCAACCTCCTGCAGGCGCAGGGGGAGCGATGGCAATGCAATGCGCAGTTCGCTCAAGGGCGAGGATTTCGCGGGCTCGGCCATGAAACATTTGTTGCACGCTTTTTAGATTGGTGCAACAGTTGACGTGCCGCTGCCGGAAATCGTTGCTTCAAGAAGGATTTTTGTGCTGTGACCACGGACACTCCGAGACCGCCACCACGCCGCAGCTTGTTCGGCGCATGGGGACCCCGCGAGCTGAAGGGCCTGTTCTGGCAGGTGCTGGTGGTCGCGATCGTCGTTGGCGTCGTCGGCTTCCTCTCGTCCAACACGGTCACCAACCTCACGGCCCGTCGCATCACCACCGGCTTTGCGTTCCTCGGCCGCGAGGCCGGCATGCCCATCGCCGACAGCCTGCTCGCCTATAATCCTGGCGATACCTATCTCTGGGCCTTCGTCGTCGGCGTCGGCAACACCTTGCGCGTCGCCGTGATCGGGATCGTGCTCGCGACCATCCTGGGCACGCTGATCGGAATCTCGCGCCTGTCGGCGAACTGGCTGCTGTCGCGCCTCGCCGCAGTCTACGTCGAGACGCTTCGCGACATCCCGTTGCTGCTGCAACTCCTGTTCTGGTACGTGCTGATGCAGGCGCTGCCGGCAGCGCGCGCGGCGTGGCGGCCGGTCGAGGGCGTGTTCCTGTCCAATCGCGGCTTGATCCTGCCGGCCATTCCGATCGGCCCGCTGCAGCTTTGGGTGCTTGGCGCCGCCGTGCTCGGATGTGCCTTGTTCTATGTCATCAGGCGAGGGCTCGTGGTGCAGCAGATGCGCGACGGCAAGCCGCGCCCGTCTTGGCCGTTTGCACTCGGCCTCATCGTCGTGCTGCCGGCGGCCATTTCGTTGGTCTTCGGCGTGTCCTGGACGATCGAATGGCCGCAATTACGCGGCTTCAATTTCGTCGGCGGGCTGACGCTCGCTCCGGAATATTTCGCGCTGCTGATCGCGCTCGTCACCTATACCTCGGCCTTCATCGCGGAGATCGTGCGCAGCGGCATCCAGTCGGTGCCGCGCGGGCAGTGGGATGCTGCGAACGCGCTCGGCCTGCGCCGCAGTTTCATGCTGCGGCAGATCATCCTGCCGCAGGCGCTGCGTGTCATCGTGCCGCCGATGACGAGCCAGTATCTGAATCTCACCAAGAATTCCTCGCTCGCGGTGGCGATCGGCTACCAGGACGTGGTCTCGATCGCCAACACCACGCTGAACCAGACCGGGCAGGCGATCGAGGCGATCGCGCTGATCATGGCGGTGTTCCTGACCATCAGCCTGTCCATCAGCTTCTTCATGAACTGGTACAATTCGCGCATCGCGCTGGTGGAGCGCTGAGCATGACTGTGATCGCCGATATCCCGGATGCACCTCGGGCCGTCCGCCGCCCGCAAATGGGCAATCCGGTGCTGCGCTGGCTGCGCAAGAACCTGTTCTCGTCGATCCCGAACAGCATCCTCTCGGTGGTGATGCTGGCAGTGCTCGCCAAGGGCATCTTCAGCTTCGTCCAGTGGGGCATTGCCAATGCCGTGTGGCTGACGCCCGCGAACGATTCCAGCGCCTGCCGCGCGGTGCGCGGCATCGGCGCCTGCTGGGCGATCATTCCCGAGAAGTACCGCTTCATCCTGTTCGGCACCTATCCATTCGATGAGCAATGGCGGCCGGCGCTGTCGGTCGCGCTTTTCATCGCGCTCTACTTTCTCTCGACCCGTCGGGCCTTGTGGCGGCGCGAGCTTGTCTTCCTCTGGATCGGTGCGCTGGCGCTGATCAGCGTGCTGATGTGGGGCGGGGTATTCGGGCTCTCTTTCGTCTCGCAGGATCGCTGGGGCGGCCTGCCGGTGACGCTGATCCTGGCGACGTTTGGCTTGGCATTCGGCTTCCCGCTCGGCATCCTCGTCGCGCTCGGCCGGCGCTCGAAGCTGCCGGCGATCCGCTCGCTCAGCGTGCTCTATGTCGAGCTGATCCGCGGCGTGCCGCTGGTGAGCCTGCTGTTCATGGCAAGCGTGATGTTTCCACTGTTCATGCCCGCCGGCTTCAACATCGACAAGCTGTTGCGCGCGCAGATCGCGATCATCCTGTTCGCGGGCGCCTATCTCGCCGAGGTCATCCGCGGCGGCCTGCAGGCCGTGCCGCGTGGGCAGTACGAGGCGGCCGACGCGCTAGGGCTGTCCTATTGGCGCAAGCACCGGCTGATCGTGCTGCCGCAGGCGATCCGCCACGTCATCCCACCGCTGGTCAACACCTTCATCGCCTTCTTCAAGGACACCAGCCTCGTCCTCATCATCGGCATCTTCGACCTGCTGACGACGGCGAAGACCGCGATCATCGATCCCGCCTGGCAGCAATTCTCGGTCGAAGTCTATATCTTCGTCGCCGCGATCTACTTCATGTTCTGCTTCGCGATGTCACGCTACAGCCGCAGCCTCGAGGCGACGAGCGGGAGGTGATCTTCCTTCTCCCCTTGTGGGAGAAGGTGGCGCGAAGCGCCGGATGAGGGGTTGCTTCAACGAACACGTGTCGCGCTCTGCTTGCGGAGAGATACCCCTCACCCGTCTCGCCGCCTTGCGGCGAGCCACCCTCTCCCATAAGGGGAGAGGGGCTGCTGCGTTCGTTGTGCAAAGAAACGCTACTTCTTCACCTTCGGATCGATCGGCGTCGTGCTGCGCAGGCCCAGAATATCCTCCAGCACCTTGGCGCCCGCGAGCACGTCCGCATCGCCCCTCGGCGCGCCGACGACCTGGACGCCGACCGGCAGGCCGGACGCCGTGAAGCCGCAGGGCAGCGACAGCGAGGGGCAGCAGGCCAGCGTGATGGCGTAGACGATGCCGAGCCACTCGACGTAATTGTCGAACCTCTTGCCGGCGCATTCGGCGACATAGCGGTGCTCGATCGGGAAGGGCGGCACGATCGTGGTGGGTGTCAGCAAGAGATCATAGGTCTTGAAGAACTCGACCGCACGCGCGGTCATGCCGACGCGTTGAGCCTCGGCGCGCGCGATCTGCTCGACGGTCAGCTTGAGGCCTTCCTCGATGTTCCAGATCACTTCGGGCTTGAGCAGGTCGCGCTTGGTGCGCAGCAGATTGGCCTTGGTCATCGCGAAATCGAACGCACGCAGCACGTGGAAACACTCATGCGCCTCGCGCCAGTCGGGATGCGCCTCCTCGACGATGGCGCCGGCTTCCGCAAAACGTTCGGCGGCCTTGCGCGTGATCGCCTTCACTTCGGGATCGACCGGGGTGATGCCGAGATCGGGCGAGTAGGCGATGCGCTTCGGCTTCCTGCCCGACTGCGCCGCGGACAGGAACGAGGTTGCGGGGGCGGGCAGCGACAGCGGATCGTCCGCATAGTCGCCGCTCATGGCGTCCAGCAGCAGCGCAAGATCCTCGACGTTGCGAGCCATCGGGCCGACCACGCCGAGATTGCGGTCGATACCCGATTTGGGAGTATGCGCGACGCGGCCGATGCTCGGCCGCATGCCCACGATGCCGCAGAAGGCCGCCGGGCTGCGCAAGCTGCCGCCCATGTCGGAGCCCTGGGCGAGCCAGGCCATGCCGGTCGCGAGCGCCACCGCGGCGCCGCCGGAAGAGCCGGCAGCCGATTTCGTCGTATCCCAGGGATTGAGCGTCGCGCCGAACACCTCGTTGAAGGTGTTGGCGCCGGCGCCGAACTCCGGCGTGTTGGATTTGGCGTAGACCACCGCGCCGTTGGCTTCGAGATTCTCGACCATGAGGTCGGACTTTGCGGGGACATTGTCCCTGAAGATCGGCGAGCCCTGCGTGCTCAACACGCCAGCGACGTCGGTCAGATCCTTGATCGGCAGCGGCAGGCCCGCGAGCAGTCCGCGCGCGCCGGCGGGTTTCCGCATCAATTCCTTGGCGCTGTCCCGCGCGCGATCGAAGCAGAGGATCGGTAGCGCATTGACCTTGCCGTCGACCTCGCTGATGCGCTTTTCGACGACGTCAAGCAATTCGAGCGGCGAGATGTCGCCGGAGCGCAGCTTGTCGACGACGGCGCAAGCGGTTTGGCGGATCAGGTCTTGAGACAATTATTTTACTCCTACCTCGTGGTTGTCATTCCGGGGCGCCCGAAGGGCGAACTACGGTGCGCAATTGCGCACCTGAGAATCTCGAGGTTCCGGGTTCGATGCTTTGCATCGTCCCGGAACGACGGTGTCTAAAAATTCTGGAGCACTTAGCCCCAGCCCGCGCTGATGCCGCCGTCGACCGTGTAGATGACGCCCGACGTATAGCCGGCGCGGTCCGAGGCCAGGAACGCCATGAGGTCGCCGATCTCGCGCGCATGCGCGGGCCTGCCGAGCGGCAGGCTTTTCTGGAATTCCTTGTAGCGGCTCTCGTCGCCGAACTGGTGCTTGGCGCGCGTCTTCAGCAGCGTGACGTGGCGATCGGTGCCGACGGGGCCGGGATTGATTCCGACCACGCGGATATTGTCGGCGAGACTCTTTCCCCCGAGCGCGCGGGTGAAGGCCATCAGCGCGGCATTGCCGGCGCTACCGCAGACATAATTGGCGTCGAACTTTTCGCCCGCCGCACCGATGTCGTTGACGATGACGCCGCCACCCTTGGCCTTCATCTGCGCGTAGATATGCCGCGTCAGGTTGATGTAGCCGAATACTTTCAATTCCCAGGCGTGCCGCCAGGTCGCTTCGTCGATCTTGTCGATGGAGCCGCCGGGAATGTCGCCGGCGTTGTTGACGAGCACGTCGATGTCGGCGGCTTCCCTGGCCAGCCGCGCCACGTCCTCGCCGTTGCGCAGGTCGACGATGCTGGTCGCGGCATCGATCTGATGCGCGGATCGCAGGCGGTCGGCCAGCGCCTTGAGCTGGTCGCCGCTGCGGGCGGCAAGCAGGAGGTTTGCGCCTTCCTCGGCAAACGCCTCGGCGGCGGCTGCGCCGATGCCCTTCGACGCGCCGGTGATCAGGACGCGCTTGCCACGCAGATGCAGATCCATGGGGAATACTCGCAAGGTAGGAACAGGATGAAATCAGTAGGCGCCCGGCCGCGCCATGGTCAACATTGCAGTGCAGCGTTGCACTGCCGCTGCGTTTGGTCCATTGCAGTGCGGTCAAAACGGCGGCGGCTGCCGGACCAACCAAGGACGTTCTCGATGAGCAAGAAACAATACCGGATCGCGGTCATTCCCGGCGACGGCATCGGCAAGGAAGTGATGCCCGAGGGCCTGCGCGTCATGGAGACGGCGGCGAAGAAGCACGGCATCTCCCTGCAGTTCGACCATTTCGACTTCTCGTCCTGGGACTATTACGAGAAGCACGGCCAGATGATGCCCGACGACTGGAAGGAGAAGATCGGCAAGCACGATGCGATCTACTTCGGCGCGGTCGGCTGGCCGGCCAAGATTCCGGACCACGTCTCGCTATGGGGCTCGCTGATCAAGTTTCGCCGCGAGTTCGACCAGTACGTCAATCTGCGCCCGGTGCGGTTGATGCCAGGCGTGCCGTCGCCGCTGGCGGGCCGCAAGCCCGGTGACATCGATTTCTGGGTGGTGCGCGAGAACACCGAAGGCGAGTATTCCTCGGTCGGCGGCCGCATGTTCCCGGACACCGACCGCGAATTCGTGACGCAGCAGACGGTGATGACCCGCACCGGCGTCGACCGCATCCTGAAGTTCGCCTTCGAGCTCGCGCAGTCGCGTCCGAAGAAGCACCTGACCTCGGCGACCAAGTCGAACGGCATCTCCATCACCATGCCCTATTGGGACGAGCGCGTGGAGGCGATGGCGAAGAAGTTTCCGGGCGTGAAGTGGGACAAGTACCACATCGATATTCTCACCGCGAACTTCGTGCTGCATCCCGACTGGTTCGACGTCGTTGTCGGCTCCAACCTGTTCGGCGACATCCTGTCCGATCTCGGCCCGGCCTGCACCGGCACCATCGGCATCGCGCCGTCGGGCAATATCAATCCGGAAGGTGATTTCCCCTCGGTGTTCGAGCCGGTTCACGGCTCGGCGCCTGACATCGCGGGGCAGGGCGTCGCCAACCCGATCGGCATGATCTGGTCGGGCGCCATGATGCTGGAGCATCTCGGCCAGAAGGAAGCCGGTCGTTCGATCGTCGAGGCGATCGAGCGCACGCTCGCCGAACGCACGCTACGCACCAAGGATCTCGGCGGCAACGCCGACACGACGACGTGCGGCAAGGCGGTCGCGGATATGGTGGACTGAGACTCTTCACCCTCTCCCCCTGTGGGAGAGGGTGGCTCGTCGCGAAGCGACGAGACGGGTGAGGGGTTCTCTCCGCGAGGAGGCCTCTCAATTTATACGTATCTTCGCGGAGAGAACCCCTCATCCGGCGCTTCGCGCCACCTTTTCCCACAAGGGGAGAAGGGAAGAGGAGCGTGCCTCGCTCCGTTCAGCCCGCGATCTTCTCGATCGCCGCCTGGTCCAGCCCGAACTTCTTTCCGGCCTCGATGATCTCATGCCACGTGGTCGGGTCGACCGGAACGCCTTCGGCGAGGCGCTTCTTCTTGGTCTCGCGTTCGGGCTCGCCGGCGATCTTGACCTTGTCGACGCCGGGCGCGGGCGGCGAGCCGGTGTGCCAGGCGACGAAGCTTTCGACCTCGCGCGCGAGGTTCTCGCCGGTGCCGAGCTTGCCGGGGTCGATGACGATCGAGAGCATGCCGTTGAGGACGTTGTGCTTGCCGTCGGACGGTCCCTTCACCACCTGGCCGCCGGAGAGCGCGCCGCCGAGGATTTCACACACCAGCGCGAGCCCCGAGCCCTTGTGCTCGCCGAACGGCAGGATGGCGCCGTAGGGCGGGATCACGGTGTAGCGCGGATCGACCGTGGGCTTGCCCTCGTTGTCGATGATGGTGCCGGGCTCGAGCGCGGCGCCCTTGTTATGGGCGACGCGGGTCTTGCCTTGCGCGATCCTGCTGGTGGCGAAGTCGAGCACGATCGGATCCTTACCCCTGCGCGGGATGCCGACGCAGAACGGGTTGGTGCCGTGGCGCGGATCGCTACCGCCCCAGGGCGCGACGATCGGGCGCGAGATCACGTTGACGAAGTGGATCGAGACCAGCCCGTGGTCGATGCACTGCTCGGCCCAATGGCCGATGCGGCCGATGTGGTGTGAGTTGGAGAGGCCGACGAGGCACACGCCGTTTTGCTTGGCGCGCGCTGCCGCCAGCTCCATCGCCTCATGGCCGATCACCTGGCCGTAGCCGGTGAGACCGTCGAGGGTGAGAAGCGGGCCGGTGTCGAGCACGGTCTTGACGTGCGCGTTCACGGCGAGGCCGCCGTTGACGATGCTCTGGGCATAGCGCGGGATCATGCCGACGCCGTGCGAGTCATGTCCCTTGAGGTTGGCCTCGACCAGATTGGTGGACACCAGCTCGGCCTCGCGGTCCGAGGAGCCGCCGGCCTTGACGATGGCACGGATGGCGTTGGTGAGAGGCTCTGCCTTGATGGTGCGATAGTCGGCCATTGTTGTTGCTCTTATCCTTCACGATGGGGCGGGGTGTAGGGTGGGTTAGGCGAAGCCGTAACCCACCCTACGAACTTACGATCCGGCGGCAGTGGACCAATGCCGCTTCAATCAGGTTCTCGCTTGCCTCAGGGGTGCGGAAGGCCGAATGCGCCGACAGCGTCACGTTCGGGATTTTGGTCAACGGATGGTCGCCGGGCAGAGGCTCGGTGTTGAAGACATCGAGGCCGGCGTGGCGCATGTGGCCCGATTTCAGCGCGTCGATCATCGCCTGCTCGTCGACGATCGCAGCGCGGGCGGTGTTCACGAAGATGACGCCCGGTTTCATCTTTGCGATCTTCTCGCGCGTGATCATGCCGCGCGTCTCGTCGTTGAGCAAAAGATGCAGCGACACGACATCACTCTTCGCCAGCAGCGTGTCGAGATCGGTAAACTCGACGCCCGGATGGCTCTTTGGCGAGCGGTTCCAGGCGATCACCTTCATGCCGCTGCCCGATGCGATGCGCGCGACCTCGGCCGCAATGCCGCCGAAGCCGATCAGGCCCAGCGTCTTGCCGGTGAGCTGCATGCCGTCTTCGCGCAGCCAGCTGCCGACGCGCATCTCGCGGTCCATCATCGCGATAACGCGGGCCGAGGCCCACATCAGGGCGATCGCGGATTCGGCGACCGCGGTGTCGCCGTAGCCCTTGATCAGATGCACGGAGATGCCGAGCTCAGCGAGCTCTTCAGGGTTCATGTAGCTGCGCGCGCCGGTGCCGAGAAATACGACGTGCTTGAGGCCGGTGCACTTCTTTGCGACCTCGGTCGGCAGCGCGGTGTGGTCGACGATCGCGATCTCGGCGCCGCCGAGAATATCAGGATATTGCTCCGGCTTGATGTCGGGATCCCTGTTGATCCGCAACTTGGGATCACCGGGCTTTTCCAGCCGCTCCATGATCACGGCGAGGGCTTCGTTGGCGTCGACGAAAACTCCGCGCATGGACTATCTCCGATCAGGAAGCGACGCCGGCAATCGCCAGCACGGTATGCATGAGAACGTTGGTGCCGGCGGCGCAGTCGCCCTGCGTCGCGTCTTCCAGCTCGTTGTGGCTGATGCCGTCCTTGCAGGGCACGAACACCATCGCGGCAGGAATGACGGTGTTGAGGTTGCAGGCGTCATGGCCGGCGCCGGAGGTGATGCGGCGCGAGGAATAGCCGAGCGTGGTCGCCGCGCTCTCGACCGCCGCAATGAGCTTGGGATCGAAATGCGTCGGCGGCTTGCGCCAGACCAGATCGAGCTTCACCTCGACCTTGCGGCGTGCGGAGATCTCGGCAATCGCGGCGCGCAAATCGCGGTCCAGCGCATCCATGATGGCGCCGTCCGCGCTGCGGCAATCCACGGTGAAGGCGATCTCGCCGGGAATGACGTTGCGCGAGGGATTGGCGATCACGGCCTCGCCGATGGTGCCGACGGCCTTCGGCCCATGCTTCTTCGCGGTGGCTTCCATTGCCAGCACGATTTCGGAGAGTGTAGCGAGTGCATCGCGCCGCAGCGGCATCGGGGTCGAGCCCGCATGGCTCTCGAAGCCGGAAATCTTGCCGTCGTACCACAGCACGCCCTGGCCGGAATCGACGACGCCGATGGTCTTGCCCTCGGCCTCCAAGATCGGGCCCTGCTCGATGTGAAGCTCGACGAAGCAGCCGAGCTTCTGGAAGCCGACCGGCTTGTCGCCGCGATAGCCGATGCTGTCGAGCGCCTGTCCGACGGTGGTGCCCTCGATGTCCTTGCGCGACAAAATGTCGTCGGTGGTGAAATCGCCGACATAGGCGGCGGAGGCCATCATCGCGGGTGCGAAGCGCGAGCCTTCCTCGTTGGTCCAGTTGACCACGCAGATCGGTGCGTCGGTCTCGATGCCGGCATCGTTCAGCGTGCGGATCACCTCGAGCGCGCCGAGCGTACCGAGGATGCCGTCGTACTTGCCGCCGGTTGGCTGGGTGTCGAGATGCGAGCCGATGCCCACTGGCAGCTTCGACATGTCGCGGCCCTTGCGCAGGCCGAATTGTGATCCGAGCGCGTCGGTGTGCACCTCGAGGCCGGCGTCCTCACAAGCCTTGCGAAACCAGTCGCGCACCTGCTTGTCCTCAGCGCTCAGCGTCAGCCGTCGCACGCCGCCCTTGGCCGTCGCGCCGAATTGCGCGGTCTCGTGGATTGAGCCCCAAAGGCGGGCGGAATCGATTTGCAGGTTGGTGACGGCTCGGCTCATTCGGTCAGTCCATCTTGGCTGTCATTCCGGGGCGGCTCGAAGAGCCGAACCCGAAATCTCGAGATTCCGGGTTCGATGCTGTCGCATCGCCCCGGAATGACGTTGAAGGTTGTCCGGCTCTTTTTCAATGACCCGCCAGCGCGGGCGCGTCAACCGCGAGGCTGCTCTGCGCAATCTGCCGTGCAAGCTCGGCGACGCGCTCCACGGCCACGACGTCGGGCGAGGCGAGCCAGCTTGCGGTGAAGGTCAGCGGCGCGATCGCAAGATCGGTGTCGAGCAGCTGCAGCCGCCCGTCGGCGAGCTCGTTCTCGACGATGGCGTCGGGGATCACGGCGACACCGAGCCCTTCGACCGCCATATGGATGACGGTCGCCAGCGAAGCGGACGCATGCAGACGGATCGGAGGCAGCTCGGGCCGGTCGAACACCTCGCGCACGACCTCGTAGGGTTTGGTCTTGCGCGGGAAGGTGATGATCGGAAACCGCGCCAGCTCCGCCGGCGTCACCGGGCCCTTGCCGAGCCCGAGCGAGGGACTTGCGAGAAACCCGATCGGATAATCGGCCAGCACGCGGTTGTGCACGCCGGAGGCGGACAGTGGTCCGACCACGAAGGCGAGCTCGATCTCCTGCGCGAGCAGGCGCGCGGTGAGGTTTGGCGTGATGTCGACCTCGATCTCCAGCGACAGGTTCGGATAGATCTGGTTGACGCTCTTCACGAGGCGCGGCAGCCAGGTGTGCACGATGGTCTCGGCAACGCCGAGCCGCATCACGCCGCGCATTGCCGAGCGATCGCCGATCTCCGCCATCATCTGCGCACGCAGGCCGATCAGCTTCTCCGCATAGACCATCATCTGCCGGCCGCTCGGGGTCGGCGAGGCCACGCGATGATCGCGATTGAGGAGCTTCACGCCCATCTCGCGCTCGAGCTGCGCGATGCGCTGGGAGATCGCGGGCTGGGTGGTGTTGAGGCGTTGCGCGGCGCCGCGGAAGCTGCCGAGCTTCACAACCCACAGGAACGTCTCGATCGACTTGAAGTCCAGCATTGGAAGGATTTTTCCAGCCGATAAATTGGATTTATCGAGATTGATTAGAAACGACGATTAGACTTTATAGCACGCTTGGTGTTGGCTTGTCTTTGTCGAGTTTATAGGCAGGTCGATCACATGACTGTTTTGGTGGCAGCGCAGCAAACTGAAACGCCCGACACGCTCCCGAGCCGCAAGGCCCGGCTCGCCTATCGCGAGGGGCTGGTCGCTTCCACCGCCGGCGCCGCCCCCGGCTTCGTCCAGGGCAATCTGGCGATCCTGCCGGCCGAATATGCCGGCGCCTTTCACCGCTTCTGCCAGCTCAATCCCAAGCCGTGCCCGATCATCGGCATGTCCGACGTCGGCAGTCCCTTCATTCCCGCCCTGGGGGCCGATCTCGACATCCGCACCGACGTGCCGCGCTACCGTGTCTGGCGCGACGGCGAGGTGGTGGACGAGCCGACCGACGTGACCAAGCACTGGCGCGACGATCTCGTGACCTTCGTGCTCGGCTGCTCGTTCTCGTTCGAGGAAGCGCTGCTCGACGAGGGCATGCCGATCCGCCACATCGAGCACAATGTGCGCGTGCCGATGTACCG
This sequence comes from Bradyrhizobium sp. U531, assembly GCF_051710265.1. NCBI lineage: Bacteria > Pseudomonadati > Pseudomonadota > Alphaproteobacteria > Hyphomicrobiales > Nitrobacteraceae > Bradyrhizobium > Bradyrhizobium sp. U531. The sequence continues at coordinate 590,511 of NZ_JASVEN010000003.1, forward strand.
CACCAACATCGCCTGCGGCGAGTCCGGTCCGTTCGCCGGTCCTATGGTGGTGTCGATGCGCCCGTTCAAGCCGGCAGATGCGATCCGCGCGGTGCAGATCACCTCGCGCTATCCGGCCGTGCACGGTGCGCCCGTGCATCTCGGTCATCCCCATCTGATCGGCATCAAGGACATCGCCAAGCCCGACTATGGCGATCCCGTGCCGGTCGCCGACGACGAGATCCCGGTGTTCTGGGCCTGCGGCGTGACGCCGCAATCGGTAATCAACGCCGCCAAGCTGCCGTTCGCGATCACGCATTCGCCCGGCCTGATGCTGGTGACCGATCTCAAGAACAGGACCATGGCCGTGATTTAGTGGGCAGCATCTGCTGCTTCTTCGAGCTTTACCGCATCCATCAATCGCTTCATTCGATCAGCCGCAATTCAGTAACAAAGGACTCTGCCATGACGATCACTCGCCGCGACGTATTGTTGGGTGCGACCGCCACCGCTGCGCTGGTGCCGCTCGCTGCACGCGCGCAGACTTCGGAAGTCGTCATCGGCGTGATCTATCCGTTCTCCGGTGGCAGCGCCCAGCAGGGCGTCGACGCGCAGAAGGCCTACGAGACCGCGCTCGAAGTCATCAACAAGGACACCGATTTCGATCTGCCGCTGGCCAAGGGCGAAGGCCTTCCCGGCCTCGGCGGTGCAAAAGTCCGTCTCGTGTTCGCCGACCACCAGGCCGATCCGCAGAAGGGCCGTGCTGAGGCCGAGCGCCTGATCACGCAGGAGAAGGTCTCCGCCATCATCGGCACCTATCAGAGCGCGGTCGCCGTCACCGTCAGCCAGATCTGCGAACGCTACCAGGTCCCGTTCGTCTCGGCCGACAATTCCTCGCCCAGCCTGCATCGCCGCGGCCTCAAGTACTATTTCCGCGCCGCGCCGCATGACGAGATGTACTCGGCCGCGATGTTCGATTTCTTCGATGCCATGAAGAAGAAGGGCACCAAGATCGAGACGCTGTCGCTGTTCCACGAAGACACCATCTTCGGAACCGATTCCGGCAACGCCCAGGCCAAGATCGCCGGCGAGCGCGCCTACAAGATCGTCACCGACATCAAGTATCGCGCCAACTCGCCCTCGCTCTCGGCCGAGGTGCAGCAGCTCAAGTCCGCGAACGCCGACGTGCTGATGCCCTCGAGCTACACCACCGACGGTATCCTGCTGGTCAAGACCATGGCCGAGCTCGGCTACAAGCCGAATGCGATCGTGGCGCAGGACGCCGGCTTCTCCGAGAAGGCGCTCTATGACGCCGTCGGCGACAAGCTCGAAGGCGTTATCTCGCGCGGCACCTTCTCGCTCGACCTCGCGCAGAAGCGCCCGATGGTCGGCAAGATCAACGACATGTTCAAGGCGCGCTCGGGCAAGGACTTCAACGACCTCACCTCGCGCCAGTTCATGGGCCTGATCATCCTCGCCGACGCCATCAGCCGCGCCAAGTCGACCGACGGCGAGAAGATCCGCGACGCGCTGGCAGCGACCGACATCCCGGGCGAGCAGACCATCATGCCCTGGAAGCGCGTCAAGTTCGACGAGATGGGCCAGAACAACGACGCCGATCCAGTGCTGCTGCAATATATCGGCGGCAAGTTCGTCACCATCTTCCCGCCGCAGGCCGCGATCGCGGAAGCGGTCTGGCCGATGAAGTAAGCGACTAGGGACGGCGAAGAAAATCGCGATCGTCGCGCGGGCCTCGTCATTGCGAGGAGCGAAGCGACGAAGCAATCCAGGCTATTGCCGCGGAGGCATTCTGGATTGCTTCGCTTCGCTCGCAATGACGGAGCAAACGGTGACGTTTCGAACGGGGGACGACTTTTGACAGCCCAAGCCATTATCCAGAGTCTCGCGAGCGGCCTGCTCATGGGGCTGCTCTACGGACTGATCGCCGTCGGCCTCGCGCTGATCTTCGGCCTGATGGACGTCACGAACTTCGCCCATGGCGAGTTCCTGATGATCGCGATGTACCTGTCGTTCTTCCTGTTCGCGTTCTTCGCGATCGACCCCTTGCTGTCGGCACCGCTTGTCGCCGCGGCGCTCTTCATCTTCGGCGCGGTGGTCTACCTGCTGATTGTTCGCTTCGCCATGCGGGCCAAAGCCAATGCCGGCATGGTGCAGATCTTCACCACCTTTGGCCTTGCCATCGTCATGCGCGGCCTCGCGCAGTTCTTCTTCACGCCGGACTATCGCAGCATTCCTCATTCCTGGCTGGGCGGCAAGACCATCTCGATTGCCGGCATCTTCCTGCCGGAGCCGCAGCTGGTTGGCGCGCTGGTCTCGATCCTCGCCTTCGCCGGCCTCTATTTCTTCATCCACCGCACCGATTTCGGTCGGGCGCTGGAAGCGACCCGCGAGGATCCCGGCGCGGTCGCGCTGGTCGGCATCGACAAGAACCGCGTGTTCGCGTTCGGCTGGGGCCTCGGCGCCGCGCTGGTCGGCCTCGCCGGCGCGATCATGGCGAGCTTCTTCTACATCTATCCTGATGTCGGCGCGTCCTTTGCCCTGATCGCCTATGTCACGGTGGCGCTCGGCGGCTTCGGCAGCGTGTTCGGCGCCTTCGCCGGCGGCATCATCGTCGGCCTGGTCGAAGCCACCACCGCCCTGGTACTGCCGCCGTCGCTGAAATCGGTCGGCATCTACGCGGTCTATCTGCTGGTGGTCTTCGTCCGCCCGCGCGGCCTGTTCGGATCGATCTGATGGACAAGGAATTTGCAGCGCGGCGCCGCCGCGACCTCATCATCGCCGCGGTGCTCGCCGCGATTGCCGCAGCGACGCCGTTGTTCGTGAAGGATGTCGTCGTCCAGAACATCCTGATCCTGACGCTGATGTATGCGGGACTGTCGCAGAGCTGGAACATCCTGTCCGGCTATTGCGGGCAGATCTCGCTCGGCCATGCGCTGTATTTCGGCCTCGGGGCCTACACCACCGAGCTGCTGTTCACCAAGTTCGGCGTGCTGCCCTGGTTCGGCATGCTGGCGGGCGGCGTGGTGTCGGCGCTGATCGCGATGGGGCTCGGCTATCCTTTCTTCCGCCTGCGCGGCCATTACTTCGTGATCGCCACCATCGTCATCGCCGAGATCGGCCTGCTGCTGTTCCACAATTGGGAATGGGCGGGTGCCGCGATGGGCATCACCATTCCGATCCGCGGCGACAGCTGGCTGAAATTCCAGTTCCTGCGTACCAAGCTGCCGTATTTCTATTTTGCGCTGGCGCTGTGCTGCCTCGCCTGGTTCGTCACCTGGTGGCTGGAAGATTCCAAATGGGGCTTCTGGTGGCGCGCGGTGAAGGACAATCCGGACGCGGCCGAGAGCCTCGGTGTCGACGTGTTCAACTCCAAGATGGGCGCGGCCGCGGTCTCCGCCTTCCTGGTCGCCGTCGGCGGCAGCTTCTACGCCCAGTTCGTGTCCTACATCGATCCCGAAAGCGTCATGGGCTTCCAGTTCTCGCTGCTGATGGCGTTGCCCGCCGTGCTCGGCGGCATCGGCACCCTGTGGGGGCCGGTGCTGGGGGCCGCCATCCTGATCCCGCTGACGGAGCTGACGCGCTTCAAGTTCGGCGGCTCGGGGCGCGGTGTCGACCTCATCGTCTACGGCACGCTGATCGTCCTGATCTCGCTGGCCTTGCCGCGGGGGCTGCTCAGCCTGTTCTCCCGCCCGAAGAAGACGGGAGCCGCACGATGACCGCGCTTCTCGAAACCCGCGGCGTCTGGCAGCGGTTCGGTGGCCTCGTCGCCAACAGCGACGTCTCGATCTCGGTCGGCCGCGGCGAGATCGTGGGCCTGATCGGACCCAACGGCGCCGGCAAGTCGACGCTGTTCAATCTCATCGCCGGCGTCTTGCCGCCGACGCAAGGCTCGATCCTGTTCGATGGCGAGGACGTCACCCAGATGCCGGCGGCCGAGCGCTGCCAGCGTGGGGTGGGGCGGACCTTCCAGGTCGTCAAGAGCTTCGAGACCATGACGGTCATCGACAACGTCATCGTCGGTGCGCTCGTGCGCAACACCGTGATGCGCGAGGCGCGCCGCAAGGCGCGTGAGGTGCTCGAGTTCACCGGCCTTGCCGCGCGCGCCGACGTGCTGGCAAGCGACCTCGTGCCGGCAGAGAAGCGCCGCCTCGAAGTCGCTCGTGCACTCGCGACCGAACCGAAGCTGCTGCTGCTCGATGAAGTCCTCACCGGCCTCACGCCGACCGAGGCGCAGACCGGCGTTGCCCTGGTGCGCAAGGTGCGCGATGCCGGCATCACCGTGCTGATGGTCGAGCACGTCATGGAGATCGTGATGCCGCTGGTGGACCGCGCCATCGTGCTCGACCTCGGCAAGGTCCTGGTCGAGGGCAAGCCCGCTGACGTCGTCCGCGATCCCAAGGTGATCAAGGCATATCTGGGAGATCGTCATGCTGTCGGTGCGTGAAGTCACGACCGCCTATCAGGGTCTGGTCGCGATCTCCGCGGTCTCGATCGAGGTTCAGAAGGGCGAGATCGTCTGCGTTGCCGGTGCCAATGGCGCCGGCAAGTCGACCCTGCTCAAATCGATCGCCGGTGCCGAGCGTCCGCGCTCGGGCAGCGTGACGTTCGACGGCAAGCTGATCAACGGCATGGCGCAGCACCACATCACCGCGGCCGGCATCGCGTACGTGCCGGAGAACCGCCGTCTGTTTCCGCGCCTGTCGGTGCGCGACAATCTTCGCCTCGGCAGCTATCTCTATCGCGGCGAGGCCGACCGCGAGGCACCGCTCGATCTCGTCTTCAAGCTGTTTCCGCGCCTCGCCGAGCGCCTCGACCAGCGCGCCGAGACGCTCTCCGGCGGCGAGCAGCAGATGCTCGCGATCGGCCGCGCGCTGATGACGCGCCCGCGGCTGCTGATGCTGGACGAGCCCTCGCAAGGCATCATGCCGAAACTGGTCGACGAGATTTTCCAGGCGGTGAAGCTCATTCGCGATTCCGGCATGACCGTCCTGATCGTCGAGCAGCGCATGGCCGAGTGCCTCGAGATCGCCGACCGCGCCTACATCCTGCAGACTGGCCGCGTGCTGATGCAGGGCCCGGCCGCGGAGATCAAGGGCAATCCGGACGTGCGCAAGGCGTATCTGGGGCTGTGAAGCTGCCGTAGCCCGGATGAGCGGAGCGATATCCGGGGCCGGTGGTCCCGCATGTCGCTATGTTCATGCGGGCTACGATCTTCTCGTTCCACAATTTCTGCCGTCATCCTGAGGTGCGCGCCCTTCGCGCGCCTCGAAGGATGGGCCGCGAACACCTGTAGCCCATCCTTCGAGGCTCACCTTGCGACGCGTTGCATCGCAAGGCTCGCACCTCAGGATGACGGCAGTGTGTGGGACGCGGGCGGCCAAGCTCGCTAGCGAGGTTGCGACTTCGATGCGGCTATCAGCATCTGTTCGACAATCCCCTCAAACTCGCTTTTGGCGATTGGGTCGGTGTACGGTTGTACCGATTTGTCCCACCAATGATGGTGGCGTCCTGCCTCATCAAGGACATGGGCCGCTGCTTCGATCTCTGAGTCAGTCGGTTTTGTCGCTTCGGCCAACGCGTGCGAATGCCCGTGCCCATGCTCCGGCAGCGTCACCCCGAACACCTTCACCAGATCCGCCACCTGCTCCGGCGAGAGATGCCGCGGGTTCATCCCGCGCAGCAGCAGGTACAGCTTCGCCGTTTCCTCCAGCTCCTCGGTCGCGAACACCGCTGCTTCCAGCGTGTCGCCGGCGACCACCGGGCCGTGATTGGCGAGCAGCACCGATGAATATTTCCCCGCCAGTCCCTTGATCGCATCGGCCACCGCGGGATCGCCGGGGCGGTAATACGGCACGAGCGCGGTGGCGCCGCATTTCATCAAATAATAGGCCGTCATCGGCGGCAGCGCGGCGCGCGGGTCGATCTCGGGCAGCATCGAGAGCGCGACGGAATGGGTGGAGTGCAGATGCACGATCGCGCGCGCACTACCGCGCGTGTCGTAAAGCGCGTTGTGCAGCGGAACTTCCTTGGTCGGTGCATCACCCGAGAGCAGCCGGCCCTGGTCGTCCAGCCGTGACAGTTTTGCGGGATCGAGAAAGCCGAGCGAGGCGTTGGTCGGCGTCACTAGCCAGCCGCCGCCGTCCAGGCGGACGCTGATATTGCCGGAAGAGCCCGGCGTGAGCCCGCGCTCGAACAGGGACCGTCCGAAGCGGCAGATGTCTTCGCGCAGCCTCGTTTCGTTGCCCGTGTCGGTTCTCATGGCCGTCATGCCCGCTTGTCTCACGCTTTGGCAGCGCGGCCAAGCCGTGTTATCGGTTCGTCGAGCCCGCCGCGAAGGCCGGCCATCCAGGAAACGTTCGCAAGGGTTAGTTGCATGTCCGCCTCCACGCCACAAAATCAGCGCATCGCCGTCATCGGGCTCGGCTCGATGGGGTACGGCATGGCGACCTCGCTGAAGCGCGCCGGCCACGCGGTCACCGGTTGCGACGTTTCGGCTGATGCGGTGGCGCGTTTCGTGAAAGACGGCGGGGCGGGCGCAAAGACGCCGGCCGAGGCCGCCAAGGGTGCAGAGATCGTCGTCAGCGTGGTCGTCAATGCCGTCCAGACCGAGGCGATCCTGTTCGGCAAGGACGGCGCCGCCGAGACCATGCCGAAGGGCAGTGTGTTCGTCTCCTCCGCCACCATGGACCCCGACGTGGCGCGGCGCCTCGCCAAGCAGCTCGAGGCAACCGGCCGGCTTTATCTGGACGCGCCGATCTCCGGCGGCGCGCAGCGCGCCGCGCAGGGCGAGCTGACGATCCTGGCCTCGGGCAGCCCGGCCGCATTTGCCAAGGCGCGGCCCGCCCTCGATGCCATGGCGGCAAAGCTCTATGAGCTCGGCGATGCCGCCGGCCAGGGCGCCGCCTTCAAGATGATCAACCAGCTGCTCGCCGGCGTGCACATCGCCGCAGCCAGCGAAGCCATCGCATTCGCGGCCAAGCAGGGCCTCGACATCCGCAAGGTCTATGAGGTGATCACGGCCTCCGCCGGCAATTCCTGGATGTTCGAGAACCGAATGCCGCACGTGCTCGACGGCGATTACACGCCGCGCAGCGCCGTCGAGATCTTCGTCAAGGATCTCGGCATCATCCAGGACATGGCGCGTAGCGCCCGTTTCCCCGTGCCGGTCTCCGCCGCCGCCCTTCAGATGTTCCTGATGACGGCTGCTGCCGGCATGGGCCGCGACGACGACGCCTCGGTCGCGCGCATGTATGCGCAGGTCACCGGCGTGAAGCTTCCCGGCGACAAGTAAAAGGATCTCCAATGCCCCGTTTCGCCGCCAACCTCTCGATGATGTTCACCGAGGTGCCGTTCCTCGATCGTTTCGACGCGGCCGCGCAAGCCGGCTTCACCGCGGTCGAATTTCTCTTTCCGTACGAGCATCCCGCCGAAGCGGTCGGTGAACGCCTCAAGCGCAACGGCCTGACGCAGGCGCTGTTCAACCTGCCGCCGGGCGACTGGAATGCTGGCGAGAAGGGCTTTGCGGCGTTGCCGGCGCGCTTCGCCGATCTCAAGGCGAGCCTGGAGACGGCGCTGCCTTATGCCAAGGCGACCGGCGTCAAGCGCCTGCACCTGATGGCGGGCATCGCCAACCGCGGCGAGCGCGTCGCGATCGAGGCGTTCTACAAATCGGTGGCATGGGCCGCGGAGTTCTTCGCACCCCACGGCATCGATATCGTGATCGAGCCGATCAACGCCCGCAATGTGCCCGGCTACTTCCTCAACGATTTCGGCTTCGCCCGCGACCTGATCCAGGAGCTGAGGCTTTCGAACCTCAAGCTGCAGTTCGACATCTATCACTGCCAGATCATCCATGGCGACGTTACCATGCGGCTGCGCGAGATGATGCCGATCGTCGGCCACGTCCAGATCGCCAGCATCCCCTCGCGCAACGAGCCCGACGGCGAGGAGCTGAACTATCCGTTCCTGTTCGAAGAGCTCGACCGGCTCGGCTATGCCGGCTTCGTCGGCTGCGAATACAATCCGCGCGGCAAGACCACCGACGGCCTTGCCTGGTTCAAGCCCTACGCGGGAGTGAAGCCGTGACACTTGCGTTGGGCTGCATCGCCGACGACTACACCGGCGCATCCGATCTCGCCAACACGCTGACGCGCGCCGGCTTGCGCACCGTGCAGACCATCGGCATTCCCGCCGACGACCTCGCGCTGCCCGAGGTCGATGCCGTCGTGGTGTCGCTGAAGAGCCGCTCGATCGAGGCGGGACTTGCCGTGTCGCGCTCGCGCGCGGCGGACAAATGGCTGCGCAGCCGCGGCGCGAGCCATGTGCTGTTCAAGATCTGCTCGACCTTCGATTCCACCGACGCCGGCAATATCGGTCCCGTCATGGACGCGCTGCGCGCCGATTGCGGCGAGGCGAATGTGCTGGTGACGCCGGCCTTCCCGGAAACCGGTCGCACGATCTACCAGGGCAACCTCTTCGTCGGTGCCGTGCCGCTGAACGAGAGCCCGCTCAAGGACCATCCGCTCAATCCGATGCACGATTCCAACCTGGTGCGCGTGCTGGCGCGCCAGAGCCGGACCCAGATCGGCCTCGTCGACCTCGCCACCGTCGCGCGCGGCGCGGATGCGGTGCGGGCGCGGCTGGCCGAGCTTGCCGGCAAGGGCATCGGCGCTGCCATCATCGACGCCGTCTTCGACCGCGACCTCGAGACCATCGGCCTCGTCGCCGCCGGACATCGCTTGTCGGTCGGCGCCTCCGGCATGGGCCTTGGCCTGGCGCGCGCGCTGGTGTCGACGGGCAAGGTCAAGTCCGCGGCCGCGAGCAGCGAGCCCGGAGCCGCCGTCGGCGGACCGGCAGCGTGCCTCGCCGGAAGCTGCTCGCAGGCGACGCTCAGTCAGATCGCGAGCGCCGAAAAGGTCATGCCGGTGCTTCATATCGATCCCGACCGTATTCTTACGGGGACGGATGAAGTGCAGCGGGTGCTGAGCTGGGCGAAGCCGCGGCTGGCCGAAGGCCCGGTGCTGATCGCATCGAGCTCGACGCCGGATCAAGTCGCCGCCCTGCAGGCTCGCCACGGCCGTGATGCCGCCGGTCACGCCATCGAGCAGGCGATGGCCGATATCGCAGAAAACCTCGTGAAAACAGGGGTTCGGCGGCTCGTCGTCGCCGGCGGCGAGACCTCCGGCGCCGTCGTCGATCGCCTCCAAATTCCGGGCTTCCTCGTCGGCCCGGAGATCGCCGCCGGTGTCCCGGTGCTGCGCGCGGTCGGTGCCGAAGCCGGCGAAATGCTGCTCGCGTTGAAGTCCGGAAACTTCGGCGGACCCGAGTTTTTCTCGGACGCGCTTAGGCTTATGCGCTGAACGCAGGGCGTTTTTAGTCCCCTGTTCATCTCTTTGGATTTCCGTAGCCATGCGGAGTCGCAGCTAACATCTGCGCAGTTGGTCTGCTGCCTGGATGTTAACGTCGCTCCTCTTTGGTTGATTCCTAGAGCTACCGACGCGCGCCCGCGCCAGCACAACGAGCCCCGATTATGTTTGCAAAGCTTTCTATCCGCGCCAAGATCATCAGCGTCGTGGCGTTCCTGCTGGTCGCGATGTCCGGCATGGGCCTGCTCGCCGTCATGAAGATGCGGACGATCAACGCCAACACCGTCGACATCACCACGAACTGGATGCCGAGCGTCCGGGTGATCGGCGACCTCCGCGCCTCGGTCATCACCTATCGGAACGTCGTGCGCCAGCACATGCTGGCCGAGACTCTCGAGGACAAGCTCGCGACCGAAAAGACCGCAGGGACGGTGCTCGAGGCGCTCGCCAAAACCCGCAGCAAGTACGAAGCCATGATCAGCTCTCCCGAGGAGCGGGCTCTCTACAGCCAGTGGTCCAAGCTCTGGGACGACTACAAGAAGGGAACCGAAGACGTCTTCGCGATCTCCCGCAAGGAGGCTGGGAAGGTCCCGCACGACGCGCAGGAGTTGAACTCCAAGACGGTCAACAAGATCGGTCTCGCGGCCGATGAGGTCCTGACCAAGGACATCGAGCTCAACACCAAGGGCGGCGAACAGGCCGCCGCGGATGCTGCCGATACCTTCTACTACGCCTTCATGCTGGTCGCGATCATCCTCGGTGTCGCCGTCATTGCCGGCATCGGTGTGGGCTTCTACCTGGTTCAGGACGTCTCGAAGGGTATCAACTCGATCATCGAGCCGATGCAGGCGCTGGGCAAGGGCGATCTTTCCGCCGAGGTCCCGCATCGCGGCGAGAAGACGGAGATCGGCGCCATGGCCGACGTGCTCCAGATCTTCAAGGAGGCGCTGATCGCCAAGAAGGCCGCGGACGAGGCTGCGGCCTCGGATGCCGAAGCCAAGATCGAGCGCGGTCGCCGCGTCGACAACATCACCCGCGACTTCGAAACCATGATCGGCGAGATCGTTCAGACGGTGTCGTCGGCCTCCACCCAGCTCGAAGCTTCGGCCTCGACCTTGACCTCGACCGCCGACCGCTCCCAGCGGCTGGCGACCACGGTGGCCAGCGCTTCGGAGGAAGCTTCGACCAACGTGCAGTCGGTGGCTTCGGCGACCGAAGAGATGGCCTCGTCCGTCGGCGAGATCAGCCGTCAGGTGCAGGAATCGGCACGGATGGCGGGCGATGCGGTCGGCCAGGCGCGCGCGACAACCGAGCGCGTCAGCGAGCTGTCCAAAGCGGCCGCCCGCATCGGCGACGTCGTCGAGCTGATCAACACCATCGCCGGCCAGACCAACCTGCTGGCGCTGAACGCGACCATCGAAGCGGCACGTGCCGGTGAAGCCGGCCGCGGCTTCGCCGTGGTGGCCTCCGAGGTGAAGGCGCTCGCCGAGCAGACCGCCAAGGCCACCGGCGAGATCGGCCAGCAGATCTCCGGCATCCAGGCGGCGACCAACGACTCGGTCGGCGCCATCAAGGAGATCTCATCGACCATCGAGCGCCTGTCGGAAATCTCGTCGGCGATTGCCGCCGCGGTGGAAGAGCAGGGCGCGGCGACGCAGGAGATCGCCCGCAACGTGCAGCAAGCCGCGCAAGGCACCCAGCAGGTATCCTCCAACATCACCGACGTGCAGCGCGGCGCGACCGAGACCGGCACGGCCTCCTCGCAGGTGCTGTCGGCGGCGCAGATGCTGTCCAACGACTCCGGCCGGCTGAAGAACGAGGTCAGCAAATTCCTGACCAACGTCCGCGCAGCCTGAGCCTTTCGCACAGGTATCGTATTACGCGAGAGCGGCGCCATCGGCGCCGCTCTTTTGCTTTTTGGCGCAGGTAGTGGCGTCTGTTGACATATTTTTCACGTGGGTCGTACGGTTCCAAATATTTACGGATTCCGAACTTGGGGAACTTTAACCTTCTCCGCAGTGTTTCGGAGATTCAATCGTGAAGCTGCTTTCATTTTCCGCCATTCGCTCCATCCAATTGAAGATCGCGCTGATCGCCGGCCTCTGCCTCGCGGTCACCTGCGTGGTGCTGATCGGCTACGGCCTGTTCTCGACGCAGAGCATGAACCAGTATGTGACCCACGAGGTCATGCAGCTGGTCGATCATCAGACCAAGGAGAGCCTGACGAACCGGGCCTCCACCGAAGCCAACGCGATCAAGGCCGAGCTCGAGGTGGGTTTCGACGCGGCGCGCACCACGGCGCATGCCTTCGCGACCCTGGCCGACGAGAAGACCGGCACTCCGATCGCGGCGCGGCGGATCCAATTCAATGCGCTGCTGCGTCACGTGCTCGAGCTCAACCCGGCCTTCAACGGCACCTATTCGGCCTGGGAGCCTAGCGCGCTGGATGGCGACGACGCGGCGTTCAAGGGCCGCAAGGACGTCGGATCGGACAATACCGGCCGCTTCCTTCCCTATTGGACGCGCAATGCCAACGGCGACATCGCCGTTCAGCCGCTGGTCGAGTACGACAGCAGCGAGCGCCATCCCAACGGTCTCGTGAAGGGCGCCTGGTACATCAATCCGAGCACGACGGGTAAGGAGAACATCCTCGGCCCGCTGCCCTACATCGTGCAGGGCAAGGCCGTCTTCCTGGCGACCATGTCGGTGCCCGTGATAATCGGCGGCAAGTTCCGCGGCGTTGCCGGCGCCGACTACAATCTCGATTTCGTGCAGAAGCTCGCCGTCAAGATCAACGGCTCGCTGTTCGAGGGCAAGGGCAAGGTCGCGATCCTCAACGATACCGGACTGATCGTCGCCAACAGCGCCAATCAGGACGTGATCGGCAAGAATGCTTCCGAAGCCGATCCGCGCTGGAGCGAGAGCCTCGCCATCGTCAAGGCCGGCAAGAGCGCGGTGCAGGACGATTCCAAGTTCACCAATATCGACATCTATGCGCCGATCCGCTTCGGCCTCACCGAGAACGCCTGGTCGGTCGTGATCTCGATCCCGCGCGACGTCGTGCTGGCGTCGGCGCGCCAGCTGGATGCCTCGCTCAGCGCCCGTGCGACGTCGAACACGTTCTGGCAGCTCGGCGTCGGCCTCGTCATCGTGCTCGCCGCGATCTTCCTGATCTCGTTCGCTGCCCGCAAGATCGCGCGGCCGATCCAGGATTGCGCCAATTTCGCCGACGGCATCGCCAAGGGCGATTTCAACCAGCAGCTCGAGATCGACCAGGCCGACGAGGTCGGCAGGCTCGCGACGTCGCTGAGCTCGATGCAGGGCGACATCAAGCGCAGCATCGAGCAGCGCGCCCAGGACCAGGCCGCTGCCGATCGCGAACGCAAGCGCACCATGAACGAGCTGGCCGACAGCTTCGAAGCGCAGGTGGGCGGCATCGTCGAGACAGTCTCGGCCGCATCCGGCGCACTGGAGACCTCGGCGGGATCGCTGAGCTCGACAGCCGAACGGGCGCAACAGCTCGCCTCCGTCGTCTCGGCCGCGTCCGATCAGGCGTCCGGCAACGTGCAGTCGGTGGCTTCGGCGACCGAAGAGATGGCCTCGTCCGTGGGCGAGATCAGCCGTCAGGTGCAGGAATCGGCGCGGATGGCGGGCGATGCCGTCGGCCAGGCGCGCGCCACCACCGAGCGCGTCAGCGAGCTGTCCAAGGCGGCCGCCCGCATCGGCGACGTCGTCGAGCTGATCAACACCATCGCCGGCCAGACCAATTTGCTGGCGCTGAACGCGACCATCGAGGCGGCGCGCGCCGGTGAAGCCGGCCGCGGCTTCGCAGTCGTCGCCTCCGAGGTGAAGGCGCTCGCCGAGCAGACCGCAAGGGCCACCGGCGAGATCGGCCAGCAGATCTCCGGCATCCAGGCGGCGACCAACGACTCGGTCGGCGCCATCAAGGAGATCTCATCGACCATCGAGCGCCTGTCGGAAATCTCGTCGGCGATTGCCGCCGCGGTGGAAGAGCAGGGCGCGGCGACGCAGGAGATCGCCCGCAACGTTCAGCAGGCGGCGCAAGGCACCCAGCAGGTTTCCTCCAACATCACCGACGTGCAGCGCGGCGCGAGCGAGACCGGCACGGCTTCCTCGCAGGTGCTGTCGGCGGCGCAGATGCTGTCCAACGACTCCGGCCGGCTGAAGAACGAGGTCAGCAAGTTCCTGACCAACGTCCGCGCAGCCTGAGCTTTCATCCGATCAAACGAAGAGCGGCGCCAAAAGCGCCGCTCTCTTAGTTGGCCGGTAGCATGATGTCGCTCAAAGGTAGTATCATCATGAATTGCCCGTAATGCTACGGGCGGGGCATTTCATTGATGGTTAAAGCGAATTTACGAGGCTTGGCCGAGTGCGGGTTCGGACGAGCGACCCGATTGGAATGATTTACTAAATCCGGTCTGGGGGGACCTGATGCGCAAGAATTTTCCGGGCACCGATGTCGACTATCCAGCCGGCGACGAGACGCTGATCGTTTCTCGCGCCGACCTGACGGACGAGCCCAGCCATTTCAACGAGCATTTTCTCGCGGCGGCGCAAATGCCGTGCCGTAATTCCAATCGCCTCGAGCTCGAGGCCGGCAGATTCCTCAATGCCATTCGCGCGGCGTGAGGAGGACGTTTCACCAGCGTTGCACCGCACAGGTTTTCGCGGACAACGTTTTGATAAGCATAAGCATTGAAGCCCGGGGCCTTGCGACGGCACCTTGACGTGAAACAACATCGTGTTGCGAACGTCGAGTAGTTCTCGTGAGGCCGACCGGTTCCGTCATTGGAATCGGCGCTCGCAAGAAGGAAGCCAGCGGTGCATTTCAGAATTGGCACGATCCTGCCAGCCATCATTTCGGCGCTTGCGCTGATGGGGGTGGCCGCAACCGGCTACACAGCCATCCACGCCTACCACGACCGTGAGGAGGCAGCGACCTTCGTCGGTCTCAACGGCATTTCGCAATCGTTGCTGCGCAGCGCCGGGCATTGGGCAAAGGAGCGCGGCATGACCAATGCGGCGCTGAATTCGCCCGAGCTGCTTCCGGCCGATCGCCGTTCGGAGATCGACGGTGTGCGCGCAACATCCGATCAGGCCTTCCGCGATGCCGTGCAACGCCTGCGCGACGTCCCGGCCATGAAGGGGGCCGAGCAGCGCGTCTCGGAAGCGGAGCGGGCATTCCAGAACTTCGAAAGCCTGCGGCGCAAGGTGGACGCAAATCTCGCCAAGCCCGGACCCGAGCGGGACCCTGAAGTGATCAAGACCTTTGCCCCGGCGATCACCGACCTGATCGAGGTGGCCGCCAACAAGCTGCGCTTGACGCTGGAGACGCTGACCAGCCCGCCGTCGGCGGCGATGGCGCGCCTCGTCGGCCTCCGCCACCTGACGGCGGAGATGGCCGAGAATGCCGGACGCGAACGCGCGATGCTCGGCGGCCTGATCAGCTCGCACGCGAAGCTTGCCCCGGACGGCATCGGCAGGATCGCGACCTTCCGTGGCCACGTCGAGCTCGCCTGGGAGACGGTCTCCCCGATTGCCGACCGCGTCGACATTCCGGCGCCGCTCGCGCGCGCCATCAAGCAGGTGAACGAGGATTATTTCCGGACGTATGGCGCATTGCGGGCAGAGGTCCTCGCGGCCGGTCCGGCCGGCGATTACAAGATCAGCGGCCACGACTATGTCGGCCGCGCGACAACGGCGATCAATTCCATTCTCGGGCTGGCGGACGCCATCGGCGCGGCGGCGGATACGGAAGCCGCTGAACAGGCGAAGGCGAGCGCCTCCAACCTGATCGTCAGCGTTGCGATCCTGCTCGCGAGCATTGGCCTCGTATTGCTGAGCTTCTGGGTTGCGATTTCGCGGATCGTGCGGCCGCTCTCGGCTCTGACGGGGGCGATGGACGAATTGGCGAGCGGCAATTTCGCGGTGGTTCTGCCCGGACTCGGCCGCGAGGACGAGGTGGGCGACATGGCCCACGCGGTGGAGACGTTCAAGGTCAAGGCCGAGGAGAAGGCGCACGAGGTTGCGGACGCCAAGATCAGGCAGGACAAGATCGCGGCCGAGCAGCGCCGCGACGACATGCACAGGCTTGCCGGCCAGTTCGAGACCGCAGTCGGCGAGATCGTGGATGCGGTGAGCTCGGCCTCGACCGAGCTGGAAGCCTCCGCCGGTGCGATGAACGCGACGGCCGCGCAAGCGCAAAAGCTCGCCGTCGTCGTCGCCGACGGCTCGCAGGAAGCCTCCGCCAACGTCCAGTCGGTCGCATCCGCGGCCGAGCAATTGTCCACCTCCGTCACCGAGATCAGCCAGCGGGTGCAGGATTCGGCACGAATGGCCAACGAAGCGGTTGGCCAGGTGCGGCTGACCGACGGGCATATCGACGGTTTGTCGAAGGCGGTCGGCAAGATCGGCGACGTCATCGAGCTGATCGACCAGATCGCGGGGCAGACCAATCTGCTCGCGCTCAATGCAACGATCGAGGCCGCGCGGGCGGGCGAGTCCGGTCGCGGCTTCGCGGTGGTGGCGTCCGAGGTCAAGGCCCTTGCCGCCCAGACGGCCAAGGCAACCGGCGAGATCACGCAGCAGATCACCGGCATCCAGTCGGCGACCCAGGAATCCGTCACGGCGATCCGTGACATCGGCGGGACCATCTCGCGGCTGTCCGAGATCGCTGCGGCCATTGCCGCGGCCGTGGAGGAGCAGGGGGCCGCGACGCAGGAGATCACGCGAAACGTGCAACAGGCCGCCAAGGGCACGCAGCAGGCTTCGACCAACGTGGCCGAGGTCGAGCGGGGCGCCGCCGAGACCGGCGCGTCGTCCTCGCAGGTGCTGTCGGCGGCGCAGATGCTGTCGCGTGATTCCAACCGCCTTAAGCTCGAGGTCAGCAAGTTCCTGAACGCGGTCCGCGCCGCATGACGCAGGCCGTCGCATAGCTGCGATGTCGATTTCGCAGTGCGGTAGCAGGGAATTGAATGCAGGATAGTTCTGGTTATTGGCGTTTCAGCCGGTGCTCGGGTAAAGGGGAATGGGGATCGCCGTGGGGGCGGCTTCCGTAGTCTCGCTTTGACCTGGAATTGCCTGGCGCATGATTGCTCTGGTCCGTATTGCCCTGAGCCGGCCCTATACTTTCGTCGTGCTCGCGCTTCTGCTGCTGATCATCGGCCCGCTCGCGGCGCTGCGGACTCCGACCGACATCTTCCCGGACATCCGCATTCCCGTGATCGGCGTGGTCTGGCAGTACACCGGCCTGCCGCCGGACCAGATGTCGGGCCGCATCACGACGCCGTTCCAGCGTGCGCTGACGACGACGGTCAACGACATCGAGCACATCACGGCCAATTCCTACAACGGCTTTGGCATCATCAAGATCTTCTTTCAGCCCAACGTCGACATCCGCACCGCCAACGCCCAGGTCACCGCGATCTCGCAGACGCTGATCAAGCAGATGCCGCCGGGCGCGACGCCGCCTTTGATCCTGAACTACTCCGCCTCCACCGTACCGATCATCCAGGTGGCGCTGTCGGGCGACGGCCTCACCGAGCAGAACCTCGCCGACATCGGCATCAACCAGCTCCGCACCCCGCTGGTCACTGTGCCCGGTGCCGCGATCCCGTACCCGTTCGGCGGCAAGCAGCGCCAGGTCCAGATTGATCTCGATCCCACGGCGCTCCAGGCCCGCGGCCTGTCCGGGCAGGACGTCGCCAACGCGCTCGCCGCGCAAAACCTGATCACGCCGGTCGGCACCCAGAAGATCGGCCAGTTCGAGTACAACATCCAGCTCAACAACTCGCCGTTGAAGATCGACGAGCTCGGCAATCTGCCGATCCGGACCGTCAACGGCGCCATGGTCTATGTGCGCGACGTCGCGACCGTGCGCGACGGCAATCCGCCGCAGACCAACATCGTCCATGTCGACGGCAACCGCTCGGTGCTGATGATGGTGCTGAAGGCGGGCGCGACCTCGACGCTCGATATCATCGCCGGCATCAAGCAGAAGGTGATTGACGTCAAGGACCAGCTGCCCGACGCGCTGAAGATCGGCTTCATCGGCGATCAGTCGGTCTTCGTTCGTGGCGCGATTCAAGGCGTCGCGGTCGAGGGCGTGATCGCGGCGCTGCTCACCAGCGTCATGATCCTGCTGTTCCTCGGCAGCTGGCGCTCGACCATCATCATCGCGGTCTCGATCCCGCTCTCCGTGCTGGGCGCCATCATCATGCTCTCGGCGATCGGCGAGACGCTGAACATCATGACGCTCGGCGGCCTCGCGCTCGCGGTCGGCATCCTCGTCGACGACGCCACGGTGACGATCGAGAACATCAACTACCATCTGGAGCAGGGCAAGCCGGTCGAGCAGTCGATCCTCGACGGCGCCAACCAGATCGTGACGCCGGCCTTCGTCTCGCTGCTCTGCATCTGCATCGTGTTCGTGCCGATGTTCTTCCTCTCGGGCGTCGCGCGCTTCCTGTTCGTGCCGATGGCGGAAGCCGTGATGTTCGCGATGATCTGGTCGTTCATCCTGTCGCGCACGCTGGTGCCGACCATGGCGAATTACCTGCTGCACGCCCATGTCCATCATGAGGGCGGGCCGCCGAAATCGCGCAATCCCCTGATCTGGTTCCAGCGCGGCTTCGAGGCGCGCTTCGAGCGTATCCGCGGCGGGTACCATGACTACCTCGGCCTCGCGCTGGCGCACCGTGCGGTGTTCGTGATCGGCTTCCTTTGTGTCGTCGGCGTGTCCTTCGCGCTGGTGCCGTTCCTCGGGCGCAACTTCTTCCCCGCGGTCGATGCCGGCAACATCCTGATGCATGTCCGCACCCAGGTCGGCACCCGTGTCGAGGAGACCGCCAACCAACTCGCCGACGTGCAGAAGGCGGTCCGCAAGCTGATCCCGGGCGAGATCGAGACCATGACCGACAACATCGGCATGCCGATCTCCGGCATCAACATGACCTACAACAACACCGGCGTGATCGGCCCGCAGGACGGCGATATCCAGATCAAGCTCAGGGAAGGCCACAAGCCGACCGAGGAGCACGTGAAGCTGCTGCGCGAGCAATTGCCGCGCCTGTTCCCCGGCGTCAGCTTCGCCTTCCTCCCCGCGGACATCGTCAGCCAGATCCTGAATTTCGGCGCGCCGGCGCCGATCGACCTGCAGATCCGCGGTGCCAACCTTGCCGCCAACTTCGCCTACGCGAACAGCCTGCTGGCCAAGGTCCGCAAGATTCCGGGCGTTGCCGATGCCCGCATCCAGCAATCGCCGAACGCGCCGACCTTCAATATCGATGTCGACCGTACCCGCGCGCAATATGTCGGCCTGACCGAGCGCGACGTCACCAACAGCCTCGTGGTCAATCTCGCCGGCTCCTCGCAGGTGGCGCCGACCTACTATCTCAACCCCGACAACGGCGTGTCCTACTCGATCGTGATGCAGACGCCGCAATATCAGATCGACTCGCTCAGCGCGCTGCAGACGCTGCCGATCACGGCCGCGGGCAATTCGCAATCGCCGATCCTCGGCGGCATCGCCGACGTCAGGCGCTCGGCCTCGAGCGCGGTGGTCTCGCAATACGACATCCAGTCGATGGTGCAGATCTTCGCGACGACCTCGGGCCGCGATCTCGGCGCGGTCGCCGCCGATATCCGGCAGGTGATCGCCGACACCGCCAAGGAGGTGCCGAAAGGCTCGTCCGTGGTGCTGCTCGGCCAGGTGCAGACCATGAACAGCGCCTTCACGGGCTTGCTGTTCGGCCTGCTCGGGGCAGTCGTGCTGATCTACTTCCTGATCGTCGTGAACTTCCAGTCCTGGTCCGATCCGTTCGTGATCATCACGGCGCTGCCGGCCGCGCTCGCCGGCATCGTCTGGATGCTGTTCACGACCGGAACCACGCTGTCGGTCCCTGCGCTCACCGGCGCCATCATGTGCATGGGCGTTGCCACCGCCAACAGCGTGCTCGTGATCTCCTTCGCCCGCGAGCGTTACGCGGAACTCGGCGACCCCATCGCCGCAGCGCTCGAAGCCGGCTTCGTCCGGTTCCGCCCGGTGCTGATGACCGCGCTCGCCATGATCATCGGCATGGCGCCGATGGCTCTGGGACTGGGCGAGGGTGGCGAGCAGAATGCGCCACTTGGCCGCGCCGTGATCGGCGGCCTGATCTTTGCAACCTTTGCTACGCTGATGTTCGTTCCCGTGGTGTTCAGTATGGTACACAAGAAGCAAGGCGCCACGGCCGCCGCCCCATTGGAGACCCCGCATGTCGCCCACTGAACCCCGCTCGCCGGTGTCGCGCCGGAAACTGGGCATCTTCGGCGTGGTGGCGCTGATCGCGGCAGGTCTCGTCGTCGGCACCGGCATTCGCGCCCGCGAGGAGCAGGGCTCCAAGCTGAAGGAATGGACCGACGACCAAGCCGTTCCCAGCGTCGCGGTGACGCTGCCGAGCGCCAAGGCGCTCAATGCCACCATCGACCTGCCGGGCCGCCTCGAAGCCTATTACCGCGCGCCGATCTTCGCCCGCGTCCCGGGCTATCTCAAGAGCTGGAGCGCCGACATCGGCGCGCGCGTCAAGGCCGGCCAGGTGATCGCAGAGATCGAGGCGCCCGACCTCGACCAGCAATTGCTGCAGGCCAGGGCCGACCTCGCCAGCCAGCAATCCAGCGCCAAGCTGTCGGAAGCGACCCTCAACCGGCGCAAGACGCTGGTCGCCTCCAACTTCGTCTCCGCGCAGGAGATCGACGAGCGGACCGCCGATCTCTCCAACAAGAACGCGGCTGTTCGCTCGGGCCAGGCCAATGTCGAGCGGCTGGAGGCGCTGGCCGGCTACAAGAAAATCACCGCGCCGTTCGACGGCGTCGTCACCGCGCGCGACACCGACGTCGGTGCGCTGATCAATGCCGGCGGCGGTTCGGGCCCGGCGATGTTCGTGGTCTCCGACATCACCAAGCTGCGCGTCTACGTCAACGTGCCTCAGAACTACGTGCCGGCGATCAAGATCGGCGCCAAGGCCATCATCACGCTGCCGGAATATCCGAACCGGAATTTCCAGGCGACGGTCGAGGCGTCATCGCAGGCCGTCGACGTTGCCTCCGGCACCACGCGCATGCAACTCGGCCTCGACAATTCGGGCGGAGAACTGATGCCCGGCGGCTATGCCAGCGTGAAGCTGAGCCTGCAGCGCGATTCCGCGCCGCTCAGCATTCCCGCCAGCGCGCTGATCTTCAACAGCAACGGACTGCGCGTCGCCACCGTCGGTGCCGACGACAAGGTGCTGTTCAAGCCCGTGACCATCGCCCGCGACCTCGGCCGCGACATCGAGCTCGCCTCGGGCATTGCCGCTGACGACCGCGTCATCACCGCGCCGCCGGACGGCCTCTCCGACGGCGATGCAGTGCGTGTGGTCGGCGCCAAGGGCAAGCCGGCCACCGCGTCGGAGAAGCAGGCGCCGAAGGGCTGAGCCGCTCTCTCGTGCCCCGGATGCAGCGCAGCACTCCCGGCGATGCGAAGCATCGTCCGGAGTGATGCGCTGCTGAGCCGGGGCCCATCTCTCCGCGCTGTACCGTGTATCTTTCTGGGTCCCGGCTCTGCGGAGCGGCATTGCATGCCGCACCGCGTCCGGGACACGAGAGCACGCTACGCCACCCGCCACTCCGGCACGTCATCGGCCGCCATCGTGATCTCGCCCAGGGACCCCACCGGCGTGCGATCCATGTTCAACAGGTGCGCCAGCGTCGCGCTGTCGCTCGCCGGAATCCGCCCAAGCGTGCGGCGATCGTCTTCCGTCCGCAGCATCACCACGCCGTGCTCGACATCGCCGCCGCGGCCATAGAGCACCGTAAAACTCTCGACCTTGCCCTTGCCGGAAGCCTCGCCTGCGAACTCCGGCACCGCGCGCTTGTTGCGGTCGGCCTCGGCTTGCACGCTCGTCTCTTGCGCCAGCGCTTCGCGCGATGCGGTCTTCGACACCACCAGCGCGTGGTGCTTGGTGACGAAGCCGCCTTGCCCGTACAGCAGGCCGAGCTTGGCGCCGTCGCGCACCTGCCGCACCATCGCGCACGCCGCATGCGTCATGTAGGTGTTGAGCGGCGCGCCGAAGAAGGTGAGGCCGCCCGTCACCGTCGGCTGCACGTCGGCGCCGAGCCCGAGCGTCCGCCGCGCCATCTTGGGCACGCAAGGGAAGCAGCTATAGAGCTCGATCGCGTCGAACTTCTTGCCGTCGCCGCCGGCGAGATCCATCATGGCCTTGAGCGCGGCGTTCTGCGGATGGCTCTCGTAGAACTGATCGCGCAGCAGATAGTCGCGCGGCTCTTCCGCCGAGGCGCCGCCGAGCGGATAGACCAGTCTGTCCTCCGCGATGCCGAGCGCGCGCGCCTTGGCAAGGCTCGTGAGCAGCAGCGCGCCGCCCATGTTGACGCTGGGATTGGCGACCATCAGCTTGTTGTAAGGCCAGGCAATCAGGCGATTATCCGCCGTCGGCGTCGTGATCTCCTCCGGCGCATAGCGCCGCTTCAGCCAGGCATTGGGGTTCTGCGCGGCGGCCTCCGAATAGCGCGACCACAGCGTGCCCGATTCCGCCATCGCTTCGCGCGGCGTCTGCCCCCAATGCGCGGAGGAGGCGGCCTCGTAGAACGGATAGACCGTGACGGGCCTGAATACGCCGAGCGTCACCGCCAGCGGCTTCTGGAACGCCGCGCCGCGCTTGGGCTCCTCGACATCATGGGCGAACGGCGTCCACGGCAGCTTGACGCCGGCGCGCTCCGCCTTGGTCGCGGTCGACTGCGCCTCCGCGCCGCAGACCGCGGCGACCGTGCATTCGCCGCGCGCGATGCGCTTGGCGGCTTCGTGGATGTAGCGGATCGGGCTCTCGCCGCCGACCGGGCCGTAATAGCAATGCGCTGGCGCCGCGCCGAGGCGCTGCGCCAGGAGCTTTTCGGGATCGCGATAGCGCCAGCTCAGGAAGTTGACGACGTCGAGCGACTGTACCTCGCCAAGCAGCTTCGCGCCGGCATCCGCCTCCGCGCGCCGCAGCGCCTGTTCGAGCAGGTCGAGCGGCTCGAGGCCCTCGGTGATCTCTTTCGGGCGATCGACGATCTCGCCGATGCCGACGATGACGGGGATGCGGTCTTCGGAAAGGCTTGTCTTGTCTGTCATGGGCTCAATTCACGGTACTAGTTGTTTCGTCATTGCGAGCGCAGCGAAGCAATCCAGACTGCCTCCGCGGAGAGACTCTGGATTGCTTCGCTGCGCTCGCAATGACGGGATGAGAGACTACTCCGCCACCAGCGCATTCATGTGCTCGACGGCTTCGGCGAACTCTTCCTTGAATTCCTGGACCACGGCGCCGGCCGACTTGACGCTGTCGATCAGGCCGACGCCCTGGCCGACGAAATAGCTGACGAGATCGTGGGCCCGCGCATTGCCGCTCGCCGCGGCGCGATCGATCGAGTTGAAGGCGTCGCGGCTGATGATGCTCTGCAGCGGCATCGGCAGGGCGCCCGGGCTGTCCGGCGCGCGGTCCCAGGCATCGGTCCAGACCGAGCGAAGCTGCCGGGCCGGCTTTCCGGTGCGCCCCTTCGAGCGCACCGCGTCGCGCGAGGACGCTGCGATCATCTTCTCGCGGAAGATCTCGCTCGTCTCGGACTCGACGGTCGCCAGCCACACCGAGCCGGTCCACGCGCCCGCCGCGCCCATCGCCATGCAGGCCGCCATCTGCCGCCCCGTCATGATGCCGCCGGCGGCCAGCACCGGCACGTCGCGGATCGGCTTGATCGCCTTGATCACCTCCGGCACCAGCACCATGGTCGAGACCTCGCCGCAATGGCCGCCAGCCTCGGTGCCCTGCACCACGAGAATGTCGACGCCGGCCGCGACCTGGCGCAGCGCGTGCTCCTTGGCACCGACGAGGGCTGCGACCGGCACGCCATGCTTCTTGCCCATCTCGATCATAGCCTTCGGCGGCACGCCCAGCGCGTTGGCGATCAGGCGGATCGGATGGTTGAACGAGACCTCGAGCAGCTGCAGCGCCGTCTTCGCGTCGAACGGCTGCGGCTGGTCGGCTGCGACCTCGGTGCTCGTCAGCTCGATGCCGTATTTCTGCAGGAGGTCGCGCGTGTAGGAGCGGTGCTCCTGCGGCACGCGCGCTTCGAGACTCTTCCAGGTGACGTCCTTCTCGCCTGATGTCGAGATGTTCTCGGGGATCAGCACGTCGATGCCGTAGGGTTTGCCGTCGACGTGATCGTCGATCCATTTCAGCTCGCGCTCGAGCGTGTCGGGCGTGTGCACGGTGGCCCCTAACACGCCGAAGCCGCCGGCGCGGCTGACGGCGGCGACGACGTCGCGGCAATGGCTGAAGGCGAGCAGCGGGAACTCGATTCCCAGCATGTCGCAGATCGGCGATTTCATGATCCTCTCCCGGCCGCCTTCGTCGCTGTAGTCGCTTGCTCCCGCGAAGGCTGCTCGACGCTAGCGCATCGTTGCCTGCGATGCCACGCCGGATTCGGCGGTGCATCTTGCGTGCAGACGCCGTGCGGTGGATCGGCCATTCCGCTGCACAAAATAAGCAGGGCAGGGCCCGCCGATTTGCCACTTGCGCTTTCGCCGGTGCCAGCAAATGCTGACAGGCAACAAAGCAAAACAACCAGGGAGCGCCAGCCGATGTCGTCAGCGCAAGCAAGTCCGGACAAGGCCAGGGAAGCCTACGATGTCGTCGTCGTCGGTGCGGGCTTCGCCGGCATGTACATGCTGCATCGGCTGCGCGGGCTCGGCTTCTCGGCGCGTGTGTATGAACGGGGCGGCGGTGTCGGCGGCACCTGGTACTGGAACCGCTATCCCGGCGCGCGCTGCGACGTCGAGAGCATGCAATATTCCTATTCGTTCTCCGAACAGCTCCAGCAGGAGTGGGACTGGAGCGAGCGCTACGCGCCGCAAGCAGAGATCCTGAAATATGCCAACCACGTCGCCGACCGTTTCGATCTGCGCCGCGACATCCAGTTCGACACCAGCGTCGAGCGCGCCGTGTTCGACGAGCGGGCGAAGCGCTGGTCAGTGACCATCTCCGGCGGCAAGACGGTGCAGGCGCAGTTCGTCGTGCTTGCGACGGGCTGCCTGTCGAATGCGCGCAAGCCCGATATCAAGGGCCTCGAAAACTTCAAGGGCCCGGTCTACCACACCGGCAGCTGGCCGCATGAGGCGGTCGACTTCACGGGCCTGCGCGTCGGCCTGATCGGCACGGGATCGTCCGGCATCCAATCGGCGCCGATCATTGCGGAGCAGGCGAAGCACCTCACCGTGTTTCAGCGCACCGCAAACTTCTCGATTCCGGCCCGGAACGCCGTGCTCACCGCCGAAGAGCGCGATACGTTCCGCAACAATTATCCGGAAATCCGCCGCTTCGCCCGCGAGGTCGCGCGCAACGGCATCTATGCCGAGCAGCCCGATCGTGGCGCGCTTGACGACGGCGACGACGTCAGAAACGGGAAATACGCGGCGCGCTGGGAGCGCGGCGGGCTCACTTTCATGTATGCCTACAACAATCTCGGCCTCGACCGCACCGCGAACGACACGGCTGCCGATTACGTCCGCGGCAAGATCGCCGAGATCGTGAAGGATCCCGCGACGGCCAAGCTGCTGCAGCCGAACAGCCACCCCATCGGCACCAAGCGCATCTGCATCGACACCGACTATTTCGCAACCTTCAACCGCGCGAACGTCTCGCTGGTGGACATCAAGACCAATCCGATCGAGGAGATCACGGCGAATGCGGTGCGCGTCGCGGGGAAGGACCATGAGGTCGACGCGCTGGTGATGGCGACCGGCTTCGATGCCATGACCGGATCGGTCGCGAAGATCGACATTCACGGCCGCGGCGGACAGACGCTGAACCGGAAATGGGCGGAAGGTCCCAAAACCTATCTCGGGCTGATGAGCGCGGGCTTTCCGAACCTCTTCATCATCACCGGTCCCGGCAGCCCATCGGTGCTGTCGAACATGATCGTGTCGATCGAGCAGCATGTCGACTGGATCGCCGATTGCCTCGTCCACATGCGCAAGAGCAGTGTTGCGACTATGGAAGCGGGCAGCCAGGCCGAGGACAAATGGGTCGCCCATGTCAACGAGGTCGCCCATGGCACGCTCTATCCGCAGGCCAATTCCTGGTACATGGGCGCCAACGTCCCCGGCAAGCCGCGCATCTTCATGCCTTATATCGGGGGCGTCGGCGTCTACCGCCGCATCTGCGACGAGGTCGCGGCGAAGGACTATGAGGGATTTGTGATGGAGCGCGCGGAGCAGCCGCAGGCGGCGGCGTCGTAAATGTCTCCGTCATTCCGGGCTCGCCCTGCGGGCGCCCCGGAATGACGGCGGGGCGGGCTTGTCATGACGAAACGTTGAGTTGCCGCGCCCGGAAATGCGTCCGGCGCCCTTGTCATTCGGCATTTGCGGTCTAATTAATGCAGGCGCATCTTTCTGCCGGAGCCCCCGCATGACCGACACCCCCGCCTACGTGCCGCCGAAAGTCTGGACCTGGAACAAGGAGAATGGCGGGCAGTTCGCCAGCATCAACCGGCCCATCGCCGGCCCGACCCACGACAAGGAGCTGCCGGTCGGCAAGCATCCGCTGCAGCTCTACTCGCTGGCCACCCCGAATGGGGTGAAGGTCACGGTGATGCTGGAGGAGCTGCTGGCGCTCGGCCACAAGGGCGCCGAATACGACGCCTGGCTGATCAAGATCGGTAACGGCGACCAGTTCGGCAGCGGTTTCGTTGACATCAACCCGAACTCGAAGATCCCCGCACTGATGGACCGCTCCGGTCCGGAGCCGGTCCGGGTGTTCGAGTCAGGCTCGATCCTGTTCTACCTCGCCGAGAAGTTCGGCGCCTTCCTGCCGAAGGACATCAAGACGCGCACCGAGGCGATGTCCTGGCTGTTCTGGCAGATGGGCAGCGCACCCTATCTCGGCGGCGGCTTCGGCCATTTCTACGCCTATGCGCCGTTCAAGATCGAATACGCCATCGATCGTTTCGCGATGGAGGTCAAGCGCCAGCTCGACGTGCTCGACCGGCGTCTTGCCGACAACGAATATCTCGCGGGCAAGGAGTACACCATCGCCGACATGGCGGTGTGGCCCTGGTACGGCGCGCTCGCCAAGGGGCTGGTCTATGGCGCGGGCGAATTCCTGTCGGTGCAGGACTACAAGAACGTGCAGCGCTGGACCGACCAGATCGCGCAGCGCCCCGCCGTGAAGCGCGGCCGCATGGTCAACCGCGTCTCCGGCGATCCCGCCAGCCAGCTCCACGAGCGCCACGACGCCGGCGATTTCGAGACAAAGACGCAGGACAAGGTCGCGCCCGCGAGCACGTGACAGATCGTGTCCGGCCTGCTACCTCGTTCATGCAACTACTGGCTGCATGGGGATATAGGTGGGCTGGAAAACGCAAACCATACTGGTTCGGCCGTGTGCTTTCGTGGACGAACCAGCAAAGCTGCTGTCTGATCTTGGCTACGCGAGCCCGGTCAAGCTCGAAGAAACGGAATGGGCGGACGCGGGGGCCGGCAGTATCTGGATTGGTACTGTCGGTGATTGTCTGGTGTTCTACACGGCATTGGCGTGGGGCTTTTTCGAAGATCAGATCGATCAGAAATCCCGCGATTTCCACGCAGCGCTGGTCCGGCGGTTTCCGGAAGCGGAGATTGCGGCTCTGACCCTCCATAGCGTCGTGGGTGGCTGGGGATTTGCGGTCTGGCGACAGGGGGCGCTGATCCGCCACCAGCATGGCTACGATGGTATGGTGCTTCGGGACGAGGGCGCGCGGTTACCTGCCGAGGAGACATACCTTGCCAGCCTGACCCGACGCGAAGTGGAAGGCGTGACCCTCTACCGCCATCCAGGATATCCAGAAGCGGACGACATGACCGATGCGGACCTCGGCGAACCGCTCGTTTTTGAGATTGTCCGTGCATTTACCGGCTATCCTCTCGATCAGCTCGACCGTGTCCGAGGAACGAACTTTTGGCTGAGCGAGGATGAGCGACAGCAGAATTGGCAGGCGCAGAGAGCAGCTCGGGCAGGCGTTTCTTCACCGCCATATCGTGGCATTCGTCCATGGTGGAAATTCTGGGCCAGTGCGTAGGGCGGATTAGCCGAAGGCGTAATCCGCCATCCCCTCGCGATTGTTCGGCGAATTGCGCTTCGCTAATCCGCCCGACGATCTGCGATCAATCCGGCAAAATCTCGCCGGAGCCGCCGAGCTCTGCCGGCAGGTCGGCATATTTCGGCAGGCCGTCACTGACCGACACCATCTTGCTCGCGTAGTTCGCATGCAGGGTCGGCTGGTGCTGGTATCCCTTCAGCAGATTGGCATAGACGTCGATCAGCCGCATCCGCGGATGCTCGGTCATGACGTGGCCGCCGCAGCGCTTGCAGAACTTCCGATAGGAATGCTCGGTCTTGTTGAACGTCCCGAGCTCCGCCTCGCCCTTGACGATGCGCACGCTGTCCGACTTCCACAGGCTGAACGCGTTGATCGGTGCAGCCGACCACGCCTGGCAGTCGGCGCAATGGCAATAG
Source organism: Bradyrhizobium sp. U531 (assembly GCF_051710265.1). Classification (NCBI taxonomy): domain Bacteria; kingdom Pseudomonadati; phylum Pseudomonadota; class Alphaproteobacteria; order Hyphomicrobiales; family Nitrobacteraceae; genus Bradyrhizobium; species Bradyrhizobium sp. U531. The sequence continues at coordinate 618,454 of NZ_JASVEN010000003.1, forward strand.
CCTGAAAACATCGGCTTGCCGGTGGCCTCGACTTCGACCGCGCCACAGAAGCAGCCGGCGCGATAGCTCGCCTGCGGCTCGGCATGCGCATCGCCGTCATCCGCCAGGAGGTCGTTATAGGCGGGATCCTTGCGCATGAAATTGCGGATGAAGTCGCACTCGACGGAAAGCGTGCGCCCCTGCGCGCGCACCGCATCCAGCGTGGCGCGGCCGAGCTTCGAACCGATGCCGCGGCCACCGAGCTCGGGTGGCACCTCGGTATGCACCAGCGTGATCGCGCCCTCGGTCTTGCGGTAGGTGACGAAGGCGATCGGCCCGTCCACGTCGAGCTCGAACCGCTCACGTTCCTCGTTGTCGCGAAAGGCTTCCGGTATCATCTCGCTCCCCGGGGGTTCGGCTATTTGGTCTTGGCACCTTCCGCCGCCGGAAACACCACGCGGTCATCGGTGCGGCAGTAGCGGTCTGCGAACATGCGGCCGATCGGGTGATAGCGGTCCATGTGCACCCGCATCGCCTCGTCGTCCCACAATTCGTCGCGGATGTGGAAGTGGAGGCCTTCGCCCATGATCAGCTTGCGATCGTCATTGACGTCGATCAGCTTCCAGAGCTTGCACTCCATCGCCCAGGGCGCGTCGGCAAGGCGCGGCACCGCGATTCTGGTTGAGGGCGCAAGCTTCAGGCCGAGATAATCGGGCTCGCCGATCTCGGGTGGAAAGTCACCGCTGCTCTCGTGCATGGCCCGCGCCAGCGGCTCGTCGGTGAGGTTGACGACGAACTCGCCGGTGCGCTGGATGTTGAGGAAGGTGTCCTTGTCCTGTCCATTCGGTTTGCGGTTCGCCGCGAACATGCACAGCGGCGGATCCTCGCAGAAGGCGTTGAAGAAGCTGAATGGCGCAGCGTTGACGACGCCCGTCGGCCCGATCGAGGTCACCCAGGCGATCGGTCGCGGCAGGATGAAGGACGTCAGTACCTTGTAGCGCTCGCGTGGCGTCAGGTCGCTGGCGGCGTAGTCCATGGGGGCTCCGTTTCCTTCTTCGCCTCTCCCCGCTTGCGGGGAGAGGCCGACGCGCGCCGGGCGATGCGCAGCATCGTCCGAGCGCGGCGGGTGAGGGGGACTCTCCGCGAGTCAGCCGTCACCGTCCTTGCCGAGACTCCCCCTCACCCTGACCCTCTCCCCGCACGCGGGGAGAGGGGAAAGAGAGAGTGGCTTACGCCATGCTCAGCTCATGCCGTCCCACCACCATCCAGTGCACCTCGTCCGGACCGTCCGCGAAGCGCAGATGGCGGACGTCCTGGTACATCTCGGCGAGCGGGGTCCAGTGCGAGATGCCGGTGGCGCCGTGCATCTGGATGGACTGGTCGATGATCTTGCAGGCGCGCTCGGGCACCATGGCCTTGACCATGGAGACCCAGACGCGGGCCTCCTTGTTGCCGAGCACGTCCATCGCCTTGGCGGCCTTGAGCACCATCAGCCGCATCGCCTCGATCTCGCAGCGTGCCTGCGCGATGATCTGCATGTTGCCGCCGAGATGGGCGATCTTCTTGCCGAAGGCCTCGCGGGTGAGGCCACGCTGCACCATCAAATCGAGCGCCTTCTCGGCCTTGCCGATGGTGCGCATGCAGTGATGGATGCGGCCGGGTCCGAGGCGCAGCTGCGAGATCTCGAAGCCGCGGCCTTCACCGAGCAGGATGTTCTCCTTGGGCACGCGGACATTGTTGAATCGCATGTGCATGTGGCCGCGCGGCGCATGGTCCTGGCCGAACACATACATGGGCCCGAGCACCTCGACGCCGGGCGTGTCACGCGGCACCAGGATCTGCGACTGCTGCTTGCTCGGCGCCGCGTCCGGATTGGTCTTCACCATCGCGATGAGGATCTTGCAGCGGGGATCGCCGACGCCGGAGATGTAGTACTTCTCGCCGTTGATGACCCATTCGTCGCCGACGAGTTTTGCCGTCGTCGAGATGTTCTTGGCATCGGAGGAGGCGACGTTCGGCTCGGTCATGACATAGGCCGAGCGGATTTCGCCGTTCATCAGCGGCTTCAGCCACTTCTCCTTCTGCTCCTTGGTGCCGACGCGCTCCAGCACCTCCATGTTGCCGGTGTCGGGCGCCGAGCAGTTCATGGTCTCGGAGGCCAGCGGGCTCTTGCCGAGCTCGGAGGCGATATAGGCGTAGTCGAGATTCTTCAGGCCCTGGCCGGTCTCGTCATCGGGCAGGAAGAAGTTCCAGAGGCCTTCCTGCTTGGCCTTGTTCTTGGCCTTCTCCAGCACCTCGAGCTGCTTCGGGGTGAAGCTCCAGCGATCCTGCTTGCCTTCGCCGGCCTTGGCGAATTCGATCGACATCGGCTCGACGGTCTCGCGGATGAACTTCCTGACGTGATCGTAGAGCGGCCGGACCTGGTCCGACATCCTGAGGTCATTGAGCTCGTCGCCGGGATTGAGGGTGTAGTTGGTGGTGCGGGGAATGTAGGTGTGCTTTGTCATTGTTCCTCCCGGGGACATCGTGATCGAATTGGCCGGGAGAATAGTCGCAGCGCCGCCAAAGTGCGAGCGCGTATTTTCTCACGCGAGCCATGCCATGCGATGGAATTTCGCGGGGACGTTTGAAATGTTGTTTGAATGGTGTCTGCAGCCCACCGCTGTCATTCCCCGCGAAGGCGGGGAATCCAGTACGCCGCGGCTTTTCTATGAATCGCCGGCGGCGGTGGAATACTGGATCGCCCGATCAAGTCGGGCGATGACAGCGGAGATTGTGGCGTACTTGTTGTCGTCGGCTCAGTTCGGCAGCCGATGCATCGCGCAGATCTTGTTGCCGTCGAGGTCGCGCAGATAGGCGAGATAGAGCTTGCCGCCGGGGCCCTGGCGGATGCCGGGCGGATCCTCGATCGTCTTGCCGCCGGCGGCTAGGCCCGCCGCGTGCCAGGCATCGACCTGCTCTGGCGAGTTGGCGGCAAAGCCGATCGTGCCGCCATTCGCGCAAGTCGCCGGTTCGCCGTTGATCGGCTTCGACACCGAGAAAACGCCGGTCTTGGTGATGTAGAAGATGCGATGGCCGTCGACCCTGGCCGGCCGCACCTCGAGCGTGTTCAGCAGATTGTCGTAGAACGTCTTGGCCTTGTCGAGATCGTTGGTGCCGATCATGATGTGCGAGAACATTTGCCCATTCCCTCAGTTTGTAGCCCGGATGGAGCGAAGCGAAATCCGGGTCTTGCTTGCTTGTGGCAGTCCCGGATTGCGCTTCGCTCCATCCGGGCTACGAGATCTCAAAACGCGGTATAGCCGCCGTCGATCACGAACGTATCGGCCGTGTGGTACGACGACGCCTTGCTCATCAGATACACGGCGATGCCACCGAAATCGGAGGCTTCGCCGAAGCGGCGCATCGGAATGCGCGGCATCACGTTGGCGACGAACTTTTCGTTGGCCATGATGCCGGCGGTCATGTCGCTCTTGATCCAGCCGGGCAGGATCGCATTGGCGGTGACGCAGTGGCGGGCGAGCTCGACGCCGAGCGCGCGCACCAGCGCGTTGATCGCGGCCTTGGTCGCCGCATAATGCTCGTTGCGCGCCGTGCCGAAAATCGAGGCGAGGCTCGAGGTCGCAACCAGCCGGCCGAAGGGATCGCCGGCGTTGGCGCGCTCGGTCATGTGCTTCGCGGCGGCCTGGAACGCGTGGAACACGCCATCGAGGTTGGTCGCAAACATCGTGCGCCATTCCTCTTCGGTGCGCTCGATGAAGGAGCGTCGGCCGCCGCCGCCGATTCCGGCATTGGCGAAGCAGCCGTCGACCCGGCCGAACGTATCGAGCGTCGCCTTCATCGCGGCATCGACCGAAGCCGGATCGGTGACGTCGCAGACGCGGGCATCGACCTTGCCCGCCAGGCCCGCCATGCTCGCGGCAGCCGCCTTGTTCTTGTCGGCGTTGCGGCCCCAGATCGAGACGTTGCAGCCCTGGCCCGCGAGCGCCTGCGCGATGCCGAGGCCAATGCCGCCGTTGCCGCCGGTGATTACCGCGACGCGGCCGGTGAGGTCGAAAATGGTCATGGCGCGTTTCCTGTTTTTGGCAACTTCTTGGCAATTCTTGGCAGGACATCCTGGGGCGCGGCCCATCAGCCGCTGCGCGCAAGATTGCTTGCTATGCTCTGATCACCATGGACAAGACCGCGCCAAAAATCAAATATGCGCCCCGACAAGACGAATTCCGGCCTGCGAAACTGACGCGGGCCGCAACGCACGAGGAAACAATGCAGTTCAAACACGTCACGCTCGATTTCGATGGCTCGGTCGCAATCCTCAGGCTCGACCATCAGGAGGTGATGAACGCCGTTTCCGTGGACATGCTGGGCGGCCTTGCCGAAGCGCTCGACACGATCGAGGACAAGAGGGACGAGGTGCGCTGCGTCGTGCTGACCGGCGCGGGCCGCGCCTTCTGCACCGGCGCCAATTTGCAGGGCCGCAACAACCAGTCGAAGAAGACCAAGGCCGGCCTGACGCTGGAGACCGGCTTCCATCCCTTCCTGCGCCGCATCCGCAACCTGCATTGCCCCATCATCACCGCGGTGAATGGTCCGGCGGCCGGCGCCGGCATGAGCTTCGCGCTGCTCGGCGACATGATCCTGTGCGCGCGCTCGTCCTATTTCCTGCAGGCCTTCCGCCGTATCGGCCTCGTGCCGGATTGCGGCTCGACCTGGCTGCTGCCGCGCCTGATCGGCCGGGCGCGCTCGATCGAATTGTCGCTGATGGGCGAGCGGCTGCCGGCGGAGAAGGCGCTGGAATGGGGCCTCGTCAACCGCGTCTATGACGACGGCGTGCTGATGGAGGAGGCGATGAAGCTCGCGCGCGATCTCGCCAGCGGCCCGACCGTGGCGCTGTCGCTGATCCGCAAGCTCTATTGGGACAGCCCGGAAAACTCCTTCGAGGATCAGCTCAATCTCGAATTCCAGTGCCAGCTCCGCGCCGGCGACACCCAGGACTTCCGCGAGGGCGTCGGGGCGTTCCTGGAGAAGCGGCCGGCCAAGTTCAACGGCAAATGATCAAAGGCAAATGATCGAGGCCGAGCTTTCCCGCAGCGCGCAGCGCTGGTGCAAGGGCGCGACCGGCGTCACTGGCGCTGCCAAATTGTCGGGCGGCGCCAGCCAGGAAACCTGGCGCTTCGACATCACCCATCCCGATGGCGTGATCGGCGCGATCCTTCGGCGCTCGCCGAAAGGATATGGCGCCGCGCCGACGCGCGCGGCGGGCCTTGCCGCCGAAGCGCAGCTGATGCAACTCGCGTTCGAGGCCGGCGTGCCGTCGCCGCGCGTGATGCATGTGCTCGTGCCGGAGGACGATCTCGGCACCGGCTTCATCATGCAGCGGGTCGAGGGCGAGACCATCGCGCGCAAGATCCTGCGCGATGACGAGTTCGCGGCGGCGCGGCCGCGCCTCGCGCGGCAGATCGGCGGCATTCTCGCTGGCCTCCACAAATTGCCGCAGGACAAATTGCCCGAGCTGCGCAGCCGCGGCGCGACGCAGGAGATCGCCGAGTTCGATCGCGACTATCGCAGCCTGAATTGGCCGAAGCCGGTGTTCGAGCTGGCGCTGCGCTGGCTGCGCGATCACGATCCCGGCCCCTCGGACGAGACCACGCTGGTGCACGGCGATTTCCGCAACGGCAATCTCATCATCGGCGCCGATGGCGTTCGTGCCGTGCTCGACTGGGAGCTCGCCCATCTCGGCGATCCCATGGAGGATCTCGGCTGGGTCTGCGTCAACTCCTGGCGCTTCGGCGAGATCGACAAGCCCGTCGGCGGATTTGGTTCGCGCGAGGAGTTGTTCGCCGGTTACGAGGCCGCCGGCCGCAAGGTCGATCCGGCGCGCGTCAAGTTCTGGGAAGTGATGGGCACGCTGCGCTGGGGCATCATGTGCGGCGGCATGATGCAGCGGTTCCGCGAGGGCCCTGATCATTCCATGGAGCGCGCCATGATCGGCCGCCGCGCCTCCGAGACCGAGATCGATCTGTTGCGGCTGCTGGCGCCGCGCGGGAGCTGACACATGCAGGACGAGCCGACCCCGATCGAGCTGACCAAATCCGTCGCCGATTTCCTCCGGAGCGACATCGCCCCGCTGATCTCCGGCCACCAGGCCTTCAAGCTCCGCGTCGCCATCAACATCCTAGATCTCGTTACGCGCCAGCTGACGCGGGAGGCGGGGAGCGATGCCGCGGAAGTCGACCGGCTCCGTGCGCTGCTCGGTATCGACGGCTCGGTAACGGATCTCAACCACGCGCTCGCCGAGCGCATCGCCAAGGGCGAGGTCGATCTTGCAACGCCCGGCCTCGCCGAGCATCTGTGGGCGACCACGATGGACAAGCTCGCGGTGGATCAGCCGAACTATGCGTCCTACAAGCGGGAGCAGGGGCGAACTTCGTAGGATGGGTAGAGCGCAGCGAAACCCATCATCTCACATCTCGCCTCGCCATAGACGGGTTTCGCTGCGCTCTACCCATCCTACGCACCTGCGGCGCGGCGAGGCGATCCGGCCTCTCCCCGTCATTGCGAGCGCAGCGAAGCAATCCAGAATCTTTCCGCGGAGGCAGACTGGATTGCTTCGTCGCAAGAGCTCCTCGCAATGACGAGCGGGGAGAGCGCCTCCTACTTCCCCACCCATTTCGGCGGCCGCTTCTCCGAGAATGCCTTCGGGCCCTCGATGTAATCCTGCGAGGCCGCCATCGCCTTCACGGCCGGATAGTCGCGCTGCTCCGCGATCGCCTGCTCCAGCGAGACGCCGAGGCCCTTCTGGATCGCCTGCTTGGAGGCCCGGATCGACATCGGCGAGTTCTTGGTGATCATCTCCGCCCAGCGCAGTGCGGCCAGGAGTGCTTCGCCCTGCGGAACCACCTCGTTGACGAAACCAAGCTCGAGGCCTTCCTTGGCGCTGACATGGCGCGCGGTGAGGATCATGCCCATGGCGCGCTTCAGCCCGATCTGCCGCGGCAGCCGGTGCAGGCCGCCAGCGAGCGCGGCAAGGCCGACGCGCGGCTCGGGCAGGGCGAAGGTCGCATTCTCCGAGGCGATGATGAGATCGCAGGCGAGCGCGATTTCGAAGCCGCCGCCCATTGCAACCCCGTTCACCGCCGCAATGATCGGCTTGTCGCAATCGAATCGCGCAGTGAGGCCGGCGAAACCGCCCTTGTCCCAGCCGCGTTTTCCGCCCGCCGCCTGCCACTTCAGATCGTTGCCGGCGCAGAACGCCTTGTCGCCGGCGCCCGTGACGATCGCGATCCACTGCTCGGGGTCTGCGGAGAAATCGTCGAACACCTTCTGCAGCTCGAAATGCGCATCGGTGTGCAAGGCGTTGTAGACCTCGGGCCGCGACAGCGTCACGATCGTGATCGGCCCCTTGCGTTCCACCTTCGAAAACTTCAGCTCCATCGCGCGTTCCCCGCATTTTCTCGTGAAGGAATATTGCGATCATAGTAGCGCGCCCCAGTGCCGGAGCACCATCGAATTGCGCTGGTGCGCTTTGCGTCGCGGTCACGCCTCGGCGCGCTTGCTTCACCTTGCTTGACTTGGCGGCGCTCTTCTCACCTTAATCGTGCGAAGCAAGAATGCGCCTAGCGCCTTAACGCAAAACGATAAAATCAATCCGGGAGAGAACCTGTGGATTTCTCATTGCCTGCCGATCTCGTCGCCTATCTCGGAGAGCTCGACCGTTTCATCGAACGCGAGATCAAGCCGCTGGAAGCGGCCGACGACAACATCCGCTTCTTCGATCACCGCCGCGAATGGGCGCGCACCGATTTCGAGAATGGCGGCCTGCCGCGCCACGAATGGGAAGCGCTGCTGCGCAGGGCCAAGGACCTTGCGGACGCCGCCGGGCATTTGCGCTTTCCGGTGTCGAAGCAATATGGCGGCAAGGACGGCTCCAATCTCTGGATGGCCGTGATCCGTGAGCATTTCGCGGCGAAGGGCCTCGGCCTCCACAACGACCTCCAGAACGAGCACTCCGTCGTCGGCAATTTCCCGGTCGTGACCATGCTCGACCGCTACGGCCGCGACGACCAGAAGGCGATGATCGACGGCTCGATCAAGGGCAAGTATCGCATCACCTTCGGCCTCACCGAGCCCAATCACGGCTCGGACGCCACCCACATGGAGACGCGCGCGGTGCCCGCGACCCGCGACAACGTCAAGGGCTGGATCATCAACGGCGAGAAGATGTGGACCACCGGCATGCACGTCGCCACCCATTGCGCGCTGTTCGCGCGCACGAGCGGTAACGACGGCGATGCCCGCGGCATCACCTGCTTCCTGGTGCCGGCCAAGAGCGATGGTGTGAAGGTCGAGGAGTATATGTGGACCTTCAACATGCCGACCGACCATCCCCGCGTCAGCTTCACGGACGTGTTCGTGCCTGAGGATGCGTTGTTCGGCGAAGTCGGCCGCGGCCTGTCCTTGGCTCAGTGCTTTGTCCACCAGAACCGCATCCGCCAGGCCGCGAGCTCACTGGGCGCCGCCGTCTACTGCATCAACGAGAGCGTGAAGTATGCACGCGAGCGAAAGCCGTTCGGCCGGGCGCTGGCGGAGAACCAGGCGATCCAGTTCCCCCTGGTCGAGCTGGCGACGCAAGCCGAGATGCTGCGCCTGTTGATCCGCAAGACCGCCTGGGAGATGGACCAGCTCACCGAGGAGCAGGTCGAGCGGACGCTCTCCGACCGCGTCTCAATGTGCAACTACTGGGCAAACCGTCTCTGCTGCGAATCCGCCGACCGCGCCATGCAGGTCCACGGCGGCATGGGCTATTCTCGCCACAAGCCGTTCGAGCATATCTACCGCCACCACCGCCGCTACCGCATCACCGAGGGCAGCGAGGAGATCCAGATGCGGAAGGTGGCGGGATTCCTGTTCGGCTATATGGGGCCGGGGAAGCATTGAACGGAGAACGCCGGGTGAGAAACTTTCTGCCCGCGATCTTTGCGGTCATTGTCCTGCTGGGCAACTCCGCCGTGCGCGGTGCCGAGGAGAGGCCGCTCGTCGTGATATCGCCTACGCCTGAAGGATACGCTTGGTGGCTCCGTACTGAATATCATCCGTCCGGCACGGATGTCCGCGGCATTCCGGCCGCGCAGATGCGCCGCGGCTGGTGCAGAGTGAACGAGCTGCGGCGCGACATGTTTCCGGCTGAGGAGGCCGCTTATTTCGGTGACAGTCAGTCACCCTTTGCGGTTGACCGAGTCTTTGAAGGGTCGAAAGCCAAGCAGACGGCGCTGGTCGGCGTCTACGAGAGCTGCAGGGGTGAGCGGGGTGCTTTCCTCCTGATTGCGGCCTGGCCGGAAGGCAAGCCACCGATCGTTCGGCATCTCGTCGAGCTGCGCGGGAAAAATCAGTTCGGGGTCGTATCGGCGTCCGACGACGGAACGGTTACATTGCAGCACTGCCTGGAGTGCGATCACTTCAGTCAATACAAGTGGGACAAGTCCAGGAAGCGATTCAAGCTGCTGCCCGATCGGGCCGAGTAGCGCGGTAAGCACGGGCGCCTTTGCGCCCTTTGCGTACCCTACCTCACCTTGTCAGTTGAGACAGTCTGGATTGCTTTGTCGCGAGAGCTCCTCGCAATGACGAGGAGAGAGGCGCGCATATGCCTCCACACCGTCATTGCGAACGTAGCGAAGCAATCCAGAGATGTCGCCTTGTCGGGACTCTGGCTTGCGCGCAGCGGCGGTCAATTCACTCGTCGGTCCTTCCCCGCCCAATACGGCTCGCGCAGTTGCCGCCGCAAGATCTTCCCTGAAGGATTGCGCGGCAGCGCCGGCAGGAACTCCACGCTCTTCGGCGTCTTGAAGCCGGCGATGCGCGTCCGGGTGAAGTTGATGATGTCGGTGGCGGTCGCTTCCTTGCCCGGCTTCATCACCACGACCGCCTTCACGGCCTCGCCCCATTTTTCGTCGGGAATGCCGATCACGGCAGCCTCGGCGACATCAGGATGATCGCACAGCGCGCTCTCGACCTCGGCGGGATAGATGTTCTCGCCGCCGGAGATGATCATGTCCTTGATGCGATCGTGGATGTAGAGATAGCCGTCCTCATCCATGTAGCCGGCGTCGCCCGTGCGCAGCCAGCCATCGCCGCGCAGCGTCGAGGCGGTCGCTTCCGGCAGGTTCCAGTAGCCGGCCATGTTCGAGCCCGAGCGCGTCGCGATCTCGCCGACCTCGCGCGGCGGCAGCGGCTTGCCGTCCGCATCGAGAATGGCGATCTCGACGCCCGGAAGCGCCTTGCCGGCCGAGCGCATCCGCTCGAGGCCCTCGACATGGTCCTCCGGCGGCAGCGCGACGATGGTGCCCGTGGTCTCCGTCATGCCGTACATCTGCACGAAGCCGCACTTGAAGATGTCGATGCATTCCTTCAGCAGCGCCGCCGGGATAGGCGAGGCGCCGTACAGCATGTATTTCAGCCTGGAGAAATCGACCGTCTTCGCGCGCGGCTGCCGCACCACGAACTGCATCGCCGCCGGCACCATGAACAGTTTCGTGATGCCGGACTGCTCGAAGAAATCCAGCACCTTGGTCGGATCGAACTCGCGCGCGATCACGCCGCGGGCGCCGTGATAGAGCCCCATCACACCCCAGCCGGAGCCGCCGATGTGGAAGATCGGCATCGCCACCAGCGAGACGTCGTCGGTGGACCAACGGTTCCATTCCGGCTTGTCCGCGGCATTGCCTGTTTGCACGAGGTTGAGGAAGTTCGCGTGGCTCAGCATCGCACCCTTCGGCTTGCCCGTGGTGCCCGAGGTGTAGAGCTGGATCGCGATATCCCGAGTGTCAATCGGCACCTTCGGATCGTCGCCCTTCTGCGCATCGCGCCAGGCCGTAAAATCCTGCCATTCCGGCGCACCGCCTTCGGTGGTGATGACGGTGTGCACGCCGGGCAACTGGTCCTTGATCTGCCGGACCTGGGTAATGAACTCCGGCCCGACGAACAGCACCGGCGCCTTGCAATCGGCGACGATGAAGGCGACCTCCGGTCCTGCGAGCCGCCAGTTCACCGGCGCCATGACGACGCCGGCCTTCATCGCCCCCATCAGGAGCTCGAAATAGAGATCGCTGTTCTTGCCGAGATAGGCGATGCGGTCGCCCTTCTTCAGGCCCATCGCCAAAAGCGCGTTCGCGACCTTGTTGGTCCCAACGTCGAACTCGGCAAAGCTGGTGACGCGGCCTTCGAACTCGTAGGCGGTGGCGTTGCCGCGGCTGCTGGCGCGCTCGCGCACCATGTCGGCGAGGTTCGCCAATGGCTGTGTGGTGGACATGTTTCTCCCGTAGGCGATGTTGTTTTTATGCAGGGGAGTGTGGCGGCATCTGTGGGTGGAGGCAAGGTGGAAAGGGCAGACGGAGGTCTCGCGTCCCGGACGCGCTGCAGCGCGTAGCGCTGCTGCGCAGAGCCGGGACCCATTCTATTGCCGTATCCGAAGCGTTCTGGGCCCCGGCTCAGCAGCGCATCACTACGTGCTGCGCTGCGTCCGGGGCACGAGAGCGTGCTACCCCCGCTTCGCGCGGTCCTTCTCGTTCTGCGCCATGATGCTGTCGCGCGCGGTTTTCCAGTCGTCGTCGCTCCAGTCGCGGAGCTGGTAGAAATTTCCGCCCATCGCGAGCGCCTGGGCGCCGTCCATGGCGATGGTCTCGCCGTTGATCCAGTCGCAGCCGCCGGAGATCAGGAACGTCGCGAGGTTCTGCAGCTCCTCCATGGTGCCGACGCGGCCCATCGGGTTCATCGCCTTGGTGCGGGCGCCGGCCTCATCGCCGGGCTTGATGCGCTTGCTCATGCCCTCGGTCGGGATTTCGCCGGGCGCGATGGTGTTGAGGCGGATGCCGTGGCGGCCCCATTCGGTCGCGAGCGACATCGTCATGGCGTGGATCGCCGACTTGCTCATCGCCGACGGCACCACGTAGGGCGAGCCGTTGCGCACCCAGGTCACGGTGATCGAGACGACGTTGCCGGGTTGCTTCGCCGCGACCCAGCGCTTGCCGACCGCATGGGTCACGTAGAACGTGCCGTGCATGACGATGTTGGCGACCGCGTCGAAGCCGCGCGGCGACAGCTCCTCGGTGCGCGAGATGAAATTGCCGGCGGCGTTGTTGATGAGGTCGGTGAGGCCGCCGTCGCGGAAGATGTTCTCGACCATCTCCTCGACCGCGAGCGAATTGCGGATGTCGACGCCGTGGCTGGTGACCTTGCCGCCATAAAGATCCATCAGCTCGGTCGCGGTCTCGTCGCAGACGATCTTGCGCCGGCCGCAGATGTGCACTTCGGCGCCGAGCTGGAGGAAGCGTGCCGCCATCGACTTGCCGAGACCGGTGCCGCCGCCGGTCACGAGAATACGCCGCCCAGCCAGAAGATTTTCCTTGAACATGGCTGTTTCTCCCGTACGGATTGTCAGTTAATTGGTCGATTGACTAAATCCGGCCGCCGTCTTTCTGTAAAGCGGCACCGAACAAGAACAGGCAAAAACTGAGGAGAATTCATCCATGGAAGAGCGCGTCTCGATCTCGATCTCGGAAGGCGTCGCCGACGTGCGCCTGGTGCGCGCGGACAAGATGAATGCGCTCGATCAGGCTATGTTCGAGGCTCTCGTCGCCGCAACCGACCGGCTTTCGAAGGAAAAAGGCGTCCGTGTCGTCGTGCTCTCCGGCGAGGGCCGCGCCTTCTGCGCCGGCCTCGACATGGGGCGTTTTGCCGCCATGAAGGAAGGCGGCGGCAACGGAATTCCGGGTGGCGAAAATCGCGACCTCACCAAGCGCACGCATGGCCAGGCGAACTTCCCGCAGCAGGCGGTATGGGGGTGGCGCCAATTGCCGGTGCCAGTGATCGCTGCGATCCAGGGCGTTGCCTTCGGCGGTGGCTTCCAGCTCGCACTCGGCGCCGACATGCGCTTCCTCACGCCCGATGCGCGGATGTCGATCATGGAGATCAAATGGGGTCTCGTGCCCGACATGGCGGGCACGCCGATCCTCGCAAGCCTCGTGCGCGACGACATCCTGCGCGATCTCACCTACACCGGCCGCATCTTCTCCGCGCAGGAGGCGATGGCTTACGGCCTCGCCACGCGCATCTGCGACGACCCGCGCGCTGCGGCGCTCGAGGTCGCGCGCGAGATCGCCGGCAAGAGCCCCGATGCGATTCGCGCGGCCAAGCGGCTGCTCAACAATCTTTCGGTCGATCCGGGCCCGGCGCTGCTCGCGGAATCGGTCGAGCAGCAGAAGCTGATCGGCAGCGCCAACCAGACCGAGGCGGTGCGCTCCAATCTGGAGAAGCGCGCGGCGAAGTATGCGGATTGAGTTCGTCATTCCGGGGCGATGCGTAGCATCGGGCCCGGAATCCATAACCCCGGCTCGTGGTTATGGATTCCGGGCCTGCGCCTTCGGCGCATCCCGGAATGACGGCTGAGATTGTGGTCAAGGTGTTCAACCCGACGAAAGATCGGAATACAACAATGAGTGAAACGTCCCAATTCCTCGGCATCGTCTCCGGCGACCGCCGCCGCACCCACACTGAGGTCGCAGCCCGCGCCGATCGCATCGCCTCGGGCCTTGCGAAGATCGGCGTCCGCCAGGGCGACTGCGTCTGCATGCTGATGCGCAACGACATCGCCTTCATCGAGGCGGCCTATGCCGCCATGCGGCTCGGGGCTTACGGCGTGCCGATCAACTGGCACTTCAAGCCGGAAGAGATCAATTACATCCTTGGCGACACCGGCACGTCCGTGCTGATCGGCCATGCCGACATGCTGCACGCCCTGCGCGATGCGATTCCCGCAGGCGTCACCGTGCTCAGCGTGCCAACGCCGCCCGAGATCCTGTCCAGCTACAAGATCGATCCGGATCACCTGAAGACACCGGATTTCGCGATCGATTTCGAACCCTGGCTCGCACAATTCCAGCCCTATGACGGCCCGGTCGTGCCGCAGCCAATGAACATGATCTACACCTCGGGCACGACGGGCCATCCCAAGGGCGTCCGCCGCAACGCGCCGACGCCGGAGCAGCAGGCTGCGGGCGAGCGGATGCGCGCGATGATCTATGGGCTCAAGCCCGGCGCTCGCGCGATCCTGCCGGGCCCGCTCTATCATTCCGCGCCGAATTCCTTCGGCATCCGCGCCGGCAAGCTCGGCGGCGCCTTGGTGCTGATGCCGCGCTTCGAGCCTGAGGAATTCCTGGACGCGATCGAGCGGTACAGGATCGACACCATCTTCATGGTGCCGACCATGTTCATCCGCCTGATGAAGCTGCCGGAGGCGGTGCGCAAGAGATACGACGTCTCCTCGCTGCGCCACGTCATCCACGCCGCCGCGCCGTGCCCGGCCGACGTCAAGCGCGCCATGATCGAATGGTGGGGTCCGGTGATCTACGAATTCTACGGCTCGACCGAATCCAGCGCCGTCACCTTCGCAACATCAGAGGATGCGCTGAAGAAGCCCGGCACCGTCGGCAAGATATCGCCCGGCGCGGAGCTGCGCTTCCTCGGCGATGACGGCCGCGTGCTCGGCGTCGGCGAAATCGGCGAGATCTATTCCCGCATGGCCGCGCTTGCCGACTTCACTTACCACAATAAACCGGAGAAGCGCGCCGAGATCGACTGCGACGGTTTCATCACCTCCGGCGACGTCGGCTATATCGATGCGGACGGCTACGTCTTCATCTGCGACCGCAAGCGCGACATGGTGATCTCGGGCGGCGTCAACATCTATCCGGCCGAGATCGAATCCGTGCTGCATGCCGTGCCCGGCGTGCATGATTGCGCGGTGTTCGGCATCCCCGATGCCGAATTCGGCGAGGCGCTGATGGCGGTGGTGGAGCCGCAGCCGGGTGTTGCCCTCGATGCCGCCGGTGTGCGCGCCGCGCTGAAGGCGCATCTCGCCGACTACAAAGTTCCAAAACACATCGAGATCCGCTCGGGATTGCCGCGCGAGGATTCCGGCAAGATCTTCAAGCGCCGCCTGCGCGATCCCTATTGGGAGCAGGCGGGACGGAAGATTTGACAGTTTGTAGCCCGGATGAGCGAAGCGATATCCGGGACAGTGTGAGTTATGATCCCGGATGTCGCTGCGCTCATCCGGGCTACAAGAGCGGGGGATTCCCATGAGCGACGCGGCTGACCAGACCAACGAAGTCCTCTACTCCGTCGCCGACCACATCGCGACCATCACGCTGAACGCGCCGGAGCGGATGAACACGATCTCCGGCCCGATGCTGAACGATCTGGCGCGGCTGCTCACCGAAGCCAACGAGGACAAGAACGTCCGCGTCGTCATCCTCACCGGCAAGGGCAGGGCGTTCTGCGCCGGGCTCGACCTGCGCAAGGAGCGCGACGGCAACGGCCTGTCCGCCGCGTCCTCGCCGACCACGATCAATTTGCGCAACACGCCGCCGACGGTGCTGCAGGCGATGGACAAGCCGACCATCTGCGCCGTCAACGGCGGCGCGGCCGGCTATGGCATGGACACCGCGCTCGGCTGCGACATCCGCATCATGGCGGAATCCTCAAAGCTCGCCGCGGCCTTCGTCAAGCGCGGCGTGGTGCCGGAATCCGGCGGCACCTGGCTGCTGCCGCGCATGCTCGGCTGGGCCAAGGCCTCCGAGCTGATCTTCACCGGCCGCACGCTGAGCGCCCGCGAGTGCCTGGACTGGGGCCTCGCCAACGAGGTCGTGCCGGATGCCGAGCTGATGAGCCGCGCCACCGCGGTCGCCCGTGAAATCGCCGCCAACGCGCCGCTCGCGGTGCAGGCCTCCAAGCGCATGATGCGGATGGGCCTCAACGAGAATTTCCACGACCACGTCCACCACGTCTATCTCCAGCTGCTGCCGCTGTTCAAAACCCAGGACATGGCGGAGGGCATGAAGGCGTTCATGGAGAAGCGCGAGCCGAATTTCGAGGGGCGGTAACCCCGTAGCCCGTAGCGGCCGTCTTAGCAGAGACAGATTTCGATCCTATATAGGGTGATCATCCACTTGCGGATCATCCCATGACCCCCGTCTCCATGCTGCTCAACATCCTCTGGATCCTCATCGGCGGCGCCTGGATGGCGTTCGGCTGGCTGGTGGCCGCGGTCATCATGGCCGTCACCATCATCGGCCTGCCCTGGGCGCGCGCGGCGTTCAACATCGCGATCTACACGCTGCTGCCGTTCGGCTCGCGCGCGGTCAGCCGCTACGATGTCACGGGGATCGAGGATATCGGCACCGGCCCGCTCGGGGTGATCGGCAACATCATCTGGTTCGTGCTCGCCGGCTGGTGGCTGGCGCTCGGCCACCTCCTGACTGCTCTCGTGCTCGCGGTCACCATCATCGGTATTCCCTTTGCCTGGGCGCATCTCAAGCTCGCGGGCATCGCGCTCTGGCCGATCGGCAAGGTGATCGTGCCCGCCTGAGGCGCGCACGACCGGCTGTTCCATTCATCGTCCGTCAGAACCGCGCGCGTGCGCTGACGCGGACCGTCCGGCCCTGGCCCGGCGAGATGTTGTTGTTGCCGTCGGCCGTCGCCCAATAGCTCTTGTTGAAGATGTTCTCGACATTGAGCTGCGCGCTCCAGGTCTGGTCGATCTTGGCGAACAGGCCCGCGTCGAACCGCCAGAAGCCGGGAAGACGGACGCTGTCGTCGGACGATGCGAAGGAATCCGAGAAATAGATCGCGCCGAGCGAGGCGGCCCATCGGGCGTCGATCTGGTACTTGTTCCACCAGGCAAACTGGTTGTACGGCACGAGCTGCACGCGATTGCCTGGGACGATCGTCGCGGAGGTCGCGCTGGTGATGCGTGCGTCGGTATAGGCGTAGCCGAAGGTGGTCTGCCAATCCGGTGTGACGAAGCCCGTCACGGCCGCCTCGGCGCCGCGGATCTTGTGGGCGCCGCTCGGGAAGAAGAAGCCGGGATTGCTTGGGTCCGCGATCGGCACGTTGCTTCGGTTCAGCTCGAAGGCCGCCGCCGTGAACAAGAGCTTGGGATTGATGTTCCACTTGACGCCGACTTCCGTGTTCGCGAACTTCTGAGGCTCGAGCACGAGCGTGCCGGGGTTCAGCGCGCTGAACTGGTCCCCCGACGCCGGCAAATATGAAATGCTCCAGGCCGTGTAGATCGAGAGATCGTCGATCGGCTTGACGATGATCGCGGCCCGCGGCGAGACTTTCTCGTCGACCCTGCCGCGGCTGATGCTGCTGTTGAGATCGAGCGCCGACAGGTCGAAGCTGTCATAGCGCGCGCCGACGAAGAGCTGCAGCCAGCGGGTCAGTTCGATCTGGTCCTGCGCATATCCCGAGGCGATGTTCAGCCGGTATTTGCTGTTGGCGTCGCTAGGCAAATGCGTGAACACGACCGGCCCGAAATAGGTCGGGTTGAACGGATTGACCGTGTCAAAAAGCTTGCCGCCATTGTTCGGGAAGGTGCCTGAATCGCGCCGGCTCAGCCCGGTCTGCCGGCCGAACTCGGTGCCGAACGCGATGGTGTGGAGCACCGGCCCGGTCGCCGTCTTGTAGACGAAATCGGTCTGGTTGAAGGCGTTTTCGCGCGGCGTGTCGTTCTGATAGGCATTGAGCGACACGGTGGAGAGATCGGGCGTCACCGCGCCGCCACCCGGGCCGCCGCCGGTGCCGCCGGGATAGACGTTGCGGTAGCCGCGATTGTAGTCGGCATAGAGCGTCGAATTCTTCACCGTCAGGCCATTGCCGAAATCGTGCTCGACGACGGCCATGCCGGTCTGCACTTCGACCCTGGCGCTGTTGTAGAGCGGGCTGCCGAAGAAGGTGGTGAGGTCGCCGTTCGGTGCGAACGGCACGGTGGGATTGAAGCGCGTCGCCCCGCCGGGCACGCCGAGCGAGGGGTTGCCGCGATCGGCGAGGCGAAAATCGTGGTAGAATTCGTAAGACAGCTTCACCTTGGTGTCGTCGGTCGGCTTCAACGTTACCGTGGGGTTGAACCCGTAGCGTTCGAAGTGGCCGTAGTCGCGGAACGTGTCGCTGTTCTCGTAGAAGGTGTTGAGCCGCACCGCGACGTTTTCGTTGACCGCTTGTCCCGCGTCGAGCGAGACGCGCTTGTTGCTGTAGGAGCCGGTCTGCATCGTCGCTTCGTAGATCCGCTGACCGTCGGCTTCCTTCAGGGTGCGGTTGACGAGGCCTCCGCCGGCGCCGCGTCCGAACGTCAGCGCGCTCGGCCCTTTCAACACCTCGATGCTCTGGGTGTTGTAGAGGTCGCGGAAATACTGGACGTCATCGCGGAAGCCGTTGACGTAGAAGTTCGCGCTGGAGTTCACGCCCCGGATCACCAGCTCGTCGCGATTGCCTTCGCCCTGGTGGATCGCCACGCCGGGGACGTAGCGGGTCACGTCGGTGAGCGTCTGGAAGGATTGGTCGCGGATGTAGTCCTTGGTCAGGACCGTGACCGACTGCGGAATGTTGACGATCTTGGTGTTGGTCTTGGTCGCCGTCGCCGTGCTGTCCGAATAGACTCCGACGGTGCCGGTGCGGGCGTCCTGGGTCGGGCCGAATGTCGGCTTTTCCGCCGGCGCGTTGTCAGGTCTGCGAGCGACCTGGGCTCTGCGGGTGCGGCCCGCCGGCGATCGTCGCGACGTCGAATTGACCGAGCGCGGTCTGTTGTCCGGCGCGGTCACCGTCACGGCAGGCAGGTTCGCGCCAGGCGCGGCCGACTGGGCTCCCGCCGTCGTCGCCATGCCGCCGACCCCCAGCGCGATCGCGCTCGTCAGCATGATCGTCGTCGCCGACATGTGCCGATATGATGGTGTGCTCGAACTTGCCTTCGACATGGATGCCCCCCAACGCGTGATCGGCGGTCTTACGCAGAGGCGCTTTCGAGCGTCTAGGCGTCGGCCGTCACAGGGCTTCCAGTCTTTGGAATGGAATAAATCGAGAAATGCTTGTTTGGAATCGATCTAACTCGCGCGTGGGCGAAGAAAACATTTCTATTCAGTGTCTTATCGTTTCCAGCGTGTGCGTCGCGAAATATCTCCGGCGCGAATCCATCCGTCCTCAGGCACTTTAGAATTGCTCTCAAAGCTTGGGGAGCGGCACGATCGGCCGTCAGGGCTCGCGTGCCCAGCGGTAACCCGTGGCCCGCGTGCACGCGTCAGATAGGTCGGGCGAAGCGAAACCCATCGACCCGTTCGCCGATGGCGATGCGTGATGGGCTTCGCAAAGGCGCTGCCCATCCTGCGTGTGCTGTCAGATGCATGATGAGCTCTGTTGCAGTCCGTCGCTGATTTTGTATTCTCATTCTCTCCAAGCTCGGGAGTGGAGAGCCAAATGGCGCTTCTTCGCCAATTCCTTGCTCTGTTGATCCTCGCTTTGATGGCTGGATCAGCAGGCGCCGCTACGCCGGCGGAGATCGTCCGTAAATGGGGATTGATTGGCAGATGGGCCATCGACTGCGCCGTACCGGTTCAACGCGGCGCGAATAACGGCGTGGCCTATGAGATCACGAGGGAAGGTCGTCTCATCTACCGGCAGGATCCCGCTGACAGGGATCGCGGGTACGAGGTCGTGGAGGTGACGAGAGGCGAAAACAACATGCTCATCCTCCACACGGAGTTTCCCAATTTTCAAAAAACACGTGAAAACGGAATTGTCTTGCAGGCGGATGGGACGCTGCGGTCGATCTATAACCGGGACGAAGCCGGCAATTACACCGTACGCGACGGCCGCTTCGTCGCATCCGGACGGGAGACTTTGGGGCTGCATCGCTGCGAGGAAGGCATCTAGCTCGTGGGGTGGGGAGAGCGCGAGCAGAACCCATCGACCCGTCTTCCGATGACGGAGCATGATGGGTTTCGCTAAGCCCTACTCATTCTGCGCGCTACGCTGCTTGGCCCTCAGATCTCCTTCCACCAATGCCAGCTGGCAGCCATGGCCAGGAGGCCCAATGCGCCGGTGAAGGCCGTGGCGTTGTGGGAGCCGATGCGGTCGGCAAGCCAGCCCAGCCAGAAGAAGCCGAGCGGACCGATGCCGATGCAGACGGTGAGGACGCCGAGGATGCGCGAGCGCATCTCGGGCGGGGAGGCGAGGTAGACCAGCGTGGCCTGCATCGTTCCAAAGCCGGCGCCGCCGATCCCTGTCACGATCAAGGCCGCACCCGCCAGCGTCGGGCTTTGCGACAGCGCGAAAGTCACGACCGTGACCATGTAGCAGAGCACACCGCCGACGAAGGCCCGGCCGTACCATTTCGGGGTGAGCCACAGCGCGAGCACGAGTGCGCCTGCGAAAGCGCCGATCCCGTCCATGGTCGCGAGCAGGCCGACGCCCTCCGGGCCCAGATGCAGGCGATCGCGCCCGATCACCGGGATCATGCTGGTGAACGGCCAGGCAAAGACATTGTAGATGATGGTCACGATCAGCACGCCGCGGATGCGCTTGTCGCTGCGAGCCAGGGCGAGACCCTCGGCGATGCGCGTCAGCACGGGCCCCGTCTGCGCAGCGTGAGCCGCACGTGCGCGGATCGTCAGAACAGCCGCCAGCGCCGCGCAGTACATCAGCGTGCTCAACAGCAGGACGCCCTGCAGCCCCGCCCCGGCGAGCAGGGTCCCGCCGATCACCGGGCCGACCATGCGGCTTGCATTGCTGGCGCCGACATCGAGCGACATCGCGAGGCTCATCTTGTCGCGGCCGACGGCCTCGCCGATCATCACGCGCCGTACCGGGTTGTCGGTGCACCAGCCGCAGCCGTTGACGAAGCTGGCAAAGGCGAGATGCCAGATCTCGAGCCGTCCGGTCGCGTTCAGGATCGCCAGGATCGCGGAGGTGCCGGCCATCAGAGCGACGACGACGAACAGCATTCGGCCGCGGTCAAGCCGCTCGGCGAGCGCGCCGAGAAACACGCCGAACAGACCCATCGGCAGCAGGCGGAGCATGGTCATCATCGCGACCAGAAACGCCGACTCGGTGCGCTGGTAGACGACGATCCCGACCGCGACGGTCTCGACCCAGCGCACGGTGGCGACGATCAGCCCAATCCACCACAATCGCCAGAAGTCCGGTGCGTCGATGATCCGCCGGAACGGCGATGTCTTCACGGGATCGCTTCCTCAACGGGCACTCCTTGGCCCTTGTCCTTCAACTAGCGGAAGCTCGCCGGTCGAAACAGGCCCTTTTCAGCAACCGACCGATCTGGAAACCGGCCCTTGACAGGGCGGCAGCCGCAAACTCGCAGCAACTCGTAGGATGGGTAGAGCGCAGCGAAACCCATCGTCCCGTCCGCCGATGACGCGACGTTATGGGTTTCGCTGCGCTCCAGCGGCATATCCCCTCTAGGCGGCCCGCCGTCAGTATCGTTTTGCCACGAACAGATCGCCGTTGAAATTGACATGCATGCCGAGGTGTTGCCGGCCCTTGGTCAGCGACTGGATCTCGTTCTCGATCGCGTCGGTCAGTGCTGAAAGCTTGACGATGCCCTGCGCGTCGGCTGCTCCGGCGAGTGCGTCCAGGAAGGCCTGAGCGAGAGCGCCATGCTTCCAGTCCGGGAGCTCTTCCGACAATTCGTTCCTTCTGGACGAGGTCAGAACGGTGACGTTTTCGAGATCCATGGCATCCCGAAGGACCTTGGCGTCGGGGTCGGTGGCCCAACCTTGGGCACCGATCGCGCCGGAATGGCAGGCGTCGAGCAACAGCAGAACCTTTCCATGATTGGCGAGCGCCTGCACCTTCTTGGCAAATTCGCTCGCCGAGACCCCGCTCTTCATGCTCTTGTTCCGTGATCCCGCATCGAAGTCATACGGGATGATGTAGAACTGCCCGTCGATCATCAGGCCGTGGCTCGAAATAAGAATGACGGCAAGGTCCTGACCCGGATCACCTTTTGCCACGGCTTGCGCCATGGCGTCGAGCGCGTCGAGAATGGCCGCGCCGCCAGCCTTGCTGTTGGGGAGATATGTCAAGCTGACGTCGGCGTAGAGACTGGCCTTGCCGGGGCCGCCTTTCTGACTTTCGAGAAGTGCGGTCGCGACGTCGTGTGCGTCCTTGACGGCGTAGTCGAGGTGCAGGTCTCCTGCCTTGTCGTCGAACTTGTCGATGCCGATCGTCAAGACATGGAGTACCCCGCCCGGCGGCTTGGCGCTTGCGGTCTTGGCCTGAACGTCAAATCTCGCCTTCGTAACTTCGTCGATGCCGATCGCCCGCGCGGTCTCGAGCTGGTCCAGGACGAGAGGCAACGTATTTGGCCGATGTAGCCTGGCGATGGCGGAAACCGGAAGCGACGTCGCGGCGTTGTCGGGGCCGTGGTTTACCATCCACTTTAGAACATGCCCGGCATCTGGCGTCGCCTCATAGAAGCCTTCGGGAGTCCAGAGCACCCAGTCCCACTTGGTGGGATCACTCTTGTTCCGGAGGACCTGCAAGGCAAGGATTTCGTGTCCGTCGGCGGCGCGATGCCAGCGAAGTGTTCCGTCGGTATAAGCCGCAACGACGATCCGCCCATCTTCACTGGCATTCACTGCGAGAACTTCGCCTCGACCAAAGTAGGACCATATGACGGATCCTGCATCGTCGAACGCCCTGAGCGCCCAGTGCGTGCCGAGAAAGAAGCGCTTCCCGTCCGTAGCGATGGCGAGGCTGCGCGCCATCTCATTTGCGATCGGAAGTACGCGGCCGTTCAGCGTCGTGTAATTTTCGTCCTCCCAGTGGAGAATCGCCAAGCCTTTGCGAAACGGCGCAATGGTGACCCCGTCATCGATGGGGGAGCTGGATAACGTCAGTGACCTCGCATCGAATCTCAAGACGGGCCCTCCCGATCGGGCCGCGCTGAAATCGATGACCTTGCCATCCCGGGAAACACGCACGCTGTCGGCCGGACCGGTTACGGGCAGGATCGGCGAGGTAACGGTCCACACTATCTCTTCTTGCGCATCCAAGAGGCAGAGGGAAGGTGTTTGCAGGGCAACAATGACTCGTCCCTCCGGCAGGGTGTTGATGCCACTCATCGCTGTCACGAAGCACCGGGTCGTAATGCGGCGTTCGTCGGCTAGCCCGCCCCCGTCCCACGCCAGGAGAACTACATTCCCTTGGGGATCGACCACGGAGCCGCCGGCAAACAAGGTTTGACCATCGCGGGACCACGCAACCATGGTGAAACCGAAAAAGGATCCCCTGACGCCTGCGGGGCTGTGTCCGCCTATGCGTTCAAGCGTACTTCCGTCCAGGATATCGACCACGGCCTCCCAGTAGCCGATGGCCAGTCGGGTGCCGTCCGGACTGAAACCTATTCCATAGGGGTAAGTTCCGCTCGCTGCCTGGACGGGCTCGCCGACGCGTTGAAAATTCGGATGCTCGGCGGCGGGATCATAACGATACAAACGTATGAAGCCATCGCTGCTCGAAGTTGCGAGGCGGCCGTCGCGCGTGAACGATGCCCCAAAGCTGCTCTTTCCATAATGATCCTCGCGGAAGATCTCGCCCCAGTGCTTGTCGCGGTCGAAGACTCGCAGCCCTTGCGTATCGGCAAACAAGACGGCAAGGAAACGACCGTCAGGAGAAAATTGCAGGCGTTTGGCATCAGCTGGAACGTCGCCGCTAATCCGCTGAATGAGATTTCCCGATTCGCGATCGAACAGGTAGACCGGGCTGTCACCAATGGTTCTCTCGGTTCTGCCGCCCACCGCGAGCATGGCTCCGTCCGCACTTATCGCCACCGTAGACACATTGCCTACTCTCCCAGGGCCGCTGGGAATCCAGATCGTGCGCAACAGCTTGCCATCGGCGACCGACCAGACCCGTACCGTGCGATCAGCGCTGCTTGTGACCGCAAAGTGACCAGCGGCATCGACGGCTTGCGACGCAATCGCGGCCGAGTGCATGCCGGGATCGACGGCGAGCACCGGGCGATCGTAGAGATCTGTTCCGTCCTTCGATACCTGACCCTGCGCCGGCACACTCGCGAAGACCGAGACCGCCAAGGCCCAAAGGGCGACGGCTATTGCGCGGTGATGTCTCCGAAATTGGGCCATTTCGCTGCCTCCAACTGGGCCTTCGTCGTCTCGAGTTCGAGCTTGTCCTTTTCGACATGGCGCGTCCAAAGGGCGCCGACGCCCTCGGAAATCGCCTTCATCAGCGGTTCGACCAAGCTCTTGGCGACTTCTTCCCACACACCTTTGGTGTTGGGAGTGATCGTCTTGACGGCGGAGTCACAGATCTCTTTGAGGCCCTTTCCCGACGCCTCGAGGCTGGTTCGAACTGTCGGCAGGTTGTTGGGATTGCCACCTTCGACGAGGGCGGTCGTTAGCCCGGCAATGACCCCGTCCATCTCTCCCTTCGCCATCCCATAGGTCAGCCGCGCGCTCGCGAGAGCAGCTTTGTCCCCGCTGGACTTGAGCACCTCGACACAAGTGGTCGCTTGGGTCCGAGCCTTGGCGAGTAGGCCGGTCACTTCTGGCCAACCGAGCGGGGCTGGCTGCGCGACACCAATCGCTACGGGGAAGACGGTGGCCAAAGCAAAGACAGCAATTCTTTTCATGGCGGAACATCCTCAAATATGCACGACAGTGAATGAGTAACTGCTAAACCGCATTTGCATCGGCGACCGCCGCGCGAGCGGTCGTGTCAGCGTCAAGGGCCTCTTGAAATAATGCCAGCGTGCGTACGTCCGTGGTCGAGCCGGGCCCCTGTCTAGAACAGTATACCACTGGTTGCACCGAGACGAATAGAGCCGCGATGCCATGACCCGTCCGGATTGACCCAATCCCTCGCGTCGCCCGACGGGCAAAACACGCCATGGGCAGGTCAAGGGACAGGATGCAAAATATTCTGATTGAACGAAATATCCGTTTCGGCTAAACCGCATTCCATCCCGGCCCGTCAAAGGGGCGTTTCGCGATCGTCACGATACGAAGGCCGGGTTGCGATGGATGCGGCGGCGCCGGCGCGTGACGGGATGGCAGGGCGGGTAGTCCCCGTGAGCCGTCACGATCCGCGGTACGACACGGCGCGGTCACAGCGTTTCGTTTCGGCATCGGGGGCGAGCACGCGCGAGCTTCCGATTGTCCGGGGCGAGACGTCCGCGGTCGGCAAAAGCGTGTGGTCCTGGCGCCCGCAGTCTGGCGTCAAGGCTTGCGGCGATGTGGCGGCCAACCGGCGCGCGCATCGATCAGCCGCGAGGCGACGGGGGCAATAGTGCATCGCTCCCCGGGGAGAGCGCGCCATAAACCGTAACACCATTGCGCAGGGAAGGCCGGGCGTCCGGCGTCACCTGTGGTCAACCCCGCGTGCGTCTTGTCGCGTGCGGACCTCGGGTGCCAGCCGGCGCCCGGCCTTCCCTGCGTCCTCTGTTCTCGATGAGGGCGAAACGGACAGCAAAGCTCGGGCGGAATACGCCGCGAGGACGCGAAGGTGTGTTTGGCGAGGGAAGATGCGAGCTGGAAAAAAGGCGATTGCAACTTGCTCCGTCATTGCGAGCGCAGCGAAGCAATCCAGAGTCTTTCCGCCGCGGCAGTCTGGATTGCTTCGCTGCGCTCGCAATGACGTTGTGGAGGCCTTTGCGTCGAGACACCGCTCTCGTGCCCCGGACGCAGCGCAGCGCGGCGCGCCTTCGCGACGTGGTGCGCTGCAGAGCCGGGGCCCATCTCTCCAAATGTACCGTGTGGCTTCCTGGGTCCCGGCTCTGCGCAGCAACGCAAAAGGCGTTGCGGCGCGTCCGGGACACAGACGGCCGCCAGTGTGCGCCGCTCCCAAGTTCATCTTGCGCTGCGGTAGAAAAATATCGCACACTCGACAGGCCGGGGAGCCACAGGGAGCTCTGCAAGAGGAGCGAGCCATGTCCCTCCAGACCGTATCATCCGATAGCGCCGAATCCCGTGCCAACCGGCCCGAGGACGTCCAGGTCACGGAAGCGGAGGCGCGGCTGCGCGACGACATCCGCCTGCTCGGACGCATCCTCGGCGACACCGTGCGCGACCAGGAGGGCGCCGAATTGTTCGACCTGGTGGAGCGTATCCGCCAGACCTCGATCCGGTTCCACCGCGACGAGGACCGGCTCGCCCGCCGCGAGCTCGAGCAGATCCTCGACAGCATGTCGACCTCGGAGACGGTGCGGATCGTCCGCGCCTTCAGCTATTTCTCCCACCTCGCCAACATCGCCGAGGACCAGAACAACATCCGCCAGATGCGCGCCCGCAGCGCCGCCAAGGAGACCAGGGCGCGCGGCGGCTCCGGTGTGCTGGCGGACACGCTCGCCCATGCCAGGGATGCCGGCATCGGCGCCGATCAGCTCCGTGCCTTCTTCAAGACCGCCCTGGTCAGCCCCGTGCTCACCGCGCACCCGACCGAGGTGCGCCGCAAGAGCACCATGGACCGCGAGATGGAGGTGGCAGGATTGCTCGACCGCCGCGAACGCGTCGCGCTCACCGCGGAGGAGGCCGATGCCAGCGACGAGCAGCTTCGCCGCGAGGTGCTGACGCTGTGGCAGACCAACCTCTTGCGCCGGACCAAGCTGACCGTGCTCGACGAGGTCGCCAACGGCCTGTCGTTCTACGACTACACTTTCCTGCGCGAGGTGCCGCGCCTCGTCAACGCGCTGGAAGACCGGCTGGAGGAGGGCGGCGAGCAGGCGGCTTCCGAGCTCGCCTCGTTCCTGCGCATGGGGAGCTGGATCGGCGGCGACCGCGACGGCAATCCCTTCGTCACCGCCGACGTGATGCGCGGCACGTTGCGGCTGCAGTCGAGCCGGGTGATGCAGTTCTATCTCAACGAGCTGCACGTGCTCGGCTCGGAATTGTCGATCGCGGCGCATCTGGCCGACGTCTCCGAGGAGCTGCGCACCCTCGCCGAGCGCTCGCCGGACACCTCGCCGCACCGCAGCGGAGAGCCCTACCGTCTGGCGGTGTCGGGCATCTATGCCCGCCTGACCGCGACGGCCGAGAAGCTCGAGGTCGAGATCACACGCCGGCCGGTCGGCAAGGGCGCGCCTTACGCGAGCGTGAAGGAGTTGCAGGCTGATCTCGACGTGCTGCACCGCTCGCTGATCTCCAACAATGCCCGCGTCATCGCGCGTGGCCGGCTGCGGCTGCTCAGGCGCGCAGTGGACTGCTTCGGCTTCCATCTGGCGCGGCTCGACATCCGCCAGAACTCGGCGGTGCACGAGCGCACCATCGCCGAGCTGATGGATGCCGCCAATCCCGGCATGTCCTATCTCGCCCTCGGCGAGGAGGCGCGCATCTCGCTGCTCACCAACGAGCTGCGTTCGACGCGCGCGCTGGTCTCACCCTTCGTCAAATACAGCGACGAGACCATGGGCGAGCTCAACGTGTTTCATTCCGCGGCGGAAGCGCATGCCAAGTTCGGATCGGACGCCATTCCCCAATGCATCATCTCGATGTGCAAGGGCATGTCCGACATGCTCGAGGTCGCGGTGCTCTTGAAAGAGGTCGGCCTCGTTCATCCCTCCGGCCGCAGCGCCATCAACATCGTGCCGTTGTTCGAAACCATCGAGGATCTGCAGGCCTCGAGTGGCATCATGGACCGCATGCTGTCGCTGCACGATTACCGTCGTCTGGTCGACAGCCGCGGCAGCGTGCAGGAGGTCATGCTCGGCTATTCCGACTCGAACAAGGATGGCGGCTTCGTCACCTCGGGCTGGGAGCTCTACAAGGCCGAGATCAATCTCGTCGAAGTGTTCGAGCGCCATCACGTGCGCTTGCGCCTGTTCCACGGCCGCGGCGGCTCTGTGGGGCGCGGCGGCGGTCCGAGCTATGACGCCATCATCGCCCAGCCGGGCGGGGCGGTGAACGGCCAGATCCGCATCACCGAGCAGGGCGAGATCATCTCGTCGAAATATTCCAACGCCGAGGTCGGCCGCAACAATCTGGAGATTCTCGCCGCCGCGACGCTGGAGGCGAGCCTCCTGCATCCGCGCCAGAGCGCGCCGCGCCGCGAATATCTCACCGCGATGGACGAGCTGTCGAACCTCGCCTTCAAAGCCTATCGCGGCCTCGTCTACGAGACCGAAGGCTTCGTCGATTATTTCTGGTCGTCGACCGTCATCAACGAGATCGCGACGCTGAACATCGGGAGCCGTCCGGCCTCGCGCAAGAAGACCCGCGCGATCGAGGATCTGCGCGCGATCCCCTGGGTGTTCTCCTGGGCGCAGTGCCGCCTGATGCTGCCGGGCTGGTACGGCTTCGGCAGCGCGGTCGAGCAGTGGATCGCCGCCCATCCAGAGCAGGGCATGCCGTTCCTCAAAGAGCTGTACAGGGAATGGCCGTTCTTCCGCATGCTGCTGTCGAACATGGACATGGTGCTCGCGAAAAGCTCGATCGCGATCGCCTCGCGCTATGCCGAATTGGTGCCGGACGAAGCCTTGCGCGAAAAGATCTTCGGCCGCATCCGCCGCGAATGGCACGCCTCGATCGAGAGCCTGCTCGACATCATGGGCCAGGACCGCTTGCTGCAGGGCAATCCGCTGCTGGAGCGCTCCGTGCGTCACCGCTTCCCCTATCTCGATCCGCTCAACCACGTGCAGGTCGAGCTCCTGAGAGAGCATCGCGCGCAGAACCCGGACGAGCAGGTGCTGCGCGGGATTCAGCTGACGATCAACGGGATCTCGGCGGGATTGAGGAATACGGGATAGTCCCAACCAGTCATTCCGGGGCGCGCGAAGCGCGAACCCGGAATCCCGAGATTCCGGGTCTGGTCCTTCCGGATCAGCCCGGAATGACAGCATCGTCTCACGGCTTCATCGCGCCCTGCACGCTGGTGTAGACCGCATAGAGCGACGTCGAGCCGCAGATATAGAGCCTGTTACGCTGCTGGCCGCCAAAGCAGAGATTGGCCACGGTCTCCGGAATGTGGATCTTTCCGAGCAGATCGCCCGACGGCGTATAGCAGCGCACGCCGTCCTCGTTCGGATCGCCCCAGCCGACCGAGCACCAGACCCGCCCCTCGGTGTCGCAGCGGATGCCGTCGGTAATGCTGGGCTTGGGCATCTCCGCGAAGACCTTGCTGTTCGAGACCTTGCCGCCGGCGACGTCGAGGTCGAACACGCGGATATGCGAAGGGTTGTCCGGCCCGTCCGTGAAGCCGGTCTCGCAGACATAGAGCTTCTTCTCGTCGGGCGAGATCGTGATGCCGTTGGGCTCGACGAAATCGTCGGCGACGACCTTGACCTCGCCGGACTTCGGATCGACCCGGTAGACGTTCTTCTTCTCCTGCTCGGGCTCGGCCTTGATGCCCTCGTAAAATCCGCCGATGCCGTAGGCGGGGTCGCTGAACCAGATCGCGCCGTCGGCCGTGACGACCGCATCGTTCGGAGAGTTCAGCCGCTTGCCGTTGAACTTGTCGGCGATGACGGTGATCGAGCCGTCGAGCTCGGTCCGCGTCACGCGCCGGCCGCTGTGCTCGCAGGTAATCAGGCGCCCTTCGCGGTCGATGGTGTTGCCGTTGGAGTTCATCGACGGCTGCCGGTAGACGCTGAGATGGCCGTCATCCTCCGAGAAGCGCATGATGCGGTTGTTCGGGATGTCGCTGAACAACAGATAGCGCCCCGCCGCGAAATAGACCGGGCCCTCGGCCCAGCGGAAGCCGGTCGCGACCCGCTCGACGGCCATCGTGCCGGCGAAGGCGGGGAAGCCGGGAGGGCCGAACGTCGGCGGTCCTTTCTTGGCGGATTCCAGGTGAGCGTCGGGGTAGCGGCTGCCGGGCAACGGTCCGAGCGGCAGCGGCGCCGTCGACATCGTCGGTGCGCCGGTCTGGCCGAGGGGCGCGACGGACGCTGCGCCGGCGGCGCCGATGGACATGCCGGTCGCCGCGACTGCGGCGGCGCCTTTCAACAAGGTGCGGCGGGCGAGAACGGGCTCGCCAGCACCGGTGGTGATAGGAAGTCGTGTCGTCATGGTCGCCTCCCGTTTTTTTTGTTGGGAGGAAACCATCCGCCTGCATTCGGGCGTAAAGCGGGCGATCTCCGGTCGGACAACCGGAGATCGCAATGCAGCAAGAGCCGGAAATGCGGCTAGACGGGGTCCCAGGTGAAGATGTCGGCGGAGCGGTCGAGCTTGTAGAACGAGCCCTTCAGCGCCGGCATGCCGTGTTCGGCGATCGATTGCGGCGTCCAGCCCTCGCTCCGCTGCACCGAGCGGATCGGCCGGTTCTGGCTGAACAGGAAGATCTCGTTCATGCGCACGCCGAAGATCTGCCCGGTGACGTCCTTGGCGGAATCGGAGATCAAATAGCCGCACAGCGGGGCGATCTTTTCCGGGCCCATCTGCTTGATCTTTTCGACCCGCGCCTTCTCCGCGTCGGTCTCGGTGGGGATCGTGCCGATCATGCGCGTCCAGGCGAACGGCGAGACGCAGTTGGAGCGGACGTTGAAGCGGCCCATGTCGAGCGCGATCGACTTGGAGAGGCCGACGATGCCGAGCTTGGCCGCGGCGTAATTGGCCTGGCCGAAATTGCCGATCAGGCCGGAGGTCGAGGTGAAGTGCACGAAGGAGCCGCTCTCCTGCTCGCGGAAGATGCGCGCCGCGGCGTGGCTGACATAGAACGAGCCCATCAGGTGCACCTTGATGACGGCCTCGAACGCTTCCACGCTCATCTTGTGGAAGATCATGTCGCGCAAAATGCCGGCATTGTTGACGACGCCGTCGAGCCGGCCGAAATGATCGGTCGCGGTCTTGACGATCTTGTTGGCGGGGATTGCCTCCGCGACGCTTTCGAAATTGGCGACCGCGGTGCCGCCACGCTTTTTGATCTCCTCGACCACCTCTTCGGCCGGAGCGGCGTTCGAGCCGGCACCGTCGGCGGCGCCGCCGGGATCGTTGACGACGACCTTGGCGCCTTCCGCCGCACACAGCAGCGCGATCTCGCGCCCGATGCCGCGGCCTGCGCCGGTGACGATGATGACCTTGTCCTGCAGTGATTTGCTCATGTCATGCCTCCTGTTTTGCCCGTCATTCCGGGATGGTGCGAAGCACCAGACCCGGAATCTCGAGATTCCGGGTTCGCGCTGCGCGCGCCCCGGAATGACGGTGCGTTACCTCTCGTTCGTAAACACGATCGTGCCCGACGCGGCGAACATGCCGCCGACGCCGTGGCACACCGAAATCTTCGCGTTCGGCACCTGCGCCGGCGCGATGCCGCGCATCTGGCGCACGCTCTCCTGCAGCGCGTACATGCCGTACATGCCCGAATGCATGTAGCTCAAGCCGCCGCCATTGGTGTTGAGCGGCAGCTTGCCCCCGGGCCGCGTATTGCCGTCCGCGATGAACTTGCCGGTCTCCTCATGCGGCATGAAGCCGAGGTCGCCGAGGCCGAACAGCGGCAGATGCGCAAACGCGTCGTAAATCATAAGATGGTCGACGTCCTTGTGCGCGATGCCGGCCTCCTTGAACGCCAGCGGCCCGGCGGTCTTGAACGCGCGCGAGGAGTTGAACGTCTCCATCTGGCTGACCATCGGCGTCTCCACGCTCTCGCCGGTGCCCATGATGTAGACGGGCTTGCGCGGAAAATCCTTGGCGCGGTCGGCCGAGGTCAGGATCAGCGCGCCGCCGCCGTCGGTGACGAGGCAGCATTGCAGCAGGCGAAACGGATAGGCGATCATGCGCGAGTTGAGCACGTCGGCGACCGTGATCGGGTCCTTCATCATCGCGCGCGGATTCTTCGCCGCCCATTCCCGCTGCACGACGGCGACCGAGGCAAGCTGCTCGTGGGTGATGCCGTAGGTCTTCATGAAGCGCAGCACGGGGATCGGGAACATGCTGGGCGGGCCGTAGACGCCGTAGGGCGCCTCGAACTGGCCTTGCAGGCTGTCGGCGGGGATCGAGCGCGGCGCCTTGCCGATCATCGACTTGCCGCTCTCGGCATGGGTGATCAGCACGGTCTTGCACAGCCCGGCCTCGATCGCGGCCGCCGCGTGGCGGACATGCAGCATGAACGAGCAGCCGCCGACCGAGGTGCCGTCTACCCAGGTCGGCTTGATGCCGAGATAGTGGCAGACCTGCTGCGGCGTCTCGACCGCGGTCGCAAAGCCGTCGATGTCGGAGAGCTTCAGGCCGGCATCGGCAATGGCGTTGAGCGCGGCATCCGCGTGCAGCTGCAGCTGCGAGGCGTTGGGGATGACACCGAGCTCGGTGGTCTCGGCCGCGCCGACGACGGCAACCTGGTTCCTGCGCATTGCCTTACCCCTTCGCCGGACGGAACACGGGGAGGGTGATCTTGTCGTCGATCGCCTCGAAGGCGACCTCGAGCTTCATGTCGAGCTCGAGGGCTTCGGGTGTCTGCGGGCAATCGATGATGTTGCTCATCATCCGCGGGCCCTCGTCGAGCTCGACCACCGCGATCGCATAAGGCGGCGTGAAGCCGGGCGCGGCGGGACGGTGGTTGATCACGTAGCTGTAGAGGAAACCCTTGCCGCTCGCCTTGAACACCGAGACCTTGCGCGAGGCGCAGGTCGGGCAGAACGGACGCGGCGGAAAGTAGACATGCGCGCAGGCGTCGCAGCGCTGCAGGCGCAACTCACCGGCTTTGGCGCCATCCCAGAAATGCTGCGTCTCCGGCGTCGGCTTGGGACGCGCGCGCTGTGGTTCGGCCATCTCGAAAAGCCCTCCCAAACGGCAGGCTTCACGCCCGCCTGTTTCAATCTTGATGCGACAATCGACCATGGTGCGTCAACGGTCCAGCAATACGCATGCATGCCATCATGCGCACAATGCTTGTGTCGAACTGAGGCAGCGCTATAGATTGCGCGCGACAATATTCCGTGAGACAGACATGCCCGATTTTCCGACACTGGCGAAGCTCGCCGAAGACCTCGAAAGCGGCCGCACGACCTCCCGAAAGCTGGTCGAGGCGTGCATCGCCAGGATCGCCGATCCCGCCGGCGAGGGGCAGCGCACCTTCATCCATGTCGACAAGGACGCCGCGCTGGCGGCAGCCGACGCGATGGACGGCCTGCGCAAGGTCAAGGCGGCGCCGTCGCGCTATGCCGGCATCCCGATCTCGATCAAGGACCTGTTCGACATCAAGGGCCAGGTGACGCGCGCCGGCTCCCGCGCCCTCGACGATTCCCCGCCGGCCGAGCAGGACGCCGCCACGGTGGCACGGCTGCGCAAGGCCGGCTTCGTCGTCATCGGCCGCACCAACATGACCGAGTTCGCCTATTCCGGCATCGGCATCAATCCGCATTACGGGACGCCCAAGGGCGCCTGGAACCGGGCCGAGGGCTATGTGCCCGGCGGCTCGTCCTCGGGGGCCGCGGTCTCCGTGCTCGACGGCATGGCGCATGCCGGACTCGGCACCGACACCGGCGGCTCCTGCCGCATTCCCGCGGCCTATAACGGCATCGTCGGCTACAAGCCGACGCAGCGCCGCGTGCCACTCGACGGCTCGGTGCCGCTGTCGTCCTCGCTCGACAGCATCGGGCCGCTGGCGCGATCGGTCAACTGCTGTGCCATACTCGACGCGGTGCTTGCGGGCGAGCCGATCACGGCGCTGAAGCCGCGCCCGGTGAAGGGCATGCGGCTCGCGGTGCCGACCACGATCGCGCTCGACGATCTCGACGCCGAGGTCTCCGAGACCTTCGAGCGCGCGTTGACATCGCTGGCCGACCACGGCGCCATCATCGAGAGGATCGAGATGGCCGAATTCCACGATATCGGCCCGATGAATGCCAAGGGCGGCTTCGCGGCGTCCGAGAGCTATGCCTGGCACCGCTATCTCATCACCTCGAAGGGCGCCGTCTACGACCCCCGCGTCTCCGTCCGCATCATGCGCGGCGAGGCGCAGAGCGCGGCCGACTATATCGACCTGCTCAACGAGCGCCGCTCGCTGATCGCCCGCGTCAACGCCCGCATCGCGCCCTATGACGCCCTGGTGCTGCCGACCACCGCCAACACGCCGCCGAAGATTTCAGATTTGGCGGACGACAAGGCGTTCACCAAGGAAAATCTGCGCGCGCTGCGCAACTGCACGCTGATCAACATGATCGACGGCTGCGCCATCTCGCTGCCCGCGCATCGCCAGGGCGACGTCCCGGTCGGCCTGATGCTCGCGGGGGCAGGCGGCTCGGACCGTCGTATCTTTGAACTTGCTGCCGGCATGGAGGCCGTCATTCGTGTTTGATCTCACTTTCGTCGTCGATGCCCAGGACACCACCACGCCGCTGACGCTGGCGATCGACCAGATGGTCATCGCCGGCTGGACCGGCCGCGATCCCGTCGCGCGCGACAAGCACATCAAGGAGCTGCAGGAGATGGGCATCGCCCCGCCGGCCTCGACGCCGATCTACTATCGCGGCGCGGCGCGGCGGCTGACCCAGGAGGACAGCATCGAATGCACCGGCGGCGATTCCTCCGGTGAGGTCGAATTCGTGCTGATCGGCTGGCAGGGGCGCATCTTCGTCGGCTGCGGCTCCGACCACACCGACCGCAAGGTCGAGGCCTATAGCGTCACGGTCTCCAAGCAGATGTGCGACAAGCCGGTCGCCTCCACGCTGTGGGAGCTGGAGGATGTCATCGGCCATTGGGACAAGATGATCCTGCGCTCCTACGCCACCATCAAGGGCGAGCGCGTGCTGTACCAGGAGGGTACGCTGGATGCGATGCTGCCGGTCAAGGACCTCATCGCGCGCGGCTTCGAAGGCGGAAAATTCCCCGACGGCTGCGCCATGTTCGGCGGCACGTTTGCGGCCAAGGGCGGCATCCGTCCGGCAGAGCGGTTCGACTTCGAGTTGGAAGACCCCGTGCTGAAGCGCACGATCAGGCACGGCTACGACGTGGTGACGCTGCCGGTGCGGGGCTAGCTCGCTCCTCAAGCGACGGTCTCGTAGGGTGGGCAAAGCGAAAGCGTGCCCACGTCTTGCGAGGACGTGGGCACGGCGCTTCGCGCCTTTGCCTACCCTACGAGATCTCGCTGCTGGTGCGGGAGCCGATCTCTCTCCACGTCATTGCGAGCGAAGCGAAGCAATCCAGAATCTTTCCATGGAACCAGTCTGGATTGCTTCGTCGCAAGGGCTCCTCGCAATGACGGGGAGATCGTCATCGGAAATCGGGTGGCGCTGGGTGAGATAGTCTTGCGAAGGTGGGCTATGACAATGACCGCACGCAAATCCCCGCCTT
The DNA here is from genome assembly GCF_051710265.1 of Bradyrhizobium sp. U531. NCBI lineage: Bacteria > Pseudomonadati > Pseudomonadota > Alphaproteobacteria > Hyphomicrobiales > Nitrobacteraceae > Bradyrhizobium > Bradyrhizobium sp. U531. Next base: position 653,511 of record NZ_JASVEN010000003.1, read on the forward strand.
CGCTCGCCCCCGACCTCTCCACCCACGTCGATACCCTCGACTGGCCCCAGATCACCGCGGAGCTCGACACCCAAGGCTGCGCCGTCCTGAAGAACCTGCTCACGCCGGACCAATGCCGCGCCATCGCCGAACTCTACCCCAACGACACAGGCTTCCGCAGCCGCATCGTGATGGGCCGCCATGGCTTCGGCCGCGGCGAGTACAAATATTTCGCCTATCCGCTGCCCGACCTGATCGCGCAGTTGCGCCCGGCGCTGTACGCGCATCTGCAAGCCGTCGCCAATCGCTGGAACGAGGCGATGGGGATGGACATCCGCTATCCCGCCGCGCACGCCGCGTTCCTTAAGCGCTGCCACGAGGCCGGGCAGGTGCGGCCGACGCCGTTGCTGCTGCAATACAGGGACGGCGATTACAACTGCCTGCATCAGGACCTCTACGGCGAGCACGTGTTCCCGCTCCAGGTCGCGATCCTGCTGTCCGAACCGGGTCGCGATTTCAGCGGCGGCGAGTTCGTGCTGACCGAGCAGCGCCCGCGCATGCAGTCGCGCGCCGAGGTGGTGCCGCTGACGCAGGGCGATGCGGTCGCCTTTGCTGTGCATCACCGTCCGGTGCAGGGGACGCGCGGCACCTATCGGGTTAATCTGCGTCACGGCGTCAGCCGCATCAGGTCCGGCCAGCGTCACACGCTGGGTGTGATCTTTCACGACGCGAAATGAGTGGAGCCATTGACGGCTGATTTGTTCGACAGCGTTGCCGAGGCGCAGCCGTCGCGCGAGGAGATCGCCGACGGCGCCGTGCTGCTGCGCGGCTTCGTGAGGCCAATCGAGAGCGAGTTGATCGAAGCGGTCCGCGCCATCGTGGCGCAGTCGCCGTTCCGCCGCATGACCACGCCCGGCGGCCATCTGATGTCGGTCGCGATGACCAATTGCGGCGAGCGCGGCTGGATCACCGATCACACCGGCTATCGCTACGATCCCATCGATCCCAGAACCGACGCGCCATGGCCCGCGATGCCGCCGGTGCTCCGTGATCTCGCCCGCCGTGCCGCGGAGCAGGGCGGCTTCCGGGACTTTGGCCCCGACGCCTGCCTCGTCAACCGCTACGAGCCCGGCACACGGTTGTCGCTGCACCAGGACAAGGACGAATTGGACTATTCGGCCCCGATCGTCTCGGTCTCGCTCGGACTGCCCGCGACCTTCCTGTTCGGCGGCCTGGCGCGCGCCGACAAGCCGCGTCGCTTTCGTCTGGTGCATGGCGACGTCGTGGTGTGGGGCGGCCCTTCCAGGCTCTCCTATCATGGCGTCGCACCGCTCGCCGAGGGCGAGCACGCGATGCTGGGACGGAAGCGGATCAATTTGACCTTCCGCAGAACGCGCTGACGCGTTTCCTCGCCCGCTTCCCTCGTCTAAGCTCGGCGCCGGGGAGGCGGCTGACATGACGACCATCGAGCACACGGCGGATGCCGGGACGGCCAATCGCACCGGCCTTTATCTGGCCGCGCTGCAATTGGTGTTCACGCTGGGCTGGACCACTTACGTCATCTACCTGCCGAAGCTCGCCGCCGAGGTCGGGATCGCGCCGTCGGCCGTCATCCTCATCCTGATGCTGGACCAGGCCATCTTCACCATTGCCGACACCGCCATGGGCATCGCCGCCGACAAGATGGCGCCGATTGCCGGCCGGCTCGGCCTGTTCGTCGCCCTCGTGACGGCGATCTCCTGCGCGGCGTTCGTTGCGCTGCCGTTCGTCGCCGGGGCGGGTGCGGCGGCGCAGGGCTGGTTCATCGGCCTGATCGTGGTGTGGTCGATCACCTCCTCGGCCTTGCGCGCGCCGCCGCTGACCTTGCTCGGCAAATACCGCGCTAAACCGCAAGTGCCGTTCCTCGCGGCGCTGGCGATGCTCGGCTACGGCATCGCCGGCGCAGTCTCGCCCTATCTCGGCGTGGTGCTGCGCGAGCACGATGCGCGACTGCCTTTCGTCATCTCCAGCGTGGTGCTGCTGCTCACGGCGCTCGGACTGTCGCGGATCGAGCACGACGTGGCGCGCGACACTGCGCCGCCGAGGCCCAACGAAGCGGCAAAGCCGCTCGGCCTCGTCCCGATCGCCTTCATCGTCGCGATGGTCGCGCTGGCGCTCGGTTACCAGTTGCACTTCGCAATGAACAGCGCGCCGTCCTATCTGCGGTTCGCCGCATCCGGTGAGCTGCAATGGCTGATGCCGGTGTTCTGGATCGGATTCAACATCGCGATGTTTCCGGCGAGCCTCGTCGTCAAGCACCGCGGCGGGGTGATCGTGATGGGCGCGGCCGGACTGCTCGGCGCGGTCGCGATCGCCGCGGCCGAGCTTGCCAGCAGCCTCAATACGTTGATCGCCGCGCAGTTCCTGGCCGGCGCCGCCTGGGGCTGCATGCTCATGAGTGCGATCTCCGCGGCGCTTGCGATCGGCTCGACCGGTGCGGAGGGCAAGGTCACCGGCCTCGTGTTCTCCGCACTCGCGCTCGGCACATTCGCGCGGATGGCGGCCGTCGCCGGCGGCCTGCAGAAGATGCCGGAATACGCACCGTTGCTGCACTGGGCGCCGGTCGCCTGCTGGTCGGTCGCAGGCGCGGGCCTGCTGGTGATCGCGGCGGCGCGGCTACAGGGCGGCGGTGCTCAGATCAAGGCTTCGGCGGGTGGATGAACGCCCACGGGCTGACTTCCGAGTCCCGCGTCACCTCCACCGAGATCAGATACGGCCCGCCATGGCTGAGCGCCTTCTCCATCGCCGCCTTGAACTGGTCCGGCGCGGTGACGCGCGCCGCCGCCACGCCAAAGGATTCCGCGAGCTTGACGAAATCCGGATTGACGAGATCTGACGCCACCACGCGGCCGTCGAAGCGCTCGCGCTGGTCGCGGCGGACATTGCCGTAGGCATTGTTGTTGAACACCAGCGTTACCACGCCGATGTTGAACTGCACGGCGGTGGCGAGCTCCTGCACGCCGAACATGAAGCCGCCGTCGCCGGTGATCGCCACGACCGACTTGTCGGGATTGGCGACCTTGGCGCCAAGCGCGGTCGGGAAGCCCGAGCCGAGCGTGCCCTGATAGCCTGATGTGATGAAGGTGCGGGGCTCGTAGACGGGAAAGCCGTACCAGGAGGCGAAGCCGAACTGCGACAGCTCGTCGGTGACGATCGCATTCGCCGGCAGCACCTCGCGCAGGATGTTGAGATAGGCCATCTGCGGCTGGATGCGCTGGATCTCGGCTTGCGCGGCGGCTGCGGCCTCGCGGATCTCGCCGCGCCGGCCGTGGTTCCTGGCATAGCCGGCCTTTTTCACGGCGGCGACGAGATCGGCGGTGCCGTCCCTGGCGTCGGCGACGATCGCGGCATCGGCGGCGAGCCGGCGCATCTCGGTCGGGTCGATGTCGATGCGGATCGATTTCAGGCCGCTCGGCTGATAGGGCCAGCGGAAGCCGGATGCCGGCAGCTCGGCGCGCGTGCCGATTGCGATCATCAGGTCGGCCTTCGGCCACAGCTTGTAGGCGGCGGCCATGGTGAGGCCGAGTTCATGCGCATTGGAGACGATGCCGCGGCCGCTGCGGAAGGCGACGACCGGCGCATCGATCATCTCGGCGAGCTCGAGGATTTCCTCGCCCGCCTCCATCGCACCGCTGCCGACGAAGATCATCGGCGCCTTGCTGCCCTTGATCAGCGCCGCCGCCTGCTTGACCATTTCAGGATCGGGTTGCGGGGCGGGCAGCGGCTCCAGCACCTGGGCCGCCGCCGTTGCGGCGCGCTGGGTGAAGACGTCCCAGGGCATCTCGACAGAGGCGGGGCCACGCCGGCCCGACATCATCTCCTGGAAGGCGCGTGCGACGATTGTCGGCGCGTTGGCGGGATATTCGATTCTGTCGGCCCATTTCACATAGGTACGCAGCGTTGCAAGCTGGTCCGGCATCTCGTGCAGATGGCCGCGGCCCTTGCCGAGGAACTGCGTCGGCACCTGGCCGGTGACGCACAGCACCGGCTCGTTGCAGCCGAAGGCGGTCAGCAGCGCGGCGCTGGCGTTGAGCACGCCGGGGCCGGGCACCACGCTGAACACGCCGGGCTTGCCGCTGGAGCGCGCATAGCCGAACGCCATGTAGCCGCAGGCCTGCTCGTGCCGCGCTCCGATCACCTTGAGCTGGGCCTGGTGGAAGGCGTCGAACAGGCCATAGACCTGCGCGCCCGGCAGGCCGAACACGGTGTCGACGCCATGGGCGACAAGGCCGCTTACGATCGCTTCGCCGCCGGTGAGGGTGGTCATTGCTTCATTCCATTCGCTTGTTGGTCAGGCTTCGTCGACGACGCCGTTGCGCAAGGCTCCGATTCCCTCGGCCGCGACCTCGACGACGTCGCCGGGCTTCAGATAGCGCGGCGGATCGAACCGGGCACCGGCGCCGGTCGGCGTGCCCGTGACGATGATATCGCCGGGGACGAGGGTTGCGAAGGTCGAGATATAGTTCAAGAGATAGCGGAACGGAAACATCAGCCGGCTGGTGCGATCGTCCTGCCTCAGTTCGCCGTTGACATGCGTGGTGAGGCGGATGTCCGCGATCTGCGATTCCTTGGTGTAGGGCACCAGCCACGGGCCGAGGCTGCCGCTGGAATCGAAATTCTTGCCCTGCGTGACGTTGAACTTGGCGTGGCGCAGCCAGTCGCGCACCGAGCCTTCGTTGCACAGCGTCAGCGCGGCGATGTGGTCGAGCGCGCTGCTTTCGGGGATGTGGCGGCCGGGCTTGCCGATCACCAGCACGATCTCGCCCTCGTAGTCCAGCTGCGCGGAGGCGCGCGGGCGCACCAGCGGCGTGTCGTGGCCGACGAAGGAGCGGGGCGAACGCATGAACATGCTCGGATATTTCGGCGCGTCCTGGCCGTCCTTGTACTCGGCATTACGATCAGGGTAGTTGACGCCGATGCAGATGATCTTTTCCGGCGCGGGCACCGGCGGCAGCCAGGTGATGTCGGCGAGCGCATGGTCGGGCGTACGGCCGGCGGCCTCTTCGGCAAGGCTGATGAGCTTGCCGGCCGCGATCACCTCGCGCAGCGTCGGATAGTCTCTGGCATAGCGCTTGGCGAGATCGACGATGCCGCCTTCGAGGACGGCGCCGTAGCTGACGTCACCTTTGACGGCGTAAGTGGCGAGGCGGGGGAGCTTCATCGGCAATCAATCTCTGCTGTCGTCCCTGCGAAAGCAGGGACCCATACCGCGTGATCTAACGATTGAATAAGGTCGGAGTACCGAACGACGCGTCTTCGCCAAACTCCTCCCTGTGGTTATGGGTCCCTGCTTTCGCAGGGACGACGGCCCGAGGGTTCGTCGCGACCATCAATCCGCCACCAGCACGTCGGCCACGAATTTCGGCTCGCGCACGGCCTGGCCGCTGAACGGCGAGCCCTGCTCGAACCAGGAGCGCGGGGCAGGGGCGCCCCACAGCGTCTGGCGGCGCGGATCGCGCAGCGACCAGCGCAGCGGCTCGTGGTCGTGATCCCCCGTGAAATAGTCGCTGGTGTAGAGCTCGAGCCGGTGTCCATCGGGGTCGCGGACATAGAGGAAGAACGCGTTGGAGATGCCGTGGCGCCCGGGGCCGCGCTCGATGTTCTTCACGAAGCCCTGCGAGGCCATGACGTCGCAGAGATGGATGATGTTCATCGCCGTCGGCGTCCAATAGGCGAAATGGTGCAGGCGAGGACCCTTGCCGTTGGTGATGGCGAAATCGTGGACGTTGCCCTTGCGATGCATCCAGGCAGCGGCAATGCGCCCGTTCGGCCCGTCCTCCTCGGCATATTCGGTGAGGCGGAAGCCGAGCCGGGCGTAGAAGTCGACGGTGTCCTGCACCTCGGCGGCGAAGACGTTGAAATGATCGAGCCGCTGCGGATGGCAGCCCCGGTAGAGATCGTAGCGGCGCAAGAGATGCGGTCGGCGATCCATCGTCGCATAGAGCTCGATCTGGAAGCCGAAGGGATCGGTGAATTGCAGCGTGCGGCCCTGGAACGGCTGGTCGACGAAGGCGTAACCAAGCCCATTCTCGGACAGAAATTTTGCAGCCTTGTCGAGATCGCCGTCGTTGCCGACCTTGAAGCCGAGCCTGTTGCAGGCGGGCGCCGCGGCCTTCCGCAGCACCAGCGAATGATGCTGATGCTCTTCGGCTGCGCGCAGGTAGACGACGTTGTCGTCGGCATCCTCGACATGCAGGCCGACGGTGGTCTCGTAGAACGCGCGGCTCAGCTTCAGATCGGTCACGTCGAGCACGACGTGGCTGGAGCGGATGATGTTGAACGGCGGCTCGAAGATGTGTTGCGGTACGGGCATTGCGTTTCCCCTTCTCTCGGCTTCGTCATTCCGGGGCGTGCGAAGCACGAACCCGGAATCCATTCATCCACCAACTCTGCTGCACGATGGATTCCGGGTTCGGCTCTTCGAGCCGCCCCGGAATGACACTGCCGCTAAATTCCCAGTTTCTGAATCTTGTGCGTGCCCCGCGCCAGCGAGACGTGCTTGGTTTCCATGTAGAAGTCGAACGAATAGTCGCCGCCGTCGCGGCCGATGCCTGATGCTTTCATGCCGCCGAACGGCGTCGGCAGATGGCGGACGTTCTCCGAGTTCAGCCAGATCATGCCGGCCTCCAGCGCATCAGCGACGCGCAGCGCGCGGCCGACGTCGTTGGTCCAGACATAGCCGGTGAGGCCATAGCGGATGTCGTTGGCGATCTCGATCGCATCCTTCTCGTCCTTGAAGGGCAGCACGGTGAGGAAGGGGCCGAACACCTCCTCCTGTGCGACGCGCATCTTGCCGTGTGCGCCGGTGACCAGTGTCGGCTCGACATAATGCCCGCCGCCGGGGCCATCATGGGCCTTGCCGCCGACGGCGATGGTTGCGCCGTCCTGCCGCGCGACGTCGAAATAGGAGCAGACCTTCGCCAAATGGCGTTCGTGGATCAGCGGCCCGATCTCGGTGACGGGATCGAGGGGATGGCCGACCTTCAGCGCCTTCACGCGCGCGGTCAGCTTCTCCACGAACTTGTCCGCGATGCCCTGCTGGATCAGCAGGCGGCTGGAGGAGGTGCAGCGCTCGCCGTTGAGCGAGTAGATCATGAACACGACGGCATCGAGCGCGCGATCGAGATCTGCGTCGTCGAACACGATCACGGGATTCTTGCCGCCGAGCTCGAAATGCACGCGCTTCAAGGTCGGTGCGCCCTGGACCATGATGGCCGAGCCGGTCGCGCTCTCGCCGACGAAGCCGATCGCCTTGATGGCGGGATGCTCGGTCAGCGCCTTGCCGGCTTCCTCGCCGAAACCGTGGACGGTGTTGAGCACGCCATCGGGCACGCCGGCCTCCTTGACCAGCTTCGCCAGGATCGACGCCGTCACCGGCGACCATTCGGCCGGTTTGTGCACGACGGTGCAGCCGGCGGCCAGCGCCGGGGCGATCTTCCAGGTCGAGAGCATGAACGGCGTGTTCCACGGCGTGATCACGCCGACCGGGCCGATCGGCACGCGGGTCGAGACGTTCCAGTGTTCGTCGCTCGGCGTGTTGAGGCCGTCGCGCGCCTCGCCGCATTTGTCGGCGAAGAAGCGGAAGTTCTCGGCGGCGCGGATCGCGGCCTTGGCCATGAAGCGATAGGCCTGGCCGGTGTCGATGCATTCGAGCACGGCGATGTCGTCGGCGTTGTCCTCGATGGCATCGGCGACGCGATGCAGCAGCTTCTTGCGCATCGCCGGGCCCATGTCGCGCCAGGACTTGAAGGCGAGCGCGGCGGAGGTTGCCGCGCGGTCGATATCCTCGGCACTCCCGCGCGCGACGCTTGCGAGCGTCGCGCCATCGACTGGAGACTTGGTCTCGAACGTGGCGCCGGAGATCGCCGGCACGGTCTTGCCGTCGATGAAATGGCCGATGCCGTCCGCTTGCAGCTTCTTCAGCAGCGGCGCGACGCGGTCGCGGTTGGCCTGGAACACATCGGCTTTCGGAGTGGGCTTATCCATGGGCGGCTTCCGCTTTCAGGGCGTCGTGGATGTTGTTGCGCTTCCAGCTCGTGTCCTTGTCGTTGATCTGCATGTCGAACGACAACGCGAACTTGCTGGCGGCGAAGACGGGATCGAGGTGTTTTGACAGCGCCTGGAAGACGTGCTCGCCGGCTTTCTGGCGTGTGGGAAGGTCGCGGCCTTCGCCGATGCGCAGCACCATGTCGAGGAAGCCGTAATCGTTGCGCGCGTCTGCGACCGCATAATGCTCGCAGCGGATGGCGCGCACGCGGATGCCGCCGAGCGGGAAGATGCCGGTCTCGACCGCCGCCTTGCGCACGACCTCGCAGACGAGCTTCATATCGAGACGGCTGTCGAGATTGGCCGAATATTCGATGGTGAAATGCGGCATCGCGGTTTCACTCCCTGAATCGTCTTGTTGTTCTCAAGCGAAGTAGCAGCTCACCGAGCCGTAGGCGCCATAGTCGGCCTGAATTGTGTCGCCCTTGCGGGTCTCGATCGGGCGGATGAAGGAGCCCGCGAGCACCACTTGCCCCGGCTCGAGCGCAAGGCCGAGCGGCGCGATCTTGTTGGCGAGCCAGGCAACGGCAGTGGCTGGATGATTGAGCACGCCGGCGGCAAGGCCGGTCTCTTCCAGCTGGCCGTTCCGAAAGCACAGCGCGCCGATCCAGCGCAAATCTGCATCGAGCGGGCGGATCGGCCGTCCGCCGAGCACGATGCCGGCATTCGCCGCATTGTCGGCAATGGTGTCGTAGATCTTGCGCGTCGCCTTGGTCTTGGGATCGACTCGCTCGATGCGCGTGTCCAGGATCTCCAGGGCCGGCACCACGAAATCGGTGGCATTGAGCACATCGAACAGCGTGCAGTCGGGGCCGGCGAGGCGCTTGCTCATGACGAAGGCGAGCTCGGCCTCGACCCTCGTTGCGATGAAGCGGTCGGTCGGGACCAGGCCGCCATCGGCGAAGAACATGTCGTCGAGCAGCACGCCGGAATCCGGCTCATCGATATTGAGCGCGCTCTGCATCGCCTTCGAGGTCAGGCCGATCTTGTGGCCTTTGACGATGCGCCCCTCCGCGATCTTGACGTCGACCCAGGCCTTCTGAATCGCGTAGGCATCGGCGATGGTGATGTCGGGGAAGTCCTGCGAGAGCTGGCGGATCTGCGTGCGGGTCTTCTCCGCCTGGTGCAGACGCCTCGCGCAAGCTTGGATATCGTCGTTGGAAAGCGCCATTTGTGATCTTACAAATTGGGGTGCCGGGAGATACTTAACATGTTAAGTGAATGCGTCAAACACAATTTCGGCTTGCTGCACTGCAAACGTTTCGCGGCTTGAAAGGGCGTCATGGTGAAGAGACCGGCTGATCCTGCGAACGCAAACGCCCCCGCCGCGCGGCAGGTGCCGATGCGCGATTTCTCGCGCTCGCTGCCGATGTCGCTGCTGCGGGCCCGCGAGGCGGTGATGCGGCAGTTTCGTCCCTCGCTGCGCGAGCACGGCCTGACCGAACAGCAATGGCGCATCCTGCGCGCGCTGGCGGCGATCGACGCTGTCGAGGTCACGGAGCTGGCGCGCACCGCGTTCCTGCTCGGGCCGAGCCTGTCGCGCATCCTGCGCGATCTCGAGGCGCGACATCTGATCGAGCGCAAGACCGCGAAATCCGACCAGCGCCGCAGCATGGTCTCGATCTCGAAAGAGGGCGTGAAGCTGATGGCCTCGGTGGCCCCGAATTCGGAGGCGATCTATGCCGAGATCACGCGGCGCTTTGGCGCACGCAAGCTCGCCGAATTGCAGGAGATGCTCGGCGCGCTCGAGCAGAGCCTGGCAGAGCTCGGCAGCGCCGGGGAGGCAAGTGCCGAGGAGTGAAAGCTGATATGCGCGTGTGCGCGGCAACGCCGATGGACATCAGCCGCCCTGTTCGCTCAAACTGTCGCCTAAGCCGATCGGTGAAAGTCGGCGTAGGGATGGAGAACGCTGCGTTGCGCGCGCCTCCGCCTGAAACAGGGGAGGCAAGCGAACGTCCATGGTCACCATTCAGGTTCAGAATCTGATCGACTTCGTCACTGACGTCTTCGCGCATGCCCAATCCTCGCCGGAGGAAGCACGGCGCATCGCCACCTATCTGACCACCGCGAACCTGACCGGCCATGACAGCCACGGCGTCATCCGCGTGCCCGTCTACATCCGCTGGCAGAAGACCGGCTCGGTGGTGCCCAACCAGACCGCCGAAATCGTGCTGGACACGCCCTCGCTCGCGGTGGTCGACGGCAAGTTCGGCTACGGCCAGACCGTGACGCCGCAGGCGGTCCGTATCGGCATCGAGAAGTGCAAAAAGGCCGGGCTTGCCGCGGTCGCGCTGCGCAATGCCGGTCATATCGGCCGCGTCGGCGACTGGGCCGAGATGGCTGCGGCCGAAGGCCTCATCTCCGTGCATTTCGTCAATGCCGCGGGCTCGCTGCTGGTGGCGCCGTTCGGCGGCGTCGAGAAGCGGCTGTCCACCGCGCCTTACTGCGTCGGCATCCCGCGCCAGGGACAGGACCCGATCGTGCTGGATTTTGCGACCTCGGTGGTCGCCGAGGGCAAGGTGCTGGTCGCGAGCCGCGGCGGCAAGAAGCTGCCCAAGGGCGCATTGGTCGATGCCGACGGAACCTTGAGCGAGGAGCCGGCCGTGCTGTATGGGCCCTACACGCCGGACGGACCGCGGGACCATACCCAGGGGACCGGCGCCATCCGCGCTTTCGGCGAGCACAAGGGATCGGGCCTTGCCTTCATGTGCGAGCTCCTGGGCGGCGCGCTGACCGGAACCGGCGCCACGTCGGGCGGCCGCCGCTTTGCCAACGGCATGCTGGCGTTCTATGTCGATCCCAAGGTGGTCGATACCTCCAATTTGTTTGACGGCGAAGTGTCGCGCTATGTCGATTTCATCCGCGCCACCAAGCCGATGGCCGGGGTCGATCAGGTGCTGATTCCCGGCGATCCCGAGCGGAAAACCCGGACCGATCGGACCCGGAACGGCATCCCCTTGCCGGATGACACCTGGGCGGCAATAGTGAACACGGCCCGCGAGGTCGGCGTCAGCGAAGCCAGCATCCAGAGGGCAACCGCATAGGTCTTGCGCCATTGCGAGCGTAGCGCGGCGCCCCGGTTCGCGGTAACAGCGGGTTCGTGCTGTCGCGGCGCTCGTCGTGGTGACGAATGGTCCAAATCACGCGCTCGAAACAACACGGTCCAAACAACAAAGAAGGAAGGCAACGTGGCGAACAAGGTCAAGGAAATCTGGAAGTCGGGCAAGGCCGTGGTCAACGCGTGGCTCGCAATTCCCTCCGGCTTCTCGGCTGAGATGATCGCGCAATGCGGCTTCGACAGCGTCACCGTCGACATGCAGCATGGCGTGCAAGACTATCTCTCGATGGTGCAGTGCTTCCAGGCCATGGACAAGCATCCGGTCACCCCGATGGTCCGCGTGCCCTGGAACGAGCCCGGCATCATCGGCAAGGTGCTGGACGGCGGCGCCTATGGCGTGATCTGCCCGATGGTCAACACGGCGCAGGAGGCCAAGAACCTCGTCTCCTATTCGAAATACCCGCCGCAGGGCGTCCGCTCCAACGGCCCGATCCGCGCCGGCATGTACGGCACCGCCGGCTCCTATCAGAAGACGGCGAATGCCGACACCATCCTGCTGCCGATGATGGAGACCAAGACCGCGGTCGAAAACATGGAGTCGATCCTCGACGTCGAGGGCATCGACGGCGTCTATATCGGCCCGTCCGATCTCGGCTTCTCCTACGGCCTCGAGCCCAAGCTCGACCGCTCGGAGCCGGAGATCCTCGCGATCTACGAGAAGATCATCAAGGAGTGCGGCAAGCGCGGTCTCAACCCGGGCATCCATTGCAGCGGCGCGGAAGGCGCGGCGCGCGCCGTCAACATGGGCTTCAAGCTGGTGACGCTCTCGAACGAAGTCGGCCTGATGACCACCTACGCCAAGATGCAGGTCAACGCGACCCGCAAGGACTCGGGCGGCAAGGCCTGAGCTCTCGTGTCCCGGACGCGGTGCGGCACGCAGTGCCGCTCCGCAGAGCCGGGACCCAGAAAGCCAACGAAGCGCATGAAGTAACAACTGGGCCCCGGATCTGCAGCGCACCGCTTCGCGCTGCGCAGCGTCCGGGGCACGATCATTTCGATACAGGAGACTCCCATGACCATCAGCCCCGTCATCCGCCTGCATCCCGATGATGGCGTGCTGATCGCGCGCGCGAGCCTGCCGCCGGGGACGGCGGTGGCCGACGGCGTTACGACGGTCGAACGCATTCCTTCCGGCCACAAGGTCGCGATCAAGCCGTTTTCGGTGGGCGAGCCCGTCATTCGCTACGGTCAGATCATCGGCTTTGCGACCCAGGCCATCGCGCCGGGGCAGCACGTGCATGTGCAGAACATCGGCATGGGCGATTTCGCCAAGGACTATGCCTATTGCGCCGACGTCAAGCCGACACCGAATTTCGACCTGCCGGCGACGTTCGAGGGCATCCGGCGCCCCGACGGCCGCGTCGCCACGCGCAACTATATCGGCATCCTGACCTCGGTGAATTGCAGCGCACATGTCGCGAGCCTCGTCGCCGACGTCTTCAAGAAGAATCCCTTCACCGGCGACAATCCGCTCGCCGACTTCCCGAACGTGGACGGCGTGGTCGCGCTGACCCACAAGACCGGCTGCGGCATGACGCAGAACGAGCCGCTGGCGCTGCTCCGCCGTACGCTCGGCGGCTATGCGCGGCACGTCAATTTCTCCCACGTCATCGTGCTCGGCCTCGGCTGCGAGGTGAACCAGATTGGTGGGTTGATGGAAGAGCAGAAGCTCGCCGGCCGCCTGCGCGCGATGGACATCCAGGAGGTCGGCGGCACCCGCAAGACCGTCGAAGCCGGCATCGCTTTCGTGCGCGAGGCGCTGGCTGATTCCAACAAGGTGACGCGTGAGTCCGTGCCGGTGAGCGAGCTCACCGTCGCCCTGCAATGCGGCGGCTCGGACGGCTATTCCGGCGTGTCCGCCAATCCGGCGCTCGGCGCGGCGAGCGATCTCATCGTGCGCCACGGCGGCACTGTCATCCTGTCGGAGACGCCCGAGACTTACGGCGCCGAGCATCTGTTGACACGCCGCGCGGTCAGCCGCGAGGTCGGTGAGAAGCTGGTCGACCTGATGCGCTGGTGGGACGAATACACCGAGCGTGAAGGCGCGGAGATGAACGCAAATCCGAGCCCCGGCAACAAGGCCGGCGGTCTCACCACCATCCTGGAGAAGTCGCTCGGCGCGATGGCGAAGGCCGGTACCACCAATCTCGTCGAGGTGCTGCGCTACGCCGAGCCCATCACCAAGAAGGGCTTCGTCTTCATGGACACGCCCGGCTACGACCCGGTCGCCGCAACCGGACAGGTCGCCGGCGGCGCCAATCTCGTCTGCTTCACCACCGGCCGCGGCAGCGTTTTCGGCTGCAAGCCGGCGCCCTCGATCAAGCTCGCCACCAACACGCCGATGTACAAGCGCATGGAAGAGGACATGGACGTCAATTGCGGCACCATCCTCGAAGGCGAGGAGAGCGTGCAGGAATGCGGCCAGCGCATCTTCGATCTCATCCTCAAGACGGCTTCGGGCCAGCCGACCAAGAGCGAGAGTTTCGATTTCGGCGGCGCCGAGTTCGCGCCGTGGGTGCTGGGAGCGACGATGTAGTCGCGCGGGGACGGCGCAATCGCAACGCAGTCGCAATTGAATCAAGTGATAGGCGATGCGTGTGGTTGCGCCGGATGCAGCGATCTCTCGCTAAGTAATGATACGGAGGCATGCATCTCGCCCCGAGCTTCGCAAGCTTACACCTGATTAACTACTGTTGCCGTAGACAGGGTGTGATGCGGCTCCACAGCGTGGTGGGGCCGACCTTTGTTTAGGGATCAAACGATGCAAGCTATACGTCCTACTGGGGTGGAAAATCTCCTCGGTGAGGAGGAGCTGATCGTATCGAAGACCGATCTCAAAGGCCGCATCACCTACGCCAACGACGTCTTTCTCCGCATGGCGAGATATCCCTGGAAGCAGCTGATGGGCGCGCCCCACAGCCTGATCCGCCATCCGGACATGCCACGCTGCGTCTTCAAGCTGCTGTGGGACACGCTCCAGACAAAACAGGAAATCTTCGCCTACGTCGTCAATCTCGCGGGGGACGGCAGCCATTATTGGGTCTTCGCCCACGTCACCCCGACGCTCGACGATCACGGCAACATCATCGGCTATCATTCCAATCGACGCAGACCCGATTCCGCGCCGGTCGAGAAAATCAAACCGATCTACAAGGCGCTTTGCGCCGAAGAGGCTCGCCATGCCAATGCGAAGGAGGGCATGCGTGCGAGCTTCGACATGATGGTCGGTCTGCTCAAGCAAAACGGTGTCGGTTACGATGAATTTGTCCTCTCTCTCTAAGGCGCAGGGAGCGACCGCGCTCGCGTGTGCTGTTGCCGCCGTTGCTTTCGTTCTCTCGCTTCTCGGCGTGAGTGGGGTCGCCGTTACCGCTTTGCTCGGTGCGACAATGGTGCTGCTCGGCTACGGCCTCTGGTGCCAGCATCGTACGGCGGTGGCCGTCGATGAGGTCGCCGATGTCTGCCGCAAGGCGGCGCGCGGCGATCTCGAAGCGCGCATCCTGAGCGAGCGGCAGGCCGGGCGGATCGGCGCCATCCAGAAGTCGGTCAACGACATGCTCGACATCACCGATGCCTTCGTCCGCGAGGCTTCGGCATCGATGGACTATGCCAGCCGCGGCAAGTATTTCCGCAAGATTCTCGCGCGCGGATTGCCCGGCTCGTTCCGCCGCTCGGCGACCATCATCAATGCCGGCACCGACGGCCTCGGCCGCCGCGTGGTCGAGATCGCGGGCCTTGCAAAGCAGTTCGGCACGCATCTCGACAGCGTCGCGGGCAGCCTCATGAGCGCCGCGACCGATCTCGAATCCGACGCCGGCCAGATGGCGGCGGCGGCGGAGATGACGAACCGCCAGACCTCCGGCATGCGCAGCGCATCCGATCAGGCTTCGAGCAACGTTGCGACGGTGGCGAGTGCGGCCGAACAGCTCGCATCCTCGATCGCCGAGATCAGCCGTCAGGTGGCCGGCTCGACCACGAGCACGGGGCGCGCCGTCGACGAGGCCAACCGGGCCGGCGATGAAATTCGCAACCTCGCGGATGCTGCGATGCGGATCGGCGACGTCGTCAAGCTGATCAGCGAGATCGCCTCGCAGACCAATTTGCTGGCGCTCAACGCCACGATCGAGGCGGCGCGGGCAGGCGATGCCGGTCGCGGCTTTGCGGTCGTGGCCTCCGAGGTCAAGAGCCTCGCCAACCAGACCGCGAAGGCGACCGAGGAGATCAGCGCCAAGGTCGGCGAGATGCAGCAATCGACCAGCAATTCGGTCGCGGCGGTCGAGGCGATCGCACAGACCATCGCCGAGATCGACGGCATCACCGCGAGCATCGCGGCCTCGATCGAGCAGCAGGGTTCCGCGACGCGCGAGATCGCGCGCAACGTTCACGAAGCCTCCGCCGGCACCTCGCAAGTGTCCTCCAACGTGTCGGGCATCAGCGAAGCAGCCGCCGACACCGGCCGCGTCGCGAGCCGCGTCAACAGCGCCTCCGAGCGCGTCCACGGCGAAGTCGAGACGCTCCGCCGCGAGGTGACGCAGTTTTTGCAGCGACTGACCTCGGCGGCGTAGGGTTTTCGCGAAGAGCGCGCTGCTTTTCCTTCTCCCCTTGTGGGAGAAGGTGGCGCGAAGCGCCGGATGAGGGGTATCTCTGCGCGAGCCAAACTCTCATTTGAATTCGCGGAGAGATACCCCTCACCCGTCTCGCCGCTATGCGGCGAGCCACCCTCTCCCACAAGGGGAGAGGGGAAGCAGGAATCGCAGGGTGGGCAAAGGCGCACTTGCGCCGTGCCCACGCAATGGAAGCCACGCTTCGCGTTGCCCACCCTACGATACTGCCCGCGTAGTCCGGACACTTCCTAGGCATCCTCTGCCCGTTGTTAGTGCTTGATCGCACCCACATCAGGTGTTCTGCTCAAAAAAGCTGCTGGAGCACCGCACACCGTGTCGATCTACGTCGCATTACACCACGTCACGCATTACAAATACGACCGCCCGATCGACCTTGGCCCGCAGACCATCCGGCTGCGGCCGGCGCCGCATACGCGTACGCCGATCCTGAGCTATTCGCTCAAGGTCTCGCCATCCAATCATTTCGTGAACTGGCAGCAGGATCCGCAAGGCAACTGGCTCGCCCGCTACGTCTTCCCGGAGAAGACGACCGAACTGAAGATCGAGGTCGATTTCACCGCGCAGATGACGGTGGTCAATCCGTTCGACTTCTTCGTCGAGCCCTATGCCGACAGCTTTCCGTTCGAGTATTCGAAGGATTTGAAGACCGAGCTCGCGCCGTATCTCGAGACCGTCAAGCCCGATCGCCTGTTCGCGAAATTTCTCGATACGATCCCCCCTGAGGCCCCGAACACCGTCAACTTCCTGGTCGATCTCAATCGCGAGCTTCAGAAGCACGTCCGTTACATTATCCGCATGGAGCCCGGCGTGCAGACGCCGGAGGAGACGCTCTCCTCCGGGGCCGGATCGTGCCGCGACTCCGCCTGGCTGCTGATCCAGACCTTCCGTCATCTCGGGCTCGCTGCGCGCTTCGTCTCCGGCTATTTGATCCAGATCCGTCCCGACATCGATCCGATCGAGGGACCTCCCGAAGTCGAGAACGACTTCACCGATTTACACGCCTGGGCCGAGGTCTATCTGCCCGGCGCCGGCTGGATCGGCTTCGATGCGACCTCCGGCATGCTCGCGGGCGAGGGCCATATCCCGGTCGCCGCCACGCCGCATTATCGCTCGGCCGCGCCGATCTCCGGCGGGGCCGGTTTTGCCGAGGTCGAGTTCGCCTTCGACATGAGCGTCAAGCGCATCCGCGAGGCGCCGCGCATCACAAAACCGTTCTCCGACGAATCCTGGGCGCGGCTCAATGATCTCGGCGAGCAGGTCGACGGCGATCTTTCGAGCGCGGACGTGCGGCTTACGATGGGCGGCGAGCCGACCTTCGTCTCGGTCGACGACCTCGAAGCCGCTGAGTGGAATACGGAAGCCGTCGGCCCGACCAAGCGCGGGCTCGGCGACGACCTGATCCGCCGTCTGCGCGATCGTTTCGCGTCCGGCGGCCTGCTGCATTACGGCCAGGGCAAATGGTATCCGGGCGAGAGCCTGCCGCGCTGGGCCTTCGGCCTGTACTGGCGCAAGGACGGCGTGCCGATCTGGAAGAATGCTGATCTGATCGCCAGGATCGAGAATCCGCGGCGCGTCGAGGTCAAGGACGCTCAGGCGTTTGTCGAGGGCACGGCGGCGCGTCTCGGGCTCGATCCCGGCTACATCATTCCGGCCTACGAGGACACCGCCTACTGGCTCCATAAGGAGGCTGAGCTTCCCGTCGACGTCGATCCCTCCGACCCCAAATTATCCGATCCAGAAGCCCGTGCACGTATGGCGCGCGTGTTCGACGAGGGCCTCAATACGCCGCGCGGTTTCGTGCTGCCGGTGCAGCGCTGGAACGCGCCGCCGCGCTGGCGCAGCGAGCGCTGGCAACTCCGGCGCAATCATCTGTTCTTGATGCCGGGCGATTCACCGCTGGGTTTGCGCTTGCCGATCGGTTCGCTCGGCCATATCCCGCCCAGCCAATATCCCTACATCGTCGAACAGGACCCGATGGAGGCCCGCGGCAAGCTGCCGGTGTTCAGCCTTCCGGCGCGTCCGGAATCGCCGCCGAAGGTCGAGCCCGAGCATCTCAACACGTCCGTCCCGGTCCGCACCGCGATGTCCGTCGAAGTCCGCAACGGCGTGCTCTGCGCCTTCATGCCGCCGGTCGAGCGCATCGAGGATTATCTCGAAATGATCGCGGCCCTCGAAGCGACTGCCGAGGAGATGCAGATTCAGGTCCACGTCGAGGGCTATCCGCCGCCGTTCGATCCGCGCATCGAGGTGATCAAGGTGACGCCCGACCCCGGTGTCATCGAGGTCAACATCCAGCCGGCGAAAAGCTGGCGCGAAGCGGTCGACATCACCGTCGGGCTCTATGAGGATGCCGGCAAGACACGCCTCGGCGCCAACCGCTTTTTGGTCGACGGCCGCCATACCGGCACTGGCGGCGGCAACCACGTCGTGATTGGCGGCTCGAGCCCGCAGGATTCGCCGTTCCTGCGCCGGCCCGATCTGTTGAAGAGCCTCGTGCTGTACTGGCAGCGGCATCCCTCGCTGTCCTATTTCTTCTCGGGTCTCTTCATCGGCCCGACCAGCCAGGCGCCGCGTATCGACGAAGCCCGTCACGACAGCATCTACGAGCTGGAGATCGCGCTCTCGCATGTGCCGCCGCCGGGCTACCAGACGCCGCTGTGGCTGGTGGACCGGCTGTTCCGGCATCTGCTCGTCGACATCACCGGCAACACCCACCGCGCCGAGATCTGCATCGACAAGCTCTATTCGCCTGATGGGACCACGGGCCGCCTCGGCCTCGTCGAATTCCGCGCGCTCGAAATGCCGCCCGATCCGCGCATGTCGCTGGCCCAGCAGCTCCTGATCCGCGCGCTGATCGCGAAGATGTGGCGCGAGCCCCAACAAGGCAAGTTCGTGCGCTGGGGCACCGCGCTGCATGATCGCTTCATGCTGCCGCATTTCATCTGGGAAGATTTCCTGGACGTGCTCTCCGAGCTCAGGGAGTTCGGCTATCCGTTCGAGCCGGAATGGTATCTGGCCCAGCTCGAATTCCGCTTCCCCGCCTTCGGCCGTGTCCATCAAGGCGGCGTGACGCTGGAGCTGCGCCAGGCGCTGGAGCCATGGCACGTGCTGGGCGAGGAGGGCTCGGCCGGTGGCACCGTGCGCTATGTCGACTCATCGGTCGAGCGGCTCCAGATCAAGGCGGAGGGTTTTGTCGAGGGCCGCCACATCGTCACCTGCAACGGCCGCCGCCTGCCGATGACCTCGACCGGACGCTCGGGCGAGGCGGTGGCCGGCGTCCGCTTCAAGGCCTGGCAGCCGGCCTCCGGCCTGCACCCGACCATCCCGGTCCATGCGCCGCTGACCTTCGATCTCATCGACACCTGGAACGGCCGCTCGCTTGGCGGCTGCGTCTACCATGTCGCCCATCCGGGCGGGCGCAGCTACGACACCAAGCCGGTCAACACCTATGAGGCCGAGGCGCGGCGGTTGGCGCGCTTCCAGGACCACGGCCATACGCCGGGGCCGGTCCGGCCACCCCCCGAGGAACGCACAAGTGAGTTCCCGCTGACCCTCGACTTGCGGACCCCGCTCCTGCAATGAGTATGATGGTGGGGCAGGGAGAGGCGCATGGCCGAGGGCGCAGCCGAAGAGAACGACAGGGCGGGCAGGGCGCCAAGTCAACGCGAAGGCCAACGCGAAGGCCAGCGCGAAGGTCAGCGCCGCTTCGCGCAATGGGTTCGCGACTATAAGCGCCTGCCTGGCATCCCCGACGAGTTTCTGGGCCCTGACGGCGCCCCGCGCGCGGTCTGGAGCCGCTTCTTCGACGCCTTCGGGGCGCTCGCGCCCGATGAGATCGAGCGGCGTTTCGGCATGGCCGATCGCCACCTCCGCGAGGCCGGCGTCACCTACCGCGCCCCCGGCGACAGCGCCGACCGGCCCTGGTCGATCAGCCATCTGCCGCTGTTGATCGACGAGGCCGACTGGAAGCAGCTTTCCGCCGGCATCACCCAGCGGGCCGAGCTTTTGGAGCGGGTTCTGCGCGACATCTACGGCGAGGGCCGGCTGGTCGCCGAGGGCGCGCTGCCGGCCGCCGCGATCGCCGGCAGCCCCGAATACCTCCGTCCCGTCTGCGGGGTGCCGCCGCCCGGCGGGCGCTATCTGTCGCTCTATGCCGCCGACGTCGGCCGCGGCCCCGACGGCCGCTGGTGGGTGCTTGGCGACCGCACCCAGGCGCCATCGGGCGCGGGCTATGCGCTGGAGAATCGCCTCGTGCTCTCGCGCGCCTTCTCCGACCTCTACAAGTCGATGAACGTGCCGCGCGTCGCGCCGTTCTTCGAGGCCTTCCGCGACAGTCTTCGCGCGCGGGCCGATCGCGACGAGCCCAGGATCGGCGTGCTCACCCCCGGCAGCTTCAGCGAGACTTATTTCGAGCACGCCACGCTGGCGCGCTATCTCGGTTTCCTGCTGGTCGAGGGTGACGATCTCGCCGTCAGCGACAACCGCATCCACATCCGCACTGTCGCCGGCCTGAAGCGGCTCGACGTGCTGCTGCGCCGGGTCGATTCCAACTCGCTCGATCCGCTCGAGCTCGATGCGTCCTCGCATCTCGGAGTGCCCGGCCTGATCGACGTCTTGCGCAAGGACGGCGTCGTCGTCGCCAACATGCCGGGCTCGGGCGTGCTGGAGGCGCGTGCGCTGCTCGGCTTCCTGCCGGCGCTGAGCCGCCGCCTGCTCGGCGAAGAGCTGAAGATGCCGCACATCGCGACGTGGTGGTGCGGCCAGAAATCGGCGCGCGACGAGGTGCTGTCGCGGCTCGACGAGGTCGCGATCGAAGGCGCCTATCGCCGCGGCGTGCCCGGGCTCGACCGTGCGGGGCCGGTGCTTGCGAGCGAGCTGGACGCGGCCGACCGCCAGCGCCTGGTCGAGGCCATAGCCGCGCGCGGCATGGACTATGTCGGCCAGGAGGTGGTGCGGCTCTCGACCATGCCGGTGTGGGAGCAGGGTCAGATCACGCCGCGCCCGTTCGTGCTGCGTGTGTTCGCTGCGGCAACGCCCGACGGCTGGGCGATCATGCCCGGCGGTTTCTGCCGCATCGCCGAGCAGGCCGACGCGCGCGCGGTATCGATGGGCGATGGTGCGCGCGCCGCCGATGTCTGGGTCGTCTCCGGCAAGCAGGTCTCGACCGCGACCTTGCTGCCGGCGACCGACAAGGTGCGCATCCGCCGCATCGCCGGCGTGCTGCCGAGCCGGGCCGCCGACAATCTGTTATGGCTCGGCCGCTATCTCGAACGCGCCGAGGCGACGCTGCGCCTGGTGCGCGCCCTGGGCTCGCCGAGCGGACCCAACAAGGGCACGGCGGCCTCGCTGCAATCGGCCGAACGCATCCAGCGCCTGCTGGTGGCCTGGGGCGCGGTTTCGCAGACATCGCGTACCGCGCCGGGACGCATCGTCGCCGAGGCGCTGCAGAGCCCGGACCGTTTCGGCTCGGCACTGTCGCTGGTGCGCGCGGCACAGCGCACCGCGACCTCCTTGCGCGAGCGACTGTCGCCCGACGCCTGGCAGGTCATCACCGAGATGGCCGAGCGTCTCGCCTTCGAGGTCGAAGGCGACGACAGCGTGGTGAGCGCGGCCGAGCTGACCTTGCAGGAGCTGGCCAGCCTTGCCGGCCTTGCGCAGGAGAACATGAACCGCGCCGCCGGCTGGCGCTTCCTCGACATCGGTCGCCGTATCGAGCGCGCCATCAACACCACGCGCTTCACGCGGCAGTTCGCCTATGACGAGGCCGGCGACGAGGACCTCGACATCCTGCTGACCCTGGTGGATTGCCAGATCACCTACCGTTCGCGTTATCTCTTGGCGCCGATCCTGGCGCCGGTGCGCGACCTCGCGGTGCTCGATCCATACAATCCGCGTTCGGTAGCGTTCCAGGTGACGACGCTGAACGAGCACATCGCCGCGCTCCCGAGCCTGAAGGAGCACGGGCTGATCGAGAAGCCGCAGCGGCTTGCGGTCGCCATGCAAGCGATGCTTGCGACTGCGGAGGCCGAGAAGCTCGAGGTCAAGACGCTGTTTGCGCTGGAGCAGGACCTGCTCAGCCTCGCCGAGGCGATCGGGCAGCACTACTTCCCGCACGGCCCCAACGCGGCCCGGCCGGAAAAGCTGACGGGGCTGGCGTGATCTACGACATCCGTCACGTCACAACTTACGAATACGAGAATCCGGTCAGCTTCGCCCGCTGCACGCTGCGGCTGGAGCCGCGCAGCGGCAGCGGCCAGGAGCTGATCTCGCACCGCGTCGAGATCCGTCCGCGGCCGGCCGAGCGCACCGAGCGGCGCGATTTTTTCGGCACGCTCACCGAGAGCATCGTGATCGAGGCCGCGCATCGCAACCTACGGATCGATTCGCGCTCGCGCGTCTCGGTGTCGCGCCAGCCGCCGTCGCGCGATGCCGCGAGCCCGCCCTGGGAGAGCGTTCGCGACGTCGCCTTCGAGGCGACCAGCCTCGGCCCGGCCTCGCCGGTCGGCTATGTTTTCGCAAGCCCGCTGGTGCCGGTGCTGCGCCCGGTCAGCGCCTATGCCGCCGAGAGCTTTGCGCCGGGTGCCGGCATCCTCGCGGGCGCGGTCGATCTGATGCATCGCATCCGCGACCAGTTTCGCTATGATCCCAAGGCGACGGTGATCTCGACGCCGCTGGGCGAGGTGTTCGACAAGCGCCACGGCGTCTGCCAGGACTTTGCCCATGTGATGATCGCGGGGCTGCGCGGGCTCGGTCTGCCGGCGGCCTATGTCAGCGGCTATTTGCGCACCATTCCACCGGCGGGCCAGCCGCGCCTGCAGGGCGCCGATGCCACCCATGCCTGGGTCTCCCTGTGGTGCGGGGCGGAGCTCGGCTGGGTCGATTTCGACCCGACCAACGATCTCTTGATCGGCAACGACCATATCGTGCTTGCGGTCGGGCGCGACTTTTCCGACGTCTCGCCGGTCGACGGCATCATCGTCGGCTCGCCCAAGCAGAAGCTTGGCGTCGCCGTCGACGTGCTGCTGGTGGAGTGATTGCGCCGTCGTCGTCCCGCGCCGCCCGGGTGTATCGAGCCGTCTCCGCAACCGTGATGTCGCAGAGCACAACGCGCAACATTTTTTCGTGTCTTCGTTCCAGCGTTTGGTTCCCGGGCCTAACTTAGGCTATGCTGGTTTCTGCGTTGAGAACAAGACAGGCGTCGGGAGAGAGCGTGGGATACCAGCGGCGGACGGGGCTGCATCCATGATAACCTTGCCGAGACTGGCGGCTGAATCCCTCGAGGACTTCCTCGGGAAATTCATGCGGCGCCGGTACGATGAGACTTCTGCCAGCATCGTCGAGAGCGCGACGCGCACCGCGATGGAATGCATCGGCAACAGCGATGCGCTCTATCATAATATCGAGCATACGATGCTGGTGACGCTGGCGGCCCAGGCCATCCTGCGCGGCCGCAGCCTTCACACCCATCTGTCGGCCGAGGATTACGTCCACGTCCTGATCGCCTGCCTCGCCCACGATATCGGCTATGTGCGCGGGCTGTTCGAGGAGGACGATTCCGACGGCTTCGTGATCGACGCGTCCGACAACAAGGTCTCGCTGCCGCGCGGCTCGTCGGACGCGAGCCTGATGATGTATCACGTCGATCGCTCGAAGCTGTATGTGACGCGGCGGCTGCGGCATATTCCCGGGCTCGATCCGGAGCGGGTTGCCCGCGCCATCGAGGGGACGCGCTTTCCGGCCCGCGAGGGCCAGGAATATGACGACGAGGCCTCGATCCTGCGTGCGGCCGATTTCATCGGCCAGCTCGGCGATCCCAACTATCTGCGCAAGGCCAACGCGCTGTATTACGAGTTCGAAGAGGTCGGCATGAACCGCCAGCTCGGTTACGACTCGCCGGCCGACATCGTGAACCGCTATCCACAATTCTATTGGAATAGCGTCGCACCGCACATCCAGACCGAGATCGGCTATCTCAACAAGACCGAGATCGGCCGGCAATGGATCGCCAATCTCTACAGCAACGTGTTCCGCGCCGAGCGCGACATCTCGCTGTCGGGACCGCAGAGATAGGCGGCGCTCCGCGTTACCGTAGCCCGGATGAGCGCAGCGATATCCGGGGCGGGCGTCGCAAGATTCCCGGATGTCGCTGCGCTCATCCGGGCTACGGGCTACGGCCTCCCCACTCCGTGAGAAAACCATGCAACAAAAAACCGTCACCACGGACATCCTCGACATCGCCTATCGCGAATACGGTGCGCCCGACGGCTGGCCCTGCATCATGGGCCACGGCTTTCCCTACGACGTGAATGCCTATGCCGAGGCCGCGCCGATCATTGCGTCGGCCGGCGCGCGCGTGCTCGTGCCCTGGCTGCGCGGCTATGGACCGACGCGTTTCCGTTCCGCCGCGACGCTGCGCTCGGGCGAACAGGCGGCGCTCGGCGCCGACCTGCTGGCCTTCATGGATGCGCTCGGCATCGCGCGCGCGATCGTCGGCGGCTATGACTGGGGCGGGCGCGCGGCCTGCGTGGTCTCGGCGCTGCATCCGGAGCGCGTGATCGGCCTCGTCTCCGGCAATTCCTACAACATCCAGAACATCGCGCGGTCGATGGAGCCGGCCTCGCCGCCTGAGGAGGCGGCGCTCTGGTATCAATACCTCTTCCACAACGAGCGCGGCCGCCGCGCGCTGGAGCGCAACCGGCGCGGCTTTGCGCGCCAGCTCTGGGCGATGTGGTCGCCGACATGGACATTCGACGACGCCACGTTCGAGACGAGCGCGGTGTCGTTCGACAATCCTGATTTCGTCGACGTCGTGATCCACTCCTACCGCCACCGCTACGCGCTGGTGGACGGCGATCCCGCCTATGCGGCCATCGAGGCGAAGCTCGCCGAGCAGCCGCCGATCCGCGTCGCGACGATTGCGATCGACGGCGACAGCGACGGCGTCAATCCCGGCACTGCCCATCATGCGCACAAGTTCGAAGGCGTGTTCGAACGGCGCGTCTTCGCCAAGGCTGGACATAATTTGCCGCAGGAGCGGCCGGCCGAATGGGCGCAGGCCGTGCTGGACGTGCGGAAAGCGGCGATGCCATCTCGCTGAGATGCCGCAACGCCATCAGCAACTCGACGCAAGACCACCTTGCCGAACTCCGCTGATCTGACGCGCTGACAAAAAAGCAGCACGCCGCGCCTTCGCGCCACGATTTCGGGCGGCGACAATCATCGGGGAGAAACCATGAAAGCCGCTTTGGTCCTGGCCGCAGCACTGGCTGCCGCCTGCCTGTCGACGCCTGTCTCCGCGCAAAAATCCTACGGTCCTGGCGTCAGCGACACCGAGATCAAGATCGGCAACACCATGCCCTATAGCGGGCCGGCCTCGCCGCTCAGCATCACGGGCAAGGTGATCTCCGCCTATTTCGACGAGGTCAACGAGAAGGGCGGCATCGGCGGCCGCAAGCTCAATTTGATCTCGCTGGACGATGCGTTCTCGCCGCCCAAGACCATGGAGGCCGCGCGGCGCCTCGTCGAGGGCGATGGCGTTGCCTTCATCTTCGCCACCATGGGCACGGCGCCGAGCTCGGCGATCGCGAAATATCTCAACAGCAACAAGGTGCCGCAGCTCTTCCTGATCAGCTCGGCTTCGAAGTGGAACGACCCCGCCAACATGCCGTGGTCGATGGCGCTGCCCTGGGCGCCGAACTACACCAGCGAGGCGGCGATCGACGTCGCCTATGCCCGGGCCAAGAACCCGAACGCGCGCTTTGCGGTGCTCTACCAGAACGACGATGCCGGCAAGGAATATCTGCGCGGCGTCAAGGAAGCGCTCGGCGGCGACGCCGACAAGGCGATCGCGATGGCTTCGAGCTTCGAGGTCACCGATCCCACCGTCGACTCCCAGGTGCTGACGCTGGCGAACACCAAGGCCGACGTCTTCATGATCTATTCGGTGACGCCGCGCGCCTGCGCGCAGGCGATCCGCAAAGCCCACGAGGTCGGCTGGCAGCCGACCCGCTTCCTCGCCAGCGGCTGCGCCAACAAGGCGACCGTGATGGTGCCGGCGGGCCTCGATGCCGGCAAGGGCGTGCTCTCGCTCGGATCGCTCAAGCCGTTCGTCGAGCAGCCGAAGGACGACCCGGCGATGACGGCCTATATCGACTTCATGAAGAAGCGCCTGCCCAATGCCGACGTCAACAACGTCGCCGGCCTCTACGGCTACACCGTCGCCGAGGCGCTCGTGGTGCTGCTCAAGCAGTGCAAGGACAATCTAACGCGCGAGAACATCATGGCGCAGGCGGCGAATTTGAAGAACGTGCCGCTCTCGCTGCTGATGCCTGGGATCACGCTGAACACCACCCCGCAGGATTTCCGCCCGATCAAGGACGGCTATATGCTGCAGTTCGACGGCAATGACTGGGTGGTGGCGAGCGAGCTCTTGAAGGGGACGTGAGGCGAAGTAAGAGAGCGGCCGCAGAGACGGTGCACCCTCTCCCCCTGTGAGAGAGGGTGGATGCGCGAAGCGCAGCCGGGTGAGGGGTTCTCTCCGCGAATGATTCTCTTCGTTGAGTTCGCGGAGAGAACCCCTCATCCGGCGCTTCGCGCCACCTTCTCCCACAAGGGGAGAAGGGAAGAAGAGGAGATCTCCATGGACTTTCAACACTCCGTCCGTTCGCTCGAGCTGCAGGAGCGCGTCCGGCAGTTCATGCGGACGCATGTCGAGCCGGCCGAGGAGCTCTATTACGAGCAGGTGAAGCCGGAAGCATCGCGCTACAAGACACCGCAGATCCTGCAGGACCTGAAGCGGATGGCGCGCGAGCAGGGGCTCTGGAACCTGTTTCTGTCAGGCGAGCACGGACCGGGGCTCTCCAATCTGGAATACGCGCCGGTGAAGGAGATCATGGGCCGCATCCTCTGGGCGCCCGAGGTGTTCAACTGCTCGGCGCCCGATGTCGGCAACATGGAGGTGCTGGCCAACTACGGCACCAAGGCGCAGCAGGAGCGCTGGCTGAAGCCGCTGCTGGAGGGCCGCATCCGCTCCGGCTTCTCGATGACCGAGCCGCAGGTCGCTTCCAGCGATGCCACCAACATCCAGTGCGCCATCACGCGCGACGGGAGCGACTACGTCATCAACGGACGGAAGTGGTTCACCTCGGGCGCGATGAACGAGGATTGCGAGATCCTGATCGTGATGGGCAAGACCGCGCCCGACGATCCCGACCGCCATCGCCAGCAATCCATGATCCTGGTGCCGAGGAACACGCCCGGCGTGCGCATCGCCCGCGACATGCTCACCTACGGCTATGACGACGCGCCGGCCGGTCATCCCGAGATTTCTTACGAGAACGTCCGCGTGCCCGCGGAGAACATTTTGCTGGGCGAAGGCCGCGGCTTCGAGATCGCGCAAGGCCGTCTCGGTCCCGGCCGCATCCACCATTGCATGCGGCTGGTCGGCTGCGCCCAGCGCGCGCTGGAATTGATGTGCCAGCGCTCGGTGTCACGCGTCGCCTTCGGCAAGCCGCTGGCCGAGCAGGGCTCGGTGCGCGAGGACATCGCGCACTCCTTCTGCGAGATCGCGCAGGCGCGGCTGCTCACGCTGCAGGCCGCCGACAAGATGGACCGCGAAGGCAACAAGGCCGCGCGCGACCTGATCGCCGCCGCCAAGATCGTGGTGCCCGCCATGGCCGCCCGCGTCATCGACCGCGCCATCCAGATCCACGGCGCCGCCGGCGTCTCGCAGGATACGTTCCTGGCGCGCGCCTATGTCTACGCCCGCTTCATCCGCATCGGCGACGGACCGGACCAGGTGCACCTGGCCGCGGTGGGTAAAGAGCTGATCAAGCGCGGCGGGGTGATGGGATAGCCAGACGGCTGCTCGCGGAGTGGGCATGAGATTGCGGAAGGGGAGCTGGTCATAAGGTGGTATGGTATGTTTTGATGGACCGAAGTATTTGATGCGTGGACTGCCGACGTTGTTGCGCTCGGCACATGAGCGAGCAGGTCAACAATGCGCAGTTTCGCCTTCAGCAGCCGCACCTCCGGCGCGCGATCGATCGCGGCCATTTTCGCCGCCCTCCTGACAATCCTGACCATCTGGAGCAGTCGATCGGCTCTCGCAGCGGTCGAGCCGTTCCCCGCGGCTTTCAAAATCGAACGAATTTCGGTCAACGGCGTCACGCTGAATGTCCGCGTGGGTGGACAGGGACCGGCGGTCGTCCTCCTGCACGGCTTCGCCGATACCGGCGACATGTGGGCGCCGCTCGCCAAGGCGCTCTACAAGGACCACACCGTGATCGTTCCGGATCTGCGCGGGATGGGGCTGTCGTCCCAGGCCGCCGGCGGTTACGACAAGAAGAACCAGGGCATGGACATCGCCATGCTCATGGACAAGCTCAAGGTCCAGAAAGCCGATCTGGTGACGCACGACATCGGCAACATGGTGGGCTACGCGCTCGCGGCGCAATACCCCGACCGCATCACCAAATGGGCCGTCATCGACGCGCCGCTGCCCGGCATCGGCCCCTGGGATGAAATCCTGAAGAGCCCCATGCTCTGGCATTTCAATTTCCGCGGCCCCGACGTCGATCGCCTGGTCAAGGGCCGCGAGCGCATCTATCTCGATCGCTTCTACAACGACCTGTCGGCCAATCCCAAGGCCATCGACGAAGCGACGCGTAACCATTACGCCAAGCTCTACGCCCGGCCGGGCAACATGCATTACGCCTTCGAGCAGTTCGCAGCGTTCGGCAAGGACGCCGCGGACAACAAGGTCTTCGCCGCGACCAAGCTGACCATGCCGATCCTCGCGCTCGGTGCCGAAAAGTCGTTCGGCGAGCAGCAGGCTGCGGTGATGCGCGAGGTCGGCACCAAGGTCGACGGCGGCATCATCACCGGCTCCGGACATTGGATCATGGAAGAGCAGCCGGCGCAGACCGTGACCAAGGTGCGCGCTTTCCTCGACGGGAAATGACGGGCAGGGCGACTGGCGTGGGTCCGCCTCACGCCTGGCCGCGCCGTCGTCGCGCCTCGTGGTGACGTAGCGCCTCGACGATCACCTTGAACGCCGCCGAGTTCTGCCGGGACGTCGGGTAATAAAGGTAGTAGCCGTCGAACTTCGGCGACCAGTCGTCGAGCACGACGACGAGCTCGCCGGACCGGACCTGCCGCGCCACGATGTCTTCCGGGAGATAGGCGATGCCGAAGCCCTTCACGGCGGCGTCGATCATCGCGCGCGAGTCATTGAAGGTCAGCTGGCCCTCGACGCGTACCCTGAGGTCAGGACCGCCCTTGGCGAACTCCCAGACGTAATGGCCGCCGGCCGCCGCGCGGCGCTTGATGCAGACGTGCTTTAAGAGGTCCTGCGGGTGCTTCGGTTTCGGATGCTGTTTGAGATAGGCGGGCGAGGCCACCGCCACGAGCCGCCAGTCCGGGCCGATGCGCACTGCGATCATGTCTTTCTCGACGCTCTCGCCGAGGCGGACGCCTGCATCGAAGCCGTCCTCGACGATGTTGCGGAAGGCCGTGTCGAGGCTGAATTCGACCTTGATGTCGGGATAAGCCTTCAGGGCCGGGGCGAGCCTCGGCCAGACGGCTGTATCCAGGGCATGGTCCGAGAGCGTGATCCTGATGGTGCCGGAGGGCTTGTCGCGCAGGGACATCAGTGCGGCGATGTCGCGCTCGATCTCCTCGATACGCGGGGCAACCGATTGCAGCAGCCGCTCGCCGGCCTCGGTCAGCCCGACGCTTCGCGTGGTGCGCGCGAGCAGCCGCAGGCCCATCTGCGATTCCAGCCGCTTGATCGTATGGCTGAGCGTCGACTGCACGATGCCGAGCTTCGCGGCGGCCCTGGTGAAGCTGCGCTCGCGGGCGACGGCCACGAAGGCCAGCAGATCGTTGAAATCCCGGTTTGCCATGGCCGCGATTATTCATGGCTCATATCGATGAATGCAAGCGAATTACAGTGGCTAATCGAATGCCCAGGGCCGGCCTATCTGTGGCCGCGGGCGCCGCGGGCAATCGCTGCGGCCAACATCGAGGAGGCTCAGATGCAAATTCGGCAAGCCGGCTCCCAGCCTTCGGCGAGGGCCCCCGTGGAGTATTTCACCGGCACGGTTCGGATCGATCCGCTGTTTCCTTCCGTCGAGCCGTCGCGCGTTGCCGGCAATCACGTCACGTTCGAGCCCGGCGCACGCACGGCCTGGCACACGCATCCGTTCGGCCAGACGCTCATCGTCACCTCCGGCCTCGGCCGCGTGCAGCGTTGGGGCGGTCCGGTCGAGGACATTCGTCCCGGGGACGTGGTCTCGTTCGGACCCGGTGAGAAACACTGGCATGGCGCGTCCCCCAAGGCCGCCATGAGCCATATCGCTGTTCAGGAGGCGCTCGACGGCAATCCGGTCGAATGGCTGGAGAAGGTGACGGACGAGCAGTACGGCGACCGCGCCGGCAAAGGAGAATGACCATGAAGGCAACCGTGCTCTATGGACCCGGCGATGTCCGCTTCGAAACGGTCGACGATCCCAGGATCGTCAAGCCGACCGACGCCATCATCAAGTTGTCGGCGACCTGCATTTGCGGCTCCGACCTCTGGCCCTATCGCGGACTGCAGCCGAACGAGGGGCCCGCGCATATGGGCCACGAATATTGCGGCGTCGTCGTCGAAATCGGCAGCGCGGTGCGGACCATCAAGCCCGGCCAGTTCGTGGTCGGCTCGTTCTGCCTGTCGGACAACACCTGTCCGCATTGCAAGTTCGGCTTCCAGTCCTCGTGTGAGCAGCGCGAGTTCATGTCGGGCGCGCAGGCACCCTATGCGCGCGTCCCTCTCGCGGACGGCACACTGGTTGCGACCCGCGAGATGCCGGGACGCGATCTCATCCCGCATCTGCTCGCAACCTCCGACGTGCTCGGCACCGGCTGGTACGCGGCTAACGCTGCCAACGTGAAGCAAGGCTCGGTGGTGGCGGTGGTCGGCGACGGCGCGGTCGGCCTGATGGGCGTGCTCGCGGCGAAACAGATGGGCGCCGAGCGCATCATCGCCATGAGCCGCCACGCGACGCGGCAGGCGCTCGCCAAAGAGTTCGGTGCGACCGACATCGTGGTCGAGCGCGGCGCCGAGGGTATCGCGCGCGTCAAGGAGCTGACGCGCGGCGTCGGCGCGGACTCGGTGCTCGAATGCGTCGGCACGCAGGAGGCGATGTCGCAAGCGCTCGAATGCGCGCGCCCCGGCGGCACGATCGGCTACGTCGGTGTTCCCCATGGCGTGACCTTCGATGGCCAGGCCTTGTTCTTCGGCCAGCGGCGCATGATGGGCGGTCCCGCCCCGGTGCGCCGCTTCCTGCCCGACCTGATGGACCGGGTGCTTCAGGGCCGGATCCAGCCGGGCAAGGTGTTCGATCTCACGCTGCCGATCGACCGGGTCGCCGAAGGCTACAAGGCGATGGACCAGCGCCGCGCGATCAAGACGCTGCTGACGGTGTGATCACAGGGGAGGGCGTCGATCTCGGCTTACGCGACATCTTGTCGGCCCCATCTCGTCATCATCCGTTCAAGATCCGTGGCTATGGTGTCATTCGACGATTGGCTTGCCGGATGTACGCGAGCCGTATCGCAAACCTCGGCCCTCGTGCCGGGGTTTTTCGCATGGCATCGTGCCGACGCGGACGCAGCCGAGCGGAGAGATTCACCCCAACGGCAACTCGTCGAGCGGCCATACCGGACGGCGGACCTTCCGGTACGACAGCTTGGAGTTGTCGAAGGTGGCAAGGCCGCCGCTGTCGGCCAGGATCACCTCCCTGGCCATCGGCCCGAAGGCGGCCCGGAAGTGGTGCGCTGATTTGACGGCGACGATGCGGAACCGAGCCGGCTCTGCTCCAAGAATTCGGAACATTTCCTGATCGTAGGTCTGCAGCGTGTTGGTCGAGATCGCGATGGAGATGCCGTCCACTTCGAGCAAGGCGCTGGGCCCGAGCGTCATGGGCTGACCGGCATTCATCGGCCCCTCGCAGACGAAGGCGCCGTCCGACAAGCCCGTCACCCGCCCGCTCAGCGTGAGCGGAGGACCGTAGCTTTCGGGATGACGCTTGGCGCCGAGAACGACATCGAGGCTTGCCCCCAGGCCCGCTTCATGACAGCGGGAAGCGGCTTCGGAATCGCCGAGCACGCCGAACAGCACACCGTGGATCCCGGCCTGCAGTAGCGCCTCCAGCAGGCGGATCCCATCGCCATAGGCGCCCGAGCCCGGGTTGTCGCTGAAGTCGGCGATCACGAGGGGACGGGTGTCCGCGACGTCGCTTGCGGCTGCGGCAGCGAGCTTCGTTGCATCAGTCAAATCGAGCGCGGTGACGGTGACTTCGGCGCGGCGGCGGACCATCTCGTCCTCGAGCGCCGCCGCGGCCTGCCGCGCGGCCGCTTCGGCGGCGTTGTGGGAGGCATCATAGGTGACCTGGACGCTGGGGCCGACCTCGGCGATGTCGGAGCGGCTGAACCCCGCGCAGACGTCGACGGACAACAGGCCGGGCGTCTGCGCCTGCATGTCCGCGGCGCGCGCCAAGAGGTCGCTCATCACGCCGCCTTGCGTCCGTCCGTGATTGCAGCCGTCGAGCAGAGCTGGCTGCGAGCGGAAGACCTTCGGGCGGGTCTTGCCGTCCATCGCCGCCTGCAACAGCTCGGCGGCGCGGAACGCCGTCTCGTACTGGTCGATATGCGGGTAGGTGCGGTAGGGCAGCATGATATTGGCCAGCCGGCCCATGCGTTCGGTGACGTTGGCGTGCAGGTCGAGCGTCACCGCAATCGGAATGGTGTCGCCCAGACGCTTGCGCAAGCCTTCGAGCAGCGCGCCTTCGGCGTCGTCATCGGTCTCGGTCACCATCGCGCCGTGCAAGGCGAGGATGACGCCGTCGAGCGGCCCGGTTTCGCAAGCCGTGTAGACCAGCCGCTGCAATTCGGCCCAGCACTCGGCCGTCACTTTGCCCGATGGAGTGGCCGCGGCCGCGACCGGCTGCACCAAGGTCCAGCCGTAACGCTTGGCTGCCGCCAGATGCGCGGCGATCTCCATTCTGGTGTCGGCCAGTGCCGGGGCGATTTCACCATCGCGCAGGAACAGCCGCTTGCGATAGTCCTCCAGCGTGGTCGGAACGATCGAGAAAGTGTTGGTCTCATGGGCGACCTGCGCCGAGAGGACGCGCCGCGTCTGGCTCATGGGATTCCTTTGTTTTTTTCTTATGCAATCTCACAAGTCAGCCGCGCCGACACGCGCCGTCTCCTGTTCGGCAATGCACGACCGCATCGTGCCCCTGTTTTGCCCGACGAGTCAAAATCAATTGCGTAAGAGCTGCTGGTTTCGCGCCAGCCACCAACCCATTGAATAACCTGACCCCGCCTACTGTGCATGGGGTTGTTTTGCAGCTTTTTGTTGGGAGGACCCTACCGCCGCCTGGCTGCGGTAAGGCGCGCCGTCACCCCGCCTTGGCGGTACGACCGGCCGTGGCGCCCGAGCGCAGGTTCTGGAAGAATGTCTCCACCTCCCGCGACAGCGTGTCGGCCGTCTCGGTCAGGCCGCGTGCGGCCGTCAGCACCGAAGCCGCCGCCGTGTCGGTCTCGCCGATGGCGTCGCGCAGCGAGGTGATGTTGGCGACCAGCGTCTCGTTGCCTTGCGCTGCGCTCTGCGCGTTGGACGAGATCTCGCGCGTGGCCGCGTCCTGCTGGCCGACGGCGCTTGCGATCGCGGAGGTGACCTCGTTGATCTCGCGAACCGCGCCGCCGATTTCGCGGACGGCGTCGACCGCATTGCGGGTCGAGGCCTGGATCATCGAGACGTTCTCGCCGATCTCGGCGGTCGCCTTGGCGGTCTGGCCCGCGAGCGCCTTCACTTCATGGGCGACCACGGCAAAGCCGCGGCCGGCCTCGCCGGCGCGGGCGGCTTCGATGGTGGCGTTGAGCGCCAGCAGATTGGTCTGCTCGGCGATCGCCTGGATCAGGCTGAGCACGCCGTCGATGCGCTGCGTGGCCGCAGCTAGGCTCTCGATCTCGGAGATCGACTTCTCGGTGCGCTGGCCGGTCTGCTCGACCGCGCCGGCGCTCTGCCGCACCTGGCGGCCGATCTCGACCACCGAGGCCGATAGCTCCTCGGCCGCACCCGCCACCGCCGTGACGTTGTGCGAGGCCTGCTCGGTGGCATCCGCGGCCGTGCCGGCGCGGCTGGAGGCCGCTGCGGTGACGCGGGTGATGGTCTGCGCGGTCTCGCGCATAGTGGAGGCGTTGTCGCCGAGGCCGCGCATGATGGCGCCGATGGCCTCGCGGAATTGCTCGACGGATTGCTCGATATGGCGCGCGCGCTCCTCGCGGGCGGCCGAGTCCTGCGAGACCTGGGAGGCGAGGTTGCGGTTGCGGTCCATGGCCTCCTGGAACACCTGGATCGCGCGGGCCAGCGCGCCGATCTCGTCGGCGCGGCCCGAATGCGGCACCACGACGTCCTGGGCGCCTTCGGCGACCTGCTTGATGGTGGCGGTGATCGCGGCGAGCGGCCGGGCGACCGAGCGGGCGATGATGACGATGCCGATCACGACCAGGGCCAGCGCCACGCCGCCGAGGCAGGTCAGCACGAAGGAGAGGGTGCGGTTGGTCTCCGTCTCGCGCGCGATCTGCTTGGCGCGCTCGGCATAGACCTTGGACAGCGCCTCGAGATCCTTGTTCAGCGCCGAGCGCACGGCGCGGTTGGCGTCGTTGTCGCCCCATTCGCGGCCCGCGGCCGCGTTGATCTCGACGCCGCGGCGCACCAGCTCCTTGCGGAATTCGACGAACTGCTCGATGCGCTTCTTGAAGGTGGCGAACTGCTCGGCATCGTCGGACTTGACGATGGTCTCCCAGCGCTTCACGACGTCGAGGATCTGGGCGTTGAACTTGAGCAGGCCCTCGCCGTACTTCTTCACCACAGCGGGCTCGGCCGACATGTAGACGCCGCGCGATTCCATCACGACCGCATAGACCAGCGAGTTGACGCGCTCGACGTTCAGCGCGGCGGCGTTCGCCGTCTCGATGGCGTTGGTCAGGTCGGCGCCGCGGCGGCTGTTGTAGTCGGACAGCATGGCGATCGCCGCCGTCAGCAGCGCGAACAGCGCGAAGATCGCATAGAGCTTGGTGGCCAGCGTGAAGCGGCCAGCGAGCCTGACGGCATTCCCAGATCGAACTGATGTCATGGTGTAAAGGGGCCCGGACATGGCCTGGAGTGGCCGGTGAGCGCGGTGGTACAAATTGATGCAAAACTATGCAGAACGAAGATGGACGCGGCGTTAACGTGCCGTGCGGCGGAACTTGCCGCGGCGCAGCGAAAACGTGAGTTTTCCCAGTGATTTGCGGTGGGCTTATCGGTTTCCGGCAGATCGCCACGGGAAAGTTCCGGACTGCCCCCAACATCGGCGTGCATGCCGGCCGCAAGGCGCGTATTTCCTGATACCGGGCCGCCGCCGAGATCTGGACTCAGCCAGCGGCCGACGAACCCCGGAGAGGGCCTTGGCCTACCGCCACAGCATCGACGCCACGACCCACATTTTCCAGGATTTGCGCGATCTCCTTGCCAAGGCGACGCCGCCGCGCTCCGGCGACCGGCTGGCCGGGATCGCCGCCGACACCGCCGAGCAGATGATCGCGGCGCGGATGGCGCTCGCCGACGTTCCGCTCAGCCAATTTCTGCAGGAAGCCGTCATCCCCTATGAGGCCGACGAGGTCACCCGCCTCGTCATGGACAGCCATGACGCCAGGGCCTTCGCGCCGGTGGCCTCGCTGACGGTCGGCGGCTTTCGCGACTGGCTGCTGTCGGATGCCGCGACGCCGGCGGTTTTGAAGTCGCTCGCGCCCGGCCTCACGCCGGAAATGACCGCCGCCGTCTCGAAGCTGATGCGCAACCAGGATCTGATCCTGGCGGCGCGGAAATGCGAGGTCACCACCGCCTTCCGCAACACCATCGGCCTGAAGGGGCGGATGAGCACGCGGCTGCAGCCCAACCATCCGTTCGACGATGCCCGGGGCATCACCGCCTCGATCCTCGACGGCATCCTGCTCGGGGCCGGCGATGCCTGCATAGGCATCAATCCCGCAAGCGACGATCCGGCCGTCATCGCGCAATTGTTGCGGCTGCTCGACGAGATCGTCGCGCGGCTGAAGATCCCGACTCAAGGGTGCGTGCTGACCCATGTCACGACGACGCTGTCGCTGATCGGGCAGGGCGTGCCGGTCGATCTCGTCTTCCAGTCGGTTGCCGGCACCGAGGCCGCCAACCGCAGCTTCGGCATCGACCTTGCGCTTCTGAAGGAGGCGCACGAGGCCGGGCTGTCGCTGCGGCGCGGCACCGTCGGGCAGAACGTGATGTATTTCGAGACCGGCCAGGGCTCGGCGCTGTCGGCGGGCGCTCATCACGGCGTCGACCAGCAGACCTGCGAGGCGCGCGCCTATGCGGTTGCCCGCGCCTTCGCCCCGCTGCTGGTCAACAGCGTGGTCGGCTTCATCGGCCCGGAATATCTCTACGACGGCAAGGAAATCATCCGCGCCGGGCTGGAGGATCATTTCTGCGGCAAATTGCTCGGCCTGCCGCTCGGGATCGATATCTGCTACACCAACCATGCCGAAGCGGACCAGGACGACATGGACAATCTGCTGACGCTACTTGCCGCCGCCGGCGTCACCTTCATCATGGGCGTCCCCGGCGCGGACGACGTCATGCTGAACTACCAGTCGACGTCTTTTCACGACGCGCTTTATGTCCGCGACGTCTTCGGCTTGCGCCGCGCGCCGGAATTCGACGATTGGCTGGCGCGGTCGGGCATCACGGGCGCCGATTTCCG
The DNA here is from genome assembly GCF_051710265.1 of Bradyrhizobium sp. U531. Lineage (NCBI taxonomy): Bacteria > Pseudomonadati > Pseudomonadota > Alphaproteobacteria > Hyphomicrobiales > Nitrobacteraceae > Bradyrhizobium > Bradyrhizobium sp. U531. The sequence goes on from NZ_JASVEN010000003.1 coordinate 690,140, forward strand.
GATTGCCGGCGATGCAGGCCTGCTGCCCGATTTTGCCTCCCGGCTGATCGCCTGAGCGAGCAGGGCTCCTCTCGGGAAACCATTTGCCGCCCTCGGGATTATGCTTCCGCCACAATATTGAGAAATTCCGGCGGCAGCATTACGCTATGTGTCTGGCTGGCAATTTCCGCAACCAGGTCGAGCGTGGCGGGGGAGCTTAGATGCGAGCTGCAAGTAACGGAACGTCCCGGCGGATTCTCTGCGTGTTTCCGCGCTATACATCCTCGTTCGGGACCTTCGAGCATTCCTATCCCCTGACCGACGGTGTCAGCGCCTTCATGCCGCCGCAGGGCCTGCTGCTGATCTCCGCCTATCTGCCTCAGGATTGGCAGGTCAAATTCGTCGACGAGAACCTTCGCCGCGCGACCAGGGAAGAGTTCGAATGGGCCGAGGCGGTCTTCGTCAGTGGCATGCATATCCAGCGCCAGCAGATGAACGACATCTGCCGCCGCGCGCATGAATTCGACCTGGCCGTCGCGCTCGGCGGCCCCTCCGTCAGCGCCTGTCCGGACTACTATCCCTCGTTCGACTATCTCCATGTCGGCGAGCTCGGCGACGCCACCAACCAGTTGATCGAGATCCTGTCGCGCGATACGGCGCGTCCCGAGGCCCAGGTGGTGCTGACCACCAAGGACCGCGTGTCGATGACGGAGTTTCCGATTCCGGCCTACGAGCTCGCCGACGTGAAGAAATACTTCCTCGGCAGCATCCAGTATTCCTCGGGCTGTCCCTATCAGTGCGAGTTCTGCGACATCCCCGGCCTCTACGGCCGCAACCCGCGCATCAAGACGCCGCAGCAGATCATCGCCGAGCTCGACCGCCTGCGTGAATGCGGCATGACCGACACTGTCTATTTCGTCGACGACAATTTCATCGGCAACCGCAAGGCGGCGATGGACCTGTTGCCGCATCTGATCGAATGGCAGAAGCGGACCGGCTACGTGGTGCGGCTCGCCTGCGAGGCGACGCTCAACATCGCCAAGCGGCCCGAGATCCTCGAGAAGATGCGCGAGGCCTATTTCATCACCATCTTCTGCGGCATCGAGACGCCGGACCCCGACGCGCTGAAGGCGATGCAGAAGGACCACAACATGATGGTCCCGATCCTGGAGGGCGTGCAAACCATCAACTCCTACGGCATGGAGGTTGTTTCGGGCATCATCATGGGGCTCGACACCGACAAGCCGAACACGTCGGAGGCGCTGCTCGCCTTCGTCGAGGAGTCCCGGATTCCGCTGCTCACGATCAACCTGCTTCAGGCGCTGCCGAAGACGCCGCTGTGGGACCGGCTGGAGCGCGAGGGGCGCCTGGTCGAGGACGAGGGCCGCGATTCCAACGTCGACTTCCTGTTGCCCTATGACGAGGTCGTCGCATCCTGGAAGCACGCCATGGGCGTCGCCTACGAGCCCGAGAGGGTCTACGCGCGCTTCCAGTACCAGTGCGACAACGTCTATGTGCACCGCCTCAAGATGCCGGTGCCGGACGAGATGAAGACCTGGCCCAACATCCGACGTGGCCTCGTCATGCTGCGCAACATCTTCTGGAAGGTTGGCGTGCTCGGCGACTACAGGCGCGTGTTCTGGAAGTTCGCGCTGGGGCGCATCAAGCGCGGCGATCTCGAAGGCCTGATCGGCTGCACCCTGATCGCGCACCACCTCATCACCTTTGCGCGCGCGGCCTCGAGCGGCAGGCAGAACGCCTCGAACTACTCGATCCGGCTGCGCGAGGCCGCCGTTCCCGCCGAATGAGCGACCAGCCCGTTCCGGCTCGACCGACCCTCGACCTGCGGTCGCTCACGCCCGCGCGCGTCGCGCTCGGGCGCAGCGGTGCAAGCGTGCCGACCAATGCGCTGCTTGATTTCACGCTCGATCACGCCCGCGCCCGCGATGCGGTGCATGCCGCCTTCGATGCGCCGCGTCTGCTCGCCGATCTCCGCGCGCTCGGACTTGCCGTCACCGAGGTGCGCAGCCAGGCGGCGGACCGCAGGGACTATCTGCGGCGGCCGGATCTGGGACGGCGGCTCGATCCCGGCGCGGCCGCCAGTCTGGCGCGAGAAGCCGCTGTGCCGCGCCAGCTTGCGCTCGTGATCGGCGACGGCTTGTCGGCGGCAGCGGTCCACGCCCATGCGGTGGCCCTGGTGCGGCACCTGCTGCCGCTGCTTGCTGAAGGCGATGCTGTCGCGCTTGGCCATGTCGTCGTCGCCTCAGGCGCGCGCGTTGCGCTCGGCGACGAGATCGGCGCCATTCTCGGCGCGCGCATGGTCGTGACGCTGATCGGCGAGCGGCCGGGCCTGTCGGCACCGGACAGTCTCGGAGCCTACCTGACCTTCGCGCCGCAGCCGGGCCGCACCGATGCCGAGCGCAATTGCGTGTCCAACATCCACCACTCAGGGCTCGGCTATGACGAGGCCGCCTTCAAGATCGCCTGGCTGGTCCGCGAGGGGCTGGCGCGCCAGATCAGCGGCGTGGCGCTCAAGGACGAGAGCGCAGACCGCGCGCCGCGTCGAATTGGCACATTCCCGGCCGGATGACGGTGGCCGGACCCGAAATCGCCGCATCTTGATCGATTTGCCCACACTTCGCCTGCTTGCGAGAAGGGTGATTGACCTGCTAAACCGCAGCCGGCGATTTTCCGCGCATTTTCAAGGGGCAAGCCTCCCATTGGTATGGCGTTTTCAAGCCGTTCGCGGGGCGCAACAAGCTCTCAAGCCGATTTAGGAACTGGACAAGGCATGCTCGAAAAGCACAGCGAGAATGAGGTTCATGTCGACAAGGTCGAGCAGGGACCGGCGTCCTCGATCGCCTTCGGGCTGGAACGTCTCGGGCTGATCGCCGTCCGGGCCCCGATCGTCTCGTGCCTTGTCCTGCTCGCGCTGATCGTCGGGGCGGTGTTCGGCATCCATCGAATCAAGATCGACGATTCGCTGTCGCAGCTGTTTCGTTCCGACACCCGTGAATTCAAGCAGTACGAAGAGGTGACGAAGAAGTTCCCGGCAGAGGAATTCGACGTCCTCGTCGTGGTCGAGGGCAAGAATCTGCTGGCGCGGAACAATCTCGAGAAGCTGCGCGACTTCGTCACCGACATGCAGCTGGTCGAGGGTACGCGCGGGCTGGTCTCGCTGTTCTCGGCGCGCCAGGCGCCGGCGCCGGGCAAGCTGCCGGCCGCGCTGTTCCCGGCCGAGCTGCCCGAAGGCGACGCCTATAACAAGTTCATCGAGACCGTCAAAAACAACGAGATCATCCGCGGCAAGCTGCTGTCGGAAGACGGCACGCTGGCGCTGATCGTGCTGTCGCTCGATCCGGAGGTCGTTGCCTCCAGCAAGCTGACAAAGACCGTCGCCGACATCCGTGCGCTGATGAAGGAGGATCTCGGCGAAACCGGGCTCAACGTGCAGCTTTCCGGCGTGCCGGTGATGCAGCTCGAGATCCGCAATGCCGTCGAGCGCGACGGGCTGACCTACAACATCCTTGGCATTCTCGCCGGCTGCGTCATCGCCATCATCTTCTTCCGCAAGGTCTCGTTCATGGTCGCGGCGGCGTTCCCGCCGATGATCGCGATCTTGCTGGCGCTGGGTGCGCTCGGCTGGGCCAATTTCAATCTCAACATGTTCCTGAACGTGATGACGCCGCTCATCATGGTGATCAGCTTTTCAGACTCGATGCAGCTCACCTTTGCCGCGCGTGACCGCCTGATCGCTGGGCAGGACAAGTACACCGCGTTCAAGAACGCGGTGCTGGTGGTCGGCCCGGCTTGCGTGCTGACGCACGGCACCGCCGGCATTTCCTTCATCGCGCTGCAGTTCTCGGACTCCGACCTGATCCGCAAGTTCGGCGAGGCGGGCCTTGCCGCCACCATCATCGCGCTGGTCGCGGTGCTGTCGCTGGTGCCGGTGTTCGGCGTGCTCCTGGTGCGCAACGAGAAGACGTTCGCGGTCAAGTTCCAGAGCGCCGATGCCGGCGTCCAGGCGCTGCGCAATTTCTGCTACTGGATCGCGGTGCGCATGGTGGGCCGGCCCGGCCTGTTCAGCCTGATCGCCGTGGTGTTCGTCGGCGCCCTCGGCGTCATCTACGCCAATCTGGAGCCGCGCTACCGGCTCGCCGACCAGGTGCCGGACAAGCGCCAGGCGGTCGCCGCCAGCGACCGGCTCGACGCCAAGCTCACCGGCGCCAATCCGGTCAACGTGCTGATCGCATTCCCCAAGGGTGAATCGCTGTATTCGACGGAGACGCTGCAGACCATCGCGGACGTGCATGCGACCGTGGAGAAGGCGGCCGGTGTCGGCAATGTCTGGTCGGTCGAGACCCTGCGTCGCTGGCTGGCGGAGAAGGCCGGCAGCGCCGACGTCGCGACGCTGAAGGAATATGTCAGCGTCATTCCCGAGCATCTCGTGCGGCGCTTCATCGACGCCGAGCAGGACGCGGTCGTGGTGGCCGGCCGCGTGCCCGACAAGGATTCCAGCCAGCTCCTGCCGATCGTCGACAAGCTCGATAGCGAGCTCAACGCCGTCCGCAACAAGCATCCCGGCTACGAGATCGCGGTGACGGGCCTGGCGGCCATTGCGGCGCGCAACTCGGCCAGCATGATCGAGAAACTGAACCGCGGCCTCACCGTCGAATTCGCGCTGGTTGCGATCTTCATCGGCCTTGCCTTCCGTTCCTGGGTGGTGATGTTCGCCTGCATCCTGCCGGGCATCTTCCCGGTGGTGATGTCGGGCACGGTGCTGTGGGCGATGGGCGAGGGGCTGCAATTCGCCAGCGTCGTCGCGCTCACCGTCTCGTTCGGCCTCGGCCTCAGCGCCACCATCCACTTCCTCAACCGCCTCCGGCTCGAGAGCAAGCCGGGCGTCGGCTCGGCGCTGGCGGTGGAGCGGGCGACGGTGCTGGTCGGCCCGGCGCTGATCCTGACCACGGTGGTGCTGGCCTGCGGCCTCGTCGTCACCGTGTTCTCCGACCTGCCGTCGCTGCGGCTGTTCGGCTGGCTCAGCGCCTTCTCGATGGTGATGGCGCTGGTCGCGGACCTCTTCATCCTCAGGCCGACGGCGATGTGGCTGATCAACCTGCACGGCAAGCTGCAGGGGACGGACAAGCCCGCGATCTGAGCGGGGCGGGGCGGCAGACGCCGCCTCGCACTCACGCCTCGACGCGAACGATCCCGTACGGATTGAACTTGAAGTCGTCCTCGGCGTAGTCCTGCTCGCGCGAGAGCGTGAGCTTGCGCTCACGCAACGTCGCCTCGATGCCGCGCTCCGCCATGGCGTCGGCGATCTCGTCCATCAACATCACCGCGGACCGATCGTTGCCACGCGATTTCGCGACATAGACCTCCGGCAGGCCGACGAGGTGGTATCCGACGCTTTCGTAATAGACATCGCCGCCGAGCGGGCGCTTGGCGAAGGCAAGACGACAGGCCTTGGTTACGGCGGGCGTCATGCGAAGGCCCTGGTCGGTTGTCGCCCCCTTGCGCGCCTGATCGGCGAGACTGCGCCATCTTGCAAGGCCATGGGCGACGCCGGCGCTTTCTCCCTTGGCGGCGACCGCGCCCGCGTCGAACATCTCGTCCACGATCTGCAGCGCGGCGGCCGAGCCGGCGGCTGTCTTGTCCTGATCCATCCGCGGGCTCAGCACGTAGAGCACCGCCTTGTGGCTCGCGACCGCCGCTTCGTCCGACGCGGACCACGCTTTCGGGAAGACACGGTCCCAGCAGACGCCGAACGACCGCTCCATGTTCGGATCCGGTTTTGCTTGCGAATAGGTGCGGTCGATCTCGAAGCCGAAATCGGCAATCGTCTTCGCCACCGCTTTCGGCGGCCGCAGCAGGCCGTCGTCCTTGCCGAGAAAGCAGAGCACGTGACGCGGCTTCACCTGTGGAGGCTGCATGTTCGCTCCCTGTTGATCATTGGCGAATGCGCGCGTGGCCATGAAGAGCCCGGCGGCCTTGAGCAGATGTCTGCGTATCGGGTCCATCTCACGTCCGTTTCGGGGTGAGTACGTGCCAGCAAAAAGCCCCCGGCTCGCGAGAACCGGGGGCCGTATGTCTCATGGCTCAGAAGAGAGGATCAGCTCTTCGTCATGGTGATGTTGACGCCGCGGATCTCGCCCTTGGAAGAAATCTGCACGGTCTGCTTGCTGCCGTTGGTGCGCAGCGAGAGGTTGGCGGCAAAGCCGTTGGCCTCGACGAACACGTCGATCTGGCCGCCGCCGGCGGTGCCCTGCAGGTTGCCGAAGATGTTGCGGCTGGACTCGCTCCAATTGCCGGAGATGCGCTCGCCCTGGCTCGTCACGTCGCTGGTGAGGTCGAACTTGTAGCTGTCGGAGGCGCAGTGCAGTGCCTGCTTCAAATTGAGCCCGCTGCCGGCGACCTTGTAGTCGGCCTTGCAGCGAATGCGCTCGGTGGAGCCGTCGGAGAGCGACACCGTGCCGGTGCCGGTCCACGCGCCGTCGAAACCGGCAAACGGGCCGGAGGACTGAGCCTGGCTCGCCGAAACCGAGAAGAGCAGCGCCGCCCCGATGCCGGCCGCCTTGATTGCCAGTCCAGATCGCCCAAAGAATGTCATCTTAAATATCCCGTTTTGGAACGACGCCCGCTTACGCATGAGAACGTCTCGCCACATCGAAAGTTTAGTGCTCCGAGCCCGTGTCAGGTTCAAAGCCAGGCTGCCAGAGATGGCGGTTCACAACGTCTCGCGCCAGGACTGGATCCGCTGATTTGCCGCGTTTCGGCATGTTTCTGGCGGGAAATGCGGGGCGGACAGATGCAGCTCTGCAACAGGTCTGCAGTAAAACGCGTGTTGTCTGAATTATGACGTAGTATCAAGCCCTTACATCTGTCAATGAGGGTTGAGGGAAGACCTGATTTGGTGGGCGCGGCGCCAATTTGGCCGCATTTGCCAGTGCTTGTGCCTTCTCTGAGCCGCACCTCCCGCGGCGCCTTGCCATCAGATCAATCCGTTCCGGTCGTCCGTCCCGTGCGGTCCGGGGCCGGTGCGATTCTGCCGCCAGAATGAAGGAATACAATGCGTAAGCTTCTCGTCGCTCTCACCCTGCTGTCGGCATCGCTTTCGACCGCGGCATTCGCCCAGGCAGGGCGTGGCACGGATGCCGAGCAGAAGGCCTGCACGCGCGATGTGCAGAAGTTCTGCCGTCCGGTCATCGACCAGGGCGATTTCACCATCCTGGCCTGCCTCAAGGAGAACCGGGCCAAGATCTCGCAGGCCTGCGACCAGGTCCTGAAGACCCACAATCAGTAAGCCATTGGCCCGAAAAGGCGGCCTTGAGGGCCGCCTTTTCGGGTCCGATCTGCGCAAGGGCAGCCATCGCCAGACAGGATTGGTTTTGCGGCCGTATTCCCCTATATGGGGGCCGCGGCTGATCGCCGGCATGAGCCCGCGAGCGAAGAAGCCCTTTCTGTCCAAACGATTGTAAGCCAGCCCTCGATGACCTCTGCGAGCGAATTGCGATCCGGTAAGGGTGACCGCGACGAGAATTTTCCCGTCGCGTCCTGGATCATTCATCCGCGTCATCGCGGCCTGATCCTGGCCTATTACAATTTCGTCCGCACCGCCGACGACATCGCCGACCACGCGACGCTCCCGCCCGACCAGAAGCTCGCTTATCTCGATCTGCTCGAGGCTGAACTGCTCGGCACGGGCGACACCCAGGCCGAGGCCGTCAATCTGCGCCGCGCGCTCGCCGAGCGCGGCATGGCGCCGCGTCATGCGCTCGACGTGCTGATCGCGTTCCGCATGGACGTGACTAAGCTGCGCTACGAGAATTGGGACGAGGTGATCCACTATTGCCGTTACTCGGCGATGCCGGTCGGCCGCTTCATGCTCGACGTCCATGGCGAGAGCACCTCGACCTGGGCCGCGTCGGATGCGCTCTGCGCCGGCCTGCAAATCAACAACCACCTTCAGGATTGCGGCAAGGATTTCCGCGAGCTCAACCGCGTCTACCTGCCGCGCGATGCGCTGGCGGCGCACGGCGCCTCGGTCGAGCAGCTCGGCCTTGCACAGTCGCCGCCGGCGATGCTGGCCTGCCTGCAAGGGCTTGCCGTGCGCAACGAAGCGCTGCTCGACGAGGGCAGGTCGCTGGCCGCGGAGATCCGGGATGCCCGTCTCGGCATCGACGTCGCGGTGATCCAGGCCTATGCCGACCGCATCGTGCGCCTCTTGAAGGTGCGCGATCCCCTGCGCGAGCGGGTGCATCTGAACAAGTTCGAGCTGCTCGTCTTCAGCCTTGCCGGAATGCTGGGCGAGGCCGGACGCCGCGCGCTTGGACGCAAGGCCATTTCCAGACCGGGGACCGCCCATGACGCTTGAGGCGACAGCGCCCGGCGCCAATGCCAATTACGGCTCGACCGCATCCGGCAGCTCGTTCTACGCCGCGATGCGCATCCTGCCGCATGACCAGCGCGAAGCGATGTTCCAGATCTACAGCTTCTGCCGCCAGGTCGACGACATCGCCGATTCCGATGGACCGCGCGATGAGCGGCTCGCCGCGCTCCAAGAGTGGCGCAACGACATCGACGCGCTCTATCAGGGCAATCCGCCGCCGCGGCTGAAGGACTACGTCGCCTCGGTCAAGACCTTCGGCCTCAAGCGCGAGGACTTCCTCGCCATCGTCGACGGCATGGAGATGGACGTGCCGCAGGACATCCGCGCGCCCGACATGGCGACGCTGGATCTGTATTGCGATCGCGTCGCCAGCGCCGTGGGGCGGCTGTCGGTGCGGGTGTTCGGCCTGCCGGAAGAGGACGGCATCCAGCTCGCCTATCACCTCGGCCGCGCGCTTCAGCTCACCAACATCCTGCGCGACATCGACGAGGACGCCGGCCTCGGCCGGCTCTATCTGCCGCGCGAGGCGCTGCTGCATGCCGGCATCACCTCCGATGATCCGAACCGCGTGATCACCGAGCGCGCGCTGCCGAAGGTCTGCCTGCCGCTGACGCAGCGGGCGAAGGCGCATTTCGAGAAGTCGGACGAGATCATGAACCGCAACAAGCGCCGCACCGTGCGCGCGCCGCGGATCATGTCGAAATACTACCATTCCATTCTGGACCTCCTGATCGCGCGCGGCTTCAACGCGCCGCGCGAGCCCGTGCGTGTGTCGAAGATCACACGCATCCTGATCCTGCTCCGTTACGCTTTCATCTGATGCAAAAGACAGCTCACATCATCGGTGCTGGAATTTCCGGCCTCTCCGCCGCCGTGCGGCTCGCCAATGCCGGCTACAAGGTCGCCGTGCACGAGGCGACGCAGCAGACCGGCGGCCGCTGCCGGTCCTATTTCGACGGCGCCACCAATCTGACCATCGACAACGGCAATCATCTGCTGCTGTCGGGCAACAGCCACGCGCGTGCCTATGCGCGTTCGATCGGCACCGAGGCCGGCCTCGTCGGCCCTGACAGCGCGCAGTTTCCCTTCGTCGACCTCAAGACCGGACAGCGCTGGCAAATCGATCTCGGCACCGGCCGGCTGCCGACCTGGGTGCTCGACGAGAGCCGCCGCGTGCCCGACACCGGTCTCACCGACTATCTCAAGCTGGCCCCGCTGATCTGGGCGTCGGAAGAGACGCTGGTCGGCAAGTCCATTCCGACCGAAGGCATCCTCTATCAGCGCCTGGTGCAGCCGCTGCTGCTCGCCGCGCTCAACGTCGATCCGCCCGAGGGTTCGGCCGGGCTCGCCGGCGCCATCGTGCGCGAGACGTTGCTCGCGGGCGGACAGGCCTGCCGTCCCCTGATCGCGCGCGACGGCCTCAGCGCCGTGCTGATCGAGCCGGCGGTGAAGTTCCTGGAGGCCCGGGGCCACACGGTTCAGCTCGGCCACGAGTTGCGCTCGTTCGCGACCAGCGACGGCAAGGCGGCCGCGCTCAATTTCGGCGGCGAGGATGTGATCCAGCTCGGTGAGGGCGACGTGGTCGTGATGGCGGTTCCGCCGCGCGCGGCGACGAGCCTGCTGCCGGGCCTGAAGGCGCCGACCGAATTCCGTGCCATCGTGAACGCGCATTTCCGCATCACACCGCCGCCGGGCTCGGCGCCGATCCTCGGCGTGATCGGCGGCGTGGTGGAGTGGCTGTTCGCGTTCCCGAACCGGCTGTCCGTCACCATCAGCAACAGCGACCGTCTCGTCGACATGCCGCGCGAGGAACTCGCGCAGGCGATCTGGAACGACGTCTGCAAGGCGGGCGGGGTCTCCGGCGAATTGCCCCCTTGGCAGATCGTGCGCGAGCGCCGTGCCACATTTGCGGCAACGCCGGCCCAGAATGCCCTGCGTCCAGGGCCGGTCACCGCGCTGAAAAACCTGTTCCTCGCGGGGGATTGGACTGCTACGGGATTGCCTGCAACCATCGAGGGATCGGTCCGGTCGGGTGACCGCGCTGCCGATCTGGTTCTGGCCGCCAAAAGATAAGGCGGCCCTGACGGGCAAGCGTCCCGGACAATTTCAAATCGACTATCGGAGCAATCGAGCGAGATGGATTCGGTGAACGCGAGCAGCCGCGAAGCCCTTCAACCAGGGACCTTGCAACCGGGCCTCCTGGAATCGAGCATTGCGTCGGCGACGCAGGGCGTCATCGACGTCCAGCAGGCGGACGGCCATTGGGTGTTCGAGCTCGAGGCCGATTGCACGATTCCCGCGGAATACGTCCTCCTGCGCCATTATCTCGCCGAGCCCGTCGATGTCGCGCTCGAGGCCAAGATCGCCAATTATCTGCGCCGCATCCAGGGCGCCCATGGCGGCTGGCCGCTGGTGCATGACGGCGAGTTCGACATGAGCGCCAGCGTGAAAGCCTATTTCGCGCTGAAGATGATCGGCGACAGCATCGATGCACCGCACATGGTGCGTGCGCGCGAGGCGATCCATGCGCGCGGCGGCGCCGTCAACAGCAACGTCTTCACGCGCTTTCTGCTGGCGATGTACGGCGTCGTGACCTGGCGTGCGGTGCCGGTGCTGCCGATCGAGATCGTGCTGCTGCCGTTTTGGTCGCCGTTCCACCTCAACAAGATCTCCTATTGGGCGCGCACCACCATGGTGCCGCTGATGGTGCTCGCGGCGCTGAAGCCGCGCGCCAGGAATCCGAAGGGCGTCGGTATCGACGAGCTGTTTCTGCAGGACCCGCGCTCGATCCGCATGACGGCGAAGGCGCCGCACCAGAGCATGGCCTGGTTCCTGCTGTTCCGCGCGCTCGACGCGATCCTGCGCGTGGTCGAGCCGATGTTTCCGAAGGCCTTGCGCAAGCGCGCGATCGATGCCGCGCTCGCCTTCACCGAGGAGCGTCTCAACGGCGAGGACGGCATGGGCGCGATCTATCCGCCCATGGCCAACATCGTTATGATGTACGACGCGCTCGGCAAGGACGAGAGCTTCCCGCCGCGCGCGATCACGCGCCGTGGCATCGACAAGCTGCTGGTGATCCACGAGGACGAGGCCTATTGCCAGCCCTGCGTCTCGCCGGTGTGGGACACGACGCTGACCGCGCATGCGCTGCTGGAAGCCGGCGGCGACAAGGCGGTGCCGGCGGCCAAGCAGGGCCTCGACTGGCTGATCCCGCGGCAGGAGCTCGAGGTGAAGGGCGACTGGGCGGTGAAGCGGCCCGACGTGCGCCCGGGCGGCTGGGCCTTCCAGTACAACAACGCGCATTACCCCGACCTCGACGACACCGCCGTGGTGGTGATGTCGATGGACCGCATGCGCCGTGAGCACGGCGCCACCGGCTATGACGCGGCGATCGCCCGCGGCCGGGAGTGGATCGAGGGCATGCAGAGCGACGACGGCGGCTGGGCCGCCTTCGACGTCAACAATCTCGAATATTACCTCAACAACATCCCGTTCTCGGACCACGGCGCGCTGCTGGATCCGCCGACCGAGGACGTCACCGCGCGCTGCATCTCGATGCTGGCCCAGCTCGGCGAGACCGCCAAGACCAGCAAGCACGTCGCCGACGGCGTGGAATATCTCCGCAAGACCCAGCACCAAGAGGGGTCCTGGTACGGCCGCTGGGGCATGAACTTCATCTATGGAACCTGGTCGGTGCTCTGCGCCCTCAACATGGCCGGCGTCCGCCACGACGACCCCATGATTCGGAAGGCGGCAGACTGGCTGGCCTCGATCCAGAACCAAGACGGCGGCTGGGGCGAGGACGCGGTCAGCTACCGGCTGGACTACCGGGGATGGGAGGCTGCCCCCTCGACCGCCTCGCAAACGGCATGGGCCTTGCTTGCCCTGATGGCGGCAGGCGAGGTTGATCACCCGGCCGTCGCCCGCGGGGTGGAGTACCTGATTGCAACACAAAACAAAAAAGGACTGTGGGACGAGCAGCGGTACACCGCCACAGGCTTCCCCCGCGTGTTCTATCTGCGGTATCATGGTTACCCAAAGTTCTTTCCGCTGTGGGCACTGGCGCGGTATCGGAACTTGCGGAACACCAACAGCAGGGTGGTAGGGGTCGGAATGTGACTTTGGGGACGGGGGACTATTTTTCCGCGGGTAACGCCATCGATCCGCGGCCGATCTTGATTGTGACCGGACTGGTGCAGGAGGCCCGCATCGCGGCCGGGCCGGGCATGGCCGTGATCTGCTCATCCAGCAGCCCGACCCAGCTGCGGGCGCTTTTGACCGTGGTGGATCCCGCCACGATTCGCGGCGTGATCTCGTTCGGCGTGGCCGGCGGGCTCGACCCGACGCTGCGCTCCGGCGACGTCGTGCTGGCGACCGAGGTGCTCGACGGCGACACCAGGTGGGCCGCGGGCCTCTCGCTCGGTGACGATCTGATCGACCGCCTGACCTCGGGCCGCCGCCGCGTGGTGCGCGGCAGCCTCGCCGGTGCCGAGGAAGTGGTCACCAAGAGCTCCTGCAAGGCCGCGCTGCACTCCGAGACGGGCGCGTCGGCCGTCGACATGGAAAGCCACATCGCGGCCGCCTACGCCACTGAAGCCGGTCTGCCCTTTGCCGCGGTCCGCGTCATCAGCGACCCCGCCCACCGCGCGCTGCCGGCGCTCGCCCGCGCCGCGATCAAGCCGAACGGCCAGATCGACCTCGCCGCCGTCCTGCGCGGCATCGTGCGCAATCCGGCAACGCTGCACGCGCTGGTCTCGACCGGCATCGACTTCAACCGCGCGCTGCGGAGCTTGCGCGGCTGCCGGGATTATCTGATCGGCACGGAGCTGATCGAGAGCGAAGCGCTGGTGTCGAAGGCGGCTTGAGCCGGTTCGTCGGACTGAACAAATGCGAAAGGCCTGGTCGCCATTGGCGTCCGGGCCTTTTCTTTGATCGGGCCTTTTCTTTGATGCTTGGCCGATGGAGTGAAGCCGCGAAACGGCTTAGACATCGACGCGACCGCTCACTCACGACGAATCATTTCCAGCGACCGTAACGCTTCCCGCATGGCCACCGTAGAGATCTCTGGGAATGCTCGTCTCGCGTATGTGAACTGCACCCGAGCAACGCTCTCGCTTGCAGCGAGACCGGCCGGGTTCAGTCCGCTTCCTGGTCGATTGAGACTGCATGCGGAGTTGGGATGAGCAAACAGACCGTTGGAGAGCCTCCGGATTCGGCGCGGGTTTCGCTCGAACGGGGAATGCAATTCCATGGCGCCGGCAATTGGGAGCGCGCCGAGCAGCACTATCTGGAGGTGTTGCTGGACGATTATCGCAGCACCGATGTTCTCCCGCTCCTTGCGATCGTCGTTGCGAATCGCGGGCATATCGACCGCGCCATCTATTACTGGGACACGCTGCTTTCGATGGAGCCGCATCACCTCAATGCCTTGGCTGCGAAGGGTGGGCTGCTCTACAGGACCGGGCGTTTGACCGAGGCGCTGAGCTGTTTTGAAATCGCGGCCGGCCTCGCTCCCGACGATGCGCTCATCCGCAACAATCTCGCCGTCGCACTGGCCGATAGCGGCCGAAAGGATGAAGCGATCGTCGAGTTCGGCCGAGTGCTTCAGCTCCAGCCTGACAATGTGAACGCCTACCACCAGCTGCGCCGGTTGTCGTCCGCTGTCGTTCCCTTCTGGCACATCCCCATGATGAACGACACGCGGCGCAACGACTGTTTCGAACGGGCGATACGCCGGGCGCTGGCGATACGTGGCTCGAGCGCGCAAGTCCTCGACATCGGCACGGGCAGCGGTCTGCTGTCGATGATGGCGGCGCGCGAAGGCGCCACCAACATCGTCACCTGCGAGACGGTTCCGACCATAACGCGCGTTGCGCAGGAGATCGTCGCCGACAACGGATATGGCGAGCAGATCAAGGTTATCGGCAGATCCTCGGCGACGCTTTCCGTCGGCGAGGATATTCCGACCAGGGCCGACATCCTGATCTCCGAGATCCTGTCCAGCGATCTCCTGGCTGAGGATGTGTTGAGCACGTTTGAAGATGCGCGGCGCCGGCTGATTGCGGAAGATGCGATCGTCATTCCAAAAGCTGCAAGGGCCATTGGCTGCCTTGTGGCAAGCGAAACGCTCACCGCCTACGGCCATGTCGAAATGGCGTCCGGTTTCGACGTCTCGCGGTTCAACAGTCTCGCGCCGCTGCGTCTTCCCATCCATGGAACGATGACGGAATGGACGAGGCTTTCGAACGATTTCGAGATCGCATCGCTGGATTTGACGGCTGCCGCGCATGAGCCGGAGCTGCGGGCCGTCTCGATCCCCGTGATCGCTTCCGGAACCGCCGTCGGCGTCGTTCAATGGATGCATGTCGACTTGATGGACGATATCGTCTTCACCAACCATCCGGACGACTATCATGACGGCGGCTGGCTGCAGGTGCTCCACGTCTTGCCGAAGCCGATGCCCGTCGAAGCGGGATCGGTCGTGGATCTCCTTCTCGGCCATGACAGGTCCACCCTCATCGTGCTCCCGGCAGGCTCGGCGGCGAGCCCACATCCACCGAGCGCACGACGATTATAACGCTGCCGTCATCCTTCCGACCGTCGCCGGACCGGCTCTATGGTTGCCAAGCTCCACGTAACGACGAAACGAGGACGGAGCCCGGTCGCGCAACACGTAATATGGGTTTCGTAACGCCCCATGCATCCTACGGGCTAGAACCCCTCGGTTGGTAGCGCAGGCATGGTCAGCATCTGGCGTTTGAGTTCGCCGATCTGAAACTGCATATCCATAAATCGCTGGAATTCATTGTGCAGAGCTTCATTTTCGAATGGGAGTTGAGGCGCCATCTGCGCAGAACGAAACCATTTGAACATGGCCGACCACTCGATGCTGCCGAGCCACTGAAAAAACCCGGCATTCGAAAGTGAGTCTATTACATGTGAAACACCGTCCGCTGCGGCTCCGAAGCCGTGTAACACAGATGCGAACGCAAGCATTAAGAGAATCAAAAAGGGCATATCGCATCCCCCCAATTAACTCACAGCCGTTAGACACTATGCGATTCGTCTCCGATTCGGTTTGTGGATAGTGGGGATTGCCAATTTTCCGCTCTGTGTGTGTATTTCACCTAATTCGGGAGGCCGGGAAATGGCGAAAAAGACGCAGCGACTCTCTGACGAGTTGTCGGCACGGGAGTTTTCATCAACTCTTGAAAAGATTGGCCGAAGGGATCGCACGGAAAAGGCAGCGTTTGAGCGCGACGTTCTCACGCTCTTCAACAGCACGCAGAATTGGAAAGCAATTCGATTGCCCGGCGGTGGAAACACTCGGCCCGGCGATCTCTTGGTAACTCGCGTCGATCTCGAGCAAGAGCGCCGGTACATCATCGACTGCACTAATGAGGTCAATCCGGGCTCAATCAAGCGAGCCTATGATGGTCTCCGATACCACATCGATAGGTCGCCCGAACGGCCGCCGGACTTTGATGAGTATTGGCACGTTGGTCCCCATATGATCGCCGTGCCGATGCGGAGGAGACCGCGCAACGACCGGCGCTTCCGTGTGCTGGACTTGAGGCAGCTCAAGGCCTTGCTCGCGGCTCCAAAGCCGAAGAGAGAAATGGCCGTCACGAGGATCGGCAAAGCGTTCCAGGCGAACGAGAAGGAGATCATGCTCGCCATCTCCGGCCTCATTCTGCAGATCGAAGAGAAGCTGGAGACGCTCGGCGGTGAACGGCCAAACTCCGACGACGCAAAGGCAAAAAATGCAAAGGACATTTTCGATCTGGAGAAAATGAAAATCGAGCTTGAGAGGATCCGGGAACTCGCCGCAGCTTTCACAAAGGGGAAGGCACCCGAGAAAGATGTCGTCAAATCAGTCAAAACATTTAGGGACGACCTTCACGAATGGTGGGAAGAACGCCACGGCAGTTTGCTTACGACTACAGCCAAGTCCGCCTTATTTGTTTCCTCGGCGAGCGTTCTGGCGTTGATGGGCGCGAACACGCCGACAGCACTATCCGTCGTCGGTGCATTGATCGGCGGCAAGGTGATGTTGAAGACGATTAAGAAGGTAGGCAAGAAGGTTTTGGGCGCGATACAATAAGCTTGGCAGTCGGTCGGTGGTCCGCAGGTCTAGCTTGTAGGCGGGGTGAGGGAGGGGATACCCATCATCGCGTGGCCGTACAACGGCGAGATTCGCTAAGAGTTCTCCCGTCGTTAGGGCGCTGTCACTGTAACTCTGGAAGCGTTACGAACGGCTTGGGGGCGACTATTGGATCAAATATGAGCAAGCACTACATCCGCTATGATGAAGTCGAGGATGTCCTAACATCGATCGATCTACTTGCGATAATGGCTCCGTTGGCCAAAGCAAATCCCTCGTACTGGAAATGGCTCATCATTGGCGCCCAAAATGGGCTGCAAGGTGCCATGGTTTGCCTTCTCACGGGTACGAATGGCATCGGCGTCTTGGATAAAAAGTCCGCCAAAAAGGTTCTCGCGTGGCACGAAAGTCGTTCAGGGCCTTATCCGAATGAGCGCTTAGCCGAGTTTGACGAGTTGCTGGATCGTTGCAGGAATCGCGCCACCGGAAATTCGCTCGCGCTCTCAGACACCGAGCTGCAAGACGTCAAAAAATTGCATGCGATTCTTCGAAACAATTTCGCTCATTTTCAACCCAAGAGTTGGTCAATTGAACGCGCCGGATTGCCACGCATTTTGAACGTCGCTCTCAGTGTCATCGAAGAGATAATGCTCGGAGACGAATTGGATCACAAATTGAGCGGCAATCGCAAGCGACGTCTTCGAAAAGGGATCGCAGCCACCCGCAGAGCAATGGTTTAGAAAGTGAATCGGTCCAGCCCTAGCTCGTAGAATGAGTTGAAGCCTTGCGAAACGTTGGCAACGGTCTCACCCAAGCTCTCGGTTAGTTTTGCGAGGCTCTGTCTCCCCAGAGCCGGCTCGCTCATCTGCGTCAGCGATGGAATTCGCAGGATGGGTTGACGCTTGCGAAGCCCATCGCATCCCGATCACTGCTCTCCGTAATCGTCGTCTGCGCTATCGCACGCCAATCGGCTGGATAGTTACCAAAGCTCGATGTGGCGATCCCACGGGCTGGCGCCACGCGAGGCGTCGGGCAAAACACCCCAGCACCCGTCAACCCCTTCCCACAAAAATATTCCACTTTCCCGAATTTCGGATTTGTGGCATATGACGCTCATCCCGGCCCTGCCAGAGGGGCGCTTCGCGATCGTCACGAGATGCGGGTCGGGGTGCGGTGGACGC
>NZ_JASVEN010000004.1:0-639688 GCF_051710265.1 Bradyrhizobium sp. U531
CCAGCCGACAGAGAACTGTCACCCATCCATCCGGTCTACTTTGTTACCTATCTATCCGGTCTGGACAGCGCGCCACCTTCTCCCACAAGGGGAGAAGGGAAGAGGCGGCGGCGCCGCCTCGCGCCGCCGGACTACTCCGACATCGGCTTGTCGGAGATGTCCCAGTCCTTGCCGCTGAAGGTCGAGATGAACAGCGTCTTCATCGGCGTGTAGTCGTCGGGCGTGTAGTCGTAGGTGACGCCGTCGAGGAAATAGGGCGAGTGGAAGCCCTTGAGGTTCGACGCCTGCTTCAGCACGTTGGCGCGGGTGAGATCGTCGCCGCAGCGGCGCAGGATCTCGCCCATGGTCACCGCCTGGCCGTAGCCGGCAAAGGCGATGGTGTTGTCTTGATCAATCGCCGGCGTGTATTTCTTGCGCAGCTCCTCGAACGCCATCACGTCGGGGTCCTTCTCCCATTTGGGCAGGCCGACCTCCTTGTTGTAGCGGATGGCGACGATGCCGGTGGCGTTCTCGAGGCCGGCAGCATTGAGGATCGAGCGACCGGTCGAGCCCGCCGACAACAGCTGCAGCGGCTTCCAGCCGAGCTCGGCGACCTTGCGGATCGACTGCGACGTCGCCTTGCCGGTGGTGATGTTATAGAAGACATCGGCGCCGGATTTCGAGAGATTGATCAGCTGGGAATCGACCGTGGGATCGGTGAGATCGTAGGTCTGCTCCATGATGACGGATGCGGTGCCGCCCGCGTCGGCCAGCACCTTCTTGAAGGGACCTAGGAAGTCGCGGCCGAAATCGTCGTTCTGATAGAGGATGCCGACCTTGGCATTCGGCTTGGTGGCAACGACGTGCCGCGCCAGGATGCGCGCCTCGGTCGGATACAGCGGCAGGCCCGCCATCGTCCATTTGAACTCTTTCGGGTTATTCCATTTCGACGCGCCGGTGTTGAGCAAGAGCTGCGGCACGCCCTTGGAGTTCAGGTATTTGTGCACGGACGTCTGCGGCGCGGTGCCGAGCGAGCCGTAGAGCGCGAGCACTTCCTCCTGCTCGACCAGGCGCCGTGTCGCCTCGACGCATTTCGGCGCGCTGTAGGCGTCGTCCATGGTCAGGAACTTGATCTTGCGTCCGTTGATGCCGCCCTTCTCGTTCAGCATCTGGAAATAGGCTTCGCCGATGCGCCCGAGCACGCCATAGAGCGAGCCGGGACCGGAATGCGGCACGGTCTGGCCGATCTTGATCTCGGTGTCGCTGGCGCCCGCATCGTATTTTTTCTCCGCGGCCCAGACATAGGGCGCGGGCAATGTGGATGCGGCGATGGTGGCGAGCGCGGCGGCGCTGAAATCGCGCCGCGATGGATTCTTCGTCATTATTTGTTTCTCCCTGGCGCGCGCATTGTGCTGGCATCGCAGCACGGCTCGCAAGTGGGAAGTCGCGGCTTTGCGACGCAATGACGCTTAAATGTCAGGACGTTAGCGCCTAGACTCAAGTTTTCTCGGCGACGACGACGAGGCCGCGCACCGGCTCGTTGTTCTCGATGCGCGGGGACGCTGCCTGCAACGTCAGGAGCTTCAATCCGGTCCTGACGAGCGCGCTCCGCACATATTCCGCTGCATGGGCATAGCGCAGGCCTGCTCCGAGAATGATGCCGCTGCCATCGTGCGTCTCGAGCGTGAAAGCAAGCACGCCTCCCGGTGCAAGCACGCGCCTTGCTTCCGTCAGCACCGACGCGAGATCCGACAGATACACAAACGCATCCGCTGCCACGATCAGGTTTGCGCTTCCCTGGGGCTTGCCTTGCAAGCCCTCGATCATGTCGGCGATTTCGAGCTCGGCATAAAGGCCCGTCGCGCGCGCCTCCTTGATCATGCCGGGGGAGAGATCGATCCCCGTGAAACGATCGACCTGCCTGGCGAAGGCGCCCGCCGCAAGCCCGGTGCCGCAGCCGAGATCGATGGCGTGCTTGAACAGAGCGGGCTTCCTGGCGGCGACGCGCGCGGCGATCACCGCCTTGAAGATGAGGGACGGCGCGCGATAGTCGAGATCGTTGACGAGCACATCCTCGAAATGCGGCGCATATTGATCGAACAGGGCCTGCACATAGGCCTTCGGCATCTCGGAGAGTTGCTCGTCGCCCAGCCGTATCAAATGCAGGCTGGCGCCGTGCTGGTCCTCCGGGTCGGTCTCGCGCGCTTTCCGGAATGCGGCGATGGCCTTGTCGCGCTCGCCGAGTTCCTCGCGGAGTTCGCCGAGCGTGAACCACGCTGATGTGAAATTGGGCGCGAGCTCGAGCGCCTGCTCCAGCAGGTCGGCGGCGGCGGGCAAATCGCCCTTGAGCTGGAGGTCGCGCGCGAACTCGAAGCGGCGGTCGGCCCTGAGGTCGCCGGAGGTCTGGAATAGGCGCAGTGGCATTGGAGGAACCGATTGTCATCGCCGGGCTTGACCCCGCAATGCATCAAAAAAGGAACTCTTTAAGAGGATGGATGCGCGGGTCAAGCCCGCGCATGACAGCTTAATTTGGAGCGCTTGCAACCTATATACCAATCATGCGTCCGCAAGACATCCTGTTGCCAGCTGCTGCCGGCCTGTGCTGCAAGCCCGGCGGCTTCCATATCGATCCCGTCCGTCCCGTCGAGCGGGCCGTGATTACCCACGGCCATTCCGACCATGCCCGCGCCGGCCATGGCGCGGTGCTGGCGACGCAGGAAACGCTGGACATGATGCGGCTGCGCTATGGCGAGAACTTTGCCGGCTCGACGCAAGTCATCCGCTACGGTGAGGAGATCCGGCTCGGTGACGTCCGCGTGAAGTTTCACCCCGCAGGCCATGTGCTCGGTTCGGCGCAGGTCGCGGTCACTTGCGAGGACACCTGCATCGTCGCCTCCGGCGATTACAAGGATGCGCCTGATCCGACCTGCACGCCATTCGAACTGGTGCCCTGCGACGTCTTCATCACCGAGGCGACGTTCGGCCTGCCGGTGTTCCGGCATGGCGATGCCGCCGACGAGGTCAAGAAGCTGCTTGCATCCGTCGCGCTGTTTCCCGAGCGCGCGCATCTGGTCGGGGCCTATTCGCTCGGCAAGGCCCAGCGCGTGATCAAGCTGCTGCGGCAGGCCGGCTACGACGCGCCGATCTATTTGCATGGCGCGATGGAGAAGATCACCGAATATTATCAGAGCCGCGGCATCGATCTCGGCGAGCTCAGGCCGGTGAAGGGCGTCAAGAAGGCGGCGCTTGCCGGCACCATCACGCTGGCGCCGCCCTCGGCCACGTCGGACGTGTGGACGCGCCGCTTTCCCGATCCCGTCACCGCCTTCGCTTCGGGCTGGATGCGCGTGCGCGCCCGCGCGCGACAGCGCGGCATCGAGCTGCCGCTGGTGATCTCAGACCATGCCGACTGGGACGGCCTCACCGCCACGATCGGCGCGACCGGTGCCGGCGAAATCTGGGTCACGCACGGCCAGGAAGATGCGTTGGTGCATTGGTGCCGGAGCAAGGGCTTGAAAGCGCAGCCGCTCGATCTCGTCGGTTATGGCGACGAGGAGGAGACCGAGACGCCGGCCGCCGGCGAGGCCGAGGCATGAATCGTTTCGCCGAACTTCTGGACCGTCTTGCCTACGAGCCCGGCCGCAACAACAAGCTGCGCCTGCTCACCGGCTATTTTCGCGAGGTCGGCGACCCCGATCGCGGCTACGCGCTGGCAGCATTGACTGGCGCTCTCAGCTTCAAGCATGCCAAGCCGGCGCTGATCCGCAATCTCATCGCGTCGCGTACCGACGAGGTGCTGTTCGGACTGAGCTACGACTATGTCGGCGATCTCTCGGAGACGGTCGCCCTGATGTGGCCGAAGACCGAGCTTGCCGCTCACAACAACCCGCCGCCTCCCACCCTCACCGAGGTTGTCACCACGCTGCGCACGCTCGGCAAGACCGAATTGCCAAAGCAGCTCGAGCGCTGGCTCGACGAGCTGGACGAGACCGGGCGCTGGGCGCTGCTGAAGCTCGTCACCGGCGCGCTTCGCATCGGCATCTCGGCGCGCCTCGCCAAGACCGCGGCTGCGGCGCTCGGCGACAAGGACCCGCACGAGGTCGAGCTGATCTGGCCTGGCCTCTCGCCGCCTTATCTCGATCTGTTCGCCTGGCTCGAAGGACGCGGCGACAAGCCGGTCAATCGCGATCCCGCGCCGTTCCGCCCGGTGATGCTGGCGCATGCGATCGAGGACAGCGATTTCGCCGCGCTCGATCCCGCCGACTACATCGCCGAGTGGAAATGGGACGGCATCCGCGTGCAGGCCGTTGCCGGGCGCGACGAGCGCGGCCACATCATTGCGCGGCTCTATTCGCGCACCGGCGAGGACATCACGGGAAGCTTTCCGGATCTCCTGCCCTCGCTGCATCTGCCGGGCGCCATCGACGGCGAGCTGCTGATTTTGCGCGAGGGCCGCGTGCAGAGCTTCAACGTCCTGCAGCAGCGGCTCAACCGCAAGGTCGTCTCGCCAAAGCTGATCAAGGAATTTCCGATCCACCTGCGCGCCTATGACCTGCTCGGCGACGACGAGAACGATCTGCGCGAGCTGCCGTTCGCCGAGCGGCGCGAGCGGCTGGAGACGTTCATCGGCAAGCTCGGCGATCCCCGCATCGACCTGTCGCCGACGGTGCCTTTCGCAAGCTGGGAAGCTCTGACGGCCGCGCGCGCCGATCCCGCAAGTGCCGGCGCCGGCGAGGATGCGGACGCTGTCGAGGGCGTCATGCTGAAGCGGCGCGATGCGCCTTATTTGCCGGGGCGTCCGAAGGGGCAGTGGTGGAAGTGGAAGCGCGATCCGCACATCATCGATGCCGTGCTGATGTACGCGCAGCGTGGCCACGGCAAGCGCTCGTCCTACTATTCCGATTACACGTTCGGCGTCTGGACCTCAGGGGAGGGTGGTGACGAGCTGGTGCCGGTCGGCAAGGCCTATTTTGGCTTCACCGACGAGGAGCTGCTGCAGATCGACCGCTTCGTCCGCCGCAACACCACGGAAAAGTTCGGTCCCGTCCGCCATGTCGTGCACGAGCCGGAGCAGGGGCTGGTGCTGGAGGTTGCCTTCGAGGGCCTCCAGCGCTCGCCGCGGCACAAATCCGGTGTGGCCATGCGCTTCCCCCGCATCAGCCGCCTACGCTGGGACAAGCCGCCGCGCGAGGCGGACAGGCTGGAGACGCTGGAGCGGATGTTGAAGGGGGAGGCGGCGGAGATCGAGGCGTGATCTCGCCACGACGGCGGCGCGCTCCCTCCCCCACTTGCGGGGGAGGGTTGGGGAGAGGGCTGTCTCCGCGGTGGGACTCCCCCAGAGGAGAAAGCCCTCACCCGCGCCTTCGGCGCGACCTCTCCCGCAAGCGGGAGAGGTCGGAGCCCGCGGTCGGCAGTTTGTCCAAATCAAAGCCCGGTGCGCTTTGCCCGAATTAAACTCCCGTAACCCGATTGACGCCCGGTTGCGGGTTCCCCATGTGCCTCGCCGTGCCCTATAATGGGGGCTGAATTCGCCCAAGGAGCTTGAGATGGTCCAAGACGTCAGAGATTTGCCGGCCGGCCGCAGTGATGGCCTGCACCGCTTTCTCGGCGGCTCGCCGCTGGCGGTCGCGTTTCGCCTGGTCCTGCTCTCCATCCTGGTCGGTGTCGTGCTCGCGGCGATCGGATTCGATCCCTGGAACATCCTCACCAGCATCCGCCTCTTGTTCCAGCACCTGTGGGATCTCGGCTTCGATACCGTCAACTGGCTGTGGCGCTACTTCCTGCTCGGCGCTGTCATCGTGATCCCGATCTGGCTGCTGTCGCGCGTGTTCGGCACGCCGCGCCGCTAGTTCAGCTCAAAGGTTAAGGAGCCGCAGCCGATGCAATTGCGCTTTGTCGGCTGCGGCGACGCCTTCGGATCCGGCGGCAGGCTCAACACCTGTTTTCACGTCTCAGGCCGCGCGGCCAATTTCCTGATCGATTGCGGCGCGTCGGCGCTGCCGGCGTTGAAGCGGCTCGAGATCGAGCGCGACGAGATCGACCTGATCCTGATCACGCATTTCCACGGCGATCATTTTGCCGGCCTTCCCTTCGTCCTGCTCGATGCGCAGTTTTCGCGGCGGACCAAGCCGCTGACGATCGCAGGTCCGCAAGGCATCGAGAGACGTTTGCGTGAGGTGATGGAGGTCCTGTTCGAGCATTCCTCGAAAACCAAACAGCGCTTCGATCTCAGCGTCGTCGAGCTCGCGCCCGAGCAAAGCCGCACCTTCGGTGTCGTCACGGTCACGCCCTATTCCGTCGTCCACGGCGAATCCGGTGGCCCCTTCCTCGCCTACCGCGTCGAGGCCGAGGGCCGCACGCTCGCCTACAGCGCCGACACCGAATGGACGGAGACGCTCATTCCACTGGCGCATGGCGCGGACCTTTTCATCGCGGAAGCCTACATGTACGAGAAGGTGGTCAAGAACCATCTCAGCCTGAAGACCCTGGAACAGCACTTGCCTGACATCGGTGCAAAACGCCTCGTCCTCACCCATATGAGTGACGACGTGCTGTCGCGGCTGGATGATATTGCGCATCTCGCCGCCGAAGACGGCATGGTCCTCGTATTCTGACATGCACGCGCCTGCCCCCCTCGAGATCAGCTCCCGCCAGGTGTTCGCCATCGCCGGTCCGGCGATGGTCGCGAATCTGACGACGCCGCTGATCGGCGTGGTCTCGACCACGGCGATCGGGCGGCTGGACGATGCCGCGCTGCTCGGCGGGGTCGCGATGGCCTCCGTGCTGTTCGACTGCCTGTTCTGGCTGTTCGGTTTCCTGCGCATGAGCACGCTCGCCTTCACCGCGCAGGCGCTCGGCGCAGGCGATACGCGCGAGCCGGCCGCGATCCTGGCGCGAGGCTTCATCGTTGCCGGCCTGATCGGCGCCGCGCTGATCGTCCTGCAATTGCCGCTGGCCGCGCTCCTGCTCGACCTCATGGGCGGCAGCGAAGGCGTGACGCGGGCCGCGAAGACCTATTTCAAGATCCGGATCTGGTCGTCTCCGTTCGCGCTCGCCAATTACGTCATCCTCGGCTGGCTGATCGGCCTCGCCCGCGCCAATTCGGCGCTGCTGCTTCAGGTCGTCATCAACCTCGTCAACATGGTAGCGACGATCCTCTTGGTGCTGGTCTACGATACCGGCATCGCCGGTGCGGCGATCGCCGCGCTGCTGTCGGAAGCGGTCGGACTTGCCCTCGGCGTGATCGTCTGCCGGCACTATGCCGATGCCGGCTTCGCCGTGCCGTATGCGAAGCTGCTCGACCGCGACAAGCTGCTGCGGCTGCTGGCGGTGAATTCCGACATCATGATCCGCACCGCGGCACTGATCGCCGTGTTCCTGTTCTTCACCGCCAAGGGCGCGCAGGCCGGCGACGTCACGCTGGCCGCCAACTCCGTCCTCAACAATTTCCTGCTGATCAGCGCCTTCTTCCTCGACGGTCTCGCCAATGCCGCCCAGCAGCTCTGCGGCCGCACGCTCGGCGCGCGCGACCCGAAAGGCTTTGCCGCGTCGACCCGGCTGGTGCTGTTGTGGGGGCTCGGCTTTGCGGTCGTCGTCGCCGTGCTATTCGCGCTGTTCGGCCCGGCGCTGATCGATTTCATGACGACGAGCGACGAGGTCCGTCGTGCCGCGCGCGAATTCCTTCCTTTCGTCGTGCTCGCACCCATCCCCGGCGTGTTCGCCTTCGGCTTCGACGGCATCTATATCGGCGCGACCTGGGCGCGCGAGATGCGCAACCTGATGCTGGCCTCGCTAGTGATCTTCCTCGGCACCTGGTGGGCGCTGCAATCGTTCGGCAATGCCGGACTGTGGTGGGCGCTGCTGGCCTCTTATGTCTCGCGCGGCGGCTTGCAGGCCGCGAGGTATCCGGCGCAGTTCAGGGCGACGTTTTCGAAGCTATGACACGCGTGTCCCGGACGCGCTGCAGCGTGAAACGCTGCTGCGCAGAGCCGGGACCCATCTCTCCTCGAACTCGCTGCCACATAGGCCCCGGCTCTGCAGCGCACCACGCCGAAGACGGCACGCTGCGCTGCGTCCGGGGTACGAGAGTGCCTCACATCCCCGGCCAGTCTTCCGCCGTCAGTGTTGCGGCATCGGCGCCGACGATCTCGGACAGCGAATCGCGCCCGGTGCGGAGCAGCGTCGAGGTGAGGTCGCGCTTGATCTCGTCGACGAGGCCGAGGCCCTTGTAGACCAGTGACGAATAGAGCTGGATCAGGCTCGCGCCGGCGCGGATCTTTGTCAGCGCGGCGCCGCCGGAATCCACACCGCCGACGCCGATCAGCGGGAACGCGCCCTCGACACGCACATAGGTCTCCGCGACCATCCGCGTCGACAGGCGGAACAGCGGCCGCCCGGACAGGCCGCCTTGCTCCTTGGCGCGCATTGCCTCACGCAGCGTGCTCGGCCGCGCGATCGTCGTGTTCGAGACGATCATGCCGTCGACCTTGCGCGAACGGGCGACCTGCACGACGTCGTCGAGCTGGGCGAGGCTGAGATCCGGCGCGATCTTGAGCAGCACCGGCGTGTCGCCGGCCTTCTGCCTGACGCGCTCGCGCGCGTCGATCACGCGCGCAAGCAGCTCGTCGAGTAGCGCGCCTTCCTGCAGATTGCGCAGGCCCGGCGTGTTCGGCGAGGAGACGTTGACGGTGAAATAGCTCGCGACCGGCGCGAAGGTCTCGATCAGCTTGACGTAATCGGCGACGCGGTCCGGCGAATCCTTGTTGGCGCCGACATTGACGCCGACGATGCCGCCGTGCTGCGCGCGCGCGGCAAGCCGGCGCAGCGCGGCGTCCGCGCCGTCATTGTTGAAGCCCATGCGGTTGATGATGGCTTCGTCGCGCTCCAGCCGGAACAGCCGCGGCCTGGGGTTGCCGGTTTGCGGCTTCGGCGTCACCGAGCCGATCTCGACGAAGCCGAAGCCGAGCCGCAGCAGCGCGTCCGGCACCTCCGCGCTCTTGTCGAAGCCCGCGGCCATGCCGATCGGGTTGGGGAAGTTGAGCCCGAAGGCGCGCATCGCGAGCTTGGGGTCGTCCACGCGCGGCTTGATCGGCGGCAGGAAGCGCAGGCCCTGGATCGCCAGGCGATGCGCGTCTTCCGGATCGAGCCAGCGCAGCACCGGCAGCGAGAAAGCGTCGAAAGCGCGGATCACGGCGCAAGCTCCGGAACATCGTGGCCGCCGTCGGAGCGGATGCTGAGGTTCATCACCGATAGGACGGCGCCGAGGTCGAGCTCGCCATAGAGATGTGGAAACAGCTCGTCGTTACGCGAGCGCTCCCAGCGCAGTTCGCTGCCGAGCGCATCGCCGTCGACCTCGACCAGGAACAGCGCGCGCTGTCCGAAATAGTGCTTGCGCAGCGTCTCGGGAACCTGGGCGGCGGTGGAAAAATGGATGAAACCGTCGCGCGCATCGTCCGCGCTGCCGAGGTAGACACCCTGCCGTTCCGCCTCACGCCAGGCCGAGGCCGGACAGATTTTGTAGATCTTGACCACCGCTTGCGCAGCCCTGTTTGCTCTTTGAGTCTTTTGGGTTTTTTCGTCTCGTGCGGGGCCTTAAAAACCCCGGCGCGACCGTAAAGGCCGCCCCTGCCGAACTCAAGACCCAGAGCCATTTACGGCCCGATGAAATCCGAAGGGGGCCGGGAGGATTGGCATTTTGGCGTGTTTTCCGCCCGCGAACCGGCTGCCGCATCTCTTGAAGGGGCTTTCGGTCGCCGCCCCTTGCGCGAAAAACGGAAAACCGGTTGATTTGAGGACAGTTTTCCTGGGTTGCGACGGGCTGGACCATGATGGTCAGACAGGCCAAAGCGCAGAGGATACTCACACACGACCAGATCTGGGTCGCACTGGATCGGCTGGCGGCGCGCGCCGGTCTGTCGCCGTCCGGCCTTGCCAAGCGCGCCGGTCTCGATCCCACCACCTTCAACAGGTCCAAGCGCGTCACCTCGGACGGCCGCGAGCGCTGGCCCTCGACCGAATCGATCGCAAAGGCGCTCGCCGCCGCCGATTCCTCGATCGAGAGCTTTGCGCGGCTGATCGAGGATGACGCCGGCGACGGCCACTCGGTCCCGCTGCTCGACTTCGCGCTGGCTGGCGCGAGCGGTGCCTTCGACGCGGCCGGGCTTCCTTCGGGAAAGGGCTGGACCGAAACCGCGCTTCCCACCACCGAGGACAGCCGCACCTTTGCGTTGGAGATTTCCGGCGATGCGTTTGCGCCTGTCTATCGCGACGGCGACATCGTGCTGGTTTCGCCGGGCGCGCCGGTCCGCAAGGGCGATCGCGTGGTGATGCGCAGCAAGGCGGGCGAGGTGACGATCGCAACGCTGAGGCGCCGCACAGCGAAGGCCCTGGAGCTGCAGTCGCTCGATGCCTCGCAGGCCACGCGCACGATGGCGGCGGGCGACGTGGCATGGATTGCGCGGATCGTGTGGACGAGCCAGTGAACCGGCGCTTCGTCAGCGCAAATTCGGCACCAGCCAGCGAAACAACACCAGGGCCGCCAGGGCGCCCAGCGTCTCCGCAACGAGGAAGCCGGGGACGTCGATCGGACGAATTCCGGAAAACGTGTCGGTGAATGCGCGCGCCAGGGCGACCGCGGGATTGGCAAAATCCGTGGCCGTGAACCAGAAGCCGGCTCCGATATAGGCGGCGACCGCGCCGGCAAGAGCGGACGGCCGCAGGCGTGAGCAGGTCCACACCATTCCGATCAGGCCGAACGTGACCAGGAATTCGCTCAGCCATTGCGAGGGACCGCTGCGAAGATGAGACGACAGCGCGTAGGGCGGCATGTCGAACATCGCGTCCGCGAGGGCAACGCCGGCGACGGCGCCGGCCAGTTGGGCGGGCACGTAGAATGCGGCGACGCGCGGGGCGATATCGCCGCGACACGCCAGCATCAGCGAGACCAGCGGGTTGAAATGCGCGCCCGACAACGGCGCGAGCCAGACGATCAGGGCATAGAGCGCGGCTCCCGTCGAGAGCGCATTGGCGAGCAAGGCCAGCGCGACATTGCCGGCTGCCAGCCTCTCGCCGAGAATGCCGGAGCCGACGATTGCGATCAGCAGGTAGGCGGTGCCGAGACCTTCCGCGACCAGCGACCGCGCGAGTGAGGATTTGTCATTGCGGTCGCCGGCATGATGCAGCTCGCTCAACGCATCCACGGACGTCTCACAGCACTTCGAAGATCTTGTAGGCCACGGCGCCCTCGACGAGATAGCCCTTGCCGACACAGACGATGTCGTTGACCCAGGCGTAGGTCTGCGAGCCCGTTTCGAACAGCGGATTGGTGCGGAAATAATATCCGGCGGGATCGACCTTGGTACGCCCTGCGGGATCGGCCATCTCGGCGCGCAGGGACTGCGGCGTCACCCAGCGGCCGCCATAGGTCATGTAGATCAGCTCGCCGTCATGCGTCCGCAGCGACAGGCGGACATCGAGCGTCATGGCGCCGTCGGCGCGGAACAACGCCCAGTCGCCGCCGCCCCGTAGCACCTCGCCGCGCAGGCGTGGGCCTTCGAACGATCCCTTGGTCGCGCCGAACAGCACGCGCTGCCCGACGGGGCCTGCGCCGAAATTGAGGCGCGGATCGAGATCGACGACGATGTCGAAGAGATGCCGGGTTGCGAGATCGCCGAGCGATTTGATGCGGGGATCGGCCATGGGTCTGCTCTCCTTGTTGGGTTGGTTGATGTCCTGAATGGAAGGGCCCTGGCGACCTAGGCCGCCTGCGTCGCATCGCCGAACAGCTTGCGCCTGACCGCATCGGTCGAGAGGCCGGATTGCGCGCACAGCTCGGAGAGATCGAAGACGAAGCGTTCATGCGCGATCTTGTCGTCGCGGAAGGCGAAGGCGATGAACACCGGCAGCTCGGCGCGGCGCCCGTTGGGCTCGCCCCCGAAGCGATCGCCTGTCATCGTCATCCGGGCGGTGCCCCAGCAGATCAGGGTATCCGCTGAATTGGCGTGGCCATCGAGCGTGACGTGATAATCCGGGAACGACTTGAAGAAGCGCGTCAGGATGCGCTCGTTGTCGGCAAGGCCCTGCACCCGGGTACCGAAGGCCGGCGTCTCCAGCACCATGTCCGGATGCAGGACTTGCAGCGCCGCAGGGACATCCTGCCGGCTCTTCGCGATCGCCAGACGTTCTGCCAGCTCGAACATGCGCATGCCGTCCATCGCTTACTCCCATAAACATTCTACGTGTCTAATACATACATCGTGTATGTTGTATGGTGTTTGATACCGGCGCGTCAAGAGTTAGGTTGCGCGCGATGCGGGCGAAGGATCCTCCGAAAAGCCGTCGGGAAGAGTACAGCGAGGCCACCAGGCAGGCGCTGCTCGATGCCGGACGCGAGGCGTTTGCCGCGAATGGCTTTCAGGCGGCGGGCATGGAGGCGATCTCGCGGGCGGCGCGGGTCACGCGCGGCGCGTTCTACCATCACTTCGAGGACAAGAAGGCGCTGTTCGACGCCGTGGTGGTTGCCATGCAGCGCGAGGCGGCCGCCAGGATCGAAGCCGCGGCGCGGGGCGAGCGCAAGATCTGGGATCGTCTCAGCGCCGGCATCGACGCCTATCTCGACGCCTGCGAAGAGCCGGCCTATGCGCGCGTCGTCATCCAGGAAGCGCAGGCCGTGCTCGGCGAACCCCGTTACCGCGAGATCGAGGAGACCTACCCGACCGCGCTCCTGATCGCGACGCTGCGGGCGCTGAAGCGCGACGGCGAATTGAACGCGGAGGATGTCGATCTGCTCAGCCGGATGATCGACGCGATGATCTGCAAGATCGGGCTGTTGCTGCCCTACGCGGATGATTCCAGGAAGCTGCGCCGAAACGGTCAGAAGATCGTGGCGACGGTGCTGGAGACCTTCCGCAACAAGGCGTGAGCCTTCCCGATCCCCGCGATCGCCATTGCGACTCACCGACCCTCTCGCATAGGTTGCGCCGATACTACCGGCCCAGCTTTATCTTAGGGGAATACGATGAATCGCCGTCACGCCTTGAAGGCCCTCGCTGGCCTCGCGCTCTGTCCGCTGTGCAAGCCAGCTTTCGCCGCCGAAGGTGCGCATTGGAGTTATGAAGGCGTCGGCGGCCCCGCCAAATGGGGCGATCTCGATGCGGCCAACAAGGCCTGCGCGGTCGGCCTGCAGCAATCGCCGATCGATATCGAGGGGACGATCAAGTCGCAATTGCCGCTTCTGAAGCTGAATTGGGGCAAGAGCGCTGACACGATCGTCAACAACGGTCACACCATCCAGCTCAACTTCGCCGAAGGCAGCACCCTGATGCTCGGCGACGTCAAGTACAAGCTGCTGCAGGTGCACTTCCACCGGCCGAGCGAGCACATGATCGGCGGCAAGAATTTTCCGATGGAGGCGCATTTCGTCCATCGCAACGAGGCCGGCGGGCTCGCCGTGGTCGGCGTGCTGATGGCCGAGGGCAGGGCGAACCCGGCGTTCGGCAAGATCGTCAAGACCATGCCGGCAGCCGAAGGCCCGGCGGTAAAGGCCGATGCCGGCATCGATCCGCACGCCATGCTGCCCACCAAGCTCAGCTATTTCCGCTATCCGGGCTCGCTGACGACGCCGCCCTGCTCGGAAGTGGTGGAATGGCTGCTGCTGACCACGCCGATCCAGGTCTCGGCCGCCGACGTCGCCGCGTTCGCCAAGCTCTATCCGATGAACGCGCGCCCGGTGCAGAAGGACAACAGGCGCTACGTGCTCAAGTCGATCTGAGCTGCGTCACTTCGGGACGTCGCGACCTTGTTCGATGTCATTCCCCGCGAAGGCGGGGAATCCAGTACGCCGCGGCGTTTCGATTCTATAACCAAGGCCTCTGGGATACTGGATCGTCCGCCCCTGTGCGCAATTGCGCACTAGGCGGACGATGACATCGAGAGTTCGCCTCACGCGCTCCTTGCTGCTGCCCGACCCATAGTATGTCCGCAGCCGCCGAATTCCGGTCCTTGATTTTGTTAGAGATTTTTTAGATGGCAAAAGTGGATTTGCCCGCAGCTGGAAGCATAGTTCGCCCGCTGAAGACGCGCCGGCCAGGCTCCAGTAATTATCGGTCGGCCGCCTAATTCGCGTTTCTGTCGTGCCAGACGGCGTCGGCGGTCTCGTCCTTTAAGAAGCTTTTATAGAAGCTGGAGAAGGACGATAACCAGAAGATGCCAGTCAGGAGGAAGCCTGGCACGAACCAGTAGCAAGCCAAGAGCGCCCAGACGATCGCAGTCGTCGTAACGCTATAAGTCAAGGCTTTATGGGCCGCCCTCTCTGTCGGCTTCTTCGCGCTCCAGGCCCGCTCTGGAGAGTGTGAGACCATCTGCGGGCGGACCAAAGGCCGCGCAAAATGCGTTGCCGATCCCAGTTGAACCATTGCCTCCCTACGATGCTCTTTCGCCTTCCTGAGGTTCGGGTTGATGTGCAAAGCAACTTCAAAATCATCAATCGCCTTGTACAGATCCCCCTTTTTCTTCCAGGCAAGCCCGCGAGCATAATAGCTTCGATCATGATCAGGGCTGGCTACAATTGCCTTGTCGAATTCTGAAATAGCGGCATCGTACTCGAATTGCCGCGCATGCTGCATGCCGCGCTCATAATGATTTGCGTCGAGATCTCCCATTCCTTTAGGAAGCCCGCCCGCGTTTCAAGTGTCAACGGATGCTTTGTTGACAGACTTGGGTGGGCGGCAGCTTCACGGCTATCGATAACCAGGACCACTCAAAGCAGCGGCTGCGAATTTAGGCGCAAGTCCGCACGTCCACCCGCCGATAGAAAATCGTGAAGACCTCCTGCTTATGGAGTGCTGGTTTGATGCCCCAGCGATCGAGTTTGGCTTTCATGGTCGCGGAACGCAGCCCGCGGCCTCTGGCGAGTTCGCCGAGCGACACGTAACGTTGACGGAAGACCTTCACCGCCGAAGGCCGGATCCGGGCGATGCGATGGCCGGCGCGTTCGATGGCAGCGGATTTGACGTAGCCGCGCGCGACCAAGGCGTGCGCCGTCTGCTTCCGCAAGCCCAGCCGGTCGGCAAACTCGGACACCGAGATCGTCCTTGCCTCTCGTCCATGAACCAAGGCGCGGACCTCGCGCAGATCCACGAGGAGCGATCGGTAGCCGCTTTTACCGGCCATGGTGCCGACCCACTTCAGCCGGCCCTCGATGATCAGTCTGGCGATGTCGACCTGGGAGCACGCGACCTTGCGGGACGCGTCCAGAAGGGTCGCATGACTATTTTCCCTGACAGTCACGTGCCGGCCGCGCTTCAGCAGGGTATTGACGAATTTATCAACTGCGGTCGGAGAGAACGTCGCCCGAAGCCCCAGCTCGTCGTTCGCAATCGGATCGAGAAGGCCGGCCTTCACGAACATCTGCACCTGATATCGGCCGGTGCCGATCCGCTTGGCGGCTTCGTCGTACGAGAGCGCTGCGACGGCTTTGCGGACGATCCTTCCGCCGGCGGCGGCATCGAACACGATGTTCGGATTGGCCAACCGCGCCTGCTCCTCATCGATCAGTCCGGCGAGCAGGAGGACCTTCTTCACGCGGTCGGCGCCGCATCCGATCTCCTTGGCTAGGGAGGTCACGGAGTGCAGCCTCCTCACCGTGATGACCTCGCCGAGGACATTGTCGCCGGGCTTGAGCGGGAAGCTGGCTTTGATGAAATCGGAAACCACGTCCCGGAGGGGCGCGAACGCCGGCACCCGCCAGGTCGGGCGCTTCGGATTGACGTGCAGGTAGTTGTAGATGGAGGCGAACGCCTGGCGCACGATCTGGTCACGGACGGTCGTGCGCCGGCGCGCGTGGGTCATGGCCATGGTCCGCAGGAGCTCCTCGATGGCCTCCTTGCCCTTGCTGGCGATCTCGAACCCGCGGATGCGCGCCTGCCGCAGCTTTTCCCCAGCGAGGTTGTCGCGCTTGCCCTTGCGTCCGAAGCAGGCGGCCGCCCCCAGCATCTCGCAGGTCCGGATCGCCGCAAACAGGGGCATGGCGTCGAGGAACGGCGCGCCTGTGTCGCGGCCGTCCAGGCGGGCCAAAACGTAGTCTTGCAGGCCCGTCGGATCGCGCAGGGGCGCCTTGTCCGCCATCTCCGCGAGCCCGGCCGCCTTGAGGGCGAGGATGTCCGAGAAATCGAAGCAGTAAGCGGTGCCGGGCGCCTTGTGCACGGTGGCCATGGCGCAGCCGTGGACCGGGCAGGTGTCGACCGCGTCCAGAAGCCACTCGCCTTGGCAGACGTAGGCAACGTCAGACGGCGCCTTGCCTGCGTTCCGCGCGTCCTCGACGAGGCACCGGGGGCAGACGTCGAGGCGCCCCACGACGAGGCTCTCCCGGCGGAGTGCCTGGCCGCGGTAGGCGAAATCGTGGTCGCCGGTCCTGACGAAGGCCCACGCCGCCAGATCGGCCTCGTCGACACCGCCGAGGGCCGCGATCTTCGCGATCGAGGCATGGTCGCCGTTGGTCAGCTGCCAGTGCTTAATTCCGAAGTCGCTGCAGAGCTCCCTCGCCAACAGTTCGTGCGCCCGGGCCAGACGCGAGGCGTAGGCCGTGGGCGGCTCTCCGGAGCAGTGGGGAGGGGCGAGATCCAGCTTAGCGGTCATAGCGCCGGGCCTCCGACTTCCTGGCCGGCTTCTTGGCCTTCTCGGCCTGCTCATTCTCCTTTTCGAAGATGATGCTGGGGTCGATGGTCTGCCATGCGGCGGAAGCGAAAATGTTGAGTTCGTCGGGCTGAGCGGTCCGTTCGGCGTAGGCCTCGATCAGGTGGTCGATGCAGAAGGTCTTGCTCTTGGCAGTCACGGCCACCTCGATGGCGTCCAGGAGAATCTCGAACACGAGACCGAACTGGTAGGCCGCCGCGTGGATCAGGCGCTCGACGATGGTCGACCCGGCCCGCTCGACGTATTTCAGGCCGGCGGCCTCGGCGAAGTCCTTGACGGCGTCGCCAATCCAGGCGGCGTCGTCCGCAGCGACCAGATTGTCGAACATCACGTATTTGAGCCGGCGTTTGAGCTGCCGGTCCTTCTGGAAGATCAGGAGGGTCTCCTCGATCCCCGACAGCACCAGCTGCACCGGCCACACGCGGGAGATCATCAGATTGCGGAGGGTCGCCTGGATCTTCTTGATTTCCCGGTCATGCGCATTCTGCAGGACGTTGTGAACGTCGTCGAAGTGCAGAAACATGACGCGCTTACGGCGCAGGAGCTTGCGAACCCTCTTCCATGCCTCGTTCTCCCGCAGGGGCTTTTCGGCGTGGTAATCGAGCGCCTCCAGCGCGGCGTCACCAAGCTGTGTCAGCGTGCAGGGCGAAGGCACCAACACAGTCACGAAAACGCAGCCCGAGCCTGCGACCCCGTAGCCCGGAAAAGCCGGATGGTCCACCAGCGCCCGCTCAAGGGCGGCCGTCTTGCCCGAGCCGCTGCCGCCGATGACCACGAATCCAACTCCGGCCCGACGGTTTTCGTCGCCCTCCGGGCGTTTCGGATATCGCTTTTTCAGGGCGTTGCGGATAAGGCGCGTAATCTGATTGCTTACGGCCTCGTCGCGCTCGGATTCGATGTAGCAGGCCTGCAGCTTCTCTATGATCGCCGCAACGCGGTCGTCGTCGTGCTTCAGGAAGGCCTTGAGCGGCCCCGTCCGGTCGATCGGCGGCGCGAGCGCCTGGTTTTGCTGGACGTTGTTCGACATGTCTCACTCCTCAAATTTCCAGCGTGCGCGGCGGTCCTTGGCCAGCGACTTCTTTGCCGTGTCGCCCGGGCGGCCCGGAGCGGCCTTCCGCGCCGCCTTCGCGGCGGCCTGCTGCGGCTCGGCGCTCTGGGCGGCGTCCTCGACACCGGACGCGACCTGAGGTGCGTCACCGCCGACGACGAGGGAGCCGTCCATCAGGTCGACGGGCTCCTTGGCCGCCTCCTTGATCCGCTCGCTGGCGAATTTGACTCCGATGCCCATGCGCTTCTGGTGGTAGGCGAGCTTCTCCGCATCCATCGGCTCCTCGGCGATGTTCCGGCGCTTGCGGGCAATGCGTCCGACCTCGACCAGGTGGGCGATACTATCGTCGAGGATGTCGCGGGTGATGGCGTCGACGACCGCGTTGCGAGCCTGCAGATCGTCCCAGACGCAGATCCAGTCCTCCGCCGTGACGCGGAAGAGCTCGGGCGCGCCGTCAACCGTGACCCAGTCGTCACCGATCTTGGCGGAGATGGCGCCGAGATTGCGTAGGTCGACCCGGACCTCCACGTTGATGTGGTCCGCCTGCCTGAACAGCGCGTTGAGCTCGTCGGACTGATAGTCGATGCCTAGGACGCGGAGTCCGTGCGCCCCGAGCATCGGGGACAACCGTTGGCCGAACACAACACGGCGGAGGTTGTCGTCGGGCGGCGGGTCGACGCCGAGTTCCTCGGTCAGACGAAGCCAAGCGGCGCGGGGCGTTTCGCCGCCGAGCCCTTCGTGAGGGTGGTTGTGATAGTGGTCGATCTTGTAGCGGACGAGCGCCAGGACGAACTCGTCGATGGTGAGGCAGGCGTTGCCCTCACTGTCGTACTCGCCCTTTTCCACCACGTTGCCGAAGGTGCGACCGGCGAAGAGTGAGATGAACTTGTCGTCGATGGACCGGAAGATGCGCTCCACGCTGCCGCGGAGCCACGGTAGGCCGGCCACCGTAGTCGTGAACTTGATGCCGAGATCGACGTTCCTGGCGTGGAAATCGTAGTTGGCGAAGCTCGATCCCGCGTCGGCCACCGCGGTCTCGGGAGTGCCGCACATCTCCCACGGCGTCGTCGCGCCGGCCGCGTCAGCGTAGGACTGCTTGTCCGAGACCGTCATCTCCAGGCAGCGTACCGCGTTTTCCGGGCAGGCAGTGAGGGCGACGCTCATGCCCACGACGCACTTGGTGGCGACGTCGAGCGCTACGCAGAGCACCAGACGCACCTTTTCGACAGCCTTTTTCTGCGCCTCGCTCCACGTGTCCCACACGCCGGTCATGACGGCGAGCACATGCAAATGCACCTCCCACTCGTCGAACTCGACACGTTGCAGCGCACGGACCACGTCGGACAGTCCAGAGGTGATGGCGCGGAAGTAGTTTCGAGCGATGTCCGTTCCCTTTCGGCCAGCCATCATGTCGTAGGCGGGGATCGCGTCGATCTCTTCGCGGAGGCGCTTTTCCGACGGCACTTTGAGCTGGTCGGTAGGCGGTCGCCTCTTGTTTTCCGCCGCGATCGCGGAGGACATCTTGTCCCAAATCACCGGCGCCTTGGGCTGATCCGGCGTGGCGGCCAGGCGGGCGAAGCGGACCAGGAAGGCATATTCCTCGGGATGTAGGCGATCGAGCCTGTTGCCGCACCTGCGTAGCTGGTTGCGCAAGGCCAAAGGGTTCATGCCGCCGGCGATCAGCGCATTGCACCACTCGCGGAGGCACTTCTTCCCAGGACCCTCGACGACCACGATCTTCTGGCCGGCCCGCTTCCGCTTGCCGCCTTGCGCGATGACCTTCTCGAGCTTGCCGATCTCCTTGGCGATCTGCGGGATGGCGACCTCGAGGCTGTCGTCGCTGAACGAGATTTTCTCGGGGTGCGCCCGGTCGAGATGCTTCCGGCGCAACGCGGCCAGACACCAGCGCTCCTTCCAGAGGATTTCCTTCTGCTCCGCGTCCGGCAAGTCGCTGACATAAGGGACGCCGGCATGTTTCCGCGCCCGCGCCGCCTCCGGATTGTAGAAGTCCCGCTTGTAGCTGAAGCCCCTACTGTGGCGGACCACGTTCATATCGTCGCGCGACAGCGTCTGCGTCACGTTCGGGTTGTCTTCCCGCGCAATCGTGACCATGCCGCGCACCAAGCCGACGACCGTGTACGCCACCCTGTCGATGACGATCTGGTCGTGGGGCCCGTAGCGGAACGGCGGAGCACCGACCGGGATCGGCGGCGGGGCCGGGGGCTGAGTGCGGAGGTGCGCCATCGGGGCTCAGCGGCTCTTCGGGCGGCGAACAACCGCATCCGACGTGATCCGGACATGGTCGACCAGTTTGAGCTTGCGGTCCGCGATCGCGCGCACGATGGCGCGATAGGCGGCGCCGCGCAGCCCGCTGTCCACGCGCAGCGCTCCGACCGTTGTGGTGCCATGGAGGTCGGCGATCAGCCTCTCGATGACGACGTCGTGCTCGGGCACCGGGAAGCGGCGGGCCATGTAGATGGCCTCGGCGTTGAAACGGTCCTCGGGCTTCAGCTTCGCCTCGGTGATCAGGTTGATGCGGTTGGCTTGCGCCGGCGACATCTGCCGCTGCAGCAGGAGGTGGATCTCCTCCACCTCCGACGCCTCGACCTTGCTCGCCGGCTTGACCGAATGCGCGGTGCGCGACCCGTCAGCGTGGACCGAGGTAAAATCGAAGGTGAACCGACGGAGCACGCGATCGCGGTCCATGTACCGCACCTGGGGCCACTGGCTGACGACGTCGACGATGGCGGGCTGCGCCAGCATCCATAGGCCGCTGTAGAGCTCGAGGTCCGACTCCGCGCCCTCGACCTTGCCGTCCACGACGAAGACCGTGCGGGACGATCCCTTCGACGAGAAGCCGATCGAGCGCGCTCCGCGGGTCGCCTGCTCGCTGGGGAGCCTCCACCGGCGCGGCAGGGCCCGCGGCGCGGGGATGTTCGGATCGGGCGTCAGATACTGTTCACGCGTCATCATGGTCGGTTCGGTCCGGACAAGGCTCCGCCGTCGCCGGAAACGGGGTTCCCGGGCGTGACGATGGATTCCGTGGATCTGAGGAAGAGGTGCCGCGGGCCGGTCTTGCCAACCCGGCCCAGAGATGGTCTGGTCCGGGTGCTAGTTGGTGTTGGCCGGTTAGAGGCTTCCTCTTCCGAGGTTCTTCTCTGGTTTTCCCATCGAGAGCGCGGTCCGGTTGCACGGGCCGCGTTTTCGTTTTGGGGTCGCTTCTCCTTTTCGCTGGTTTCACCCTGACGATCGCGATCGTCGCGCGCAATAAGCTTGTTTCCAGGCCGGAGAGCTGCTCCAGCCGCCTGGCTTCAGAATTCGTTAACCTCGTTCATGGCCGCGGAATCGACGTTTCCGCCGATCCGCCTCCAAACGAGTCCTTGAGAAATCCGCCACTCGCCGGCGCCGTGGTCCGCCCGACCAGGGGTGGTTTTCAACAGGCTGTCCACAGCGATCACGCTGTCGCGTCAGATTCCGTTTCCATCATGGCCCCCTGAGCCGAGCCCAGCGCACGTCTGGGTCGGCATCGAGAATCGTCTCCTGGACCAGGTCGAAATCGTCGGGCCAGCGGTGTCTGACCAGCGAGCAGGCGAACGCCGCCCGTTCTGCCCAGAGCTCGTCGTCACGCATGCAGTGGGCCGCGATCGCGTAGGCGGACGGGTCCAGCGCGGTGAGCTCGA
The DNA here is from genome assembly GCF_051710265.1 of Bradyrhizobium sp. U531. Classification (NCBI taxonomy): domain Bacteria; kingdom Pseudomonadati; phylum Pseudomonadota; class Alphaproteobacteria; order Hyphomicrobiales; family Nitrobacteraceae; genus Bradyrhizobium; species Bradyrhizobium sp. U531. The sequence goes on from NZ_JASVEN010000004.1 coordinate 21,397, forward strand.
TGGGACGCGTGTCCCGGCTAAAGGTCAGGCCCTTGGCACCGGGCCCCCGGAGCATGGCCTTGAGCTCAAGATGGGCATCGCCATCGAGCCGCCGAACGAAGTAGGTCGGCAGAAAGACCTCGGCCAGCAGGCGCCTTTCGCGCTTGGTCCGGATCAGGTACCGGTCGTCATCGTATTTCCAGGTGGCGCCTTCGTTGTCGACGTCGCAGGCCTCGGCAATCTCGGCTAGATTAAGGGTCTCGAGGTCCTCGGTCCGGGCGACGAACTGCAGGTGCTGGTCTTTGATCAGCGCCGCCGGTGCCAGGATCCCGGAGCCGCTTTCGTAGGCGAGCAGAGCGGTGCCGCCGAACACCGAAAGCCGACTTGAGGCCCCCGTGTACCAGAGCCAGTCGAGGGTCTCGGCCAAGCGGCCATGCAGCCGGGCGACGCCGTAGGCCTTCGCGAGCTTGCAGGACATCAGGACGTCCTCTCTCAGCTCCCTCCGGACCCGCCGGGCCTTCAACACGGTGCTCTCGAACTGCTCGAAAATGGCTTCGGTCTCCGGGGTCCGTCGTCCGAGGGATTTGACCTTCTGCTTGCCATCCTGGCGCGTGTAGCGCGTCAGGTACTCGATGCCGTCGACGGTCCGCCAAGCCATGCCGCCGCCGTCGGAAGCGGCCAGCACCTGCAGGGAATGGCCGAACTCGGGCCACAACTCCTCGATCCGGGCAAATTGCGCGGCCTGGGGGATGTTGAGCTGAACGAGATCGACCTCTTCTGCAGTCTCCATAAAATTCCAAATAAGCTATCAGGGGTTCCGTGTCAAGTGCGCACATGTGCGCCTGGTCTCCTCTGATGTTGCTGCCATGAACGGGCCGTGCATCATGGTTAACGCGGTCGAATCAGGGGGATAAGGTGGCTAAGACGGGTAAGCCGAAGGCGGAGCGGAATAGCCGGAGCGGACCTCGCGCGCCCGAAGGCAAGGCTCCGCTCCAGGTGCTAATCGACGAACAGACAATCGAAGACACCAAGATCAAGGCGATCCGAGACAAGACGAGTGTCTCGGCGGTGGTTGGAGAACTCTTGGCTGGGTGGCTGGATGGCACCTACAAGCTTCCGAAGCGGGAATAACAAGTTAGATCAGTCCACTCTCTTAACGGGAAACAGCCCGTAGCGTCCCGAGTTCGGGTTGGCCGTGAACGTCTGGATCGGCATCGGCTTGGCAACGTCGGCCGGCGGATCCTTGTTCTCGATGACGACGAACTGCGCGACATCCTTCAGGCTTGCCAGGTGATCGTAGAAACGCGTCGCCAAGCCCGTCCGCTGCAATTTCAGTTCGTCCGCAGACAACTCGCCGTATTTGCTCTCTAGCGGTTCGCGATAGGTAAGCAGAGGCGTATCAAGCACCACGAATCCGGGGTGTGGCAGATTGCGCTCGCGACAGTAAAGCAGCAGCGCAACGTTGACCGCCGCATGCAGAATGGCCTTCACGCCCTTTCCACTGTCTGCGCGAGCGTTACCACCAATGGTGACATCGCTGGTGGCCAGATCGAACTGCGCTTCGGACGCGTCGGGGAAGCCCCATATCTCGAGTATCTCCCGAACGACCTTCCCAAACGTGTATGCGGTGGGGCCGTCAATACCGACCTGCATCTTATCTTCGGGCTTCGTTGCCGCCGGCTTTTCCTCAACTTGAGATTTTTTAACTACGAGCGAGTCTCGTCGTGCGAGAAGCGAGGTGATCTTCTCGAGTTCACCTTTCTTCGAGAAGAAGACCTCGTAGTCGTTTCTTGCCGCAGCCTCTTTCGGCCGTGCATCGAGGATCGTCTGCTCAATGCCGATGAGCGCGCGATCGAGTTCTGCAATTAGGGATCGCAGTCCCCCGGTTTCAGCCGTCAGGGACGCGACGGTGCGTGCTAGAACGCGCTGCTCGCGCTCGATCTTGCGAACCTCGGCCGCGGCCGCCGCATGCGACCGCTCGATCTCATCAGCGGCGTGATTGTGCCGTTGCGCGCTCGGAGGAGCGCCGCATACGGCACAATCTTGTCCATTCATGGCCCTGAGAATGAACCCTCCCTCCTCAAGTGCCTCGAGCCTAGCGATGTCGGAGCTATAGACCGCGTCCAGGCTCGCGAAGCGCTGCAGAGTGACTTCGAGCTCTGCCAGGCGCGCGGAGAGTTCCAGTTTCTTGTCGGTCTTTGTCCGTCGTTCGGAGACCAGCGAGTCGATCTCGTCCTGGGCGCGCTGCATGGTTTCGTACAACGCCGCCAGAGAGGCATCGATACTCTCAATTTGCCTCTGAAGGTCAGCGCGATCAATCTCGCCTTCGCCCAACTGTTCGTCGATCTGTTGAATAAATTCGTCGAGGAGTTCGACCTTTGCGTTCGTAGCTACCGTGCGGGCGCCCTTCGACATCACCGTTTGAACGCCTGAATCATCCAGACCAGTCAGCAGCAACCGAAAGAGGTTCTTTTCAAAAGTGACTTCGGTGTGTTGCTGCGAATAGAGGATCGGACTGCGCCCAGAGATGATCCGGTCTTCTTCGACCAGAAAGAGGGGCGCGAGCAGCCGGATCGAAAGCGGCTCCTTATCCGCGCTGGCGTTTCTGACGACCTGTTTGTCGGCCAAGCCGATCGCGGCTAGCAGAAAGTGAGAGACGGTCTCGTCTTTCTTGTTGTCGGCGATCGCAAGCACGACGCCGCTGTTCTTCGGAGCATCCGTTACCAATCCATCATGAAGCCTCATGCCGCCGCCCTTGGTCGAGCGATACAAGGTGACCTCCCGCCCCGAGGGCAGCACCAGCCCGAGCCAGGCCGAGTCGTAGCCGTTACTTTGGGGGATCTTCGGCAACTTCGCTCGGGCCCCCAGCATGTAGGACATGGCCTTTACGATGAATGACTTGCCGGTATTCGATGCGCCAAAGACGACATTCACCCCGTCTTCGAACGACAGAGCCGCCGGCTCCCGTCCCGGGCCGGTGAATACGAGATGTCGAAGGGCGAGGCCGTGCTTGGGCACATTCAGCTCGTAGAAGCGTGGGGGATCCGGAATTCAGCCGTCCACCGGCCGATTTTCTCATCGACCAGATCGCGGATTGTCGCTTTAGACAGCGAGGCAAAATGTGCGGCTAGCCAGGCCGCGCGCTTCTTCAATTCAAGGGTATAGGGCGCCTTCAGCAATGCAAGAAAGCTCGGCGCGTCCTCGCTAGCCGTGAAGCCGATACCTTCCGCACCATCAACCACGTCGACCAAGTGCATTCGCTGCATAAGCCGTAGGCTGTCCTCAATTAGCCGGCGCCGGACAAGAAGCTCGCCGGTCCTATTGGGAAGATCCGGATGGAGGCTGATTGGAACGTCCTCGCCCGGGATGTCACCGGTATGCACGACCAGGTGATCGAACCAGGTAAGCTCGGTGAGGTCGCAAAGGCGCGGATGGAAAGCTTCGAGTATCACGAGGGCCCGAATGCCAGTCTCCAGCGCGGAGTTGAACGGGTGGGAGCGGGGCCCCTCTGTCACCTTCTCCATGGCAGCCGTCCTTCATTGGCGAATTGATGACAAGTTCCCTGCTTGACGGCAACTGTCGCATGCCGCCCCAAGACACCTGCCGGCGAAACTTGCGAGGCTTGCGCCAAGACCCTCAAAACACGGGCTAATCCGTCGTGATGCTGATCGCGGTACGTGTCCGCGACCCCATCGTAAAGGTCGCGCTTGAAAGTCACCAGATAGTCTGGCGGCGTCGAGTCGCGGTAATGTCGGTCGAACGAGGCGGCATCAAAATATCGAGTGCGCTGGTCTCGCAGATGCTGCCCCCACTCCGGGTCCGCCAGCGCTGCGTCGTAACCGTCGAAGCTGACGTTGAGCCGTTGCCCGTAAACATGGATTAGCTGCTCGATGTACGGCGCTTCCTCCTCCTGCGGCGCCTCCGGAGTGACCCCCGGAGGTGCGGCGCCGGGGTCATGGTCGAACCAATGTACAAGTGCCGCTTTCGCATAGGGATCGTCGGCTAACCCCACGGCATCGAGCCAATAGACGCGTTCGAACGTGAAGCGCCCTATGACGTCGCGAATCTCCGGCGTGAGCGCGATTACCTGGTTTTCGACGAGCTGCGGCGCGATGATCTCCTCCCATTTGTCGAGGAACGCTTGCCGAAAGCGGTTGGGATTGGCGACGTAATTTTGAACCTTCCGCACGACGCCTTTGGGCGCCACAAAGGTATAGGATCTTGGCAGACTGTAGTCCCCAGCCGCCGCGTGCATGAAAATTTTCCCGAGTTCGACGAAGGCGTCGTTTTCCGAGAGCCTTGCCGATAACTGCTTGCACTGGAAGTTGTCCCAGTCGCCTTCATGCCTATACGGCGTGGCGTATCCGACAACGTCGCGGCCCATGTCACCTGGGCCGGACCAGCGCTGCGTTTCCACGTAATCGCGCGTGCGGCGGCTCACCCAGTCCTTCACGAATGCTTCTAACCGCTCATCATTGAGAGCCCGGATATGGGCCGCGAAATTGGGTATCACGGGTTTCTCCGGATTCGGTTAACCGCCGAGCGCATGCGTTCGTGTCCATCTCTGCCGTCGAAGGGGAGACGATCATAGAGCCCGCCGTCGCGGGCCGCTGTCAAGCGCGTCGTTTCGTTGTCCGAGCGCAAATCGCCCTAAGCCTTCCTGTACCGATAGGGGCTTGCGGTGCTAGAGGCGCCCGGTCGCGGGCGCACTATGCTTCCGTTTGCGGGCCGACTTGGTCAGTCTGCGGGCTTACTTTGGGTCGGTTGGCACTTGCCAGCGCGCCGTCGATCATGTTGACGGCGTTCTGCACGCCATACACAGCGACGAAGGAGCCGAAGCGCGGGCCCTTCTCCTGGCCGAGCAGCACCTGGTAGAGCATGTTGAACCAGTCCAGCGTGACGCCGGGACGGCCGTCCTTGCCCTTCTTGACCTGGTCCAGGAACGGCTCGCGGCGGCCGATCTCGTAGACGACGTTCTGGATGTCCTCGGCCGAGGCGTCCGGCGCAAGCTGCGACAGCGCATCGCGCAGATCCTGCAACGCGGCGCGCTCGGTGTCGGTGGGCACGCGGAACGTCTTCGTCGGCGCGACGAAGTCGCGATAATAGTTGATGGCGTAGCCGACCATCGCATCGAGCTTCGGATGCGTCTGCGGGCTCACGCCCGGACGATAGCGGCCGATGAAACCCCACAGCGTCTCGGCATTCTCCGCGTTCGACGACGACACCAGCGTCAGCAGCAGCTGGAAGGTGACGGGCATGTCGGCCTTCGGCGGCTTGCCGTTGTGGATGTGCCAGACCGGATTGCCGAGCTGCTGCTTGGCGTCCTGCTTGGCGAAGCCATCGCTGAACTGCTGGTAGTCGTCGACGTTGCGCGGGATGACGTCGAAATACAGCCGCTTCGCCGCCTTCGGCTCGCGATACATGAACAGCGTCAGCGATTCCGGCGAGGCGTAGCGCAGCCATTCGTCGATGGTGAGGCCGTTGCCCTTCGACTTCGAGATCTTCTGGCCCTTCTCGTCGAGGAAGAGCTCGTAGTTGAAGCCTTCGGGCGGCGTGGCGCCGAGCGCCCGGGCGATCGCGCCGGAGAGCTTCACGGAATCGATCAGGTCCTTGCCGGCCATCTCGTAGTCGACGCCGAGCGCGACCCAGCGCATCGCCCAGTCGGCCTTCCACTGGCACTTGACGTTGCCGCCGGTGACCGGCGTCTCGACTTCCTGGTTCGTATCAGGGTCGACATAGGTCACCGTGCCGGCCGCGACGTCGCGGCGGATCATCGGCACCTGCAGCACGATGCCACTGGTCTTGCTGATCGGCAGGAACGGCGAATAGGTGGCGCGGCGATCGGGGCCGAGCGTCGGCAGGATGATCTCCATCACCTTGTCGTAGGCGGCGAGCATCTTGAGCAGCGTCGCGTCGAAGCGGCCCGACGTGTAGTAGTCGGTTGAGCTTGCGAACTCGTAGTCGAAGCCGAAATGATCGAGGAAGGCGCGCAGCCGCGCATTGTTGTGGTGTCCGAACGAGGGGTACTCGTTCGAGAACGGATCCGGCACCCGCGTCAGCGGCTTGCCGATATGAGCGGCCAGCATCTCCTTGTTGGGGACGTTGTCGGGTACCTTGCGGAAGCCGTCCATGTCGTCGGAGAAGGCGAGCAGGCGCGTCCTGATCTTGTCCTCGGTCAGCACGCGGAAAGCATGGCGCACCATCGAGGTGCGCGCGACCTCGCCGAACGTGCCGATATGCGGCAGGCCCGACGGGCCGTAGCCGGTCTCGAACAGAACCTCGTCCTTCGGGCTCTTCTTCAGCCGCGCGACAATGGCCTTCGCCTGCTCGAACGGCCAGGCGTTGGATTGTTCGGCGAGCGCACGTAAGTCGCTCGGGCTCATGCTGGGATCGATAACAGACATCAAGAAGGGCCTCCGGGCCGCGGAAAATAGCGATTTTTGCGCGGAATGCAAAAGTTGCGGGATGGTGTAACCACCCCCACCGTCATTGCGAGCGTAGCGAAGCAATCCAGAGTGCTTCCGCGGAAAGATTCTGGATTGCTTCGTCGCTGCGCTCCTCGCAATGACGACGAGGAGGCAGCGGGATTAGAACGGGCTCACCGAGAAATACCGCAGCCACAGGTCGGTGTAGCGGCCTTTTTCCCAGACCCGGAACAGTGCCCAGTTCAGGGCCTGGCGCAGCACGTCGTTGCCTTTGCGGACGGCGATGCCGACGCCTTCGCCGAAGAAGCGGCTCTCGACGAAGGGGCCGCCGGAGAAGGCGCAGCAATCGCCGGAATCGGTGCCGTTGATCCAGAACGCCAGCGAAATGGCGTCGCCGAAGATGAAATCGACCTCGCCCTTGCGAAGTGCGGCGCGCATCGCATCGTCGTTGGGATAGGGGTGCAGCTCGGCGTCGGTGAACATCGCCTTGAGATAGGCTTCATGCGCGGAGCCGGCGATCACGCCGACCTTCTTGCCCTCGAGATATTCGGGCCGGATCTCCGGCATCACCGCGTCCTTGCGTGAGGCGAAGCGCGCCGGCACGCGGTAATAGGGATCGGTGAAATCGACCCGGGCGCGCAGCTGCGGGCTCACTGCCATCGAGGCGATGATGGCATCGCCCCGGTTGGAGGAGAGCGCATCGACCAGCGTCTCGAAGCGGCGCATCTGCACCGTGCAGGTGACCTTGATCTCCTCGCACAGGCTGCGGGCGAGATCGACGTTGAAGCCGGCCGGGTTGCCGTCGGCGCCGGTGTAGTTGAACGGCGGGTAGTCGGTCTCGGTCAGGAAGCGGATCACGGTCAGGCGCGACAAATCCGGCCGTTCGGGACGACGTCGCGGATCCCAGAAGCCGGGCACGGCCTGCGGCGCCGCCTGGGGGGCGACCTGCGGCGTGGCCTGGGGCGCCGCCGGGGGGCGCTTGGCGGGTGCCTGGGCGTTTGCGGTGGGGAGGCCTGACAGCAGGCAGAGGCCGGCGGTCAGCGCCGCCAGCAAGCCACGGACAGATTTGAACGATTTCGCCTGGTGCGACGGAGCCATCGGCCGGAATGAACGAATTTCACTGGGATCGGAAGGCGTTATAGACCATCCCGGCGGGAACGCGAGCGCCGATTGTGGGCCGAAGTCTCTCCGCCGTCATGCCCGGGCTCGTCCCGGGCATCCACGAACTTTCCCGCCGCCCCAAGAACGTGGATGGCCGGGACATAGGCGAGCGGAAGCGACGCCGTCCTTCGGACGGCTATGCCCGGCCATGACGATGTGGATACGGTTGGGCCCAAACGCAGCCCTCAGAGATACTTCTTCAAATCCGCCGCCGCCTCTTCCGGGGTCCGTTTCATATTGAACGGCGAGACGAAACGGCCGTCGCGGTCCATCAGGTAGATCAGGGCGGTGTGGTCCATGGTGTAGTCGCCGTCCTTGGTCGGGACCTTCTTGGCGTAGACCCGGTAGGCGGTGACGACCTTGGCGGTCTCGGCGGGATCGCCTGACAGGCCTTCGAGGTGCGGATCGAAGCTCGACAGATATTCCTTCATGGTCGCCGGCGTATCGCGCTCGGGATCGACCGAGATGAAGACGGCGTTGACCTTGTCGGCATCCTTGCCCATCACGCGCAGCACTTCCGAGATCTCGAACAGCGAGGTCGGGCAGACGTCGGGGCAATGGGTGTAGCCGAAGAAGATCAGGGTCGGCTTGCCCTTGAGGTTCTTCTCGGTGACGGCCTTGCCGTGCTGGTCGGTGAGCTGGAACGGGCCGCCGATCGCGGCCGGCTGCGCCACCTTGCTGACGCCGCCCATGGCCCAGAACAGGATCAGGAGCCCGACAACGAGGCTTGCGGCGAAGGCGGTCGCGATCACCAGCGGACGGGTGGCGGAACTCATGAGCGGAAAACTTCCTGTCGCGGATCAGAAGCAGGCGGCGAAACCGGTCCTGATGATTTCGAAGAACATTTGCGTGCCGTAGTGAAACCACAGCCCCAGCGCGCCGAGCAGGAGCAATCCAAAGACCGCCGCGCCCGTCCACAGCAGCACGGACGGCGTTCGGCCGGCAGTGGACGAATTGTCCTGTAACGGATGCGTCGGGTGCAGTGGTTGAGCCATGACAACGATCGGGGGCGAAGGCCCCGGTTCCCAAGCCCACAGATAGGCTTTGGCCAGCCGGCGGGCAAGGCGCCGCCAGCCCTCAAGGCGTCACAGGCGGGTCGGAATGTCAGGCCGGGAGGGTTAGTGCAGCAGCTGGCCGCGGGCGGATTCGACTTGCTCCCCCTGCTGCGGCAGAGGCCGGCGCGGCGGCTTGATGGTCGAGGCCTGCGCGTCCAGGTAGCAGGGCTTGTACATGGCCTGGAGCTGCTTGCCCTTCAGGAACAGCATATGGGGGGTGAGACCACCGCGCTGGCTGATCCAGCGCTTCACCTGCGAGGGGTACATCGCATAGAGCATCTGGGTCGCCTCGGGATTGGTGACGGCGCGGCCATTGTTGCCGAAGTCCCAGGCGGCGTGGAAGCCGAGCGTCGCGCTCGAGGTCACGCAGATGCGATCATGCGGGATGGCGCCGAGGACGATGGTGCAGGCGGAGGCACACAGGCCGTCGATGATGACGGTCTCGCCGGATTGACGCAGGTCCTGGTACTTGTCGACGTAGGTTCCAATCCGGCCGCCGCGGTCATCCGCGATCCGAACCACCGCGTGAGATGCCCCCATGCCAGCGATCAAGAGAACCGCCGCAAGCAACCCCGTCAGAAACTTCATTGTCCCCCGCCCCAGTCGAATTCGAATCTGCGTGTCAGGTGGTGATGCACTGCTAGCGTCCGTCGTAACCGCGGTTTTGTCTAGGCAGGCCGGCTGGCTCAAAACAAATTCAAATCCAGTGTTGCGTCCGCGCTGCACTCGCAGGGTCTTTATCCCAAAGTGGAACAAGTTAACGATGTCTTGCGCGCCACGTCCTTGATCTCAGTTACAACCGCTGGCTTCAATCCGGGCAAATACAGGGGGAACCCATGAAAGGGGGAATCATGGCAAAGGGGGAAAACCATGGCTGAGGAGACGGACGTCATCGTCGTCGGCGCCGGATTGTCGGGCCTCGTTGCCGCAACCGAGATCGCGGATGCGGGCAAGCGCGTGATCGTGGTCGACCAGGAGGGCGAGCAGTCGATCGGCGGCCAGGCGTTCTGGTCGTTCGGCGGATTGTTCCTGGTGAATTCGCCGGAGCAGCGCCGGCTCGGCATCAAGGACTCCCAGGACCTCGCCATGCAGGACTGGCTCGGCACCGCCGGCTTCGACCGCGACGAGGATTTCTGGCCGCGCAAATGGGCCGAGGCCTATGTCGCGTTCGCCGCCGGCGAGAAGCGCGACTGGCTGCGCGCGATGGGGCACCGCATTTTCCCCGTGGTCGGCTGGGCCGAACGCGGCGGTTATGACGCGATGGGCCACGGCAATTCCGTGCCGCGCTTTCACGTCACCTGGGGCACCGGCCCAGGGATCGTCGAGCCGTTCGAGCGGCGCGCGCGCGAGGCGGTGAAGAATGGCCGGCTGACCTTCAAGTGTCGCCATCGCGTCGATGCGCTGTCCATCACCAACGGCACCGTCGACGGGATCAGCGGCGCCGTGCTCGCCCCCGATGACGTCGAACGCGGCAAGAGCTCCTCCCGCAATGTCGTCGGTGAGTTCGCGATCAAGGCACAGGCCGTGATCGTGGCGTCCGGCGGCATCGGCGGCAATCACGAGCTGGTGCGGCAGAACTGGCCGGAGCGGCTCGGCACGCCGCCGAAGTTCATGATCTCCGGCGTGCCCGAACATGTCGACGGCCGCATGATGGGCATCACGGAGAAGACTGGCGCGCGGCTGATCAACCGCGACCGCATGTGGCACTATGTCGAGGGCATCCAGAACTGGTCACCGATCTGGCCGCGCCACGGCATCCGCATCCTGCCTGGACCGTCGTCGATGTGGTTCGACGCCACCGGCACGCGACTGCCGGCGCCGCTGTTCCCGGGCTCCGACACGCTCGGCCAGCTCAAATACATCATGTCGACCGGCTATGAATATTCCTGGTTCATCCTGACCCAGAGCATCATCAAGAAGGAGTTTGCGCTGTCGGGCTCGGAGCAGAACCCCGACCTCACCGGCAAGAGCTGGCGCATGACGATCAAGCGCGCCACCAACAAGGGAGCGCCGGCGCCGGTGGAGGCGTTCAAAAGCCATGGTGTCGACTTCATCGTGCGCGACAAGATCGAGGACCTCGTCGCGGAGATGAACAAGCTTGCCGGCAGCGACCTTCTCAAGCTCGAGCACATCAGGACGCAGATCGAGGCGCGCGACCGCGAGATCGCCAACCCCTACGTCAAGGATGCGCAGGTGATGAACATTCACAATGCGCGTCGCTACATCGGCGACAAGCTGATCCGCACCGCGTCTCCCCACAGGATCCTGGATCCCGCGCAGGGACCGCTGATCGCGGTCAAGCTCAACATCCTCACCCGCAAGACGCTGGGCGGTTTCGAGACCGACCTCGACTCGCGCGTCTTCGGCAGCGAGGGCAGCGTCATCCCCGGCCTCTACGCGGTCGGCGAGGCCGCGGGCTTCGGCGGCGGCGGCGTGCACGGCTATCGCTCGCTGGAAGGCACCTTCCTCGGCGGCTGCCTGTTCTCGGGCCGCAATGCGGGGCGCGCGGCGGCGAAGGCGGTGGGATAGGCCATGCGGCGGTGGATGCGCATCGGGGCACTGGCCGCGGCATTGATCGCGGCCTCGGCCGCATCCGCCGAGACGATCGACGTCAATGGCGTGAAGCGCTCCTACGCCGCGCAGCTTCCCGCGAAGAAGCCTGCACCGCTCGTGGTCGTGCTGCACGGCAAGACCCAGCGCGGCGCCGATGTAATCGCACGCACGGCGTGGCCGCAGGTCGCAAAGCGCGAGGGGCTGGCCGTGGTCTTCCCCGATGGCCTCAACCACGCATGGGCGGATGCGCGAACCAAAGCGGGGCCTGCGCTCCGCGGCCCGCCCGAGGGCACCGACGACGTGGCCTTCATCGCAACGCTCGTCGAGAAGCTGGTGGCGACCGGCACCGCCGATCCGAAGCGGGTTTACGTCACCGGCATCTCCAATGGCGGTGCCATGGCGATGACGCTCGTCTGCGCTCGCGCCGATCTGTTCGCGGCGGGCGCGAGCGTGATCATGAATCTCACCGACGAGGCCGCCGTCACCTGCCATCCGTCACGGCCGCTGCCGATGCTGCTCATGAACGGCACGGCGGACCCGCTGGTCCCCTATGCAGGCGGCCGCGGATCGAGCTATTTTGCCGCAGACGGTTTCTGGTCGACCGAGGAGACGCTGGCGTTCTGGCGCAAGCTCAATGGCTGCGAGGCCGATGATGCGGCCAGCACCGATCTGCCGGACCGGAACGCTGCGGACCAGTCCACGGTGACGCGGATCTCCTCACGCTGCCCTCGAGGCCACGACGTCGTGCTCTATCGCGTCAACCATGGCGGCCATCGCATGCCGGGGTTCTCGCCGGATGCCCGCTTCCCGAGGGTCGCAGCCGGCCTGCTCGGGCCGCAGAATGCCGACATCGACGGCGCCGAGACGATCTGGGCTTTTTTCAGTCAGTTTCAGTGAGGGCACATGCCTGGCGGTGACGCATGCGCCGCAGGCGATGCATGCGCGCCGGGGGTGGCACACGTTAAGTCGCTGGGCTAGACAGTGTCGCCATTCCAGTGAGGAGATCCGCAAATGAGCATTCAGCGTTTCGAAACCGGCCCGCGCATGAGCCAGGTCGTCGTGCACGGCAATACCGTCTATCTCGCCGGCGTCGTCGCCAACAAGGCGGCCGGTGAAAGCGTGACGAAGCAGACCCAGGACATCCTGGCCACCATCGACGGTCATCTCGCCAAGGCCGGCACCGACAAGTCGAAGCTGCTCTCGGCCACGATCTACATCACCGACATGAAGACCTTCGGCGAAATGAACGCGGTGTGGGACGCCTGGGTGTCGGCCGGCAACACGCCAGCGCGCGCCACCGTCGAAGCCAAGCTGGCGGCGCCGCAATACACCGTCGAGATCATGGTGGTTGCCGCGAAGTAATCGTCGCAGACAATCGCGTAAGCGAATGGAGCGCGATGAGACCCTCATCGCGCTCCCATTTTTTCGCGCAACGATGACCTCAGAGGTAATCGATCAGCGCGCGTGAACCTTCGATAGTCAGGACAGCCGATCACGGCCACATCGAAGGAGAATACCATGACCGACCCCGTCACCATCGCCCGCCGCTACATCGAGCTCTGGAACGAGCGCACGGCCGGCCGCCGCCGCGAGCTGCTCGGCGAGAACTGGACCAATGACGCGAGCTATGTCGATCCCCTGATGAAGGGCGATGGACGCGACGGCATCGAGGCGCTGATCGCCGGCGTGCAGCAGCGCTTTCCCGATTTCAAGTTCAGCCTGATCGGCGAGCCCAATGGTTATGGCGACCACATCCGGTTTTCCTGGGGCCTCGGTCCCGACGGCGCCGACAGTCCGATCAAGGGTACGGATTTCGCCGTGCTGAAGGACGGCCGCATTAGAAGCGTGACCGGGTTTCTCGACCAGGTCCCGGCCGGGGCGTGAGGCAGTCGGCCGCTCGCGGAGCGATCTTGCCTGTGGCCATCCTTCGAGACGCCCGCCGTTGGCAAGCCCTCAGGATGAGGACCGAGTGCGCTGCGCAGGGTTTCAACGAGTACCGATGCACCTTAGCCTCACCCTGAGGAGACCGCGAAGCGGTCGTCTCGAAGGGCGAGGCGCTTGCGTAGGTCGTGCGACAATGACCGAGTGGTAGCCCTCCTCGTGCAGGCGGAGAGGGCCGCACCCCTCGACGAAGCCATCCCTACGGCTTACCTGTCATGGCGTGACGCGCCGTATCCTCAAGAGTCAGGCCGAGACGCCTGCGCTGCTGCCTGACCGCTTCAAGGCGTGGTTCGCGGCCCGCGGCTGGTCGCCGCGCGCGCATCAGTTGGCGCTGCTGGAGAAAGCGCGCGAGGACGCCAGTGCGCTGCTGATCGCACCAACCGGCGCGGGCAAGACGCTGGCGGGGTTCCTGCCGACCCTGGTGGAGCTCTCGACCGAGGCGGCCGAACGGAAGGCGAATGAGAAGCAAAGCCTCGTCTCCACCGGCCGCGACCTGCAACGAACCGGCGGCCTGCACACGCTCTACATCTCGCCGCTGAAGGCACTTGCCGTCGACATCGCGCGCAATCTGGAACGGCCGATCGCGGAGATGGGCCTGCCGATCAAGGTCGAGACCCGCACCGGTGACACGCCAGTATCGCGGCGCCAGCGCCAGCGGCGCTATCCGCCTGACGTGCTGCTGACGACGCCCGAGCAGCTTGCGCTGTTGCTGTCCTCCGACGACGCGCCGTTCCTGTTCTCTTCGCTGAAGCGCATCGTGCTCGACGAGCTGCATGCGCTGGTGACGTCCAAGCGCGGCGACCTGCTCTCGCTCGGCCTCGCGCGGCTGTGGCGGCTGGCGCCGCAGATGCGCGCGATCGGCCTGTCGGCCACGGTGGCCCAGCCGGATCAGCTCGCGCGCGTGCTGGTGCCGCAGCCGGATGGAAGGGAAGCCGCCGCCGACATCGTCGTGGCCGGCGGCGCCGCGCCGCCGCAAGTTCAGATGCTCGACACGCGCGAGCGCCTGCCCTGGGCCGGCCACAGCGCGCGCCACGCGCTCCCCGAAATCTACGAGCTGATCAAGGCGAACAAGACCACGCTGGTCTTCGTCAACACCCGCAGCCAGGCCGAGATGCTGTTCCAGAATCTCTGGAGCATGAATGACGACGGGCTTGCGATCGCGCTGCATCACGGCTCGCTCGACGTCGCCCAGCGCCGCAAGGTCGAGGACGCGATGTCGGCGGGACGCTTGCGCGGCGTGGTCTGCACCTCCTCGCTTGATCTCGGCGTCGACTGGGGCGATGTCGATCTCGTCGTCAATATCGGCGCCCCCAAGGGCTCCTCGCGCCTGATGCAGCGGATCGGCCGCGCCAACCATCGTCTCGACGAAGCCTCGCGCGCGGTGCTGGTGCCGGCCAACCGCTTCGAAGTGCTGGAGTGCCGCGTTGCGATAGACGCCATCGCCGAGAATGCGCAGGACACACCGCCCTTGCGCACCGGCGCGCTCGACGTGCTGGCCCAGCACGTGCTCGGTTGTGCCTGCGGCGAGCCGTTCCTCTCCGATGAACTTTATGCCGAGGTGCGCACGGCCGCGCCCTACGCCGAGCTGTCGCGGCCGGATTTCGACGACGTGGTCGATTTCGTCGCCTCCGGCGGCTACGCGCTGAAGACCTATGAGCGCTTCGCCCGCATCAAGGAGGACAAGGAGGGGCGCTGGCGCGTCGCCAATCCCAAGGTGCGGCAGAGCTACCGGATGAATGTCGGCACCATCGTCGAGGACGACATGCTGAAGGTGCGGCTGGTGCGCTCGCGCGGCGGCGGTCAGGGAAAAACGGGCGGCTCCACCGGCGTGATCGCACGGGGCGGCCGGCTGCTCGGCGAGATCGAGGAGGCCTTCATCGAGGGCCTCTCGCCCGGCGACACCTTCGTGTTCTCGGGCGAGGTGGTGCGCTACGAGACCCTGGTCGAGGACCAGGTCTATGTCTCGCGCGCGCATGACAAGGACCCCAAGGTTCCCTCCTATATGGGCGGCAAATTTCCGCTCTCGACCTATCTTGCCGAGCGCGTGCGCCGTCTGCTCGACGACGGACGCGCCTGGGGCGGCCTGCCGGAGCAGGTGCGCGACTGGCTGTCGCTGCAGAAGGACGTCAGCCGCGTGCCTGGGGTGCGCGAGCTCCTGGTTGAAAGCTTCCCGCGCGCCAACAAGCATTATCTGGTCTGCTATCCCTTCGAAGGCCGCCTCGCGCACCAGACCCTGGGCATGCTGCTGACGCGCCGGCTGGAACGGATGCGCGCGCGGCCGCTCGGCTTCGTCGCCAATGAATATGCGGTGGCGATCTGGGGGCTCGGCGATCTCTCCTCCATGATCCGCGACGGCCGGATCGACCTCAACGCGCTGTTCGACCCCGACATGCTCGGCGACGATCTGGAGGCATGGCTTGCCGAATCTGCATTGATGAAGCGCACATTCCGCAACTGCGCCATCATCTCCGGCCTGATCACGCGCCGGCATACCGGCGAAGAAAAGAGCCGCCGCCAGGTGCTGTTCTCGACCGATCTCGTCTACGACGTGCTGCGCAAGCATCAGGCCGATCACGTCCTGCTGCGCGCCGCACGCGCCGATGCCGCCACCGGCCTGCTCGATTTGCGCCGCCTCAGCGACATGCTGATGCGCATCCACGGCCGCATCACCCATCGGGAACTCGACCGCGTCTCCCCGCTGGCCGTGCCCGTGATGCTGGAAATCGGCCGCGAGTCAGTCTATGGCGAAGCTGCAGACGAGCTCTTGGCCGAAGCCGCCGACGAGCTCGTCAAAGAGGCGATGGATAGAAGCGGGTAGGACGTGACGACAGGCGCGCAGGTTTCGGAGGATATCGACGACATGCGCGTGTCCACGGTCACCATCAGCGACGTGACCTTCGCTGCCGATCTCTCCGGCGCGCTGTTCTGGGAAGAGCAGCGGCTGCTCGTCGTCTCCGACCTGCATCTGGAGAAGGGCTCCAGCTTCGCGATGCGGGGCGTGCTGCTGCCGCCCTACGATACGCTGGCGACGCTGAGCCGCCTCGCTGCTGTCATCTCCCGCCATGATCCGCGCACCGTCATCGCGCTCGGCGACAGTTTTCACGATCGCTCCGCGCACGAGCGCCTGTCGGTGGACGATCGCGAGGCCGTCGCCGCGCTCCAGACCGGACGCGACTGGATCTGGATCTCCGGCAATCACGATCCGATGCTGCCGCGCGATCTCGGCGGCACCGTCGCCGACGACGTCACGATCGGCCCGATCACCTTCCGTCACGAGCCGACCGGCGCGCGCGGCGAGATCGCCGGCCATCTTCACCCCAAGGCACGCGTCTCCGCGCGGGGCCGCTTCCTGGAGCGCCGTTGCTTCGCTTCCGACGGATTGCGCGCGGTGATGCCGGCGTTCGGCGCCTATGCCGGCGGCCTCAGTATTCGCGACGCCGCCTTCGCAAGGATCTTCCCGGCCAGGGGCTTCGTCGCCCATCTGCTCGGTGACCGCCGCGTCCACGCCATTGCGGCCTCGCGCTGCTCCTGAAATTTCGGCGGGATGCAGAACAAATTAAGAACACTTTAGCAAGTCTTTGATATATCATTGTGATTCGGCGCGTTGCCGACACAATATCTAGCGTATGTCAGATTTTGCGAGGACTAGATGTCCACCATCGCCTTCGATCAATTCGCTCTCACCCGGATCGCCGATTTCGCGCGGTCGCTGTCGCGGCTGCATCAGGCGGCGCGGCGCCAGCGGATCGACGACGATCAGTTCGACCGCGAGTTCAACGCGGTGTGCCAGTCGATCTGGGGTTATACCATCGACGACGTCAGCGATGATCTGTTCTCGACCGAGGATCATCTGTTTCTGGACACGCTGGACGAAGCGCAGGCGCGCATCTTCGCAGCCGGGCAGGGCTACGACCTCGTCGCCGAGACGGGAATGCTGACGGACTGGTGGGGCTTTTGCTGGATGATCCTGGCCGAGAAGCGCGGCCTGCTGACGGCGGAAAACCGCGCCGCCGCGCGCGCGGCGATCGAGGAGAAATATCTGGCGGCGCCGAACGTGATCGGGGTGATCATCGGGAGATAGTCTCGTGCCCCGGACGCAGCGCAGCGCTCCTTCAGCGGTGCGCTGCAGAGCCGGGGCCCATGTCTTCTGGAGTGTGGCGTGGGTCCCGGCTCTGCGGAGCAGCGCTACGCGCCGCACCGCGTCCGGGACACGAGAGCGAGCTTAATCGAGCCCCGCCCGCTTCGCCGGCTTCTGCGTCGTCGTCTTCGGCACCGTCACATTGGGCAGCGCCTCGCGCACGATCTCGGCCTGGGCCGGAGCATCTGCCGACACCGTCTCTGCGCGCACGGGGGCGACCTTCATCTCGCCGAGGCGGGCGCGGACCTGGGCGGTGAGGCCGGGATAGGAGGCGACGGGCGTGAAGTCCGCAGCCTGGTCGTTGCCGACGCGGATGCCGGTATAGGCGACGAGACCATCGGTGGTGGCGATCACGTCGCCGGCCTTCAGCGAGGAATCCAGGGCGAGATCGACCGGGGCAAGGCCGACCGGCTCACGGCCGTTGCAGGTGCAGTCCGACCGCAGCGCCTTGCGGTAGGCGAAGGCGTTCTCGCTGTCGGCGTAGCGCTCGCCGGTCTGCGAGGCGGCGCCGTCGATCGAGGAGCCGAAATAAACCTTGGTCGCGCTGGCGGGACAGAACGCCTGACACATCTGGGCCGGCGAGGCGAGGCCGCGCATCAGCGGAAAATATTTGCCGTCGCAGCTGCGCACGCAGAAGGCCGGGCCGGAGCCTCCGGCCGCGGCAGCGCGGGTCGGCGGCACATATTGGGGGCCTGCGGGATTCTGCTGGCCGGTGAAGGGATCGGCGTAGGAATTCGCCTGCTGCGGCACCTCGCGCTGCGGCCGCTGCTGCTGCATGCCGCCGAAGAAGAAGTCGAACAGGCCTTCGGCCGAGACCGGGGCCGGAGCTGCAAGCAGCGGTGCTGCAAAGGTGGCGGCCACAAGCATGGCGCGACGCCGCCGGCGCGCATGGGACAGGACTGTACGCAACGCTCACTCCACCCGACGCTACTGAACCGGCCGGGATCCCCTTGGGGATCTCAGCACATGATTCACCATAAGACGGGATGGTAAATGAGCGGTTGAGGGTAGACGCGTCTCGTGCCCCGGACGCAGCGCACCGCTACGTGCTGCGCCGCGCTCGGGACACGAGAGCCGTTACGCCTTCAAAAATTCCGACGCCTTGTAGAGCGAGCGGAACGGCAGGCCGGCCTCGCCGAAGGTGTCGGTGGCGCCTTCCTCGCGATCGACCATGGTCAGCACCAGCACCACTTCGGCACCGGTCTCGCGCACGGACTCCACCGCCTTCATCGCCGAGCCGCCCGTCGTGGTGACGTCCTCGACGATGACGACGCGCTTGCCCGCCAGCGTCTCGCCCCTGGGCAGGCCTTCGATCGCGAGCTTGGCGCCGTGCTCCTTCGGCTTCTTGCGGACGAAGAAGGCCGCGATTGGATGGCCCTTGATCCAGGAGATCTGCGCCAGCGCGCCGGCGAGCGGCACCGCGCCCATCTCGAGGCCGCCGATGAAATCGAGATTGTCGTCCTTCAGCGCCTCATAGGTCAGCTCGGCCAGCAGCGTCGCGCCCTCGGGGTCGAGCATGGTCGGCTTGAGATTGAAGTAGAAATCGCTCTTGCGGCCCGACGCGAGCGTCACCTCGCCGCGGCCGAAGGAGCGCCGGCGGATGATTTCGAACAGGCGGGCGCGGGAGGCAGATTTCGACACGGCGGTCCCTCGAACAGCGATTTTAGAGGAGGCGGAATTTATCCGCGACCGCCGCGACATTCCAGAGGGGGCGTCCCTCGTCAACAGGGATCGGCCATCCCCGGCCGCCGGTTGTGGGGACGCGACCTTCTGGGGTAGGTGAGAGCCCGGATCGGGCCGATACCTCCCTGGCAGGAAACGGGCAGAGGAAACGGGCATGGGAAGGAAACGAAAATGACCATCGAGCTGCACACCTGGAACACGCCGAACGGCCGCAAGATCTCGGTCGCGCTGGAGGAGATGGGGCTGCCCTACAAGGTGATCCCGGTGAACATCAGCAAGGGCGAGCAGATGGCGCCGGAGTTCCTGAAACTCTCCCCGAACAACAAGATTCCCGCGATCGTCGACCCCGATGGACCGGACGGCAAGCCCGTCAGCATCTTCGAATCCGGCGCGATCCTGCTCTATCTCGGTGAAAAGACCGGCAAATTCCTGCCGAAATCGCTTGGCCAGCGCATTCCGGTCTACGAATGGCTGATGTGGCAGATGGGCGGCTTCGGCCCGATGCCGGGCCAGGTGCACCATTTTATCGCGCTCGAGAACGAGCAGGACCGCGCCTACGGCCTGAAGCGCTACATGGCCGAGACCCGCCGGCTCTACGGCGTGCTCGACCGCCGCCTCGCCGACCACGATTTCGTCGCCGGCGACCTCTCGGTTGCCGATTTCGCCATTCTCGGTTGGGCCTGGCGTCACCCTCGCCACAAGGTTGATCTGGTCGACTTCCCCAACGTCAAGCGCTGGTACGAGGCGCTGATGGCCCGCCCGGCCGTGAAGCGGGGTATGGACGCGAAGCTGGATTGATCGTGGATGATTTTACCCTCTCCCCTTGTGGGAGAGGGTGGCTCGCCGCAGGGCGGCGAGACGGGTGAGGGGTCTCCATCCTCACGGGCGGACTTGCGCGTAGCGAGAACCCCTCATCCGGCGCTTCGCGCCACCTTCTCCCACAAGGGGAGAAGGAAGAAAGAACCTCACACCTTCTTCGCTTCCACCGCCATCCGCACCGCGAGCCCGGCCAGCACCGTCCCCATCAGCCAGCGCTGCACCAGCATCCAGCTCGGCCGGCTTCCCAGGAACAGCGCGATCGATCCGGCGGCGAGCGCGATCATCGCGTTGACGCTGACACTGATCGCGATCTGGATCGCGCCCAGCAGCATCGACTGCGTCAGCACGCTGCCGGCGGCGGGATCGATGAATTGCGGCAGCAGCGCCAGATACAGCATCGCGATCTTGGGGTTGAGCAGATTGGTGACGAAGCCCATCGCGAACAATTTGCGCGGGCTGTCGACCGCAAGCTTCCTGACCTGGAACGGCGAGCGTCCGCCCGGCTTCACCGCCTGCCAGGCGAGCCAGAGCAGATAACCCGCACCGGCAAAGCGCAGCGCGTCATAGGCAAAGGGAATCGCGAGCAGCAGCGCCGTGATGCCGAACGCCGCGCACAGCATGTAGAACACGAAGCCGAGCGCGACGCCGCCGAGCGACACGATGCCCGCCGCGGGACCTTGCGTGATCGAGCGCGAGATCAGGTAGATCATGTTCGGCCCCGGCGTGAGCACGAGACCAAGACAGACGAGAGCAAAGCCGAGCAGGGCGGATGTGTGGGGCATGAGCGAACCGCGGTGGGAGATGCAGCGGTTCTAATATGCGCGGTGATGTGGGGCCATCGCGCAATTGCTCGGAGGACAATTGAGGTCTCGTGTCCCGGACGCGGCGCAGCGTGAAACGGTGCGCCGCAGAGCCGGGACCCAGTGAGCGCGACGTGGGCCCCGGATCAGCAGCGCATCACGCCGCGAAGGGCGGCGCGCTGCGCAGCATCCGGGGAAAGCCGCCCTAATGCGCCTCGTCCCAATTGTTCGCCGCGCGCGCATCCACATGCAGCGGCACCGAGAGCAGCACCGCCGGGAACGGCGCGTCCTGCATGACGTGCTGCACGACCGGCAGCGTTGCCTCGACCTCGGCATCCGGCACCTCGAAGATCAGTTCGTCGTGCACCTGCAGCAGCATCTGCGCCGACAGCTTCTTCGCGGCGAGCGCGTCCTCGACCCGCGTCATGGCGCGGCGGATGATGTCGGCGGCGGTGCCCTGCAGCCGCGCGTTGATCGCGGCGCGCTCGTTGAAGGCGCGCACTGAGGCGTTGGAGGCCTTGATATCAGGATAGTGGCATTTGCGACCGAACAGCGTGACGACGTAACCGTTCTGCCGGCAGAAATCCCGCGTCTCGTCCATGTAGGCGCGGATGCCGGGGAAGCGCTCGAAATATTTCTTGATGTAGGCCGAGGCTTCCTCGCGCGCGATGCCGAGCTGGTTGGCGAGGCCGAACGCGGAGATGCCGTAGATGATGCCGAAATTGATCGCCTTGGCGCGGCGGCGGATCTCGCTCGGCATGCCCTTGATCGGCACGCCGAACATTTCCGACGCCGTCATGGCGTGAATGTCGAGGCCGTCGCGGAACGCCTGCTTCAGCACGGGAATGTCGGCGATCTCCGCGAGCAGGCGCAGCTCGATCTGCGAATAGTCGGCGGAGACCAGCTTGTGTCCCTTCGTCGCGATGAAGGCGCGGCGGATCTTGCGGCCGTCCTCGGTACGAACCGGGATGTTCTGCAGGTTCGGCTCGTTCGACGACAGCCGGCCCGTCGTGGTCGCGGCCAGCGCGTAGGTCGTGTGCACGCGGTGGGTCTGCGGGTTGACGTAAGTGGGCAGCGCGTCGGTATAGGTCGATTTCAGTTTCGAGACCTGGCGCCACTCCAGGATCTTGCGCGGAAAATCGTGCCCCTGCTCGGCGAGATCGTCGAGCACCTGGGCGGTGGTGGACCACGCGCCGGTCTTGGTCTTGGTACCGCCCGATAGGCCCATCTTGCCGAACAGGATGTCGCCGATCTGCTTGGGGCTGCCGACATTGACCGGCTCGCCCGCGATTTCCTGGATCTCGGCCTCGACGCGCGCGGCGGTCTGGGCGAAGTCGCCGGACAGGCGCGACAGCACCTGGCGGTCGATCGAGATGCCGCGGCGTTCCATGCGCGCCAGCACCGACACCAGCGGCCGCTCCAGCGTTTCGTAGACCGCGGTCATGTGCTCGGCGACGAGGCGCGGCTTCAGTACCCGCCAGAGCCGCAAGGCGACGTCGGCGCCTTCGGCCGACAGCGCGGCGGCCTTGTCGATCGGCACCTGGTCGAAGGTGATCTTGCCCTTGCCGCTGCCGAGCAGCTCGCTCTCCTTCAGCATGGCATGACCGAACCAGCGTTCGGACAACGAGTCCGGCTCCTGCGAGCCGCGGCCGGCATCGAGCACGTAGGAGATCAGCTTCGCATCGTCGGTGTTGCGCAAGGTGATGCCGTGCTGGGCCAGCATCACGGCGGCGAACTTGATGTCGAAGCCGATCTTGAGGATGCCCGGCGATTCCAGCACCGGCCGCAACGCCTCGATCGCATCCGCATGCTTGACCTGGTCCGGCGCGAGGCCGGCGTCGAACAGGCCGCCATCGCCGCCGGACTGCTTGTGCGCCAGCGGCAGGTAACAGGCCTCGTTCGGCGCCAGCGCCAGCGCGATGCCGCAGAACTCGGCCTGCATCGGATCGATGGAGTTGGCCTTTAGCTCGATCGCGACATGGCCGGTGTCATGGATGCGGGCGATGAAGGCGTTGAGCTCCTTCAGCGACTTGATCGCCTGATATCTGGTTCGATCGACCGGGAGCTTGCGCAGGGCCTCCTCCCGCGCGGCAGCCAGCGAGATCGGCGCACCCTTGAGGCTCGCCGATTTGTCGCCCTTGTCGCCGCCCGTTGCCGTGGCCGCCGGCGCGGCGAAGAGATCGCCGGACGCATCGGACGGTCTTGCAGCCGAGGCGCCGGCCTTGGCGCTGCTGCTGTTGCTCGCATCGGCATCGACATTGGCCGGATCGATCTGCGAATAGTCGGCGACGCGGCGCGTTAGAGTCGAAAATTCCATCGCCTTCAGGAAGGCGACCAGCTTGCGCGCGTCCGGCTCGTGGACGGCGAGATCGTCGAGTGGCACCTCGAGCTCGACCTTGTCGTCGAGCAGCACCAATTGCCGCGAGATGCGCGCCTTCTCGGCATTTTCCAGCAGCGCCTCGCGCCGCTTCGGCTGCTTGATCTCGGTGGCCCGGAACAGCAATTGCTCGAGGTCGCCATATTCGGTGATGAGCTGCGCCGCGGTCTTGATGCCGATGCCGGGCACCCCGGGCACGTTGTCGGTGGAATCGCCGGCCAGTGCCTGCACCTCGACGACCTTCTCCGGTGGCACGCCGAACTTCTCGATCACCTCGGGGATGCCGATGCGGCGATCCTTCATGGTGTCGTACATCATGATCTTGTCGTTCACGAGCTGCATCAAGTCCTTGTCGGAGGACACGATAGTCGTGGTGGCGCCGCGCTCGCAGGCCTGCCGCGCATAGGTCGCGATGAGATCGTCGGCCTCGAAGCCGCCCTGCTCCAGGCAGGGCAGGTCGAACGCGCGCACCGCTTCGCGGATCAGCGCGAATTGCGGAATGAGATCCTCGGGCGCCGGCGGCCGGTGGGCCTTGTATTCGGGATAGATCTTGTTGCGGAACGTGACTTCCGACTTGTCGAACACGATCGCCAGATGTGTCGGCCGGTTGTCGGCGGGCATGTCGCGGAGCAGCTTCCACAGCATGTTGCAGAAGCCGAGCACGGCGTTGACCTGCAGGCCGTCGGACTTTCGGTTCAGCGGCGGCAGCGCGTGATAGGCGCGGAAGATGTAGCCGGAACCGTCGACCAGGAAGATGTGGTCGCCCTTGCCGGCGGCCTTTGCTGCAACAGGTTTGGCCGAAACCGGTTTGGCAGCAGTTGGCGCAGCCTTTTTGCTGTCGGCGGCCTTGGGCTCAGCAGCCTTGGTGTCAGCTTTGACGGAGGTCTTCGGGGAGGTTTTGGGCATGGCCGCAATGTATGAATTTTTGCGGGCTTTGACAGCCTTGGAAGGGGGAATTTTGGGCAACTGGTGCCGCTATCCCCACTGTCATCCCGGGGCGCGCGACGCGCGAGCCCGGGATCCATAGCCATAGGGAGTAGTTTGGCGAAGACTCGTGGTTGCCATCTTCTCCAACGACGTCATCCTGGGGGTATGGGTCCCGGGCTCGCGCTTTGCGCGCCCCGGGACGACGGCCGAGCGCGGCTATTCCGCCGCCTGCAACCGCACGCCAGCCTTCTTCGGCGCAATCCAGAACGCGGCCGGCCGCTCGAACAGGAAGTGCGCATTGAGCCGCAACGCGATCCGCCAGATCGCGAGTGCGCCGAGGACGCCCGCGACGGTGACGATCAGCGACACTGCGCCGATGTCGGGAATGATGCCGGTGCGCAGCAGCAGCGTCCGTGTCGTTGCCATCGGCAGGAAGAAGGCGAGATAGATCACGATCGAATGCTCGCCGCAGAAGCGCAGGAAGTTCATCCATTGGGCGCGCGCGAGCAGCGTGCCCATGGTGATGATCGCGCAGGCGCCGGCAAAGCCGAGCACGAGCGAGACGATCTTCCATTCGCTTGCCTCCAGCATGACGAGGCCGGCATTGACCAGAACCCAGGTCGCGAGCGCTGCGAGCGCCAGCCCCGGATGCTTCCGTGCGCGATCCGACAGGGCGAACACGTAAGGCGCGAACAGATAGCCAGAATAGAAATAGACGAAGCGCGAGCAGAACTCGTCGATCGCGGTCCAGCCGGTCGAGATGCGCGCCGTCTCCAGCGCGGCCGCGACGAGCCAGATCGCGGGCGGCGGAACCTTGCGTGTCAGTTTTGTGACGACGAAGAAGACCGGCAGGAGATAGATGAACCAGAGCGTGCCGAACGGCTCGACGAAAGATTCGAGGTACAGCAGGCCGACATGGTGCCAGCTCGTCTCCGCCGCGAAGGAAGGCGCCTTGAAGCCGAACTGAATCGTCACCCAGACGACATAAAAATAGGCGAAATGCACCACCTTGCGGTCGAGATAGGTGCGCCAGTCGCGGTCGATCACCAGCGGCAGGAACAGGCCCGAGATCAGGAAGAAATCCGGCATCCGGAACGGTTTTGCGAAGGCCACGAGAACATGCATGAAACCGGTCTTGCCGGCGGCGAGCTCGACCCCCAGCACCGAATGCATCATCACGACCATGATGATGCAGATGCCCTTTGCGTAGTCGACCCAGTCGACACGCGCGGGCGGGGCTTTGCTGCCTCCGCTCCCTGCGATTGTGCCTGATGGTGCCATGGTGTCTCTTTTCGAGGCGTGTTCCGCCCCGTCCTGTGCGGGGGTGGGTCAGTGTGGGGCCGCTACGGTTTCCCACTTCTTTACCGATTCACTTTCCGTGCCGCTTTTTTCGATGCGGACTGTTCCTTCCCTTCGGGAAAATGCTAAACCGCCCCGCGTCGGGGTTTCGTTAACCAATTAAGACAGGGATTTTCATGCGCATCGCGATGATCGGCACGGGCTATGTGGGACTGGTGTCCGGAGCCTGCTTCGCCGATTTCGGTCACGACGTGACCTGCGTCGACAAGGACGAAAAGAAGATCGCGGCACTCCACCGCGGCGAGATCCCGATCTACGAGCCCGGCCTCGAGGAGCTGGTCGCCACCAACGTCAAGGCCAAGCGGCTCGACTTCACCACCGACCTGAAGCAGCCGGTCGCGGACGCCGATGCCGTGTTCATCGCGGTCGGCACGCCGTCGCGTCGTGGCGACGGCCATGCGGATCTGTCCTACGTCTATGCCGCCGCGAAGGAGATCGCGCAGTCGCTCCAGGGCTTCACCGTGGTGGTGACCAAGTCGACCGTGCCCGTCGGCACCGGCGACGAGGTCGAGCGCATCATCCGCGAGGCCAATCCCAACGCCGACGTCGTGGTCGCCTCGAACCCTGAATTCCTGCGCGAGGGCGCGGCGATCCGCGACTTCAAGTTTCCCGATCGCGTCGTCGTCGGCACCTCCGACGAGCGCGGCCGCAAGGTGATGGGCGACATTTATCGCCCGCTGTCGCTGAACCAGGCGCCGCTGATGTTCACCGCGCGCCGCACCGCCGAGATGATCAAATACGCCGCGAACGCGTTCCTGGCGACCAAGATCACCTTCATCAACGAGATCGCCGATCTCTCCGAAAAGGCCGGCGCCAACGTGCAGGAGGTCGCGCGCGGCATTGGCCTCGACAACCGCATCGGCACCAAGTTCCTGCATGCGGGTCCCGGCTTCGGCGGCTCGTGCTTCCCGAAGGACACCAAGGCGCTGATCAAGATCGCGCAGGACTACGACGTGTCCTTGCGCATCGTCGAATCCGTCCTCGCCGTGAACGAGAACCGCAAGCGCGCAATGGCGCGCAAGGTGAGCCAGGCGCTCGGCGGCAATCTGCGCGGCAAGACCATCGCGGTGCTCGGCCTCACCTTTAAGCCCGACACCGACGACATGCGCGATGCGCCGTCGATCCCGCTGGTGACGGGCCTGATCGACATGGGCGCCAAGGTCAAGGCGTTCGATCCGGTCGGCATGGAGCAGGCCAAGGGCGAGTTGCCCAGCATCATTTATTGCGAGGATGCCTATGCCTGCGCGCAAGATGCCGATGCGCTCGTCATCGTCACCGAGTGGGTGCAGTTCCGCGCGCTCGATCTTGACCGGCTGAAGAGCGTCATGGCGCAGCCCGTCGTCGTTGACCTCCGCAACATCTACCGTCCCGAGGAGATGGAAGCCGCCGGCTTCACTTATGACAGCATCGGCCGCCCGTCGGTGCAGGGCTGATTGCTGCATATGATTGTCATACCCCGCGAAGGCGGGGTATCCAGTAATCCACGATCTCGGTGATAACCGGGATCCAAGTTGACTGGATCACCCGCCTGCGCGGGTGATGACGGACACGAGATTTTGCCCCGCAGCTTCGACACGCCCTTACCCATCGATGCCGTGCTCGACGACCTCTCGCGCACGCTGGAGGCGCATAATGCGGCCGTGCTGGTGGCGCCTCCGGGCGCCGGCAAGACCACGCGCGTGCCGCTGGCGCTGCTCGACGCGCCCTGGGTCAAGGGCAAGAAGATCATCGTGCTGGAGCCGCGCCGGATCGCGGCGCGGGCCAGTGCCGATCGCATGGCCAAGTCGCTGGGCGAGCGCGCCGGCGAAACCGTGGGCTACCGCGTCCGCTTCGGCTCGAAGATCTCGCGCGCGACGCGCATCGAGGTGGTGACCGAGGGCATCTTCACCCGCCAGATCCTCGACGATCCCGAACTGTCAGGCATTGCCGCAATCCTGTTCGACGAATTCCACGAACGCTCGCTCGATGCCGATATGGGCCTCGCGCTCGCGCGCGATGCGCAGACCGGCCTGCGCGAGGATTTGCGTATCCTCGTGATGTCGGCGACGCTCGACGGCGCGCGCGTGGCAAAGCTGCTCGGCGATGCGCCCGTCGTCGAGAGCGAGGGGCGCGCCTTCCCGGTCGAGACGCGCTATCTCGGCCGCAAGGCGGATGCGCCGATCGAGCGGCAGATGGCGGATGCGATCGCATCCGCGCTGCGCGCGGACGGCGGTTCCGTGCTGGCCTTCCTGCCGGGCGCCGCCGAAATCCGCCGCACCCAGAATTTCCTTTCCGAGCGTGTGCACGACGCGTCGATCGAGATCGTGCCGCTGTTCGGCGCGCTCGACGCCGCGGTGCAGGATCGCGCGATTTCGCCCGCACCCAAGGGCATGCGCAAGGTGGTGCTGGCGACCTCGATTGCGGAGACCTCGCTGACGATCGAAGGCGTGCGCATCGTGGTCGATTCCGGTCTTGCCCGCGTGCCGCGCTACGAACCCGACATTGGCCTGACCAGGCTCGAGACTGTGCGTGCCGCGCGAGCGGCGGTGGACCAGCGTCGCGGCCGCGCCGGCCGCACCGAGCCGGGTGTTTGCTACCGGCTCTGGGACGAGCCGCAGACGGCCTCGCTCGCACCCTACACCCAGCCGGAAATCCTGAGCGCCGATTTGTCCTCGCTGGTGCTCGATCTCGCGCAATGGGGCGTCGCTGATCCCTCAGCGTTGTCGTTCCTCGATCCGCCGCCGGGGCCGGCGTGGAAAGAGGCCAAGAGCCTGCTCGAAGAACTCAACGCGCTCGATGGCGACGGCCGCATCACCGCCGAGGGCAAAAGCCTGCGCGCGCTGGCGCTGCCGCCGCGGCTGGCGCGCATGATCGTGGATTCGCATCGGGTCGGCGAGGGCGAAGCCGCCGCCGAGATCGCCGCCATCATCACCGAGCGCGGGCTTGGCGGCGACAGCGTCGATCTCGAGCACCGGCGCGACCAGTTCCGCCGCGACCGCTCGCCGCGCGCCGCCAGC
Source organism: Bradyrhizobium sp. U531 (assembly GCF_051710265.1). Classification (NCBI taxonomy): domain Bacteria; kingdom Pseudomonadati; phylum Pseudomonadota; class Alphaproteobacteria; order Hyphomicrobiales; family Nitrobacteraceae; genus Bradyrhizobium; species Bradyrhizobium sp. U531. The sequence goes on from NZ_JASVEN010000004.1 coordinate 49,610, forward strand.
GCGCGGGACCTCGCGCGCCGCTGGGCTTCGCAGGTCGCGGCCTCCGAGAAGGCGGGACCGGCGGAGGATCTCTCCACGGGGCTGATGCTCGCTTATGCCTTCCCCGACCGGGTCGCGCGCAACCGCGGCAATGGCAGTTTTGTTCTTGCCAACGGCCGCGGCGCCGCGGTCGAGCAGACCTCCTCGCTCGCCCGTGCGCCCTATATCGCCATCGGCGAGATGACGGGCACGGCCGCGAGCGGACGCATCCTGCTCGCTGCCGCCATTTCGCAGGACGCGATCGAGCAGCATTTTGCCGCGCATATCGAGAGCGCCGACGAGATCTCGTTCGACCGCGGCGCGATGGCGCTGCGTGCGCGGCGCAAGCGCGTGCTGCATGCGATCACCTTGTCCGAAGCGACGATGGCCGTGTCGCCCTCGGAGGACACCGCACGCATTTTCGCCGATGGATTGATCGCCGCCGGACTCGACCGGCTGCCCTGGTCGAAGGCCGCCAAGCAATGGCGCGACCGCGTGATGTTCCTGCGCAAAGCCGAGGGTGATAGCTGGCCGGACCTGACGGATGACGGGCTGATCGCGCGGCGCGACGATTGGCTGGTGCCGGCGCTCTACGACAAGATCGCGCTGAAGGACATTTCGCCGGGCGATCTCTCCGACGCGCTGATGGCGATGTTGCCGTGGGAGATGCGCGCGCGGCTCGACCGCGAGGCGCCGACGCATTTCGAGGCGCCGACGGGAAGCGTGCTCGCGATCGACTACGAGGCCGAGCAGGGGCCGACCATCGCCGTGCGGCTGCAGGAATTGTTCGGCCTCAACACCCATCCCTCGATCGCTGCCGGCAAGGTGCCCCTGGTGCTGGAATTGCTGTCGCCGGCCCAGCGCCCGGTGCAGGTGACGCGCGACCTTCCGGGCTTCTGGCGCGGCAGCTATGCCGCCGTGCGCTCCGATTTGCGCGGCCGCTATCCGCGCCATCCCTGGCCCGACGATCCCGCGAGCGCCGTGCCCACCCGCCGGGCGAAGCCGCGCGGGACTTAAGAGGTCTTTTCCCTCGCCCCGCATTGCCGAGGAGAGGTTTAGGTCACCCCATTAACCGTCCGCTCATCCTTTTCGTCAAAATGACACGGGCGTCGGCGTGGCTCCGCTCGCGGTCGGCCTTGCCGCGTGGTGAAATCGGGCTCCCGGCTCGGAACTGGTGTAATGCGTAACATTATGATCTTCGCGGCCGTACTGATCGGCCTCGGCACTTTCATGGCGCAGATGGCGGACAGGATGAGCTCCGCGTCCGCAACCTCGGCGCCGCGCACGACGATCGCCGTTGCGGCGACCGCGCCGGCCGGCGGCCGAAGCCTCGCCATTTCCCGTGACGGCCGCGGTCATTTCCAGACCGAGGGCCGGATCGACGGCCAGCGCATCGGCTTCATGGTCGACACCGGCGCCTCCGTGGTTGCGCTGAATGAGACCTCGGCGGCCCGCTTCGGCCTGCGTCCCTCGCGCAGCGAGTACAACGCCACCGTCTCCACCGCCAACGGTACCATCAAGGCCGCCCGCACCCGCATCGCCATGCTCGACGTCGGCGGGCTCGTCGTGCGCGACGTCGATGCCATGGTGCTGCCGGACGAGGCGCTGTCGGAGAACCTGCTCGGCCTCTCCTTCCTGTCCCGCCTGAAGCGCTTCGAATATTCCAACGGCCAGATGGTGCTGGAGCAATAGGCGGAGCCCGCCACGATCAGCCGCCGTCCATTTCAAACGAGATTTCTTTGCCTTTACCGCCCCGGCGGTAACGTTTCTTCGTTACCAAACTGCCGCAATTATCGGCCATAAGCCTTCATTCCCGCCTTCCGCTGCAGCCCCGCATTCGCTAAGGCTGCCCCAATTCCTGCCCTTTTCACGAGACCGTCTCAATGTTCCCGAAGCCGAAATCCGTCCTTCTGCCAAACACCTATGCCTTCGAATCCGAACCGATGGTGAAACCGACGGGCTTTCGCGAATATGACGCGCGCTGGTTGTTCCAGAAGGAAATCAACCTGATGGGCGTGCAGGCGCTCGGCATGGGGCTGGGTGCGCTGATCGCCGAGCTCGGCGTCAAGCAGGAGATCGTTACCGGCCACGATTTCCGCGGCTATTCGGCCTCGATCAAATATGCGCTGATCTCCGGCCTGATGGCGGCGGGCTGCAAGGTGCACGACATCGGGCTTGCGGTGACGCCGATGGCCTATTTCGCGCAGTTCGATCTCGACGTGCCCGCCGTCGCGATGGTCACGGCCTCTCACAACGACAACGGCTGGACCGGCGTGAAGATGGGCGCCAACCGTCCGCTGACCTTCGGCCCCGACGAGATGACGCGTCTGAAGGAGATCGTGCTCAACGCCGAGTTCAAGAACAAGGCGGGCGGCGCCTACCAGTTCCACGAGAACTATCCGGCGCGCTACATCGCCGATCTCACCAATCGTCCGAAGCTGAAGCGCAAGCTCAAGGTCGTCGCGGCCTGCGGCAACGGCACCGCCGGCGCGTTCGCGCCGCAGGTGCTGGAGGCGATCGGCTGCGAGGTGATCCCGCTCGACACCGAGCTCGACCACACCTTCCCGAAATACAATCCGAACCCTGAAGACATGGAGATGCTGCACGCGATCCGCGACGCGGTGCTGCATCACAAGGCCGATGTCGGCCTCGGCTTCGACGGCGACGGCGACCGCTGCGGCGTCGTCGACAACACCGGCGAGGAGATCTTCGCCGACAAGGTCGGCGTGATGCTGGCGCGCGACATGTCGGCGATCCACAAGGACGCGCATTTCATCGTCGACGTGAAGTCGACCGGCCTGTTCGTCACCGATCCCGTGCTGCAGAAGCAGGGCGCTAGGACGGACTATTGGAAGACCGGCCATTCCTACATGAAGCGCCGCACCAACGAGACCGGTGCGCTCGCGGGCTTCGAGAAGTCCGGCCACTTCTTCTTCAACAAGCCCTATGGCCGCGGCTATGACGACGGCCTGGTCTCGGCGATCGCGATCTGCGACATGCTGGACCGTGCGCCCAGCAAGTCGATGGCCGATCTGAAGGACGCGCTGCCGAAGACCTGGTCGTCGCCGACGATGTCGCCGCATTGCGCGGACGAGACCAAATACGGCGTCATCGACCAGGTGGTGAAGCATTTCGAGGGCTTGCAGGCCAAGGGTGCCAAGATCGGCGGGCAGTCGATCCGCGATCTCGTCACGGTCAACGGCGTGCGCGTCACGGTCGAGGACGGCAGCTGGGGCCTGGTGCGCGCCTCCTCCAACAAGCCGGAGCTCGTCGTCGTGGTCGAGAGCCCGGTCTCCGAGCAGCGCATGCACGACATGTTCGAGATGGTGAACAGCGTGCTGCGCACGCATCCCGAAGTCGGCGAGTACAATCAGACGATCTGAGCTGGCTTTAACGTCTGATCGCCGTACCCACCGCTGTCATGCCCCGCGAAGGCGGGGCATCCAGCACGCTGCGGCTTCTCGATTTGATCACTGACGTCACGGAATACTGGATCGCCCGGTCAAGCCGGGCGATGACAGCGTTTGTGCGGCGGCTACGTCTCACGCCGTCCGCAGCGAGCCCAGGAAGCCGTCGACCTCCGCCTTGAGACGCTCGGATTGCGATGACAGTCCGGCGGCGGCCTGGTGCATCTTCGAGGCGGCCATGCCTGCCTGCTCTGACGCCTTGCTGACGCCGACGATATTGTTGTTCACCTCGCGGGTGCCGGTGGCGGCCTGATGCAGGCTGCCCGCGATCTCGCGCGTCGCCAGGCCCTGTTGGTCGACCGCGGAGGAGATCTGGCCGGAGATCTGATCGATCTCCGCGATGGTTGCGCCGATCGCCTGGATCGCGTTGACGGCGTCGTTGGTTGCGCTCTGGATGCTCTGGACCTGCGCCGAGATCTCCTCGGTGGCTTTCGCGGTCTGGTTTGCCAGCGCCTTCACTTCGCTCGCGACGACGGCAAAACCCCTGCCGTGCTCGCCGGCACGGGCGGCTTCGATGGTGGCATTGAGCGCCAGCAGATTGGTCTGGCTCGCGATGGTCTGGATCAGCGTGACGACCTCGCCGATCTTCTGCGTGCCGCTGGCAAGGCCTTCGACCACCTCGTTGGTGCGGCGGGCTTCGCTCGCGGCCTTGGCCGCGATCTCCGCGGAGCGGGAGACCTGCTGGGTGATGCTGCTGACCGAGGCGGTGAGCTCTTCGGTCGCAGCCGCCACCGTCTCGACATTGCTGGAAGCCTGGTTCGACGCAGAGGCCGCGGCGGCGGTCTGGCGCGCGGTGTCCGCGCTGTTGTTGCTCATCGCCGAGGACAATTGCTGCACTTCGCCGGCGGCGAGCGCCACGGCCTGCACGATGCCGCCGATGCTGCGCTCGAAATTGCCGGCGAGCCGCTGCTTGGCGGCCTCACGCTCGTCCTTGGCGCGTTGCTCGACGTCGTGGCGCTCGTTGTTGGCCCGCGCTTCCGCGGCCACCGCCGTCTGAGCCTCGGCCGTCTTGACGGCCGTGGTCTCGAACAGCTCCTGAAGCTTGAGCGCGAGCGCGATCAGCACGCCGGCCTCGATCAGCAGGATCACGGCATGCAGCACGACGCGGCCGAAATCGGAGCCGCCGGGATAGATCGCCGCGGGCAGCAGGAAGTTCAACGCGATATGATGCAGCGCCACCGCCACCGTCGCGGCGACGATCGGCCGGTAGTCGCAATAGGCGACGATGCAGGCCAGCGCCGCGAAGAAGTACATGTGCATGTCGATCTGCCAGGGATGTCCTTCCAGCTGGTAGGTGAACATCGACACGCCGCTCATCAGCGCGACGGCGAACACGAGGCGCGTGGAGAGGCCGTTGCCCGACATCCGCCAGGACAGGGTCGCCGCGAGCGCGAAGATCGTCATGAACACGGCGGGGACGAGCCAGGCCTTGCCCAGCATGAGTCCGATGACCACGCTGATCGGCACGTGCAGCCAGAGCACCGCGGCAAGGACCTTGCTGGTGGTTTGACGCAGCGATTCCAGTCCGTCGTTCTCGACAATCATTTCATCCCCCCGGAGCTATCTGCCAAAACATGCTGCAACCGCTTGCGCGTCCATCACGAACCAGGCGCCTGCTTCGTGCAGGCGCGTCAGTCCGTCATGGTCATCCGGGCGGACGACGAGAAGAGTGGGAAGGGCGGTGGCCCTGACGACCGCCGCTTGCGCCGATCCCGCAGCCTGAAACACCTGCTGCGTGCTCCACCAGGGTGGAAACGCAACTGCGACGACTGTCGCGCCCGGACGAACCTGTAAGGTGAGGATTGCGAGCGCGATCCAGCCTGCGACCAGCAACCCGGTCGCATTCGCCCAGGCAGGCCACCGCCGGGACGGAATCGCCATTCTCCCCTCCATTTCCCGAAACTAGGCGGGCATGGCTAATCCCCGGTAAACATCCGGTTAGGACCGGTACGTAAGACTACTGTGCCGGCGGCGGTGCGTGGCGTGGAGGCACTCGGGAACCTAGCCTCCTGGCGGGCCGAACAGGGCGCGCAGCTTCGCGCCCGCACCGCGCGCCCTCCAGGCATCGCCCAGCATCGCGCCCCATTCGCCGAGCGCGATCCGCACTGGATTGAAGGAGGGGGTGCGGCCGACGAGGCCGAAGCGAAGCGGCTGATCCGACGGTCGTTCGGCAAAGGTGCCGAACAGGCGGTCGAACACGATCAGGATGCCGCCGTAGTTCTTGTCGAGGCACGGCTCGTTGCAGGCATGATGCACGCGATGATGGCTCGGCGTGTTGAGCACCCATTCCAGGATGCCGAGCCGTGGCGCGAAGCGGCTGTGGATGAAGAACTGGTAGAGCAGGTTGATCCCGAGCATCGCGACGATCGCAAGGGGATGGAAACCGATCAGCGCAAGCGGCAGGAAGAAAAGGAAGTTGCCGGAGATGTTGCCGGTCCAGCCGAGCCGGATCGCCGCCGTCAGGTTCAGCCGCGTCGTCGAGTGATGCACCGCATGAGTCGCCCACATCCAGCGAATCCGATGCGAGGCGCGATGCTGCCAGTAATACAGGAACTCGCTGCCCAGGAATAATCCCGCGAGCGCAAGCGGGCTCGCCTGCGCGAAGTCGAGCAGGCGATGCTCGTACAGGCAGGCGAACGGCACCGCGAGAATCCCGGCCTCGACCGCGCGCAGCACGTTCTGGCCGAGCGCCACGCCGAACGACGCCATGCTCTCACGCCAGTCGTGGGTCTCGCGATGAGCAAGGTGGCCGATGCCGTATTCGAGCAGCATCAGGCCGATCGCCGTTGCCAGGACAACGCGCCGGAGCGTCGGATCGAGCAGAAGTGTGGCGTAGCCCACGGCATCCTCCTATTTCGGCGCGACGCCGGTGCTGACCGCGCTGTCCCTCAGCGCTTGCGCGCGGGGCAGTGTTTGTGCGCAAGTCGAAGTGAGCTGGCCGGCATGGGATTGCAGGCAGGCCAGGATGCGTCCACCACCCGGCGCGACGTTGCTGCAAAGGCTCTCGTAATCAGTGCGGCAGGCCTGCATGACCGCGCGTGCTTCGCTGCGCATCTGCGGCGTGATCTGCGTTTGCAGCTGGCTCTGGGCGAACGCCGGGGTGGAGGCGCCGAGGGCGACGATGGCTGCGGCTTGCGGCAGGAAGCGGAGGGAATGGAGAATGAATGGCACGATGCTGATCCTTTCTGATCCGATGCGGCTGGTCGCCGCCGCGCGGGGCGAGCGCGGCGACGATGTCGAGAAGCTCAGCGCGTGACCGTGCCAGTGCGGGTGTAGGTGTTGCCGGCCGGGCCGGTGCGGGTGACGTTGCGCGAGCAGTTTCCGTTGGCGCAGCCTCCCGTCGCGGTGACGGTGGAGGTACCCCGCGGCCCGCTCGCCGTCGCCGACCGCGTCCACGCATTGGCGTCGGCTGCCGCGGCAACCGAAAGGGCGCCGATGACGAGGGAGGTGAGGAAGAGCTTGTTCATGGTCGTCGTCTCCTTTGTGGTGGCTGCCGCGAGCGGGAGCCATGCGGAGGAGACTGGAGCTGCGGCGTCTGCGCCGCATTGCCGGGACGAAACGATTGTTATGGCTTTGTCGGCCCGATGTAACACTATGTAACAAGGGCGCCGCTGCCCTTGCGCGGCGCGCGCGGTCGTCCACAATGCCGTTATGAACGCGCATTCGGCCACAATTCTCATGGTGGAGGACGATTCCGAGATCAGCCGGCTCGTCGCCGATTTCATGCGGCGCGAGGGGTTCGAGGTCGCTTGCGTCGCCGACGGCAAGGCGATGGACCAGATGCTTCAGCGCCTGCGGCCCGATCTCGTCATCCTCGATTTGATGCTGCCGGGCGAGGACGGTCTTTCGATCTGCCGTCGCTTGCGCGCCGACGATTCCCTCCCGATCCTGATGTTGACCGCCAAGAGCGACGAGATCGACCGGGTGGTCGGTCTCGAGATGGGGGCCGACGATTATCTGACGAAGCCGTTCGGGCCTCGGGAGCTCCTTGCACGCGTTCGCGCAATCCTGCGCCGCGCCAACGGTGTGCCGGCAAAGCCGCTGGTCCGCCGTTTCGCGTTCGATCGCTTCGTCATAGATCTCGATTCCCGCAGCGTCGAGATGGTCGCGGCCGCGACGGCGGCATTGCAATTGACCAGCGCCGAGTTCGACCTGCTCGGCTGCTTCGTGCAGCGTCCGCGCCGGGTGCTGACCCGCGACCAGATCCTCGACTGGACGCGCGGCCGATCGGCCGAGCCGTTCGACCGCACGGTGGACATGCTGATCTCGCGGCTGCGCAAGAAGCTCGATGGCGCAAGCCCCGGCTCCGGCCTGATCACGACGGTACGCAACGGCGGATATCTGTTCACCGCGGCCGTGAAACAGGTGTCGTGATGCTGCGCGTGACGCTTGCCGCGCGGCTGGCGCTGATCGGACTGGTCGGCTTCTCGGTGGTCGTCACCGTCATCCTGGCGGTCTTCTACCGGACCACGGTGCACGAGAACGAGCTGACGCGGCCGTCGCCCGCGCGGCTCGATGCGCTGGCAACGCTGCTCGAGCGCGTGACCGGCGACTCGCGGCAGGCCGTCCTGGACGCGGTGTCGTCGCCACAATTCATGGTGCGGATCGTGCCGTCGGGCACGCCCGTCAGCGGCGAGACGCCGCCGCAGCAGGCGCAATTGCGCGAGACCTATGCAGCCGGTCTCGCCGGCCGGCCCGTCGAGATCGTGGCACCGCCCGATCATCGCGCCAGCCGGCTGTTTCCCCGCATCGCACGGCTGATGGCTAACGCGATCGAATTCCGCATCGGCCTGCGCGGCGGCGATCTCTTGATCATCGACGCCTACACCCGGCTGCCGGTCACCCCGTTCGGTCTGCCGGTCGGTTTCGGCGCGGGCCTGTTCGGCTCGATCGTGGCGCTGCTGGCCCTGCTGGTCATGCAGCGCGAGACGCGCCCCCTGGCGCAACTCGCCGCGGCGGTCGATCGTGTGGACTTGTCCGCCGATCCGCCGCAGTTGCCCGACGCGAGGCGCAGCGCACCGGAGATCCGCGCCGTCATCGCCGCGTTCAACCGCTTGCAGAGCCGGCTCGCGGAGATGTTGCGGGCGCGAATGACGCTGGTCGGCGGCATCGCCCATGACGTCAGGACGTTTGCAACGCGGCTGCGGCTACGGGTCGAGCACATTCCCGACGATGTCGAACGCCAGCGGGCGGTGGCCGATATCGACGACATGATCCGGCTGCTCGACGATGCGCTGCTGTCGACGCGGGCGGGAGCGGGCGGCCTGTCGCAGGAGATGATCGAGCTTGCGGCCTTGATCGCAGTCGAGGTGCACGACCGGCGCGTTCAGGGCGCGTCGATTGATCTGGTCACGGAGGAGCGCGCGCGGAACGCCGTCGTCCTCGGCGACCGGCTGGCGCTGCGGCGCATCCTCGCCAACATCATCGACAATGCGCTCGCCTATGGTCACGCGGCGCATGTGCGCGTGGCCCTGAGGGGCGGGGCCATCGTCGTGTCGATCGACGACGAGGGGCAGGGCATTCCCGCAGATCAGCGCCAGACCGTGCTGGAGCCGTTTCACCGGTTGGAGAAGTCGCGCAATCGCGCGACCGGGGGCGCCGGCCTCGGCCTTGCCGTGGTTCGCAACCTGGTCGAGGCGCATGACGGGACGATCGACATCGGCGCGGCCCCGGGCGGAGGGACGCGCGTCGACGTCACCTTGCCGGTGTTCCGGCCGGCTTCGTAAAGAAACGCTTCAAAGCGAGAACCCGCCTCAGGCCGCCACCACCGCCGGGATCGGCAGCGCCGTGACCGACTTGATCTTCTCCATCGCGAAGCGCGAGGTGACGTTCTTCAGCGGCACGGCGCTGATCAGCTTCTTGTAGAACACGTCATAGGCCTGCATGTCCGCGACCACGACGCGCAGCATGTAGTCGACGTCGCCGGCCATCCGGTAGAATTCCATCACCTCGGGCATGGCGCTGACGGCTTCGGCGAATTTCTTCAGCCAGGCGTCGGAATGGTCGGAGCTTTCCACCGAGACGAACACCGAGATGCCGAGCCCGATCTTGTTCTGGTCGACGAGGGCGACTCGCTTGATGATCACGCCGTCGGCTTCCAGCCGCTGGATGCGCTTCCAGCAGGGGGTCGAGGACAGGCCGACGCGGTCGCCGATCTCGGCGACGGACAGCGAGGCATCCTCCTGAAGCACCATCAGAATCTTGCGGTCGATGGCATCGAGGCGGCGGCTGGTCTCGGGGGGCTGGACAGCGAGGTCAGTCATCTGAAGAACTTTGTTCCATATCAGGGGTATAATTCCCTGATATAGAGAAAATATTTCTATAGCAAGCCCATTATCTCGGCGGTCGGTCGGCCTCCGTCAGCCCCGCGTCGCGCAAAAGCCGTTCAACTTCAATGCGTTGAGGGGCAGCTTGGCCGCCGCCATGGCGAGTGCATTTCAGCGCTGCGGCGGCCGCGGCGAATCGCAGCGCCTCCCGCACCCCCGCGCCCTCGGCGAGGCGAAGCGCGAAGGCGCCATGGAAAACGTCACCTGCGCCGAGCGTGTCGACCGCTGCGACCGGGAAGGCCGCGGTCTCTTCGAGCTCGCCGGTCTCGTTCAGCCAGATCGTGCCGTCCGGTCCGCGCGTGGCCGCGAGGAAGGCGGGCGTCACCTTGGCGAGAAGCCTCAAGGCCTCGCCGTCCTCGGTGACGCCGGAGGTCTCCTGCACCTGCTCGCTGGCGAACAGGAGGTGCGAGCCCGCCATCAGCAGGCCGTCCTGCAGCGACATCGCGCGATCGACGCCGACGATGACGGGAATGCCGCGCTGACGTGCCTCGGCGCAGAGCCCAGTGGCGAACGCGGCGCAGCGGCTTTCCACGAGCAGTGCCCCGCAATCGGCGAGCAATTCGTCGGCGTCGGGCAACGCGACGGTCCAGAGAGCCGGATCGCGGAAGATCGTCAGCGTCCGCTCACCCGTCGCGTCGATGATGATCGCAGAGACGGGCGTGCTCACATCGGGCATGCGCACGATATGGCTGGTGTCGATACCCTCGGCGGCCATGCGTTCAAGAATGAAGCTGCTCGACGTCTCCCGCGCATCGCCCATGGGCCCCGCGAATGCGACGCGGCCGCCAAGCCGCGCGATGGCGATCGCGGCATTGAGCGCGTTGCCACCGCAGATCTCGGCGAGATGGCTGGCATTGGCCTTGCTGCCGCGCGCGGGAACCGCCTCGACCCGGAAGGTGAGGTCGCGCACGGGAATGCCGATGCAGAGGATGCGCGGCGCTGTCCCGGATCGCAGCATCGATGATCGCTTATGCGCCGCTCTTGTCGTGGACCCAGCGGCCGAGCAAGTGATGGGCGATGGCGAAGGGATGCGGGCCGGCGAGCCCGTCCGGATGCGTGCGGGTCAGCATCAACGTGGCCTCCTCGCGCGTGAACCAGCGCGCGTCCTCCAGCTCCATGCGATCGACGACGATATCCTCGCTCACGGCCCGCGCGCTGCAGCCGATCATCAGCGACGACGGATAGGGCCAGGGCTGGGTCATGTAATACTGCACGTCGGTGCAGCGAATGCCTGATTCCTCGAGGATCTCGCGGCGCACCGCGTCCTCGATGGTCTCGGCGGCTTCCACGAAGCCGGCGAGGCAGGAATACATGCCGGGCGGAAACTGCTTCTGGCGGCCGAGCAGGCACTTGTCGCCGGAGGCAACGTGCATGATCACGACCGGATCGGTACGCGGAAAATGCTCGGCCTTGCAGGAAGGACAGTCGCGCTTCCAGCCGCCTTCCTTCATCGCGCTGCGCGTGCCGCAATTGGCGCAATAGCCGTGGCGCTGGTGCCAGCTCACCATCGACTTCGCCATCGCGATCGCCGAGAGCTCCTCAGGGGGAATCGCGCCCTGCATCGCCATGCCGCGCAGCTCGGTCAGGGTATAGTCCTCGCGCCCTACCAGCTTCTCGGCGGTCGCCTGCGACAGGCCCATGCCGAACATCGCGGCGCCGTCGCGTAGCCCCAAGAAGATCGTGCCGGGATTGGCGCCGCACTTCAGCGCCTCCTCGATCCCGAGCAGCGCACGCACCTTGTCGCCCTCGCGCTTGACCAGCAGCGAGTCACGGTAAACCACATAGGCGCGCGAGGAGGGCTTCTGCTCCATCGCGAACAGCTTCTCGTCGTCGCGGCGCAGATGCGCGGCGCGATCGAGGATGTTGGTGACGAAGGCCGGCTGTCCCAGCGGAAAGGCGTCGAATGCTGACATTATGTTCTTTCAACCCAACCAGATCTTGCGGCGAAGTGCGCTGATGAAATTCTGAACCTCCGCGGCGTCGTGCGCCAGAGGCGGCATCACGCCCCAGACCGGCCGCGGCCAGGCCGCGTCACTGGTGCGGCGCGCGATGATGTGGACGTGAAGCTGCGGCACGAGATTGCCGAGGGCGGCGACGTTGAGCTTGTCGCATTTGGTGATCTCCTTCAGCGCGCGCGAGACGCGGGAGATTTCGGTCATCAACTGTGCCTGCTGCACCTCGTCGAGATCGATGATCTCGACCGCATCGGGCCGCCGCGGCACCAGCAGTAGCCAGGGATAATGCGCGTCCTTGATGACCAGCACCTTCGACAGCGGCAAATCGCCGATATCGATGGTGTCCTCTTTCAGGCGGGAATGCAGCGACCAGGCGGGTTCGGACATATGTGTTTCCGGATGGCCCGATGGGGAGCGGGCATGCTTGATATGACCATACGATAGGGATTCCGATAGGGGAAGGATCGTGCCCCGCGGTCACCGCATACGCGATCGTCGTCCCGGACAAGCGCAGCGAAGATCCGGGACCCATAACCACAGGGGGTGGTTGTTATGCGAGCCGGCAACTCCGAGTCTTCGCCAAACTCGATCCTGTGGCTATGGATTCCGGGCTCGCGCTGCGCGCGCCCCGGAATGACAAAAGACTACGCCTCCGCCAGCACCCGCGCATTTCCGCGCACGGAGGCTTCGCTGACGCGGATGCCCAGGCCGGGGCCGTCGGGCACCACGACAAGACCGTTGCGATTCGCAACGCGCTCTTCCAGCACGTCCTCGGTCAGCACGTGGTGCGGCATGTAAAATTCGCAGCCGAGCGAGATGCCTGGCGTCGCCGCGATCAGCTGCGTGCTGGCGGCAAGGCCGATGCCGCCTTCCCACAACGTGCCGCCATAGCCGGGCAGGCCGGCGATGTCGGCGATCGCCATGATCGCCTGCGCCTCGAACAGGCCGCCGGCTTTCATCAACTTGATCGAGACGGCGTCGGCCGCCTCGCGGCGCACCACCTCCATCATGTCGCGGCGGTCGAAGCAGCTCTCGTCGGCGAGCACGGGCGTCTCCAGCGCGGCGGTGAGCTGCGCCATCGCGTCGAGGAATTTGCGCGGCACCGGCTGCTCGATGAAGGTCGGCGCAAATTCCTCGACGTCGCGCAGGATCTTGATGGCGCCGAACGGCGCCAGCGCCTGGTTGTAGTCGACGCGCAAATCCACCTTGTCGCCGAACTCTTTCCGGATTGCTTCGAGATGATCGAGATCCTCGCGATGCGGCTTCACTCCCGTCTTGACCTTATAGATGACGTTGCCGTCGGGAACCATTTTCCGCATGCGTTCCAGATCGGCGGCGAAATCGGGATCGGCGATCGAGAAGGAGAGGGGGATGGTGTCGCGCACGCGGCCGCCGAGCAGGTCGGCAACGGAAAGCCCCGACGATTTGCCGACGATGTCGAGCAGGGCCATCTCGATTGCGACCTTGGCCTCGGCATGTCCGACCAACGCGCGGTCGAGCTCTGCCATCAGCGCGCGGATGCGGCGCACGGGTTTGCCGAGCACGATCGGACGCAGATAGATGTTGAGCGCGGAGAAGGCCGCTTCCGGCGTTCCCGTGAACACTTCCCACGGCGCTGCCTCGCCCCAGCCGATCACGCCGTCGCTCGAGGTGAGCTCGATCAGCACGCGCTTCACGGTGCCCTTGACGTTGCCGACGCCTTGCAGGCGCGCCATCTTGATCGGGCTCTCGATCAGGAACAGCCTGATTCTTTCGACGGTTGCTTCGCTCATGTCAGGCCTCCATTGACGTGCCAGACCTGGCCGGTGACGTAGGACGCCTTCGGTGACGCCAGGAAGGCGATGATCTCTGCGACTTCCTCCGGACGGCCGCGGCGGCGCATCGGGATCAGCGCTTCGGTGGCGGCGATCTGCTCGGGCGACAGCCGGCTCTCGCTGGGCTTGTCCTTGACGATCAGGCCCGGTGAAACCGCGTTGACGGTGATGCCGTCCTTCGCAAGCTCGATCGCGGTGAGGCGCACCAGCGCTTCCAGCGCGGCGCGGCTCGCGGCGGTCGCGGCGAAGGGTGCGAATTCGGGCCGGATCGCATGGGCGACGAAGGATGATACCGCGACGATGCGCGCATCCTGTCCCGCGCGCAGCAGCGGCAGCGCGGCTTCGACTAGCCTCGTGAAGGCCAGCGCCGATTCGTCCATCGCCTGGCGAAACGCATCTGCCGGCGTGCCGATGGCGCTGCCGCGGCGGGCGTGGCCGCCGACGAGGACGAGGCCATCGAGCCGGCCGAAGGCGGTTTGCGCGGCTGCGACGGCTTCGGTCGCTGCCGCTTCCCCGGCGAGGTCGCCGAGGCATTTGGCGACCATTGCACCTTTCGCTTCGGCATCGGCGGCCGTGGCATCGAGGCCTTCGGCGTTCGAGCGCGTGTGGAGCAGCAGCGCGACGCCCGGCGCGGCGAGCAGTTTTGCGGTGGCACGGCCGATGCCGCTGGCGGCGCCGGTCACGAGATAGACGCGGTTGATATCTGGCATCAGCTTGTCGCGTTGGCCGGCGGCAGCGCGCCGGTGCGGTGGAAATGGCTGAGGAAGGCGCGCGTTGCGGCCTCCCCGGGGTTGTCGATTACCTGCCGCGCGGGGCCTTCCTCCACCACGACGCCGTAGCGCATGAAGATGAGGCGGTCAGCGACCTCGCGGGCAAAGGCGATCTCGTGGGTCACGATCACCATGGTCATGCCTTCGGACGCCAGCTGCTGGATCACGTTCAGCACCTCGCCGACCAATTCAGGATCGAGCGCCGAGGTTGCCTCGTCGAACAGCATCACGTCAGGCTCCATCGCCAGCGCGCGCGCGATCGCGACGCGCTGCTTCTGCCCGCCGGAGAGCGTCGCCGGATATTGGTCGGCCTTTTCCGCGAGCCCTACCTTGGCGAGCTGCGCCCGCGCGAGCTTCTCGGCATCCGCCCTCGCCATGCGCCGCACCGTCACCGGTCCCTCCATGACGTTCTGCAGCGTCGTCATGTGCGGGAACAGGTTGAAGTGCTGGAACACCATGCCGGTGGTGGCGCGGAATTTGGCCAGAGTCTTCACATCGGGCAGCTTCGCGCCATCGCCGAACGCAAAGCGCGTGTCGCCGACGCGGACGCTGCCGCCGTCGGGCACGACCAGCAGATTGATGCAGCGGAGCAGCGTCGACTTGCCCGAGCCTGACGGTCCGATCAGCGCAACGACCCCGCCCTTGGCGACGTCGAGGCTGATGTTCTTCAGGACCTCGTTGCTGCCGAAGCTTTTGCGTAAGGCTCGGATCTCGATTTTAGACGGCTCGCTCATTCGCTCACCGCCAGTCGCTTCTCGCCGCGGCGGACGATGATGGTCAGCGGAATCAGGATCGCCGCATAGGCGACCGCGACCGCGGTGTAGGCCTCCAGCGGCCGGTAGCTGTCATGCGCCGCGACCTGGCTCTGATAGACGAGGTCGGGCACCGCGAGCACCGAGACCAGCGAGGTGTTCTTGAACTGGATGATCGACTGGTTCATCAGTGCCGGGATCATGCGCTTGATCGCCTGCGGCAGCACGATGCGCCGCATGCTCTGGCCCGGCGTCATGCCGAGCGCGGCGCCGGCCTCCGACTGGCCCTTGTCGATCGAGATGATGCCGCCGCGGATGATCTCCGAATAGAACGAGCCGCCGTAGAGCGAGAGCGCCAGCGCCGAGGCCGTGATCGGCGTCATCTCGACGCCGGCGAGGATCGGCAGCGCGTAATAGAACCAGATCAGTTGCACCAGGATGGGGGTGCAGCGGAACGCCTCGATGAAGGTGAGGGCGAGCAGGCGCAACGCCCTGAAGCGAGACAGGCTGCCGAAGGCACCCAGCAGGCCGAACAGCAGCCCGCACACCACGATGACGATCGTGAAGCCGACGGTGACGCCAAGCCCGTTGAGAAACAGCCAGCGATAGCTCCAGAGGATGCCGAAGTCCCAATGATACATGCGTGCGTTACTCGTCGTGGGTGCGATCTCGCACCGTCGTTCCGGGGCTCGCGAAGCGAGAACCCGGAACCTCGAGATTCCGGGTTCGCCCTTCGGGCGCCCCGGAATGACCGTGAAGATTTACAGCGACACGCCCGGCGGAATGTCCGCTTCCGTCACGCCCACCAGCTCCATGTTGGTGATGATGGCGTTGCGGATGAAGCCGAGGCCCTTGTTGAAGTCGATCCAGGTGTTGACGTAGTCGCGCCAGGTCTTGTCGCTCTCGCGGCGGAAGCCTGCATTCGACGTCGTCGCGAAGATCGGCGTCGGCAGCACGAGCTGGCCGAGCGAGGGGTTCTTCTTCAGCACGGTCAGCGACAGCATGGTGATCAGGCACTGCGCGTCGACGCGGCCGGTCTGCAGTGCGGCGGTGGCATCGTCCGCGGTCTTCAGCCGCGTGATCTGCGCCTTCGGCGTCAGGCGGCTGACGACCTGGTCGTGCGAGGAGCCCTGGTCGACCGCGATCTTGATGTCGGGCGAGTTCAGCTCGGCCCAGCTCTTCGGCTTGAAATCCTTCTTGCAGAGGATGGCGAAGGCGTTGTTGAAGACCGGCACCGAGAAGTCGACCACCAGCGCGCGCTTCGGGGTCGGGTTGAGGCCAAAGAAGATGTCGATCTTGTTGGCCTGCAGGTCCAGCACCGAATTGCCCCACGTGGTCTCGGTGATCTCGAGCTCGGCCTCCATGTCGTCAGCCAGTCCCTTGGCGATGTCGACGTAGAAGCCCTTCCACTGACCGCTGGAGAGATCCTTCATGTAATAGGGCGCGCCGCCGCCGACCGCACCGATCCGCATCTTCTTGGTGCGGCGGATGCGGGCAAAGGTCGATTCGCTGGGATCGGCAGTCTGGGCCACGGCCGGAGCGGCCAGCGTGGCTGCGGCTACCGCACCAAGCCCGACGATCGATGCAACATCACGACGTGTAACCATTGGGATCACTGCTTTTCTGGTTGGGTGGAGTTCCGCCAAGGTTCTTAGCAAAGGTGGTGCCAGCAGAGAAAGCACAGCCTATCGGCTGGGCAGTGCCGGAATTGCCCGGATGCTGGGCAAGATCAAGCTGTTCGGGTCGATACCCGCTTGCTTTCCGGTCCCTTTGGCCCCAAATAGGGACCGGGAGATTGGCGGTGGACGAGCCACTCGCCAACCGGGTCAGGTCCGGAAGGAAGCAGCCCTAACGAGGTCCGGATCGGGTCGCTCGTCAGTCTCCTACCTGTTTTTCGAGCGAACCAGCGCCGGCGGCACCAGTCGCCAGCGCGCTCCTTTCCGCAAAAACCGGCCAAGAGACATTTCATTGCGGATCGACCGATGACCGACGCTGGCGCCCCTCCGAACCCCGATAGCGCCGGCCAGGCCAACGCACCTTACCGGGTGCTGGCGCGCAAATACCGCCCCTCCTCATTCGACGATCTGATCGGCCAGGAGGCCGTGGTCCGCACCGTCTCCAATGCGTTCGAGACCGGCCGTATTCCACAGGCCTGGATCCTCACGGGCGTCCGCGGTGTCGGCAAGACCACCACCGCGCGCATCCTGGCCCGTGCGCTCAACTACGAGATGCCGGATGGCTCGGTGAAGGGGCCGACCATCCACATGCCGACGCTCGGCGTGCATTGCCAGGCGATCATGGAAAGCCGGCACATGGACGTGCTGGAGATGGACGCGGCGTCGCACACCGGCGTCGACGATGTCCGCCAGATCAATGACAGCGTGCGCTATGCACCGGCCAGCGCCCGCTACAAGGTCTACATCATCGACGAAGTCCACATGCTGTCGACGGCGGCGTTCAACGCCTTCTTGAAGACGCTGGAGGAGCCGCCGGAGCACGCCAAGTTCGTGTTCGCTACCACCGAGATCCGCAAGGTTCCGGTCACGGTGCTGTCGCGCTGCCAGCGTTTTGATCTGCGCCGCGTCGAGGCCGACGTGCTCATGAAGCATCTCGCCAATATCGCCAGCAAGGAAAACGTCGAGATCGAACCGGAGGCGCTCGGCATCATCGCGCGGGCGGCCGAAGGCTCGGTGCGCGATTCGCTCTCGCTGCTCGACCAGGCGATCGCGCATGCGGCAGGCCAGGTGAAGGCGGACGCGGTCAGGCAGATGCTCGGCCTTGCCGACCGCACCCGCGTCATCGACCTCTTCGATTCGCTGGCGCGCGGCGATATCGCTGCCGCCTTTAGGGAATTCCGCGACCAGTATGACGTCGGCGCCGATCCCATCGTCGTGCTGTCGGACCTTGCCGAATTCGTCAATTTCGTCACCCGCGTGAAGATCGTGCCGGCGACGGCCGACAACGTCGCCTATGGCGAGACCGAGCGCGTGCGCGCGAAGGAGTTCGCCTCGAAGATCTCGATGCGCGTGCTGTCGCGGATGTGGCAGATGCTGCTCAAGGGCATCACCGAGGTGCAGGCCGCGACGCGCCCCGCCGCAGCCGCCGAGATGGTGCTGGTGCGCATCGCCTATGTCGCCGACCTGCCGACGCCGGACGAAGCGATCAGGATGCTGGAGCAGAACGGCGGCGGCTCGCCGGTCGTGGGCGGCGGCGGTGCTGCGCGCGGCGGCGCGCCCTCTGCGCCGATGGCGTCCGCGGCGCCGGTATCGGCTGCGCCAATTCGCATGCCGACATCGTCGCCGACGGCGTTCGGTGGCGGCGGCGCCCGGCCGCAGATGGTTGCCCCCGCGCCGGATCCGCAAGGCGCCGCGCCGCAGCTGCGCATCACGAGCTTCACCCAGCTCGTCGCGCTTGCCAGCCAGAAGCGCGACGTCATGACCAAGGCCGCGCTGGAAGGCGACATGCGCCTCGTCCGTTTCGAGGAGGGCCGGCTCGAAATCGCGCTCGAGCCGAACGCCTCGAAGACCATGATCACCGAGCTCGCGCGAAAATTCGAGATGTGGACCGGTCGGCGCTGGACCGTGATCGTCTCGAACGAACAGGGCCAGCCGACGCTGCGCTCCGTGAACCAGGCCGCGAAGCAGGAGCATGCCCGCACCGCCGAGGCCGATCCGCGCGTGAAGGAGGTGCTGTCGCGCTTCCCCGGTGCGAAGGTCGTCGAGGTCCGCAGGCTTGCCCCCGAGACGCCGGAAACCAATATAAACACTGACTATGGCAGTGACGATCCGCCCGACGGTTCCGACGGCGACGACGATCTCTGATCCATCAATTTCTTAGGGACACCCGAGCTATGGCTGATTTTCTCGGCATGATGAAGCAGGCAGCGCAGCTGCAGTCCAAGATGCAGGAAATGCAGGAATCCCTGGCCAATGTGGAGGTCGAGGGCATCTCCGGCGGCGGTCTCGTCGCCGTGCGCATGACTGCGAAGATGGACGTCAAGGGTGTCAAGATCGATCCCTCCCTGATGAAGCCGGAAGAGCAGGAAGTGCTGGAAGATCTGCTCGTCACCGCCCTCAGCGATGCGCGCCGCAAGGCGGAGGCGGCGATGCAGGAGAAGATGCAGTCGCTCACCGGCGGGCTCGGCCTGCCGCCGGGGCTGTTCGGCCAGTAAGATGGGCGCGGTTGCAGGTCCCGAAATCGAGCGGCTGGTTCAGCTGCTCGCGCGGCTGCCGGGCCTTGGCCCGCGCTCGGCGCGGCGCGCGGCGCTGCATCTGATCAAGAAGCGAGAAGCGTTGATGATGCCGCTGGCCTCGGCCATGCAGGTCGCGCTGGACAAGGTCCAGGTCTGCAAGACCTGCGGCAACATCGACACGCAAAATCCCTGCACCGTCTGCATCGACCCGAAGCGCGATCCCGCCATCATCGTCGTCGTCGCTGACGTCGCCGATCTCTGGGCGCTGGAGCGGGCCAATGCGACTCAAGGGCGCTATCATGTGCTGGGCGCGACATTGTCGCCGCTCGACGGTGTCGGCCCGCAGGATCTGACCATCGACGCGTTGGTGGCGCGCGCGCATGATGCGCAGGTGCACGAGATCATCCTGGCGTTGAATGCGACGGTCGACGGCCAGACCACGGCGCATTACATCACCGATCTGCTGCAGGACGCCAATGTAAAGGTGACGCGGCTCGCTCACGGAGTTCCAGTCGGCGGCGAGCTTGATTATCTCGACGAAGGTACGCTATCGGCAGCGATGCGGCAGCGCACCCTATTCTAGAGCGTTTTCGAGCGAAGTGGATACCGGTTCGCGTGAAAAAAAACGCGTCACAACAACAATCTCCATCCAAGATCTCACGGAACGGACGACATGACGAAACTTTTCGCCACACGTTTGGCTTTGGTCGCGACGATGGCCATGCTGGTGACCCCGGCCATCTCCGCGCAGCAGGGTGACGAGGCGCCGCCGCCGTCGAAGCCCGGCAAGCCGATCAACAACGGCGACGTGCTGTCGGGCGAGCTGAACGCGATGAAGGTGCGCGACGTTAAGAACGGCAAGCGGGTTCCGATGTATCAGATCACCTCCGAGCCGCGACGCCTGCCGGCACCGAACGGGCTGTGCAATCTGGAGACCGGCCCGGAGACCTTCCAGCTCGTCACCTCCAGCGACGCGCAGGCCACGCAGCTGAAATCGTTCGTCGGCAAGGAGATTTCCGTCAAGGTCGACGAGATCGCCTGCGCCAGCGATGCCGGCCAGATGAGCGAGGCCGTGATCACGAAGTGGAGTCTGATCAAGAAGCAGTAGGGCGGCGACGTCCTCACCACGATTCCCGTGTCATCGCCCGCGAAGGCGGGCGATCCAGTACGCCGCGGCTTCTCGGTCAGTCACGGCTGTCTCTGGAATACTGGATGCCCCGCCTTCGCGGGGCATGACAGCGAGATATTAAACCCGCACCGGCCCCAGCGCGTCGAAATGCCCGCGCTTCTGCAACCAGGCCAGCAGCACCAGGCTCGGGATCGCCACCAGCACGCAGATCACGAAGAACATCGGCCAGCCGGTCGCCGCGGCCACGAAGCCCGCGCCTGACGAGAGATAGGTCCGCCCCACCGCCGCGAGCGCGGTGAGCAGCGCATATTGCGTCGCCGTGTGCAGCGGGTTCTGGCACAGCGCGGAGAGATAGGCGACGAAGATCACGGTGCCGATGGCGCTGGTGAAGTTCTCGGCGCAGATCGCGAACGCCAGCGCCCATTGACTGGTGCCAACCACGGCGAGCCAGGAAAAGGACAGGTTTGCCAGCGCCTGCACGATGCCGCCGATCCAGAGCGATGCCGCAAGCGGATAGCGCCGCGCCACGAAGCCGCCGGCAAAGCCGCCGACCAGGGTCGCAGCCAAGCCGACGCCCTTCACGATCGCCGCATAATCGTTGCGGGTGAAGCCGAGGTCGATCACGAACGGCGCGGTCATCGTGCCGGAGAAGGCGTCGGTGAACTTGAACAGCACGACGAAAGCCAGCGCGACCAGAGCGTCCTTGCGCGTCAGGAATTCCGAGAAGGCGCCGACCGCAGCCTGGATGACACGGTCGAAGGCCGGCGCCGCCTGCGTCGCGGCGTCTGCGCGCGCCGATTGCGCAGGCTCGGTCGCGACCAGCGCCGTGATCGTGCCGATCAGCACCATCGCGGCCATCACCACATAGCCCCACATCCAGGCGGAGGTGCGGGTGATGCCGGTGCTCTCGAAGCCCGAGACCATGAACAGCGCGCCCGCGGTCGAGATCAGCATGCCGATCCGATAGGCCGCGACGTAGGCGGCCATGCCGGCGGCCTGCTCGCTCTCCGGCAGGCTCTCGACGCGGAAGGCATCGACCACGATGTCCTGGGTCGAGGACGTCGCTGCGACCAGCAACGCGCCGAGCGCGACATAGAACGGCGAGCGCGCGGGGTCGGTCATCGCCAGCAGCAGGATCGCGACGATCAGCAGCAATTGCGAAAACACCAGCCAGCCGCGCCGCCGCCCGAAGGCGCGGGTGAACAGCGGCACGTGCAGCGCATCCACCAGCGGCGCCCACAGGAATTTCAGCGTGTAGGGCGTGCCGACCAACGCAAACAGCCCGATGGTCTTCAGGTCAACCCCGGCCTCGCGCATCCACACCAGCAGTGTCGATCCCGACAATGCCAGCGGCAGGCCGGAGGAGAAGCCGAGAAACAGCACGATCAGCACCCGCGGTTGCAGGTAAACGGCAAGACTGTCGCGCCAGGAGGTCGCAGGGGCGGGAGCGGCGGATGAGGTCGCGTCGGGTGCGGTCATGGGGCGATGTTAGCAGATTCTGGGGGAAAAGACTCGCTGGCGTCAGAGAGGCGTAAGCGCCTTCAGCATCCTCGCTGTCATCGTCCGCGAAGGCGGACGATCCAGTATTCACCAGCGATTCGGTTCAATCAGAGCTGCTGCGGCGTACTGGATACCCCGCCTTCGCGGGGTATGACGGCGTCACGGTGGCCCGGCAATCTCGTGATACAGATCATCCCAATTCGGATTGTGCTGTTCGATCAGCCGAACTTTCCAGGCCCTGTTCCACTTCTTGAGCCGTTTCTCCCGCTTGATTGCGTTCTCTGGGTCGTCGAACTGTTCGAAGTAGACCAGTCTTGCGACATCATACTTCTCTGTGAAGCTCTCGATGACCTTCGACTTGTGCTGCGCTACGCGGCGGATGAGGTCGTTGGTCACGCCAATGTAGAGCGTGCCACCGATCTTGCTGGCGAGAATGTAGACGTAGTAGTGGCGTCCACCCATCCGACCACCCTAGAGGTGTCACCGTCCGCGAAGGCGGACGATCCAGTACTCACCGGCGTCCCGGTTCAATCATATCCGCTGCGGCGTACTGGATGCCCCGCCTTCGCGGGGCATGACAGTGTGCCCTAATTCATTCCCCCGCCTGGAGCTTCCGCGGAAACAGCTCGCCTGCGCCCGTTGCGACCAGTCGCGGGCCTTCCGCGTCGGTCTTGCTGAAATCGAGCTCTTCGATTCGCCCGGCGCGCTTCTCGATCTTGTCGGCGGAGATCAGGATCTGGCGGACGTCCTCGTTCGCGTCGGAGAAATGTTTCTGCAGCTTGACCACGCGGTCCCTGAGACGACCCAGATCGTCGCCGAGCTTGATCACTTCGGTCTGGATCTGGTCGGCGGCATCGCGCATGCGCGCGTCCTTCATGATCTGCTGCATCACCTGGATCGCGAGCATCAGCAGCGAGGGCGACACCAGCACGACCTTGGCGCGGTAGGCCTTCTGGATCACGTCGTCGAAGCCGTCATGGATCTCGGCATAGACCGATTCTGACGGCACGAACATTAGCGCCATCTCCTGGGTCTCGCCGGTGACGAGATATTTTTCGGCGATGTCGCTGACATGCTTCATCACGTCGCCGCGCAGCCGCTGCGTGGCAACGCGCTTCTCCTCGTCGGTACGGGCGTCGTGCAGCGCGGTCATCGCCTCCAGCGGAAATTTCGCGTCGATGCAGAGCGGGCGCTGGTCGGGCAGGAACACGACGCAGTCGGGCCGCTTGCCGGTAGAGAGCGTGAACTGGAACTCGTAGGAGCCCTTGGGAAGACCGTCCTGGACGATCGCCTCCATCCGCGCCTGGCCGAAGGCGCCGCGCGACTGCTTGTTGGCGAGCACGTCGCGCAAGGTCGTCACCTGCGTGGTGAGATCGGTGAGGTTCTTGTGGGCGCTGTCGATGATGCCGAGCCGCTCGTGCAGGGCGCGCAGGCTCTCCATGGTGTTGCGGGTCGAATGTTCCATGGACTGGCCGACGCGATGCGTCACCGAATCCAGCCGCTCGTTGACCGCCCGCGCCATCTCGGCTTGGCGGCCGGCCAGCGTCTGGGTCATGGCATCGACCCTTCCCGCGGATTCGCTCTGGGCGCGTAGCACCTCGCTGAGGCGCTCCTCGAGCTCATCGGCCCGGATCGCATGCGCCATCGCGAGTTCCGCGCCGCGCCGCCCGGAGCGCGCGATCACCACCGCGATCGCCACCAGCAGGATGAGCACGAGGGCGCCGAAGCCGATCAGCGCGTCGATGGTGCGTACCGGCCAGTCGCCAGCCGTGAAAATGATCTCGTTCATGCAGCCTTGTAGCCGATTCGCCGGGCTCTCGCGAACGAAGAGGGAACGATGGCGGTTAACGACCCCCTAATTTTTATGGTTAAGGAAACCTGAAGTTTTATGGTTAGCGAGGGGTTAACGGAGTTCCCAGGCGCATTGACCGCATCCGGCATGCGGCTTAAATCGCGGCCATGGCCCTCAGAGAAATCATCATCCTGCCCGACAAGCAGCTGCGTCTCGTCTCTAAGCCGATCGAGAAGGTCACGGCCGAGATCCGCAAGCTTGCCGACGACATGTTCGAGACCATGTATGACGCACCCGGCATCGGGCTTGCGGCGATCCAGATCGCGCAGCCGCTGCGGCTGATCACCATGGACCTCGCCAAGCGCGACGAGGACGGCGAGACCAAGCCGCTGCCCCGCGTCTTCATCAATCCCGAGATCATCGCCTCCTCCGAGGAGCTGTCGGTCTACGAGGAAGGCTGCCTGTCGATTCCCGAATATTACGAGGAGGTCGAACGGCCCGCGAAGGTGCGCGTGCGCTTCACCGACCTCGACGGCAAGGTGCACGAGGAGGATGCCGAAGGCCTCTATGCCACCTGCATCCAGCACGAGATCGACCATCTCAACGGCGTGCTGTTCGTCGATTATCTGTCGAAGCTCAAGCGCGACCGCGTGATCAAGAAGTTCGAGAAAGCCGCCAAGCGCGCGGAATGAGGTTGCCGTCATTCCGGGGCGATGCGCAGCATCGAACCCGGAATCTCGAGATTCCGGGTTCGGCTCTTCGCGCCGCCCCGGAATGACCGTCAGTAGATTCGCGTTGCTCGCAGGTTTTTCCCATGCCTCTCCGCCTCATCTTCATGGGCACGCCCGATTTCTCCGTGCCGACGCTGCTCGAGCTGGTTGCGCACGGTCACGAGATCGTCGCCGTCTACACCCGCGCGCCCAAGCCGGGCGGTCGTCGCGGTCTGCAATTGCAGCCGACGCCGGTCGAGGAGGCTGCGCGAAAGCTCGGCATTCCCGTGCTGACACCGAAGACGCTGAAGACCCAGGAAGCGCTCGACGAGTTCAGCGCGTTCGGGGCCGACGCCGCAATTGTCGTCGCCTATGGCATGATCCTGCCGCAGGCGATCCTCGATGCACCAGAGCTCGGCTGCTACAATCTGCATGCTTCGCTGCTGCCGCGCTGGCGCGGCGCGGCCCCCATCAATCGCGCGATCATGGCCGGCGATGCCGAGAGCGGCGTGATGGTCATGAAGATGGATGTCGGCCTCGACACCGGCGACGTCGCCATGGCCGAGCGTCTTCCGATATCGGACACCATGACGGCGCTGGATTTGCACGACCGGCTCTCCCGCCTCGGCGCCGACCTGATGGTGCGCGCGATGGCCGCGCTCGGGCGCGGCGGACTCCAGCTCAGGAAGCAGAGCGAGGACGGCGTCACCTACGCCGCCAAGATCGACAAGGCCGAAGCGCGGATCGACTGGAGCAAGCCCGCGCGCGCGGTGCTGCGCCACATCCACGGCCTGTCGCCGTTTCCCGGCGCCTGGGCCGAGCTCGAGAATGCGCGCGTCAAGATCCTGCGCTGCGAACTGGCCGAGGGATCGGGCGCGCCGGGCGAGGCGCTCGACGATCAGCTCACCATCGCCTGCGGCGAGGACGCCATCCGCATCCTCGAGCTGCAGCGCGAGGGCAAGGGCCGCATGCAGGCCGCGGACTTTTTGCGGGGTGTGCCGGTGAAAGCGGGAGCGACGTTCACCTGACGCTGTCATACACCGCGCAGGCGGGGTATCCAGTACGCCGAGGCGTCTCGGCTCAATAGAGATGTCTCGGAGTACTGGATCGCCCGGTCAAGCCGGGCGATGACACCACCCGGATCGAGAATGCCCCGCTACAAGCTCACGATCGAATATGACGGCGCGCCGTTCTTCGGCTGGCAGGTCCAGGACACGCTGCCGTCGGTGCAGGGCGCGCTGGAAGCGGCGGTGAAGGCGATGACCGGCGAGGATCTGCGCGTGCATGGCGCGGGCCGCACCGATGCCGGGGTGCATGCACGCGGCCAGGTCGCGCATGTCGACATCGAGAAGCAGTTTCCGCCGGGCCGTTTTCGCGACGGGCTGAACGCGCATCTGCGCCCGCATCCGATCGCGGTGCTGGAAGCCGACATCGTGCCCGACAGTTTCGAGGCGCGTTTCTCGGCGGTGAAGCGCCACTACCGCTATCGCGTCATCAACACCCGCGCCAATCTCGCGCTCGACATCGGCCACGCCTGGCGCGTGCCGCGCAAGCTCGATGCCGATGCCATGCATGCGGCGGCCCAGCGCCTGCTCGGCAAGCATGATTTCACCACGTTTCGCGATACCGAGTGCCAGGCAAAATCGCCGGAGAAGACGCTGGATCAGCTTGACGTCGAGCGCGATGGCCGCGAGATCATCATCGTCACCTCGGCGCGCTCGTTCCTGCACAGCCAGGTGCGCTCGATGGTGGGCTCGCTGGTCTGGGTCGGCGAAGGCCGCTGGACCGCGGATGATCTCTCCGCAGCCCTCGCCGCGCGCAACCGCGCCGCCTGCGGCATCGTCGCGCCGCCGGACGGGCTGTATCTGATGCAGGTGGATTATTGAGGGGAGAGGGTAGGCGCTCGCACCGTACCCTCGGTGTCATTCCCCGCGAAGGCGGGGAATCCAGTACGCCGCGGCCCCTCGGGTCAATCACGGCCGTCTCTGGGATACTGGATCGCCCGCCTTCGCGGGCGATGACAGCGGCACTTGTTGAGGCAGGCCCTACCCAAAATACCGCGTCAGAATCCCGCGATACACCTTCGTCAGCTTCTCGAGATCCGCCACCGGCACGCGCTCGTCGATCTGGTGCATGGTCTGGCCGACCAGGCCGAACTCGATCACCGGGCAATAGCTGGAGATGAAGCGCGCATCCGAGGTGCCGCCTGACGTCGACAGCTCCGGCTTGCGTCCCGTCACCTCCTCGATCGCGGCGACTGCGAGATCGGTGAACGCGCCGGGTTTGGTCACGAACACGTTGGAGTTCGAGGGCTCCCAGACGATGCGGGCCTTGATGCGGTTGCCGCAGGCCTTTGCGAGCCGCGTTTCCACCAGTTCGCGCAAGCTGGCCTGGGTGTGATTGTCGTTGTAGCGGATGTTGAATCTGGCGCGGGCCTCGCCGGGGATGACGTTGAAAGCCTTGTTGCCGACGTCGACCGAGACGAATTCGAGGTTCGAGGCCTGGAATTGCGCGCTGCCGTGGTCGAGCGGCTCGTCGCTGATGGCGACGATCAGGCGCGAAATATCCGGCACCGGATTTGCCGCGCGATGCGGATAGGCGACGTGGCCCTGCACGCCGTCCACATAGAGCGTGCCGGATTGCGAGCCGCGGCGGCCGACCTTGATGGTGTCGCCGAGCGTCTCGACATTGGAGGGCTCGCCCAGCACGCAATGGTCGAACTTCTCGCCGCGCTCGGCGGCCCATTTCAGCAGCTTGATGGTGCCGTTGATGGAGACGTCTTCCTCGTCGCCGGTGATCAGGAACGAGATCGAGCCTGCACCATCGGCGCGCGGCTTGCCGCCGTTCGCGGCGAGATGCTCCAGGACAGCCGCGACCGAGCAGGCGATGCCGCCCTTCATGTCGACCGCGCCGCGGCCGTGCAGGACGCCGTCCTTCACCTCGCCGGAGAACGCGCCGACGCTCCAGGCGCTCTCGTCGCCCGGCGGCACCACGTCGGTGTGGCCGGCGAAGGTGATGTGCGGTCCTTCGGTGCCGATCCGCGCATAGAGATTGTCGACGTCGGCGATGCCGTCTTCGCTGAACGTCACGCGGTGGCAAGTGAAGCCCGCTGCGCCAAGGGCCTTTTCAAGCACTCCGAGCGCACCGGCATCGGCCGGGGTCACCGAGGGGCAGCGGATGAGATCGCGGGCAATCGAGAGAGCATCGGTCATGAGCCCCGCTTAACATGCATGCCGCCGGGTGGGCTAGCGCTGGGCGGGACAATTTCGATCTCGCGGCTCTGGTCCCAGTTTTGCTCAGGGGATGCGGGCACGGGGGGCTCCTCCTCGTCCCGTGCAAATGGATCAGGACCGAACCGGTTGTTGCCCGCCGTGCCGGGCACAATGAACATTTCCACGAGGCCCCACAGCCACAACGCGTGGATCCCCCAATAGAGCGGAACGAACCAGCGGGCGTCGGGCAGCAGATCCGAGAAATGAGCCATCAGGTTGGGGATGACGGCGAAAGGGACGATCCACCAGCCGCTGCGGTTGCGGTCGTGCAGCCGCTTGATCGCGGTCGCGAGGGAGATCCATGCGAACAGCGATGCGCCGAAAATCCTCAGCACCAGGCTCGCGCGCTCGGTGGGCGACAGCAGGCGATCTCTTCGCGGATCGATGATCCCAAGCAGGCTCTCGAAGCCAAAGTCGAAATCGAAGTCGATGCTGAACTTGAACTTGGCGGATTTGGCCCCGTCGGGGATGTTGATGGCCTGGTCTACGATTCCCAGCAAGCCCGCGAGCAGCGCGACGATCAGCAGCGCCTGCCACAGCAGGGCGCGGTTGATGCGGCCGTCGAAACGGAAGAGGTACCAGGTCCAGTCCATGCGAAGAACTCCGGGCGGTCAGGGCCGCCCGAAGATTGGTCGCGATGGTGGGAGGGTGGGTTCGATCCCGCTCTCAGACCCGTCATCCCCGCTTAACGGCTTCGCCGTTGCGCAGGGGTGACGGATTACGTTTTGCGGACGAACTCAATCCCGCAGCAGCTCGTTGATGCTGGTCTTGGAGCGCGTGCGTTCGTCGACGCGCTTGACGATGACGGCGCAGGCGGTGCTCGGGCCGATCTGGCCGTTCTTCATCGGCTTGCCGGGCAGCGCGCCGGGCACGACCACCGAATATTCGGGGACTTCGCCCATGAAGATCTCGCCGGTCTCGCGGTCGACGACCTTGGTCGAGGCGCCCAGGAACACGCCCATCGCCAGCACCGCGCCCTTGCGGACGATGACGCCTTCGGCGACTTCCGAACGCGCGCCGATGAAGCAATCGTCCTCGATGATCACGGGCTCGGCCTGGAGCGGCTCGAGCACGCCGCCGATGCCGGCGCCGCCGGAGATGTGCACGCGCTTGCCGATCTGGGCGCAGGAGCCGACGGTGGCCCAGGTGTCGACCATGGTGCTCTCATCGACATAGGCGCCGAGATTGACGAAGGACGGCATCAAGACGACGTTCTTGGCGATGAAGGCCGAGCGGCGCACGACCGCGCCCGGCACGGCGCGGAAACCGGCGTCGCGAAAGCGGTTCGGGCCCCAGCCTTCGAACTTCGAGGGCACCTTGTCCCACCAGCTCGCCTTGCCGGGACCGCCGCCGATGACGTCCATGTCGTTGAGGCGGAAGGACAGCAGCACGGCCTTCTTCAGCCACTGGTTGACCTTCCACTTGCCGTCGGCGCCGCGCTCGGCGACGCGGGCCTCGCCCTTGTCGAGGGTCTCCAGCGCCTGGTCCACGGCCTCGCGCACTTCGCCCTTGGTCGAGGTCGAGATGCCGTCACGCGCGTCGAAAGCGCTGTTGATGGTGGATTCGAGGGCTGCAAGCGACATGGGATTTCCTCTGGGAGGCGGGAATTTTGACGGATTGGGGCGCTTTTTCGGGATTTGGAGGGGCGGAGTCAAGGCTGGGTTCGCCATCATCACCCACCAAGATCCGTAGCCCGCATGAGCGAAGCGATATGCGGGACCGCTCGGACCAATTCCCGGATGTCGCTACGCTCATCCGGGCTACGGGACTACGGCCTTATCGAGGGAGCCCCGCCAAAAACCCCGTCAAATCATCCGTGACGTGGTCGACATGGTCGGCGTCCCGGCCCTCCAGTTCCCAATCCTCCCGCACCACCTCCTTGGTCCCATCCGGGACCACCAGCACCGTGGTCATGCCGAGCGCGTGCGGGACGGTGAGGTTACGGGCGAGGTCCTCGAACATCGCCGCGCGAGTCGGGTCGACGGAATGGTCGCCCAGAAATTTCCGGTAGGTCTGTTCCGCCGGCTTCGGCTCGAACCCGGCCGCGATGATGTCGAACACGCCGTCGAAATGTGAGCCGAGGCCGAGCCGCGCCAGCACGGCGTCGACATGGTCGACCGAGCCATTGGTCAGGATCAGCTTGCGCCCCGACAACTTGGCGATGGCCTCGCCGAGCGCCGGGTTCGGCTCCAGCGGCGAGTGGTCGATCTTGTGGACGTAAGCGAGGTAGTCGTCGGCCGAGACGCCATGCAGGGTCATCATGCCGCGCATGGTGGTGCCGAAGCGGCGGTAATAGTCCTTCTGGATGTTACGCGCTTCCTCCGGCCCGACATTCAGCCAGTTGCACACGAACTCGCCGATTCTGGCATCGACCTGCTGCCACAGATTGACGTGATGCGGATAGAGCGTGTTGTCGAGGTCGAACACCCAGGTGTCGACATGGGCGAAGGTGCGGGGAGGGGTCATCGCAACTCTCTCATTCACGGCACCGCGAACCGCAGCGTCTTGCCGCCGCTCGACATATCGACCGCACCAAATCCCGTCGTCGCAAATCCGCGCGCGCCGCAATCGGTCTGCTCATTGGTCTCGAACTTTGTCTCGCGGGTGCAGAGCTGCTTGTCGCCGCCCCAGCTCAGCGGCCGGTCCTTCAGCTTGACCGCGCGGTTGTCGGCGTCGACGGCTTCCGCGAAGCTGAGGATCTGCTTCGGCTGGCCGCTCACATCAGGATGCAGGCATGTCTTGGGATCGATGCGATACCAGCCGCGGCTGGTCACGGACTTGCCGTCATCGGTCGCGATCGCCGCCATCACCTTGTGCGGGGTGTCGTTGCACCAGGTGAGGCCGGTGGCGGACGGCGTCTGCACCGCGTCGACCATGGTCTTGAAGAAGTTCGGCGAGCCCACGATGTCGGACGCCAGGCCGCGGCTCTTCAGGAACGCTGCGAGCGCGCCTTGCGTCTTCGGCCCGTCGACGCCGTCGATCGGCGCCGCGTCATAGCCGGCGATCACCAGCAGCCGCTGGATGCCGGCAAGGCGCGCCTGCTCGTCGTCATATTCGGAATCCTCGGCGAGATAGGCGACGAGGTTGCCGTCCGCCCCCTGCGTCGGCGTCACCTGCGTGAATGCGACCTGGGTTTGCCCGCTGCGGCATTGCCGCGCGGCCGCGATGACGAAATTGTCCTGCGCGACACAGAGCATGTCGCTGCCGCTTTGCGGGATCGGGGAGGCGCCGTAGACGCCGAGCGCGCGGGCGTTGAGCAAGATGCGGTCGGCGGTCAGCGTGCCCTGCACCACCACGCGGCAGGTGGCGGGATCGATCCTGAACCAGCCGCGCGTTGCCGTCGCCGCCTTGTCGTCGATGCCGATCGCGGCCTCGACCACGTAGGACATGCGATTGCAGATCTTGAGGTCGGCGAAAGCCGGCGCGGATGAGAAGACGAGCGAGATGATCGCGGCCGGCAACGTCATCAGGAAGCGGGTGAGGGGCGAGCTGCGGGGAGGCTGAACGCTCCGCTCGTCATGGCCGGGCAAAAGCGCGGAGCGCGCCTGAACGGACAAGTCCCGGCCATCCACGCCTTGTTTCGGCAAAGAAAGGGCGTGGAGACCCGGGACAAGCCCGGGCATCACGCCCTGTTTTCTCGGCCGTTTGCTCATCACTTGTGGATCAGCGTTCCCGTGCCCGTGTTGGTGAACAGCTCGAGCAGCACCGCATGCTGCATCTTGCCGTCGATGATGACGACGCCCTGCACGCCCTGCTCGAGCGCGTAGATGCAGGTCTCGACCTTCGGGATCATGCCGCCGGAAATGGTGCCGTCGGCGATCAGCTTGCGCGCGTCCTTGACCGACATTTCGGGGATCAGCTTCTTCGACTTGTCGAGCACGCCCGGCACGTCGGTGAGCAGCAGCAGGCGCTTGGCCTTCAGCGCGCCCGCGATCGCGCCGGCAAAGGTGTCGCCATTGACGTTCAGCGTCTGGCCGTCATGTGAGGTGGCGAGCGGCGCCAGCACCGGGATCAACTCGTAGCCGATCAGTTGGTTGAGCAGCGTTAGGTCGACCTTCTCGGGGTCGCCGACAAAGCCGAGATCGATCACCTTCTCGATGTGCGAATCCGGATCGACCATGGTGCGCGTCGTCTTCGACGCCTTGACCATGTTGCCGTCCTTGCCGCAGAGGCCGACGGCCTTGCCGCCGGCGTCGTTGATGTAGCCGACGATCTGCTTGTTGACGGAGCCGGCCAGCACCATCTCGACCACCTCGATCGTCGCGGCGTCGGTGATGCGCAGGCCGGCTGCGAATTCCGAGGTGATGCCGAGGCGCTTCAGCATGGTCGCGATCTGCGGCCCGCCGCCGTGCACGACGACCGGGTTGATCGCGGTCTGCTCGAGCAGCACGATGTCGCGCGCGAAGTTCTTCGCGGTCTCCTCGTCGCCCATGGCATGGCCGCCATATTTGATGACGATGGTTTCTTCGTCGTACTGCTGCATGTGCGGCAGCGCTTCGGACAGGATGCGGGCCTGGTCGAGCGGAGAAATTTCGGTCATGTCACGGTCTCGCTGGCGGGTCGGTCGGTGCGCGTTCTATCCGATTGGCGGCCGTGGCGCAAAGTGTGGGTTCTTCCCCTCTCCCCTTGTGGGAGAGGGTGGCTCGCCGCGGTAGCGGCGAGACGGGTGAGGAGTCTCTATCCGCGAGTGACCCTTTCGTAGCGTCGGACGCGGAGACAGACCCCTCATCCGGCGCTTCGCGCCACCTTCTCCCACAAGGGGAGAAGGAAGAAAGGGCCCTATTTGTTGGGCCCCACCACCGCCGCGAGCGTCACCGCCAGCCAGCCCGCGATCATCACCGTTCCGCCGGTCGGCGCAGCCATTGGAAACAGCGAATGCCCGGCATATTGCCGCAAGGTGAGATCGCCCGCGAACAGCACAGCGCCGATCACGAAGCCGAACGCGGCGACGGTGCCAATTCCGCCGTGCAGAAGGCCACGCGCGAGCAGGGCGACAGATGCCAATATGGCAGTTGCATGAAACAGCAGCATGGCGCTCGCCGTGGCGAGCCGGCTCGCATCCGCGCCGTGGGCGGAGGCCGCGGCCAGCGCGACGCCGGCGGCGCCCATCAAGCCGGCAAGCCCGATCGCCACACGATGCGCCATCATCACGAGGTTCGCTCTTCCAGGAGCTTCGCCATCGCGGCGCGCAGGCTCTCCATCCCGGTGGAGGTCCGCGACGAGGTCGCGAGCACATTCGGGAACGCGGCCGGATGCTTGGCCAGCGCAGCCTCGGTCTCGGCGATGCGCGTTTCCAGCTCGGACGCCTTCACCTGGTCGGCCTTGGTCAGCACGACCTGGTAGCTGACGGCGGAGCGGTCGAGCGTCTTGAGGACTTCGAGATCGACCTCCTTGAGCCCATGGCGCGCGTCGATCAGCACGTAGACGCGGGCGAGCGAGGCGCGTCCCAGCAGGAATTTGTGGATCAGCTCGGTCCAGGACGCGACCTGGCTCTTCGGCGCCTTGGCATAGCCGTAGCCGGGCATGTCGACGAGACGCAGATCGGTCTTGCCGGGGACCTCGAAGAAGATCAGCTCCTGGGTGCGGCCCGGTGTGTGCGAGGTGCGCGCCAGCGCGTTGCGTCCGGTCAGCGCGTTGATCAGGCTCGACTTGCCGACATTGGAGCGGCCGGCAAAGGCGATCTCCAGCCCCGCCATCGGCGGCAGCGCCTGGATCGAGGGCGAGGCCCAGATGAACTGCCAGTCACGTGCGAACAGCTTTCGCCCGGCTTCGATCAGCTTCGCATCTTTATCGTCGGTCATGCGAAGCTCGCTCTTTCCCGTCATTGCGAGCGAAGCGAAGCAATCCAGAAATGCATCCGCGGAGGGATACCGGATTGCTTCGTCGCTTCGCTCCTCGCAATGACGATGCCTACGTCGCCTTCCTCGCGAACGTCGCCTTGAGATTGTCGAACAGCTCCACCTTCACGCCGTTGCGGCGCATGATGTAGCTCTGCTGGAGCACCGAGAGGGTGTTGTTCCAGGCCCAGTAGATCACAAGACCCGCCGGGAAGCCCGCCAGCATGAAGGTGAAGATCAGCGGCATCCAGTTGAAGATGATCTGCTGGGTCGGATCCGGCGGCGTCGGGTTCAGCTTCATCTGGAACCACATCGTGATGCCCATGATGATCGGCCAGATGCCGAGCGCGAGGTAATGGCCGAACACCGGAATGGTGGTCGGATCGACCGGGATCAGCCCGAACAGGTTGAACAAATTGGTCGGATCCGGCGCCGAGAGGTCCTTGATCCAGCCGAAGAACGGTGCGTGCCGCATTTCGATGGTGACGAACAGCACCTTGTAGAGCGAGAAGAACACCGGGATCTGGATCACCACGGGAAGACAGCCGGCGACCGGATTGATCTTCTCCTTGCGGTAGATCTCCATCATCTCCTGCTGCTGCTTCACCTTGTCGTCGGGGTAGCGCTCCTTCAGCGCCGCAAGCTGCGGCTGGACCGACTTCATCTTCGCCATCGAAGCGTAGGACTTGTTCGCCAGCGGGAAGAACAGCAGCTTCACGATCACGGTCACGAGCAGGATCGAGATGCCGAAATTGCCGAAGAAGCGGTAGAAGAAGTCGAGACCGAGGAACATCGGCTTGGTGATGAAGTAGAACCAGCCCCAGTCGATCAACAGATCGAAATGGTTGAGGCCGAGCTCCTTGTTGTAGCCACCGAGGCCGGCGAGCGGGAATACGCCGACGACGCCGGCTTCCTTGGCACCCGCGAACAGCCGCGCATTCGCGGTCGCAGTGCCGCCGATCGCGACGGTGACGGGATCGAGCAGATAGTCGGTCTGGTAGGTGTGGACGTTGCCGACCGGGTTCGAGGAGAAGCGTGCCTGCAGCTGCGCGTTGGTGTCGGGCAGCAGCGCCGAGGCCCAGTATTTGTCGGTGATGCCGAGCCAGCCATTGGTGGCCTTGAAGTCGACCTTCTTGGCTTCGTCGATCTTCTTGTAGGCATATTCCTGCAAGCCCTGGTCGCCGAGATAGCCGATCAGGCCTTCATGCAGGATGTAGTAGCCGGAGACCTGCGGCGCGCCGTGGCGCGAGATCAGCGCGAACGGATAGAGCGTCACCGGCGCATTGCCGACATTGCTCACCTCGTCCTTGATGGTGAAGAGATAATGGTCGTCGACCGCGACGGTGCGGCGGAAGGTGAGGCCGTCGCCATTCTCCCACCTCAGCACCACTGGCGTCGTCGGCGTCAGGCTGCCGCTGCCGTCCTGCTGCCAGACGGTCTGCGCATCCGGCATCTTCGACGTCACGCCGGTCGCCGCCACCCAGCCGAACTCGGCGTAATAGGGCTCTGCGGTGCCCGAGGGCGAATAGAGGATGATCGGCGGCGACTTCGCGTCGACCGTTTCGCGGAACTGCACCAGTGCGATGTCGTCGATGCGGCCGCCCTTGAGCGAGATGCTGCCGACGATGCGCGGGGTGTCGATCTTCACGCGCGGGCTGGCGGCGATCGCGGCGTCGCGCGCCACGACCGGCTGGGCCGCCTGGCTGGCGCCCGGCGTTGCCGGCTGGGTCGCGGCACCGGGCTGCGGCGCGGCGCCCGGCGTCGCAGAGGCGGTCGGCTGCGGCGTGCTCTTCTGCAGCTCGGCCTGGGCCTGCTGCTGGGCGCGCTGCTTCTCCATCGCCGGTACATTGTAGAAATACTGCCAGGCGATCAGGACGAGGCCCGACAGAATGACGGCGAGAATGGTGTTGCGATTGTCGGTCATCTCTAATGTCTCGTCATCAATCCGGTTTGCGGCCGGCAGGGGCGGCGGCGCCTGGCTTTTGGCCACGTCCCGTCGAGGGTCCCTTGTGAGACCCTCTGGCCGTATGCCGCGCGGGCTTCGTGAACGCTATGCGCAGATCGTCGAGCATGGCGGCGAAGGGGCGCGAGAGCGCGTCCCTTCGGCCGACCAGCACATAATCATGGTGGGGCTGCATCGACACCGGATCGAGCCGCTTCACCAGTTCGCGAAGCCGGCGCCGGATGCGATTGCGCGCGGGGGCGTTGCCGTTCTTTTTGGTAACGGTGAAGCCGATCCGGATAGGGCCGGAATCATCGCGGGGGCGGCTTTGCAGGACGAACGCGGGACTGTTCGCCCGCGCGCCATTGGCAACGGCGAGGAAATCCGCCCGCTGCCTCAGCCGATCCATGATGAAATCCCGGAAAAGGGGGTCCGGCTCAGGCGCTCAGACGCTTGCGGCCGCGGGCGCGGCGGGCGGCGAGGACCTTGCGGCCGCCGGCAGTAGCGAGACGGGCACGGAAGCCGTGACGGCGCTTGCGCACCAGTTTGCTGGGTTGATAAGTCCGCTTCACGGGTTTTTCTCCGCTGACCGGGCAATTTGCCTGTAGAATTGATGGTAAAGCCCGGAAGATGCGGCCCCAAACGGGCCCTTTTTCGGCCCCAAGAGAGCCGCTCCCGGCGTCACACCGGGTCATCGCGGACAATTTGCGCGGCTTATAAGCGAGCGCCTTGTTTTCGTCAACGCCGCACAAGCGCACGTTTTCAGTGAATATCGCTGTTTGTGCGGGGTTTTTAACCCTTGAGGTGGCGACTCGCGATATCAGCGCTTACATCCCACCTCGGCAGATTAGCGATCCGTAATTTGACCCGACCGGGGTCGGGCCGCATCTTTCTACCGCCAATCCTTCATAGGCCAAGGCAGCGAGGGCGAATTTCGTGGCAGCGACAGACCGCCAGCCGATCCAGGATCAGGATCAGCCGGACCAGCCGGCGACGCGCTCCCGCGGGACGCGCGGGCTCGGCCTGTCGGGCAAGCTGCTGCTGCTGACCGTTCCCCTGGTGATGATCGCCGCCAGCCTGCTTTACGTGCCCGCCATCGCCAACTTCTGGGTCAACCGGCTGAACGACCGCGTCGCCGCGGCCAATACGGCCGCCCTGGTGCTGGACGCTGCGCCGCTCGGCATGGTTCCCGATTCGCTGTCGCGCCAGATCCTCAAGAGCATCAACGCCCGCGCCGTCGCCATCAAGATGGGCCAGCAGCGCCGCCTGCTCGCCAGCGACAATCTACCTGCCACGATCGAGCACGACGTCGACCTGCGCGACATGACCGTGTGGGAGGCGATCATCGGCTCGTTCCAGATGATGCTGGAGACCGGCAACCAGCCGATCCGCATCGTCGGCCCCGGCGTCGGCAATGCCCAGTTCGTCGAGATCGTGACCGACGAATTGCCGCTGCGGCAGCAGATGTACCGCTTCTCCCGCAACGTCGTGGTGGTCGCCCTGATCATCGGCGTCCTGACTGCGGGACTGGTCTATTTCGCGCTTCATTTTCTGTTCGTTCGCCCGATGCGGCGGCTGACCGCGAGCCTGGTCGGCTTTCACGAAAACCCTGAAAGTTCGGCCGGAATCATCGTGCCGACGCAGCGCAGCGACGAGATCGGCGTTGCCGAGCGCGAATTGTCCGACATGCAGCGCGATCTGATGTCGATGCTGCATCAGAAAAGTCGTCTCGCCGCCCTCGGCCTCGCGGTGTCCAAGATCAACCACGATCTGCGCAACCTGCTCGCCTCGGCCCAATTGCTGTCGGATCAGCTCGCCAGCGTGCCGGATCCGCGGGTGCAGCGCTTTGCACCGAAACTCGTTCGCTCGCTCGAGCGCGCCATCGCCTTCTGCCAGTCGACACTCTCTTATGGCCGCGCCCAGGAGGCCGCGCCCGACCGCCGCATGATCATGATCGAGCCCGTGGTGCTGGAGGTGCGCGAGACCGCAGGTCTTGCCTCCGACGCCTCGATCGCCTGGGTCGCGGCGATCGAGCGCGGGCTCGCCATCGATGCCGACCCCGATCAGCTGTTCCGCGTGCTGCTCAACCTCGTCCGCAACGCGGCCCAGGCGCTGGAGAGCCATTCCACCGGCGAGGGCGGCCCGCAGCAGATCCGGATCACCGGAAAGCGCGAAGGCGCGGTCGCGATCCTCGAAGTCTCCGACACCGGCCCCGGCGTACCCCAGAAGACCAGGAACCATCTGTTCGAGGCGTTCCAGACCTCCGGCCGACCCGGCGGCAGTGGCCTTGGCCTCGCCATCGCCGCCGAGCTGGTCCGCGCCCATGGCGGCGACATTCACTTGGTCGAAGGCACCATCGGCGCCACCTTCCGCATCGTCATCCCCGACCGCCCGGTGGAGCTGCTCTCGATCCGCAACGAGCGGCAGCGGGCGTAGTCGGCCAGCGGCCTAGCGGGCGGTCTCTGGGCGGTGCGCGCGCCCATTTATCCTGTCATTCCGGGGCGCGACGAAGTCGCGAGCCCGGAATCCATACCCGCGAGCCGGGGTTATGGATTCCGGGCCTGGCCTTCGGCCATCCCGGAATGACGACAACGAGGTGGAGGTCCGCGAAAATCTCCCCATCCCGGACCTTGCCAATCGGGGCAAGAGCGGTTAGTCAGAGCGCTCTTTCGCACCCCTCCGGCGCTGTCCGGAGGCTGCCTGCGGGCCTAGGCCCGCACTGTTCGCGAAAAACGCGCCCGTAGCTCAGCTGGATAGAGCATCAGACTACGAATCTGAGGGTCGGACGTTCGAATCGTTCCGGGCGCGCCATTCTTCGCCGAAAGGTCAGGACCAAGCAGCATCTGGTCGCCAGACGGGCCCGAGACCGGATGGCTATGCCTTGTGAGGAGCTGGATGAGGATATCGCAGGCGTTCAAGTTCGAGGCGGCGCATCGGCTGCCCAACGTGCCTGAGACGCACCGATGCCGGCGGCTGCATGGTCATTCCTATCGGGTCGAGGTCCAGTTGGACGGACCGGTCGATCCGTACACCGGTTTCGTCGCCGATTTCTTCGACATCGAAAGCAGCTTCGCCGACATCATGGCCGCGCTGGACCACCATTGCCTGAACGAGGTCAAAGGCCTCGAGAACCCGACCGCCGAGAACATCGCGGTATGGATCTGGGACCGCTTGAAGCCGAGCCTCTCGCAACTCTCGGCGGTGCGGGTTTATGAAACCGCGGACTGCTGGGCCGAATATAACGGGCAGTGACGACGGCCCTGCGCTCATCCGGCGCGGGCCTCCCCCAGATCGACTGGATGGCGTCAGACGACGAATCCGAGGGGCGGACGTTCAAATCGGCCGTGCGCGACGTTCGCTGCGTTGATTTTCCAACAGCGGCGCGTTCCGAAGGAATTTCCGACCGACGTTGCCAAAGTGGCCCGCCGAAAGTTGGTGCAACTGAACAATGCCACAATGCTTGGTGATCTCGTGGCGCCACCGGGCAACCGGCTGGAAGCTCTGCGAGGCGACCTCGCTGGCAAGCATTCAATCCGAATAAGCGATCAGTGGCGGATCGTATTCGTATGGAGCGATCAGGGACCGGAGGAGGTCGAGATCGTGGATTATCATTGAGAGGCATACTGGCATGGCCAAGAAACTTCCTCCTGTTCATCCCGGAGAAGTCCTGCGCGAGGAATTCCTGCGCCCCCTGGACCTCTCGCCTTACGCGGTGGCTCGTGCCGTTGGCGTGCCGCGCACGCGAATTGAGCGGCTCGCCAATGAACAAACCCCGGTGACCGCCGACACGGCCCTTCGGCTCGGCAGATATTTCGGCACCTCGGCCGCTTTCTGGATGGGCATCCAGACACAGTATGACCTTGAACGGGCCGAGGATGAATTGGGTGCCACGCTGCGCAAGATCGCCCCAGCGCGCGAAGCTAAACCGGCCGCCTGATCGCGGGTTGGAAATCCTTGCGCAATCGCGCGGATCACTTTTAGCCGCAGCGCCCCTCTTCATTGGCCGCGGCGCGCCATTCCGGTAGTAATTACGCCCCATGCGCAGCATCGATCGCCTGTTCATCCTCCTCGTTCTATTCCTGATAGCCGCCCCGGTGCTTCCAGCCACCGCGGCCGAAACCTGTCCGTTCATCAGCGCCCAGGAGCTCGCCCGTGCGATGCCGGCGCTCAAATGGTCG
The DNA here is from genome assembly GCF_051710265.1 of Bradyrhizobium sp. U531. Taxonomy (NCBI): domain Bacteria; kingdom Pseudomonadati; phylum Pseudomonadota; class Alphaproteobacteria; order Hyphomicrobiales; family Nitrobacteraceae; genus Bradyrhizobium; species Bradyrhizobium sp. U531. Next base: position 89,264 of record NZ_JASVEN010000004.1, read on the forward strand.
CTGATTTCAAATCAGGACGGCCGCGGCTGCATCTACCAGGCCGGGCGCGGCGACACGATGATGCTCTCCGTGTTCCGCAATCCCGACAAGGACCGCGCCAGGGAATTGTACGCGACCTTCGTCAAGACGCTCGGCGAGCGCATGCCGCTCAGCCCAGTTGCGGGGATCGGCGAGGAAGGCCAGGGCGGAACGAGCGGTGCCGGCGCGGAGCGCCAGGAGGCCTCGGTCGTCGCCTTGTCAGGCGACTCCATTCTGCAGCTCACCGTCTATCCGATCGGTCGGCGCGCCGACGATGCGCTGCTCGGGCCGATCACCGAAGCTGCGCGAATTGCCATTGGCAGTGTCAGCAAAAGCAGCGAGCGGTTCGGCACGTGCGAGTGGCTCACGGCCGGCGATGCCGACGGCTTTCTCGACGCGAGCACGCTGACGGTGCAGCGGACCGGCGCGGGCAGCTGCATGATGTTCGATCGCGAGGCCAACACCATGACGGTCGCGGTGATCGCGACCTCGCGCGGCACCGCCGCCGGCATGATGAAGCGTGCGGGCCCCTGCAAGCACGTGGCGATTCCCGAACTCGGCGGCGAAGCGTTCGGCGAGCATTCCTGCACCAAGGGCAACGGCAACGCCGTCAACATCTTCGTCTGGAAGAACGGCAAGCAGGCCTCGATCCTGTTCGCACCGGTCAAGCCGCACGCCGAGTCCGGTTCGGTCGAACGTCTGAAGGCGGTCGCGACGCGGGTCTACGGAAAGCTGTGACGGGAGGTGTGCCGAGTGCCGGCAGCCTCTCGCCGCGCGAAGAGGCTGCCGCGGGCTCAGGCGCTTATCATGGGCAGGCGTGACGCATGCCGTCGTGGCCGAGATAGGTCCCAGAGCCCGGATCGTAGGAGCGATAACGCTGCGCACAATAGGCGGCGGCATTGGATTGAGCCTGGCTGTTGGCGATTGCGCCGCCGATGATGGCGCCGGCCGCGAGGCCGCCCAGGACGGCCGCGCCGCCACCGTAATGACCGTGATGGTGCCCGTAATAGCCATGCCGATGTCCGTGCCCATGACGGTACTGCACCTGCTGCACGCTGTTGTCAGGCGAGGGGTTTGCAATCGGCAAAGGCGCCGCGACCACCTGCGATGCCGCTGTCGAGAGCATCACCCCGGCGGCCGCGAGGGCGACGAAAGTTCTACGCATTGTCATATCAAGCTCCATGTCGTTGAGGATGCTGGAGCAACGGCCGCTTGCCGGCTCCGTTCCTGCAACACGCGGAGAGCGTCAGAGGGTCGCAGAAAATGAATTGTTCGTAAGGATGCGAGTCCGAGAGCAAACGCGCCCAGCATTACGAAACACCGCGCCGGCCCGCGTCTAGCTGTCCTCGCGGTCCCGCCGCCGGAAGGGATCGGCGACATCATCGTGACCGCTGCGGCTGCTGAAGAACATCAGGGCCATCAGCCCGCAACCGATCAGCAGTGAGAAGAAGGCTCCGAGACCGAGCGCGATCCAGCCATGCTTGCCCATCTCGACGCCGCCGCTGGTTTCCCAGACGGAAACTCCCCAAACAGCGGTGAGGATCAACATGGCTCCGAGAGCAATCAACAGGGCGATTTGGCCGGCACTGATGTTCTTCATGGTTGTTCCCATTGTCGTGCCCGACGAAACTCAATTGCGAAGGGGCGATGAGGTGTTCCCTGACGATGCCGACCTCCTCGCCGCTTCTATGAGTTCGCCTGCCGAAGCATGGTAGCGAGGCCCGGAAGCGTATTCGTTGAGCTGCAGCAAGTTGCAGGTCGTCGCAACCTGCCCGGTAGGCCACGCCGGCAAGAGGGCGCGCATCCGGAGCTGCGCGCCCGCTATTGCGAGACAGTCATGCTCGGTCGGATCCGTCGATCATTTCTGACTCGGAGACAGCAAGAACGGTCAGGCCTCTGATGCGCTTGTCCGGCGTCTCGAACGCGATGCGCTGTCCCACCGAAAGGCCGATCAGGGCCGCTCCGACGGGTGTCAGGATCGAAATCCGGCTGAGCGCGATGTTGGCCTCGTGCGGATAGACCAGCACGATCTCACGGCTCGCACCCCTGTCATCGCGATAGGTCACTTTGGAGCCCATTCTGACCACGCCGCGCAAATCGTGCTCTTCCGCGACCGTCGCGCGGTCCAGCTCGCGAGCCAGAAACTGAGCGACACCAGGAAACAGGTCCATGGTCGAATTCGCCAGCGAGCTGAGACGCTGCGATTCGTCTTTTGCGAGCATGATCGGCGGCAACACGAGATGGTCTCCCTTAATCTCGGCTTCAAAGTCCTGCATTGATTTCTCCTATGCTGCAGTCGGTCCGGGATCGTCGTCGAGCGGCCTGCCGCGCCGGCTCGCCGGAAACAGATTGACGACGTTCGGGCTCGATCGGTTGATGGTCTCAACCCTGACGACGTTCAGGCAACCGGCGACGAAGTACGGCATTTGATCGCCGACCCGCAGGCCGATCAAGGCCGCTCCCAGAGGTGACAGGATCGAGATGCGGGCCGGATCCGACCAGCACTCCTCGGGCCAGACCAATTGCACCGTGCGACGCGGAACGCCCCAATTGGTGCAAAAGGTGACCCATGATCCCACGATCACCCGGGAGCCGAGATCGTCCCACGCGTCCGGCACGATGTCGGCTCGGTTGATCTCACCCAGGAGGAAAATCCCGTCCAGATCACCTCGCTGTGCGGCGCGGCGGGCAAGCTGTTCGAGCCGGGGATAGTCCGATGCGTTGAGCGCGATTTTTGGAAGAGGCAGCACGGCACACTCCTTCTGCTTCAAGACGACCTCTCGGGGAGAGGTCACGAAAGCTGGAAAAGAGCCCGGACGGCGCACGCACCGTCCGGCTAACCGCCTGCTTGGAGGCGGCCGGCGTGAAGACCAAAACGCGCGGTGCGCGCGTCTATGTCGACGACATATGCCATGACGTTCTGAATATAGTGGCTCCCTTGGCTGGAGACATTGCGGCGAAACCGCACAGCGGCGAGTGATTCAAGCTTCGCAGCGGGCCATGACCTGGCGGCGATGCAAGCCACAGCCCCCTGTGGCTGCCAGCATGGGAACCCGCGCGGCCGCAGGATTCCCCATCATTGATCTGCAGCAATGATGATCCCGACCACCAGTGCTAGAAGGATTCGCAAGTCGCGACTCAGGGCTCCCCTGCCGGTCGCGATAATCTTATCGCGTGCTGGAATCCGAGGGCTAAATGGGACGACTCCTGAATATCGTGACGCCGCTGCATACCGCGACCAAGCGCGACTACATGGGGCGCATGAACGACGACAAGATCGGCTGCTCGCTGAAGGCGCGGGAATACGAGGCCGATTATTGGGATGGCGATCGCCGCTTCGGCTATGGCGGCTACCGTTTCATGGAGGGGCGCTGGGCGCCGGTCGCCAAGGCGCTGATCGAGACCTATGGCCTCAAGGACGGCTCCAGCGTGCTCGACGTCGGCTGCGGCAAGGGCTTCCTGCTGTACGAGATGCAGAAGATCCTGCCCGGCCTGAAGGTCGTCGGCTTCGATATCTCCAAGCACGGCCTCGCCAATTCGCACGAGCAGGTGCGGCCCTATCTGTTCAACTATCGCGCCCAGGACATCTATCCCTATGGCGACGACAGTTTCGACCTCGTGATCTCGCTCGGGACCCTGCACAATCTCAGGCTCTACGAGCTCGAGGCGGCGCTCAAGGAAGTCGAGCGGGTCGGCAAGAACAAATACGTCATGGTCGAGGGCTACCGGAACGTCGCCGAGCTGCACAACCTCGAATGCTGGGCGCTGACCGCGGAGTCGATCCTGCACACCTCGGAATGGATCTGGCTGTACGGCAAGCTCGGTTACACCGGCGATTACGAATTCATCTATTTCGAGTGATCGGGCGCTTCCCATGGACATCAAGACTGCCAAGGCGGCAATCCTCGTCGAATCGGGCAAGCCGCTGATTGTCGACGAGTTCAATTTGCCGGACAGGCTCGAACACGGCCAGGTGCTGGTGCACGTGCACACGTCGAGCATCTGCGGTGCGCAGATCAACGAGATCGACGCCGTCAAGGGCGTCGACAAGTTCCTGCCGCACTTGCTGGGACACGAAGCGCTGGCCACCGTCGTCGAAACCGGACCCGGCGTGGTCTCCTGCAAGCAGGGCGACACCGTCGTCATGCATTGGCGGCCGGGCAAGGGCGTCCAGGCCAACACGCCGGCCTATTCCTGGCGCGGCAAGCGCCTCAATGCCGGCTGGGTCACCACCTTCAACGAATATGCGGTGGTGTCGGAGAATCGCGTCACGCCCGTGCCTGCCTCGATCGACCGCACCAGCGCGCCGCTGCTCGGCTGCGCCGTGACGACCGCGCTCGGCGTCGTCAACAACGACGCGCAGATCGCCATCGGCGAAGCCGTCGTCGTGTTCGGCGTCGGCGGCGTCGGATTGAACATCGTGCAGTTCGCCGCGATGGTCGGGGCCTATCCGGTGATCGCGATCGACCGCCTCGACAACAAGCTCGAAATGGCCAAGAAGTTCGGCGCCACCCACCTCATCAACTCCGAGGCGGTCAAGGATGTCGCTGCCGAGATTCGGGCGATCACCGGCGCTGATGGCCCCGACAAGGTCGTCGAGACCACCGGCGTCAAGAATCTGATCGAGCTCGCCTACGAGATCACAGCGAAGAAGGGCCGCTGCATTCTCGTCGGCGTTCCCCGCGAAAAGGCCGAGATCTACACGCTGCCGTTACACTTCGAGAAGGTGCTGAAGGGTTCGGAAGGTGGGCAATGCCAGCCGGCGCGCGATATTCCGCGGCTGGTTCGTCTGAGTGACGCCGGCAAGGTGGACTATCGCGGGATCGTGACGCACGAATTCGCGCTCGACGACGTCAACGACGCGCTGGATTTGATGCGCAGCGGCACATCTGGACGAATCCTGCTGAACATCAGCTGACCGCAACGCAGGCGCCGACGATATGTCGGCGCTGGCGCTGCAGCAGCCAGGCGGCGATCGCGATGTTGACGATATTCCAGGCGATGCCGTTGACCAGCGCCGAGGCATAGGAGCCGGTCCGGTCAAAGATCGCGCCGGCCATCCAGCCACCCAGCGCCATGCCGGCAAGCGTGACCGAGATGGCGAGGCTGATGCGAAAGCCGGCCTCCCGCGCCGGAAACAGCTCGCGGATGATCACCGCGTAGCTCGGCACGATGCCGCCCTGCGCCAGTCCGAAAATCGCGGACACCACGTAAAGCGAGACCAGCCCGTTGAACGGCAGATAGAGCGCAAGCGCTGTCGCCTGCATCGCCGAGCCCAGCAGCAGGGTGGGCAGGCCGCCGATGCGGTTCAACAGCCAGCCGAAGACGAGACGGCTCGCCACGCTGAAGCCGAGCATCACCGCCAGCATCTCGGCGCCGCGTGCGGAGCCGTAACCGAGGTCGCCGCAATAGGCCACCAGATGGACCTGGGGCATCGCCATGGCGACGCAGCAGCATATGCCGGCCAAGGCGAGCAAGCCCTGGGTGGCGGACGGCGGCAGGCCGATGGTCTGCATCGTCGTGCTTCCGCTCGCCACTTCGCGCGCGGCATTGGGCACAGCCGGCCGCCGCTGCAACACCAGGGAGAGCGGCAGCATCGTCGCCAGGCAGAACAGGCCGATGCCGATATGGGTCTGTCGCCAGCCATGTGCGGCGATGGCGTGTTGAACCAGTGGTGGCCAGACCACGCCGGCAAGAGAGCTGCCGGCCGTCGCCAGAGAAATGGCGAGGCCGCGGTGTCTGTCGAACCACAAGGAGACGTCGGCCACCAGCGGCGCAAAGCTGGCCGCGCCGCCGAGGCCGATCGTGACGCCCGAGATCAGTGCAAACACGGACAAGCTCGGCGCGAAGGCGCTGAGGACGTAGCCGAGGCTCATCAGGACCGTGCCGCCGGCCAGCGGCGGCAGGATGCCAAAGCGATCCGCGAGGCGGCCGACGACGATGCCGCCGATCATGAAGCCGATGATGGCGAGCGTGTAGGGCAGGGTCGCCTCGGCGCGCGGCGCGTTGAAATCGGCCTGCACCGCCGGCAACGCCACGACCAGCGACCACATGCCGACGCAGCCCAGCGTGCTGAGGATCATGCTGACGGTGAGACGAATCCAGGAATAGGAGTTTTCGATCGACGGCGTTTGGGGCGGCACTACGGTGGGTTCCTTGGGCTGCACTTGAGATCAGCCCTGGGCTATCGCCCGCCGTCAGCGGCGACAAAGCAGGATTTCTCTTTTGTCGCGCGAGCAAAACTCATGCATCCTGCCCCTTTCCCCGCATCGTCCGGAGCCGGCCATGACGTATCTGCTGCCGCCACTCAATGCTTTGCGCGCCTTTGAGGCCGCCGCGCGTCATCTCAGCTTCAAGCAGGCCGCCCACGAGCTGCATGTCACCGCAGGTGCGATCAGCCAGCAGGTCCGCCTGCTGGAGGAGCGGCTCGGCGTGCAGTTGTTCGAGCGCCGCACACGGCAGGTCATTCTGACCTCGGCTGGCGAACCCTATCTGGCGCAGGTCCGACAGGCCTTTCGCTGCCTTGCCGAGGCGACTGCCGAGCTCAAGCCCGAGGGCGTCACCAGCATGCTGCATATCGGCCTCCATGCGAGTTTTGCCGTCGAGGGGTTGCGAACGCGCCTTGCCAAGATCCGCCGCGTCCATCCCCAGCTCGCCATCCGCATCAGCCAGCCGGCAGGGCTGCACGAGCTGCTCGAAGGCAAGGTCGACGTCGTGATCGCGGACCGGGTGCAGCGCTGTCCGGGCTATCGGTGCGAGCCGCTGGCGCGCGGCTTCCTGATCGGGCCGCTCGGAACCGCCGAATGCCCTGAAATCGAAACCCTGCGGTCCTGCCTGCTCGGCGATGTCGCGCTCGCGCATGCGGCGGCGTCCAGGGCGCCGCTGCTGCCGGCATCCCAGGGCCGCGCGCCCTGAGGTCTTCGCGCCGGCCGTAACCGCCGGTTAACCATGGATATTTACGGTGTCGCAAGCCTCTGAATTGTGTCTGTGAGTTGATTGCGAACCATGGCGTTCGGTAGCCGCGCATCTCCGCGAAGCATCGCCCCGACGGAGCCTGCGGCTTCGTGGGAAGCGCCGCGGGCTGCGCAGACCAGGCCCGATGGCGCCGCGCCGGGACTGATCAGGGGATCGCTCACGGTCTCCGGGGCGCTCGCGTTCTTCCGCGAGAACGGAAGGCGGATTCTGACGCTGGCTGTGGCGCTGTTTGCCCTCGGCGTCGTCGCTCTCATGGTTCTGCCGGTCCGCTATGCCGCGACGGCGCTCGTCGTGCTCGATCCGCGCGAGCTCCGTGTCACCACGGAGCAGGACGTGCTGCCCGGCATCGGCCAGGATGCCGCGGCGCTCCAGAGCCAGATCGAGATCGCCAAATCCGACGGCTTTCTCCGTCCGCTGATCGAGCAGCTCAAGATCGCCGAGGACGACGATATCGCGGGCGGTCATACCGACATGACGCGCCTGCTCGAGAAATTCCGCAGCCGCCTCGAGATCACGCGCCGCGGGCTCACTTACGTCATTGCCATCTCCTTCACCTCGAACCGTTCCGAGCGGGCCGCCTACTACGCCAACGCGATCGCCGAGGCGTTCGTCGCGAGCCAGGGCCGCGTCCGCACCGCCGCCACGGACGAGGCCGCCGACTGGCTCAAGGATCGCCTCAAGACGCTGAACGAGCGGCTGCGCGCATCGGAAGACGCCGTTGCCGCCTTCCGGCTCGAGCACAAGATCCTCAATGCCGGCAAGGATTCGACCACCCAGCAATTGCGGGTGACCGATATCAACCAGCAGGTCTCCGCCGCGCGCCTCCGCACCGAGGAAGCCAAGGCGCGCTACGACCAGGTGCAGCGCGATCTCAAGGCCAATGTCGAAGGACCGGTGAAGCAGGACCTGTTGAGCATGCTGCGCGCGCAGCGCTCGACCCTGAACGACCAGATCGCGCAGAAGAAGGCCGTGTTTGGCGACCGCCATCCCGACCTCGCGATCTCCTACAGCCAGCTGGCGGACATCAACCGCCAGATCGAGGTCGAGCGGAAGAAGAACATCGACACCGCCAAGTCGGAATATGAAGCCCAGCTAGAGCAGCAGAAGGCGCTGGAAAAGCAGCTCAAGGAAGTCGAGACACAGATGCTGGTCGACGGGCAGGCGCTGGTGAAGCTGCAGGAGCTGCAGCGCGACGCCGACGCCAACCGGAACATCTACGAGCAGTTCCTGTCGCGGTTCAAGACCACCAACGAGCAGCGTCAGCTGCAGAATTCGCAGACCAAGATCGCTTCGCCGGCCATTCCGCCGCTGCGTTCGACGCGCCCGCCGCTCGCGCTGCTGCTGGCGGCGCTGGCGATCGCCTCGCTGCTGACATCGACGGCCGGCGTTGCCGCGATGGCGAGCATGTCCGGGGCGCCTGCCTCCTCCGAGGCTCCCGTGCCTGCGGCCGTGGCAGACACGCAAGGTCGGCAAGCCCGATCTCAAGTCCAGCCTCAAGTCCCATCGCAGGTTCAACCGCAAGCTCCGCCGCAAGTGCAAGCGCCGGCCGTCGCCGCGGGCCGGCCGGAGGCGATGCCGCGACTTCCGGTCTGGGCCCGCATCCCCGATCTCGTGTCCGGGACCGGCCCCACCACGGTCTGGCAAAGGCCGGTCGCCGCGTCGGCCGAGCTCGATCTCGGCGTCTATCTGCGGCCGCTGCTGGAGCGGATCGATCGCGTGCCGGTGCGCGGCTGCAAGGTCGCGCTGGTTTTGTCGGTCGGCAAGAGCGCCGGCGGCAACACCGTCGCGCGCTCGCTCAATCGTGCCGCCGTGAACCGCGGCATGATGAGCGTCCTGATCCGGCTGCAGGGGGAATTCTCCGGCCACCAGCCTCCGGTGACCAAATGGAATGACGGCTCGACCACGGCGGGCCTTCAGTCGATCGACGAGCTCCTGAGCGCCGGCCGCAAGGCCGATGCGCGACCTGAGGACGATATTCGTTCGGAGTTCGACCTGATCATCGTCCATGCCGGCAATCTCGCACTTCAGCCCGACGCCGTCGCGCTGGCGGCGCATGCCGATCTGATCGTGCTGGTGGCGCGTGCCGGCGAGCTCGGATCGGCGGCGATGCGCCGGGTGACCGCGGCGCTGTCGCGCTACGAGGCCGTGCCGACGGGTCTCGTCGTCAATCATGCGCCCGCGGGCACGCAGGCGCCGCACCCCGAGGGCGGTGCATTGGGTCTTGCGGTTTGACCATGACAGCCTCGCGCCGCCGTCTGCTGGCCGCGGTGATGCTCCTGTTCATCCCCTCCGGCGCGCCGGCCTTCGCCGACATGTGCGTGCCCGTGCCGCAGACGGTCGCACCCGTGCGGCTCGCCGCGCTATCGCGCGGCTTCAATGCCGATGGCTGGATCAACGGCGAGGTGCCGAGCCGCGAGCTGCTGCAGCAATTACGAAAGTCGGGCATGAGTCATGTCCGGCTGCCGGTGCCGGCGGAGCGCGTGATGCCGCATTTCGCCGCGAAGGCCGAGCGCGACGAAACGCTGGGCGTGCTCGACAAGGCGCTGAAGCAGCTCACCGCGCTCGGCTATGCCGTTTCGGTCGATCTTCATCCCGGCGACCGCTTCAACCGTCTGCACAAGGATGAGCCGGACGCGTCGCTGCATGAGATGCAGGAGGCCTGGAGCGGTCTTGCCGGGGTCATGCGATCCTATCCCACCGATCGTGTCTTCGCCGAGTTGCTCAACGAGCCCGATATCGACGCCGACCGATGGCAAACCCAGGTCGAAACGCTTGCCGCCTTCGTGCGCAAACTGCTTCCAACCACCACGCTCGTCGTCGGTCCGGTCAATTGGCAGCGCGCGGACTCGCTGCCGCGGTTTCGTCCGCTGGCGGATCCCGACGTGGTCTATGCCATCCATTTCTACGATCCCATGGTGTTCACCCATCAGGCCCATTGGGATGCGCAGGATCCGCTGCACGACATCATCGATCTGCCTTATCCGATCAATGCCGGCGATCCTAAGGTGCAGGCGATCCGCGGGGATCTGCAGGCGAGGGGCGCGGCCAAGGCGCTCGGCATGCTCGACATTGCGATCGCCGCGGCCAGGGACAAGCCGGGGGCCGACCGCTGGCTCGCGCCTGCGTTCGAATGGCAGCAGCAGTTCAAGCGGCCGATCATCGTCAACGAGTTCGGCGTGCTGAAAGCCGGCGCGCCCAGACAGAGCCGGTTGCGCTGGCTGGCGGAGGTCACAGCCTATGCCAGGGAGCATTGCTGGGGCTGGACGCATTGGGAGCTGGCGCAGGGTTTTGGCCTGGTCGACCGCAGCACCGGCAGGCCCGATCCCGACGTGATGCGCGCATTGCTCGGCGGCGCGGGCCGGCCCGGCCGGCGCTGACGCCGGCGCGAACCGGGATCGTTAACGACTCCTTACCCATCGCCCCGCTATCGTGTCGCCGCGCGATGCCAAGGGACGATCGATGAGCGCCGCCAACCCACCGCTGGACCAGAGCGTGCAGGCCGAGCCATCGCCGCCGGCCTGGCGCGAACTCGCCGCGACGTTCTGCATCGCCACGGCAACGATCGGCTTTGCGCCGGTGCTGCATCTGGCGAATCCGGCTCTGGCCATCGTCGTCGAGGTTCTCGTCGGCATCGCCATCGTGCTGGCGGTCCCGACCTATGCGCCGGCCATCGCGATCTTCGTTCTGTTCTTCCAGAACCTGTTCGTCTCGATTCTGTCGCCGCTGGTGCCGCTGCCCTCCGATCTCGACTTCATCAAGGGCTACAATTTTCTCGTCTGCTCCGTGATGTGGCTGGCGACGTTCGGCCTCTACGTGCTGGGCCAGAGGAATCAATCGGCCGAGGTGAACAAGATCATGCGCTGGGGCGTCGCCACCCTCGCCGTGGTGTCGCTGTATTTCGCGATCGGCTTCATCCAGGATGGACAGCCGGCGGCGGTCTATCTGCGCAACATCGTGCTGCCGCTGTTCCTGTTCCAGCTCTCGCTTCTGACGGCCGCCACCTACGAGGTGCGCATCACGCCGTTCCTGGTGACGCTCGCGGTCATCCTCGTCGGTTGCGGCTACGTCGAATTTGCGTTCCGCGACGGCTGGCTGGCGATCACCAACAGCTATACGTTCTGGGGCTTCGACGAGCTCAAGGCGACCCATTCGGGCGTCTGGGAAGCCCAGATGCGGGCCACCGGCAACGTGCCGGTCGATCTCAAGGACCGCTTCAGCTTCGACTTCCTGAACACGCCCCTGCTCGAAGGCTTCGGCCTGTCGAAGATGCTGCGCATCAACGGTCCGAACATGCACCCGATCAGCTTCGCCTACGGGGTCGGCTTTCTCGTCCTGTTCCTGTTCTCGGTGGGACGGCCGCTGCTGGCCCTCGCGGCTTTGCCGCTGCTGGTCTTCTGCAGCGTGAAGGGCGCGCTGATTACGGTCATCTTCGTGGTCGCGGCCTGGATCGGCACCCGCGTGCTCGGCGCCGTGGTGACCTTGTTGCTCGGCTTCCTCGGCATGATCGCGTTTGCCATTCTGGCAATTCGTCTTGGTCTCCAGATCGGCGACTATCACGTCATTGGGCTCATGGGCGGCCTCGATGGATTCGTGCAGAGGCCCTTTGGCCGGGGCCTTGGCATCGGCGGCAATTTGTCGGACAGCTATTTCTCCATCGACTGGAGCGCGGCACAGGCGGCCGGAACCATCGACGGCGCGGTCGAAAGCGCGATCGGCGTGCTCTTGTACCAGATGGGCATCGGCGCCTTCGCGCTGCTGGCGTTCTATTTCGCGATGGCGCTTAGGGCCTGGCGGCTCTACGCCTCGTCGGGATTTCTGACGCAAGGGCTCGCCGGCTTCGGCGTCATGGTCGTGCTGCTCAACGGATTGTTCCAGGAGGAGGCCCTGTTCGCGCCGCTCGCGCTGGGACTCATGCTCTCGCTCACCGGCCTCGTCATCGGCGGCCATGTGAGGATGCAGGTCGCCGCGAGCGAGGAGGCGGAATTCGAGCCCCTCACGCACTACCAGCCCGTGGCCTAGCTCCGCGTCAGACTGCGCCTCTATCGCAGGAACTTCCATTTTTTCCCGGCGTTGAGCCGACGGTCCGCACAGGGCCCGGTTCATGCGATGAAGAATTTTTCCAACGCCGCATTCTCCCCCGAGGTGATCGGGATCATGACGAGCGCTCTGGAAGGCGCAGTTGCGAGCCTGCCCGAGCCCGTGCATGCCTCGCACGTCAACGCGCTCGCGGAATCGATCCTGCGCACCGCTGGCGCGGGCGAGCGCAACGTCGCCGACCTGCAACAGATCGCCCTGATGGAGCTGCAGCTGCTGCCGCGCGATTGAAGAGCAAGAATTGAGCAAGGGATGAAAGTGCACATGAAGACGATACTCGCTGCCGGCTTCGCGCTGCTTGCCACGCTGTCCGCCGCGCGGGCGGAGAGCTGGACCAGCTATCGGATCGCCGAAACCGGAACGGCGGTCGACATTCCCGCGTCGCTGTTCACGGAGATCGCCGGCAAGCCCGAAGGCTACGGCCAGCAGTTTCGCACCTCCGATGGCCGAGCCGACCTCTCGGTGCAGGCCGTTTCCAATCAGGAAGGGCTTTCGCCGGCGGAGTTCCTGGCCAGGAAGAATCCGCCGTCCGGGATCATCTACAAGCGCGTCACCCGGAATTTCTTCGTCGTCTCCAGCACCCGGCGCGACAAGATCTGGTACAACCGCTGCAATTTTACGCGCGGCTATGTGCACTGCGTGCTGATCAATTATCCAGCGGCCGAGAAGCGGCAGTGGGACGGCGTGGTCACGCGGATCAGCCACAGCCTGCGCGCCGACTGAAGCGAACCAGCAAGAAAAAAAGCTGCCCGAGCAAGTCGGGCAGCAGGGGGCGTGAGGGTTAGCGCGCGGTCGTCGACGTCGTCGACATCGTGGGCTTGGAGCCCGGCACATGCGACATCGTCTTGGTGGTCGAGCCGACCTCCTCGCCGGCCTTGACCTGGGTGCGCGTATGCGAGCGGCTGAACGTGCCGCCCTCATGGGCCTGCGCCCGCGCGTTGGAGTTCATCACGGGGCCGTTGCCCTTGTTTGTGCTGACGCCGGTCTGCGCCTTGCCGTCGACGGCAGCGGCGCTTCCGCCGGCAGCGATCGATGAGCCGGTGCTGCCGGTCGCCGAGGTGGACGTGCCGCCCGTGCCAACCGTCGAGGCCGAGGTGCCGCCGGCTGCGGCCGAGCCGCCGCTTCCGCCCGTGACGCTCTTTTGTGCGAGAGCCGGTGAGGTGGCGGCAAGCAGAGCTGCGACTGCCGCGGTCGCAAATAGCGTTCTCATGTTCAATCCTCTCTGTGAATCCCTACGGGGACGATGTCGAAATGGTGCAGCCGTTGACCGTGATGGTGCTGGCGCTGGTCGCGCCGGGCCCGCCTGCGGTCGATGACGAGCTGGAGACGCTGCCGCCGCCAGCCTGCACGTGCACCGATGATCCGCCGGCCGAGCTCGAGCTCGACAGCGAACCGCTCGACGCCGTCGATCCCGTGGTGCCCGATCCCGATGCGCCCGCCGCGCTGATGCTGCCGTCGGCATGTTTTTCGACCGTGACCTTGCAGGTCTCACCCGATGCCGTCTTGCCGGTCTTTTCCATGGTGGTCGCCTGAGCTGCGCCGGCCATCAAGGCCAGCGTTGCGATCGCAATGACTGATCTGTTCATGCGCGTTCTCCTCCAACAAGGACGAGGGAGCGGCATTGCTGCCGCTCCCTCTCAAGGCATCAATCCTTGTCCTTCTTCATCTCACCCTTGTTGTGGCCCTTGCCCTTCTCCATGCCCATGTCGCTGGCATGGCCCGCCGAAGAGCCGGCCGCGCCGACCGTCGAGCCGCTCTTGCCGTCGCCGGCGGACGAACCGCCGGTGCCGACGGTCGATGCGGAGCCCGAGCCCGAGCCCGCTGCCGAGCCACCGGTGCCGACGCTGGACGAGCTCTTGCCGCCGCCGGCCGACGAGCCACCGGTGCCGAGCGTCGAAGCCGAGCCGCTGCCCGTGCCGCTGCCGGCTGCGGAGCCGCCGGTGCCAACGCTCGAGCTGCTGGTGCCGCCGCCCGCCGACGAGCCGCCGGTGCCGAGCGTCGAAGCCGAGCCGCTGCCCGTGCCGCTGCCGGCCGACGAACCGCCGGTCCCCACAGTCGAGCTGCTGGTGCCGCCACCCGCTGACGTACCGCCGGTGCCGACCGTCGAACTCGATTGCGCAACGGCGAGCGCGGTGCTGGCCAGCAGTGCGGCCGCAGCCGCAGAAAGCTTGAGAATCCTCATGTCGTCTTCTCCAGGGTTTCCAAAAACAAATTGCCAAATAAGGCTCGGGATAAATTGGCAATCGCGCAAACGTTCCTGATGGAGGACTCATTGACGCGTTGATTTCCGCGATACGCGAAGTTCCGTGCGGGCTTCCACGTTCCGCGTTCATTCATTCCATGTTCATTTGTGCGAAGGCCTGCGGCCGTGCGCCGCGATAGCGCGACGGACAGTTCTCAGAATGCCCCGACCATCACCTGGCGATCGGAGAGCCGGCGTGAATAGGTTGCGCCCGCTGTTCGCTTAAAACGAAAGCGCGTGGCGCGGACGGGCTGCGGCCGGGATGTGATCTTCTTCTCCGGATGCTCCGGTGCGGCCATCGCAAACGCGTTGCCGACAGCGTGGTCTGGCGACTCGGCGGCGAGCACGGGCGAGGAGGACGTGGGGGCGATGTGAGTCGATGTATCGAAGATGATTTTCTCCGGCCAGGCGCGCGCGGAGTGGATGCGAATGATGGATCGATCCACCTCCGGACCGGCAGAATTTTCGCCGAGCGGCGGCAGCCAGCGATCCAGCAAAAAGAGCAGCGCCAGCACGAAACAGCTGGCAAACAGGACATATCGAATGATCGGCATCAAGCGCCACCGGAAAATGAAGCAATTGGATGCGCGGCCGGCCGCTCCTCCACGGCCAGCCGCGCGGCGGCGTTAGTCCACCTCCTGGACGATCATGCGCGTGTCTGGATCGACCAGCATCACGCGGCTGCCCGAATAGACGTAGCGGTACTTGGTGAGCGAAGGACCCCAGTCACTCGGAACGGTCGCGAGCTCGACGTCGCGCGGCACCGGCGAGCCGACGACGATCTTCTCGCGCGTTTCGACGGGACGGATCTTGTGCTCGGTGACGTAGGAACGAATCCTGGTGCGATACTCCGGTTCGATCTGGACGGTCGCGCCATGACCCGCGCCTGTCGTTGTCGTGACAGTGGTCTGAGCCATCGCGCTGGTCGAGACGAGCAGGGCAGCTGCCGATATCAGCATGAATTTCTTCATCGCATTCTCCTTCACCGCTGTATGCGGCGCTGCGATGAACTCGCCATCCGCCGGCCCGTTCCGTTCGTCGAGGAACGTTTGCCACTTTTTCCCGTTGTGTGCTCGGGAGCAGCTGATTGGAGGAGAGGAAAATGCCCCTACTCATTCTCTGGGCCGTGCCCGCCATGCTGGTCGTCGGCGGCGGCATCTATCTCATCGGCCACATGCACTGAATGCGAAGGCCCCGGTCTTCCGTGAGTGATGAAACAGGGGCCTGCAGCCCGCAAGCCCACCTGTAATCTGCTTCACACGCAAAACTCGCCGATGACGCTAGATGAACCCAAGGCCTCGCCACCGCGCGGCCGGTTCGGAGCTGGCGATGATGGCTGCACTGGCAAGGGCAATATCCCGCGCAACGCGAACTGATATCGACGTCGAAACCCTGAAAGTGCTGGCGATCTTCGCCGGCGCGGGCCTGCTGCTCTCGCTCGTCGTCGCCATGATCTACAATCAAGCGGCCAACGCGGCTTTGTTTTGAGACCGCTTGTGCGGGCTTGCCTCATATTTCCGTCGCAATGGCTCGCTCCAATCCTGCTGCCGGCAGGAGGGGGGCCGTTGAAAACTGCGCTTGTGTCGTTGTTCGTCGTGTTGCCGCTCGCGGCATCCGCTCAGGCGGAGGAAGCGTCAGTCTCCCGTCTCAGATCTTGCGTCCGCGCGCACGCTGCCGACGCGCAAGCCGCCGGCGTTCGGATGCCCGGCGAGGCCGAGAACTACTTCATCAGACAATGTATCCCGTTGTTCGGACTCTTCCTGAACTCGAACAACCTCCCGACCAAGGACGACGGCCCGCTGCCGCCCGGAATCTATCGCACGACGATCGAAGAGGAGTGGCGTGCTTTCCTCGAACGGTCAAATCCGCGCTAGGTCGCGTGCGTAATGGGCAGCATCAGGCCGCCGATAGTCGTACGCGAAACTTGCTCCCGGTCGCCTCGGCATAGCGCAGCAATGTCTTTGTGCTCGGGAGCGTCAGCAGCCTGTCCGCGTCCGTCTCGCCCTGGCGAAGCGCCTCAGATCAAGCCTTGCCACATGAGCTATTGCTCTGATGCAGGCTGGCGACGTCGGCACGGCCCTGGCTTTCGGTGACCTGGATCAACGTGATTGCACCGGGCGTGATGATTCCCATCTGCGGTTGGGCGGAGAGGTAGGTGGTGCTGCCGGCGCGCAGATCCACGCTCACCTTCTCGCTGCCCTGCCCGAACAGGTTGCTGCTCAGCGGAAGATTGTTGACTGCGACCTCGTGGCGGCCCGGAGGCAGGTCGCAGGCCAGGAAACCCGCAGCCTGACTGCCTCCAACGGCGCGTCCATCGACCGAATAATTCGGCTGGATTGCGAAACCCAGGGCGGATGAGCGATAGACCACCAGCCGTGCGGTATTGGCCTTGACGTTATCTGTCAGAGCCGTGCTGCCCATCGGCCCTGACGCACACCCCGCAAGCAAGAAAGCCGCAACCAAGATCCCCGGACGCAAGCCCATTCCAACCCCCTGATTCACAGTCCCCGGGGGATCATTGGCGAGGGTGGTACGCGAAGTCAATCGCGACTTCTGGTCGTGCCGCACCAGCTCATGTCACCGCCATCCCAACGCAGGCGCGACGTGCTTCAGGATCGCCTCGATCGCATGGGCGCAATAGTCGACGCCGAGCTGATTCGGGATCGTCAGCAGCAGCGTATCCGCCTCGGCGATCGCCTCGTCCTGCTTGAGCTGCTCGATCAGCACATCGGGCTCTCCGGCATAGGAGCGGCCGAAGATGGCGCGGGTCTGCGGGTCGATGAAGCCGATCTGGTCCGCGCCGCCGCGTTCGCCGCCGAAATAGGCGCGGTCGCGATCGTTGATCAGCGCGAAGATGCTGCGGCTGACGGACACGCGGGGCTCGCGGGTGTGGCCGGCTTCCTTCCATGCCGCGCGATAGGCACGGATCTGCGCGGCCTGCTGCACGTGAAAGGCTTCGCCCGTCTCGTCGTTCTTCAGCGTCGAGCTCTGCAAATTCATGCCGAGCTTTGCCGCCCACACCGCGGTCGCGTTCGAGCCGGCGCCCCACCAGATGCGCTCACGCAAGCCGGCGGCATGCGGCTCGATGCGCAGCAGGCCCGGCGGATTTGGAAACATCGGCTGCGGGTTCGGCTCGGCGAAGCCTTCGCCGCGCAAGAGATCAAGGAAGACTTCAGCGTGGCGCCGGCCCATGTCGGCATCGCTCTGGCCCTCGGCCGGGCGATAGCCGAAATAGCGCCAGCCATCGATCACCTGCTCGGGCGAGCCGCGGCTGATGCCGAGCTGCAGCCGGCCGCCGGCGATCAGGTCGGCGCTGCCCGCGTCTTCGACCATATAAAGTGGATTCTCGTAGCGCATGTCGATCACGGCCGTGCCGATGTCGATCGTGCTGGTCCTGGCGCCGACGGCGGCGAGCAGCGGAAAGGGCGAGGCGAGCTGCCGCGCGAAGTGATGCACGCGGAAATAGGCGCCGTCCGCCCCCAACTGCTCGGCCGCGACCGCAAGGTCGATCGATTGCAGCAGCGTGTCCGACGCCGAACGGGTCTGCGATTGCGACGAGGGCGTCCAGTGTCCGAAGGACAGAAATCCGATCTTTTTCATGGGCGTCATTTAATGGCGGCAGAAGCGGCGTCAACCGCCTGAGCCGGGGGTGGAGCCATGCGAGGCGGGCGAGAAGTGGTCGGCGCGCGCGACCAGCAGATCCAGGAAGCTGCGCGCACGCAGCGACATCCACTGCGTCTCCGGATAGACCGCATGCAGCGGCAATGCGGCGATGCTGTAATCCGGCAGCACATGCTCGAGCTCGCCGCTGCGAAGCCCGTCCGCGGCGTTCCATTCGGGCAGGATGGCGATGCCGAGATGATGCATCGTGGCCTCCTGCATGGCGTCGGCGTCGTCGACGTGAATGGGCCCGTTGATCGAGGCGACGTGCCGGCCGTGCTCGGATTCGAAGGCCCATCGGTTGGCCGGCGACATCCTGGAATAGACGATGCATTGGTGCGAGCCGAGATCGTCGGGCGTGCGCGGCAGCGGGCGGCCGTGCAGATAGGTCGGTGTCGCCACCAGGTAGCGTTGCACGGTGCCGAGCCGGCGGGCGATCAGCGTGCTCGCCTCCAGATGTCCAATCCGCAGCGCCAGCTCGAGGCCTTCTTCGACGAGGTTGACGAAGCGCTCGCTGAAGCGGATGTCGACGCGCACTTCCGGATAGTGCCGCACATAGTCGGCGACGACAGGCATCATGTAGCGCCGTCCGAATGACGAGGGCACGCCGATCCGCAGCGTGCCGCTGGGGCGGGGCGCCGCCTGTTCGACGCTCGAACGCGCCATGTCGAAACTGTCGAGAATCTGCCGCGCGAGATCGTAGATGCGGTGCGCCTCGGCCGTCGGCTTCAGCGTGCGCGTCGTGCGCGAGAACAGCTGCGTGCCGAACTCGCTCTCCAGCATCGCGATGCGCTTGCTGATCGCGGGCTGGCCGAGGCCGAGCTCCTTCGCCGCCGCCGAGAAGCTGCCGCCCTCGAGGGTGCGAACGAACGCGCGCAGGCAATCGATCCGGTCCATAATTCATTCCTAATCGGAATAAATTATATCCCATTTATTCCGTAGTGCGCAACACGACTGGCCGCTAGGCTCCCTCACAACAAGCCATCACAGGCTGAAAATACAGGGGAGGGAGACCAATTGGCACGCAACGTCGGAATTGTCGGCGCCGGAATCGCCGGGCTGCATCTCGCGCTTTACCTGCAAAAGCATGGCGTCGACGCCACTGTCATCACCGACCGTCCGCCCGAGGATTATCGCAACATCCGGCTGCTCAACACGGTCGCGCATCACCATGTGACGCTCGCGCGCGAGGACTATCTCGGCGTCAATCACTGGACCGATCCGAAGGACCATTATTACTACCACGACCATGTCTTCAATTTTCCGCAGCCGCTGAGCTTCCGCGGCGATTTCTCGAAACCGAGCCGCGCCGTCGACTACCGGATCTATCTGCCGGCGCTGATGCAGGACTTCGCGAACCGCGGCGGCAAGATCGAGTATCGCCGCATCGAGGAGCGCGACATCCGTCCGCTGGTCGCGCGGTTCGACCTGCTCGTGGTCTCGACCGGCAAGGGGCCGCTCGGCCAGCTCTTCAACTATCGGCCGGAGCACACGCCTTATTCGCAGCCGCAACGGCGGCTCTGCGTCGGGCTCTACACCGGCGTGCGCCAGCCCGATCCCATGAACGTTACGCTCTCGGTCTCGCCGGGGCATGGCGAGATGATCGTGATCCCGACCATCACCTTCGGCGGTATCGCCAATGCGCTGCTGATGGAGAACGTGCCTGGCGGCGACATGGAGGAGCTGGCGACGCTCAGCTATGACGACAACCCGAAGCACTTCCTGAAGGTACTGCTGGGCAAGCTGGAGAAGCATCACCCGACCACCTACGACCGCATCGACACTGCGCGCTTCGATCTCGCGCAGCCGCAGGATCTCCTGCAGGGTGGCGTGGTCCCGACGGTGCGCACCACGATGGTCGAGTTCGACGACGGCAAATGCGCCATCGCGCTCGGCGACGTCCATGCCATCGTCGATCCCATGATGGGGCAGGGCGCGAACGTCGCCTCCTACGCCGCCTTCGTGCTCGGCGAGGAGATCGTCAAGGCCGACGCGCTCGATGCGCGCCTCTGCGAAAAGATCGATCTGAAGCGGCAGGATCGCGTGCTGGCGGCCTCGCGCTGGACCAACGTCATGCTGCAGCCGCCGAGCGAAGCGTTGGGCATGCTGATCGGCGCGATGAGCCAGAACCAGGCGCTGGCGAACGAGTTCACCGAGAACTTCAACTATCCCGACAGGCAATGGGACCGCATCTCCACCCCGCAGCGCATCCAGGCCTGGATCGAACGCATGTCGGCGCCGCCTGAGCCGATCAGGGCGATCGCGTGAGGTTCGATGCGGGCAGGGATTGAGTTGCCGCGCGCCAACCCGGCATCGTTCCGCGAAGCCGCCTCGCGCTTTGCGACCGGCGTCGCGGTGCTGACCGCGCTGGACGAGCACGGCCATGTCTGCGGCATGACGGCGAACAGTTTCGTCACCGTCAGCCTGTCGCCGCCGACCGTGTTGGTCTCCGTCATGCCCGGCCGGATGCACCGCGCGATCTCGGCGACGGGGCGCTATTGCGTCAACGTCCTGCCGGATCACGGCCGGGATCTCTCACGGCACTTTGCGAGCCAGCCGAACAGCGGCGCGACGCCAGACTACGACATCGTCGACGGCCTGCCGCGTCTTCAGGGGTGCATCGCCTGGTTCGCCTGCGAGGTGACGCGCCAAATCGATGTCAGCGACCACACGCTGATCATCGCCGAAGTCTCGGCGTGCGACCATCGCGACACCACGCCGCTGGTGTTCTTTTCCAGCCGGTATCATCGCGGAGCCGGGGCGCCGGTGGAGAGGTGAGCACGCTTCAAGCGTACGCGACCCAGCCGCGGAAGGTGAAGCCGGTGTAGAACAGCGTCGGGTCGGAAAAGCCGGCGCTGCGCAAGATTGCTTCATCCTGCTCCGGCGCCAGAATGCTCAATTGTCCGTCGACCGCCTTTCGGGCGGCCGCCGCCTTGTCGGGCTCGACTCCGGATGCCGCGAGATAAGCGGAATAGCGCGACAGCCAGATCGGCCGCGCATCTTCGCCAGCGGGGATGCTGAAATGAGCGGCCACGAACGGCGCGCCGGGCTTAAGCCGGCGGCGGATTTCCGCGGCGATGCGGCGGCGCTCCACGGCATCGACGAAGTGCAGCGTGAGCAGGCACGTGGCGCCGTCGAACGGTCCTTCCGGCGCATCGTCGATATAGCCGTGGTGGAGACGCGCGCGCGAGGCGAGCGGGCCGAGCGTTTTCCCGGCAAGATCCAGCATCGCCGCCGACGGGTCCACGCCATCAAGGCGCCAGCGCGGCTGCGCCTGCGCGAAGGCCTTCAATTCCAGGCCGCCGCCGGCGCCGAGAGCGAGGATCCGCGCATCGTCAGGCGCACGCTCGGCCAGGACGATCGCGGTCATCGACAGCATTGAGGTGTAGCCGGGAACGAATCGCGGCGGTCCTTCGGTGTAGTTCGCCACCATTTGCGGATCGGCGAACGCGCTTTGAATGTCAGTCATGATGTTGTCCTGCTGAATGGCGCCGGTCACGCGTGATGCGCGTCGATGCCGTGATGCTTGCGCGCGCCGAGGCGCTTGCGCAGATCGTCCGCCAGACTTGCCAGCGTCACCTCGCCGAGGCGTGCCAGCAGCAACGCTTCGGCATCATGAAAGGCCTCATCGAGTGCGGCATTGACGGCCTGTTCGACGAGACAGCCCGGCGCCTCCGTGCGGTTGCCCATCGCCAGTAGCGAGGGGCTGCCGAGCGCGGCGTAGACGTCGCGCAGCGTCACCTTCGAAAGATCGCAAGACAGCGTCCAGCCGCCGCCATGCCCCTTCTCGGAGCGCACGTAGCCGAGATCGCGCAGCCCCGCCATGATGCGGCGGATCACCACCGGGTTGGTTTCCATGGCTTTCGCCAGCGTCTCGGACGTGAACGGGCCAGGCTGTTGCGCCATGTGCAGCAGCACATGGAGCACGCCGGAGAGTCGGCTGTCGCGCTTCATGTAACTTCATATGTTACATAATGGCCCGGCGTCAATCGTTCTTTGCGTGACGCTGAACCGAGCGCACCGCAGGGGCGACGAATGCCTTGCAACAGAAAGCTCTTCCAGATGTCTTGGATAAAGCGATACATCCTCAGTTGTCTGATCGCGGTGTTCATTCTTGGCGCTCAGGATGGCTACCACAGCCCCGGCGAGCGTCACTTCGGCTCGACCCTTATCATGGGAGCGGCGTGGCCCCTGACCCTTGCCGTCGTGCTTGGCTACACGGCCGGTG
Organism: Bradyrhizobium sp. U531; assembly: GCF_051710265.1. Classification (NCBI taxonomy): domain Bacteria; kingdom Pseudomonadati; phylum Pseudomonadota; class Alphaproteobacteria; order Hyphomicrobiales; family Nitrobacteraceae; genus Bradyrhizobium; species Bradyrhizobium sp. U531. Next base: position 111,481 of record NZ_JASVEN010000004.1, read on the forward strand.
AGACGGCGCGCCAGAGCAAGCAAAGTTGAAGTCGCGCGGCGCGATGCAATTCTTCCTGCGCGAGATGATGCCGTCATGCGCCTGTTTTGCCCGACGAAGCAACGGCCTTCCCGACGGATCAATCGAAGCGCTGCAATCCTAAGCCATTGATCCCGCTAGGGATGGCTACTGTGCATGGGGTTGTTTTCGACATTTTACCTTGGCCGGCCTGAACCGTCGGGGCGGCCCGCATGCCGATTTGTCGCGGTGACGGCCCGACGCGCGAGGCGCAACATTCGCTCGGGGCGACCGTATGGACTTTTCGTCCTGTCCCTCACGCGGTGCCCGCTTTCTTCCATCCATTTTCCGGAGACGCACCATGCAAGTCTACAACGTGGTGAAGTTCAGGGTGAAGCAGGGTGAGGAAGCGGCCTTCCTCGATGCGCATCGCGATGGCAAGGCGAAATGGCCCGGCCTCGAGCATGGCGTCATCATCAAGACCGGCGAGCAGACCTTCTGCCTGATCGGCACGTGGGCCAGTCAGGACGCGATGGTCGCGGCAAGGTCCGCGATGATCAAGACGCTCGACAGTTTCAGGTCGGTGCTCGAGGACCAGGGCAATGGACGCGGCGTGACCGACGCCGTGTCGGGCGAAGTGGTGCTCGACATCTAGCAGGCGCGATAGCCTGCTACTTCATCACCCGCAGGCCCTTGGTCGTGAACCGCTGGCCCTTCTCGCCCGGACGAACCGGCCGTCGTGTGCCTGCGGCCTTGCCGGTGCCGGGCGGCTGGTGTGCAGGCACGAGCTGGTGCGGCTGCGAGCCGATCAAATCGCGGCGGCCCATCTCGATCAGGGCCTCGCGCAGCACCGGCCAATTATCGGGATCGTGGTAACGCAAAAACGCCTTGTGCAGGCGGCGCTGGCGCAAGCCCTTGATGGCCTCGACCTTGTCGCTGCCGCCGTGGCGCACGCCACGCAGCGGGTTGACGCCCGTGTGGTACATCGCAGTGGCCGTCGCCATCGGCGAGGGCAGGAAGGTCTGCACTTGATCGGCGCGGTAGCGGTTCTTCTTGAGCCAGAGCGCGAGGTTCATCATGTCCTCGTCGGTCGTGCCCGGATGCGCGGCGATGAAGTAGGGGATCAGGTAGTACTTCTTGCCGGCGCGCTCGGCGGCCTCGTCGAACATGCGCTTGAACTTGTTGTAGGCGCCGATGCCCGGCTTCATCATCTTGTCGAGCGGGCCGCGCTCGGTATGTTCGGGCGCGATCTTGAGATAGCCGCCGACGTGATGGGTGACGAGCTCCTTGATGTATTCGGGGCTCTCGACCGCGAGGTCGTAGCGCACGCCGGAAGCGACCATCACCTTCTTGATGCCCTTGGTCTCGCGCACCTTGCGATAGAGCCGGATCAGATCGTCATGCGAGGTGTTGAGGTTCGGGCAGATCTCCGGGAAGACGCAGGACGGACGGCGGCACGCGGCCTCGACCTTCGGGTCCTTGCACGCCATCCGGTACATGTTGGCGGTGGGGCCCCCGATGTCGGAGATCACGCCGGTGAAGCCCGGCGTCTTGTCGCGGATCTTCTCGATCTCGCGCAGGATGGATCCCTCGGACCGGTTCTGGATGATGCGGCCTTCGTGCTCGGTGATCGAGCAGAAGGTGCAGCCGCCGAAGCAGCCGCGCATGATCGTCACCGAGAACTTGATCATGTCCCAGGCGGGAATCTTGGCCTCGCCGTAGGAGGGATGCGGCGCGCGCGCGTAAGGCAAATCGTAGACCGCATCCATCTCCTCGCTCGTGAGCGGGATCGGCGGCGGGTTGAGCCAGAGGTCGCGATCGCCGTGCCGCTGCACCAGCGGCCGCGCATTGCCGGGATTGCTCTCACGGTGCAGCACGCGCGAGGCGCGGGCGTAAGCTTCCTTGTCCTGCTCGACCTGCTCCAGCGCCGGCAGTCGGATCACGGTCTCGCCCTTCTGGCGCGTGGCGCCCTCGTCGGCGGAATCGAGATCGTCGGCGTGCAGCTCGGTGTAATCTTCGGGGACCTTGCGGAACAGTGCAACGCCGCGGATGTCGTCGAGCTCGCGCGCGGTCTCGCCGGCCGCGATGCGGTTCGCCACTTCGACGACGGCGCGCTCGGCATTGCCGTAGAGCAAGAGGTCGGCCTTGGCGTCGGCGAGCACCGAGCGGCGAACCTTGTCCGACCAGTAATCGTAATGCGCGATCCGGCGCAGCGAGGCTTCGATGCCGCCGAGGACGATCGGCACGTCCTTGAACGCCTCGCGGCAGCGCTGGGCGTAGACGACAGTGCAGCGGTCCGGCCGCTTGCCGCCCTCGGCGCCGGCCGTGTAGGCGTCGTCGCTGCGGATGCGGCGGTCCGCGGTGTAGCGGTTCACCATGGAATCCATGTTGCCGCCGGTGACGCCGAAAAACACTTTGGGCTTGCCCAGCGCCTTGAACGGCTCGGCCGAGTGCCAGTCGGGCTGCGAGATGATGCCGACGCGAAATCCCTGCGCCTCCAGCAGCCGGCCGATGATCGCCATGCCGAAGCTGGGATGGTCGACATAGGCATCCCCGGTCACCAGCACGATGTCGCAGGCGTCCCAGCCGAGCGCGTCCATCTCGGCGCGGCTCATCGGGAGGAACGGTGCCGGTTTGCGCGGGCGTGCCTGGGCCATCAGGGGCTTGGCTGCGGCGATGATCTGGATGTTCATGGGGAAGGGATAAGACCCCGGGCCCCCGAATTCAACCGACGGGCGCGTGAAAGATCGCAGGTTCCGTCCTCATTTGGGCGCGTTAACCCTTCGCCAGCGCCTTTCTGACCTCGGCCGTGGTGGCCGGCTCGCCCCCATGCGCGCGGACCATCCGCACGGCGTCCTCGACGAGGCCGATATTGGTGGCCGTCGACCCCAGCAGCGCATCCTCGAGCCCGACGCGGATATGGCCGCCGCGGGCCACGGCCTCGCCGATCAGCGGCGTGATGTCGACGCCGAGACCGGAGACCATCCAGGGCGCACCCGGTGCTTCCTCTTCCGTCAGCGTGACCAGCGCGGCGAGGCCATACGGCTTCGGCGGAAAGCAGAACGCGAATTGCTGCGAGAACATGAAGCGGTAGACCGGCGACTTCACGCCGCTCGCGCGCGCCAGCGCCGCGCCGGCACGGGCGAAGCCGGGCTCGTAGATGGCGAAGGCGGGATGGATGCCGTGGCGTCTGGCGACATCGAGGCCGTGGCGGATATGGGTCTCCGGATTGAGATAGGTCTCGGCCGGCTTGGCCTGCGCTGTCGTTGCGGTCAGCGTGAAATTGACGCTGCCGGGATCGACCACCGCGAATTCCAGCAGGCCGCGCTCGGCAAGCGCCTCGATATGGGCAAAGCGCGCCTTGGGGTCGGCGACATTGCCGCGCGCATCGAGGCCGGGAATGGAGGGATAGACGGGTACGTCGACCTTGGCGCGAATGCCCTCGATGATCCGCGCATAGACCTGCCAATCAAAAGTCTGCGGCCCGCCGCCGTCATAGGCATGGGTGTGAATGATTGCGGCGCCAGCCTTCGCGCAGGCGATGCCCTCGGTGACGATCGCATCGACGGTGTCGGGGATGCCGGGCTGCAGCGCGCGGCTCCAGGGTCCGTTCAACGCCGCCTCGATCCAGACCTTGTGCATGCTGCGCCTCCTTCATCCGCCCGAACGGACGGAGCTTGTTTTGCGCGACCGTATCATGGCCAGCCGCGCGAGGTCAGCGCCATCGGGTGTGTGACGCCGTCCACATACCGACCGGTCGCATCCCGCCATGCTCCCCCCAGTCCTGAAGGAGAGCCCCATGTTTCTGATCGATGCGCTGCTGATCCTGGCGATGTTGTTCTTCCTGTTCCTGCCGATCACCGATCGCCGCACGGTGCGGATGAGGCTCTGCATGCTGTGCGCGCTGCTGGCGGTGTTCTCGGTGTCGATCACCCGCACCCCCATCGTGCCGGTGCTGCTCGCGAGCGTCTCCGCGCCTCCCGGCATGGCGCGCGTGCCGCATATGCATCTCGCCGAGCCCTCGTCGGGGTTCTCACCGCGGCCGACATCGGATATCCGATTGATCCATGGGCAAGGACACGGGCAAGGAAACCTCTGACCAATTGGTGACTGGCGCGGCGTCGGCCAGTGATGCCTGGCTCGGCGCGGTTGCGCTGATCGGCTTCATCCTGGTCGCGACCGCGCAAGCCTCCAACCAGATTCTGGCGCGCGGCCTTGCCGGCTCCGTTCCGCCCTTCTCGCTCGCCTTCTTCCGCTGGGGCATCGTCGCAATCGGGCTCGCGCCGATCGCGCTTCGGGAGATCCGCGACGGCCGCGTGCCGCTGGCTGGAAACATCTGGCCGATCCTCGCCGCCGGCTTCATGGGCATGTTCCTGTGCGGCGGCCCGGTCTATGCCGCGGGCGTCTCGACGACGGCGATCCACATCGCGCTGATCATGGCGCTGTCGCCGATCACGGTGCTGCTGATCTCGGCCCTGCGCGGCATCGAGCATGTCGGTCCGCTGCAATGGCTCGGCACCGCGCTGGCACTCGCAGGGGCGCTGCTCATCATCTCCGGCGGCCATCCGCGGACGCTGATCGAGCTTCAGACCGTGGCGGGCGATGGCCTCGTCGTGATCGCGATGCTCGGCTGGTCCGGCTACACGCTGCTGCAATCGCGGGCCGCGCCGCAGGCTTCGCTGCTCGCGCGCATCAGCCTGTTCTCGGGCGCCGGCGCGCTGTTCTCGCTACCGCTCGCGGTGATGGAGATGTGGGCGACGCCGGCGCAGGTGTTCAGCACCAAGGCGCTGTCGGCCTATGTGTTCGCCGGGATCGTTCCGGGTCTGCTCGCCTATGCGGGCTTTGCCTGGCTCGGCGGCAAGTTCGGCTCGGTGCGGACATCGCTGGTGCTCTATCTCGGGCCGATCGCGAGCGCGCTGCTGTCATTCGCGATCCTCGGCGAGCCGCCGAAGCTGATCCACCTTTTCGGCGGGTTGCTGATCCTGGGCGGGGTCTGGGCCAGCTTGCGCCGCTAGTTCCGCCTCCTTGAGTCAGGATCAGCACACAGGAACCTTCCGTCCTTGCGAACATTCTGGTTGAGGGTTCGACGCGGGCCCGGGTTGCGCGCGCCTTGGTCATTTCGGCGGTCGTGACGTCGCCTCTGGCGGTGGGGAAGTTGTGAGTACGGTCATAGAGAACTTGCTGTTGCGAAAGCAGAAGTTGGTGGAGCAGCTCCAAAAGGCACCATCGGGCGAGGATCGCGACAAGCTCGAGCACCAGCTCGAGCAGATCAACACCGCATTGGATTTCCTGGACAGGCCGGGCTCCAGGAGCGCGAAATAGCCGCGCTCAATCGCCCTGGAGTGCCGCCACTTTCAACGCCTTGGCGTAGACCACGCCCGAATTGGTGATGTGTGTCGTCATCAATTCCTCGAAGGCGGCGAACTCGCCGCGCGCGAACAAATCGAGCAGCTTGCGGTGCTCGTCGAACGAGGTGCGGGTGCGGACGTCGATCGGCGAGGTCAGATTGGTGCGGAGCGCGGCGACGCGGCCGGACACCAGCTGATAGGATTCGGCGAGATAGCGGTTGCCGCAATGGACGAACAGCGCCTCGTGAAAGGCGGCGTCGGCGCGGCCATAGGCGATGTTGTCCCGGGCTGCGATCGCCGGCTCCATGGCGGCGATCGCCTCGTTCATCGTGGCGACCGCACTGTTGCGATCGTGGCGAAAGGCGAGCTCGGCCGCCCTGGGCTCGAGTGCGATCCGGAAGGTGCAGAGCGCATTGATGTCTTCCGCGCTCGGCGTGAAGACGAAACTGCCGACCTGCGGGCGGATCGCCACGAGGCCCTGCGCCTGCAGCTGGCCCATCGCCTCCCGCACCGGCGTGCGGCTGACGCCGAAGGAATTCGCCACCATCTCCTCGGAGATGGCGGCGCCCAGCGCGAACTCGCCCTCGATGATCGCCTGCCGCAGCCGCTGCATCACGCGCTGCGACAGCGATTTCGGCGTATCGAGCTTGAGCGATCGCATGCGCGCTCTCAGACGACCTTGCCGGGGTTGAGCAGGTGGTCGGGATCGAGTGCGGCCTTCAGCGTCCGCATCAGCGCGATCTCGGCTTCGCTCCTGGCGTGGCCCAGCCATTTCTTCTTCAGGGTGCCGATGCCGTGCTCGGCGGAGACGCTGCCGCCGAGCACGCGCACGAGGCCATAGATGATCGTGTCCATCTCTTCCTTCGGCTGCTGCTCGACGGGGAGGCCGGTAACCCAGGAGACGAGGTGGAGATTGCCGTCGCCGATATGGCCGTAATAGACGCTCTCGCAGCCCTTGATGCCGTCAGCGAGTGCCGCTTTGCAGCGCGTGACGAATTCGTCCATCCGCGCCACCGCAAGGCCGATGTCGTAGGAGATGTGCGGGCCCAGCACCTGGCCGAACTCGGCGCAGATGTCGCGCACGCGCCAGAAGCCTTGCGTCTGCGCCAGCGATTGCGCCACGGCGGCGTCCGCCAGCAGCCCGCGCTCCATCAGCTCTTCGAGCCATGCCTGGAAGCGCGGCGCGTCCACGCTCTCGTCGGTGCCCTGCGCCTCGACCAGCACGTAAAGGCCATGGCCCGCGGCGACCGGCGGCTTCACCCCGGCGCGGGTCGTGATCACGTCCCAATAGTCCGGCCACATCACCTCGAAGGCCGACAGCAGCGGGCCGAGCCCGTTTCGCGCCGCGCCGAGCAGCGCGATCACCGCGGCGTAGTCGTTCAGCGCGCAGAGCGCAGCCATGGTCGACCGCGGCTTCGGGAACAGCTTCAGCACCACGCGGGTGATGATGCCGAGGGTGCCCTCGGAGCCGATGAAGAGGTGCTTGAGGTCGTAGCCGGCATTGTTCTTCATCAGCTTGTTGAGGCTGGTGATGATGGTGCCGTCGGGCAGCACCACTTCGAGACCGAGCACCAGCTCGCGCGTCATGCCGTAGCGGATCACGCGATTGCCGCCGGCATTGGTGGAGAGATTGCCGCCGATCGCGCAGGAGCCGCGCGAGCCGAGGTCGAGCGGAAAGAAGAAGCCGGCTTCGTCGGCCGCCTTCTGGATCGTCTCCAGAGGCGTGCCGGCTTTCACCGTCATCGTCATCGACGCGGAATCGATTTCTTCGATGCCGGTCATGCGCTCCAGTGAGATCGCGACCCAGCCGGCTTCGGGCGAGGCGCCGCGGCACAGGCCGGTCAGTCCGCCCTGCGGCACGAACGGCAGCTTCGCCTGCCGGCAGGTCGCAATCGCATCGGCCGCGCCTTGCGCGTCCACGGGGCGGATCACCGCGAGCGGCGTCTGCGGCAGGCTCGCGCTCCAGTCGTTGCAATTGCGCGCGGGCACATCGGTGCCGATCAACACGGCTGCCGCGCCGAGCTTGTCTCGGAGCGCGCCGAGCATCTGGTCGGGTCGCCCGACGGGGGTCACCATGTTCATGCGAGACCTCCTCAAAATATGGCTGCGCCCATGCGCGCCGTGCCGCCGGAAAGCGTTTGCGTGCCTCTTGTATGTAAGGTACAAGAGAAAAAGTAAAGCAAAAACAAGCCCCGCCAATGCCTCGGAAGAGCTTTGGAGATCAGAGGCTTAGTTCGGGATCGAAGCAAAGGGTGACGAGATGACGGAGGCAATTCGCGGGTTCTGGGTGGCGTCGGCGACGCCGCTGGCGGCGGACGGCAGCGTGGACTCCGCAAAGCTCGCGGCGCATGCCAGAGGGCTGTTCGGCAAGGGTGTCGATGGCGTCGTGCTGTTCGGTACCACCGGCGAGGGCACCTCGTTCAATGTCGGCGAACGCCTCGCGACCATCGAAGCCGTGCTCAAGGCGGGCGTTGCTCCGGAACGCATCGGCATCGGCGGCGGCTTTCCCGCCATCACCGACAGCATCGCGCTGACGCGCGCCGCGCTCGGCCTCGGCCTGCGCCACGTGCTGGTGCTGCCGCCCTATTTCGACCGCGGCGTCTCGCCCGAGGGCATCGAGGATGCGTTTGCCGCGATCATCGACGGCGTCGCCGACGACCGCCTGCGCACTTATCTCTATCACATCCCGCAAATGTCGGGCGTTGCGATCCCGACCAGCGTCGCTGCGAACCTGCGCAAGCGTTACGGCAAGGTGGTCGCCGGCCTGAAGGACTCCAGCGGCGACTTCAAGCAGTTCCAGGCGTTCCGCGCGGCCGCTCCCGAACTCGCCATCACCGTCGGCAATGAAGCCGATATCACCCGCGCGATCGCGGCGGGCGGTGCCGGCACTATCTGCGGCATGGCCAATGCCGTGCCCGAGCTGGTCAAGGGCATGGTCGACGGCAAGAATGTCGAGGCGCGCATGCAGGCGGCGATCGACATCGTGCTGAAGACGCCGTCCTTCACCGCGACGCTGAAGGCCATTCTGGCGGCACAGACCGGCGACGCCGCCTGGCAGCGCGTGCGCCCGCCGCTCCGCGCCTCGTCCGACGGCGCCGTGCTCAAGCGCAAGCTCGACGAATTGACGACGCCCGCCGTCGCGTGAGATCGCGAGAACGTTGCGACACGTTGCCGCGAATTCGCGCGGAGCGTGTCGCGCGCAGCGCGACGGCAATTCACGATTGCTGTTGCTGGCCGATCTCGCGCTAGAACGATTCTACACTAGAGCGATTCAAGCTCGACGACGGTTCTCCTCGGTTTCGACGGCTGTTACACGCGCACACTTCAATGTTCGTGACTTGAAGTGGATTGAAAGTGCGTGCCTCCGTGGATGGCCTGCGTAACGGCAGCCGTCGTCATCGTGCCGGCGAGAGCCGTGCAGGTCTTCTCATCGGTGCAGTCGTGCTGCTCGCCGAATTTCCATCCCTCACGACGAGCGCACAGGCGCAGTCGGCTCTGCCGCCCGTCACCGTGGAAGCCCCGGCGCAGCGGCCGAGGCCGGCGCGCGCGTCGGAGCAGCCGTCACGCCGGACGCAGGCCGTTCCGCGCCGCCAATCCGCCGGCAATCCTGCGCCCGCACCGCCGACGCTTTCGGAGCGCGCGGCCGCGGAGGCCGCCGCGCAACAGGCGGCAAAGCTCGGCTACCGCGCGATGCCGAGCGCGACCACGCTGCGCAGCGGCGCCTCGCCGCTCGACACGTCGCAGGCCGTCAACGTCGTGCCCGAGCAGGTGCTGAAGGACCAGCTTCCACGCAACATCGACGACGCGCTCATCAACATCTCCGGCATCACCCAGACCAACACGCTCGCCGGTAGCCAGGACGCGGTGATCCGCCGCGGCTTCGGCGACAATCGCGACGGCTCGATCATGCGCAACGGCATGCCCTTGGTGCAGGGGCGCAGCTTCAATGCGGCGGTCGAAAGCGTCGAGGTGCTGAAGGGGCCGGCGTCGCTGCTCTACGGCATCATGGATCCCGGCGGCATCGTCAACACCATCAGCAAGCGGCCGGAACTCTACCAGCACGGCTCGGTCACGCTGCTCGGTTCGGCCTTCAGCGCCTCCAAGACCGGCGCCGACGGTCTGCTCGACGTCACCGGCCCGATCGGCGACCAGGGACTTGCCTATCGCTTCATCGGCTACGGCGTCAGCGAGGACTATTGGCGCAATTTCGGCCGTCATCGCGAGATGCTGGTCGCGCCGTCGCTGGCCTGGTACGGCCAGGACACCACGGTCCAGCTCAACTACGAGCATCGCGAGTTCATCTATCCCTTCGATCGCGGCACGGCCTTCAACCCGGTGACCAAGGCGCCGCTCGCGGTGCCCGCCACGCGCCGGCTCGACGAACCCTTCAACAACACATGGGGCACTTCCGACCTGGTCCAGGCCTCGGTCGAGCATCGCTTCAACCAGGACTGGAAGCTCTACGCCGGCTACAGCTACAACACCGAAACCTTCAGCGCCAACCAGCTCCGCGTCACCGGCATCAACTTCACCACCGGCGCCGAGACGCGCAGCAACGACGGAACGGGCAGCTCGCTCAGCAACGTCAGCTACGGGACGTCCTATATTTCCGGAGCGTTCTGGCTCGGCGACTTGCGTAACGAGGTGGTGTTCGGTGGCGACGGTCAATATCGCACGATCTATCGCGACACACTGATCCGGCAGACGACGCCCGCCTTCAACGTCTACAATCCCGTCTATGGGCTGATCGGACCCGGGACGACGGCGTCGAACACCGACAGCGCCCAGACCGACAAGCTCGGCCAATGGTCGCTGTTTGCCCAGGACACGCTGCATCTCACCGAACGGCTCGCGCTGGTCGGCGGCGTACGTTACATGGACTATGATCAGATCGCGGGTCGTGGAAAGCCGTTCAACACCAATACCAACGTATCCCAGGACAAGGTGCTTCCGCTCGGCGGCGCCATCTTCAAGCTCACGGACCAGATCTCGCTCTATGCAAGCTACACCCAATCGCTGAAGCCGAATTCGACGATTGCGCCGATCGGCGTGGTGATCGATTCCAACGTCGCGCCCGAGGAAGGCGTGTCGTACGAGACCGGCGTGAAGTTCGATCTGAACAAGCGCATCTCCGGCACGCTGGCGCTCTACGATCTCGACAAGAAGAACGTGCAGACGACGAAGACGAACAGCGTGGGCGACGTGGAACTCCACACCGTCGGCCGCGCCCATTCGCGCGGCGTTGAGCTGGACGTCACCGGCCGGCTCACCGACAGCTGGGCCCTGATCGGCAGCTATGGCTATACGGATGCGCGCGTGACCGCGTCCGAGGATCTGACGTTGCTCGGCAAGAAGCTGCAGAACGTCGCCATGAACACCGCATCGCTCTATCTGGTCTACGATTTCGGCACCGCCTTGCCCGGCCAGCTCCGCGTCGGCGGCGGCGCGCGCTATGTCGGCGATCGTCCCGGCGATTCCATCAACACCTTCTTCCTGCCGTCCTATGTGGTCGCCGATATCTTCGCGACCTATGAGACCAAGCACCAGAACACGCCGGTGATCTACCAGTTCAACGTCAAGAACCTGTTCGACACCGTCTACTACCCCTCCGCCGTCAACAATCTCAACGTCGCCATCGGCGATGCCAGGCGCGTCTCGCTGTCGGCGACGGTGAAGTTCTAGCCATGGCAGCCCGGCTCGGACACACGATCAAGGCGGCCCTGTTCCAGGTCCATTCCATCGCGGGCCTGGTGCTGGCGCTGCTGGTGTCCCTGATCGCGCTGACCGGCGCGACCATGAGCTTCGAGGACGAGATCGTCGATCATCTCAATGCCGGCATCATGCATGTCGCGCCGCGACAGGCGCCGGTGCTGATGCCCGATGAGCTGGTTGCGCGGCTGAAGGCGGCGCAGGATCTCGGCAAGGTCGCCGCGGTCACGCTGTCGAGCGACCCGTCGGCGGCGGTTCATGTCCGCTTCGGCCGCGACGAGCAGGGTGGACGGCCGGCCTCGCTCTATGTCGATCCCTATGACGCGCGCGTGCTCGGCTCGCCGCGCGGCGAGGCGTTCTTCGCGACCGTGCGCCAATTGCATCGCTGGCTGCTCATTCCTGGCGACGGCAAGGGTTGGGGACGTCCGATCACCGGCAGCATCGCGATCGGCCTCGTCGTCATGCTGGTGTCGGGCCTCGTGCTGCGCTGGCCGCGTCGTGCAGGGAGCGTGAAGATGTGGCTGAAGCCGAATTTCGGGCTCGGCGGCCGCGGCCTGCACCGGTCGCTGCACACCGTGATCGGCACCTGGGTGCTTCCGGTGTATCTGACGATGGCGCTCACCGGACTGTATTTCTCCTTCGAATGGTACAAGGACGGCGTGACCTGGCTGCTGGCGCGTCCGCACGTCGCCGCAGCGAAGATGCCCGCAAAGCCGCCGCGGCCGGACGTCCGCACCGAGCCTGTCGCAATCGGGTTCGATCGAGCCTGGGCGACGTTCCAGCGCGAGGAGGGCGAACGCTTTTCCCGGGCCTTGCTGACGCTTCCTGCCGGGCCGGGCACGGCGATCCGCATCCGCTCGTGGGGCAAGACCTCGTTGCTCGAAACCACGCGCGACGAATTCCGCATCGATGCCGTCACCGGCCAGCTGCGGTCCGCGGAGCGCTATGCCGCCAAGACCTTCGGCGAGACAATCATCGCGGCGATCTACGACATCCATCGCGGCGAGATCCTGGGCTGGCCGGGCAAGCTCGCCTTCATGATCGCCGCGATCCTGATGCCGTTGTTCTCGGTCACCGGCATCCTGCTTTATCTGTCGCGCCGCAGGCTGCGCCGTCCGGCGCAGCCACCGCTCGGGCGGCTCGTTGCAGGCGAGTGAGCCGACAAGGCTAGCCAACGCGGCTCTAATCGTTCAAAAGCCCCTGGCTTGTCCTCGCCAGGATTGATGCCATGAAGACCGTCAGCCCCGCCGACATCCGCCGCGCCCTGCTGTTGCGCGAAGAGATCGCGCTGCTCGATCTCAGATATGAGGCCGGCTTTGCCACGGGCCATCCGCTGTTCGCCGCCAACATGGCCGCCGACCGGATCGAGATCGAGGCCGAGACGCGGCTGCCGCGCAAGGACGTGCCGATCGTGCTCTATGATGACGGCGCAGGGCTGGTCGCGCGTGGCGCCGAGCGTCTCGCCGCGCTCGGCTACACCAATGTCAGCGCGCTAGAGGGCGGACTGAAGGCATGGCGTGCGGCGGGCTATGAGGTCTTCGAGGACGTCAATTCCTATTCGAAAGCGTTCGGCGAGCTGGTCGAGTCGCGCAGGCACACGCCCTCTTTCAGCGCCGACGAGGTGGCCAAGCTGATCGCCGACAAGGCTGACATCGCCATCCTCGACGTTCGCCGCTTCGATGAATACGCGACCATGAACATTCCGGGCTCGGTCAGTGTGCCTGGCGCGGAGCTGGTGCTGCGGGCCGGGCAGGCGGCGCCAAATCCCGACACTACCATCATCGTCAACTGCGCCGGCCGCACCCGCTCGATCATCGGCACGCAGTCGCTGATCAATGCCGGCGTGCCCAACAAGGTGCGCGCGCTGCGCAACGGCACCATCGGCTGGACGCTGGCGCGGCACACGCTCAACCACGGAGCCGACCGGCGCGGCGCGGTCGGCTCGTTCGAGGGTGGTCCTGCCAATGCGCGCGACGTCGCCTATCGTGCCGGCGTTCGCCACATCGGCGCGCGCGAGATGACTTCGCTGCTCGCGCAAACAGATCGCACGCTCTACCGCTTCGACGTGCGCGACGGCGAGGAATATGCAGCCGGTCATCTTCCGGGCTTCCGGCACTATCCGGGCGGCCAGCTCGTGCAGGAGACCGACATGGCCGCGCCCGTGCGCGGTGCGCGCATCGTTCTGAGCGACGACAGGAGCGTTCGCGCCGACATGACGGCGTCGTGGCTCGCGCAGATGGGCTGGGAGGTCTATGTGCTCGAAGGCGGCTATGACGGCGCGCGCGAGATCGGCCCGCCCCGTGTGCTGCCGAAGTCCGATCCGGCCCACCGCTACCGCCGGCCCTATGAAGGTACCGATGTCGCGGAGCAGGCGATGCAGGCCTATCTCGATTGGGAATACGGCCTCGTCGAGCAGCTTCGCCGCGACGGTACGCACGGGTTTTATGTGATTTAATTCTGTTATCCGTCACCCTGAGGTGGCCGCTCCTTAGCGGCCCTCGAAGGGCGACGGCCCGGCTGCCGGCGGCATTGGGGCCGTTCATCCTTCGAGGCTCGCCAAAGAGGCGAGCACCTCAGGATGACGGAACGAGCGCCGTGCGTGCGAAAGTAACGGGTTGGTGGGATGCCACGTGCGTCCACCGCCGCTGCCATTCTTTGTCCCGTATCCGCCCCCTATTGTGCTGGGGCTCCCCCGCGGTCTATGTGCTCGGGCAAAGCCGTCAGTTCAGGAGATTCCATGTCAGCCCCAGGCCAAAGCCAGGAGCGGAGCGCGAAGGCGCTGCTGCTCGAAGGCGTCAATGATAGCGCTGTCGACATTTTCAGGAGCGCGGGCTTCGCCAATGTCGAGCGGCTGGCCAAGGCGCTGGACGGCGAGGATCTGCGCAAAGCCCTCAAGGGCGTGTCGCTGCTCGGCATCCGCTCGCGCACCCAGATCACCGATGAAGTGCTGGAAGCCGCCGACGGGCTTCTCGCGGTCGGCTGCTTCAGCGTCGGCACCAACCAGGTCGATCTTGCGGCAGCGCGCAAGCGCGGCATTCCCGTCTTCAACGCGCCGTTCTCGAACACGCGCAGCGTCGCCGAGCTCGTGATCGGCGAGATCGTGATGCTGCTGCGGCGCATCTTCCCGCGCTCGGTGTCGGCCCATGAGGGCGGCTGGGACAAATCGGCGACCGGCAGCCGCGAGGTGCGCGGCCGCACGCTCGGCATCGTCGGCTACGGCAATATCGGCTCGCAGCTCTCGACGCTGGCCGAAGCCATGGGCATGCGCGTGATCTATTTCGACCGCACCGACAAGCTGCGCCACGGCAATACCGAGCCGGTCGAGCGGCTGGACGAGCTCCTGGCGCAGAGCGACGTGGTCAGCCTGCACGTGCCGGAGACGCCGGAGACCGCGGGCATGATCGGCGAGAAGGAGCTGCGTGCGATGCGGCCGGGCTCTTTCCTCATCAACAACAGCCGCGGTACCGTAGTCGATCTCGACGCGCTTGCGGGCGCGCTGCGCGATGGCCATCTCGCCGGCGCCGCCATCGACGTGTTTCCGGTCGAGCCCTCCTCGAACGCGGACCGTTTCAAGAGCCCGGTGCAGGGCCTCGAGAACGTCCTCCTCACGCCCCATATCGGCGGCTCCACCGAAGAAGCGCAGGAGCGCATCGGCGGCGAGGTCGCGCGAAAGCTGGTCGATTATTTCATCACGGGCTCGACCATGGGCGCCGTGAATTTTCCGGAGGTGCAGCTGCATCTGCGTCCCGCCGGGGCGCGCTTCAGCCACGTCCATCGCAACGTGCCCGGCATGCTGCGAAGGCTCAACGAGGTCTTCCTCCAGCGCGACATCAACATCGCCGCGCAATATCTGGAGACATCAGGCGACCTCGGCTACGTCGTGCTCGACGCCGATCTCGGCGGCCAGAATTCCGCCGAGCTGCTGCAGCAGATCCGCAGCCTCGAAGGCACGGTCGGCGCGCGGCTGGTGTTCGAGCACTGACACGCATTGACGGCCGGCAGGAGGTCGCATTCAATGCGATCTCCTGACCGATAGAACGAACAAAACCGGGTGGAAACGATGACGCTGACGAGAGCGAAGCTGTGCGCATGGCTCGTGGGCACGGCGGCGGCGCTGAGCGCGAACGCCGCATTGGCCGCGACACTGGCAGAGAATGCAGAGGCGGTCTGCCAAGGTCTCAGCGGCGGCACCGATGCGGTGAAGATCGATTCCGCGACCCTGCAGGCGCCCTCGCAGCTCGTCGTGGCCGAGCGCGGACCGACGCCGTCCGGGCGCGTCACGCCGGCCAATCCCGCCTTCTGCAAGGTGCTCGGTCATATCGACCCCGCCGATCCCAAGGCGCCGCCGATCAGATTTCAGGTCAACCTTCCCGTCGAGTGGAACGGGCGCTCGCTGCAATATGGCGGCGGCGGCTTCAATGGCGTGCTGATCACGGGCCTCGCGCTGCCGCCGGCCTATCCCCTCGACAAGCCCTCGCCGCTCGCGCGCGGCTTCGTCACCTACGGCACCGATTCCGGCCATGAGACCAAGCAGGGCGAGCCGCCGCAGGTCTTTGCGCTGAACGACGAGGCCTTCGAGAATTTCGCCCATCGCGCCTACAAGCGCGTGCGCGACGTCGCGGTTGCGCTGATGGAGCGCGCCTACGGTAAAAAGCCGGAGAAGATGTACTTCATGGGCTCGTCCGAGGGCGGCCGCGAAGGCCTCACCATGGCGCAGCGTTATCCCGACGATTTCGACGGCATCTTCGCCCGCGTGCCCGTCATCAACTGGGTCGGCCTGCAGCATGCCGGCACGCGCTCGGGGCTCGCAACCATGGGCCCGGGCTGGATCAATCCGGCGCAGGTGAAGCTCGTCGGCGAGGCGGTGCGGGCGGCGTGCGACAAGGCCGACGGCTCCGACGATGCGCTGGTGCAGGACCCCGTGGGCTGCAAGGCGGCCTTCAAGGCCGAGACCTTGCGCTGCGAGGCCGGGAAAACCGGCGATCAGTGTCTCACCGACGCGCAGATCAAGGCGATCGAGACGCTGCACGGCACCTACAAATTCCCGTTCGCGCTCGCCAACGGCCTCGACGATTATCCGGGCTGGGGCGTCTCCGGCGAGGACACGCCGGCGATCGGGCCGACCGGCGGCTGGACCGCGTGGTGGCTCGGCACCGCGCCGCCGGCGCAGCCGCCCGCGCCCAACAACGGCATCGCCTGGATCTACGGCGCCGGCGGCATTCAATATGTGTTCGCGCGCGATCCCAAGCTCGACGTCACAACCTACAAGGTGGAGGAGCACAAGGCGCGGCTGCTCGAAGTGTCGAAGCTGATGGATTCGACCGATCCCGATCTCGGCCGCTTCCGCGCCCGCGGCGGCCGTCTCATCATGCTCGAGCACATGGCCGACTACGCGCAGAGCCCCTATGCCGGCATCCGCTATTTCGAGAGCGTCGAGCGCAAGCTCGGCAAGGCCGAGACAGCCGAGTTCGCGCGGCTCTACACCGCGCCCGGCGTCGACCATGTCGGCTCCGGCGCGCCGGCCAATGTCGACATGCTGAGCGTGCTGGTCGACTGGGTCGAGAAGGGCAAGGCGCCCGGCGATCTCGAAGTCGCCGAGCAGAAGGTCGAGGCGCCGTCTTTTGCGACCCTGCGCGCGCTGCCGCTGTGCCGCTGGCCGTCCTGGCCGCATTACAAGTCGGGACCGGTGACCGAGGTGGCGAGCTTCACCTGCGCGCCGTAAGGCGCGACAGGCGGTTGGATGACAGCGAACGTCACTCCGCTGCCATCGCCTGCGCCCCGCCGAGCAGGCGCGCATTGAGCCGGCCGCCGGAGAAGAGCATGTCGTCGAGAGCTTCGTCGATATCGGCCGAGACGACCGAGTTGCCGCCGTCGCGCGCGAGACTGGCTTGCGCCAGTCGCCGCATCAATTCCTTGATGAAGGCGCAACTCGTCCCTTCGCTGCGGCGGGCAGCCTCGATGACGATCACGTCGTCGAGCGGCAGTTCCTTGCCATAGAGGCGCACCAGCTTGCTGCGGCCAATCTCGTCCGGGAGCGGCACTTCGATAGCCTGGTCGATGCGGCCGGGGCGACCGGCCAAGGCGGCTTCCAAGTCCTGCGGCCGATTCGTGGTGAGGACGAAAAGGATGTCGGCATCCTGCTTCAGTCCATCCATCTCGTTGAGCAACCTGTTGAGCATGGTTTCCTCGCACGGCCCCATGTTGCGGCGGTCGCGTGCGATCAGGTCGACGTCCTCGATCACCACCATCGAGGGCTGCAGCAGCCGTGCCAGGCTCATATAGTGGCTGAGAAGGCCGATCTGCTCGGCGGTAATAATCAGGGTCGTGTGTCCAGGCAGATGCGTTGCGAGATAGCGGATCGTATGGGTCTTGCCCGTGCCGGGCGGCCCGTAAAGCAGGATGCCCTTGCGTGTCGATTGCCCGAGCCGCCGCAACTGCTCGCGGGTGCCGACGAAACTCAGCACGTTGCGATCGAGCAGCCGCAGAGTCCGCTCCGGCAGGATCACCTCGTCGCGTCCGACGGTCGGCAGCCGGTGCACATTGATGCCGCTGGACAGGCCGCGGTAGTCGGAAGACGCCTCGAGCGACAGGATCTTGCCGCGATAGGTGCGCGATGCCTGCACGGCGTCTTCGAGCGCGCCGAAGCAACGCTGCACCACGGCCGCTCCGGCGCTTCCCGCGGACACCATGATTTCGATTCGGATGCCGGGCTCGCGACGGGATTCGCGGCTTGCGCAGAGCAGGACCGCATGACGCAAGCCGTCCTGCTCGCATAGCCACAAACCGTTGTCGAGGCACCGCGACGGACTGCTCTCGCCGACATCGACGTCGGAATATTGCAGCGGGACGATGGCCACGGCGCTCCGATCGTCGCGGAGCAGGCGTGCAAACGACAGCGTGTCGTAGTGTTCCTCGGCAAGCCCGAACAGGTCGGCATGCGCAGCCAGCAGCTTGTCGAGCGCGGCCTGAACGTCCACCCGCATGTGGCTGGGAAACTGCCGGCTGGTCGTCACGAGCTTGGTGAGCGGAATGTCCCCGAAGTACGCGTCCAGAACTCCGAACGCATAGGCGAGCTCACCTTCCGTTTCGTGTTCTTGGTCCTGCTCTTCCACTTGCTCCCCCCTGCGCCACGGAGTGCCTCTTTGTCTGCAACTGAAACGAGTGCGGAACAAATAAGGAACACGAGAGCGCGAGAACGTCAAGCGCTTTGACAAGGAAGCCGGCAGGCCCTATTTATTTCGCATGCGAAACAATGGCGCCGACGAGCGGCATCATCGGCTGATCTACCTGCTCAGCGTCGCGCAGCGGCGCGTGCAACGCTGGATGGCGGCGCAGCCGGACAACGAGGTGACGCCGGCGCAGGCTGGGCTGCTGTTCATCCTCGGAAAGCAGGACGGCGTCCTGATGGGCGAGGCCGGCGCGGCGCTCGACATGGGTCCGGCCGGCATTTCCGGCCTCGTCGACCGCACCGAGGCTGCGAAGCTGATCGAGCGGCGGGCCGATCGCGAGGACGGACGCGCCTGGCGCATCTGGTTGACGCCGAAGGGACGCACCGCGCTGGCGCAAGCGAAAGCAGGCGCGGCGGAGGTCAACGCGGCGCTGACGGAGGGATTCACGGCGGCCGAGATCGACATCGTCGCGCGCTGGCTGACCAGCATCCAGGACAAGTTTCCAAGAAGTTCATTCCAATAGAAGGAGAGACCGATGACCGAGCACGTCCGCATCGAGAACAATAGCGGCATCCTCACCCTCACGCTGGCGCGCCCCGACAAGAAGAACGCGCTGACCGATGCGATGTACGGCAAGCTTGCCGACGCCATCGAATCCGCCGAGTTCGATCCGTCCGCCCGCGTGATCCTGATCCGCGGCCAGGGCGACATGTTCACCGCCGGCAACGATGTCGGCGAGTTCGCGGCGGTCGCGGCCGGCAAGTCCGAAGGCAGTCGCAACGTCATCCGCTTCATCCAGTCGCTGGCCCGCTGCACCCGGCCGCTGGTGGCGGCGGTGCAGGGCCGCGCGGTCGGCGTCGGCACCACCATGCTGCTGCATTGCGACCTCGTCGTGCTCGCCGACAACGCGCAATTGTCGACGCCCTTTGTCAGCCTCGCGCTGGTGCCGGAGGCGGCCTCCAGCCTGCTGATGCCGGCCCGCATCGGCCACGTCCGTGCCTACGAGATGTTCGCGCTGGGCGAGACGGTGCCGGCAGGGACCGCGCTGCAATGGGGCCTCGCCAACCGGGTGGTGCCGCTCGACAAGCTCGACGCCGAGGCGCTTGCGCTGGCGCAGCGCCTCGCCCGCCAGCCGCTCGGCGCCCTCACGGCGACCAAGAAGCTGATGCGCAACGGCGAGGTGCTGGTCACGCAGATGCAGGCCGAGGGCGAGCAGTTCGCCCAGCGCCTGCGCACCGCCGAGGCGCGCGAGGCGTTCACGGCCTTTGCCGAACGCCGTCCGCCCGACTTCACCAGGGTTGCGTGACACCGCCGGCCCGACGGGCCGGCAATTAGCATTTGATATAAGCTTAACCGAACATTGGCATGTGACGGTACAAGGTGGCCGCTCGTGAAGAGCAGGTCCCTTGGTCCATGTCGATTGTTAAGAATTCGGTAAGCAAGCTCCTTCTGGCGCTGATGGCGCTTCTGGCCATCGGTGCGCTGACCAGCACCGCGATCCAGATGTTCGGGGCCTTTGGCCGCTACAGCGACAGTCTGGAGACGGCGCGGCTCGCCGCCGCCGACAAGGCGATCTTCCATGGCGTGCTGGCGCTGCGCAACAATCGCGGCGATGCCCAGAGCGCCATTCTCGGCGAGGACGAGCCGCGGGCCAAGCTCGGCGCGGCCGAGAAAGCCGAGCAGGGCGGCTACGACGCCATCATCGCCGCACTTGCCACCGTCGAGTTCGCGCGTCGCGACGAACTTGCCGGCACGCTGAAGCAGCGTTGGGGCGAGGCCGCGCCGCAGTTCCAGCTGTTCTATGACGAGGCCAAGCGTCCGCGCGCCGAGCGCAAGATCGAGCGGACCAATTCCTGGTACGATGCCGTCACCAAGGTCATCGACACCGCGAACCTCGCTTCCACCGCGGTGTCGAACCGCGCCTGGATGAATGATCCCTACATCGCCCGCATGATCCAGGTTCGCCGTTTCGCCTGGCAGGTGCGCGACCGCTATGGCATCCATTGCTCGTCGCTGCGCTCGAACGTCAACAGCAGCAAGCCGCTCGACGACGCCCAGAAGCGGTCCGTGGCGCAGTGGGACGGTACGATCGCCTCCGGCTGGGCCGGCATGGCCGAGCTGCTGGCCGCGCCGGACGTGACGGCGGAGCTGGTGACGGCAGCCTCGGAGGCAAAGGCCAAGACCGACGGCGTCCTCAAGCAGATCAACGATCTCACCAAGAATTTCGACGGCAGCGGCAAGCCGGCGATGCCCGCTTCGGAATGGAACGCGCTGTGCCAGTCGCCGTTCGCGTCCATCGTCGCGGTCGCCAACAAGGCGCTCGACCAGTCGATCGCGCGCGCCGAGACCGTCCAGCAGACGGCCCTCACCAAGCTCGTCGTGCAGTCGCTCGCGTTCCTGCTGGCGCTGGCCGTAACCCTGGCCGGCGTGTTCGTGGTGCGCAATCGCCTGATGCGCCCGGTGCGCGCCATTCTCGATGCCATCGCCCGCATCGGCGCGCGCGACTATGCGACGCCGGTGCCGCAATCCCGGCATCCCGACGAGTTCGGCACCATGGCCGCTGCGCTCGAAAGCCTGCGCGAGAGCGCGGCCACCGCCGAGCGTCTGGGCCAGGAGCGTGAATCGCAGCAGGCGCTGCAGCTCGCCCGGTCCGGCACCGTCGATTCCGCGTGCCGCAGCTTCGACGACACCGTGCAGGCCGTCATCCAGAGTGTCGCGGCCTCGACGCAGGAGCTCGACGCCACCGCCACCGGCATGCGTTCGCTGGTTTCGCAATCGAGCAGCCAGACCGCGGCGGTCTCATCCGCCGCCGAGCAGGCCACCAACAATCTGGAGACCATCGCGGCGGCGACCGAAGAGCTCTCCGCATCCGTCGGCGAGATCTCCGCGCAGGTGCAGTCCAGCGCCCGCGAGGCCCGCGAAGCGGTGTCGCAGGCCGAGCAGACCAACGCGACGGTTGAGATCCTCGATCAGACCGCAAGCCGCATCGGCGAGGTCGTGAAGATGATCAACGCCATCGCCGCCCAGACCAACCTCCTGGCGCTGAACGCGACCATTGAGGCCGCGCGCGCGGGCGAAGCCGGCCGCGGCTTCGCCGTGGTCGCCGGTGAGGTCAAGAGCCTGGCGTCCCAGACGGCGACCGCGACGGAAGAGATCTCGCGTCAGGTCGAGGAGATCCAGGGCGCGACGGGCCAGGCGGTCGCCGCCATCCGTTCGATCGGCGGCGCCATCGGCGGCATCGACGAGAAGATGACGGCGATTGCCGCTGCGGTCGAGCAGCAACGTGCCGCCACCACCGAGATCTCGCGCAACTTCCAGCAAGCCGCGCAGGGCACCCGCGAGGTCACCGACACCATCGGCAGCGTCGCCAGGCTCAACCAGGAGACCGGCAATGCCGGCACGGTGCTGTCGGAGTCCGTCAAGAAGATGTCGGCCGACGCCGACCGTCTCCGCGTCGCGGTCGAGGGTTTCCTGGGCGCGGTGAAGACCGCGTAGTTTCGCCTCATTTGTCCATCCCGACGTCGCGCCTTCGGCATTGCCGCAGGTCCCCGCGGCGGCTACATCTGTGCCGCCGCGCTCCGCGAGTGCGGCGACAGACGTAAGATCTATCAGGGATGGAGAGTTCGATGCCGGTCACCCCACACAAGGCCCAGCGCCCCTATCGCGGCGTGTTCCCGGTCGCGCCCACCATCTTCGACGAGCGCGGCGAGCTCGATCTCGAGGGCCAGCGCCGCTGCATCGATTTCATGATCGATGCCGGCTCGCATGGCCTCTGCATCCTCGCCAATTTTTCCGAGCAGTTCGTGCTCACCGATGCCGAGCGCGAGACCGTGATGCACGCGGTGCTGGAGCATGTCGCGGGCCGGGTTCCCGTGATCGTCACCACCACCCATTTCAGCTCCGCCGTCTGCGCCGCGCGCAGCAAGCAGGCGGAAGCCGCCGGCGCCGCCATGGTGATGGTGATGCCGCCCTATCACGGCGCGACCTTCCGCGTCCCCGAGAAGGGCGTCGTCGAATTTTTCAAGGTGCTTTCGGGCGCGATCAACATTCCCGTCATGATCCAGGATGCGCCGGTGGCGGGCACGCCGCTGTCGGTCGAGCTGCTGGCGCGGCTGGCGCGCGAGTTGTCCAACATCCGCTATTTCAAGATCGAGGTGCCCGGCGCGGCTTCGAAACTGCGCAGCCTGATCGAGGCGGGCGGCAAGGACATCGAGGGTCCGTGGGACGGAGAGGAAGCCATCACGCTGCTCGCCGATCTCGATGCCGGTGCCACCGGCGCCATGACTGGCGGCGGCTACCCCGACGGCATCCGCCAGATCGTCGATCCCTATTTCGCCGGCGATCGCGAAAAGGCCAAGGCCGCCTACGAGCGCTGGCTGCCGCTGATCAACTACGAGAACCGTCAATGCGGCCTGATCGCCTGCAAGGCGATGATGCAGGCCGGCGGCGTGATCAAGTCGGACGCGGTGAGGCATCCGCTGCAGCCGCTGCATCCGGCGACAAGGGCGGGGCTGCTGGAGTTGGCCAAGGAGCGGGATGCAATGGCATTGCGGTGGGGGAAGTAAGTCCCTCCGCCGTCATTGCGAGGAGCCCTTGCGACGAAGCAATCCAGGCTGCATCCGCCGAAAGATTTCTGGATTGCTTCGCTGCGCTCGCAATGACGGAGCCTGCGGAGAGATCTCGGCTAACGCACCAAGACCCACTCGCCGATGATGCGGAATCTTGCCTTCGCATCATCCTGCTTAAACAAAGCGATGCGGTCGATATCGAGCGTTTCGATCCCCAGCGTCGCAAACCTTTCCCGCAGCATTGCCAGGATCGGTCCGCGCCGCTCCGCATCCAGCCGTCCCGTCAGCGTCATGTGGAAGCGGAATTCTTCCATCACGTAGGGGTAGCCCCAGCGGTCGAGATAATCGCGCTGCCGTTCGCTCAGCTTTTCCGGCTTGCGGCGCGCGCGATCTTCCGCCGTCAAGGCTGGGCGGAACGAATCGAATTCGCGGACGCAGTCGGCGGCGAGCTGCTGCAGCGTATCGACCGGCTCGGCCGGAATGACGGCAATGAAGCCGCTGATGGCGTCGACCACGGGTCGGATCGTCGGGATCGGTCGCGGCGTCTGCGCGAAGGTCGCGCAGGCGGTCATCAGCCCGGCTTCAGTCTTGCCAGGGGCCAGCGCCATCGGCGCCTTCAGCGTGCCGTGGAAACCGTATTTGCGGGGATCGGCGGTGACCTCGCGCCAATCCGGCGCGACCTGCAGTGCTTCCCGCGGAAGCGAAACCTCGTCACCGCCATAGGCCTCGTAGCCGAGCAGCTCGGCGCCGAAGGGGGAGAGGGGGCTGTTGCGTCCGGCGGCAAAATAGATCGAGTAGCGGGGAAAACCTGTCATCGCCGCAGCATAACCAATTTATGCCGCAACGATAGCTTCGCGCGGCATCGCCACTGCCGGGAGCAGACGCGTCGCATCGGTGAGATGCACGAGCTTGCCGCCCGAGATCACCGCGATCAACCGCGGTCGCAGCGGCGCGCTGTTATCGACCAGCAGGATGTCGGCGCGGCGGCCTTGCGCCAGCACACCGCGATCCATCAGGCCGGTCGCGCGCGCAGGGCCGGCCGAGACCAGGTCCCAGGCTTGTGTCAGCGGCAGCACGCCGTCGGCGGCGAGGCGGAACGCGGCGAGCAATTGGGCGGGATAATAATAGTCCGACGCCAGCACCGAGCAGAGCCCCTTGGCGATCATGTCGGACGCCCTGGTCCAGCCGGTATGGCTGCCGCCGCGCACGACGTTGGGCGCGCCGTAGACGATGGCATCGCCGTGCTGTGCGGCCGCCCGCGCCGTCTCCTCGTTGATCGGAAACTCCGCGATGTCAGCGCCGAGCTCGCGAAACTCCCGGCGCATCGCCGGCGTCGCGTCGTCGTGCGAGAGCATCCGCACCTCGGCCGCGCGGGCCGTGGTGGCCAGCCGCGACACGGAGGCCGGCACCTCGTCGGCGCGTGACGTCACGCGTTCGACCAGCCGGTCGAATTCCTCGCCCGAAAGCCCCGTGCGCTCCACCATGCGGTTGCGCTTGCGCGGCTTGGCCATGTCGGCCACCGTGCCGTCCATGTGGTCGTTGAAGGCGAACAGATCGACACGACCCTCGCTGAGCCACTGACTGATCTCGGCTTCGGCATCGAGGTTGTAGGTCTCGTGCCGCAGGTGGAAGCGGGTGTCGGCGGCGAATTGCGGACGCTGCCGCTCGATCGCCTCCATCAGGCCGCGCGCATTGTCGCTGCTGCGCAAGCCCGGCTCCCACGAGCAGGTCGTGGCGTGAAACACCGTGGTGATGCCGTTGCTGATGGCCTGGCGATCGCTGTCGGCAAGCGCGACGTCAATGGGGAAGTCGACACCGGCGCGGGGCATCATCTGCCGCTCGAAGGCGTCGCCATGCAGGTCGACGATGCCGGGCAGCACCAGCAGGTTGCGTGCGTCGATCGCCAGCTTCATCCGCCCGCGAGAAGCGTCGATCTCCGTGATATCAGTTCCGGATATGGCGAGTGAGGTTTCGACGAGCTCGGCGCCGATCAGGGCCCGGCCGCCTTCGAGGAAAATGTCTGTCACGCGACCGCGCTTCGCTTGCTGGCAGGGAGAGCTGCTCGTGCTTCGTATGTCGCGAGAAAATCTTCAATCCCGAGCTTGCGGAAATCGGGCAGCGCTTCACGCAATTTGTCGTGATCCCAGTCCCACCAGGCAAGCCGGGCGAGCCGCCCGGCCATCTCCTCCGAGAACCGCCGGCGCACGATCCGTGCGGGATTGCCGGCGACGATGGTGTACGCCGGCACGTCCTTGGTGACGATGGCGCCGGCCGCGATCACCGCGCCGGTGCCGATATTGCGGCCCGGCAGGACGATCGCGCCATGACCGATCCAGACGTCGTGGCCGATATGGATGTGATGCTGGCGCCGCCAGTCGAAGAACTCGGCGTCGTCGCTCTCGCCTTCGAAGTAGGCGCTGGAGCGGTAAGTGAAATGCGCCTGGGTCGCGCGGTGCATCGGATGGTTGCCGGGATTGATCCGCGTCATCGCCGCGATCGAGCAGAATTTTCCGATCGTCGTGTAGGTGATCTGGGCGTCGTTCACGACATAGGAGTAATCGCCCATCGCCACTTCGTGCAGGATGGTGCGCGCGCCGACCTCGGTATAGGCGCCGAGCCTGGTCTCGTGCAGCTTGGCCGAGGGATCGATGGTCGGGTGAACCGAGAGAGCTTTGGCGGCCATGTTGAATCCGAGCTGCGGGGCGGACGTTCCTCTTCGGGCGGCGCGATGACGATGTCATGACAGGGCGATGACAGGGGATGAAGTGTGTAGGATCGCCGCACCGCAACGCGCCTGTCACACAAGTGTTAAGCGCGGGCGTTAGCGGTGGGCTCCAGCTAATCTGGAGCTCTGCATGCTGGTGGTGGATGGTCTGACGTGTCGCTTCGGCGCAAAAGCCGCGGTGGACGACGCTTCGTTTCAAATCTCCCCCGGCGGCTTCGTCGGTGTGATCGGACGCTCCGGCGCGGGCAAGTCGACGCTGCTGCGGAGCATCAACCGCCTGGTAACGCCGACGCAGGGCAAGGTCCTGTTCGACGGCCTCGACGTCACCGCGCTGCGCGGCAAGGAGCTGCGGCAGTGGCGTGCGCGCTCGGCGATGATCTTCCAGCAATTCAACCTGGTCGGCCGGCTCGACGTCCTCACTAACGTCCTGATGGGACGGCTCGCGACGATGCCGGCCTGGCGGTCGCTGTCGCAGATCTGGCCGGAGCAGGACAAGGCGCTGGCGATGTCCGCGCTCGAGCAGTTCGACATCGCTTCGCTCGCCGCGCAGCGCGCCGACCAGCTCTCCGGCGGCCAGCAGCAGCGCGTCGCGATCGCCCGTGCGCTGGTGCAGCAGCCCGACATCATCCTCGCCGACGAGCCGATCGCCTCGCTCGATCCGCGCAACACCAAGATCGTGATGGATGCGCTTCTGCGCATCAACAAGCATTTCGGCATCACCGTGCTCTGCAACCTCCACTCGCTCGATCTCGCGCGCTCCTATTGCGATCGCCTGATCGGCATGGCCGCGGGCCACGTGGTGTTCGACGGCGCGCCGTCCGCGCTGACCGACCACGTCGCCCGCGAACTCTACGACCTCGAAGCCGCCGACGTCATGGGCGGCACGCCCGTGCCGGCGCCCGAGGGCGTGCCGGCACTTGGAACGGCCGCGGCCGCCTGAGAACGCCACACCTGTTTCGCTATCAGTTTTTTGCGTCAACCGACCCCAACCGATGAAGAGGGTAACATGATCACTCGCAGACTGGTTCTCGCCGGCGTTGCCGCGCTCGCGTTCACGGCCTCGGCCTCCGCCGAGGATTGGAAGGCCAAATATCCCGAGCTGACCTTTGCGGTCGTTCCGGCCGAGAATGCCTCCGGCGTCACCGAGCGATGGGCGCCGTTCATGACTTATCTCTCCAAGGAACTGGGCGTGAAGGTCACACTGCGCATTGCCAACGACTACGCCGCCGTCATCGAAGGCCAGCGCGCCGGCAACATCCACATCGCCAGCTACGGCTCGGCTTCGTTCGCCCGCGCCCGCCTCACCGGCGTCAAGACCGATGCCTTCGCCAACGACATCAACGCCGATGGTTCGACCGGCTATTACTCGGTGTTCTTCGTCAAGGCGAACAGCGCCTACAAGAAGATCGACGACCTCAAGGGCAAGAACCTCGGCCTGGTCGATCCCAACTCGACCTCGGGCAACAACGTGCCGCGCTTCGAGCTCGACAAGATGGGCATCCCGGATGCCGACACCTATTTCAGCAAGGTCGTCTTCACCGGCAGCCACGAGAACGCGATGCTGGCGTTGTCGCAAGGAACGGTCGATGTCGCCGCCAACCAGTGGACCACCGACGACGATTCCACGCTGGCGCAGATGCTGACCAAGGGCATGCTGAAGAATGCCGACGGCTCGGCGATGAAGAAGGACGATTTCCGCATCATCCACAAATCGGCACCGATCATCAACGGTCCCTACGCCTACAACTCCGAGCTGCCTGACGACGCCAAGGCCGCCATCGCGAAAGCCTTCTTCGACGCGCCGGCCAAGGACAAGGCGGCGTTCGATCGCCTCCAGGACGGCCAGAAGAAGGGCTTCAATCACGCCACCACCAAGGATTGGGATGGCACGATCGAGCTGATCAAGTTCGTCGACGCGCTGCGTAAGAAGAAGGCGTCCTGAGGTTCGGGACGATGCCACTGGAGCCGGGTCCATCGACCCGGCTCTTTCTTTGACCGGACCTGATTCCACGCCGATGACAACAGCGGTTTCGATCCTCCCCGAGCAGCAGCTTGCCGTGCTCAACGCCGCCTATCGCCGGGCGGTCGGGCGCAAGCGGCTTCGTCTATTGGGAGGATTCGCGATCTTCATGGCGGCGCTGGTCCTCGCCGGGATCGGCGCCGAAGTGAATTTGCGCACGCTCTTCACTTATTTCGGCAATTTCGTCAGCTATTTCGATCGCATCCTCACCCTCGACAGCGGCCAGCGCGTCTGGACCGATGTCGGCGAATGGCTCTGGGGCTGGCGCAAATGGCTGAAGATGCTGGGTGAGACCGTGCTCATCAGCTATGTGGGCACGCTGATCGGCGCCACTCTCGCATTCTGTCTGAATTTCTTCGCGGCCGAGAACACGTCGCCCGCGCCCTGGCTGCGCTTCGTCGTCCGGCGCCTGCTGGAATTCGCCCGCACCGTTCCCGGCATCGTGTTCGCACTGGTGTTCGTGATCGCCTTTGGGCTCGGGCCGATGGCCGGCGTGCTCGCGATCGCCATCCATTCCACCGGCGCGCTCGGCAAGCTGTTCTCGGAGATCGTCGAGAATGCCGACATGAAGCCGGTCGAGGGCATCCGCTCGACCGGGGCGAGCTGGCTGTCCTGCATGCGTTTCGCGATCGTGCCGCAGGTGACAGCGGGCTATGCCAGCTACGCGCTGCTGCGGTTCGAGATCAACGTTCGCGAGGCCTCGGTGATGGGCTTCGTCGGCGCCGGCGGCATCGGCCAGGAGCTCGTCGTCGCCATCCGCAAATTCTATTACTCCGACGTCAGCGCCATTCTGCTCACCATCATCGTCACCGTCTTCATCATCGACATCGCCACCGGCTGGCTGCGCGGCCACCTGTTTGGCAAGGAGGCGCGGACGTGACGCCGCACAAGGTCGATCCGCGCGAGATGCGCGCGCGCTATCCCGATGTGTTCGATCGGCCGGCCTCGGCGCGGCTCGCCTTGCCCGCGACCATCGTCGCGGCGTTCGCGGTCCTGGTCTACGGCCTCGTCGATCTCGATTTTTCGCCGTCGCGGTTCCTCGCGGGGCTCAGCCAGCTCGGCTGGATCAGCCTGATGATGATCCCGCCGGATCCCGGCACCTCGTTGCCGATCTATCTGAAGGCGCTCGGCGAGACGCTGTCGATCGCGCTGCTCGGCACCACGCTCGCCGCCGTGTTCGCTCTGCCGGTCAGCCTGCTGGCGGCGCGCAACGTCGTGCCGTCGATCATGCTGCGCTTTCCGGTACGCCGTTTCCTCGATTCGATCCGCGGCGTCGACACGCTGATCTGGGCGCTGGTCTGGATCAACGTCGTCGGGCTCGGCCCGTTCGCCGGCGTGCTCGCCATCGCCGTGTCGGATTTCGGCGCGTTCGGAAAACTGTTCTCGGAGGCGATCGAGGGCGCCGACCAGAAGCAGGTCGAAGGCATCCGCGCCTCCGGCGGCAGCGCGCTGCACGAGATCCGCTTTGGTCTTTTGCCGCAGGTCCTGCCTGTGATCGCGGGCCAGGTGCTGTACTTCATCGAATCCAACACCCGCTCGGCCACCATCATCGGCATCGTCGGCGCCGGTGGCATCGGCCTGCAGCTCGCCGAGCAGATCCGTGTGCTGGAATGGCAGAAGGTGTCGTTCCTGATCCTGATGATTTTGGTTGCCGTCGCCGCGATCGATTTCGTCTCGAGCAAGCTGCGCTTTGCGATCATCGGGCGGCGGGCGGTGGCGTAGTTTTCCCTTCTCCCCTTGTGGGAGAAGGTGGCGCGAAGCGCCGGATGAGGGGTCCTGTCCACGCATTCAAATGAGAGATGAGCTCGCGGAGAGAACCCCTCACCCGTCTCGCCGCTGCGCGGCGAGCCACCCTCTCCCACAAGGGGAGAGGGAAGAGAGCTACGGCTCCACCAGAAATTCCACCCGCTCGGCCGCGAACCGCGAGTGCTTGGTCACCAGCGGCTTGCCGTCGAGGTCGTGGTCGGTGGCGTCGACCACCAGGATCGGCCGCCCCAGCGGCAGGTCGAGCCGCGCGGCATCCGTCGCATCGACGATGCCGGCGGTGATTCGGGTCGCGCCGCGGCGATAGTCGCGCACGCCGAAATGCGCGAGCAGCTTCGTCATCGAGCGCGTTGCGGCGAACACGCTGCCCGCGCCCGGGAACAGCTCGGCCGACAGCCAGGTCGTGGACACGCAGATCGGCGTACGGTCGGCGAGGCGAATCGCCTCGATCCGCACCAGCGGCGCGCCGGCCTTCAGGCCAAGCTCGCGCGCCAGCTCCCGCGTCGCGACGTCCTCGGAGGCCTCGATCAATTGGCCGCGCGGCTCGCGGCCGCCGGCGCCGACGATCTCGGAGAAGCGCGTGCGTGAGCGCAGGGGATAAGCGAGCTTCTGAGCCTCGACATAGGTGCCGCTGCCGCGCTCGGCGCGCACCAGGCCACGTTCGGCAAGGGCGGCGAGCGCGCGCCGCACGGTGTGGCGGTTCACGCGATAAGTCTCGGCGATCTCCATCTCGCCCGGCAGCTTGTCGCCGGCCGCAAAGCGGCCGTCGGCGATGCCGCGCTCGATGCCGTCGGCAACGAGGCGCCACAGCGCGACGCCCGACGAGGCTGTGTCTTGCATGCTCATATCGCCGGTCAGCCTAGCTCAGAAATCACGGTCTTGTCACGAAACAGTCATGGCGCTCCCGTATGAAGTTGTCTATTATCATAGACAACTTCGGCGCGGCAAGTTCTATCAAAGGTTCGGTGGATCGGGTGACCCAGCACAACAACCAGCAAGCCCAGCGCAAGGCCGCCATGGCCGTGCTGGCGCACGCGGAGGCGGGCGAGATCGCCGCCCGCCTCCGCGACTTCACCCTTCCGGCCCATCAGGACCTGCGCACGCCCGAAAACGGCCTCGTCATGCTGCGCGGCCGGGTCGGCGGCGACGGCGCGCCCTTCAACCTCGGCGAAGCCACGGTGTCGCGCGCGGCGGTGCGGCTTGCGAGCGGCGAGGTCGGCTTCGGCTACACGCTCGGGCGCGACGGCGAGAAGGCGCGGCTGATCGCCCTGTGCGATGCGCTGGTGCAGTCCAGGGATTTCGGCGCCGCGGTCGAGCGCGACGTGATCGCGCCGTTGCGCGCGGAGTTGATGCGCAGGCGCAAGCAGGCGGCGGAAAAGACCGCCGCGACGAAGGTTGATTTCTACACCATGGTGCGCGGTGAGGGCTGAGATCATGACCACGATTGCGGAACTGCCGCCGGGCTTCGCCGACAAGGTGCTGTCGGCGCAATCGACCTTTCGTTCGGTGATGGACGCGATGGCGCGGCCGGGCTCGGTCCAGCGCATCGTGCCGGGTGCGGGCACGCCCGATCGGATGATGCGCGGCACCGCCGCGATCGCGCTGACCCTGTTCGATCACGACACGCCGCTCTGGCTCGATACCGGGATGGCGGAGAGCACGGACGTGCTGAAATGGCTGAAATTTCACACCGGCGCGCCGGTGGTGCAGGATTCCTCGGTCGCAAGCTTTGCCCTGATCGGTGACGGCGCCCTGTTGCCGGCGCTGGAGCGCTTCGCGCTCGGTACCAGCGAATATCCTGACCGCTCGACCACTGTGATCCTGCAGGTCGAGAGCCTCGAGGCTGGACGTCCCTTCGAGTTGCGCGGCCCCGGCATCGACGGCGTCACGATGCTGCAGGCCACGATCACGCCGCACGATCTGTTCGAGCGCCTGCGCATCAACGAGCCGCTGTTTCCGCGCGGCATCGATGTGGTGCTGGTCGCCGATGACGCATTGGTCGCGATCCCCCGCACCATTCGCGTCGTGAGCAAGGAAAGCTGAAGCATGTATGTCGCAGTCAAAGGCGGCGAACGCGCCATCGAGAACGCCCATCGCCTGCTCGCCCACAAGCGGCGCGGCGACCAGGGCGTCGCGGAGATCACGCTCGACCAGATCTCGGAGCAGCTTGGCCTCGCCGTCGATCGCGTCATGAGCGAAGGCTCGCTCTACGATCGCGAGCTCGCGGCGCTCGCCATCAAGCAGGCGCGCGGCGACTTGATCGAGGCGATCTTCCTGGTGCGCGCCTTCCGCGCCACACTGCCGCGTTTCGGCGCCAGCGAGCCGGTCGATACCGGCGCGATGCGGGTGCAGCGGCGGGTGTCCTCGACCTTCAAGGACATTCCAGGCGGCCAGATTCTCGGGCCGACCTTCGACTACACGCATCGCCTGCTCGATCCCTCGCTCGCGCAAGGTTTTGTGCCGGATGTGCCGGCCGAGGCCGAAGCCTCGACGGCGCCGACGCCGCGCGTGACCGACATTCTCGGCCGCGACGGGCTGATCGAATCCTCGCCGCAGGCAGAGGACGGCGCCAGCGTCGGCGATCTCACCCGCGAACCGCTGAATTTTCCGGCGGATCGCGATTTGCGCCTGCAGAACCTCGCGCGCGGCGACGAGGGCTTTCTGCTGGCGATGGGCTATTCCACCCAGCGCGGCTACGGCCGCAACCATCCCTTCGCCGGCGAAATCCGCTTCGGCGAGGTCGAGGTCGAGTTCGCGGCAGAGGACGTCGGCTTTGCGGTGCCGCTCGGCTCCATCGAGCTCACCGAATGCCAGATGGTCAACCAATTCAAGGGCTCGGCGACCGAGGCGCCGTGCTTCACCCGCGGCTACGGCCTCGCCTTCGGCCAGAGCGAGCGCAAGACCATGTCGATGGCGCTGGTCGACCGCGCGCTGCGTGCCCGCGAGCTCGGCGAGGAGGCGCTCGCCCCCGCACAGGACGAGGAGTTCGTGATGTCGCATTCGGACAACGTCCAGGCGACCGGTTTCGTCGAGCATCTGAAGCTGCCGCATTATGTCGACTTCCAGTCCGAGCTCGGCCTGCTGCGCAAGCTGCGGAAGGAATTTGCCGATGCCCAAACGCCCGACGCCATGAAGGAGGCCGCGGAATGAACGCGCCGGCCTATAATTTCGCCTATCTCGACGAGCAGACCAAGCGGATGATCCGCCGCGCGATCTTGAAGGCGATCGCGATTCCCGGCTATCAGGTCCCGTTCGCCAGCCGCGAGATGCCGATGCCCTATGGCTGGGGCACCGGCGGCGTGCAGGTCACCGCCGCGATCCTCGGACCGCAAGACGTGCTGAAGGTGATCGACCAGGGCTCCGACGACACCACCAACGCGATCTCGATCCGGAAATTCTTCGCCAAGACCGCGGGCGTCGCCACCACGACGGCAACGGAGGAGGCGACGGTGATCCAGACCCGTCACCGTATCCCCGAGGCGACGCTGAACGAGAACCAGGTTCTGGTCTATCAGGTGCCGATTCCGGAACCACTGCGCTTCCTCGAGCCGCGGGAGACCGAGACGCGGCGCATGCATGCGCTCGCCGAATACGGCCTGATGCATGTGAAGCTCTATGAGGACATCGCCCGCTTCGGCCACATCGCGACCGCCTACGCCTATCCGGTCAAGGTGAACGCGCGCTATGTGATGGACCCGTCGCCGACGCCGAAATTCGATAATCCCAAGATGGACAATTGTCCGGCGCTGCAGCTGTTCGGTGCCGGCCGCGAGAAACGCATCTACGCGATCCCGCCCTATACGCAGGTGGTGTCGCTCGATTTCGAGGATCACCCGTTCGAGCCGTATCGGTTCAACGCGCCCTGCGCGCTGTGCGCGGCGGAAAATTCCTATCTCGACGAGATCGTCACCGACGACAAGGGTGGGCGGATGTTCGTCTGCTCCGACACCGACTATTGCGAGGGCCGGCAGGCCGCGGGCCATCACGGCAGCCTCAGCGCTGCGCCCTACAAGGAGAAGGTGCAGGAGGCGTCGAATGGCTGATCCGGAGCTGCACGAGAACGACGAGCCGTTGCTGGTCGCGACATCCCTCAGCAAGTCGTTCGGCCGCATCGCCGCGTGCCGCGACGTGTCGTTCGCGCTCTATCCCGGCGAGGTGCTGGCGATCGTCGGCGAATCCGGCTCGGGCAAGTCGACGCTGCTGCAATTGCTGTCGGGCCAGCTCGCGGCGAGCGCTGGCCACGTCTCCTACCGCATGCGCGACGGCATCACCCGCGATCTCGCGACGCTGGGCGAGGCCGAGCGGCGCTTCCTGTTCCGCACCGATTGGGGTTTCGTGCATCAGGACCCCGCGCAGGGCCTGCGCATGGCGGTCTCGGCCGGCGCCAATGTCGGCGAGCGGCTGATGGCGGTGGGCTGGAATCATTATGGCCGCATTCGCGACACCGCATCCGACTGGCTGACCCGCGTCGAGATCGACGTCGCGCGCATCGACGATGCCCCGCGCACCTATTCCGGCGGCATGCGCCAGCGGCTCCAGATCGCGCGCAACCTCGTCACCGAGCCTCGGCTGGTGTTCATGGACGAGCCGACCGGCGGCCTCGACGTCTCCGTGCAGGCCCGCCTGCTCGATCTCCTGCGCGGCCTCGTCGCCGAGCTGCAGCTCGCCGTCATCATCGTCACCCACGATCTCGCGGTCGCGCGCCTGTTGTCGCACCGCGTGATGGTGATGAAGGGCGGCCGCGTCATCGAGACCGGCCTCACCGACCAGGTGCTCGACGATCCCCGCGAGCCCTACACCCAGCTTCTCGTTTCCTCGATTCTGCCGCCATGAGCCCAAAAACATGAGCCAGCCAATGACCGCAACGATCGACATCACCGACGCCAGGAAGACCTTCACGATGCACCTGCAGGGCGGCATCGAATTGCCTGTCGTCAGCGGCGTGACCTTCCAGGTCAATCCCGGCGAGTGCGTCGTGCTTTCCGGCCCGTCGGGTGCGGGCAAATCGTCGATCCTGAAGATGATCTTCGGCAATTACCGCTGCGATAGCGGCCGCATCGGCATCCGCCATCGCGGCGCGCTGATCGATCTCGCCAGTGCCGAGCCGCGGCAGGTGCTCAACGTCCGCCGCGCCACCATCGGTTATGTCAGCCAGTTCCTGCGGGCGGTGCCGCGCGTTGCGACCATCGACGTCGTCGCCGAGCCGCTGATCGCTGGCGGCATGAGCCGGGCCGATGCACAGGCGCGCGCCGGCGAGCTGCTGCATCGCCTCAACATCCCCGAGCGGCTCTGGCAGCTTCCGCCCGCCACCTTCTCCGGCGGCGAGCAGCAGCGCGTCAACATCGCGCGCGGCTTCATCTCGGACCTGCCGATCCTGCTGCTGGACGAGCCGACCGCCTCGCTCGATGCCGCCAACCGCGCCGTCGTGGTCGAGCTGGTCGCCGAGAAGAAACGCCGGGGCGTTGCCATGGTCGCCATTGTCCATGACGACGAAATCCGTCATCTGATTGCCGATCGTATCGTCGACGTCACCAGCTTTGCCGCCGCGGCCTGAAGGACATGGACATGAACGCCCCGAAGGATATCGTGATCGCCAACGCCAGGATCGTGCTGGCCGACCGGGTGATCGAGCAGGGCTGGCTGGCTCTTGCCGACGGTCGCATCGCCGAGATCGGCGAGGGCAGGGCCCCCGCGGGCGCCGAGGACGCTGGCGGCGATCTGATCATGCCCGGCCTGATCGAGCTCCACACCGATCATCTCGAAGCCCATTACGTGCCGCGGCCAAAGGTGTTCTGGAATCCGGTCGCCGCCGTCGTCTCCTATGACGGCCAGCTCGCCACATCAGGCATCACCACCGTGTTCGATTCGCTACGGGTCTGGCGCGAGGACGGCGCCGAGGAAGTCGATGGCCGCGCCGGCGTGCTCGCCGCCGCGATCACCACTGCGCGCGACGCCAGCCTGCTGCGCGCCGATCACTTCCTGCATCTGCGCTGCGAGATCCCGATGCCGAGCGTGGTCGAGGAGGCCAGGGAGCTGATCGACCGCCCCGACGTGAAGCTGATGTCCCTGATGGACCACACGCCCGGCCAGCGCCAGTTCCGCGACGAGGTCAAGCTGCGCGACTATTACCGCGGCAAGGGCGGCGGCAAGACCGATGCCGAACTCGACGAGCTGTTCGCCAAGCGCTTCGAGTACCAGAGGCTCTATGCCGCGGCCAACATGCGCGAGATCGTATCGCTCGCGCATCAGTACGAGATTCCGCTGGCCAGCCACGACGACACCACCGAGGAGAATGTCGCGGACGCCGTGCGCGACCGGGTTTCGGTGGCGGAATTCCCGACCACGCTGGAGGCCGCGCGCGCCCTGCACCAGGCCGGCATCGATATTCTGATGGGCGCGCCGAACGTCGTGCGCGGCGGCTCGCACTCCGGCAACATCGCCGCGGTCGATCTCGCCCGCGAAGGCCTGCTCGACATCCTGTCGTCGGATTACATCCCGTCGAGCCTTTTGATGGGGGCGCTGCAATTGCCCGAGCATGTCCCCGCCATCAGCCTTCCCGAGGCGATCCGCACGGTGACGAAGGCCCCGGCCGAGGCGGTCGGCCTCACCGATCGCGGCGAGGTCGCGACCGGCAAGCGTGCCGACCTGATCCGCGTGCATGTCGCAGGCCACGTTCCCGTCGTCCGCAGCGTCTGGCGCGAAGGACACCGCGTGGCATGAGCGAGACGTCGGCAATGGCGGGGGATGAGGCGGGAGCGATCGGCCCTGGCCGGCTCGTGCTCGTGGTCGGTCCCAGCGGTGCCGGCAAGGACACGCTGCTGCGGCTCGCGCAGGCGGCGTGCAGCGACGATCCCGGCATCGTCTTCCCGCGTCGGATCGTGACGCGCGCCTCGTCCGCTGACGAAGACAACGTCGCGGTCAGCCAGGACGAATTCTGCCGCGCGCGCGACCACGGCGACTTCGCCGTGCACTGGGAGGCGCATGGACATTTTTATGCACTGCCCCGCGATATCGACGACGAGATCCGCGCCGGCCGGGCTGTCGTCGCCAACGTCTCGCGCACCGTGATCGCTGCATTGCGCCGGGCCTATGCCCATGTCGTGGTGGTCGCGATCACGGCGCTGCCGGAGGTTCTTGCGCAGCGGCTTGCCGCGCGCGCCCGGCAGAGCGACGGCAATATCGCCGAGCGGCTCACCCGCAGCGTCGACGACAGATCGGCGCAGGCCGATGTCACCATTCTCAATGCGGGCAGCGCGGATTATCACGGCCGCCAGCTCGTACGGGTTATCAAGGGCGAAGGCTGGCAAGAGGGTCGGCCGGCACAATAAGGAGACTGGAATGTCGGTGATCACTACGGTCGAACAGCTTGAAGCCATCTACGGCGCCGTTGGTGACGCCTCGACCGTGAAAGTCGCCGACCACGTCACGCCGCTCTACCGCATCTTCATCGAGAAGGCGCCGTTTGCGGCGCTTGCCACCATTGGCCCTGAAGGTATCGACTGCTCGCCGCGCGGCGATCTGCCCGGCTTCGTCCGTGTCCACGATCCCAAAACGCTGATGCTGCCGGATCGCCGCGGCAACAACCGGGTCGATTCCCTGCGCAACATCGTGCGCGATCCCAGGGTATCCTTGATGTTCCTCATCCCCGGCTCCGGAAACGCCGTCCGCGCCAACGGCCGCGCTCATCTCTCCATCGATCCCGAGTTGCTGGCTTCGTTCAAGGTCGAGGGCAAGGCGCCACGCAGCGTCATGGTGATGAAGGTGGACGAGATCTACTTCCAGTGCGCCCGTGCCATCGTGCGCTCCGACCTCTGGAATCCCGACAAGCGCATCGACCCCAAGACGCTGCCCACGCCCGGCCAGATCCTCGCCGAGATGAGCGACAACAAGGTCGGCGGCGCCGAGTACGACCGCATCTGGCCCGAGCGCGCCGCGGCGTCGATGTGGTGACTGTTCTTACCCTCTCTCCTTGTGGGAGAGGGTGGCTCGCCGCAAAGCGGCGAGACGGGTGAGGGGTATCTATCCCCGCGAAAAATGTTGCATGCGGATAGATACCCCTCATCCGGCGCCGTAGCCGAAGCTTAGCTTCGGCGTTCTTAAGAACGGCGGCCGCAGGCCGCCTACGCCACCTTCTCCCACAAGGGGAGAAGGGAAGAGGAGGTCGGCTCCCTAATTAAACGCCATGCCACCGCTCAGCGCGACCGTCTGCCCGGTCATGTAGGCATTGTCCACCAGCAGCATCACCGCCTTCGCCACCTCGTCCGCCGTGCCGAAGCGGCCGAGCGGGATGCGGCTGACGAGGCTGGGCTGGCCGCTCATCATGTCGGTCTCGATCAGCGACGGCGCCACCGCGTTGACCGTGATGCCCTCTTTCACCAGCCGCGCCGCGTAACCTCGCGTGAGGCCCTCCATGCCGGCCTTGGAGGCATTGTAGTGCGGGCCGATCGCACCGGCACCGCGCGCGGCGCCGGAGGAGATGTTGACGATGCGACCCCATTTCCGCGATCGCATCGACGGCAGCACCGCCTGCGTGCAGAGAAAGGCCGATTTCAGATTGACCAGGATCGTGCGGTCGAAATCCTCCTCGGTGAGATCATCGATGCCGCGCGTGATGGCGATGCCGGCATTGTTGACGAGGATGTCGATCGGACCGAGCCCGCCCGTCACGCGTTCGATCATGCTGGCCACGGCTCCGGCTTGCGAGACGTCGGCGGCGACGACGATGGCGCGGCCGCCTTGCTTGACGATCTCGCCTGCAAGCTGCTCGGCCTGGCCGATCTGCTCACGGCAGTTGATCGCCACCGCCGCGCCTGATGCGGCCAGCGCGCGACAGACGGCAGCGCCAATCCCGCGCGAGCCGCCGGTCACGAGCGCGGTGCGTCCTTTCAGATCGTTCGCCATCTCCTGGACCTCCCGTTTGTTCCGTTTCGTGGCTTGCCGGAAGCGTACCACACCGGCTTCGCGCCCGCGTTGAACTCATCGCGAGATGAATTCGGTTGCCCGCGCGTGCCGCGGGAGAAACGCTCCAGCGCGCTCGCGGCAAATATGGACGGCCATTTCATTGACCAATCGTGCCAAGCGCTCGATAGTCGCAAGCATCGAAACTGCTCCTCGAGCCCCAAGTCGCCACATGAAAACCGATCGCCAGCGCAATCAGAACGACATGCAAGCGTGCATGACGCGGCGCTGTTTCTCGGCGGCGACCGGCGCCTGTTGTTGTTGCTGACCTCGCCCTCGCAGCATCCACACCGCAAATTTTCAGACAGGAACGCCGAGCCTTCGGCGAGCGAGCAGTCATGCCCCAGTCCAACGCCTACATCATAGAGATCCAGGATCGCGCCGCCGGCATCGTCACGAGAGACCAGCGCGGCTTCCGCTTCTTCTCCTCCGAGCGCGTGTTCGACAGTCTCGAAGGCCGCCAGTTCCGCTCTGCGCGCGAAGCCGAACGCGCCGCGCGCGCGGTGCTGTCCGAGCGGGGAGGCGGTTGAGTTGATTGGCTCCGGCGGGCGGGGATGTCTCGCCGCAACGCGCAAGCTGATCGATCGATCCTTTTCAGCTCCGCAACGCCGCCAGCAATTCGTCCGGCCGCTCGGCCATGATCATGTGGCCGGCGCCCGGCACGACGACGGTCTTCGCATGCGGGATCGCGGCAGCAAGCGCCTTGCCTGCCTTCGCCGGCGTCATCATGTCGCGTTCACCGAGAATGAGCGTCGTCGGCACCTTGACGGTCGCGGC
Organism: Bradyrhizobium sp. U531; assembly: GCF_051710265.1. NCBI lineage: Bacteria > Pseudomonadati > Pseudomonadota > Alphaproteobacteria > Hyphomicrobiales > Nitrobacteraceae > Bradyrhizobium > Bradyrhizobium sp. U531. The sequence goes on from NZ_JASVEN010000004.1 coordinate 150,516, forward strand.
AGCGGCGAGCGCATTGGCGTAGGCATTGCAGGCCGACAGATCCCTGAACAGCACGCCGGGCTCGCACGCCTTCAGCACCGCCTGCGCGCCGCCATGCATCCACAGGCCGGGTGCGAGGCTGCCGCCGAGCTCGGCGTTGAAGCCGAGGCCCCAGATCGACACCATGTCGTTGGCATCCTGCAAATTGGCCTCGGCGGCCTTCAACAGATCCGGGCCGACCGTCATGGTCGCGGCGGTGCCGATCAGGCTCAGCGCCGAGACCTTGTCGGGATGCCGCGCGGCGGTCTCCAGCGAGATCAGCGATCCCATGGAATGGCCGATCAGATGCGCCTTCGCCGCGCCCGCCGCTTCGAGCAGCGCCGCTGTCCAGTCGGCCATCTCGGCGATGCTGCCGAGCGAAGGCCCGGGCGAGCGGCCGTGGCCGGGCAGGTCGGGTGCCAGCACGCCAAAGCCGTGATGGGCGAACCAGCGCGTATGCAGCGCCCAGGTGGAATGGTCGAAGCCGGCGCCGTGAAGGAAGACGACCGTGGGCAGGGACTTGTCGAAGTCGCGGCCGCCGGTGGCGGCGAATACCTCGAGGCCGTTGACGGAGAGCTTCATGGCATCAGACCTTCTGCGAGATGCGCAGCGCCTGCGCGAGATCGTCGATGATGTCGCTGGCCGTCTCGATGCCGACCGACAGCCGCACCAGCTCTTCGCCGATGCCGGCGGCCTTGAGCTGCTCGGCATCCATTTGTTGATGCGTGGTCGAGGCCGGATGGATCACCAGCGTCTTGGCGTCGCCGACATTGGCGAGATGGCTGATCATGCGCAAGGATTCGATGAACTTGCGGCCCGCCGGACGGCCGCCCTTGATGCCGAAGGAGATGATCGAACCGGCGCCGCGCGGCAGCAGTTGCTTGGCGAGCTGGTAATCCGTGTGCGTCTCCAGCGAAGGATGCAGCACCCAGTCCACCGCCTTGTTGGATTTCAGCGCCTCCAGCACGGATAGCGTGTTCTGCATATGCCGGTCCATGCGAACACCGAGCGTCTCGATGCCCTGCAGCAGCTGGAACGCATTGGTCGGCGACAGGCAGGCGCCGAAATCGCGCAAACCTTCCGTGCGCGCGCGCATGATGAAGGCTGCCGTGCCGAACTGCTCGTCGAAGACGATGCCGTGATAGCCGCCATAGGGCTCGGTCAGCACGGCGAACTTGCCGGAGCCGCGCCAGTCGAAGCGGCCGCCGTCGACGATGGCGCCGCCGATCGCGATGCCGTGGCCGCCGATCCACTTTGTAGCTGAATGCATGACGATATCCGCGCCGAGTTCGATCGGGCGGCTGAGATAGGGCGTCGCAAAGGTGTTGTCGATCAGCAGCGGAATCTTTGCGTCATGGGCGATCTGCGCGACCTTGGGAATATCGAGCACTTCGAGGCCGGGATTGCCGATGGTCTCGCCGATCACGAGCTTGGTGTTCGGCTTGATGGCGCTGCGCAACGCGTCGAGGTCGCGCGGCTTCACGAAGGTCGTGGTGATGCCGAAGCGCGGCAGCGTGTGCGCCAGCAGATTGATGGTGCCGCCATAGAGCGAGCTCGACGCCACGATGTGGTCGCCGGCATTGAGTAGCGTCGCGATGGCGAGGTGCAGCGCGGCCATGCCGCTCGCGGTGCAGATCGCGCCGACGCCGCCTTCGAGTGCCGCTAGCCGCTCCTCCAGCACGCCGGTGGTGGGGTTGGAGATGCGCGTATAGATGTGGCCGGCGCGCTCCAGGTTGAACAGCGCGGCGGCGTGGTCGGAATCCTGGAACACGTAGGACGTGGTCTGGTAGATCGGCACCGCGCGGGCCCCGGTCACGGGATCCGGATGCTGGCCCGCATGCAGGCTCAGGGTCTCGAAGGCAGGCGGTTTCGGCGCGGGCATGCGGGGCCTCGTTGGTCGGTCGATGGTGGGGGGCGTTGTGCCATAAAAACGCGCGCGACGTCAGCCCATTGACAGCGCCGCGAGGACAATGCGCTCCCTCGCCCCGCTTGCGGGGAGAGGGTTGGGGTGAGGGGGACTCTCCGCCGGGACGGTGACAGTCGAGCTTGCCGAGAGTCCCCCTCACCCGGATTGCATCTTCGATGGAATCCGACCTCTCCCCGCAAGCGGGGCGAGGTGAAGCGGCACCGTCAACGCTAACGAATCGCCTGCTCGATGACCTTGGTCTCCCGCAGCAATATCTCCGCAACTTCCTGCTCCCGCCTTGGTCCGAGCCTCGTTCGAACGGCGGAGACGGTCATTGCCGCGGCGGGCTGCCCGTCCGGCGTCTTGATCCAGGTCGAGATCGATTTCGTGCCCTGTATCAGCCCGATCTCCCGCAGCCCGTATCCCAGCCGTCGCGCGGCGGTGATCTCGCCGAGCACCGTCGCCGTATCGGTCTTGTAGGCCTCGAACCGCTTCTCGTTGGCTGCAACGATCTTTCGCGCCTCCTGCGCCGGCATCGCGGCGAGGATGGCGATGCCGGCGCTGGAGACGCCGAGCGGCCGGCGCGCCCCGACCTCGATCGACAGCACCTGGATCGGATAGACCCCGATCCGGCGATCGACGCACAGCGTGTCGTTGCCGGTGCGCATGGTGAGGAACAGCGTGTCGCCGACTTCGGTCGAGGCGCGCAGCAGCGACGGATTGGCCGCGATCAGCAGCCGCGACGGCCGCGGCCGCGCCAGCGCCAACTCGGGCACCTGGTTGCCGATCGCGTAGCGGCCGCTGCGCGCGTTGCGCTCGACGATGCCTTCCTCGATCAGCACATGCACGATGCGATGCACAGTGGGGCGGGTGAGGCCCGTCGTCCGGACCACCTCGGCCAATGGCACACCGTCCTCGCGGCCTGCGGCAAGAATGCGCAGCACCGCGAGTGCGCGCCGGATCGCCTGCGCGCCCTGCCGCGGTTCCAACGCAGTCGTGGGCTTCCTGAGATCTGCCTTGTCCATAATATGGACAAGAACGCCACAATTCACTCGACAGGTAAAGTGCGCATCTGGAGATTGCGCGGCGATCGGGCGCCATGCGCAATGTCAGGCGCTCGACACGAATTGGAAGCGCCGTCGGGAGGTTAACATGAGATTAATCTGGATTGCCATCGCTGCCATGGCGGCCATGTTGGCGGGGCCCGCGTCTAGCCAGCAATGGCCGGCGCGCGGCGTCAAGCTGATCGTGCCCTATCCCGCCGGCGGCAACGTCGACAGTGCCGCGCGCATCGTCGCCGACAAGCTCCAGGAGAAGCTCGGCCAACCCTTCATCATCGAGAACAAGGCCGGCGCCGGCGGCATGATCGCGGGCGAGGCGTTCGCGAAGTCGGCGCCGGACGGCTACACGCTGTTCGTCGGCGCCAACGGTCCGGTGCTGTTCGCGACCGAGATCAACAAGCGCGAAGCCTATAATTGGAAAAAGGACTTCATGCCGATCTCGACCATCTCGATGACGCCCTTGGTGCTCGAGGTGCATCCGTCGGTGCAGGCCAACAATTTCAAGGAATTCGTCGACCTCGCCAAGCGCGAGCCCGGCAAGCTGACCATGGCGTCACCGGGCCCCGGCACCACCAACCATCTGCTCAGCGAGCTGATGCAGTCGAACCTCGACCTGCAATGGGTCACCGCGCATTACCGCGGCAATGCGCCGGCGATCAACGATTTGCTCGGCGGCCAGGTGCAGTTCGCGTTCGACCAGCTCACGGTCAGCCTGCAGCACATCAAGGCCGGCCTGTTCCGCGCGCTTGCGGTCACCAGCCCTCATCGCCTGAAGTCGCTGCCGGATGTCCCGACCTTCGTCGAGCTCGGCTACAAGGATTTCGACGGCCAGACCTTTACGGGTCTGTTCGCGCCCGCGGGCACGCCGCAGCCTGTCATCGACAAGCTGCACGAGACCCTGATCGCGATCCTGAAAGACCCCGCCGTGGTCGACAAATTCGAAAAGCTCGGCGGCGAAGCGACCGCCATGACGCCGGACGAATTCAAGGCCTATCTCGAGCGCGAGGACGCCAAGTGGATCCCGGTGGTGCGCAAGGCCAACATCAGGGCGGATTGATCGATGCGGATCGATCCCACCGAGCTCGGCGCGGAGCGCATCTACCGCCTGATGACCGGCATCGTGGTGCCGCGCCCGATCGCGTGGGTCACGAGCCTGTCGGCTAAGGGCGTGCTCAACCTCGCGCCCTTCAGCGCCTTCACCTTCGTCTCGCAGAAGCCGCCGATGCTCGCCATCAGCGTCGGCCGCAAGGGCGCCGACTACAAGGACACCGCGCACAACATCCTCGACACCGAAGAATACGTCATCCACATCGCCGACTTCCCGCTGATGTCGGCGGTGCATGATTCCTCAGTCGAGCATCCGCCTGAGATCAGCGAAGTCGAGCATCTCGGCCTCGAGACGATCGCGAGCGAGCGCGTCAAGGTGCCGCGGCTGGCCGCAGCACCCGTCGCGATGGAATGCCGCTTCCGCCAGTGCCTGGAGTTCGGCGATGCCAGGAGCCGGCTGATCGTCGGCGAGGTCGTGCTGTTTCACTTGCGCGACGGCCTCGTCAACGACGGCAAGGTCGAGACCAGGACGCTCGACCCGATCGCCCGCATCGGCGGTCCCCGCTACGCCCGTCTCGGCGAGATCGTGACGCTGAATACCGTCTTCCAGACGCCAAAATCGAAAGACTGAGCGCGCGGGCCGATCGCGCCCAGGCCGCCTCGAGATCATCGGAGGAAATCACAATGCGACTGTTGAGCTATCTCGTGGACGGCGAGGCGCGCTATGGCGCGGCCGTCGAAGGCGGCGTGGTCGATCTCACCAGGCGGATCGGTCGCGATCATTCGGATGTGAAAGCACTGATCGCGGCCAACGCGCTCGCCGAGGCGCAGGAGGCCGTCGCCGGGCAGAAGCCCGACTACGCACTGGACAAGCTGGTCCTGCTGCCGCCGGTGCTGGCGCCGGAGAAGCTCTGGTGCATCGGCGTCAACTACGCCGAGCGCAACGCCGAATATAAAGACAGTTCGGACCTGCCCAAATATCCCAGCCTGTTCGTGCGCAGCATGTCGTCGATGACAGGCTCCGGCCAACCGCTGGAGAAGCCGAAAGTGTCGGACCAGCTCGACTACGAGGGCGAGCTCGTCATCGTGATCGGGCAGGGCGGCCGCCACATCCCGCGCGAACAGGCCTGGTCGCACATCTTCGGCATGACCCTGTGCAACGAGGGCACGATCCGCGACTGGCTGCGCCACGGCAAGTTCAACGTCACGCAGGGCAAGAATTTCGATCGCTCCGGCAGCATCGGCCCGTGGATCGTCACGTCGGACGAGCTCGACCCGCGCGGCCCGCACGACATCGTCACGCGCGTCAACGGCGAGGTCCGGCAGCAGGACACCACCGAGCGGCTGATGTTCCCGTTCGATTTCATCATCTCCTATCTCTCGACTTTCGCCACGCTCAAGCCCGGCGACATGATCGTGACGGGCACGCCGACCGGCGCGGGCGCCCGCTTCGATCCGCCGCGCTGGCTGAAAGTCGGCGACGTCGTCGAGGTCGAGTCGCGCCGCATCGGCGTGCTCAGCAACAAAGTCGCGGCGGAGCAGTAAGCGATGTTGGATACCGCAACGATCGAGCGCCTCGCCGCGCGCCTCGACGAGGCCGAGCGCACCAAGACGCTGATCCCGATGTTCACGAAAGAGTATCCGGATTTCGCCATCGAGGATGCCTACGCCGTCCAGCGCGCCTGGACCAGGCTGCAGCTCGGCCGCGGCCGCATCATTAGGGGTCACAAGATCGGCCTGACCTCCAAGGCGATGCAGAACGCGGTCGGCATCAACGAGCCCGACTACGGCGTGCTGTTCGCCGACATGTTCTATGCCGACGCCCAGCCGATCCCGTTCGACCGCTTCCATGCGCCGCGCATTGAGGTCGAGCTCGCCTTCGTGCTGAAGGCGCCGCTGCGCGGGCCGGACTGCACCATCTTCGACGTGCTTAACGCCACCGATTACGTCACCCCCGCGCTGGAGATCCTGGAGACGCGCATGCATCGCGTCGACCCTGAAACCGGCAAGACGCGCAAGGTGATGGACACTATCTCGGACAACGCGGCGAATGCCGCGCTGGTGCTCGGCGGCCGGCCGATCCGCCCGATGGATGCGGATTTGCGCTGGATCGGCGCGCTGCTGTTCCGCAACGGCGAGGTCGAGGAGACCGGCCTTGCGGCCGGCGTGCTCAACCACCCCGCCAACGGCATCGCCTGGCTCGCCAACCGCCTCGCGCCGCATGATGAGCATCTCAAAGCCGGCGAGGTCGTGCTGGCGGGCTCGTTCACGCGTCCCGTGGACATCCGCCGCGGCGATACTTTCCACGCCGATTACGGCCCGTTCGGCTCGGTGTCGTGCCAGTTCGTCTGAAGCAACAAATAAGAGGGAGCGCACAATGACAAGCCAGAAGCGGCGCAAGAGCATCCACATCGGCGGCTTCAAGCACGTCAATCCGATTCCGAACGCCTGCCGCATCGGCCATCTCGTGATGTCCGGCGTCATCCTCGGCCGCGATCCCGCCACCAACGCGATGCCGGAGAGCCTGGATGCCCAATGCGCCAACATGTTCGCGCATATGAAGGCGACGGTGGAGGCCGCCGGCGGTAGCACGGACGACATCATCAAGATGACGGTGTGGCTGAAGGACCGCGGCAACCGCGGGCCCATCAATGTCGAGTGGCTCAAGATGTTTCCGGACGAGCATTCGCGGCCCGCGCGTCACGCGCTGCCGATGGACAATATGGACGGCGGCGCGCTGGTAAGTTGCGACTTCACCGCCGTGATCGACTGAAGGAGTCTTGCGCATGCCGACCTATCTGCCGTTCGATCCCAATCCGCGCCGCCCGGCGAAGGCGCCGCCGCCGAAGACGGTCGACAGCCAGTTCCACGTGCTGGGGCCGATCGAGAAATATCCGGAGCGTCCCGGCGCCGCCTACCGCATGCCGACCGCGACCTGGGAAGCGGCGCTGCGCATGCACAGGGCGCTCGGCATCGAGCGCGGCATCATCGTGCAGACCACGACCTACGGCGCCGATCATGCCGTCGTGCTCGACGGCTTGGCCGCGATGGGCCCGAACTATCGTGGCTGCGCCAACGCGCTGGTGTTTGCGGAAGCCAACGATGCCTATCTCGCCAAGCTGCACGATGCCGGTGTGCGCGGCGCGCGCTTCAGCTTCCGCCAGGAGCTCGGTGCCGTGCTGTCGGATGCCGATTTCGCTCGCGCCATCGCCCGCATCCGCGAGCTCGGCTGGTACGCCAAGATCCAGCCCGAGAAGGACGGCATCGTCTCCAGCGTCGCCAAGTACGAGAACCTCGACGTGCCCGTGCTGATCGACCACATGGCGCGGCCTGATCCGGAAGCCGGCAGGAACGACCCGAATCTGCGCAAGATGCTGGAGCTGCTGAAGAAGGGCAATTTCTGGGTGATGCTGTCGCTCGGCGAGAAGACCTCGAAGACCGGCGCACCCTATGACGACGTCATCCCGATCGCGCGCGCCTATATCGAGGCCAACATCGACCGCTGCGTCTGGGCCAGCGACTGGCCGCATCCGGTCTCGGTGAAGCAGCCGCCGAACGACGCCGACCTGCTCGAGCTGATGTACCGCTATGTCGCGGACCAGAGGGAGCTGGAGAAGATTTTGGTGCACAATCCGGCAAAACTGTTTGGATTTCCGGATTAATCGGGGCGTTCACGATCGGGGGGCTCCATGGTGATCGTCTCGGCGCGTCTTCGGCTTGGAGCGGCGCTTGCCTGTATCGCAAGCGCTGTGTCTGTCGTCCCCGCAGCGGCTGGCAACGACAGCTTCCCGCCCGTGATCACATGCGACCGGCTGCAAGCCGAAGCCGGCGCGGCGATGCGCATCAGCGAGGCGCAGTCGCGTCCGGCGGCAGGCGGCCTCCCTGCCCATTGCGAAGTGATCGCCCATCTCGATGAGCGAACCGGCGCCGACGGTCAGACGTTCGCCATCGGCCTTCACCTCCGATTGCCCGAGACCTGGAACGGCCGCTTCGTGTTCCAGGGGCAGGGCGGCACCGACGGCGTTATCGGCAATGGCGATGCGCAGCCCGGCGGCGGACAACCGAGCGCGCTCAATCAGGGCTATGCGACCGTCACGACGGATGCCGGACACGGCAACGCGCCGGGTCCCCTCGGTGGCGCCAGCTTCGGCCTCGACCCGCAGGCGCGTATCGATTTCGGTTATCGCGCCGACGATGTCGTGACGCGCCAGGCAAAGCGTTTCATCCAGGCCTATTACGGACGTCAGCCGAGCTATTCCTACTTCCTCGGCTGCTCCAACGGCGGGCGGCACGGCATGGTGATGACGCAGCGCTTTCCTGAGCATTTCGACGGCGTTGCCGCCGGCGCGCCGGCATTTCGCATGCCGGAGAAGGGGCTCGCGGGGGCGGCTTCGACGCAGGGCTTTGCGGAGATCGCGCCGAAAGCGCCCGACGGCCGCCCGATCCTAGCGCAGGCTCTGTCGCAGGCCGACATGGAATTGCTGGCGAAGGCGATCGTGCAGTCCTGCGATGACGGCGATGGTCTTGCCGACGGCATCATCGACAATGTGCCCGCCTGTCGCTTCTCGCCGCGCACGCTGCAATGTCCCGCAGAGAAGACGGCAAGCTGTCTCTCGGCCGCCCAGGTCGCGGCGCTGGAAAATCACTTTCAGGGGCCGACCACGGCGCAGGGCCAGCGGATCTATGCGCCCTATCCCTATGATTCCGGCATCGCCGCGGCCGGGTGGCGGCGCTGGATTCTCGGCACGGCACCCGACAGCCGCGTCAACGCCTTCAACGTGTCCTTTGGCGCGACGCTGGCCTATCTCTACATGACCCCGCCTCATGCGCCGCTCGCCAATGACGCGGACGCCGTTTACGACTTCTACCGCACCGTCGATGTCACGGCCGCCCATGCGCGCATCTTCGGCACGAGCGCCGCGATGCCTCAGTCCTCCGTGCAGACGATCTCCGCGAATTCAGTCGATCTTTCCGGCTTCCGCCAGCGGCGCGGCAAGCTGCTGCTCTATCACGGCGTCAGTGATCCCACGTTCTCTGCGCTCGATACGTTGGACTGGTACAAGCGGCTCACCAACGCTGCGGGCGGGGAGACGGAGACGGCCGACTTCGCCCGGCTCTTCCTCGTGCCCGGCATGAACCATTGCTCGGGAGGGCCTGCCACCGACAGCTTCGACGTGCTGACCCCGCTGGTGAACTGGGTCGAGCAGGGCCACGCGCCCGACAGTATCGCGGCGCGCGCGGGCGCGACGACACCCTGGCCGGAACGCAGCCGGCCGCTGTGCCCCTATCCCCGACAGGCTCGCTATCTCGGCCATGGCAGCATCGAGCAGGCCGAGAACTTCGCCTGCGCCGTCCCTTAAGGCGCAGAGAGGCTCACGCCACCGGCTGCTTCGCCAGTCGCTCCCGCACCCCGGCCGCGATCTCGAACGAGTGCAGCCGCGCGGCATGGTCGTAGATCTGCCCGGTGGTGATCAACTCGTCCGCGCCGGTGTCGGCGATCAGCGCCTTCAACTTCTCTTCGACCACACCGGGCGTCCCGACCGCGGAGCACGACAGTGACTGGCCGACCATGGCCTTCTCCGCCGGCGACCACAGCGCGTCCATGTCGTCCACCGGCGGCGGCAGCGGGCCCGGCGTGCCGCGGCGCAGATTGATGAACTGCTGCTGCAGCGAGGAGAACATCCGCTGCGCCTCGACGTCGCTGTCGGCCGCGAACACGTTCACGCCGACCATCGCATAGGGCTTGTCGAGCTGCGCCGAGGGCTCGAAGCGCGCGCGATATTCGCGCAGCGCCGGCATCATCATCTGCGGCGCGAAATGCGAGGCGAAGGCGAACGGCAGCCCCAGCATCGCGGCAAGCTGCGCGCCAAAGGTGCTCGATCCCAAAATCCACAGCGGCACCTTCGTTCCCATGCCGGGCACGGCGCGGATCGCCTGGTTCGGCTTGATATCGCCGAGCAGCGCCTGCAGCTCCAGCACGTCATGCGGAAAATTCTCCGATGCCGTCGCAAGGTCGCGCCGCATCGCCCGCGCGGTGAACTGGTCGGTGCCCGGCGCCCGCCCGAGCCCGAGATCGATCCGCCCGGGATAGAGCGATTCCAGCGTGCCGAACTGCTCGGCGATGACCAGCGGCGAATGGTTCGGCAGCATGATCCCGCCGGAGCCGACGCGGATCGTCTTGGTGCCGCCCGCGATGTGCCCGATCACCACCGACGTCGCCGCGCTGGCGATGCCGGTCATGTTGTGATGCTCGGCCAGCCAGAACCGCTTGAAGCCCCAGCCTTCCGCATGGCGGGCAAGATCGAGCGAGTTGCGGAACGCCTGCGCGGCGTCGCCGCCCTGTCGGATGGGCGCGAGGTCGAGCACGGAGAAGGGGATCATGGGCGGGGTCCGGATGGATGGCGATATGCGCAGAGGCTCCACATGTAGTGGCATCCGGCGGGGAATGTTAGCGCAGCGCCGTCGCCAACCTTTGGTGCAACGATGCCATTCGAAATTGCTGTGCCGGAACTTCCGGGGAGGCCCTCAGGTCTTTCCGCGCGTGTCTTTCAAGAGGTTGGGTTCGACGCGACCGCCGTCGCCGAAGGCGCTGAGAACTTCGCTGCAGAACGTCTCGATCTCGGCCGCATCCGCGCGCACCGCATCTTGGGCGTCGCGCTTTTCCCGCGCAATGTCCTGCGCAATCAACTCGGGCGTTGCGTGTTGCGAATTCGACCCTTTGCGTAGCCATTCGGTCCACGCTGATCTTCCCCTCGCGATCATCGCGTCCGCGGTCTGCGTGTTTGCGGCGAGGCCTGCACATTTGCCGGGAACGGCAAGCGCGTAATACGCCGCGAAAACGGGGTTCAACGACGTGTTCGCATCGGGCTCCTGGTTCGGCCGCAGCCCGATCCCGGCAATCGCATCGGCCTTCGTGCATCGCGCCAGCGTTTCCGTTTTCGGCGGTCCGCGCCTGGCCAGCGACGTGACTTCAATGCCTTTGTCGAGCAACCTCACCTTGACGCGCCAGCCCGACGGATTGCCGGAGCTCTTCAGATCGAGGATGTATCCGTCCTTCATTTTCCGGTGCGACACGATGTCGGCGCCACACATGGAGCCACCGCAAGACTCGTAGCTCGTCGCACTGATCGAGGTGATGTTGTCGGACTTGCGGTGGTAGGATTGGCACTGCGCGGGGCTGTCTCCGTAGTTGCCGATCAGCTCGCGGGGACCGTTGGGAGAGGCTTTTGCCTCGCCGGCCTCCGCCGCCATCGGACCGGTCAAGACCAGCAGCACGGCCAGCGCAAGCGACTGCTTCCTCATCACGTCCCCCCAATCTCGGCACACGCACCGGTGTCGTGTCCCGATGATATCGCCATCTTCACGGCAAGCTATTGCAAAGCCGGCCGCCAATGAAGGCCCGAAAGCGGCGTCGGACGGCCCGTCCCTCGTTCACAACACTGTTATTGTGGCCTATGGCGTCGTTCGTCCCAACTGGGCGTTTTGCGCCTGTTGTTGTATATTTGGCGTGGCCATTCGACGGCAGTCGCGTGTCCCGGACGCGGTGCAGCGTGAAACGCTGCTCCGCAGAGCCGGGACCCATGCCGCTGGGCCCCGGCTCTGCGGCGCATCACTCCGTGCTGCACCGCGTCCGGGGCACGAGAGATCACCTTGCGGCGCGCGATCGCGCCGACCGTTAGGAGGAACCGACATGACCATGGTCGTACTCAATCGCCGCAACCTGCTCGTCGCCGGCGGCTCGGTCCTGGCGAGCTGGGTTTTCGCAGCCGGCGTGCCCGGCCTCCTCTCGCCCGCCCGCGCCGATGGCCTCGCTCCCACCGAGTCGATGTCGGGCGGGGCGAACAACTACCGCAAGGGCGCGGCGGTCGTGGAGCGGATCGGCAAGGGCGGCTTCTGGATGAGCGGCACCGTGCGCCGCGCCGGCGACGGCACGCCGCTCGCCGGCCAGCGCATCCAGATCTGGGCGCACACGGTCGAGGGCCAGGAGCACGAGCCGCAGAGCCATGGCGCCACGCTCACTGACAAGGACGGCAAGTTCCGGCTCGAAATGCCGCAGATCATTCCGATCTTCGGCCAGCCGCATGGCCACCTCGCTTATGACAGTGGTGAGTTCAAGACCGTGTTCCTGCGGCCCGTGATGCGGAGCGCCAAGGAAACCAGCCTCGAAGCGCACTTCGTCCTGCAGCCGGTCTGATCGGACCGACGAATGACGGGGTGGAGATCGGCACGGGTGATCCTGATCTGGGTTGCCCTTGCGCTGGCAATTGGCGTGCCGATCGTGTTTGCCGCGACCAGCGAGCAACTCGCCTGGCGCGGTCCGGTCTACATCCTTGCCGGCTTTGCGGGGATCGTCGCGCTCGGTCTCGTGCTGGTGCAGCCGCTGCTGATCGGCGGCTATCTGGCGCCGCTGTCGGCTTATCGCGGCCGGCGTGCCCATCACTGGATCGGCGGTGCGCTGGTGCTGGCCGTGGTGGTCCACGTCGCCGGCCTCTGGATCACCAGCCCGCCCGACATGATCGACGCCCTGACCTACGCATCGCCGACGCCGTTCTCGCCCTTCGGCGTCACCGCGATGTGGGCCATCTTCATTGTCGCGCTGCTGGCGTCGCTGCGCCATCGCTTCGCGCTGCGCCCGCGCACCTGGCGCTTCATTCACATGCCGCTGGCGCTCGTCATCGTCGTCGGCAGCGTGGTCCATTGCCTCCTGATCGAGGGGACGATGGAGACGGTCTCGAAGGCCGCGCTATGCGTGCTGGTCGTCGCGGCTACCGCAAAGGTCATGGTCGATCTGCAGGTCTGGCGAAAACGGCGGACGCTGCGCGGGGAGAGCGTCGCGCGGCGGTGAGCAGCGGATATGGGAGAAAAAATCTCTCACCACGTCATTGCGAGGAGCCCTTGCGACGAAGCAATCCAGACTGTTTCCGCGGAGAGATTCTGGATTGCTTCGCTACGCTTGCAATGACGGAAGCGGCTACGCTGCTCGCCTTGCCGCGATCATCGCCCCGGCATATCCTCGCGCCATGAACGTCACCGCCCCCGATCTGAAAACGTTCCTGCTCGCGACGCCGTTTTTCGGCGGCCTTTCGGATGGAAGCCTCGACCTCCTGATGTCGATGCTGGTCGAGCGCCGCTTCGAGGCGGGCAGCGCCGTCGTGGCGGAAGGCGAGGCGGGACGTTCGATGTTCATCGTCAAGTCCGGTCGCCTCGCGGTGAGCAAGCGGTCGAGCTCGGGCCGCGTCGTCCCGATCTCCGTGCTGCAGCCCGGCGACTTCTTCGGCGAGATGACGCTGATCGAAATGCAGAACCGCTCCGCCACGGTGGTCGCGGATGCGCCGACCGTGCTGTTCGAGCTGACCGCCAAAAATCTCTACGCCTGCTACAAGGCCGACATCCACGCCTATGTGATCGTCCTGCAGAACATCAATCGCGAGCTGAGCCGGCGGCTGAGGCGGGCGGATGATCGCTTCGCGAGGCGCGCGGCGGATAACGACAATTGACGGCGCGTAGGATGGGTAGAGCGCAGCGAAACCCATCGCTTTCCCGTCGCGCCGCACGACTTGATGGGTTTCGCTGCGCTCTACCCATCCTACGAACTGTCCGCGACGGCACACGAGCAGCTCGCATCCATCCTGCGAGCCGAGCCCGATCCGGCTACAGCAGCGCCATCGAGTGCAGCGAGTTTCTATGAAAGCCGAAGGCGACGATGCCGGAAAGAAGCAACGCTGTCCCAGTCACGATCAGGCAAAACGCAAGCACTCTGGAAGCCTCTGGTTCGTCATCGATGACAAGGACGATAATGGATAAAATTTTACCGACAATCGAAAGGAAGGATTAACCTTACCAGCGGGGCGCAATCGCGACCCGTCGGGCAAAACACCCCAAACCCCGTCAATCCCCGCCGCCAAAAATATTCCACTTTACCGAAATTCGGAATTACGGCATATTTCCGCCATCCCGGCCCGAGGAGAGGGGCGATCGTACGTCGCAACGAACGTGGGCTGGGCTGCGGTGGACGCGGCTGCGTCGGGCACGGCAAGGCGGGACCAGGGCGGGTAGCCTCGTGAGGTCCTTCTCCGTGTGACGAACGATGTTGCTGCGTACGGCAAAACCGTGTGGTCCTGGCCGTCGTTGCTACGGTCAAGTCCGGCGAAGATGCGAGCGAGCCCGACCGGGCAGACTGCATCATTCAATTCGCGGGGCGAGGGAGGCCAAAGGAAAGTTCGGCTCCCGGGAGAGCACGGCATAAGCCGTCCGACCATCGCGCAGGGAAGGCCGAGTGTTCGGCGTCACCTGTATGCTGCTGTGCGGTTCTTCCTGCGTGTGCATTTCGCGCAGCGGACCGCGGGTGCCTGTCGGCACCCGGTCTTCCCTGCGCCCTCTTCAAGGAAGAGGGTCACGGAAACGGGCAAAACTCGGGCGCTTCCAGCCGCGAGAACGCCGCGTCATGTGTGGACATCAGAATGACCGAGCGCTCTCGCGCCGGTATCGCCCCATCAGCGACGCGCGGCGGTCGCCGTCAGCTCCAGCCTGACGCCCTTGCCGAGATCGGCAACGCCGATGGCGGCGCGCGCCGGCAGGTGGTCCGCGGTGAAGTAGCGCTTCCAAACCTGGTTGAACGCCGCCTTGTCCGCGAGCTCGGCCATGAAGATCGTCACCTGCAGGACGCAGGAGAGGTCGGAGCCGGCGCCTTCGAGCAGGGTCTTCAACTGCCTGAGCACATCGTCGGCCTGGCCTGCCATGTCGAGCCCGGCATCCTCAGGAACAATGCCGCCGAGATAGAGCACGCCGTTATGCTCGACGATCTCGTGCAGCAGTCCTTCATAGGGCAGGGAACGTTTGATCACGATGGCATCCGCTGAAAGTTGGGGGCTCGCCGGCCGGGCGGAAAGCTTGCTGCGATGAGGGAAAAAATGGTGCTGCCAGACAGGATTGAACTGTCGACCTCTCCATTACCAATGGAGTGCTCTACCACTGAGCTACGGCAGCATGTGCTGGTGAAGAATCGGGCGCCCGAGGGGCCCTGCCAAGCGGGCCGATATCTGCCACAAGCCCCCCTCCTGTGCAAGCTTGCTCGGCCGGTCAAAACGAGAAAATCGGGCCGATATCGAGGCCAAAATGCTCAATTTGGCTCGAAACCACCGACTTCCCGCCAATTCGAGCTCAGCTCATCCCCGCCAACTGGCCAGGTGGCCAAGCCTGCGGATTCGGTCCATTTCGAGTTTCGCACGATCGGATCGCGAGGGCCCTCTTGAGCTGCCGCATTCTCTGGGCATGTTAGCCTCGATGGCAGTATCGGACCTCCCATGAACGACGAGAACGACAAGAGCGCGAGCCAGCCGAAGACATCCCGCGACGAGCGGCTGAAGTCGGCGCTGCGCGAAAACCTCAAGCGGCGGAAGCTGCAGGCGCGCGAACGCGCCGCAGGCGGCGATCCATCGCCAAACGACGACGGTTCCCTCAATGAGGGGGCCACCGGCGAGGCCGGCAATTGAGACATTGGAATGAGCGAGAATGACCATGGGGCAGGACGAACAGCAACGAGATGGTGACGAGGCGCTGATGTCGCGGTTCACGCGCCCCGAACAGACCTTTCCGACGTTGACGCCGCTCGAGATTGAGCGGATCAGGCATTTCGGCGAGGTCCGCCTCTATCAGGACGGCGAGTTCCTGTTCGAGACCGGCAAGCCGGGGCCGGGCATGTTCGTCGTGCTGAAGGGCCACGTCGCCATCACCCAGCGCGACGGGCTCGGCCACGTCACGCCGGTGATCGACCAGGGGCCCGGGCAGTTCCTGGCGGAACTCAGCCAGCTCTCGGGCCAGCCGGCGCTGGTCGACGGCCGCGCCGAGGGCGATGTCGAGACGCTGCTGCTGCCGCCGGACCGGCTGCGCGCGCTGCTGGTGGCCGAGGCTGATCTGGGCGAGCGCATCATGCGCGCGTTGATCCTGCGCCGGGTCAATCTGATCCAGGGCGGCATCGGCGGTCCCGTGCTGATCGGCCCGTCGAACTCCGCCGGCGTGGTGCGGCTGCAGGGTTTCCTCACCCGCAACGGCCAGCCGCATCATCTGCTCGATCCCGAGCGCGATCGCGACGCCGCCGAGGTGATCGCGCGCTATTCGCCGAAGCCAGGAGACTGGCCGCTCGTCGTTGCCGCCAGCGGTGCGGTGCTGCGCAACCCCGACGAGACCGCGCTCGCGCGTGCCATCGGCATGATCGGCGGCGCCAAGGATAACCGCATCTACGACGTCGCCGTGGTCGGCTGCGGACCGGCCGGGCTTGCCACCGCCGTGTATGCGGCGTCCGAGGGGCTGTCCGTTGCCGTGCTCGACATCCGCGCCTTCGGCGGCCAGGCCGGCGCCAGCGCGCGCATCGAGAACTATCTGGGCTTCCCGACCGGCATTACCGGCCAGGCCCTGACCGCACGCGCCTTCACCCAGGCGCAGAAATTCGGCGCCGATATCATGATTCCCGTCACGGTGAAGTCGCTCGACTGCACGCGCAAGGACGGCGCCTTCGCGGTGGCGCTCGACGGCTGCGATCCCTTGCGCTCGCGTTCGATCGTGGTCGCGAGCGGCGCGCGCTATCGCCGGCCCGAGATCGAGAACCTCGACAAATTCGAGGGCCGCGGCGTCTGGTACTGGGCCTCGCCGGTGGAAGCAAAGCTCTGCGCCGGCGAGGAGGTCGCGCTGGTCGGCGCCGGCAATTCGGCGGGTCAGGCCGCCGTGTTCCTGTCGGGCCACGCCAAGCGCGTGCTGATGATCATCCGCGGCGGGGGCCTCGGGGCCAGCATGTCGCGGTATCTCATCGAGCGCATCGAAGCGACGCCGAACATCGAATTGCTGTTCAACACCGAGATTACGGCGCTCGAAGGCGACGAGGCTGCGCTGCTGCGGCGGATCCGCTGGAAGAGCCGGCTGTCCGACGACGAGGATTCCGCCGACATCAGCAATCTCTTCCTGTTCGTCGGCGCCGATCCCGCCACCGCCTGGCTCGACGGCTGCGGCGTCACGCTCGATCGCGGCGGCTTCGTCGTCACGGGCGCGCAGTCCGAGCAGAACCAGGGCCGCCTCGTGGCTCCGCTGGAGACCTCGGTGCCCGGCGTCTATGCCGTCGGCGACGTCCGCTCCGGCTCGGTCAAGCGCGTCGGCGGCGCTATCGGCGAGGGCGCGCAGGTCGTGGCCTCCCTGCACGGCTATCTCGGCGACGCCGCGAAACCGGCGCTTTAGAGCACGATCCGGAAAAGTGTGAAGCGGTTTTCCGGCAAGATCGTGCTCAAAGAAATAAGTCAAGGACAAGACAAGCGAATGGCAAGTCGAATGAGGCTTGCCATCGCGCCGCGTCATGCGTGACTATCTCCCCTCATCCTTCGAGCCGCGGGCTTCGCACGCGGCTCACCATGAGGATCCAATAGAAAAGTTTCAACGGGAGGACTAAATGGCCGAACTCGTCGTGCTCTACAAAACACCGAAAGACGCTGCCGCCTTCGACAAGCATTATGCCGAAACGCACATTCCGCTCGCCAAAAAGCTTCCCGGCCTGAAGAAATACGCCGTGAGCACCGGCGCGGTCGGCTCACCCGCCGGGCCGTCAGGGATTCATCTCGTCGCCATTCTCACCTTCGACAGCGTGGGCGACATCCAGAAGGCGTTCGGCAGCGAAGCAGGCAAGGCGGCCGCGGGCGACGTGCCGAAATTCGCCAGCGGCGGTGCCGACCTCCTGATCTTCGACACCAAGGAAGTGTGAGACTTCGATTCAACTTTCGTCGAAAGCTGCCGTCGTTTGTGACAGCGGTGCAAAAAATTCAGCCATGCGTTTGTCGATTCGCACGATGACGCATGGCTGCGCACATGCATGTGACGTCAGCGCAGGTGGCAATCCCATGAGGGCCGTAATACTACTCTCCTGATCTCAATGACGAGTAGGAGAGATGTCATGGTCCTTGGCTTGAGCCTGCCCGCTTTCACGATGGTCCATGTCGTCATCAGCCTGATCGCGATCGCCGCCGGGCTCGTCGTCATGTTCGGCCTGCTCGGTTCGAAGTCGATGCCGGGCCTCACCGCGATCTTCCTGGCCTTCACCATCCTCACCAGCGCCACCGGCTTCCTGTTCCCGTTCGAGAAGCTGCTGCCCTCGCACATCATCGGCATCATCTCGCTGGTGCTGCTCGCGATCGCCTGCCTCGCGCTGTACGGCATGAAGCTCAAAGGCGTCTGGCGTCCGGTCTATGTCGTGACCGCGATGATCTCGCTCTATTTCAACGTCTTCGTGCTGGTGATCCAGTCGTTCCTCAAAGTTCCGGCGCTGGCCGCGCTCGCGCCCGCCGTGGCGCCGGCGCCGCCGTCGGGCCCGGTGTTCGCGGTCGTGCAGGGCATCGTGCTGGTGTTCTTCGTCGTGCTCACGGTCGGCGCCTGGCGCCGTTTTAAGCCGTTGGCGTTTGCCTGATCGCTGACATCCCGTCGTCATTCCGGGGCATCGCGCAGCGATGAACCCGGAATCTCGCGCAACAATCTCTGGATTCTCAGGTGCGCAACCGCGCACCATAGTTCGCGCGGACGCGCGCCCCGGAATGACGTTCTACTGAAGGAGCCCCCCAATGCCCACCATCACCACCAAGGACGGCGTCGAGATCTTCTACAAGGATTGGGGCAGTGGCCAGCCGGTCGTGTTCAGCCATGGCTGGCCGCTGTCGTCGGACGATTGGGACGCGCAGATGATGTATTTCGTCACGCGCGGCTACCGCGTCGTCGCCCATGACCGCCGCGGCCACGGTCGCTCGGCGCAGGTCGCCGATGGTCACGACATGGATCATTATGCCGACGACCTCGCAGCGGTCACCGCGCATCTCGATCTCAAGAACGCGCTTCATGTCGGCCATTCCACCGGCGGCGGCGAAGTCGTGCATTACATCGCACGCCACGGCGAGAGCCGGGTGGCGAAAGCCGCGATCCTCTCGGCGGTGCCGCCGCTGATGGTGCAGACCGCGGCCAATCCCGGCGGCCTGCCGAAGAGCGTGTTCGACGATTTCCAGAAGCAGCTCGCCGCCGGCCGCTCGGCGTTCTATCGCGACATCGCCGCAGGTCCGTTCTACGGCTACAACCGCCCCGGCGCAAAACCGCTGGAAGCGGTGATCGAGAATTGGTGGCGCCAGGGCATGATGGGCGGCGCGAAGGCGCATTACGACGGCATCGTCGCGTTCTCGCAGACCGACTTCACCGAGGACCTGAAGAAGATCAACGTGCCCGTGCTCGTCATGCACGGTGACGACGACCAGATCGTGCCTTACGCCGATTCCGCCCCGCTGTCGGCAAAGCTGCTGAAGAAGGGCACCCTGAAAACCTACAAGGGTTTTCCGCACGGCATGCCGACCACGCATGCGGAGACGATCAACGCCGATCTGCTGGCGTTTTTCAGGGAGTGAGGGACGCTGATATTGCCCTCTCCCCTTGTGGGAGAGGGTGTCTCGCCGCGAAGCGGCGAGACAGGTGAGGGGTCTGTCTCGGCGCGTGAGATCGTAGAGACAAACCCCTCATCCGGCGCTTCGCGCCACCTTCTCCCACAAGGGGAGAAGGAAGAAGGAGTTCACTCCAGGATCGCCCTGATCGCATCGAAGGTGCGCTTGACGAAGGCTTCCGGCTTTTCGCGCGCGCCGTCGCCGATCCAGCTCTCGCCGCCGACGCGCATCGCGCCGGTGGCGATCATGGCGACGAGCTTCGCCTTCAGCCGGTCGGATTTGGTTCGGCCGCGCCGGGCAAGGCCCTCGGCGAGCGCGCGCTCGATCGTCTCGTATTTGAGCTGGTCGCGCGCCTGCAGCGCGGGGTTGTCGCGCTTGAGCCGCGACATTGCGGCGGCTTCCGCGGGATCGAGCCGCTTGACCACGGCGGCGATCGCATTCTCCGCCGCGGTCAGCATCGATTCATCCGAGGGCCGCGCCACGACCTCGTCGACCAGTGCGCCGGCGGCATTCTCCTGCCAGGCGGTGACCACGTCCTCCTTGGACGCGAAATAATGGAAGAAGTTGCGGCGCGACACCTCCGCCGCCGCGGCGATATCGTCGATGGTCGTGGCTTCGAAGCCGCGCTCCAGGAACAGCGTCATCGCCGCCCGGGTCAGCCGCGCGCGGGTCTCCTGCCGCTTGCGCTGGCGCAGGCCGGTCGTATCAGGGAATTTTCCGACCGCGCCCAATGATTTGGCACGTTTGCGGACAGCCTTCGACGCCTTCAAATCATCTCACCTCTTGTAAAATTGCACTCGGTGCACATTTAGGTCCGGCGCGGGCCGCCTTCCAGCCCGAACGGAGACATGGCATGACCGACTGGACCACGGCAGACATCCCCTCCCTCAGCGGCAAGACGGCCGTCGTGACCGGGGCGACGGGCGGCCTCGGTTACGAGACGGCGATGGCGCTGGCGGGCGCCGGTGCCATTGTCATACTCACCGGACGCAATGACGCAAAGGGCCTGCGCGCGATCGAGGGCATCTGCGCGCGGTTTCCGGCCGCGTTGATCGCGTACGAGCCTCTCGACCTCGCCAGCCTTGCCTCGGTCGCGGACTTCGCCCGGCGCTTTGCCGCCGGCAACGAGCAGCTCGATCTCCTCGTCAACAATGCCGGAGTGATGGCGCTGCCGAAGCGGCAGCAGACCGGGGATGGCTTCGAGATGCAGCTCGGCACCAACTATCTCGGCCACTACGCCCTGACGGCGCGGCTGCTGCCGCAGCTTCGCCGGGCCAAGGCGCCGCGTGTCGTCAATCTCTCCAGCCTTGCGCACCGCTCCGGAGCGATCAATTTCGACGATCTGCAAGGCAAGCATTCCTATCGTCCGTGGCGCGCCTACTGCCAGTCCAAGCTCGCGATGCTGATGTTCTCGCTCGAATTGCAGCGGCGCAGCGACGTGGCCGGCTGGGGTGTCAGGAGCGTGGCCGCGCATCCCGGCTTTGCGCGCACCGATCTCATTGCGAACGGTCCGGGCGCCGACACGTTCCAGTGGCGGATCGGCCGGCTGCTCCAGCCGTTTTTCAGCCAGTCGGCCGCCGAGGGCGCATTGCCGACGCTGTTCGCCGCGACGTCGCCCGCGGCGGAGCCCGGCGGCTACTACGGCCCGAACGGATTCTACGAGATGAAGGGGGCGCCCGCGGCGGCGAGGATCATGCCGCATGCGAAGGATTCCGCTGGGGCCGCCATGCTGTGGGATGCCTCGGCGACGCTGACCGGTGTATCCTTCGACGAGATCGCGGCCGCGGCATGAGCCGCGAGCCTGCTGGGACTATGACGATGCGAGTGATCATCTTCGGCGCGACCGGCATGGTCGGGCAGGGCGTCTTGCGCGAATGCCTGGTCGATGCCGGCGTCGAGCGCGTGCTCGTCGTCGGCCGCAGCCCAACCGGCGTGCGCAACGCCAAGCTCGACGAGATCATCCACGACAATTTCCTGGACTATTCGGCGATCGAAACGCAGCTGACCGGCTTCGATGCCTGCTTTTTCTGCCTCGGCGTCTCCTCGATCGGCATGAGCGAAGAGAACTACCGCCACCTCACCTATGATCTGACGCTCGCGGCGGCAACGACGCTGGTGCGCCTCAATCCGCAGATGGTTTTCACCTACGTCACCGGGGCCGGCACCGATTCCACCGAGCAGGGGTCGCGGATGTGGGCGCGGGTCAAGGGCAAGACCGAGAACGACCTGCTCAAGCTGCCGTTCAGGGCCGCCTACATGTTCCGGCCCGGCGCGATCCAGCCCCTGCACGGCGCCCGGTCCAAGACCGCCTGGGTGCAGGCGGTCTATACCGCAACCCGGCCGCTCTGGTCGGTGTTGCGCCGGCTTTTCCCGCAGCTCGTCACCTCGACCGAGCAGATCGGCCGCGGCATGATCCGCGTCGCCCGCGAGGGGTATCCGCGGAGGGTTCTGGAGATGGCGGATATCAATAGCCTCTAGCCGGCCGGTCCGTTAATTTGTGCGGAAATATCGGGCTCTGCGCGCGTTGAGGCCTGTCCACTCCAGAGGAGAAGCGTCGGCGATGTCGCCCCAGCTCAAACTGATCGCCCTCGACGCCGATGATCTCGCCGTGATCTCGACCCATGTCCAGGACGCCCGTGTCCAGATCTCGGACATCATCTGGCGGCAGGCCGAGAAGCGGCTGGTGGTCGGGATGAGCAGGCTGGACTGGGAGCAGACGCTGGAAGGCGAGGCCGAGCCGCGCCGGCTCGTCGCCGCGCTCCGCTTCGACCGCGTGCTCGCCTGCAAGTCGCGCAACATCGACCTCGGCGCGCCCGACAAGGTCATGGACCTCGTCGGCATCGAGTTTCACCCGAGGGACGGGCGCGAGGCGGAGCCCGGCGGCAGTGCCGTGCTGCTGTTCGCGCAAGGCGGCGCCGTCCGGCTCGACGTCGAATGCCTGGAATGCGAGCTGACCGACCTCGGGGCTGACGCGCTGGGAACGGGCTTGGAAATCGAGGGGGAGCTGTGAGGCCGCCTGTATACCAGCCGCATTGCCTCGGGCCTGCGCCAGACCGGGGCCTTGCGAGGGTTGACGCCGCTTCCCCGCCGCGCCATTGAGCAGGGGACCTGGTGCGCCAGTCCGCTCCACAAGACCAGCCAGAAACCAAGCCAGACATGCCCGTTCGTCTCGACCGCAGCAGTGCCGATTTTGACCAGCGATTCGCGGCCTTCCTCGCCGCCAAGCGCGAAATCTCGGCCGACGTCGAGGCCGCCGCTCGCGCGATCGTCGACGATGTCGCAAGGCGCGGCGACGCGGCCCTCCTCGAGGCGACGGCCAAGTTCGACCGCCTGACGCTGGATGCCGCCTCCTTGCGCGTCACCGCCGCCGAGATCGAGGCCGCGACGAAGGCTTGCGATGCTGTGACGCTGGACGCGCTCAAGCTCGCGCGCGACCGCATCGAGACCTATCATCGCCGCCAGCTGCCGCAGGACGAGCGCTTCACCGATCCGCTCGGCGTCGAGCTCGGCTGGCGCTACACTGCGATCGAATCCGCCGGCCTCTACGTGCCCGGCGGTACCGCCGCCTATCCGTCCTCGGTGCTGATGAACGCGGTGCCCGCCAAGGTCGCCGGCGTCTTGCGCCTGGTGATGGTGGTGCCTTCGCCCGACGGCAAGCTCAATCCGCTGGTGCTGGCGGCCGCGCATCTCGGCGGCGTCACGGAAATCTACCGCGTCGGCGGTGCGCAGGCGGTGGCGGCGCTGGCGCACGGTACCGCGACCATCGCGCCGGTCGCAAAGATCGTCGGACCCGGCAATGCCTATGTCGCCGCCGCCAAGCGGCTGGTGTTCGGCAAGGTCGGCATCGACATGATCGCGGGTCCCTCCGAGGTGCTCGTCATCGCCGACGACACCGGCAATGCCGATTGGATCGCCGCCGATCTGCTGGCGCAGGCCGAGCACGATGCCAGCGCGCAATCGATCCTGATCACGGACTCGGCGCGGCTTGCGGCCGACGTTGAAAAGGCCGTCGAAGCGCAGTTGAAGACGCTGCCGCGCGCGGCGATCGCCGGCCCGTCCTGGGCCGATTACGGCGCCATCATCATGGTGAAGAACCTGGCCGACAGCATTCCGCTCGCGGACGCCATCGCGGCCGAGCATCTCGAGATCATGACCGTGGATCCTGACGCGCTCGCGGCCAAGATCCGCAATGCCGGCGCGGTGTTCCTCGGGCCGCATACGCCCGAGGCGATCGGCGATTATGTCGGGGGCTCCAACCACGTGCTTCCGACGGCGCGCTCGGCGCGATTCTCCTCGGGGCTTTCGGTGCACGATTTCATGAAGCGCACCTCGATCCTGAAATGCGGCCCGGATCAGCTGCGTGCGCTCGGTCCGGCCGCGATGACGCTCGGCAAGGCGGAGGGGTTAGATGCCCATTCGCGCTCGATTGGATTGCGCCTCAATCTGTCATGACAAAGCCGCCCGAACAGGACGACTCCAACAATCGCATCGTCGCGGTCACGCTCGACGAGGATTCGATCGGCCGTTCCGGGCCCGACATCGAGCATGAGCGTGCGATCGCGATCTACGATTTGATCGAGCAGAACCTGTTCGCGCCCGAAGGCGCGGACGGGAAGGGGCCGTTCACGCTGCATATCGGCATTACCGGCAACCGGCTGATGTTCGACATCCGCAGCGAAGACGGCACGCCCGTGGTCGCGCATCTGCTCTCGCTGACGCCGTTCCGGCGGATCGTGAAAGACTATTTCATGATCTGCGACAGCTATTACCAGGCGATCCGCACCGCGACCCCCGACAAGATCGAAGCCATCGACATGGGCCGGCGCGGCATCCATGATGAGGGATCGCGCACGCTGCAGGAGCGGCTGAAAGGCAAGGTGCGGGTCGACTTCGAGACCTCGCGCCGGCTGTTCACGCTCATCACCGTCCTGCACTGGAAGGGTTAGGGCATGGCCCGGAAAAGTGTGCAGCGGTTTTCCGACAAGGCCATGCCCTCTATCAAAAGAGGCTAGGCGCGATGGCGGCGCCGCCACGCGCACGCGATCCGCAATCGGTGCTGTTCGCCTGTGCGATGAACAGCGTGCGCTCGCCGATGGCCGAGAGCCTGCTGCAGCACATGTTTCCGCAAGGCCTCTACGTGAAATCGGCTGGCGCCCGGCGTGGCGAGCTCGATCCGTTCGCGGTTGCCGTGATGGCCGAGCTCGGCCAGGACATCTCCGCCCACAAGCCGCAGACCTTCGAGGAGCTGGAGGACTGGGAGGGGTTGAACTTCGACCTCATCATCACGCTGTCGCCGGAAGCGCATCACAAGGCGCTGGAGCTGACGCGGACGCTCGCGGCCGACGTCGAATACTGGCCGACGCAGGATCCCACCACCATCGAGGGCAGCCGCGACCAGAAGTTAGCTGCCTATCGCGAGGTCTGCGACCAGCTGTTGATGCGCATCCGCCGGCGCTTCGCCAAGGCGGGCGCGGCGTCGGGTTGATCCTCGTGCCCCGGACGCCTCTTCCCCCTCGCCCCGCTTGCGGGGAGAGGGTCGGGGTGAGGGGGAGTCTCCGCAAGGTCGGTGATAGCGAGAATCGCGGAGAGTCCCCCTCACCCGGAATTCAAGCACGCTTGAATTCCGGCCTCTCCCCGCAGGCGGGGAGAGGCGAAGACCGCGCGTAACATCCGCGTCACAGATCGAGGGCACACGCATCCTAACTAACCTCGAATCACCAAACCTTGGGTTCCCGGGTTGTGAAATCAGCCCCCTTCCGATAGGTTCCGCGCGCAATTCACCCCTGCCTCATCCCCCAAATCACCTGATGCTCGGCCGCCCCAAATTCGTACTTGCCTCCGGTTCGCCGCGGCGCCTGTCGCTGCTCAACCAGGCCGGCATCGAGCCGGATGCGCTCCGGCCCGCCGACGTCGACGAGACGCCGCGGCGCGGTGAGCTGCCGCGCGCCTGCGCCAACCGGCTCGCGCGCGCCAAGGCCGATGCGGCGCTCAAATCAGTGCAGCTCGACGACGAGCTGCGCGGCGCCTTCATCCTCGCCGCCGACACGGTGGTCGCGGTCGGCCGCCGCATCCTGCCCAAGGCCAATCTGGTGGACGAAGCCGCGCAGTGCCTGCGGCTGCTGTCGGGCCGCAACCACCGCGTCTACACCGCGATCACCCTGGTGACGCCGCGCGAGGCCTTCCGCCAGCGCCTGGTCGAGACCCGCGTCCGCTTCAAGCGCCTCTCGGAAGACGACATCCAGGCCTATATCGGCTCCGGCGAATGGCGCGGCAAAGCCGGCGGCTATGCCGTGCAGGGCATCGCCGGCTCCTTCGTGGTGAAGATGGTGGGATCCTACACCAACGTGGTCGGTCTTCCCCTCTACGAGACCACCACGCTGCTCGGCGGCGAGGGTTTTCCGATCCGCTTCGGCTGGCTCAACGCCACCACCGCGGTGTGAGCCGGCAAGCCGCGGCCGAACAAAAATCGCGAAAACAACCCCATGCACAGTAGAATGCCCGGCGGGGCGCCTGCGCCGTCGCCCCGGGAACCCGTGGGCCGAAAGGCTCTTGAACCCCATCACCCCGCGCAAGCTGCCGACATCATGGACGATCAGGTCAAAAAGCCCACGAGCCCGCTCAAAACCTGCCCGATTTGCGGCAAGCCGCAATCGGAAGCCACCCGTCCGTTCTGCTCCTCGCGCTGCCGCGACGTCGATCTGAACCGTTGGCTGAAGGGCTCCTACGTCATCCCCGGCCGCGATGACGACGTCGACGACCTAGAATAGTAAATAATATCAATATCTTATGAGCTTGCCCCAGCCGCCACGCGCCTGCCACGCCAACCCGCCCGCAGCTTGTGCACAGCCGGGCCGCGCCCGGCGAAGCCTCTTGGCGAAGCCGGGTGGACAGGCCGCCCCGAGCCCACTATAAACCGCCCGCTCGATGGGCTTTGGCCCCTCTCTTGGAGCAAGCCCAGGTAGCTCAGTTGGTAGAGCATGCGACTGAAAATCGCAGTGTCGGTGGTTCGATTCCGCCCCTGGGCACCATTCCCTAGCTCCGCTGTTCGCCGCGTTTTGCCATAGCAGACGGGAAATCGAACCTTACCAACGACTTGAGTTGTCCATCGTTCGCGGTGGTGTCCTATGACAGCTCGGAAGTTCTTGGGTGCGACCCTGGGCAGCGATGCTCTTTGGCAGAAAGAGCTACCCATGCTTACGCAAGTCGCTGTGCAGGCCGCTAAAGCCCGCGCGAAAGCTTACAAACTCACCCAACTTACGGAGCCAAGCATTTGGATTGGACGATGGCGTCTACGCGATCAAACAGTTCTGTGACTGCTTCAGTCGCTACCGCCTGGTTTGGAAAGGCATATGGCTTACTCGGTCGGTATCGAAACGTGTAATCTTCATGGAGCGGCGAGAGCGTCCTAATCACATTCTTTGTCTGATCGGTCAGGACGAGGCCAAAAGTCTCAGCCTCATTCATCGCCTCGAAAAGCTGGTGCCCGATTTTCTTCCGGCAGTAATCCAGCGTCCGGCCATTTGCTAACAGAACAGCCTTCAACAGCAGCTCGATAGCATGTGAGCGCATGAAGTTTGTAGGAGCTACGAGCCATATGCTGTTCTCGTCCTTGCGTAGGTTCTCTGCCGCGACCATGTAATCACCAGCATCGGCCTTGAAAATCACAGCCATGTCTTTGTCGGAGAGGCCTGTCATCACGCGTCAAAGAAGTTGATTATGAATGTAGCGGTGCTGGCGAGTTGTGCGAGCACCGCTGTGACTGGCTTTCTCGCTGCAAATCCCGGCTCGTCAATTGCCACATAGAATGTGGTGAAGATCGCGGGTCGGGGGACGCCCTTGCGTATCAGGCCGAGCACGGTTTCTTCGCCTACTTGGATGGAGCCATCGCCGCCGAGTGGCGTAAAGTCGCCTTCCTTCAGAGTTCCGACCATAGACATATGAATGGGATTGAGCCGGGCATTCAGCAGACGACGATGCTTCCGCACGTTGTCGAGGCGATGCAGCGTCCATAGCTGCTCATTGCCGCCGTTATACGGCTTTAAGTCCCGAAACAGTCGTTGCCCGAGCGCATCCAAGCCCTGGACGAATACCTGAGCATCCTTGCTCTTCTCGAACCTCTCTTTGCTCTCCGCTATTGGGAAGTAAACTCGGTTCTCAGCGATCGGGATGCTGTGTCGTCTCACGAGCGTTGAGGCAAGGATGTCTAGGCTGCTGCGGATGGTATTTATGTATGCCCCGGCCTCCGCTTGAAAGAACAACGGCAGCAATTCATTCTCGATCGCGACAATGAGGTCGTTGTCTGACGGAGGATCTAGCTCCTTAATTTCAATCGTGACGCCACGCGTCAACCATTCCTCTAGTCGCTTGGCGAAGTCGGGTAGCTCGCCCATTACCCAGTCAACGCAAGCTTGGGCCTCAAGGAGATCGGGACGCATTCGAAATCTCTTAAATATGTTCGGGCGTGTCTCCGCCTGAGAAATCGCCCTTATTGATACGGTCTACCATCTTCTCTCGGCCCATCACTCCGAAGCCAAGAATATAAAGCAGTGTTGCCGCTCCATTGTGGCCGGCAACGTCGGAAAAACTGCATCCGCCCTTGTGATAGAACCGCTCAATCACATTGAGCATGTCTGACAACGCTTGCAGGGCCGCCCCGACCGTTTCCTTTGTCGCTGCGGGCAAGGGCTTGGCTTGCCTGTCTTTAATTGCCAGCGCGAGATCATGATGCGCGAACCGGCGGTTGCGCCAGTTGCGGCAAAACTCAGTGTTTGCTTTTACGTTATCGACGTGGGCCAGCAACGTATCTTTCAAGGCCTGGTCGGTCACCAGATCAGGCAAGTTACGAACAGTGAGGTTCGGCTTCCCCACTGACTTTGGCGAATCCGTTATCCGGGCAAGGTGCGACATACAGGTCTCGAACTGTTGCTCTTGCAGCATCTGAAAGAACGCCGGAGCGCTTTTGTTCAACCGTTCAATCCGCTTGTCGTTTGTGCCGAAGAGTTCGAGGAATTCTTTCCAAAAGTAGTACAGCGAGGCGACCTCTTGGAAGAGAGCAGAATACTGCTTGCCAAGGTTTTCGCCCATGACGGCAATATTGCGCGCTTCCATCTCTGCGCTGGTCATTTGTCAGGCCCGTTTCTTCACTGGCTTCTTCTTCGCCGCTTTGAGCTTCATGCTGATCTGCTGTTCGGCAGGCGTGAAGTCTAAGACCTCAATGATCTTGTAGTGCGTCTCGGGATGTTCATCGGTCGGTGGCGTGACTTCCATTTTCACTTTGTAACGGTCGTTCATGAACGAGGCGCCGCGTTTCACTGCATCCTTGGCGATGTTCGTTTCTCGAATGTCGGCGTAGATTGGCTTTTTCCGATATAGAAAGCGCCAGTTGGGAGCCTTAGGTTCGAACACGGGACCATGAGAGTAGAGAACGGCAGTGACGACTCTCGGCTCCTCTTCGTCCTCCTCCTCGACTTCGACGCCACCGGGATCTTCACATGACGCCACGATCGCTTTCACGTCGTTTCCTTTGAAGGTAACGAGTGGTTTGTCATCCTTTCGAAACTCGATGGCCTTGGCTTCATTGTGCTCAATCGGAGCCAGTGTGCCCTCGACGGCTTCCAAGACCTCGGGATTTTTCGAGAGCCGGAAAACATCGCTACCGATTTGGAGCGTGTTGTTGTCGCCCTCGACCTTGATGACGAGCGCACCGGGCGAATCTTTCACCTCTTGTGCTGACTCGACGTTCCGGCCGTTGCGCCATTTGAGATAGCCGAACAGACCCGCTGCGGCAGTGCCAGCAGTCACGCCAACTTTCTGCAACACGTCGGCAGCGTGCTTCACGCCCTCGTCGTTCAAAAAGCCTTTGACCGTATCGAGGATGGTTTGCAGTGTTTCAAAATTGATGAGGAAGCACTTGTGCTCAAATCTTGAATCGACGAGCACTCGCATGGTCGCCCGGTTATCATTGAGCTCGGTATTAGCGGCACGGAGGAGTTGGCCGAACGCCAGGAGCGCCGGAGCTAACGCCTCCACATCCATGCTGTGGTTGTTTTCATCGTCGCCGACATAGGCGACCTGGAACCGCTCCCGGTTCTGCTCGCTCTCAGCCACTAATTCCCCCACTACCAGTGAGGGTTACAATCGTACATTGCCCGGGAACCGTCTACCTGACTGTTGACTAACCTCGTAAATGTTCATGATTTGTTCTGATCAATGACGCCGTAAGCGCTCGTGTTATAGTCCCAACTTTCGGTCGGCCCCGCGCTTTTCATCACGTTTGGATTGAGGAAGGGAAGCACCATGGACGAGGTCTTGATCAACACGACCACAGCTGGCGATCAAAGCCAGCCCAGCGTGTGCGGCCTTCAGGGCACCCAGTTCGTCGTGGTGTGGGAAGACCACAGCGACAACACGATCAAGGGCCAGATGTTCGGCGCGGGCGGCGCCAGGAGCAGCGACCAGATCCTGATCAACCTGCCGACGCCGCCGGGACCGCGGCGGCAGCTTCCCGTCGCCGTGGAGTACGGTACGGGCTTCGTCGTGGCGTGGAACGAGCAGGCGGCCGGCAGCGCTGCGACGGCGCCGACCCAGCTCAAGCTTCGCATCTTCGATGCCGACACGCTGTCGGGACCGGAAATCCAGGTCTCGACATCACCGGTCGAGCCTTTGATCCGGCCCGCTCTGGCGCGCCTGCAGGACGGAAACTTCATCGTGGTCTGGGCGGACAAGCGGGCCGACCAGCGCATCCGCGCGCAATTTTTCGGCGCCGACGGAAGCAGGATCGGCGCCGAGTTTCGCGCCAACACCACGGCCGGGCTGCACAAGGTCCCGATGGTGGCGTGCCTGACCACCGGCGACGTCGTCATCGCATGGCGGGCGCGGATCACAGGTCCCCTGCATATCCGCTATCAGCTCTTCAACGCGCAGGGAGCAGTGGGCAGCGAGCACATCACGCCAGCGACCACCACCGCGGCCGCCATGGCCGCGATCGACGGCGGCCAGTTCGTCATCGCGCATCTGAACGATTTCGGCGAAGACGCCACGGCGAATACCCTGATCGTCGTGGAAGCGGATGTGTACAAGGCCGACGGCTCGCCCGCCAGTCTCCACTTCGTCTCGACCAGCGAGCAACGCGTCCAGGCGACCTGGCCGACGCTCTCGCCGCTCTCGGGCGGACGATTCCTGATCGGCTGGGTCCAGCTCAACGTCGACCAGCCCGCCACCACCAACGTGAAGGCGCGGGTTTTCTCGACCAAGGGGCCACTGGGGCAGGTCGTCCAGTTCAACACGTCCACCGGCCACAATCGCTTCAGCCTCGCGGCTGTCGCGGCTTCAGGCCCAGGCGGGGAAGTGGCCTTCGCGGCCTGGACCGACGACACCCAGAGCGGCAAGGACACCGCGGGAAGGGCGATACGCGGACGTCCGCTCACGGTGCCGGCGGCGGGATTTTAGGACAATCGAGGTCGCGTCTGCTCAAGCAGGGGCGAAGGTTTTCTCCTCACCCCCGCCGCGCGAACACCAGCTGCCCGACGTCGATCTTCCCGGCCCGAAAGCCCGCCTCGCAGTAGCAGAGATAATATTCCCACAGCCTCCGAAACGGCTCGTCGAATCCGAGCGAGGTCAGGTCGAGCCATGCCCGGCTGAAATTGTCGCGCCAGAGGGCGATCGTCCTGGCGTAGTCCTGTCCGAAGACGCGCTCGCGAACGATTGGCATCTCGAAGCGTTCGCCGAGTGCGCGCAGGATGTTCGTCGAGGGCAGCATGCCGCCCGGAAAGATGTATCGCTGGATGAAGTCGACACGCTGCCGGTAGCTCCCGAAAAGTTCGTCGCGCACCGTGATGGCCTGGATACCGGCGAGGCCGCCCGGCTTGAGCCGCTGGTTCAGCTGATTGAAATAGGCCGGCCAGAATTGTTCGCCGACGGCCTCGATCATCTCGATGGAGGCGATGCGATCGAACCGGCCGTCCTGGTCGCGATAATCCTGCAAGCGGACCTCGACCTTTTCGGCGAGTCCGGCCTCGTGGATTCGCCGGCGCGCAAAGTCGTGCTGCTCCTTGCTGATCGTGAGCGCCAGGACGCTCGCGCCATAAGTCTTGGCGGCGAATTCGGCGAAGCCGCCCCAGCCGCAGCCGATCTCGAGCACGCTCTGACCGGGCTGCAGCTCGATGGCCTTCGCCAGCTGTTCGTATTTGTGCTGCTGCGCGGCGGGGAGGTCGGCGGTCCCGGCCGGGAACAGAGCCGACGAGTAGGTCATGCTGGAATCGAGCCACGCCGCGAAGAACTCGTTGCCGAGGTCGTAATGCCGGTGGATGTTGTGCCGCGATCCCTGCCTGGTGTTGCGGCGCAGGCGATGGAGCGCCTGCCGACAGAGGCGAACAAGCATGTTGCCGGCAAACGCACTGTCGACCAGATCTTCGTTGAGACAGAACACGTAGAGAAGCTGGGCGAGGTCCGGCGTGGTCCAGTCGCCTCGGATGTAGGCCTCGGCCATGCCGATATCGCCGCCGATGACGAGGCTGCGCGCGAATTTGTAATTGTTGAGCTCGATCGTGGCCGACGGACCCGGAAGCTGGCCGCGCAACGTGACCATCCGCAGGTCGGGAAGGCGCACATGAACGGTGCCGCACCGAATTTGCGATGCAAGGCGCAGCGCCAGTCGGGCAAAGAACGGGACGTCGTCAAATCGAACGGCTTGATGGGCGGCTGCGAGGTCCATGGTCTTAGGTCTCAAATTGTTTCAAACGAGGCACGTAGGGAACTCCTTTGAGCCAGAGCCGCATGGCTTCCCAGTGAATGGCTGCGATCACCTTGAGCGTCAGGAAGGGCAGGCCGACGAGCGCGGCCAACAGGGCGCGGCTGGTCAGAGCACGGCGGCGTCCGCAGAAGGCCGCCGCGAACATCGGCCCTTGCGCGCTGCTCTGCAGGATTCTGACTTTCACATCCTGCTGCGGCGGCGACACGCTGAAGCGGTAATGCGTCTCCATCGCCATGAAAGGCGAGACGTAGAACTGCTTCGTCTGGCTTTGTCGTATGGCGCCGCCCGCGGCCGCCTCCTGCACCGGAAGGACGTAGGAATGCATCTCGCCGAAGGTGTTGCGGACTTCGTAGATCAGCAGGGCTGGCTCGCCGGACGCGCCATAGCAGAAATAGATCGACAGCGGATTGAACACGTAGCCGAGGATCCTGGGATAACAGAGCAGGAGAACGCGGCCTCCTGAGAGATCGATGCCGCGTTCCGCGGCGAGGCGCCGGACATGATCGCCGAGACCCGCGCCTTTGCCCTCACCATGATCGCGCTCGTGGAAGCTGAAGACTGCCCTGCGATTGACGCCGAACAACGGGGATTGGCGATCCGCTTCGTCGAGCCGGTCGAGATCGATCAGCAGGCTCATCACGCGATAGGTGAACCTGTGCTGCACGGGGCGCCATCGCGCGTGCATCACCTTTCCCCAATAGAGCGCGGCGGGGGCTGGCGCATCGTCCGCTCTGGCTGGTTGGGCTCGGACCATCGCTCTACTCGGCAGCCTCGGCCAGCAACGGCTTCGGCTGGCGCCAGGGAAGCTCGCCGCCGAGCGCCTCGGCAACGGAGATGCCGGCCTGCAAGCCATCCTCGTGAAAGCCGTAGCCGGTCCAGGCGCCGCAGAACCAGGTGCGGCGACGCCCCTGGATGGCAGGGAGCCGCCGCTGCGCCGCGAACGCCGCCAAATCATATTGCGGATGGGCGAAGCTGAATTTTCCGAACGTCAGATCGGCCGCCGGCTCGAACGGGGGGTTGAGGCTGACGAACAACGGCTTGCGGTCGTCGATGCCCTGAAGCCGGTTCATCCAATAGGTCACCGCCACGTCGTTCTGGGCGGGCGTCTGCCGCGGCCATCGCAGGAAGTTCCAGGAAGCCCATGCCTGACGCCGCCGCGGCATCAGGCTGCGATCGCGGTGCAGATAGATGGTGTTCGGAGCATATCTGATCGCCCCGAGAATCGAGCGTTCCTCTCCGTCGGCGTCCGACAGCGCCGCGAGGGCCTGGTCGCTGTGACAGGCCATCACCACGGCATCGTAACTCTCCACACCGCCATGGCTGTCGCGGACCGTCACGCCGTGCGCGGTTCGTTCGATCGACGTCACCGCGCAGCCCAGGCGCATGCTCTGCCTGAACGAAGCGGTCAGCTTGTCGACATAGCGCCGGCTGCCGCCTTCCACGGTCCGCCAGCGCGGCCGATCGAGGTGCAGGAGCCGGTGGTTGTCGAAGAAGGCGACGAAATTCTCCGCAGGAAAGGACAGGATGTCGTCCGATGAGGACGACCAGATCGCCGCACCCATGGGGCCGAGATAGTCGGAGAACAGCCGCGGCCCGAACGATTGCCGGCGCAGATATTCGCCGAGTGTCAGGTCGCGCAGCCGGCCGGCGCGCAGATCGGCCACGGCCTCCCTGTTGAATCGCTGCACCTCCGCCAACATGCGGAAGAACGAAGGCGATGCGAGGTTGCGCGGCTGTGCGAACAGGCCGCAGGCGGTCTGAAAAGCAGTCTCGCCGCCACCGCGCCATTCGAACCGGCCATGATCGGCGGACAGGGCGAAGCTCATGCAGGTCTCGACGGTGTTCACGCCCAGATGCGTGAACAACGACGTCAATTGCGGATAGTTCGTCTCGTTGAACACGATGAAGCCGACATCGACGTCAAGGGGCTCGCCGTCATAGTCGATACGAACGGTGTGGCTATGCCCGCCCGGCTGCGGCTCACGCTCGTAAACGGTGACGGCGTAACGTTTCGACAGGAGCCATGCGGCGGCATTGCCGGCGATTCCCGTCCCGATCACGGCCAAACGCATCCTCTTCGCCCCCATTGCGGTACCGTCAGCGACGGTTCCTGAAGCAATCTTTGGGAAACGCTGGGCGAGATCGCCTGGATCACCTGCCTGCCGTCGGAAACCCGCCGCGGGAGGCGAAACCGCGGCCCGGCGGCGACGTATCGACAGAGGTCAATTCTGGTGAGGGCATGATCCCTTTGTACTTTCAGGCGATAGGCGGCATTGCGCTGGCCCTCTGCCTCTTGATGGCGCTGGCCTGGGTGGTTCAGCAGCGCAGCGGAAATTCCGGCTGGGTCGATGCCATCTGGTCCTATGCGACCGGCCTCGTCGGCGCGGCCGCTGCCCTGTGGCCGCTGGACGAGGGGTCGCCGGCTCGCCGGGTGCTCGTCGCAGGGCTCGTGCTGCTGTGGTCGGTGCGGCTCGGCACGCACATCGCGCGCCGGTCCGCGGCGGGCATCGACGATCCCAGATATGCCAATTATGCGCGCCAATGGGGTGCGGATGCCCCTCGGCGGATGTTCCTGTTCCTGCAATCACAGGCGCTGGTCTCGGTGACGCTGCCGTTCGCCGTCTTCCTCGCGGCGCACGCGCCGGCGCCCGGACTGCGGCTGCAGGACTATATCGGGATCGTCATCATCCTGATTGCCGTTGCCGGCGAGGCCTTGGCGGACCGGCAGTTGCGGCAGTTCAAGCGCGACCCGTCCAGCAAAGGCCGCGTCTGCGACGTCGGCCTGTGGAGCTGGTCGCGCCATCCCAACTATTTCTTCGAATGGCTGGGGTGGCTCGCTTACCCCGTCATCGCGTTATCGCCGGGATATGCGTGGGGCTGGGCCAGCCTGGCAGCGCCTGGGATCATGTACTGGATCCTCGTCCATGTGACGGGAATTCCGCCGCTCGAGGAGCAGATGCTGCAATCGCGCGGCGAGCGATATCGCGCGTACCAAGCGCGAACGAGCGCGTTCTTTCCATGGCCGCCGCGCTGAGCCGGCGATCCTGCGCGGTGCGATGCGGTTCGCTGACGAAGCCGCAAAGCAGAATGAGCGCGCCAAGTGATCCGCCTCGGCCTGTGGATCGTTAAAATTAGCGGCCGGCTCGACAAGCCGTCCGGATCCAGGGCGACGGGAAACACCGACATGAACCTCTTCTTGACCTATCTTGCGGTGGCCGTGACCTTCGTCGCCGTCGACATGGCCTGGCTCACGACCATGGTCGACAGGCTGTATCGGCCGGTGCTGGGCGATATGTTGCGGGCTCAGCCCAATCTGCCGGCCGCGGCCGTGTTCTATCTGCTCTATCCAATCGGCCTGATCTGGTTTGCCGTATTGCCTGCGCAGCAGGACGGCGGCGCGCTGCGCGCTTTCACATCGGGCCTGCTGCTCGGCTGCTTCACTTATGCGACCTACGATCTGACCAATCAGGCGACACTGCGAAACTGGTCCACCGGACTGACGCTCGCGGATGTTTGCTGGGGATCGTTCCTCGCGGGGATCAGTGCCTGGTTCGGATTTCTCGTCGCCCAGAAGCTGGCGCACTGAGGCGACGTCTCAGCGACGCCGCTCGCCTTCGAGCTGCTCGAAGGTTGCCCTGGTTTCCGCGATCTTGTCGGACAAGCGTTGGAATGCACCCTGGGCCTGCAGCCGCGGCTCCTCGTCGAGCAAGAGGCTCGCGAGATCGACCAGCTGATCGCCCATGTGCTCCATGATGGTGAGCAGCCGGTCGACGCCGGCGGCGGGCTCGTCGGCCACGACACGCTCGACCTCTCGCACAATCGCCTCGAGCCTTGCGGTCGAGGAGACCAGCCGGTTCTCGCGCCCGCGCTCGGGAAATTCGATGATCTCTGCGTTCATGCTTGTTCCCGACGTCTTCAGGCCGCGGCCGATGCGGCAAGGCAATCCTTGCGCACCGTCAAAATGGTTCGGTGCAGCCAGGTCTTGATGGTGCCGACCGGCACACCGAAGCGCCGGGACAGGCTCGCGCGGCTCTCGCCTTCGAGATAGGCGAGAGCGACCAGCCTGCGGCGATCTTCCGGCAAACGAGCCAGCGCGCCGCGCGCAATGGGCTCGGCGCTGGCGTAATCGAAATCCTCTGTCGGTGACGGCGCGGCTGCCGCCTGGACCATCAGCGCCTTGTCCAGCTCGACACTCGGCTGCCGTCGGGCTCGCAGATGATCGATTGCGGTGTTCCGGACGATCGCGGACATCCAGGCCGTCGCAGGAGCGCGTTCGCCATCGAAGCGCGCCGCATTGCGCCAGATCTTCAGGAAGCTGTCCTGGAGAATGTCGTCGACGTCGTGCGGCGAAGCGCCGACGGCCAGCGCGATTCCGCGCAGCCTGCCGCGTGTCAGCGTATGGAGTTCCGCGAAGGCGCGTGTGTCGCCTGCGGAGATGCGTGCCAGCAGCTCCGGCAATTGCTCGCTTCGTACCTGACCTGGCAGGCTTGAACAGGCCATGTCCTGTCTCCCATGCGTTTCCTAGAGAACGCTCCGGGCGCTGGCCCGGATCACTGGGGAAGAGAGGACGATGAAGGATCAGAGCCGGACGAACGGACTGATAAGCCGGCCGAGGAAACCGTTCATGCGCAAATCGCCGGTCATCGCGACCAGGCAGAGGCAAGGGCCTTCGTCGCCGACGATGGGACGATGATCGACCTCATCGTCGCCATAGT
Organism: Bradyrhizobium sp. U531; assembly: GCF_051710265.1. Lineage (NCBI taxonomy): Bacteria > Pseudomonadati > Pseudomonadota > Alphaproteobacteria > Hyphomicrobiales > Nitrobacteraceae > Bradyrhizobium > Bradyrhizobium sp. U531. The sequence continues at coordinate 187,463 of NZ_JASVEN010000004.1, forward strand.
CGAAATCGCCGGGACCGAAGCGTCCGCCTTCATGGCTGAAGCTGCCTTCGAGCACGAGTGTCAGCTCCGTGCCGGTGTGCGTGTGGTCGAGCATGCGCGAACCCGGCGCTGACCGCAGCAGGAAGGCGCGCGCGTTGCCCGCGCCGGACAGCTCGATCGGCTGCATGCTGAGACCCGGTGCGACACGCCGGCGTTTGCCGACGCGATATTTTCGCAAAGCCGGCGGAAGATTCGGGTCAGTGGCGGACGCAAGCGGCGGCGCAGCCGTCACCTGCGGTGTCTCGTGAATTCGCGACATCACGCGGTCGAACGCATCCGGTGCGATCGGCACCGGCTCGACATCCTCCAGGGCCGCTCCCGCGAGCTGCTCGATGGCCTGCACGAAGCGGGCGCAACGCGCGCAGCCGGCCACATGCACGCCGACGACAAGTTGATGGGCCTCTTCCAGATTGCCGGCCGCGAAATCGGCCAGAAGATCTTCCGGCGGATGATGGCTGATCGTCATGCTTCTTCGTCCAAAATGTCTCGCAGCCGGTTCATCGCCAGCCTGATCCGTGACTTGACCGTCCCGAGCGGAATTCCGAGTGAGCTGGCGATCTCCGGATGCGGCCTCTCTTCGATGAACGACAGCCTCACCACCATGGATTGCTCTGCAGAGAGCTGCTTGAGGGCGGATGCGATCCGTGCCGCATCCTGCCCGCGCGAAATGAGAACGTCGGCCGTGTCGGCTTGATCCGGTTCGTCCGGCAGCTCGGAACTGGTTTGCAGGCGGTCTACGCGGGCCCTGCGGCGGAACGAATCGATCCGCAGATTGCGCGCGATCGTGAAGATCCAGGCCGGCGCGCCCGCTGTGGCGGGATCGAACTGATGCGCCTTCCGCCACACGGCGATCATGGTGCCTTGGGCGATCTCTTCCGCCTCGTCGGGACTGCAGCCGGCCTTGAGCATCAGCCCCTTGATGCGGGGCGCGAAATGCTCGAACAGCCGCTTGAAAGCCTCCCGGTCGCCCTCGGAGGCGACGCGTCCGATCAAATCAGCCCAGTCCACCTTTGCCTTCGGCCCTTTGCTCGCACCAATCGACAGCCGCGTCGCTACCCTGCGGGGCAAGCCAGCCCCGGCCCGGATTGGCACCTCTAAAGCCCGGATAGCAGCGATCATAGCGCCTCGACAAGCGACCTCTCGAGCTGAAAACGACCGGGCCTGCCCGCTGGATCACCGCGGGAGGGCGCATTGTCGCGTGTTCCCCAGCCGTCAGCCGGCGCCGCGGCGCTGGCATCGCGCTTGCTCAGTCCTCACCAAAGCCGGGCTTCGGCGGAGAAGCCCGTTTCAGGTTGAGGCAAGCGATGCAAGAAGTGTCCCGTTCTGGTACTGCCGGCGAACTCCGGCTCGATGGGCTGATCGCCGATTTGTGGTGGCGCGTTCGGCTGTTGAATACCGATATTCTTGAGGAAGAAGCCAAGGCCGGGGTGTTCGACGTGCTCCAGCCGACCTATCCGATGCTGGCGCTCAACCTTCGTGCGCGGCGGGACAATCTGGTCTCCACGATCGGCGTGCTCGAGGAGCGTGCGAAAGCGGTGGCGGAAGCGGCTTGAGCGTGGCCGGTGGTCACACCGGAAACGTCAGCGACTTCGCGAGCCTGACCAGATCGACCTGGCGCCGGCAGCCCGTCTTCTCGAAGACGTGGAACAGGTGGGTCTTCACGGTGGCGACCGACACGCCGAGCAGGCGCGAGATCGCCTCGCGCGTGTGCCCGTCGCAGATGAGTTCGAAGATGCGAACTTCGGCCGGGGTCAGATCATAGAGCTGGACGAGCGCATCGTGCGGCAGTTGCGGCGGGCCGGAGGCCGATGCCACGAACAGGGCGACGGCGGCGCGCTGGGCAAGGCCGGCTCGCAATTGGCCGCGCCGCAGCGGCAGGACGTGAATGACGAGCGGATCGCCACCCGGACGGGGGATCGGGATGCCGATGCCCTTCTGGCCGAGGGCCGCCTCGTCCTTGGCGGCCTGGACGATGGCCGCTTGCAACCGGGTGGTCGTCGCAGCGGACTGAACCGCGATCCGGCCATGCCGCGTCAGGATCGGATCGCCAGCCGCGAGCATCGCGGTGGCGGCCGCGTTGCTGTGAACGATCTTCGAATCCTCGTCCGCCAGCACGACGCCGGCCGTCAGGGCCTCCACGGTTGCGGCGAATGTCGCGGCTTCCACCGCCTTCATGGCGAACAAATTGCTGATGATGACGGCGCGGCGGATGTGGGGCGCGAGAACGCGCAATCCGCTGACCTGGGCATTATCGATGGCGCCCGCCGATTCATGCTGGCTGAACGTCGCATTTCCGATCATCGTCTTCTCGCGAACGAGGGCGACGCCGACGGCATCGAACAGGCCCTTGGGCAGGGCCCATTCCCGGTGATAGCGGTTGCCGAGGATGACGTTCTCCGGGACGGCCTCGGATCGAATGATCGGCTCTCCCAGCGGATATTGCCTGATGCGCTCGATGCCGCCCCAGAGCTCGACGATATCGGCCACATACTCCTTGCTGGTCTGGGCCATGGTCGGGACGGGATCGGTCCCGGAGGCCGCGTTGACGCCGATTTTCACATTCGTGAGGCTGTAGGCCGAGAGCACGCCGGTCGCGAAGCCGAGTTCCAAGCGAATCTCGTTCAGAACCGTCGTCCAGCGTTCGGGCGCGATCACGCAATCGTAGATCGTGCCGATGAGGTCCGAGAATCTTTCGACTGAAGCTTGCTGCATTCCGTCCCGCTGACCTGACAATTCACGAAGTGTGCCTGAAAGCTATTGTAAGAGCAGTTGCGTTGCCTATGACGGATTTCACAAATATGAGATCGCCAGCGATGCCGCGCCGGCAGGCACGCATGCACGAACCGCAAGCCTCACACCGGAAACGTCAGGGATTTCGCCAGCCTGACCAGATCGACCTGGCGCCTGCAGCCCGTCTTTTCGAAGACGTGGATGAGATGGCTCTTCACGGTGCTGACGGACACGCCGAGCGTCGATGAGATCACCTCGCGCGTCTGCCCTTCGCAGATCAGCTCGAAAATACGAATCTCGGCCGGCGTCAGATCATAGAGCTGGCTCAGCGCATCGTGAGGCAATCGCGGCGGTCCGGAGGCTGACGTCACGAACAAGGCGGCGGCGGCGCGCTGGATCAGGCCGGATCGCATCGAGCTGCGCCGCAGCGGCAGAACGTGGATGACGAGAGGATCGCCGCCCGCGCGGGGGATCGGGATGCCGATGCCCTTCTGGCCGAGCGTTGCCTCGTCCTTCGCCGCCTGTGCCACGGCCGATTGCAACATCGTGGTGGTGGCCGCGGACTGAACGCCGATCCGGCCATGCCGGGCAAGAATCGGATCCCCGGCCTCGAGCATCGCGGTCGCGGCGGCGTTGCTGTGAACGATCCTGGACTCGTCGTCCGCCAGCACGACGCCGACCGTCAGGGCCTCGACCGTCGCGGCGAAGGTCGCGGCCTCCACCGCCTTCATGTCGAACAGATTGCTGATCGTCACGGCGCGCCGGATGTGCGGTGCCAGCAGCCGCAGCCCACCGATTTGCCTATCGTCGATGGCGCCCGCCGATTCATGCTGGCTGAAGATCGCATTTCCGACCATCGCCTCGTCGCGAACGAGGCCGACGGCGACGGCGTCGAACAGGCCCTTGGGCATAGCCCATTCGCGATAATAGCGGTTGCCGGAGATGACGTCCGGCCGGACGGCCTGGGACTGAACGATGGGCTCGCCGAGCGGATATTGCTGGATGCGCGAAGCGCCGCCCCAGAGCTCGATGATGTCAGGCCCGTAACCGATCGCGTTCTGGCTCATCATCGTGAGGTCGGATCCGGAGACAGCGTTCACCACGGCCTTCATATTGGTGAGGCTGGCGACCGAGAGCGCGCCGGTGGCGAAGCCCAGTTCGGTGCAAATCTCGTCCAGAACTCCGGTCCACCGCTCGGGCGTAATCACACAGTCATAAATCGAGCCGATGAGGTCAGAAAACGTTTCGACCGAAGCCTGCTGCATTCCGGACTGCTCACTTGAAAATCACTGACGTTACTCAAAAGCCGCACTGGGAACAGCATCATCCTCGCCGACGGCAGATGATGCAGCCCATCAATTCTTATCATTGCGATTCCACGGCGCAAACCGAGCGCCGAACACAAGTGCTTTAGTGACGGCGACCAAAAAAAGGGCAGACGAGGCGTCGATCGTGCCGAAGGCCTATCGGGTTGCACAATTCGATGATGCAACTTGATTGGGCGTGAGATATCTTCGCGCCCCGGGGATGGAATTCTCTGTCTCCCCTTGGAAGGGAATTGCCATGATGTCGTCATCACGCTTCGTTCCGCGCTGCGCCATCGCCATCCCGTCGATCGCCTTGCTGCTGTGCGCCTTGAGCGGCACGGCGAAATCGCAACCGACACCTGCCGACACTCAGCTTCCCGGCATCACGGTGGAGGCGCCGAAGCAAATGGCGAGACCACACAGGTCTACGCATCGCGCAGTTGCCCGCAGCACCAGGGTCGCCGCAACCTCGCCAACCCCGGCAGTGGCTGCGCCGAGCTCGGACGTCGCGAAGCTGGCCCAGCTCGCCGCCAAGACGAACAATTGCGTCGGCGGTTGCCAATCGAGCTTCAAGACCGGCAACCAGCCCTGGGTCGGCTGCAGCGCCACGGGCGGCGTGTACTCGGCAACGTGTCGCAACGTCGGCAACTACAAGAGCTACGACGAGTGCAAGGAGGCGGGACGCGTCACCGGCTGGCGATCGGGCGAGACCTCGGCCTATTGCAGCAGCGTGGCACTCGCGGCAGGCTGGCGTTGAGATTGCTGCGGCGGCTCGCGCGTCTCTCCTCCGATCGATGGACGCGCGATCGCACGCAACGCGCCGGCCATCGCGTGACGCGTGACACATATCTTCCGCGCAGGTCGCTCTAGCTTTGCGCCGGGTGGTTCGCAGTGATCCACCAAGGCAAAAGGACAAGACTGATGCGCAATACCATCCTCGTGGCTTTCGCGGCGATCACCCTGGCGAGCGCGGTGACGCCCGCGAGCGCGCTGACCATCGTGCGCGATCATCGCGATCCGCCCATCGTGCGCGACCATCGCAACCAGACCATCGTCCGTGACCACCGCACCCAGCCCGAGGTCCGCGATCACCGCCACTAAGAGTCCCGGCCGCGGAGCCGAACCGAAATGGTTCGGCTCCGTCGTCATTTTGTCGAAACGCCCGACAATCGCTCCGCGCGGCAAGGCCGGTGTCCATTCGCGATTGTGAGGCCTGAGCAGGCGCCAGGTTCCCGCCGCCATGCTATGGCTGTCCCGCAACTTGCTGCGAGGACGCCATGCTTCCCATTCCCGCCGACATCTTCACCGAGCCCGAGGACGTCTCGCCCGACGGCCTCGCCAATCTCGGGCCGCTGCGCCGGCTCGCCGGGACCTGGCAGGCGGACAAGGGCATCGACATCAATCCGAAGGCGGAGGGGCCGGAGCGGCGAACCTTCATCGAGCGTATCCGCATGGACCCGATCGATCCGCAGGCCAACGGCCCGCAGCTCCTCTACGGCCTGCGCTATCACATCCACATCAACACGCCCGAGGAAGACATCACCTTCCACGACCAGGTCGGCTATTGGCTGTGGGAGCCCGCGACCGGGCTGATCATGCAGACGCTGGCGATTCCGCGCGGGCAGGTGTTGCTGGCCTCGGGCAAGGCCGCAGCCGACGACAAGACGATCTCCGTCACCGCAAGGCGCGGCGACACCGCCTACGGGATCTGCTCGACCGATTTTCTGGAACAGGCCTTCCGCACCGATTCATACCGCTGCGACATCACCTTCAACGACGACGGCAGCTGGACCTATCTGATCCAGACCGAGTTGTTCCTGCGCGGCGCGCCGTTCAATCATCACGACACCAACACGCTGCAGCTCGTGGCGCCGCCGAAGCTCAATCCGCTTGCGATGATCGTCGCCGGTCGCGCCGGAAACGAGAAGGCCGGCAGGCCTGAGGCCTGAGCGCAGCGTTCGGAGAACCGCATGAAGCCCCATGTCATCTGTCTGATGCATTCCAGCCTCGACGGCCGCACCCATCCCAGCCGCTGGCGTCCGAAGGGGGCGGGGACGGACTGGTTCGAGAAGATCCATGACGAGCTCGGCGGCGATGCCTGGGTGATCGGCCGTGTCACCGGCTCGGAATTCGCCAAGGGCCAGCCCTATCTCGCGACGACGAATGAGAAGCTGCCGCGTGAAAACTGGTTCGCGCGGCGGGATGCGAAGACCTATGGCGTCGTGCTCGATGCGCGGGGCAAGATCGGCTGGGGCCGCTCGGACATCGGCGGCGATCCCATCGTCGTCGTGCTGACCGAGAGCGTGCCGGATTCGCATCTCGCAGGGCTGCGCGGCGAGGGCATATCCTACATCTTCGCCGGCAAGTCCGAGATCGACCTGGCGCTGACGGTGGAGATCCTCAACCGCGAGCTCGGGGTGAAGCGCCTCCTGGTGGAGGGCGGCGGCGTCGCCAATGGCGCGTTCCTGCGCGCCGGCCTCATCGACGAGTTCAACCTGATCCTCAGCCCCGCGATCGACGGCGCAACGGGCGCGCCCTTCGTGTTCTCCTCGACCGAGGCGGACCGCGACAAGCGCGCGCCGATCTCGGCGATGACGCTGGAGAGCACGCGGGATCTCGGCGGCGGCGTCCTGCTGCTGCGCTATCTCATCAAGAACGATCCGCCGGCCGCGGGCCGGTGAAGCGCGGATATGCCCGGGACATCAGAGCATATCGTCATCGTCGGCGCCGGCGCGGCCGGCCTGATGGCGGCGCGCGAGCTGGCGCGTGCCGGCCGCAAGGTGACGGTGCTGGAGGCGCGCGAACGCTGCGGCGGCCGCATCCATCCGCTGCCCGCTTCTGAGTTCGGTCATCCCGCCGCGGGCGGTGCCGAATTCGTCCATGGCGAGGCGCCGGTCACGCGCGGGCTGCTGCGCGAAGCCGGGCTGTCGCTGCAGGAGATCCAGGGCGAGCATTGGAGCTTTGACGGGACAATGCTCTCGCGCGGAGGGCGCGACGATCCCCACGCGGACGAGCTCCAGGCCGTTCTGAAGGATTTGACGGACGATCTGCCCGTCGCCGAATTCCTGCGCCGGCATTTTTCCGGTGCCGATTATGCGCCGATGCGCCGTTCGATCGAGCGGATGGTCGAGGGCTATGACGCGGCCGACCCCGAGCGCGCCTCGACGCTGGCGCTGCGCGAGGAATGGATGGATGGCGGGCACGCGCCGCAGGCGCGCATCGATGCCGGCTATGGCGCGCTGATCGACTTTCTGGCCGCCGACTGCCGCAGGCGCGGCGTCGCCATCCGTCTCGGCTCCGTGGTGACGGCGATCGAGGAGGGCGGCGAGGCGGTCGTTCGCTGCGCGGGCGGCGATGTGCATGGCTGCAGCCGCGTGATCCTCACCGTGCCGCTCCCATTGCTGCGACAGATCACCCTGCCGGCGAGTGTGCGCGAGAAGCTGGCCGCCAGCGACGACATCGGCTTCGGCAATGTCATCAAGATCCTGCTGCGCTTCGCGCGGCCGTGGTGGCGGGCGCGCCAGCAGGACCTCGCAGGCATGACCTTCCTGTTGTCCGAGCAGACCATTCCGGTGTGGTGGACGCAATATCCGAACGAGCACGCGCTGCTCACCGGCTGGTTCGGGGGGCCGCGCACGGCGCAATTGGAGAGCCTCGATCGGCAAGCACTGATCGCGGCCGGGCTCGGTTCGCTCGCCGCGATCTTCGGCCTGTCTCATGACGATGTCGCGCGCCAGCTCGTGGCGGCGGAGGCGATCAATTGGACGCACGATCCCTTTGCGCGTGGCGCCTATTCCTGGGCGACGCCGCGGACGCGCGCGGCCCAGGCGATCCTTGCGCACGCCGACGGCCTCGTGCTGTTTTCCGGTGAAGCGCTGTATCGCGGCCCCGACATGGGCACCGTGGAAGCGGCGCTGGCCAGCGGCCGGGAGACGGCCGCGATGATCCTGCGGTCATGAAAGAGGCCCGCATCTCTGCGGGCCTCAATGTCTTACCAGCGTCCGCCGCCGAAGCTGAACGTCACGCCGGGGCCGCCGCCGCCGTAATAGCCGTACGGTCCGCCGCCGTAATAGCCCTGGTGGCGCGGGTAATAGCCGTAGCTGCGATAGTGCGGACGGTAGTAACCGTGATGGTGGTGATGCTGGCGCCAATGATGGTGGTGGCGATGGCCGTGGTGCCGGTGCTGCGCGCTGATGTCGGTCGATTGGCCCGCTTGCGCCTTCTGCTTCGCGCTCGAACTGCCAGCCGCGTTTGCCGCCGACCCGCCGGCGAGCGCCGCAGCTCCGACCGCCATCGCGACAATGAGATACTTCATGTCATCACTCCAGTTGAATGTCGTGTGACAACAGATGGACGATGCGTGCGTTCCAGCAAGCCGCGGGCGTCGAAACGACGCAGCGCGAGGCGCTACGAATCATGCGTCGTGAGATCAATTGTCGCATCACCGCGCGGATCGCATTGCTGCCATCACTTGGCCGCGAATGACGCAATCACATCACGCGCGCTGACGATGCGGGCGAACTCGCCGTTCAGGTTCGACAGCGTCATCGCATGGATCTCCTCGGCGGAGTGCCTGTCGCCGTCGGGGCCAACGCGGTCGAACGTCCATGTCGCATCGCGCACGAGGCGCGCGTCGAAGCCGAGATTGCCGGCCATCCGCGTCGTCGTCTCCACGCAATGATTGGTGGTGGCGCCGCAGATCACGAGCGTGTCGATGCCGGCTGCGCGCAGGCGCTCCTCGAGATCGGTGCCGATGAAGGCGCTGTTGACGCGCTTGACGATGACAGGCTCGCCCGGCTGCTCGCGTGCCTCGTCCTTGACGGGATAGCCGGAGCCCTGGGGCAGGAACGAGGAATTCGGCTTGGTGCCCTCATGGCGAATGTGAAAGATCGGCGCGCCGTGGAGCCGGAACGCCTGCAGAAGATCGGCGATCCGCGCGACCGCATCCGGATTGTTGCGCCGCTTTCCCGCCGCCTCCCACTCGTCGAACGCGCGCTGGACGTCAATGACGATGAGAGCGGGGAGGGCTTGGGGCATGGAAAGACTTTCGCGCGGGGTGGTGGCGCGACTATGCGAGGCTATCGGAATTAAGCAATGCCGATCTTCCCTCGTTTTGCGACCTGTAGCCCGGATGAGCGCAGCGATATCCGGGGCCGGCCGTCCCGCATGTCGCTTCGCTCATGCGGGCTACGTTCGCGCCCTCATGGATGCGGATCGGGAAAGCCGTGGCGCTCGGAGAGTGCGGCGAGGATCGCGTCCTTGTCGGCGATGAAGGCGCGGCCCTCATGGCTGCCGGTCTGGTGCGGCGATGTCGCTCCGTCGGCCAGCACCAGGAGCGGCAGTCCCTGATTTCGTTCGCCGACCAGCGGGATCACCGGCTGCCGCGGGCGCGGCCACGCGATGCGCTCGACGTCGAGATTTGCGGCGAGTTGCGGAAACGAGGTCAAAACGCCCTCGATCAGCGCGCAATGCCAGCAATAGAACAGGCGCCCCGGAAAGGCAGGGTCCTCGAAGCCGGGGCGCAGTAGAAACAGGCGGTCGCGCGTCATGGATCGCTCCAATGCATGGCCAGCTTGCTGAAGATCAAAGTGGCGGGAACTGGCCGGCCTAGTGTCGACGCCCCACATGAGTGGGGGAATTGATCGAGTCGCGAAAGGACGCCATGACGGAGCAGATCAGTCAACCGGACGCGCTTGCCGAGGTGAGGACCTTGCCGGAGCTGTTGCGCTGGCGTGTCCGGGCGACGCCGGCGGCAGAGGCCTACCGTCATTTCGACGCGGGAGCGAAGCGCTGGGTCAGCCAGTCCTGGCGCGAGATCGATGCCGAATTCGAGCTGTGGCGACGGGCGCTGGCCGCGGAGAATTTCGCGCCCGGCGAGCGCGTCGCGATCCTGATGCCGAACGGCATTTCGCATATCGCGATGGACCAGGCGACGCTGTCGCGCGGCCTGGTCCCGGTGCCGATGCATGCCGTCGACAATCCCGACAGCGTCGCCTACGTCCTGATCGATTCCGGCGCGCTGCTTCTGTTCGTGGATACGCTCGAGCGCTGGCAGGCGATCGTGGCGACCGGCCAGCCGCTCGACCATCTCAAGCGCATCGTCTGCTCGGATGTTGGCGGGCTCGTCACGCCGGATGCGCGCATCGTCGGGCTCGATTACTGGCTCGCGCAAGCCCCCGGTGCGACGGCGCAGTTGCCTGATGTCGCGATCGCGCCGGAGGATCTCGCCGCCATCGTCTATACCTCGGGCACGACCGGGCGGCCGAAGGGCGTGATGCTGTCGCACGCCAACGTCGTCGCCAATGTGAAGGCGATCGCGCAGCGTATCGCCGCCGAACCACACGACGTCTTCCTGTCCTTCCTGCCGCTCTCGCACACCTTCGAGCGCACCGGCGGCTATTACTACCCGATCGCGGCCGGCGCCTGTGTCGCCTACGCCCGCTCGGTGCCGCAGCTCTCGGATGATCTGAAGCATGTGCGGCCGACGGTGCTGGTCTCGGTGCCCCGGATCTACGAGCGCGTCTACGCGCTGATCATGCAGCATCGCGCGTCGGCTGGCTGGATCGAGCGCGTGCTTCTCGACCTCACGATCCACGTCGGCGGCCGGCGCTTCGATGCGCGGCAGCGGCACGAAGCGCCGTCGCTGCTCGACCGTCTGTTCTGGCCGATGCTCGAGCGCCTCGTCGTCGACAAGGTGCTGGCGCAGCTCGGCGGCCGCCTGCGTGTGGCGATTTCCGGGGGAGCGCCGATCGCGGAGCCCGTCATTCGCCTGTTTCTCGCGCTGGGGCTCGACGTTCTCCAGGGCTACGGCATGACGGAGACCTCGCCGGTCGTCTCGGTGAACACCGTCGACGACAACGACCCACATTCGGTCGGCCACGTCCTCGACGGCGTCGAGGTCCGGCTGGGCGAGAACGACGAATTGCAGGTGCGTGGTCCCAGCGTGATGATCGGTTATTGGCACAAGCCGGAGGAGACGCGCCGCGTCAAGGATGCCGATGGCTGGCTTCATACCGGCGACCAAGCCCGCATCGAGAACGGGCGGATCACCATCACCGGCCGCATCAAGGACATCCTGGTGACCTCGACCGGTGAGAAGATCGCGCCGGTCGATCTGGAGACCGCGATCCTGGCCGATCCCCTGTTCGAGCAGGCGCTGGTGGTTGGCGAAAAGCGGCCGTTCCTCGCCGCGCTGGTCGTGCTGAATGCCAAAGCCTGGGTGGCGGAGAAGGAAAGGCTGGCTGCGCGCGGCCAGCAGGGCGGCGCCGCGGAGCGGGCGGCGCTGCTGGCGCGAATAGCGGCGGCCGTGAAGAGCTATCCGGCCTATGCCACTCCGCGCGCGGTGTGGTGGACGCTGGATCCATGGACCATTGCGGCAGGCCTGCTCACGCCGACGCTGAAGAACAAGCGGCCTGCGCTCGAGCGCCGCTTCGCCGACGAGATCGAACACGTTTATGCGAAGAGGCCTGCAGCGATAACGTCGACGTGATTTCGCCTCGTCCCGCGGTTGATCCAGCGCAACCTCGGTTGCTGCCTGCGGATGCAGTGTCGCCACGAAAATTCGTACGGCAATCGAGGCAAGTCATGAAGGCGTATTTCATCGGCGGTGGCATTGGATCGCTCGCGGGCGCGGCGTTCCTGATCCGCGACGCGCAGCAGGCAGGGCGTGACATCGTGATCTACGAGGCGCAGCCGCTGGTCGGCGGCAGCCTCGACGGCGCGCTGCTCGCGAACGGCGCCTATTCGCTGCGAGGCGGCCGCATGCTGACCACCGATCATTACGAGTGCACCTGGGATCTGCTCTCCAGCATTCCCTCGCTGGAGCATCCGGGCCTCAGCGTGCGCGAGGAGACCATCGCGTTCAATCTGGAGACCCCCGCGCATTCGCAGGCGCGGCTGGTCGACCGCAATCGCTTCAAGATCGACGTCTCGCATATGGGCTTTTCCGCGCGCGACCGGCTCGAGCTGCTGCGTTTGACGGAGGCCTCCGAGGAGACGCTCGGCAACAGCCGCATCACCGACTGGCTCTCGCCAAAATTCTTCGAGTCCAATTTCTGGTACATGTGGCAGACCACCTTCGCGTTCCAGCCCTGGCACAGCGCGGTGGAGCTGAAGCGCTATCTGCATCGCTTCATGAACGAGTTTCCGCGCATCGAGACGCTCGGCGGCGTCAAGCGCACCGTCTATAATCAGTATGACGCGATCGTGCGGCCGCTCGCCGACTGGCTGAAGCGGCAGGGCGTGCAGTTCGTACGCGGCACGCGCGTCACCGACATGGCGGTCGAAGACGAGAACGGACGCCTGCGGGTGCGCCAGCTCGTGCTCGATCGCGACGGCCGCATCGCCAATGTCCGGCTCGAGGAGGGCGATCTCGTGTTCTTCCAGAACGGCTCGATGACGGACGCCTCGAGCCTGGGCTCGATGACCGAGCCGCCGCCGCGCCTGACCAAGAAGGACAGTCAGGGCTGGGCGCTGTGGGAGACGATCGCGCAGGGCCGTCCCGAATTCGGCAATCCCGCCGCCTTCAACAATTCGATCCCCGAATCCTACTGGGCGTCCTTCACCGTCACCTGCCGTGACCCGCAGTTCTTCGACCGGATGGAAGCGTTCTCCGGCAACAGGGCAGGCACCGGCGGCCTCGTCACGTTCAAGGATTCGAACTGGCTGATGTCGGTCGTGCTCTATCACCAGCCGCATTTCACGGGGCAGCCGAAGAACGTGCAGGTGTTCTGGGGCTATGCGCTGCATCCCGACCGCGTCGGCAACTTCGTCGCCAAGCCGATGTCCGATTGCGGCGGCGCCGATATCCTGAAGGAATTGTGCGGCCACCTGAATTTCGAACCTGGTGTGTTCGAGGACGCGATCTGCGTTCCCTGCCGGATGCCCTACATCACCAGCATGTTCATGCCGCGCAACCTGACGGATCGGCCGCTGCCTGTGCCGAAGAACTCGGTCAACCTCGCCTTCGTCAGCCAGTTCGTGGAAATCCCCGATGACGTCGTGTTCACCGTCGAATATTCGGTGCGCGCGGCGCAGACGGCGGTCTACCAGCTGATGAAGATTGATCGCCCGGTACCGCCGATCACACGGCACGACAAATCGCTCGCGGTGATCTTCGCAACGCTGGAAAAGGCGTTCGCGTGAGGGCTACTTGAACGGATCCTGGATCGAGGGCGACGATTGCCGGATGCGGCGCACGCTCACGGGCGTACCGTCGGAGACGAACAGTAGTTCATATTGACGACCTTCGTTGTCGGTCGCCGAACAGGTGACGTCGTTCACTTTCCTGGCAGCGAAGTTTCCGGTCTGGCGGCAGAGACCGGTGGAGGTCTGCTCCGCCGGCACCGGCAGGCCGTCGACCTTGGGGCGATCCTTGGAGTTGAGCAGCATGCGGTCGATCGGCAGCTCGTAGGAATTGTCGTCCGCGCGCTTGCCGTTCTCGCCGGAGAACGACACGACGTGGTTGGCATCGGAGGGGTCGTCGACGGCGACCGCGAAATTGACGCGGCCCTTGTCGCCGTGGGCGTAGGCCACCGTCTTGCAGGCAAAGGAGCGGCCGGCGACCTTGAACGTCTTGCAATGGCCCGACATCAGCGCCAGCAGGTCGATCAAGGCGGTCTGCTGCGCCGGCGGATTCTTGACCGGAATCGGTTTGGAAGTTTCGCCAAAACAAGGACTTGCGATCGCGGCAAGCGCGGCGGTCAAACCCAGCGTGGCGGCCGGCAGAGGTCGGCAGAGGCGCATCGGAAGGCTCAAATGCCTGGGAACCACGGGCAGGTTCCGTCCGACAACCATCGAACCGCAAATTGGTTGCGATCCCGTTTGTTCTGCAAGATCCGTCTGGAATACCACCGCGCCACCCCGACGGCGATTCGCCCGCATCGCCCAAGCCGTCCGGCCGGCACTTGCCGTCAGGCCGGTGTTTTTTTCGTGGCAGAGCTAACCCGTCGCGCCCTGCCAGCGCCTGTCGCGAAGCGACGGGCGGCGATGCAGCCGGGCGTCCAGCAGGGCTCGCGCGCGCGGCAGTTCGCCGCTGCGCATCAGCGCAACGATGCAGGTGTCCTCGATCAATTCGCGCTGGGCGTGGCTGCCGCCGATCCGCACGACCTCGTCGAGGACAGGCGCGAGCGTTTGCGCGCATGCGGCGTATTTCTCATCCGCGAAAGCCTCCAGCGCGCGGAAGATCGCGGGCACCACGGGGCCGGCCGGCAGCTTGCCCTCGGCGAGCCGCTGCTCGATGGTCGCAAGCCGCGCGCCGAGCGCCGCATGGTTCTGCGTCGCCGCCGCGAACAGCGCCATGTGGACGTCGGCAAAGGACAGGCTCGATTTCGGAAACAGTTTTTGCGCGGCGGCATCGGCTTCGAGCCAGAGCTCTCTTGGCACGGCGTGCCCATAGGCCGACAGGCGCCACAGCAGCGAGGCGGCGTCGGTGACGACGTTGAGCGGCGGCGCCTGGGTGGCCGAGGGCTGGAGCACGTCGGCATACATCGCGAGCGCGCGTGCCGCATCGCCATGCTCGAGCGCGCCGAGCGCCTGGTGCCAGCGGATGTGGCCGTGCAGGAGGCCGGCGCGGTCGTAAGAGGGGATCCAGTCCTCGACCAGGCGGTCGGCGGCGTCGATCGAGCCATCCTCGAACATCGCATGCAGCACGGCGTGCGCGGCATGAGCATTGGCCCGGCGCAGGTCGAAACCACGCTCGGTGACGGCGCGGCCGCGCGCGACGTTGCCGTTCTCGGTCATCGCCCAGCCGGACATGGTGAGGAACCACCAGTCCTCGCCGTAATGCTGCGCCATGCGCTCGCACAGCTCAAACCGCGCGCGGTCGTGGTCGGCCATGCCGGAGAAGGCGAACAGGCCGAACGCGCCGAGCGGCAGCGACAGCACCAGGGCATCGCGCGGCCAGCGCTCGATGTGATTCAGCGTCGATGCGATCGCCTCCGGCAGCTTCCCCTCGATTGCCAGCGCCAGCGTCTCGACATGCGAGCGCTCGCGCTCCGTGCCGTGCTTTCCGACCAGCTCGCGTGCGAGCGCCGCCTTGCTCCGCGCCAGATCGCCCTGCTGGTAGAAGGCGTACACGCGGGCGCGGGCGATGAGGGGAAGCGCAAAATCCGGATCGGCCGCGATGGCGCGCTCCAGCGCCTCCGCCATGCCGGTCCAGCCCGCGAGCATGAGGTCGACGCCGTCGCGATAGGCGCTTGCCGCCGCATCGGATGCGGTGGAGAGCGGCAGGCCGTAGCGGTCTTCCTGTGCCATGGTCGTCTCTCGAAGGTTCAGGCGGTGCGGGCGCGGCGGCCTTCGATCGGGTAGGCGGGATCGTTGTAGCCCGGCGTCGAGGGATGGCCCGGCACGACCAGCCGGTCGATCAGCGCCTCGTCATCTCCGCCGAAGCGATAGTCGAGTGCGCTGATGTAACCGTCCCACTGCTCCTCGGTACGTGGGCCGGCGACGATCGAGGAGACGAAAGCGGAGTTGAGCACCCAGGCTACCGCGAACTGGCCGGCGGTGATGCCCTTCTTCTCGGCGTGGATCTTGATCTCCTGCGCGAGCTGCAGCGATTCCGGCCGCCACTCGGTCTGCATCATGCGGGTGTCGTTGCGTCCCGCGCGCGTCTCCTTGTCGGGAGCCGCATCCGGCCTGTACTTGCCGGCGAGCACGCCGCGCGCCAGCGGGCTGTAGGGCACGATGCCGAGGCCGTAATAGGAGCAGGCCGGGAAGTGCTCGACCTCGGGCATGCGGTTCATCGCATTGTAGTATGGCTGGCTCACCGCGGGCCGGTCGATGCCGAGCCGGTCGCAGATGTTGCAGATCTCGGCGACGCGCCAGGCGCGATAATTGGAGACGCCGAAATAGCGCACCTTGCCGGCGCGGATCAGATCGCCCATCGCGCGCACTGTTTCCTCCAGCGGCGTCGAATGGTCTTCCTTGTGCAGATAGTAGATGTCGATGTGATCGGTGCCGAGCCGCTTCAGGCTCTCGTCGGCGGCCTGCAGCACCCAGCGGCGCGACAGGCCGACGCGGTTGGGATCATTGCCCATGGGGTTGGCAAGCTTGGTCGCGAGCACCCAGGCGTGACGGTTGCCGGCAATGGCGCGGCCGACCACCTCTTCGGAGGCGCCCTTCGAATAGGCGTCGGCCGTGTCGATGAAATTGATGCCGGCGCCGTGCGCCTTGTCGATGATCCGCTTCGACGTGGCTTCATCGGTCGGCCCGCCGAACATCATCGAGCCCAGACAGATCGGCGACACTTTCAGGCCGCTGCGGCCGAGCTGACGGTATTGCATGGGCAGGTCCTCGATTTTTGTTGGGGCAGCATAACCACCCAGAACCGTCATTGCGAGCGCAGCGAAGCAATCCAGAGCTGCGTGCGCGGGGAGATCTCTGGATTGCTTCGCTGCGCTCGCAATGACGCGTGGCGGATGCCCGCCATACTCACAACTGTCATCGCCCGACTTGATCGGGCGATCCAGTATTCCAGAGGCCGTCGTGATGGAGCCGAGAAGCCGCGGCGTACTGGATTCCCCGCCTTCGCGGGGAATGACGGCGGTGGATGTGTTGGCAGCGGAGCCTGCCTAACCGCGCATCTACCCCGGCCCCTTCAAGATCTTGAACACGCCGTTCGCCATCACGATGCAGCGGCCGTCGACCGTCACCTCGGTGCTCATGAAGATCAGGCTGCGGGTCGAGCGCACGACGCGGGGGCGGGAGATCAGGATGTCACCGATCTGGCCGGCTTCGACGAAATGGGTGTCGAGCTGCACCGTCGCCATGAACTCCTTGCCGGAGGTGTAGCGGGCGGTCATGCCGCAGGTGCGGTCGGCGAAGGTCATCATCACGCCGCCCTGGACCATGCCGCGGCGATTATGGTGCTTGTCCTCGGTCGCGAGCGCGAACTCGTAATGGCCATCGACCTTGCGCTCCCACAGGGGACCGACCAGGTGCATGAAGCCCGTGGTCTCGAGGATGCTCCAGCCCTCTGATTTGAGCCTTGCGGCAACCTTGCTCGTCATCGCTCCGTCCATCCCTGCAACGCTTGTCTCTCCTCGTTTCATCAGATGCGGTCATGGTGTAGTCAAGCATCATGAGACCTTTCGGCGATGCCACCAGACGGAATATCGCAGAGGCGTGCGCGTCCTTCGCGCGGCTGCCCGACGCGGCCGAGCCGTCGGCGCTGAAGCGCGCCGCGGTGGTGCTGGCGTTGACCGAATCCGGTGACGGCGACGACACGGCCTTCCTGCTCACGAAGCGCGCGTCGAGCCTGCGATCGCATCGCGGCCAATGGGCGCTGCCCGGCGGACGCTGCGATGCCGGCGAGACGCCTGTCGAGGCGGCGCTGCGGGAGCTCGACGAGGAGCTTGCGCTCAAGCTTTCGGCCGACGCGGTGCTCGGCCTGCTCGACGATTATCCGACCCGCTCCGGCTATCTGATCACGCCGGTGGTGGTGTGGGCGGCCGACAGTGCCGCGATCAGGCCGAACCCGGACGAGGTTGCCTCCGTCCATCGCATCGCGCTCGCGACGATCGAACGCGACGAGGCCTTCGATTTCACTGCGATCCCCGAAAGCACCCGCCGCGTGATCCGCTTCCATCACCAGATGAGCTTGATCCACGCGCCGACGGCGGCCTTGATCTATCAGTTCCGCGAGGTGCTGGCGGGGCGGCACACCCGCGTGACCGAGCTGGAACAGCCGGTTTTCGCCTGGAAATGATGGTAAACGGCGCGTTAACGTGACGGTTACCGGATGCCTGCTAGGACGTTCGCATGCATCATTCGATTCGACATCGTCTTGCGCTGGTTCCCCTCGCGCTCGTCCTGCTCACGCCCGCCGCCCGCGGCGGCGAGGCCGATGCGCTGCCGCCGGCCGTCAGCAACGCCAACGCCCAGCTGCTGTCGCAGTTTTTCGCGCAAGGCGGCGCTTCGCCCGCCGTGCTCGAATATCGCCGCAAGCTCGCCGAGTACCAGGCGGCGCGCGCCGCGTTCGATGCCGAGGCCGGCGCCTATTGGAGCCAGATCTCGGAGAAGCGCAAAGGCCGCAACGCCAAGCGGCGCAGCGGCCAGCAGGTGACGCTCGACGATTACGTGCTGGAGCATCCGCCGCTCTACAACGGACCGAAGAAGCCGGTGAATCCGGAGCCGGAGGAAACGCCGGACCGGCCCGCCAAGAAGCCGATCCCCGTGGTCGCGGATTTCCTGCGCGCGGCGCAGGAGCTCTACCAGTTCACGCCGCAGCGTCCCTCCAGCGAGGTCGAGTTCAAGCGCGCCTATGCCCGCTACGCGCTCGCCTCCGGGCTGACGCGCGAGCAGGCGGTGCGGGTTTATTCGTTCGAGACCGGCGGCACCGGCAGCCACGACGTCCAGGCGGGAATCGAGCATGGCGGCAAGCGCGCGATCTCGACCGCCATGGGCTACAACCAGCTGCTGACCACCAACAGCGTCGAGCTGCTGGCCGAGCAGGGGCATGAGCTCATCCGCGCGCTCGCCGACAAGGTGGCGCGCACGTCAGGGCCGCAGCGGCAGGCGCTCGAGCACAAGCTCGCCGTCCTGAAGAAGATGGTGACGCATGCCAAGGCGGTGCCCGACACCTGGTCGGAGCACGAGAAGATCGGCAACACCTCGCAGGGCTGGGCCATGCACGCGATGGTGCTCGACATCGACGTCGGGCCGATGCTGCAGACCCACAAGCTGCTGACCTCGGTGCTGTTCGCCCGCGCCAAGGGCTACACCCGCCCGCTCACCGCGGCCGAGCTCGAGATGATGAACCTCACCGGCGACGGCACTGGGCTCGACATGGTGACCATGCCGCAGGCGATGCGCGAGCAGGTGCCGACCTCGAACTTCTTCCAGCGCGGCGGCTACGAGCGCAACCCGGTCGCGATCCGCCACAACACGGTGGCGAAGCTGCTGGCGGTGACGGACGACCGGATGGATGCGAACAGCGGCAAACCCGGCGCAAGGGAAATGGCCGGGGCGTTCTAGGGCGCTGGTGAGCTGCGGCATCCTCCGCTGTCATGCCCCGGCTCGACCGGGGCATCCAGTACGCCGCGGCCTTTCGATTCAATCACGACGGCCTCTGCAATACTGGATCACCCGCCTTCGCGGGTGATGACACCGAGAGTGTGGAAGGAGCGTTCCCGCCCGCAGGCCCTACTGATCCGGCCCGAACTTGAACTTGCCGTCGCCTTCGAGATACGGGCCGCTGCGCATGTAGAGCTGGCCGTTGTGGCCGATGAAGAACAGCGTGCCGCGCGGGACCTTCTTGGCGCCCTTCAGCAACTCGCCGGCGTTGCTGGTGCCCATCTTGTAGGAAAAGGTCTTGCCGTCCTTGTCGTAGGCGTAGCCGGTGTCGGGCTTGAGCTCCCAGGGCGTGGCCGGCGCTTGCGCGGCAGCAGGTCCGGCGAAGCCGCCGAGCAGCGTTACGAGTGCAATCGAAACAGGTGCAAATGTCTTTGTTGAAAATGCCATGATCCATCCTCCCCGCCGGTGGGGCACCGGTCTTGAACAAATCACGAACGGTATGTCCGGGTCAATTCGCGAAAGCGCCGCAGCGCATCACGTCTTGCCCAGCAGTTTGTGATTTTCCCCGCGTCCCCTCGCGACTATGTTCCGCTTTCCGTCTAGAACGCAACTCGACAAAATTATTGGTAGGGATGATTCGGATGCGCCATGTGATTAAACTCTGCTGGGCTGCTGCATTGTCACTGACGGCGCTGGCGCCGGCCGCCCGGGCCGATGACTACCAGCTCAGCCACAACCAGCGCATTTCGTGCAGCCGCGGCCTTGCTCCGGGCAAGCTGAACACCGCGACCTGCAAATCCTATACTTATCTCTTCAACACCAAGACCTCGGAATATTTCCGCTGCCAGGTCTCGCTGGCGCTGACCCGCGACAACAAGGAAGTCATCAACGTCCAGACCGACGGCGGCTGCATCAAGAAGCCGCGCATCTTCGACACCGACGGGAAATACGATTTCGACGTCACCGAGACCGAACCGCCGAACACCAACTCGTTCTTCGGCCCCGGCGGCTATTCGGTGTGGGCCGCCGACGCGACCGCGCAGAAGGTGCGCGGCTGCATCACCATCTCCTCCGGCCTCGGCTCCGACATCTCCAAGTGCCTGGACATGACCTTCCAGTGAGGGGGGCTTCTGCTCGCTTGCGGGCAGGCAATCGGATTTGAACATTCAGCAGAGGTCGTCATGCCCGGGCTTGTCCCGGGCATCCACGTCCTCCGAGCTGCGAAAAGGCGTGGATGGCCGGGACAAGCCCGGCCATGACGCTGTTGGTATCGTCTTGGCCCTGGTCCACACTTATACGATCGTCCACGCTGCGCCACCTCGCCGCACCTGTCCGGTTCCCGAATAATCGAGCCGGAACGGCCGTTTACCGCAGCCCAGCTTTATCTTTTGGATGGGTTGACCCGCATGCCTCATCCGGCCACTTTCGCGGCCGGTTTGGGGAGAACAACAACCATGAAACGGACTATTCTCGGCGCGGCTGCGGCTCTTGTTCTGGCAGCGTCGGCACCTTGCGCGCAGGCGCAATCCTTCATCAACGTGCTGACCGGAGGCACCTCGGGCGTCTACTATCCGCTCGGGGTCGCGATCGGGAAGATCTACGGCGACAAGATTCCGAACGTGAAGACGCAGGTGCAGGCCACCAAGGCGTCGGTCGAGAATCTGATCCTGCTGCAGCAGGGCCGCGGCGAGCTGGCGTTCACGCTGGGTGACTCGCTCAAGGCCGCCTGGGACGGCGAGGAGGAGGCGGGCTTCAAGACCAAACTCGACAAGCTCCGCACCATCGGTGCGATCTACCCGAACTACATCCAGATCGTCGCCACCACGGAGTCCGGCATCAAGACGCTGGCCGACCTCAAGGGCAAGAGCCTCTCGGTCGGTGCGCCCAAGTCGGGCACCGAGCTGAATTCGCGCGCGATCCTGGCCGCCGCGGGCATGAGCTACAAGGATCTTGGCAAGGTCGAGTATCTGCCGTTCGCCGAATCCGTCGACCTCATGAAGAACCGCCAGCTCGCAGCGACGCTGCAATCGGCTGGCCTCGGCGTCGCCTCGCTAAAGGATCTGTCCACCTCGAGCCCGATCACGGTGGTGTCGGTGCCGAAGGAGACCGTCGACAAGATCGGCCCGCCCTTCGTCTCCGCGATCATTCCGGCCAACACCTATACCGGCCAGGACAAGGACGTGCCGACGGCGGCCGTGATCAACTATCTCGTCACCAGCTCCGCGGTGTCGGACGATCTCGCCTATCAGATGACCAAGCTGGTCTACGAATCGCTGCCGGAATTGCAGAACGCGCACGCGGCCGGCAAGGAGATCAAGCTCGAGACCGCCGCCACCGGCAGCCCGGTTCCGTTGCACCCCGGCGCGATCCGCTATTACAAGGAAAAAGGGCTGATCAAGTAAGACTATCCCTGTCATTCCGGGGCGGCTCGCCAGAGCCGAACCCGGAATCTCGAGATTCCGGGTTCGATGCTTCGCATCGCCCCGGAATGACGGTGGAGAGAGCGTTCGCGAATGCCCGGGATCGTCCCGGGCATGACGTTTTTGGGGCCCTGTGCCAATGCTATCCGGCATGGACAGGCTGAGGACGAGATAGATGCTGGAAAAGGCAGAGGGCACTGAAGCTGCGCCCGAGAAGGTCAAGGTCGAGTTCGACAATTTCGAGCACGGTTTCCCGGAAGGCTTCGGCCCGCGCGGCTGGGGCGCGCTCGCCTATTGGATCGGCATTGCCTTCGCCACCTTCCAGCTCTATGTCGCCGCCTTCAACTATCTGCCGAGCCAGGTGGTGCGCGGCGTCCATGTCGGCTTCCTGGTCCTGCTCACCTTCGGCCTGATCGCCAACTTCACCGCGAAGAGCAATGCCGGCCGCGCGCTCGGCTGGGCGATCGGCGCTGCCGGCTTCTTCTGCGGGCTCTACCAGTGGATTTTCTACGCCGACCTGATCGCGCGCGACGGCGACCCGACGCGGCTCGATCTCGTGGTCGGCACGGTGCTGGCGGTGCTGATCTTCGAGGGCACGCGGCGCCTGATGGGCGCGGCGCTGCCGCTGATGTGCGGCGCCTGCCTCGTCTACTGGTTCTTCGGCCAGTACCTGCCGTCGCCGCTCAATCATCGCGGCTACGATTTCGATCAGATCATCACCCATCTGTCGTTCGGCACCGAAGGTTTTTACGGCGTGCCGATCTACGTCTCGGCGACCTACATCTTCCTGTTCATCCTGTTCGGCTCGTTCCTGGAACGCGCCGGCATGATCCAGCTCTTCACCGACGTCTCGCTTGGCCTGTTCGGCAGGACCCGCGGTGGCCCGGCCAAGGTTGCGGTGTTCGCCTCGGGCATGATGGGCACGATCTCCGGCTCCGGCGTTGCCAATGTCGTCACCGTCGGCCAGTTCACGATTCCGCTGATGATCCGGTTCGGCTATCGCCGCGCCTTCGCGGCGGGCGTCGAGGCCACGGCGTCGATGGGCGGGCAGATCATGCCGCCGGTGATGGGCGCGGTCGCGTTCATCATGGCCGAGACGCTCGGCGTGCAATATTCGGAGATCGTCAAGGCGGCGGCGATCCCGGCGA
Organism: Bradyrhizobium sp. U531; assembly: GCF_051710265.1. Classification (NCBI taxonomy): domain Bacteria; kingdom Pseudomonadati; phylum Pseudomonadota; class Alphaproteobacteria; order Hyphomicrobiales; family Nitrobacteraceae; genus Bradyrhizobium; species Bradyrhizobium sp. U531. The sequence goes on from NZ_JASVEN010000004.1 coordinate 210,119, forward strand.
TCCTCTATTTCGCTTCGGCGTTCTGGATGGTGCATCTGGAAGCCGGCAAGCACGGCCTCGTCGGCATGAAGCGCTCGGAGATTCCGAGCGCCTGGAAGGCGCTGGTGACGCGCTGGTACCTGGTGTTGCCGCTCGCTGCCCTGGTCTACATGCTGTTCGAAGGCTTCACGCCCCTCTATGCCGGCAGCATGGGCCTCGCGCTGACCGTGGCGCTGATCCTCGGCACCGCCATCACGACGGGCGCCTCCTCGAACGTGATCCGCATCATCTTCTGGGTCGGGCTTGCGCTGGTGGTCGGCGCGCTGTCGCGGGACGGCCTCAAGATCGTGCCGGTCGGATGCGTCGTCGTCGGTCTGATCTTGATTGCCGCTTTCGTGCGTGGCGGGTTCAAGGCCTTGCGCGAGTGCCGCGACGCGCTGGCCGAAAGCGCCAAATCCGCCATCACCGTCGGCATGGCCTGCGCCATCGTCGGCGTCATCATCGGCATGATGTCGCAGACCGGCGTCGGCACCATCTTTGGCGGCTGGGTGATCGGGCTCGGCGAAAAGAGCCTGTTCCTCGCGCTGATCATGACCATGCTGCTGTCGATTCTGCTCGGCACCGGCATCCCGACCATCCCGACCTACATCATCACCGCCGCGCTCGCCGCACCGGCGCTGGCGAAACTTGGCGTGCCGCTGATCGCGAGCCACATGTTCGCGTTCTACTACGGCATCATGGCCGACCTTTCGCCGCCGGTGGCGCTCGCCGCGCTCGCGGCGGCGCCGATCGCGAAGGAGAATCCGGACAAGATCGGCTGGGAGGCGATGCGCATCGCGCTCGCCGGCTATGTCATCCCCTTCATCTTCGTCTACTCGCCCGCGTTGATGCTGCAGGCCGGCGATCCCATGGCGGCCAAGCTCGGCTTCTACGGCGCGGTGGCCCTGGCGACGTTCAAGGCTTTGGTGGCGATCGCGCTGTTCGGCATGGTCGCGATCGGCTTTTTGTTCACGCGGCTGAACCTGATCGAGCGCCTGGTCGCGCTCGGCGCCGCGTTCTGCCTGCTCGGCGAATTTGCGTTCAGCGACACCATCGGCTTCGTGCTCGCCGCGGCGATCGTGCTGTGGCAATGGCGGCAGCGCCCGCCAGCGCCGGTCGAGGCGGTGTGAGCCTCTGCTTCGCAACGGCTTTCGGCGTGAAGACGCTGGCGCTGTCTGCGTTCACGCTCGCCTGGACGCATTCGATCGCGAAGATCGAGTGGCAGGAGGACTGGCGCGTCACGCCCGCCGGCCTCGAACTGGTGCAGGCCCGCGTCAAGGGCACCGGTCCCGGCATGGAGCCGCCGCCCGAGGCGCGGCTGGTCGGCGGCTGGTTTCAATGGCAGCCGCAGCGCGCGCCGATGCCGGAGGTCGTGCTCGGCAATTCCGGAGAGGCCGGCGAATGGCGGCTGTGCCATGACGGACAGTGTCGGACACTGTCGGAGATTGTCGGGCATTCCATTGGTGCTAACGTGACGACGATGAAGGTTTGCAACGATCCGTAGCCCGCATGAGCGGAGCGACATGCGGGACCACCGTCCCCGGATGTCGCTGCGCTCATCCGGGCTACAAGAAGAACAACAAAGGAGACACACGATGGATCGGCTCAAGGGCAAGGTTGCGATGGTGGTGGGGGCCGGCTCGATCGGTCCCGGCTGGGGCAACGGCAAGGCGACCGCGGTGACCTTCGCGCGCGAGGGTGCGCAGGTGTTTTGCGTGGACCGCAACGGCGCCGCCGCCGAAGAGACCGCGAAGATCATCACCGGCGAGGGCGGCCAGGCGACGGCGTTCACCGCCGACGTCGCGCGTCCCGCCGAGATCGAGGCGATGGTGGCGGCATGCCTGAAGGCCTATGGCCGCATCGACGTGCTCGACAACAATGTCGGTATCGCCGAAATGGGCAGCGTGGTGGAGGTCACCGAGGAGAGCTGGGACCGCGTCTTCAGCGTCAACCTCAAGAGCGCCTATTTTGCCATGAAGCACGTCATTCCCGTCATGGTGAAGCAGGGCGGCGGCTCGATCATCAACATCTCCTCGATCGCCTCGATTCGGCACATGGGCATCTCCTACGTCACCTACGGCACCTCGAAGGCGGCGATGAACCAGATGACGCGCACCACCGCGATCGAGTTCGCGCGCCATCATGTGCGCGTCAACGCGATCCTGCCCGGCCTGATGAAGACGCCGATGGTCGAGCATTCCGCAGGGCTCGCGAACAGCTACGCCAAGGGCGATGTCGAGGCGATGTGGCGCGCCCGCGACGCACAGGTGCCGATGGGCCACATGGGCGATGCCTTCGACGTCGCTAACGCCGCGTTGTTCCTGGCCTCGGACGAGTCGAAATATGTGACGGGGATCGAGCTCGTGGTCGACGGCGGGATCACGTGCAAGGCGGGGGCTTGAAGCAATACCGCTAGAAACCGTCATCCTGAGGTGCGAGGCGCGCGATGCAGAGCATCGCGCGGGGAGCCTCGAAGGATGAGCGGCCCCGTTGCGGCAGCTGGGCCGTCGCCCTTCGAGGGCCGCTGAAGAAGCGGCCACCTCAGGGTGACGGATTGCATGGGAGCTTGCGGGACGACAGCGGAGTGTTTGGCGACCTACTGCGCCAGCGCAAGAATCCCGCCGGCGAACGAATGCCAGGCCGCGCTCTCGCTGACCGGCCAGTTCAGCACCTTCACCGCCAGCAGCGCGAGCGTGCCGTAGATGTAGACCGGATGCACGCGGCCCTCGGCGCGCCAGTCGCGCACCATGGCGACGACAAGCAGCAGCGAGGCGACGACGGCCGGCGCGATCGTCACCGGCACCGGCGGCGGGCCGGGCGGCCCGGGAGGCGCCAGGAAGGTCAGGAACCAGCGCGCGATCGCGGCGTCGAGGATGGAGACCGCGGCGAGCAGCATCAGCCGCTTGTGAATCTCGGGCTTGCGTGTGTTCATGATCGCCAGCACGAACACGATCGCGAAGAACGCGATGCCGCTCATCGGCACGATCGAGAAGCCGATGCCAGCCTCGCGCTGCCCGAGGGCGGCGGAATGCTGCATCACATGTACGGAAGCGAGGAAGCCGAAGATCGTCATCGCGGTCGCGAGCGACACGCCGGCGATGCCGAGCGATCGGTGATTGACCACGCGGCCCGAGGCCGCGAGCCAGGTCTGCAGCACGAAATAAAGTGACCAGGTGAAGAACAAGAATCCGTGAAAATGAATCACCGGACTTGCGGACAGCGTCCGGTGGGCGAGCGGCACCCAATAGGTCGGTGCGAAGCCGAGAAACGCAGTGGCTGCGCAGGCCAGGGCCATGTGGAGATAAAAATATCGTGCAGGCGCCGCATCACGCGCGCGTACACGACGGTCGTCGATCAGGGTCGTCATCAGGAGTGAGTCTGGGAGGGCAGGGTTTGGTTCAACGCTCGCCGTTCATGCGGGCTGTCGTCCCGGATCTGCGCGCGCCTGGGGCGCGCTTGTCCGGGACGACACCGAGTTTGTGGTTGCGCTACCTCAGCCCCCCGCGCTCAATTCTGCGCGATCGAGCTCCTCCTCGACCCGGTGGAAGGCGTCGTCGCCGATCACCTCGGTGGCGCGCAGCGCGACGATCGATTTGCGCGCGGCCTCGATGGCGCGGCGGCGCAGGGGATCGGCGGGCAGCTCGCCACTGGCGATGCCGCCATTGGGATCGTTTTCCGTCTGCATCAGGATCGCCCGATATTCGAGCCGCAGGATCTCCGCCTCTTCCGACGGATCGCTTTCGATCGCATCGAGCGCGGCGCGATAGGCCACGGCGCGTGCATGCGCGACCTCGGTGCCGACGGGATCGTCGTCCTTGAGACCGAATGCCAGGATCAGCGGCCGCAGCGTCAGGCCCTGGATCACCAGCGATCCCAGCACCACCGCGAACGCGATGAAGACGATGAAGTCGCGATAGGGAAAATTCTCCGGCAGCGCGAACGCGGTCGCGAGCGTGACGAGACCGCGCATGCCGCACCAGGAGATGATGAGGCCGCCCTTGGGCGAGGCGACGGCCCGCGGGTCTTTCGGGTGATAGATCCCCTGCGCGACCAGCACGCGCAGGATGGTGCGATAGAACGTCACCCAGAGCAGGCGGACCAGCACCACGGTGAGCAGGATCCAGGCCGCGGCCACGCAATATTCCCAGCGTATGTCGGCATCGAGCCGCGTCCAGATCGGCCGCATCTGCATGCCGATCAGCATGAAGGCGAGCACGTTGAGCACGAACACCATGGTTTCCCAGACCGCATAGGACGGGACCCGCAGCCGCGCCGGCATGCGCAAGCCGGCGGACCGCGCCATCGCCATGGCATAGACAACGATGGTGAGAATGCCGGAGAGGCCGAGATGCTCGGCGGCGATCCAGACCATGAAGGTGGTCGCGAATTGCACGATGATCACGCTCGGCGCTTCCGTCACGCGCTCCATGATCGGCGGGATGAGGCGGGCTGCGAGCAGGCCGGCGACGACGCTGCCGACCAAAGCGAGCGCCATGGTCGGCGCGACCTGGCTCCATGTCAGATGCTCGGTGGCGACCGCGCCGACCGCTATGCGATAGATCAGGAGCGCGCTGGCATCGTTGAGCAGGCTTTCGCCTTCCAAAACCTTCACCATGCGGTGAGGCAGCTTGACCTGGCTCAGGATCGCGACCGCCGCGGCTGCGTCGGGCGGCGCCACGATGGCGCCGAGTGCGACCGCGGCGGCCCACGGCATCTCGGGCATCAGCCGGTGCGCGACGAAAGCGACGCCGGCCGTGGTCAGGCCGACCGCGGCGACGACCAGGGTGGAGACCGGAACCCAATTGTTGCGCAGATCGCGCAGCGAGGTGTCGAAGGCGGCATCGAGCAGGACCGGTGCGACAAAAAGGGCCAAAGCGAGGTCCGGCTCCAGTGTCCAGGACGGGCTGGAGGGCACGAAGGCGATCAGCGCGCCGCCGATGGCGAGAAAGGTCGGGTAGGGGACCTTGATCCGCCGCGCCAGCGCCGATAAGGCAACGGCGCCGAGCAGCAGAACGATGATCCATTCGAATGTCGACACGATGATCCCCGAAACCGATGTGAGCGGCGCCACAAGCTAGCACCAATCCGGCCGTATGATGGATAGTACGGCCCCGAGGCAAGACGTAAGACAAGACCGAAAGCAAGGCTTCCGACTGCAGTGAACATGCGTTTTCAAAAATGGGTTCGATCGTCAGGTGCCGCGCTGCTGTGCGCGCTCTCGCTCGGCGCGGCAGAGGCCGCGACCGGGGGCGAGCCGGCCGCGGTGATACAGGTCGACGTCGCGTCGTGCCTCGCGGCGACCGCGGCCGACGATCTGGACAAGGCCGCCACCGCCTGCGCCGCCGTGATCGACAGCGAGAAGACGGCGAAGGGGGATCTGGTCAAGGCGCTGGTCGCGCGCGCGGCGCTTTACGCGCGGCACGACCAGATCGACCGCGCCATCGCCGACGACAGCCGCGCGCTCCAGCTCGATCCCACGCTTGCCGACATCTTCAACGCGCGCGGCGAGCTCTGGCTCAGGAAGGGCGACAAGCCCAGGGCGGTGCAGGATTTCGGTGCGGCGCTAAAGATCGATCCGAATCACGAGAAGGCCAAGGCCAATCACAAGGCGATGGCGCGCGAGATCGAGCGGATCGGCGCGCAGATGGCGGTCGCGGGCAAGCCCAGTTTCAATTGCGCCCGGGCGCGCCGCCCGGTGGAGAAGGCGATCTGCGCCAATCGCGACCTCGCCGATCTCGATCGCGAGATCTACGGATCGCATCTGCGCGTGCTGCGCGAAGCGCAGAGCCCGGCCGAGGCAGGCAAGATCCAGCGCGAGCAGGACGATTTCATCGCGCGCAGGAACGCCGGATACGGCCGGCCGGGCTTTGACCTGAAGAAGGCGATGCAGGACCGGCTGCAGCGGATCAACGGGGTCGACGGGTATTGAGGCTCGCTGCTCCAAGAGAGTTCGTCATGCCCGGGCTTGTCCGGGGCATCCACGTTCTTTCTGTCCCGGGGGCTAGACGTGGATGGCCGGGACAAGCCCGGCCATGACGGCGTCGACGGGCCCGCATTGAACCCATCCCTTTCCCGCCGCGACAATGGTGAAAACCTGACGTCACGGAGCACTCCACCATGTGCGGCTCGTCTTTTTCCGCGCAAGCGCTTTCGCCTGCCAAGATATCGCTTCGCGCCTTCTTCCTCGGCGCGGCCGTGAGCTTCGCGCTCGCTTGTCCCGCCTCCGCCGGCACCGATTGCGTGATGGGCAGCAAGGTGGCTCCCGCGGAGCTGATCCCGGCCTGCAGCCCCATCATCGACCAGACCTCGAATGCGACGGCCGATCGCACGGCGGCGCTGCTGGTCCGTGCCGACGCCAATGCGCGCATCTCGGGTGGTCTCACCCAGGCCCTGCGGGACATCGATCGCGCCATCGCGCTTGACGGCAAGAATGCAAAAGCCTGGCGCCTGCGCGGCGACCTCTTGCGCGAGGCCGGCGGCGATCTCAATCGCGCCGCGGCCGACCTCGGCAAGGCGATCGAGCTCGATCCGGCGGATGCGGAAGCTTACGCGCTGCGTGGCGTCGTCTACACCAATCAGCGCCGGCTCGACCGCGCGCTCGCCGACTACGACCAGGCGATCAAGCTGAAGCCGGATTATGCGCAAGCCTGGTCCGATCGCGGCGCGACCTATTATCTCGGTGGCGACAACGACAAGGCGATCAAGAATTTCGACGAGGCCTTGCGGCTCGATCCGGAGCGAGCCCGCACTTATTCGAACCGCGGCGCGGCCTGGAAGAAGCTCGGCCAGTACGACAAATCTGTCGCCGACAATAGCGAGGCGATCAGGCTCGATCCGAAGCAGCCGGAATATTTCGACAATCGCGGCCTCGCCTATGCCGCCATGGGCGAGTACGACAAGGCCATCGCCGATTACGACCAGGCGATCCGGCGCGAGCAGCGCGCGAACTTCCTGACCAACCGCGGCGATTCCTACCAGTTCAAAGGCGAGCTCGGCGCAGCCTTGAGCGACTATGACGCCGCGCTCAAGCTCGATCCGAACTTCGCGAAGACCTACAACAACCGCGCCGTGCTCTACAAGAAAATGAGCGAGCGCGCGAAGGCGCTGGCCGATTACGAGACGGCCCTGCGGCTCGATCCCGCCAACGACAATGCCGCGAGCGGTCGCCGCGTCATGATCGCCGAGATTGCGAAATTCGGCACCGAACCGCCGCGGGCGCTGAACGCGCCGTCCGGCAACGGTCCCTCCTTCGCATGCGCGACCGCCAGGCGCGAGGTTGAGAAGGTGATCTGCGCCGATCCGCAACTCGGCGTGCTCGACCGCCAGATCGCCGAGACCTATGAGCGCGTGCTGAAGGCGGCGAGCAAGCGTGCGGCCGGCGATCTGCGCAAAACCCAGCGTGATTTCCTCAGCCTCCGCAATGCCAGCTTCGGCCGCCCTGGCTATGATCTGAAGAAGGTGATGCAGGAGCGCTTGCAGAAGCTGAGCGAGATGGAGAGCTGAGGCGCGCTCTTCGCCTCTCCCCGCTTGCGGGGAGAGGCCGGAATTTGCAAAGCAAATTCCGGGTGAGGGGGACTCTCCGCGGGTCCAGCTATCACCGTCCCTGAGGAGACTCCCCCTCACCCCAACCCTCTCCCCGCAAGCGGGGCGAGGGAGTAAACCGTCGCCGCGGTAGTTGCTATGCCTTCTTCAAGAGCCCCATCCTTTTCAGCTTGAACCGCAGCCAGTTCCCGGGAAAATAGCGCCAAACAAGGCCGGCAATTGATCCTGGTCATGGCGGGGCGCCTGCCCTGCCACGAGGGTCGGGGCCAGGCCAAGAAAGGGAACGGGAGCGCGGGAATGAATGTCCAGGGCAAGAGTCTCTATCACGAGGTCTACGCGCGCTCGCTCGCCGACCCCAAGGGCTTCTGGGCCGAGGCGGCGAAGGAGATCGACTGGATCGAGCCGCCCAAGACGATCTTCGATCCCGGCCAGGGAACCTACGGCCGCTGGTTCGCCGGCGGTGTCGTCAATACCTGCTACAACGCGCTGGACCGCCATGTCGAACGCGGCCGTGCCGACCAGGTCGCGCTGATCCACGATTCGCCGCTCGCGGGCAGCGTCACCCGGTTGACCTATGCCGAACTGCTGAACGAGGTGCAGGCGCTTGGCGCCATCATGCAGGATTTCGGCGTCGCCAAGGGCGATCGCGTCATCCTCTATATGCCGATGGTGCCGGAGGCCGTGGTCGCGATGCTCGCCTGCGCGCGGATCGGTGCGGTGCACTCGGTGGTGTTCGGCGGCTTTGCCGCCAAGGAGCTCGCCACCCGCATCGACGATGCACAGCCCAAGCTCATTCTCTCCGCAAGCTGCGGCATCGAGCCGGGGCGCATCGTGCAGTACAAGCCGCTGCTCGACGAGGCGATCAAGCTGGCCGGCAGCAAGCCGAAAGCCTGCATCGTGCTGCAGCGTCCGCAGCTCACCTGCGATCTGACCCCCGGCCGGGACTACGATTGGGCGAGCCTGCGCCGCAAGGCGCTGAACGACGGCAAGAAGGCACCTTGCGTGCCCGTTGCCGCCACCGATCCGCTCTACATTCTCTACACTTCGGGCACCACGGGCATCCCGAAGGGCGTCGTGCGCGACAATGGCGGCCATCTCGTCGCGGTGAAATGGTCGATGTTCAACCTCTATGGCGTCAAGCCGGGTGAGGTGTGGTGGTGCGGCTCCGACATCGGCTGGGTGGTCGGCCACAGCTACATCGTCTACGGCCCGCTGCTGCATGGCGCGACGACGATCATGTACGAGGGCAAACCGGTCGGCACGCCCGATGCCGGTGCGTTCTGGCGTGTGATCTCGGAGCACAAGGCGGTTGCGTTTTTCACCGCGCCGACGGCGTTCCGCGCGATCCGGAAGGACGATCCGGAAGGACAATTCATCCGGCAATACGATCTCTCGAAATTCCGCACGCTCTTCTTGGCCGGCGAGCGCGCCGATCCGCCGACCGTCGAGTGGGCGGAGCAACAGTTGAAGGTGCCGGTGATCGACCATTGGTGGCAGACCGAGACTGGCTGGTGCATCGCCGGCAACCCGGTCGGGCTCGGCATGCTGCCGGTGAAGCACGGCTCGCCGACGGTGCCGATGCCGGGCTATCAGGTCGACGTGGTGGACGAGGCGGCAAGGCCGGTGGGGCCCAACACCATGGGCTCGATCGTCATCAAGCTGCCGATGCCGCCGGGCTGCCTGCCGACGCTGTGGAATCAGGATGCGCGCTTCAAGGAAGCGTATTTGAGCGAATTCCCGGGCTATTACAAAACCTCGGACGCCGGCTACAAGGACGAGGACGGCTATGTCTTCGTGATGGGCCGCACCGACGACATCATCAACGTCGCCGGCCATCGGCTCTCCACCGGCGGCATGGAGGAGATCCTGGCCTCGCATTCCGACGTCGCCGAATGCGCCGTGCTCGGCGTCAAGGACGCCATCAAGGGCGAGGTGCCCTGCGGCTTCCTGGTGCTCAAGGCCGGCGTGAAACGCGCGCCCGCCGAGATCGAGAAGGAGATCATCGCGCTGGTACGCGACAAGCTCGGCCCGGTCGCCGCCTTCAAGCTCGCCATCACCGTCGGCCGCCTGCCCAAGACGCGCTCCGGCAAGATCCTTCGCGGCACCATCAAGAAGATCGCCGACGGCGAATCCTGGACCATGCCGGCGACCATCGAGGATCCCAAGGCGCTGGACGAGATCGGAGAGGCGCTGAAGGGGCGGGTGTGAGGCTCGGTGTCATGCCCGCAAGGCGAGACATCGCCTCTCCACTTGCCCCAGTCATCACCCGCGAAGGCGGGTGATCCAGTACTCCGTGGCCGAAATTGTGCAACTCGATGACCGCCGCGGCGTACTGGATTCCCCGCCTGCGCGGGGAATGACAGTGTGCCCAGAACACGCACTAGGGACTTACATTCTCCTCATTCCGCGCTAAACAGGGCCGCCAACAAGGGACTTCGTATGCCAGTCGCCGCCGCGCCGCGCCTGCTTGCAGCTGTGCTGCTCGCCACCGCTCTCTCCGCCTGCTCCGCGCGCTACCAGACACCGGTGGCGGTCGGCGGCGATGATGATGATGCGGTCTGCCTGAGCCGGGGCTATGCGCAGGGCTCGCCGGAATACGTGGCCTGCCGCAAGGACCGTGACGTCCAGCGCAATGCCGCCACCGCGCGCGCCGACCGCCGCCAGCGCGATCTCGGCGAGTACATGCTGAACCATCCCGACCGGCCGTGATGTGGGCTGCGGCACTATCTTGCCGCGCCAGTCATCTCGCATGCATCGTGTCCGTGACACATCTGCAACGCCATGGCCAAATCGTGGCGGCATTTGGCTGAATTGATCGAAGTCAAATCCTTCAGCGGTCCCTTTCTGCTCTGACGCTCATGTCGCGCAACGACGCGCGAGAAGAAGGCTGAAGGGGACTGAAATGCAGAGAACGACAAGAAACCTGGCGCGGCTCGCGACCGTTGGTGCGATGATCGCGGGCACGTTTGCATCGGTGCAAGCTGCCGATTTGCCGGTTTACAAGAAGGCGCCGCCGCCGGTGGAGGCGTTCAATCCGTGGATGGTGCGCCTGCGCGTGCTCGGCGTGTTGCCGGATGCCGGCGGTTCGACCGTCAACGTGGCCGGCGTGCCCACGCTGTCCTCGCCGAATTCGGGCCTGTCGATCAGCGACCAGGTCGTGCCCGAGCTCGACATCAGCTATTTCTTCACCAAGAACATCGCGGCCGAGCTGATCCTCGGCGTGACCCGGCACTCGATCAGCGGCACCGGCTCGCTCGCCAACCTGCCGATCGGCAAGACTACGCTGCTGCCGCCGACGCTGACGCTGCAATATCATTTCGACCAGTTCGGCGCGTTCAAGCCGTATATCGGCGCCGGCGTGAACTACACCGTGTTCTTCAACAATTCGGCCGCCAATGCGCCTGCCGCGATCGTCGGCCCGCCCGCGATCGTCGCCACCACCACCAACCTGCATGTCAGCAACGCCTGGGGCGGCGCCGTCCAGTTCGGTTTCGACTACATGATCGACCGGCACTGGGGTCTCAACGTCGACGTCAAGAAGCTCTGGCTGCGTCCCGATTACAGCGCGACCGTCTCCGGCCTTCCGGTTACCGGCACCGCGCATATCGATCCGTGGCTGGTCGGCGCGGGCGTGACGTACAAGTTCTGAGGGACGACGACCGAGGCGACACCCAAAACAAAAGCGCGGCAGGTTTTCCCTGCCGCGCTTTTTGCGTTTGAGGCTGTCGCAGAGAGAAGGACTACTCCTCCTCTTCCTCGTGCTTCTTGCCGCCGAGCGTCTTCAGCTTGGCGAACACGGCATCGACGTTGAGGTCGTCGCTCGACTTTTCCGTCGGCTCGTACTCGTCCTTCTTGGTGGTCTCGGAGGCCGGCAGCAGCGTGGCGCCGCCATAGGCTGCATCGATCGGCTTTTCCTTGGCCGCGCGCGCGACTTCGAAATCGAGCTCGATCTGCGAGCAGAGGCCGAGCGTGACGGGATCGATCGGGGTCAGCTGCGACGTGTTCCAGTGGGTGCGGTCGCGCACGCTGGCGATGGTGCTCTTGGTGGTGCCGACCAGGCGCATGACCTGGGCGTCCTTGAGCTCCGGGTGGCTGCGCAGCAGCCAGAGGATGGCGCTCGGGCGCTCGTGGCGGCGCGAGACCGGGGTGTAGCGCGGGCCCTTGCGCTTGGGCTGGGGCGGCAGCACCACCTTGCTCTCCTGGAGGCGGAGCCGGTAATCCGGGTTCTTCTCGCCCTTCTCGATCTCCTCGCGGGTCAGCTGGCCGTTCGAGAGGGGGTCCATGCCCTTGATGCCCTGGGCCGCATCGCCATCGGCAATCGCTCGCACTTCGAGGGGGTGCATCTTGGTGAAATCGGCGACCTGGTCGAAGGTCAGCGCGGTGTTGTCGAGCAGCCAGACGGCGGTCGCCTTGGGCATCAGAGGTGCGTTGCTCATGGCAAATCTCCTTTGTGCTTCGCCCACCCCTTTGGAGGCGAAACCGGTGGTCATCAGCGATGACAGGGAATTCGCGCTATATAAGCCCGGAGGGGGTAGCCACGCAATGGTTCTGCTATAGATAGTGCCTTGACAGCGCCCGAAAGGGGGCCCAATTCCCTTGGAAATCGCGGTATAGTTCTAGCCGGCCGTTTTAAGCCCCATTCCTTCCCATCGACCGCCCCCGCCAGAAGGCGAAACGGGTGATTCGGTCCCGAGATCGCTCAATGTCAGCCAAACCAGACCTTAAGATCGTGCTTTGTTCTCCCCGCGGCTTCTGCGCCGGGGTGGTCCGGGCGATCGACACCGTGGAACGGGCGCTCGATAAATACGGCGCCCCCGTCTATGTTCGCCACGAGATTGTGCATAACAAATACGTCGTCGACGGGTTGAAGAAGAAGGGCGCCATCTTCGTCGAAGAGCTCGCCGAAATTCCTGAGAATACCACCGCGCCGGTCGTATTCTCGGCCCATGGCGTGCCGAAATCGGTTCCGGCCGATGCCTCGTCCCGCAACCTGTTCTCGCTGGATGCGACCTGCCCGCTGGTGACCAAGGTGCACCGCGAGGCCGCGATCCATTTCAAGCGCGGCCGCGAAATCTTCCTGATCGGCCACTCGCACCATCCTGAAGTGGTCGGCACGCTCGGCCAGCTTCCGGTCGGCGCCGTGACCCTGATCGAGACCGCCGAAGACGCCAAGACGATCGTTCCGAAGAACCCCGACAACATCGCCTTCGTGACCCAGACCACGCTGTCGATCGACGACACCGCGGAGATCGTGGCGCTGCTCAAGGAGCGCTTCCCGAACATCAACGGCCCGCACAAGGAAGACATCTGCTACGCGACCACCAACCGCCAGCTCGCGGTGAAGAAGGTGGCGCCGGTGGTGGATGCCTTGATCGTGGTCGGCGCGCCGAACTCGTCGAACTCTCAGCGCCTGCGCGAAGTCGCCGAGCGCGAGGGCTGCGGGATCGCGGTGCTGGCGCAGCGTGCCGCCGACATCGACTGGACCAGGTTCGGCAACATCAAGAGCCTCGGCATCACCGCGGGCGCATCTGCGCCGGAAGTGATCGTCGAAGAGATCATGGACGCCTTCGCCGAGCGTTACACGCTGCACGTGGAGACGGTCTCGGCCGCGGAAGAGAACGAGTTCTTCCCGCTGCCGCGTCAGGTGCGTCCCGAAGCTGCCGCCGAGTAGACTTTTATGGCGGTCTACACCGACGTCGCCGCCGACGAGCTTGCGGATTTCCTGAAGCAATATGATCTCGGCGAATTGCTCTCCTACAAGGGCATCGCCGAAGGCGTCGAGAACACCAACTTCCTGCTGCATACGACCAAGGGGTCGTTCATCCTCACGCTCTATGAAAAGCGCGTGGCGAAGAACGATCTGCCGTTCTTCCTCGCGCTGATGACGCATCTGGCCGAGCACGGCGTCAGCTGCCCGCTGCCGGTGAAGGCGAAAGACGGCGAGGCGCTGCGCGAACTGGCGGGGCGCCCCGCCGCGATCATCACCTTTCTCGAAGGCATCTGGCCGCGGAAGCCGAACGTCGTGCATTGCGCCGGCGTCGGCGAGGGGCTCGCCACGATGCATCTGGCCGGCGCCGGTTTCGCGGTTCGGCGCGCCAACGCGCTGTCGGTCGCGGGCTGGCGGCCGCTGTTCGATACGGCCTCGAGCCGCGCCGACGAGGTGCAACCGGGCCTGCGCGCGTTTCTCGCCGCCGAGCTCGATTATCTCTCGGGCGGGGTGTGGCCGACCAATCTGCCCGAGGGCGTGATCCACGCCGACCTCTTCAACGACAACGTCTTCTTCCTCGGCGACAAGCTCTCGGCGATCATCGACTTCACCTTCGCCTGCAACGACATGCTGGCCTATGACGTCGCGATCTGCCTCAACGCCTGGTGCTTCGAGCCGGATCACTCCTTCAACGTCACCAAGGCGCGCGCCTTCCTCAATGCCTACCAGCGTGTGCGCAAGCTCTCCGAAGCCGAGGAAGCCGCGCTGCCGCTGCTGGCGCGCGGTGCCGCGATCCGCTTCCTGCTGACGCGCCTGGTCGATTGGCTCAACGTGCCGCCGGGAGCGCTGGTGAAGCCGAAGGATCCCCTGGAATATGTCCGCAAGCTGCGCTTCCACCAGAGCGTGGGAAGCGCGCGCGACTATGGGCTGATGCCCTCGGGGCTGGTGGCGTGAGCGAGCTTCCCGTCGTCACGATCTATACCGACGGCGCCTGCTCGGGAAATCCCGGGCCGGGCGGCTGGGGCGCGATCCTGAAGTTCGGCGACAAGGAAAAAGAGCTGAACGGCGGCGAGCGTCACACCACCAACAACCAGATGGAATTGATGGCGGCGATCTCCGCGCTGGAAGCGCTGAAGAAGCCGTGCACCGTCGATCTCTACACCGACAGCCAATATGTCCGTCAGGGCATCACGGGGTGGATCCACGGCTGGAAGCGCAACGGCTGGCGCACCGCCGACAAGAAGCCGGTGAAGAATGTCGAGCTATGGCAGCGGCTCGATGCGGCGCTGAAAGCACACGAGGTGCGCTGGCACTGGGTCAAGGGCCACGCCGGCCATCCCGAGAACGAACGCGCCGATCAGCTCGCGCGGGACGGCGTCGCGATGGCGCGGTTGAAGGCGTAGACGTCGCCCCATTTTTGACTGTCATCGCCCGGCTTGACCGGGCGATCCAGTACGCCGCAGCAGTCGTTATGAACCTCGAAGTCTCTGGAATACTGGATGCCCCGCCTTCGCGGGGCATGACAGTGTCATTTGTGGCCCGAGAGCCGCGACGGCCTCAAAGCTGCCCGAGCAGCGTATCGCCGCCGGAGACTTCGACCTTGCCGGGCATCGCCTCGAGGTTCAGCTTCTTGACCACGCCGTCCTCGACCAGCATCGAATAGCGCTTGGAGCGGATGCCGAGGCCGTTGCCGGAAGCGTCCAGCTCCATGCCGATCGCCTTGGCGAAGTCGGCATTGCCGTCGGCGAGGAAAATCGCCTCGTCGCGCTGGTCGGTGTCGCGCTTCCAGGCGTTCATGACGAAGGCGTCGTTGACGGAGACGATGGCGATGGTCTCGACGCCCTTGTCCTTCATGGCGTAGGCGTTGAGGAAGATGCTCGGCAGATGCATCTTGTGGCAGGTGCCGGTGTAGGCGCCGGGCACGGCGAACAGCGCCACCTTCTTGCCCTTGAAGATATCGTCGGTGGTCTTCACCTGCGGGCCTTCCGCCGTCATCACGCGGAATTTCGCCTCGGGCAGCTTGTCGCCAATTTGGATCGCCATTGTCAGTCTCCCTGAAAATCGGTCCCGCTTTTTAGACCGTGCGGCGGGCCTGCACAATATTGCCGGCGCGGAAACGGCGGAGCCTGCGGCCCTTCACCGATATGTCATCAGCCCGAAAAGCCGCCGCCGTCGAGGAAGGCTTGCTCGTCCGCGCTGCTGTCGCGGCCGAGCAGGCGGTTGCGATGGGGAAAGCGGCCGAACCGCTGGATGATGTCGGCGTGCTCCCGGGCGTATTTCAGGTTCTCGGTGTTGTCGGTGCCCTGAAACAGGGCAACGCAGTGCAACTGGTCGGGCAGGTGCTCTGAATGCATGAAGGGCATGTAGATAAATTCGAGCAGGATCGGGTCGATCCTCTTATCGACACCCCGCGCGATGGCGTGGCGGGCGACGTCGCGCGCCAGCGCGTCACTGGCAAAGGCCTGCGGCGTGCCGCGGAACATGTTGCGGGGAAACTGGTCGAGCACGATGACGAGCGCGAGCGTGCCCTCGTCGCTGTCCTCCCATGATGCCAGCTCGCCGGCGATCGCCTTCTCCCAGAGCGGCAGAAAGCGGCGCCTGACCTCGGCATCGAAAGCGTCATCGCGCTTGTACCAGCGCTCGCGGCTGGCCTCGCGCCAGAAGGCGAGAATGCCCGATGGCGCGATGTCACCGACCCCGGTCATGAGACGCGCTTATGCCGCCTGGGCCTTCTTCTCGTCGCGCAGCTCGCGTCGCAGGATCTTGCCGACATTGGTCTTCGGCAGGTCGCTGCGGAATTCGATGTGCTTGGGCACCTTGTAGCCGGTGAGCTGCTCGTGACAGAACTTGATCACCGCCTCGGCCGTGAGGTTCTGATCCTTCTTCACCACGAAAGCCTTCACCGCTTCGCCCGACTTGGAATCGGGGATGCCGATCACGGCGCATTCGAGCACGCCCGGATGGCTCGCGATCACTTCCTCGATCTCGTTCGGATAGACGTTGAAGCCCGAGACCAGGATCATGTCCTTCTTGCGGTCGACGATCTTGGTGTAGCCCTTCTCGTCCATCACGCCGATATCGCCGGTGCGGAAATAGCCGTCCGCGGTCATTACCTTGGCGGTCTCCTCCGGCCTGTTCCAGTAGCCCGACATCACCTGCGGACCCTTGGCGCAGATCTCGCCGGCCTGGCCGAGCGGCACCTCGTTGCCGTCGTCATCGCGGATCGAGATGTAGGTCGAGGGCACGGGAATGCCGATCGAGCCCGAGAATTCGGTCGTGGTCGCGGGATTGCAGGTCAACGTCGGCGAGGTCTCCGACAGGCCGTAGCCTTCGGCGATGAAGCAGCCGGTCACCGCCCTCCACTGCTCGGCCACAGGGCGCTGCACCGCCATGCCGCCGCCGTTGGAGATCTTCAGCTTGGAGAAGTCGAGCTTCTTGAAATCGGGATGGTGCATCAGGCCGTTGTAGAGCGTGTTGACGGCCGGGAAGCTGTTGACCTGGTACTTCGCCAGCTCCTTGACGAAACCCGGAATGTCGCGCGGGTTCGGGATCAGGAGATTGCAGCCGCCGGCGCGCACCGCGAGCAGGTAGCAGGCCGTCAGTGCGAATATGTGGTAGAGCGGCAGCGCGCAGACGATCATGAGCTGGTCGACATGCGGCGGCGAGGCGAGTGCCGGCTGCAGCCAGGCGTCGTTCTGCAGGACGTTGGCGACGATGTTGCGGTGAAGCAGGGTGGCGCCTTTCGAGACGCCGGTGGTGCCGCCGGTATATTGCAGGAAGGCGACGTCGCCGGGCGAGAGCTTGGGCTTGTTGAAGGTGATGCCGCGTCCGGCGGACACCGCGTCGTTGAACGAGACCGAGCCGGGCAGCGACCACGCCGGTACCATTTTCTTGACGCGGCGGACGACGAGATTGACGATCACGCCCTTGAAGCCGAGCAGGTCGCCCATACTGGCGACGATGACGTGCTTCACGCCCGTCCTGGCGATCACCTGCTCGACGGTGTGCGCGAAGTTCTCGAGAACGATGATGGCTTCAGCGCCGGAATCCTTGAGCTGGTGCTCGAGCTCGCGCGGCGTGTAGAGCGGATTGACGTTGACCACCGCGAAACCGGCGCGCAGCACGGCCGCTGTCGCCACCGGATATTGCAGCACGTTCGGCATCATGATGGCGACGCGGGCGCCGCGCTGCAAGCCGCGGCCCTGCAAATAGGCGGCGAGCGCAACCGACATCTGGTCGAGGTCGCGGTAGCTGATCGACTTGTCCATGCAGATGAACGCCTTGCGGTCGGCGAACTTCGTGAAGCTCTCCTCCAGCAGGTCGACCAGCGATGCGTATTGGGTCGGCTCGATATCGGCAGGCACGCCGGGCGGATATTGCTTGAGCCAGATGCGCTCCATGGAAAACTCCCCTCAATTTACCAGAGCCCGCTGTGTCTCGGGCTTGCCTCATTGCCGCCAGTATCGAGCCTGCCGGAACGGGTGGCAAGCCGTGGTGGCTTAGGGCAAAGGTCGGGAAGTGGCTACTGGAATCGTCGCAAACGACGCTGCCGCAGGTGCGAAGCGCCGGCCGTCTTTGTGAGCGGCGCCGTTAACTGTTGTTGGCCGGCTTGGCGGGCTTGGTCGCCGCCTTGGGCTTGGCGGCCGCAGGCTTCTCGGCGGGCTTTGCCGGCGTATCGTGCTTGGGCGTCGCTGCCGCATGCTTGGGCGCTGCCGGCTTCGCGGCAGTCTTCGTGTCGTTCTTGGCGTCGCTCTTACCAGCGCCTTTGGCTTCAGCCGGCTTTGCAGCGGCCGTCTTGGTGTCCTTGCCCGCGTCCTTCGGCTTGTCGGCCGCATCGGGCTTCTTGGCCACGCGCGACTTCTTGCCACGCGGCTTGGACGCCGTCTGCTGGTCGGCATCGGCCGCGACTGCCGCAATGAGGGCGGTGCCGGTGCGGGTCGGGCCGGTATAGACCAGCACGGGCTCGGTCGCCGCCGGCGCCGAGGCCATCAGCTCGGACGCCTTCATCAGGGGCGGCTGCAGGCCGGCGGTGAAGAAGGTCACCTGGGCTTCGCCACCGGTGGCCGAGGCCGATCCCGACGTGCCGCCATTGGCTGCGATCAACGCATCGTCATCGTCACTGGCGGGCCGCTTGCGATGGCCGCCGCACATCTCGTCGCGCAAATTCGGCGGCGAGGCATCGACCGGCACGAGGTTCTCGACCGTGCCGAGCGAGGGGCGCAGCCATGTCAAATTATCCTGGCTGAAGCCGCGCTCCAGCAGCTGCGCCGCCTTCACCGCGCGCGCGGTGCCGGAATTGGAGCCGAGCACCACCGCGATCAGCCGGCGGCCGTTGCGCGTGGCCGAGGCGACGAGATTGTAGCCGGAAGCGCAGATGAAGCCGGTCTTGAAACCGTCCGCGCCGGGGTAGCGGCCGATCAGCTTGTTGAAATTGCCGGTGACGCGCTTGCCGAAGCGGATCGCCGGGATGTGCACGAAATATTCGTATTCCGGCAGGTCGCGCAGGAAGGAGCGCGCGAGAATGCCGAGGTCGCGCGCCGAGGTGATCTGGCCGTCCGCGGGCAGGCCGTTCGGATTGACGTAGCTGGTCTGCGTCATGCCGAGCTTCCTGGCGGTGTCGTTCATCATCACCGAGAAGCCGTCGATCGAGCCGCCGACGCCTTCGGCAAGCACCACGGCCATGTCGTTTGCCGACTTGACCATCATCATCTTCAGCGCGTTGTCGACGGTGAGCTGCGTTCCCGGCCGGAACCCCATCTTCGAGGGCGATTGAGAGGCCGCCGTCGGCGAGACCGTGAGCAGCGTGTCGAGCGTCAGCCGGCCGTCCTTGACCGCCTTCAGCGTCACATAGGCGGTCATGATCTTGGTGACGGAAGCCGGATACCAGGGAACCGTGGCGTTGTCGGCCTGCAATACCTTGCCGCTCTCGGCCTCGATCAGCAGCAGCGCTTCTGCGCTCGCCGCGCGCGGCGCGAGCAGCGCTGTACATGCGAGCGCCGCGGCGCACAGGTTGAACAAGGATTTGCGAAGCAGCGGGCGTAGGGCGTGCACTATCCGATTCCGGTCCTTGGAGATCCGCCGGGTTCCGGGCAGCTCTCGTGATCTGATTGTCGGTTCTGAAATTCAGCGCCGCCGCTTGCGGCGCCGCAAACCTATACCGGCTGGTGCGTCGAGAATAGGGGGCTCGGCGCGGTATTCCGCGATGAAATAGGCCGAATTTCGACGGTCCTGTGAGGACTTGTTAGGGGGATTTGGCAGCCGTCGCGGCGGCCTCAGCAGCCGTCACGCTGGCCCGTGCGTTCGCCTGAGCATTTTCCTGCACCATGAACTGAGCCCTGGCCAGCTCGGCAAAATGGCCGCCTTTGGCCACGAGTTCATCGAAAGTTCCACCTTCGATGACGCGGCCGTTCTCGAACACCAGGATCCGCGTGGCATTGCGGATGGTGGAGAGGCGATGGGCGATCACGAAGGTGGTGCGACCCTTCATCACTTCGTCGAGAGCAGCGTTCACCTTGGATTCGGTGACGGCGTCGAGCGCGCTGGTGGCCTCGTCCAGGATCAGGATCGGCGGGTCCTTCAGCAGCGCGCGGGCGATCGACAGACGCTGCCGCTCGCCGCCGGACAGCATGCGGCCACGCTCGCCGGCATTGGTCTCGAACCCGCCGCTGCGCTCGATGAATTCGAGCGCCTGTGCGCGCTCGGCCGCCTTGCGCATCTCGGCCTCGGTCGCGTCGGGCTTGCCGACGCGCAAGTTCTCCGCGATCGACCGGTTGAACAGCAGCGCCTCCTGGAACACCACGCCGATGTTCCGCCGCAGCGAGGTCAGCGTGACGCCGCGCACGTCCATGCCGTCGATCTTGATGAATCCGGATTGCGGATCGAAGGCGCGATGCAAGAGCGCGATCGCGGTCGACTTGCCGGCGCCGGTCGGGCCGACCAGCGCGATGGTCTGGCCGGGCAGCGCGGTGAAGGTGAGGTCCTCGATCGCCGGCCGCTTGCCGTCATAGGAGAAGGTGACGTCGTTGAACTCGACGAGGCCGGAGAGCCTGCCGGCATCGATCGCGTCGGGCCGGTCGTGCACCGCGGGCACGGCATCGAGCACGTTGAAAAATTCGCGCAGGCGCGGTGCTTCCATGAACACGTTGTTGATGAAGCTCACGACCTGCTCGAGCTTCTGGATCAGCATCGTCGCGAAGCTCACGAACATCACGATCTCGCCGACCGAGGTCAGCCCCTGGTCGTGCAGGGCGATGCCCAGCGAGAAGATCGCGAGCACCGTGATGGTGGTGGAGGCGCGCGTGATCACGGTGACGAGCGCCCACCACGACAGCACCGGCATCTGCGCGGCCAGCAGATCGTCGGCGACGGAGCGCAGCCCCTTCACCTCGGATTCGACGCGCACGAAGCTCTGCACCAGCGCGACGTTGCCGAGCGCATCCGAGGCGCGCGCGGAGAGCTCGCTGTAGTGCTCCTCGACCTCCATCTGCATGCCGAAGGTCTTGCGCACCACGAAGGTGGTCAGTGCGGTGAAGACGATGCAGAGCACGAACAAGAGGATCGCGAGCCGCCAGTTCAGGTAGAGCGACAGCGGCAGCAGCACCACGACGGAGAGGATCGCGGCGAAGTGCTCGCGGAAGAAGCCGAGCCACAGCCGCCACAGGGCATCGGTGCCGTTGAGCATCACCTTCATCAGCCGGCCCGAATGGGTGCCGGAGTGGAAGGTCAGCGGCAGTTGCATGATGTGCTCGAAATAGTCGGTCAGCACCGCCTGGCGCTGGCGGTGCGAGAGCCGGTCCGCCTGTAGGGCCACCAGCGCGCTGCACAGGATGGTGAAAAGCCCGAACGCCACCCAGGCCACGAGGAACGGCCAGGCCGAGTTCGACCCGGCCACCGACTTGCCGGAGAGCACGTCGACGATCCGGCCGAACAGCACGGGTTCGGCGAATTGCGAGGCTGCCAGCAACAGATTGGCGACGGCGAGCAGCCAGCCCAGCCGCGCCTCCTTGCCGAGCAGCTCGAGAACACGGGTGTAGAGACGGAGGATGGACATGCGGGCGAGGAACTCGAGCGGAATGACGGGGCCCGTATTCTAAGCAGGGATCGCACGCCAGATACAGCGGAAGCTGTCAGTTTTTCTCAATTGACCAGCCGCCCTGCGACCGGCGGCAGGAACCGGTCGTCGAAGATGTCGCTCGCGGCCGGCCGCTTGCGGAATTTAAAGTCCTGCGCGATCTGGTCGATCGAGCGCTCCAGGCGCAGTGGCTCGATACCGCCGAGACCGTTGCGCTTGACCTCATCGGTCAGGACGTTGTCCGCTAGCACGGCGCGCAGGCGCTCCAGCTCGAGGTCGCGGTCACCGCCGTCGATGCGGCTCGCGGCCTCGTCCGCTGCCCGCGCCGGCTCTTTTACGGTCGCGGCGACGCCGCCGATCAAGGCGCGGACGAAGCCTTTCACGGCGTCAGGCTTTGCAGCGGCAAAGGCGGCATTGGCCACCACGGCAAAGCCATAGGCCTCGCAGCCATAGTCGGCGTAACGCAGCACGACGAGATCGGCGCCGGGCACGCCGCGATCGCGCAAATTCACCGCCGAGAGATAGCTGAAGCCCGCGACGGCATCGACCTGTCCCGCGGACAGGATCGGCTCGCGGACGGCGGCGCTGATCTTGTGGAATTTGACGTGCGACGTCTTGATGCCGTTCTGCTGCGCCAGTGCCGGCCAAAGCCGCATCGAAAGGTCGCCGTCGGCGACGCCGACTGTCTTGCCGTCGAGATCGGGCAAGACATTGATGCCGCGGCTCTTGCGCGCGACGATCGCATAGGGCGCGCGGTTGAACAGCACGAACACCGCCTTGATGGGCGAGGCGTCCTCCTTGTCGCGAAACCGGATCAGCTCGTTGATGTCGACGAGCGCGAGCTCGCTGTCGCCCTTGGCGACGCGTGCGAGCGCCTCCGGCGATCCGGCCGCGCTGCTGAAGGTCACGTTGAGACGCTCCGTGCTGAACCCGCCATCCTTCGCCGCAAGGAAGAACGGCGCCATGCTCGCATCGAACGGGCGGTCGAAGGTGAAGTGGATCGCAACGGAGGACGATGCAGCGGGCTCGGCCGCGCGGACATCGCGTGCAATCAGTGTCGCAAGCGAGAGCGAGAGAGCCAGCAGGCAACGAAGCGCGATCGTCTTGAAGTCCGACATCAGTTGCGCCGGTCCCGCATTGTTATGGTTTGGTGACGCTTGCAGCGCCGGCTGGCGTTCAGTCTCCCCCGGCCAACATGAACGGAGGATGAGCGGCGCTTGCGTCACGATTACGCAACCCCGTTCAGCTTGTGTTGGGGTTGGGGAACCCATCTTAGGGCAGAGGTGTTGAGAGGCATGAGCCTGTCTTAAGGCACCAATTCAGGTCCCAAGGAGGGTCCAGGACATGTTTGACAGCTTTTCGAAGTTTACCGGCCGTAAGGCCGTTCTTGCCACCGCCGCTGTGCTGGCGTTGACCGCAGTTGCTCCGACGGCGTCCTATGCCGGCGGTCGTCACTGGCATGGCGGAGGCGGCGCGGCTTTCGCCGGCGCGGCCATCGCCGGCGCCATCGGCACCGGCCTTGCGATCGCCGCGACGCGTGACGCCTATGCTTACGACGCGCCCGCTTACTACGGCGGCGGCCCGGTCTACTATGACGAAGGTCCGGTCTATTACGGCGGCGACTCCTATATCGGCCCGCGCCCGTACCACCGCTGCGGCGGCCCCTACCAGTCTGCCCAGGGCGGCCAGGGTAATCTCTCGACCTGCTACTAAGCAGCGCGGCCGAGCTTAACCTGAACGGGCCGTCGCGCTTGCCGCGGCGGCCTGTTTTCTGCTTTTATTGCCGTGCGTTAACACGCCCGCCATTTGTTTAGAGTA
Source organism: Bradyrhizobium sp. U531 (assembly GCF_051710265.1). NCBI lineage: Bacteria > Pseudomonadati > Pseudomonadota > Alphaproteobacteria > Hyphomicrobiales > Nitrobacteraceae > Bradyrhizobium > Bradyrhizobium sp. U531. Next base: position 233,275 of record NZ_JASVEN010000004.1, read on the forward strand.
GTTTTGAGTACCATGAGTGATTCGCTTGAGCGGCTATATCTGGCTGTGCTCGCGGCCAGAGATCTTGATCCGGCAACATCGCGGACGGCCCGGCTGTTTCAGCGCGGGCCCTCGAAAATGGCAAAGAAGCTCGCCGAAGAGGCCATCGAGGTCGTGATCGATGCCGTCAATGGCGACACTGACGCCGTGATCCGGGAAAGCGCCGACCTCCTCTATAATCTCACCGTGCTCTGGGCCTCCGCCGGCGTGCGCCCCGAGGATGTCTGGCGCGAGATGACGCGGCGGGAAGACATGCTCGGTATCGCCGAGAAGCTGCCGAAATCATCGATGAAGCTGCCCAAGGTCGCGTCACCGCGCGTGGCCGCCAGGCGGCCAATTGTCGCGCTCGAGGGCCGTGCCTCGCGCAAGCGCCACTAAAGCGCGATGAGCCCAGGGCGATTGCTCATCGCGCCGTAGCCTCTTGTTTGAGCGTCATCTTTTCGGGAAACTGCGGCGCGCCTTTCCCAATCATGCTCGAAACGTCATAATTCACATCAATCTCGGCATGGACAAATCCGTCCCATGGTGCTTCATCGCGGCGCCATGCTGAAACGTATCTACGACTGGTGCATCGACGCCGCCCATAAGCCCTACGCGCTCTGGATCATGGGAGCGGTGTCTTTCGCCGAAAGCTCCTTCTTTCCGGTCCCGCCGGATGTGATGTTGATCCCGATGTCCCTGGCGCGCCCGCAGCGCGCCTGGGTCTATGCAATGGTCTGTACCATCACCTCGGTGCTCGGCGGCCTGGTAGGTTACGCCATCGGCGCGCTGTTGTTCGATTCGGTCGGCCAGTGGCTGATCCAGGTCTACGGCCTCGGCGGCAAGGTCGATGCCTTCCGCGCCTCCTATGCGGAATGGGGCGCAGTGATCATCCTGCTCAAGGGGCTGACGCCGATCCCCTACAAGCTCGTCACCATCACCTCGGGCTTCGCCGGCTACAATCTCATCCTATTCACCCTGTGCTCGATCGTGGCGCGCGGCGGGCGCTTCTTCATCGTCGCGATCCTGCTCAACCGCTACGGCGACTGGATCCGGGTCAAGATCGAGAAGCATCTCGGGCTCGTGGTGGCGGTCGGTGCCGCGGCGCTGGTGCTCGGTTTCGTCATCGCCATCAAGCTGATCTAGCGGCAAGGCGGCTTTGCCGCCGCGCCGGCTTCGGCTACGGTTGTCGTCATGATGGTTCGATCCGGCAATCCCGCCTCGCGGCTCGGGACGCTGATGTCAGCACTGCTGATCCTGCTCGGTGCCTGCGGGACCGGGTGGGCGCAATCGGCGCCGCCGTCGCTTGGCTTGCAGGAGCAAGGGCCGCAGGCTCCGCCGCCGCCCTCGACGCCCGCGCCTGCAGAAAATCCCGGGCTGCTCAACGAAATGGGCAAGCTGTTCGACAAGCTGCCCTCGATCCTGCCGCCGATCAAAAGCCCCAGCGAGACCATGAACGACCTGTCGCGACTGGCCAAGCCCTCGACCATGGTGTCGGGGCGCGTCGCCTGTCCGGCCTCGTCGAACGGCGCGCCCGATTGCAAGCAGGCCGCCGACCAACTCTGCCAGGGCAAGGGCTACAAGGAAGGCAAGAGCCTGAGCGCCGATTCCGCCGAGAAATGCTCGGCCAAGGTTCTCATCCCGGGCCGGCAACGCAAACCGGACGACTGCCGCACCGATACTTTCGTGACCAGCGCACTGTGCCAGAACTGACGTGACGAGGCCGCGCGCGAGCAGCAAGGAGCGCCCATGAGCCGTACGGAGCAGGATTTTCTCGGACAGCGTGAGATCGCCGACGACATCTATTACGGCGTCCAGACCATCCGGGGTAAGGAGAACTTCCACATCACCGGCATTCCGATGAACCAGGAGCCTTACTTCGTGAAGGCACTTGGTTACGTGAAGAAAGCCGCGGCCATGGCCAATCGCGATCTCGGCGCGATCGATGCCAAGGTTGGCGATGCGATCATCCTCGGCTGCGACCGCGTCATCGCCGGCGACATGATGGACCAGTTCGTCACCGACTTCATCCAGGGCGGCGCCGGCACCTCGACCAACATGAATGCCAACGAGGTGATCGCGAATCTCGCGCTGGAATCGCTCGGCTTCAGCAAGGGCGACTACCAGCACGTCAGCCCGAACGATCACGTCAATTACGGCCAGTCGACCAACGACACCTATCCCACCGCCTTTCGTCTCGCGTTGATCCTGCGGCTCGAGAGCTACATGATGGCGCTGCGGCAGCTCCAGGAAGCCTTCTTCACCAAGGGGCGCGAGTTCGATCGCGTGCTGAAGATGGGCCGCACGCATCTCCAGGACGCGGTGCCGATGTCGCTCGGCGCCGAATTCCGCGGCTGGGGCACCACCATCGGCGAGGAGGTCGACCGCATCTCCGAGGCGCGCGCGCTGCTGCGCGAGATCAATCTCGGCGCCACCGCGATCGGTACCTCGGTGACGGCCGCGGTCGGCTATCCCAAGCTCGCGGTCCGGCACCTCAGTGCGCTCACCGGCGTCGACTTCATCCTCGCCGGCGATCTGGTCGAGGCGACCTCGGACACCGGCGCCTATGTGCAGCTCTCGGGCGTCCTGAAGCGCACCGCGAGCAAGCTGACGAAGATCTGCAACGACATCCGCCTGCTCGCATCCGGTCCCCGCGCCGGCTTCAACGAGATCAACCTGCCGCAGCTGCAACCGGGCTCCTCCATCATGCCCGGCAAGGTCAACCCTGTGATCCCCGAGGTCGTCAACCAGACCAGCTTCCTCGTCATCGGGCTCGACACCACCGTGACGCTCGCGGCCAGCGCCGGCCAGCTCCAGCTCAACGTGATGGAGCCGGTGATCTCCTTCGCGCTGTTCTTCTCGATCCGCACCATGGAGCGCGCGGTCAACTCCTTGCGCGAGAACTGCGTCGTCGGCATCACGGCGAACGAGGAGCACACCCGCAATATGGTGCTGAACTCGCTCGGCATCGTCACCGTGCTGAAGCCGCTGCTCGGCTACAAGCAGTGCGCCGAGATCGCGCGCGAGGGCTACAAGAGCGGCAAGTCGCTGCACCAGATCGTGGTGACCGAACGCAAGCTGCTGACCCAGGAGAAGTGGGACGAGATGTTCTCGTTCGAGCGGCTGATCAATCCGGATATGATCGGGTAGGTGGTCGCTGTCATTCCGGGGCGCGCGCAGCGCGAGCCCGGAATCCATTTCGCTGCACGGATTGATGCCCGATGGATTCCGGGTTCGACGCTGACGCGTCGCCCCGGAATGACGAGGAGAGAATTCCGCACCTTGGAATAGTGCCGCTGGTGCTTCCTACGGCGTCATAACGCAATACTTGACAGTGGAAAGATTGCCTTGTTGGTATGGCTCCCAACGTCAGCCTGACCGCCAAAAGAGGATCGTTCCGCAATGTCCATGCCTGCCTTGTTCAAAGGGCGCCTGTCGATCCCCGTGATCGGCTCGCCGCTCTTCATCATCTCGGTGCCCGATCTGGTGATCGCGCAGTGCAAGGCGGGGGTGGTCGGCTCGTTTCCGGCGCTGAACGCGCGGCCGCCGGAGCTGCTCGACGAATGGCTCGCACGCATCACCGAAGAGCTCGCGGCCTATGACCGCGCGCATCCCGAGCGGCCGTCGGCGCCGTTCGCGGTCAACCAGATCGTGCACAAGTCGAACAACCGGCTCGACCACGACATGCAGCTTTGCGCCAAGTACAAGGTGCCGATGGTGATCTCCTCGCTCGGCGCGCGCGAGGAGCTGAACCAGGCCGTGCATAGCTGGGGCGGCATCGTCTTCCACGACGTGATCAACCAGAAATTCGCCCACAAGGCGATCGAGAAGGGCGCGGACGGCCTGATCCTCGTCGCGGCCGGCGCCGGCGGTCATGCCGGCACGATCTCGCCGCTGGCCTTCGTTGCCGAGACCCGCAAGTGGTTCGACGGTCCGATCGCGCTGTCGGGCGCCATCGGCAACGGCAAGGCGATCCGCGCCGCACGCGTGCTCGGCGCCGACTTCGCCTATATCGGCTCGGCCTTCATCGCGACCAAGGAAGCCAACGCGGTCGAGAAGTACAAGGAGATGATCGCGGGCTCGACGGCCGACGACATCGTCTATTCCAACCTCTTCACCGGCGTGCACGGCAACTATCTGAAGCCGTCGATCCTCGCCGCCGGCATGGATCCGGAAAACCTGCCGACGTCGGATCCCTCCAAGATGAATTTCGGCACCGACGCCTCCGGCGAGCGGGCCAAGCCAAAGGCCTGGAAGGAGATCTGGGGCTCCGGCCAGGGCATCGGCAGCGTCGAGGGAGTCGTCCCTGCCGCCGAGATGATCGCGCGCTTCAAGAAGGAATACGACGAAGCGATCGATCCGCCGTTGTGAGGTCTCGTGTCCCGGACGCGCTGCAGCGTGTAACGCTGCTGCGCAGAGCCGGGACCCATCGCCGCAACATGGACCCCGGATCTGCAGCGCACCGCAATAGCGTCGAAGACGCACGTAAACGCGCTGATGGCGCTGCGCAGCGTCCGGGGAACGCCAGCCGAGATATCGAGCAAACATGCCCGCCATCTACCGCGTCGACGGCAACGACGTCGTCACCAGCCCCAATGCCGCTGGTCCCTGGGACCGGCGCATGCAGCACGGCTCGGCGCCATCGGCGCTGGTGACGTGGGCGGCGGAGCGCATTCCGACGCCGGTGCCCATGAACATCGCACGCGTCACCATCGATTTGATGCGCCCGGTGCCGGTCGCGCCGCTTACGATAGAAAGCGCGGTGCTGCGCGAGGGTCGCAAGATCCAGCTTTGCGAGATCAAGCTGCTCGCCGATGGCGTGCAGGTCGTCGGCGCCACCGTGCTCAAGATCAAGCAACAGTCGCAGCCATTGCCCGACGACGTCAGGGATCTGCCGGTCACGCTGCCGCAGCCCGAGGAATCGCTGGTCGAGGACGGCCATGGCGCGACCAGTCCGTTCGCGGGCATGGTCTCGATGCGCGCCGCGCTTGGGCGCTTCGGCCAGGCCGGCGCCGGTGCGATCTGGTTTCGGCTCGACCATCCGCTGGTCGAAGGCGAGGCGGTGTCGCAGGCGATGCGTGCCGTGGTCGCCGCCGATTTCTCCAACGGCACCGCCTCGACGCTCGACTTCCGGAACTGGACCTACATCAACGCCGATCTCACGGTCAGCCTCGCGCGCCAGCCGGTCGGCGACTGGATCTTGCTCGATGGCGAGTCCTGGATCGGCCCTGATGGTGCGGGGCTTGCGATGTCACGGCTCGCCGACAGGCAAGGCTATTTCGGCCGCGCGGTGCAGAGCCTCGTGATCGAGAAGCGGTGAGGGCTCGCGCGTAGGAGGCGGCGTCCGCATCCTCGCTGTCATGCCCCGCGAAGGCGGGGCATCCAGTACGCCGCGGCCTATCGATTCAACAACGACTGTCTCTGGAATACTGGATCGCCCGGTCGAGCCGGGCGATGACATCTGTGGTGTCGCGTCGGGTGATTGAAAAGCAGCGAAGGGTCATCGCAAGCGCTGCAGCTGCTGCGTGGGCTGCATGAACGGCAGGCTTCCGCCGCCGCGGAAGGGATGCTTGGTCGTGCCGACCAGGGCATCCTGCCAGTTCACATTCCGTAGAAGATCTTGATCTCCCACAGCACCACGACGATGGCCGTGATCAACGTGATCGCGGCGACTGCACTTTCCAGGGAAGCGACTCGCATGACTTACTCCGCTTCCCAGCCCCATCAGCGGTCTAGGTGATTCCCGGATTCGCGGGCAATCGCGCGGGGCTCCCCGGCGTGCGATCCGTCGTGCGTTGTGGTGCGGGAGCCACAACTTCACCGTAGAATCCCGGGGATTTTACCCCACCATGCGGTCCCGGCCGGTCCAGAAGCCCGCGCGCAGCACCTTCTTGTCGACCTTGCCGACGCCGGTCATCGGCAGCTGCTTGACGAACTGGATCTGCTTGGGCGCATGCGCGGAGCCTTTCCGGGTCCTGACCATGTTGATCAGCTCGTCCGGATCGGGCCTTGTGCCCTCGCGCGGCACGACGATGGCGGTGACGGCCTCGCCCCATTTCTCGTCGGGAACGCCGACGACCGCGACCATGGCAACATCGGCGTGTTGCGACAGCACGTCCTCGACTTCGCGCGGGAAGATGTTGAAGCCGCCGGAGACGATCATGTCCTTCTTGCGGTCGAGGATGAACATGTAGCCGCGCTCGTCCTTGCGTGCGATGTCGCCGGTGTGGACCCAGCCGTTCTTCAGCGTCTCGGCGGTGATGTCTGGGCGCTTCCAGTATTCCGCCATGACATGCGGGGCGCGCACGCAGATCTCGCCGGCTTCGCCCGTCGCCACCTCCTGGTCGTTGTCGTCGAGAATCCTGACCTCGCAGGCCGCGATCGGAAAGCCGCAGGACAGGAACAGCTCGGGCGTCTTCGGATCGTGATCCGCCTTGCGCAGCACCGAGACCGGATAGCATTCGGTCTGGCCGTAGAGCTGCGAGAACACCGGTCCGATGCGCTCGATGCCCTCGACCAGCCGGCTCGGCGACATTGCGGAAGCGCCATAGAGCACGAGCTCAAGCGAGGAGAGGTCGGTTTTGCTGAGCGCAGGATGATCGAGCAGCACGTAGATCATGGTCGGCACGAACAGCGTGAAGTTGATGCGCTCGCGTGCGATCGTGGTCAGCACGGCCTCGGGATCGAAACCCCTGAGCATGTGCACGGTGCCGCCGCGCATCAGCGTCGGCAGCACCTTCGTGCCGGCGACATGGCTGATCGGCGCGACCGTGAGATAGCGGGCCGCGTCGGGAATCTCGAAATCGGCGAGGATCGCGGCGGCCGCTCCGGCATTCTCGCGGTGATAGCGCAGCGCGCCCTTGGATTTGCCGGTGGTGCCGCCGGTGTAGTTCAGCGTGGAGAGATCGTCCGGGCCGGCGAGGTTCTGCGCGCTGGCATGGCCCGCGCTTTCGACGGCCGCCAGCAGATCGGCGCCGTAGCCGGCCGGCCCCATGGTGAAGACCGCCTTCAACCGGCTCGCCCTCGCGGCGAGCTCGCCACCGCGGTCGCGGAAGGCGGCAGCATCGACCACCAGCATCTCTGCTTCGGAATCCTCGAGCTGGAAGAGTTGGTCCTCCAGCGATCCCAGCGGATGCAACCAGGTGACGCAGAGCCGCGACAATTGCGCGGCGACGCCCGCACACCAGGTGTCGGCACGGTTCGCTGTGAGAAAGGCGACGCGCGCGCCGGCCGGCAATCCGAGCCGCATGAACACGCCCTGGATGCGTCCGATCAGATCAATGGTGCCCTGATAGCTCAGCGATCCCCCAGGCCATGCAAAAGCGGTGCGGCCTGGATAGCGCGACAGCGCCCGTAGCGTCTGCGCGCAAGTCGGGGACGATGCGTGGAGCGGATCGGACATATGTTTCCTCGCTGCTTTGTCATCGGCTTCTGACATGCCAATGTTGTCCGCAACGCTAGCACAGGGACGCATGAGTGACAGGGAGATTTGGGTGACGTCCGATCGACTGCAACGCTTTCGCGATCGTCTCGCGCTGCCGCTGATCGCAGCTCCGATGTTTCTTGTGTCGGGTGTCGAGCTCATGGTCGCGGCCTGCCGGAGCGGCGTGATCGGCAGCTTCCCCACCGCCAATTGCCGCAGCACGGACCAGCTCGGCGCATGGCTCACGGACATCGAAGCGCGGCTGCGCGAGCACGAACAACAGGCCGGCCGCAAGGCGGCGCCGCTCTGCCCGAACCTGATCGTGCATCGCTCCAATGCACGGCTCGAGCAGGATCTCGCAATGCTGCTCCGGCACAAGCCGGAGATCGTCATCACGTCGGTGGGCTCGCCGGCGCCGGTCTTGAAGCCGCTGCACGACGCCGGCGCGCTGGTGCTGGCGGACGTCGCTTCCATCCGCCACGCCGAGCGCGCGGCGGAGGCGGGCGCCGACGGGCTGGTGCTGCTCACCGCGGGCGCGGGCGGGCAGACCGGCTGGCTCAACCCGTTCGCTTTCGTCCGCGCGGTGCGCGCGTTCTACGACGGCATCGTCGTGCTCGCCGGCGGTATCAGCGACGGCCATGCGCTGCATGCGGCCGAAGCGCTCGGCTGCGATCTCGCTTATATGGGCACCAAGTTCATCGCGACGCGCGAGAGCATGGCGGACGACCGTTATAAGCAGATGCTGGTTGCGAGCAGCGCCGACGACATTCTCCTCACCACGGCATTCACGGGCCTGCAGACCAGCATGCTGAGACCATCGATCGTGGCGGCCGGGCTTGATCCCGACGATTTGCCGGCGCGTGGCGCGATCAACATCGCCGAGGATATCGACGTCGCCGCGCGCGAAAACCGGCCGAAGCGCTGGCGCGACATCTGGAGCGGCGGACATTCCACCTCTGGTGTCACCGACGTGCTTGCGGTCGGCGATCTCGTCGCGCGAACGGCGGCCGAATACCGGGCGGCGAGGGCGCGCCTGTACCCGTAGAATTGCGGGACGGCGAGAGCTGCCATTCCGATCACAGTTAATCGAACGCTCGCCCGACATGCCTTATTTAACGGCGGATTAACCAAGGCCCGCCAACAATCCCCTCACGGCCGCCAATCAGGACCGAGAGGGACAGGCGATGGATTTCGATTATCTCAACAGCAAGACAGCCGCGACGCTGGACGAAATCCGCGTCCGTGTCGCCCATGCGCTGGCCCGTCATCCGCTCTGCCGCAATGTGCGCTTCGACATCGTCAGCGTCCCCCGGACCCGCCGGGGCGGCAATTGGACGGTGGCCCTGCAATCGGTCGAGCCGCGGGCGGTCTGGGAGGCCTCGGAAATCGTTGCGGATATCCAGGATGCCTACGATCTGTCGGTAGCCGCCTGATTTCCTTGGCTTTTTGCGCGATCTGTCGCTGCAGACACATTGATTGTCGCAACGAAGGCACACTCAAGCCTTAATTCGTTCCTTTTTCGCGGGCAACGTTAACAAACTCGTGAAGCGGCGGTTCCCGGAGAGACGTTTGTCCAAAGCCATCACCATCGTTGTGCTGACCTGCTTTCTCGTCCTCGGCGCCGCCACCACCGCCATTCTCGGCCGCGACAGCGTGCCCAGCGTCAGCGAAGAGATGATCTCGCAGGCGCCTCCGCCAAAATCCCTCGCCGCCAACCGCGCCGCCAAGGCGGACCGTCTGGTCCCGACCCTGGCGCTGGCTTCGGCCGCGATCGAGCCGGTCCAGGTGCCGGCTGACCGGCTGTCCCAGGCGCCCGTGTTGACCGAGCCGCTGCGCCAGGCCTTTGCCGCCGCCACCCCGACCGATTTCCCGATGCCCAAGGCGTCGAGCGTATCGGAAGCCCCCGCTACGGCGGAGGTTCCCGCCGTCGAAGTTCCGGCCAAGCCCAAGGTCGTCGCCAAGCCGCAGCCGCAGAAGCATTACACGCTGCTGTCCGACGCCCAGATCTCCGGCATCAGGGATCGCCTGAAGCTGTCCTCGTCCCAGGAATATTATTGGCCTTCGGTCGAGACCGCGCTGCGCAACGTCGTCCGCAAGATCTCGGCCAACAGACTCTCCAATCCGAACGCGCCGCCCAGCTCGCAGATCGATCCGAATTGCGACGAGGTCCAGCAGTTGAAGTCGGCCGCCATGCCGTTGCTGTTCCAGCTGCGTGACGATCAGAAGGAAGAAGTGCGCAAGCTCGCCCGCCTCATCGGGCTCGAAAAGGTCGCGCAGCAGATCTGACGCGCAAGTTCCTTCGGGAACTGCTTCCCAAGTCAGGAACATCCGGCAATCGACGCGCGTTGCTCGCCCCAAAGAGGGAGTGGATCAATGCGCGCCTCGACAGCCTATTTCATTGGTGCCGGAACCATCGTCGCAGCCATCGCCATTGGTCTTGGCGGCGGCATCGTCGCCGGCAACATCATGAATCCGATCGCGCCCAAGCAGGGCCCGGACACCGGCAAGATGGCGCAGCGCGCCGAAGCCGCTGGCGCGCCCGCGACGACCAATGCGTCTTCGGAGCGCGTCAATTATCTCACGGGCACGCAAGCCTTCGGCGCGATCGTTGCGGCGCCGGCACAGGCCGAAGCCAAAGCCGAGGTAAAGCCCGATACGCAGCCGACCCAGGCGAGTGCCGAACCGCCGGCGCCGCCGCCTTCACAAGCGGCCGCGGTCGAGCAACCCAAGGAACAAACCAAGCCGGCGGTCGCATCGCTGCCGAAGGCCGCAAGACCCGCCGAGCAGCAGGCCTCGGCCGACCCGGCTTCGTCACCTGACAACGCCTATGCCAAGGCGAAAGATTCCGACGTGAAGCGCGCCGCGTCGGAACGGCGCCGCATGGAGCGCCGCGAGCGCTGGGCCGAGCGCCGCCATTACGATTCCCGCGAGCCGCGTGGCATGCGCGATCGCACCGATTGGGATGATATCGCGCGCAACGTCCGCGAGGATTCCGATTCGCGCGATTACGCCAGCCGTCCGCGCGGTGGCTCGCCGCAAATCAGGCTGTTCGGGTCCGACGACGACTAGTGCTCGGCCGTCGATGATCACGAGAGAGCGCGCGGTTTTCGCGGCTGTCACGCCAGTCCGGCGCGCCGCAATCCTTCCAGATAATGGGCGCGATCCTCATCGCGCAGCATCGGCAGCTCGCGCGTGATCCAGGCGAGCGTGACCTCGGGCTGAGTGCGGCGGAGGCCTTCCAGGGCAGACGCCGCGAGCGGCGGATTTCCCGCCATTCCGGCGGCCGCTGTCAGCACGCGATGTGCGCCGACGAAATCGCCGCGCTGGCGCATCGACTCGCGCGCCATCTGCACGGCTCCCTCATAGTCGCGGCCGACGAAGCGGGCATAGGCCGCAACTCCGCAATAAATCGCCGCGAGCGGGTCGCGTGGACTGAGCCGCAGCGCGCGGCGCGCAGCAGCGTCGCCGTCCTGCCATCGCCCGGCGTAGCACAGCGTCACGCCATAGAAGGCATGCGCCATTGCAAAATTCGGATTGAGCTGCAGCGCCTGCTCGAACTCGGCGAGTGCATCGTCGAAGCGGCGGCGGAACAGATAGGTATAGGCAAGGCCGTGGTGGGCGAAGGCGTCCTCGCGATCGGCATCGACCGCGGCGAGGGCCGCGCGCTCGGCAACCGGCACGGTCGCGGCCATGTCGGCCCAGCCCATATGCGCGCCGAAGATGTGGCTGGTTGCGAGCAGGCCAAGCGCCTTGCCGTAGGCGGGATCGATCGCGACGGCCTTTTCCAGCAGCGCCTGTGCCGCTGCATTATCCTCGCGGGTAATGCGCCAGTGATGCGATAATGCGCGCATCACGAGATCCCAGGCATCGAGGCTTCCCGGCGGCTTCTGCTGGGCGCGAAAGTTTTCGGCGGCGTAGAGCTGCGGCTCGATCGCGGCGACGATCGCCTCGGTGATCTCGTCCTGCACTGCGAAGATGTCGGCCAGCTCGCGATCATAGCGCTCGGCCCAGAGGTGGCTGCCGGTCGAAACGTCGTTGAGCTGGGCCGAGATGCGCACCCGATCGCCGCTCCGCCGCACGCTGCCCTCGACCACATACCGCACGCCGAGCTCGCGCGCGACCTCGCTGATGTGCACGGCGCGGCCCTTGTAGACGAAGGAGGAGTTGCGCGCGACGACGAAGAACCAGCGCAGCTTCGACAGCGCGGTGATGATGTCCTCGCTGATGCCGTCGGAGAAGTAATCCTGCCCGGGCTCGCCGCTCATATTGGTGAATGGCAGCACGGCGATCGCGGGCCGCTCCGGAAGCGCGAGCGCCGCGCGCGGCACCCATGCGGTGCGGCCAGGGGCCGTCGCAATCGCGTCCCCCTTGGCCTCGACATCGCCGACGAAGCGAAACCCCTTGCGGGCGATGGTGCGGATCAGGGCCTGGCTGGCGCCGGTGTCGCCAACCGCCTTGCGCGCCGCGTTGATGCGGCTGGTAAAAGTGGATTCGGAGACGCTGCGCCCGTGCCAGATCTTGTCGATTAGCTCGTCCTTGCTGACCACGCGGTCGCGGTTCTGCATGAGGTGGACGACGAGGTCGAAGACCTGCGGCTCCACGGCAACGGGAACCTGCTCGCGGCTCAGCTCGCGCCGGTCGGTATCGAGAAGATGATCCCGGAACAGAAACTGCACGTCGAAAACTCAGGTCTCATGACGAAACAGACAAGCAAAACGACAAAATGAAATTTGGGTCGAAAACTATGAGTCTTCCGACGGGCATGCTTGGTTCACCACGATCGCGCGATGGCAGCCATGCTGTTTGCGGATGGGAATACAACCATGACGAGATTTCGTCCGGGTGCCGAGGACGTGATGGACTGTAGTCCGGATGAGCGAAGCGACATCCGGGGCGGGGTGTCCCGCATATCGCTTCGCTCATGCGGGCCACGCAGACCCGCCACAGTCATTGCGAGCGCAGCGAAGCAATCCAGGCTCTCTCGGCGGAGGCAGCCTGGATTGCTTCGTCGCAAGAGCTCCTCGCAATGACGGTGTTGAGACGTTGGCGCGCAATATCTCCCTATTGCAGCCCGCGCCGTCGCAGTCCGGCACGCCTTACGAATGTGTGGCGAAACTACGAATGTCCATTGCCGAGCTGCACGGCCCGCGTAAGCTATCGCCATTGAAAACACCAACCACGAAGAAACGCTCATGCCTGCCTTTCCCGCGTCCACCACCGTGCTCGATTCCATGCTGTTCCGCGACGCCTTCGGCACGCCAGGGATGCGGGAGGTGTTTTCCGACGTCGCGCTCGTGGCGCGCTACGCGGAGGTCGAGGTAGCGCTCGCGAGGGCGGAGGCGAAGTGCGGCGTGATCCCGCAGCAGGCGGCCGAGGCGATCGCGGCGCGGACGGATGTTGCCGCGTTCGATTTCGATCTGCTCAGGCAGGAGACCGACATCGTCGGTTATCCGATCCTTCCCCTGGTGCATCAGATGGTGAAGCAGTGTGGCGAGGCCGGCCGCTACGTGCATTGGGGCGCGACCACGCAGGACATCATGGACACCGCCGTGGTGCTGCAGCTCCGGGCTGCGCTGGAGATCGTCGAGCGTGACATCGCCGAGCTGCGCAAGATCCTCGCCGACCTCTCGAGACGATATCGCGACACGCCGATGGCGGGCCGCACGCACCTGCAGCAGGCACTGCCGGTCACCTTCGGCTACAAGACCGCGATCTGGCTCGCGATGTTCGACCGCCACGCCGAGCGGCTGACGCAGCTCAAGCCGCGGGTGCTGGTCGGCCAGTTCGCCGGCGCGGCCGGGACGCTGGCCTCGCTCGGCGACAAGGGCTTCGAGGTGCAGGAAGCGCTCTGCGCCGAGCTGAAGCTCGGTGTTCCCGCCTCGACCTGGCACGTCGCGCGCGACGGCTTTGCGGAGGCCGTGAACTTCGTCGCCCTCGTCACCGGCTCGCTCGGCAAGATCGCGCTCGACATCATGATCATGGCCTCGACCGAGTTCGCCGAGGTCTACGAGCCCTTCGTCAAGGGGCGCGGCGCGTCCTCGACCATGCCGCAGAAGCGCAACCCGATTTCGTCGGAACTGATGCTGGCGGCGTCCAAGGCGGTGCGCCAGCATGCCGGCCTGATGCTGGATGCGATGGTGCAGGATTTCGAGCGCGCCACCGGTCCCTGGCATGCCGAATGGATGGCGATTCCGGAAAGCTTCGTGCTGACCGCGGGCGCGCTGCACCAGGCGAAGTTCGCGCTCGCGGGCCTGATCGTGGACGAGGCGAAGATGAACGACAATCTCGCGGTCAGCCGCGGCCTGATCGTGGCCGAAGCCGTCATGATGGGGCTTGCGCCGCAGCTCGGCCGGCAGGAGGCGCACGACGTGGTCTATGACGCCTGCCGCCAGGCCAACGACAAGGGCATGAGCCTGGCCGACGCGCTGTCCGCGGACGCGCGGATCGCGAGCCGTATCGATCGTGCCACAATCGAGGCGCTCACCTCACCAAAAAATTACCTCGGGCTCGCGCCCGCCATGGTCGACCGAGTGCTGAAATCGGCAACGCGTTGAAAACCAAAATGCGTGAAACTGCGTATCTTCCTCGTGTCGCAAGGTGCTCGCGCACTTGCGTCTTGCGATGCTAGACTTAGATTGAACGAGAGACTTTCGGCAGAGGGCCCGGCATGACTGATCACCGCAATTCCACCAATCCCATCGATCCCGTCAAGCTCGACCGGCTGGCCGAAGTCGCGGTGAAGGTGGGCCTGGGCTTGCGGCCGGGACAGGATCTGCTTCTGACGGCGCCGGCGATCGCGCTGCCGCTGGTGCGTCGGATCGCCGTGCACGCCTACAAGGCCGGTGCCGGTATCGTGACGCCGATCCTGTCGGACGAGGAGATGACGCTGGCGCGCTATCGCCACGGCCACGACAACAGCTTCGATCGCGCCGCCAACTGGCTCTACGAGGGCATGGCCAAGGCGTTCTCCGACAACACCGCGCGGCTCGCCATCGTCGGCGACAATCCGATGCTGCTGTCGGGCGAAGATCCTTCCAAGGTGGCGCGCGCGAGCAAGGCCAATTCGATGGCTTATCAGCCCGCCCTGGAAAAGATCGTCAATTTCGACACCAACTGGAACATCATTGCTTATCCCAGCCCATCCTGGGCGAAGCAAGTATTCCCTGGCGATCCCGAGGACGTGGCGATCGGCAAGCTGGCGGACGCGATCTTCGCGGCCTCGCGCGTCGACCGCGAGGACGCGATCGGCAATTGGGCGAGCCACAATGCGGTGCTGCGCGAGCGTACCAACTGGCTCAACGGCCAGCGCTTCCGCGCACTCCAGTACAACGGCCCCGGCGTCGACCTCACCATCGGACTTGCCGACGGCCATGAATGGGAAGGCGGCGCCTCGTCCGCCAAGAACGGCATCAGCTGTAATGCTAATATCCCGACCGAAGAGGTTTTCACCACGCCGCACTGCCGCCGCGTCTACGGCCATGTCGTGAGCTCGAAACCGCTGTCCTACCAGGGCACGCTGATCGACAATATCGCGGTGCGGTTCGAGGACGGCAAGATCGTCGATGCCAAGGCTTCGCGCGGCGCGGAGGTGCTGAACAAGGTGCTCGACACCGACGAGGGCGCGCGCCGGCTCGGCGAAGTCGCGCTTGTGCCGCATTCCTCGCCGATCTCGCAGAGCGGGCTGTTGTTCTACAACACGCTGTTCGACGAGAACGCAGCCTCTCACATCGCGCTCGGCCAGTGCTATTCGAAGTGCTTCGTCAACGGCGCCCAGCTCACGCCGCAGCAGATCGCAGCGCAGGGCGGCAACCAGAGCCTGATCCACATCGACTGGATGATCGGCTCGGCCGAGACCGATATCGACGGCATCCTCCCCGACGGCAGCAAGGTGCCGGTGTTCCGCAAGGGCGAGTGGGTGAAGTAAGACGTCCCCTGCGGCCATCCTTCGAGACGCCCGCTTTAGGCGGGCTCCTCAGGATGAGGGCGGAGGGCGCGGCAGTTGGTTCAGCGGGCCTCGGTGTCGATGAGCCTCATCCTGAGGAGCCTGCGCAGCAGGCGTCTCGAAGGACGAGGCGTGCGCTCGATCTCTCCCGGAAACCTCACGCCGCCGCATTGCGCAGCATCGGGTTGTTATCGATGCTGAAGCGGTTGAACAGTGTCGTGAACGGGCTGCCGTCGGTGGCTCGCACGATGGTGTCGGAGGCGGCGACCGCCTCGTAGAGCGCGACGACGGGATCGCCGGGCACGCCGAGGCCGAGGCTGTTGCCGATCTCCTCGCGGGCCTCGTTGACGTCGTCCTCGTCGTCGAGCGTGGCCTCCAGCGCCTCCGCCGCGCGCCGCATCTCCTGCAGCTCTCCGCCACCGGAAAATTTGAGGATGTCGAGCCAATAGGGGCGGGCGACGACGAGCTGGACGAACGCCTCGAAGGTGTCCGCGATCATTCCCGCGCGTCCCTCCGATGACACGTAAAGCACATTCTGCGGCGGCAGCAGCACGAACGCGCCGCCTGAGCCGTCACTGCCGATCTGGCGGGGGTTTTCGACGCCGTCGATGGTGAACCAGGGCTCCTCGTCCGGCACGAAGGAGACGCCGAGGCGGGCGAGCCGGGCGACGACCGCGCGATTGGCTGTCACTACCTCGGGCGTGAGGGGCATCGGCGTAGCTCCGTTTTGGTGCTTCCGCGCACTTTGTCGCACCCCAGAAAGGATGGGTTCATGTGCGCGAATTTGCAGGGAAATCGCGACGTTAACCGCTTTGCGCCTGCAACTTCCGGCTGATTTTCGAGGCCTGCGTAAGAAAGAATTAAAAACCGATGACTAGCGTTCCAAACATCATTCGAAACAATCCGGGCCGAGACCCGGCCATACTTATTATATCCTCTGGGGAAGAAGATGTCGCGTTCATTGATTGAAATCGGTAGTTGCAATGTCGATCTCGAGCTGCGGCCGATCGAGCCCTCCTGGATCATCGAGGGCAACCCGGTGTCGCGCTCGCACATCCTGTCCACCAGCGCCGACGGCACCGCCTCGACCATCATCTGGCACTGCACCGAAGGCCGCTTCAACTGGTATTACGATATCGACGAGACGATCATGATCATGGAAGGATCGATCGTGCTCGAAAGCGAAGGCATGCCGCCGAAGCGCTACGGCCCCGGCGACGTCATTTTCTTCCGCGACGGCGCGCATGCCAAATGGCATGTCGAAGGCTACGTCAAGAAGATCGCCTTCTGCCGCAAGACCAATCCCGTGATGATCGGCTTCCTGATCCGCGTCGTCAACAAGCTCAAGAAGATCTTCGCCCTCACCGGCGAGCGCCGTCCGGCCTCGCTGATGGGCGCCGGCTAGAGCAGACATAGAGTTTCAAGGACGCTTCCCAGCGACCACGACGAAGAGGGGTCGGGATCACATCCCGGCCCCTCTTCTCGTCATGACGGCAGCTCGAGCCGGTAGATATCGGTCGCGGTCTGCGAGAACAGAGCCGTCTTTTCGGTCTCGCTCAGTGGCGAGGCGATCCGCTTGAAGGCGTTGAAGATCACCTGGTAGCTGCACTGGCCCTTGTCCGGAGGGAAGTTGCTCTCGAACATCGCCCGCTTCGCGCCGAACGCCTCGATGCAGGTCTCGACATAAGGGCGCCACGCCGCCGCAAGCTCCTCGGAGGACGGCGGACGCTCGCGCAGATGGAAGTCGTAGCCGAGCAGGCACATTGCGAGGCCGCCGAGCTTCACCACCACGTTCTCGCATTTGGCGATCTCCAGGATCGAGGCGCGCCATTGTGCAAACACTTCCTCGCGCCGTCCCGCGAAGCGCCCGACTCCGGCCGGGCCGCCGCAATGGTCGAGCACGATCCTGGTGTCGGGGAAGGCGCGCGCCAGTTCGGTCAGCTCGCCGATCTGCGGATGGAACAGCCAGGCATCGAAGCTCAGGTTCAGCGGTGCAAGACAGGCAAAGCCCTTGCGGAAGGCCGGGTCCTGCAACAATTCCTTCGGCCTGTTCGCATACATGCCGGCGACGGCGGGGTCCTCGTCCCAGGCCGAGGAATGCCGGATGCCGCGGAAGCGGCCGTTGCCGGCGGCGATCTCGGCTTCAAGCACCGGCTTCGCCGCATCGCCCAGCAGGAGGTTTGCATGGCTGACGATGCCGGCGCAGATCGCGGCCTTGCCGTAATTGCCGCTGGCGCTCATCGCCGCGACGCCGTTGGCGAACTCGACCTCGCCGACGGGCCGCAACGCTTCGGGCCCGTGCGCACGATACATCGAGCGGCAATCGACATAGACGGTGGCGATGACGTTGTGGCCGGAGGCGATGTCGTCCGCCATCTCCTCGATCAGATAGCGGTGGCCGCGATTCCAGAGATGGTGATGCGGATCGACGATCGGCCGCGAGGGATCGATGATCTCTTCCCGATGCAGCGCGAGCCAGTCCTCGCGCGGCTCGACGAACAGCCCGCTCGTATTGGCGGGCAAACCGCTTGCAGCCATCGATGTTTGCTCCCTCGTGTATTTTTGTGCCGGGAGCCTAGCACCTGATGCCTCCGCACAGCAGCGCGCGTTGCTCAGAGCACCATGGCGGCGAAGGAGGAGGTGCGCTCCCTCTCCCGCTTGCGGGGGAGGGTTGGGGTGGGGGTGTCTCCGCGTTGGGACTGTCTGGGGTCGGCCGAGAATGCCTCCGAGAGGAGAGAGCCCCCACCCGGCGCTGCGCGCCGACCTCCCCCGCAAGCGGGAGAGGTTGCACCGCGCCGGTGGCTCGTTTGGTGCGCTCGAAATGTAACCGCCCTAAGCTCTGCGGCGCTTCGCCTTCACATCGACCATGAGCCGCCAATCCGTGGCCGCGGCAGGCTTGGATTCGCCGAGCCAATGGAAGGCGTCCTTGGTGATCTCCGTAAAGCTCCAGCGCGTCAGCTCGCCGGACTCGGTCGTTCCCTCCTGCACGATGTCCTGCCCGTGCGGCCGGCCGATCTGCTGGCGGAAGACGCAGCGTGCGGGATCGAACCAGCAGATCCGCCACGCGGACAGGGCGGGGTCGTAGACGCGCAGCGTCGTGCCGTACCAATTGCCGGCGATCGGAAAGGCCGGTGCGCCCGCGGGCCGGGGGATGATCCAGACATCCTGCACGGCGCGACCCTCCAGCACCCAGCCGAAATGGATTTCGCCGGGCGCGGTGTGCTTCGTCCCGTCGAGTCCATGGGAGGTGACCTCGGCATCCCAGTCGCCGACGAAGCGACCGTAGAGCTGCAGTGCCGCGGCGTGCTCGGGATTGGGGCCGTCCGCGTGTAACAATCTCGCAAAGTCAGTCATGGCGATCTCCTGTTGCGAGGAGATCAGCATTGCGGGCCGGCAGAAGGCTTGGAGAAAATTGCGCCTCAGACGCCGTCGAGGATGATCACGGTCGGCTTCGACGGCAGCGCATCCCGCGACATCCGGAACGACCGTCCGGTGCGCCGCTCGATCTCGAACTGCTGGCCGATCCGCTGCATGAAGTCGTCGAGCGGCGTGGCGAAGCGGTGCATCGGCAGCACCACCGAGGCGCGCAACCGCTTGGTGATCTCGGAGACGCCGCCCAGCGACATGGTGTAGGTGCCGTCGATCGGCACCATCACGATGTCGAGCCGCCCGATCTGGGCGAAATGGCTGTCGTCGAGCTTGTGGTGGAGGTGGCCGAGATGGCCGATGCAGAGGCCTGCGACCTCGAAGATGAAGATCGAATTGCCGTCGCGGATCATGTCGGCCCCGGCGTCGTCGCCGAAATAGCGGCGGATGTCGGTGGTAACGTTGCGGATGAAAGTGTCGCCGATGCGTTCCGACACGATCGCCGGCTTGCCGTCCTCTCCCCAGCCATGCAGCACATGGGGAATGCGCTTGTCGGGAAACAGGGAGTAGTGCGTGCTGTGGGCCCGGTTCATGGTCACGACGTCGGGCAGCCGCCCCACCTGATAGGCGCCGCTATAGTCGGTGGCGATACGCAAGCCGCCGGGCGTGTCGATGAAATAGGTGGAGTGGCCGGCATAGGTGATCTCCACCTCGGCCGAACCGGCGGCCGGTCGGAACGCGGCCGGCATGACCCGCGGGGCCGCGTTGGCCATCGCCAGGCATTCGCTGCGCTGTGGCTGCTGGGCAAGGGCAGGGGTGAAGTAGGTGCCGAACAACGCCAGAGCCGCCGAAACAAGTCGCCACATATCCGCCCCCGATGACTTCGAGGAAAGTCTAGCGCGCAATGCGGAGCGCCGCCAACGGCCGGCGATCAACAGCGCGTCAGTGTCGCACCCGTCGTAGCCGCTTCTAGTCGCGCTTCGGGCTGAACTTCCAGGTGATCGCAACGAGGCCGGCCGTGATCAGGCCGCTGATCAGGCCTGCCAGAGGCAGAGCGATCAACAGCGCGGCGCTGGCGGCCCAGCCGATTGAGGAGAAGGCTTCGGCAATGGTCGCCAGGCGCGATGAGGTCTGGCGGCGGCGGAATTGGCTGCGCCGGGCCTGGACCCGGAACCAGAGCTGGATCGCGGTCGCGGAGGCCGCGCTGATGATGATCGCGGCCGCGCTGACCGCGGCCTGGTACGGAGAGGCGACAGCGAGTGCGGCGATCAGCGGGCAGAAGATCGCGGCGATCGCGATCAGCACCACCTCGATCTTGGCGCGGATGACGCTGGAGGGCGTTAAGGGCGCGGTCGCGACGAGGTCGGGGGCGTCCTCGCCCGAGATCGTCAGCCAGGCCAGTCCGCCGGCGAGCTGTCCGGCAGCCATCACGATGACAGGCGTGATCAGCGTCAGCGCCGCGGAGCTGTCGGCAAAGTTGCGCCACAGCAGCAGGGCCGGCGGCACCAGATAGAGCAGCTGCATCAGCGTCTGCGAGATCAGCCAGGGATCGCGCCACAGCAGCGAAAATTCCTTGCGCCTGAGCGCCTGTTGCCGCGATCCCGCGCGGAACGGGCGTTCCTTCGCGCGCTTGCTGCCAGGGCTGCCGTAAGCCGCGGCATCGATCGCGGTGTCGGCGAAGCGGTGCGAGAACATCGCCATGACGCTTCCGAGCATCACCAAAGCGAGCGCAAGGAGCAGCAGCAGGGCCTCGCTGTCGCCCATCACCGCCCGCGCCGGCCACCACCAGATGCTGTCGGCATCGGGCGCGTAGGCGGCCACGCTGCCGGAAGTCAGAATGGTGAAGCGCGACAGCGTGCCGTAGGACATGATCGCGGCGATCTGGAGCGCAATCACGAAGCCCGCGCCGATGATGGCGGCGAGGATCTGGGCAATCAGGCGCGTCCGCGCCGGGCCGATCAGGCGAAACAACAGGATGGTCACGGCGATTGCGATCGCCGCGGCCGAGAGACCCATTGTCACGACCACCCCGAACGCCGCGAGCCAGCGCGCGCCACCGCCGATCACCAGCACGTCGATGAAGGGCGTCGAGAACAGCACCGCGATCACGGTGACGGACAGCGCGATCGCGGCGATGCGGACCGAGAACAGATTGGTAAGCCGCGCCGGAGAGGACATGATCAGGTCGAGATCGGCGCGGGCGTAGAACACCCGCGTCACCGACTCGATCGCCTGCGACAGCATCAGGGTCCAGGCGAGAAAGATCGTCGCCGAGATCACGATCAGCGAGGATTTGTCGAGCGGCAGTTCCAGATCCGCGAACCGGCCGATCACCGCCCAGGCCGGCAAGTGCAGCAGCGCGGCGAAGCAGACCATGCCGATGATTGCGGCGCGCGTCCGCTTGCGCCGTCCGCCGGTCATCATGGCGAACCATTCGCGCCAGGCGAGCCGAAGCTCGTGGCGGGCAAACCAGGAGAGCGCGGTTGCCGAGCTCATGCCGCTTCCGGCAGCGTCACCAGCGCGATGAAGAGATCCTCCAGGCTGGTGTCGGCGTGGCCGTTCTGCTGGCGCAATTCGGTCAGCGTGCCCTCGGCGACGAGGCGGCCCGAGGCGATCACGCCGATGCGGTCGGCCATGCGCTCGGCCACTTCGAGAATATGCGTGGTCATGATGACGGTGCAGCCGGCGCGGACGCGCTCGCTGAGCAGGCCCTTCACGTGGCGGGCCGAGACGGCATCGAGCCCCGTCAGCGGCTCGTCGAGGATGATGAGGCGGGGATCGTGCACCAGCGCGCCGGCGAGCGCCACCTTCTGGCGCATGCCCTTGGAAAAGCCCTCGCAGCGTTCGTGCCGGTGCGGCGCGAGGCCGAGCGAGTCCAGGAGGTCCTGTGCGACCGGCTCGGAGACCGACGGCGCGATGCCCCAGAGGCCGGCGACGAATTCGAGATATTCGAGCGGGGTCAGCTTGTCGTAGATCATCGGCTCGTCGGAAACCCACGCCATCACCTGCTTGGCGGCGACGGGATTCTGCAGCGCATCGATGCCGAAGATCGAGACCGCACCGGCGTCGGGACGCAGCAGGCCCGCGACCATGCGCAAGGTCGTGGTCTTGCCGGCGCCGTTGGGGCCGACCAGGGCATAGAATTCACCGGCGTGAATGGTGAGGTCGAGGCTGTCGACCGCCAGACGGTCAAAACGCTTCGTTAACCCCTTAACTTCCAGCGCCGAGCTGTCCGGCTTCATGACGGCCACACCATCCGGTTTCGCATCGCCCGCGACCATGACCTGAAGATGTTTCGGCACCGTGAATCGCGCCGTTGCAAATTCCATCATCCGGATTGGACTAAAGGCCGGGCACCCCCACAAGTCACCGTTTGTTGACAGCGCTCGGCGGTTCAGGCTGAATTGGTTTCGGACAAATGGAGCTAACGCGGCGAAACGACTGCGTAGCGACTGGACACAAGATGCGGCAAGGCGGTCAAAAGAACCGCCGTTGCATCGGGAGGAAGCGCGGCGATGCTGGATTTCGTTCAGCAGCTGGTCAGCGGTGTTGCGCTCGGCTGCGTCTACGGCCTGATCGCGCTCGGCTTCGTGCTCGTCTACAAGGCCACCGAGGTCGTCAATTTCGCCCAGGGCGATCTGATGATGCTCGGCGGCTTCTTCGCCTTCACCTTCATCGGCATGATGGGCCTGAACTACTGGATCGGCTTTGCCGGTGCGGTGGCCGCGATGGCGCTGTTCGGCATGCTGGCCGAGCGCGTGGTGGTGCGGCCGATCCTCGGCTATCCGCAATTCTCCATCATCATGGCGACGATCGGCCTCGGCTATTTCCTGCGCTCGATCGCGGGAATGATCTGGGGCACCGACGATCTGAAGATCGAGACGCCGTTCAGCCAGGGCGTGCTGCGGATCGGATCGCTGGTGCTCGCCTACGACAAGCTGTCGGTGATCGCGGCGACGATGATCCTGTGCACGCTGCTCTGGCTGTTCTTCAACAAGACCACGCTCGGCACCGCGATGCGGGCCAGCTCCGAGAACATGCTCGCCGCCTATTACATGGGCATCCCGGTCAAGCGCGTGGTGTCGATCGTCTGGGCGATCAGCGCGGCGGTCGCGACCTGCGCTGGCGTGCTGCTCGCGCCGATCACCTTCATCCATTCCAATGTCGGCCTCGTGCTCGGCCTGAAGGCGTTTCCAGCCGCAGTCCTCGGCGGCTTCGGCTCGATTCCGGGGGCGGTCGTCGGCGGCGTCCTGATCGGCGTGATCGAGAGCATGGCCGGGTTCTACCTGCCTGAAGGCTGGAAGGACGTCGCGCCTTACATCGTGCTGCTCGCCGTGCTGCTGCTGAAGCCCGAGGGCCTGTTCGGCCATCACGTCCGCAAGAAGGTCTGAACGCCATGCGCTTCCTGTTCAAGACCGACTACGAGGACGACATCAAGCTGTTTCCGCATTCGGGCTATCTGGTCTCCTACGGCATCCTGCTCGCGGTGCTGCTGATCGCGCCCTATATGCTTTCCAGCTATCTGATGAGCCAGCTCGTCTTCGTCTGCATCTATGCGACCGTGGGCGTGGCGCTCCTGATCCTCACCGGCTTTACCGGGCAGGCCTCGCTCGGACATGCGGCGTTCCTCGCCATCGGCGCCTACACGGCCGCGTATTTGCAGAAGTACAACGTGCCGTTCCCGGTCTACTTCCTCGCCGCCGGCGTGCTGACCGGCCTCATCGGTGCGATGGTCGGCTTTCCCGCCTTGCGCCTGACCGGCATCTACCTCGTCATCGCCACCATCTCCTTTGCCCTGATCGTCGAGGAGATCCTGGCGCGATGGGAGAGCGTCACCAACGGCAACGAGGGCATGCGGGTCAAGACGCTGTCGCTGTTCGGCGTCACGGTGCCGCGCGACAGCCCGACCTTCTATTACCTTTGCGTTGCCGTGCTGGTGCTGACGATCGTCGGCACGCTCAATCTGCTTCGCTCGCCGACAGGGCGCGCCTTCGTCGCGATCCGCGACAGCGAGACGGCGGCGCGCAGCATGGGCGTCAATGTCGCACTGTACAAGGTCAAGTCCTTTGCGATCTCGGCGGCGATCACCGGCTTTGCGGGCGTCCTGTTCGCGCACAAGCTCTCCTTCATCTCGCCGGAGATGTTCACGCTGCAGCTCTCGATCGAGTTCATCATCGTGATCCTGATCGGCGGCACCTTCAGCCTGCACGGTGCGGTGCTGGGCGCGATCTTCATCGTGATGATCGATCCGTTCCTGACCTATCTGAAGGACGACATGCCCGGCATCATCGCCGGCATCGCCGCAACCTTCGGCGCCGGCCCGGCCACTGCAGGAAATATCAAGTCGACCGTCGCCGCCTTCGCCTCGCTCAACGGCCTGAAGGGCGCGATCTACGGCATCATCATCGTGCTGTTCGTGCTGTTCGAGCCGCTGGGACTGTACGGCCGCTGGCTCAAGATAAAACTCTTCTTCCAGCTGTTCCCGCTCTACAAGCGCGCCACCTTCAAGCGGCAGAAGATCTACGTGAAGTCGGAGCGGAACCGATGAGCTATTTCCGCGCCGAGAACCTGTCGCTGCATTTCGGAGGCCTCAAGGCCGTCGATGCGGTCTCCTTCGCGGTCGAGAAGGGCGAGATCCTCTCGATCATCGGCCCCAATGGCGCGGGCAAGAGCTCGATCTTCAACCTGATCTCGCGGATCTATCGGCCGACCTCGGGCCGCATCTTCTTCGAGGACCAGGACATCACGGAAGAGCCGCCCTACGACATCGCAAAGCTCGGCATCGCCCGCACCTTCCAGAACATCGAGCTGTTCGAGAACGCGACCGTGCTCTCCAACCTTCTGGTCGGACGCCATCGGCATTCGACCACACAGCTCTGGCAGGAGCTCCTGTTCCTGCCGAGCGTGCGGGCCAACGAGAAGGTGCACCGCCGCCGGGTCGAGCAGGTCATCGAATTCCTCGATCTCGAACCCTATCGCGACAAGCTGATCTCGGGCCTGCCCTACGGCGTGCGCAAGGTGATCGAGCTCGCCCGCGCGCTGTGCTCGGAGCCGAAGCTGATCCTGCTCGACGAGCCGTCAAGCGGCCTCAATGTCGAGGAGACCGACGACATGTCGTTCTGGATCCGCGACTTGAAGAACGAGCTCGGCGTCACCGTGCTGATGGTCGAGCACGACATGTCTCTGGTCAACCGCGTCTCCGACCGCGTCATCGCGCTCAACTACGGCCGTGTGCTGGCGATGGGATCGCCCGCCGAGGTGCAGCAGCACCCCGACGTCGTCGCCGCGTATCTGGGAGCTTGAGGCATGGACGCCGCCGTGACGCCGGATGTCATCCTGAAACTCTCCAACATCGAGAGCTATTACGGGCCGATCATGGCGATCCGCGGCATCTCGCTGGAAGTGCCGCGCGGCCGCATCGTCACGCTGCTGGGGGCCAACGGCGCCGGCAAGACCACGGTGCTGAAGACCATCTCAGGCATTCTCGATCCGCAGAAGGGCTCGATCGAATTCCTGGGCAAGCCGATCCAGCGCATGGAAGCCGACCGGATCGTGCGGCTCGGCCTCAGCCACGTGCCGGAGGGGCGCGAGGTGTTCCCGTTCCTGTCCGTGCGCGAGAACCTGATGATGGGGGCCTATCCGCGCAGGGATCGCGACGGCGTGGCGGAGGATCTGGAGCGGGTCTACGGTTATTTTCCGCGCCTGAAGGAGCGCATCAACCAGCCGGCCGGCCAGCTCTCCGGCGGCGAGCAGCAGATGCTCGCGATCGGGCGCGCGCTGATGAACCGGCCGACGTTGCTGCTGCTCGACGAGCCTTCGCTCGGCCTGTCGCCGCTGCTGGTGAAGGAGATCTTCACCATCATCCGGCGCGTCAACGAGGAGCAGGGCATGTCGATCCTGCTGGTCGAGCAGAACGCCAAGGTGGCGCTGGAGACGGCGCATTACGGCTATGTGCTCGAGATCGGCCGCATCGTCATGAACGATAGCTGCGACCGCTTGATGCATTCCCAGGACATCCAGGAGTTCTACCTTGGCGCCAAGGAAGCGGGGGCGCGAGGCGAGCGGCGCTGGAAAAAGAAGAAGACGTGGCGGTGAGGACGTGCTGGCAGTAAGATGAACCCGTCATCCGCAACAAAGACCGCCGGTAAGGCAGGCAGCGGAGGCAGGCGACAGGGAGGAGAGGCGCATGGCCCGAACGGCGGTGCTGACGGTCGCTGACACGATCGCGAAGAGCTTTCTGCGCGCTGCCGAGACGCGTGGCGACCGGCCGGCGATCCGCGAGAAGAAGTTCGGGATCTGGCAGCCGACCAGCTGGCGCGAATGGCTGGACATCTCCAGGGAGATTGCCTACGCGCTTCACGCCTCCGGCTTCAAGCCCGGCGACGTCGCCTCCATCATCGCCAACGCCGTGCCCGAATGGGTCCACGCCGACATGGGTGTCCTCTGCGCCGGCGGCGTCTCCTCGGGCATCTACCCGACCGACGCCTCGTCTCAGGTCGAATATCTCGTCAACGATTCCCGGACCAAAGTGATCTTCGCCGAGGACGAGGAGCAGCTCGACAAGATCCTCGGCTGCCGCGCCCGCTGCGCGACCTTGCAGAAGATCATCGTGTTCGACATGGAAGGCCTCAGCGGCTTCTCCGACGACATGGTGATGTCGCTCGACGAGTTTCGCGCGCTCGGGCGCAATCACATGGTCGGCCGCGAGGCGCTGTGGCAGGAGATGATCGACAGCCGCGGCGCGGACGATCTCGCCATCCTCGTCTATACGTCCGGCACCACCGGCCCGCCCAAGGGCGCGATGCATGCCAACCGCAGCGTCACGCACCAGATGCGGCACGCCAACGACTTCATCCCAGCGCAGGAAGACGAGGACCGGCTGATCTTCCTGCCGCTCTGCCATGTCGCCGAGCGTATCGGCGGCTACTACATCTCGGTGGCGCTCGGCTCGGTGATGAATTTCGCCGAGAGCCCCGAGACCGTGCCGGACAATTTGCGCGAAGTGCAGCCGACCATCTTCCTCGCGGTGCCGCGCATCTGGGAGAAATTCTACTCCGCCATCACCATCGCGCTGAAGGATGCGACGCCGCTGCAGCAATGGGTCTATCGCCGCGCCATCGGCATCGGCTACCGCGTGGTCGACTACAGGCTCGAGGGCAAGGCGCCGCCGCTGCCGCTGCGGCTCGCAAGCCGCATCGCCTACCGGGTCGCATTCCGCAACATCCGTCGCATGATGGGGCTCGACCGCTGCCGCATCGCCTTCACCGGCGCGGCGCCGATCGCACCGGAGCTGATCCGCTGGTATCTCGCGCTCGGCATCGACATGCACGAGGTCTACGGCCAGACCGAGAATTGCGGCGTCGCCACCATGATGCCGGCGGAGCGCGTCAAGCTCGGTTCGGTCGGTACCGCCGTGTCTTGGGGCGAGGTTGCGCTGTCGCCCGAGGGCGAGATCCTGGTCAAGGGCGACTTCCTGTTCATGGGCTATCTGAACCAGCCTGAGAAGACCGCCGAGGCGATCGACTCGCGTGGCTGGCTGCATACGGGCGACGTCGGCACCATCGACAACGAGGGTTTCGTCCGGATCACCGACCGGATGAAGGACATCATCATCACCTCCGGCGGCAAGAACGTCACGCCGTCCGAGATCGAGAACCAGCTCAAATTCTCGCCCTACATCTCGGACGCCGTCGTGATCGGCGACAAGCGGCCGTATCTCACCTGCCTCGTGATGATCGACCAGGAGAATGTCGAGAAGTTCGCCCAGGACCACGACATCCCCTTCACCAACTATGCCAGCCTCTGCCGGGCCGCGGAGATCCAGGATCTGATCGGCCGCGAGATCGAACAGGTGAACGGCAATTTCGCCCGCGTCGAAACCGTCAAGAAGTTCTACCTGATCGAGCGCCAGCTCACGCCGGAGGACGAGGAGCTGACGCCGACCATGAAGCTGAAGCGCGGCTTCGTGAACAAGCGCTACGCCGCCGAGATCGAGGAGATGTATCGCCAGCGCGCCGTGGCGTGACGCGCGAGGCCATTTGAGCAAGGCAATTTGAGAAAGCGAAGGAGCGACGGCCCCCGCCCTCCGCGTAACACGGGCCTTTAGGAGAGGAGACGTCAATGTCGAAATCGTTCAGCGCGATCGGCCTTGCTGTAAGCGCAATGGTGCTCACCTGTCTGCCGGCCGCGGCGCAAACCAAGGTCACCAACGAGGGCATCTCGGCGAGCGAGATCGTCGTCGGGACGCACCAGGATCTCTCAGGTCCCATCAAGGGCTGGGGCGTTCCGGTTTCCAACGGCATGAAGATGGCGGTCGAGGAGATCAACGCGGCCGGCGGCGTCAGCGGCCGCAAGATCCGCCTGGTCGTCGAGGACAGCGGCTACGATCCGAAGAAGGCCGTGTTGGCCTCGCAGAAACTGATCGAGCGCGACAAGATCTTCGCGATGGTCGGCGCGATGGGATCGCCCACCGTGCTTGCAGCGCAGGACATCCTGCTCGACGCCGGTGTGCTCCAGCTCTTCCCGCTGACGGCGGCCGAGTTCACCTTCAAGTTCGATCCGGCCAAGCCGCAGGAGCGGCTCAAGTTCAATAATCTGCTGCCCTATGTCGAAAGCACGCGGGCAGCGCTGAAATACATGATGGAGTGGAAGAACTTCAAGAAGCCCTGCATCATGCATCAGGACGACGAGTACGGCAAAAACGTGCTCGACGGATTCAACCAGCAGCTCACCGCCATGAAGGTGCAGCCGGCTTCGGTCACGAGCTACAAGCGCGGTGCCTCCGATTTCAGCGCGCAGGTCGCCAAGATGAAGTCGGACGGCTGCGACCTCGTCGTGCTCGGCGCGGTGCTGCGTGAACCGATCGGCGCCATGACCGAGGCCAAGAAGCTCGGCTGGGACGTCACCTTTCTCGGCGCCACGCCGACCAACGTGATGGAGGTGCCGATGCTCGGCAAGGACGCCGTCGAAGGCCTCTACGCCGCAAGCGGCTTCGAGATCCCCTATGAGGACACGGCGAAAGGCAAGGTCAAGGACTGGCTGGTGAACTACAAGAAGATGTTCGGCACCGACGCCAACACCCAGGCGATCATCGGCTACAACGCGATGATGACCTTCGCCTTCTATGCGCAGAAGGCGGGCAAGGACCTCACGGGCCAGAAGATGCTGGACTCGCTGGAGTCGGGCGAGAAGTTCCTCGACATCTTCAACTCGCCGCCGACCAAGTTCTCCAAGACCGACCACCTCGCCAACACCATCACCCAGGTGCAGCAGGTCAAGGGCGGCCGCTGGGTGCTGGTGAAGGACAATCTGATGTTCTGATGCGTCTACGCCAAATGCTCGATGCACCCTCTCCCCTTGTGGGAGAGGGTGGCTCGCCGCAAAGCGGCGAGCCGGGTGAGGGGTATCTATCCTCACGAATAGTCTCGCGAATGGTGAGAACCCCTCATCCGGCGCCGTAGCCGAAGCTTCGCTTCGGCGTTCTTGGGGAACGGCGGCCAAAGGCCGCCTGTGCCACCTTCTCCCACAAGGGGAGAAGGAAGAAAGGTTCTACGATCCCCCGCTCGCGGTCCCTGAATTCACCGGCGCGAGCTCGTCCTCGCGGCAGCGCCAGCCGTCGGCGGCTTTGACGAACGCAAAGGTCCGCTGAATGCGCAGGCGGCGCGTCACGTTGAAGGCTTCCGCCGAGCGCTCCTTGTTGGCGGCGCCCGGCTGCGGCAGGCCTGTCCTGGCGTCCCAGCAGGTGCCGGTGCAGCTGGAGGCGACTTTGCTGCACACAGTGAAAGGCGCCAGCACGGCCATCTCGATCTCGCCGGTGACCTGCGCCTCCTGATCGGTCACCTGGCTGTCGAGCGCATAGACGCGGTTGATGCGCAGGAAATTGCCGCAGGAATTGGCGGCATGGATTCGCGCCGCGCAGAAGTCGACCGCGTCGGTGTCGGGGATGCGCGCCGCGACCTGCCGGCCGAATACCTTCTTGGGGTCTCCCTTCGCCGCGCGGATCTCGTCGGCCCTGCGCTTCAAATGCCCGGCGAGGCAATCCTCCGCGGATTCCAGCTCCTGGAGCGGCACGTTCTCTTTGCCGACGAGATTGCATTTGCGGTCGCGCTCGCGGGTCCACCTGCCATATTCGGCGAAGGCAAAGCGCGCGGCGGTCGGGTCCAGCTTGCCGATCAGGCCGAGCACCTGGGCATTGAGCTCGGTTTCGGCCGACGCCAGCGACGGGTCCGCACAGATCACGGCGCCGGCTGCGGTGTTGGCTGCGAGGCAGTCGAAATCGGGATCGCGCACGATGGCGGCGCGCTCCTCGGTCACCTTGAGCAGGCACGCCTTCACCCGGTCGAAATCGTCGGCGCGTATCGCGCTCTGCCCGACGATGCCGCAGCCGAGATTGCGCTGGCGGACCCAGATCGCGTTCTCCTCGATCGCGGGCAGGCGATCGGGCAGGCGGGCGAGGCGGGCTTCGACCGCGGTGCTCAGACTGGCGGCGGCGGCGGCAAGCGCGGGATCACCGCAGAACAATTGGTTGCCGGGATCGCGGATCTGCTGGCAGTTGTTCTTGGCGAACAACGGCAGCCGGTCGGCAATGGGGCTTTCGGATTGCGCCGACGCGGGTGCGGCAAACGCTAGCAGCGCAATCACCCTCAGCACGATGTCCCGCATTCCCGACGCCCCCGCATGGAAGGCGCCATGCTAGCGTCCCCGCTCGCGCGGTGGAATGGGGTTGTGGGCGTGCGCGGTATGAGAGGCCGTAGCCCGGATGGAGCGAAGCGCAATCCGGGGCCGGTGCTAAGGGGCAGAGTCCCGGATTTCGCTGCGCTCCATCCGGGCTACTCAATGCGCCTCGGCGGCCATTGCCGAGACCCGCACGGGTTCATCGACATATTTCATCACGGCCGACTGGTAGAGCGCGAACAGCGGCTGGTAGCTCCGCGCCGCGTCGTCCTCGACCATCGCCATGCGGCGGTTGTCGAGCACCAGCCAGTGGCCATCGAGCTTTGCTGCGACGACCGCATGCTCTTCGCCGGCCCTGACGTCGCGCACCACGACGAGGCGGAGGTCTCCGGCGGCAACGCCCGCAAGCCGCAGCGCGGCCAGCTTGGCGATGGCGTAGTCTTCGCAATCGCCGGCGCCGCGCGCGAAGGTCGCAAGCGGCGAGCTCCAGACGTCGTCAATGCCGTCGTCGGTGGCGCGGATGGAAAGGTTGATGGCGCGGTTGGTCTCGCCGAGCCGGGCGCGGCCGTCGCGGGCGCGGGCCTGGTCGACGATGGCCAGAAGTTTCAGGGCCGCGGGCGAAGCGCAATTGTCCCGGTCGCCGTCGCACAGCGCAAGCTGTACCATGTCGTCGTCGAACCTGTTCTGCAGGGCGGACCATTTCTGCTGCAGGCTGCCGGACGAGATGGCGAAGGCGAACACGCCGAACGGCTCGGCGGATTTGCGCACGAGCAGGCCTGCGCCCGGCGACAGCAGCGTGCCGGCGCGGAGCTCGGCGGCCGACCCACACAGGATCAATCCGCACAGGACAAGGATTGCGCGCCAGGCGCGCGAGCGAGCAGCGGTCTCCATCTGACATCCCCTTCCCAGGCTTCGTCGGGTCCCCCTCGACCTCGACGTGCCGGGCTTTGTTGCTTTCGCGGAGATAGTGCGAGATCGGCCGTTTTGTTCTGCTTAAGACGCCGGCCGGGGGCCCGAAAACCGGGGAACAGGCTGAAACGCGCCTGCTAAAATTGCGTAAAATTTTACGATTCCTGAGCTAGGAGGTGTCCTGTTGCCGCGAAATGGAACCAATTGCAGGCACAAGTTGTGAGGGCGCCGAATCTGGCTGCTATGGCTAACGAGCCCGCTATTTCACGGGTTCTGTTAGTTAGGTCACAGATTCAGCTCCGTTTTTACCGCAGGATGTTTCGGGGCCCCGCCTGCGGAAGATGCTGCAAGTATCCGTTCCGTGACTATACGGCAGGTTACTTTGGATGACTGGAAATGCGCGATGACAAGCGAAACTCGACTTCCGAACATTTGTTAAATTACTTCAGCTTCTCTCGAAGGGCGCTGCTCCGCATCGACTCCTGCCGCCAAGTGATGCGAAATCACACAAGCAATAGATGGTTTCGCTAAGGACTTGGTAATGCTATGCAAGCTTAGGCGGTCGATACTTACTTAGATTTTAACCCTTTTTACGGTGCCCGGTTGAATTACGCTGGCCAATTTGACGGCGCGATTTCCTTGGACGGCCTGGGTTCCCGCTCGCCCGCCGACGCCCATGTCGATTCCTTTACCGCCAAAGCTCACGGCCACGTGCCGGACGGCGCGTTCGTCGTTCCTGACCCCAACCTGATCTTTAACGGCGACTTCAAGCGCACCGGTCTCGATCTCGTGCTGTCGCACGACGGGCACGAGTTCGTCGTTCACGATTATTTCCGGGGCGACAAGCGGGCGGCGCTCGCCTCCCCCGATGGCGCCCACCTCACCGGCGACGTCGTCAACGCGCTCACCGGCCATGTGCAATATGCGCAGGCTGCGCCCGGCACTGCCGCAGCCGCCCAGGTCATCGGCCACGTCACCAAACTGTCCGGCAGCGCGACCGCGGTCCGCAACGGCGTCTCGGTCATCCTGAACAACGGCGACAATGTCGAGAAGGGCGACGTCGTCTCGACCGGCGCCGATTCGACGCTCGGCATCACCTTCATCGACGGCACCGTGTTCGGCCTGTCCTCCAATGCGCGGATGGTGCTGAACGAGATGGTCTACGACCCGAACGGCTCCAGCAATTCTTCGCTGCTGAGCCTGGTCGCCGGCACCATCACCTTCGTCGCCGGCGAGACCGCCAAGCACGGCGACATGAAGATCGACACGCCGGTCGCCACCATGGGCATCCGCGGCACGGCCGTGCTCACCCAGATCAATTTCGTGGTTCCTGCCGGTGGCGGCGATCCGCAGCCGCAGGCGAGCTTCCAGGTGCTGGTCGAGCCGAACGGCACGACGGGCTCCTACATCCTGTTCGACAAGGTCACGCTGCTGCCGATCGCGACGGTCAACCAGGCCGGCCAGATGATCCAGATCAGCGGCGGCAACGTCTCGATCTCCAATGCGCTGATGTCGCCGGACGTGCAGAAGCTGATCACGGACGTGTTCACGCTGAAGTTCACCGACAACAACACCAACACCAAGCTGACCACGAACTACACCGACACGCTCACGCCGACGAGCCAGGATCTGGTGTTCAAGTCGGGCGCCGGCCCCGTGGTGATCGCGACCTTCGTCAATCTCAATTCGCAGGGATCGGAAGGCCCCGGCAATTCGACGCAGTCCGCCCCGCGTATCCCCGGCCAGCCGATCGTGCAGAGCTTCGACGCGAGTGGCAACGTGAAGTCGGCCTTCGCATTGACCGAGCGCGCCGACACGACCGGCGACACGCATGCCGACACGATTTCCGGCCTGATCAGGTTCGTCGATCAGAACCTTGGCGACCGGCCGACCGTGAGCATCAGCCTCGCCGACGCGCCCAACTACGTCTACAAGGACGCCGGCCAGCACGACGTCACCGGCTCGCTCTCCGCGCTGCAGAAGCTGGATATCGCGGCGACGCAGATCCAGATCAGCGTCGTCCCGGGCGCCGGCAACGACAACAACGGTTCGGCGGCCTGGACCTACACGATCCCGGACAAGGTCTTCGACTTCCTCGCGGCCGGCGAGACCGTGACGCTGACCTATATGGTTCGCGTCGACACCAATTTCACGGTGAATCCCGAGTCCAGGCTCATCCCGATCACCATCACGATCACGGGCACGAACGACGTGCCCACGGTCGCGACGGCGGGCGGAACGGTCATCGAGAAAGTCGGCACCGGCAACGAGGCGTTCGACACCATTACGGGCACGGTCACCTTCACCGACGTCGATCTGACGGACCGGCCGATCGTGAGTGCGGCCCTCTCGTCCAGCCATCCGTTCAAATATCTCGATGCGCAGGGCCACGACATCACGTCGACGCTGACCCCGCAGCAGCTCGCGGCGATCGCCGCCGTCGAGGTGCCGCTGACGGTGGTGCAGGGCGCGGGGAACGCCAACAACGGCTCGGCCACCTGGACCTACAGCGTTCCCGACCATCTGTTCGATTTCCTCGCCGAAGGCGAGACGCTGACCCTCAACTATGTGGTGCAGGTCGACGACGGGCATGGCGGTGTCGTCAGCACGCCGATCACCGTGTCCATCAACGGCGCGGACGTCAACGTCGAGGGCACCAATGACGTGCCGACGATCGTCGCGGAGGATACCAATCCAGCCGGTGCGGTGACCGAGGATAATGCGGCGACGCTCGCCGCGAGCGGCACCATCACCTTCAACGACCCTGATCTTACGGATACCCACGCCGCGAGCTACGTGCTGAAGTCGACGGTGTCGAGTGCGCACCTGCCCGGCTTCAACGACGGCACGTCGAATATCGGCACGTTCGCCCTCGACCAGGTTGTTGAAAGTCCGGGTGTCAGTTCCCGCGGCTCGGTGGGCTGGACCTTCACGCTCGACGACAGCAATCCGGTGCTGCAGTCGCTGGCCGAAGGCCAGACCATCACGCAGGTCTACACCGTCACGGTCGACGACCATCACGGCGGCACGGTCACCCAGGACGTCACGGTCGTCATCACCGGCAAGAACGACGCGCCGACCGTGACCAGCAACGCCGCGGCGGCAACGGGCAAGGTGACCGAGGATTCGGGCCTGACGCTCTCGATCGACGGCACGCTGGCGATCCAGGACCTCGATCTGATCGACACTCACACCGCGGGCGCGGTGTTCAAATCGTCGTCCTCCAGCGCGCACCTGCCGGGCTTCGTCGAGGGCAGTACACATCTCGGCACTTTCACGATCGATCCGTCGGTGTTCGAATCCAATACGGACGTCAACAACGGCGCGACGCTGGGCTGGCACTTCACGCTCGACAACAGCAATGCGACGCTGCAGTCGCTGGCGGACGGGCAGACCATCACCCAGGTCTACACCGTTACCTTCACCGACAATCACAATGCGACCGTCACGCAGGACGTCACCGTCACGATCACCGGCGTCAACGACGCGCCGACGGTCACCAGCGATACCGCGGCGGCGACAGGCCATGTCGTCGAGGACGCAGGCCTGACGCTGTCGATCGACGGGACGCTGGCGATCCAGGATCTCGACCTGATCGACACCCACGCGGCGGAAGCGGTGTTCAAGTCGTCGTCCATCAGCTCGGCCTTGCCGGGCTTCAGCGCCGGCACGCATCTCGGCACGTTCACGATCGATCCGTCGGTGCTCGAAACCAATACGGACACCAACAACGGCGCTTCGCTGGGCTGGCACTTCACGCTCGACAACAGCAACGCGATGCTGCAGTCGCTGGCGGACGGGCAGACCATCACCCAGGTCTATACCGTCACGTTCGACGATCATCATGGCGGCACCGTCAGCGAGGACGTCACCGTGACGATCGCGGGCGTCAATGACGCACCGACGATCACCAGCGATGCCGCTGCGGCGACGGGTGCGGTGACCGAGGACGACAGCGCCTCGCTCACGGCCGACGGCACGCTCACGATCCAGGATCTCGACCTGACCGATACCCACACGGCGGCGTGGTCGTTCAAATCCTCATCTTCGGACCTGCCGGGCTTCGGCGCCAGCTCGCATATCGGCACGTTCTCGATCGACACGTCGGTGACCGAATCCAATACCGATACCGACAACGGTGCTTCGCTGGGCTGGCACTTCACGCTCGACAACAGCAACCCCGTGCTGCAGTCGCTGGCGGACGGACAGACCATTACTCAGATCTATACCGTCACGTTTGACGACCAGCATGGCGGTAAGATCACCCAGGACGTCACCGTCACCATCACCGGCACCAACGATGCGCCGACGATCACCAGCGATGCCGCTGCGGCGGCGGGCGCGGTGACTGAGGACGACAGCGCCTCGCTCACGGCCGACGGCACGCTGACGATCCAGGATGTGGACCTGACCGACACCCACACGGCGGCGTGGACGTTCAAATCCTCATCCACCAGCTCGGACCTGCCGGGCTTCGGGACCAGCTCGCATATCGGCACGTTCTCGATCGACACGTCGGTGTCCGAATCCAATGCCGATGGCGACAACGGCGCTTCGCTCGGCTGGCACTTCACGCTCGACAACAACGATCCCGTGCTGCAGTCGCTGGCGGAAGGCCAGACCATCACGCAGGTCTACACCGTCACGTTCGACGACCAGCACGGCGGCAAGATCAGCCAGGACGTCACCGTCACCATCACCGGCACCAATGACGCGCCGGCGGTGTCCTATGTGACGTCGGACTACATGAACTTCGACGGCCATACCATCGCGGTCGGCGACGTGCCGACGGTCGCGTCCAGCGACGTGACGCTGGACGGCTGGGTGAACTGGAACGGAAGCTCCGATCCCGGCCATGGTCAGGTCCTGTTCTACAACGGCAACACCTCGACCACCGGCTTCGGCCTGCTCGGGACGGTCAATGCCGACGGCACGATGGAGCTGCAGATCCTCGCAGGCGGCGTTGAGATCGCCGATACCGGCGTGGCGCTCGCGGCCTCGCAATGGCACAACATCGCGCTGACCCGCGACAACGGCAGCTTCACGCTCTATCTCGACGGCAATCTGGAATACTCGCAGGCCTGGTCGTTCAACGCGATCGACGGCAGCCCGTCGAATCCGTCGCACTCCTACATGATGATCGGTGCTGCGAGCGAGCCGGACGCGGCGGGCTTCGGCGCGGAAGGCTTCTTCGGCTCGATCGCCGATGTCAGCGTCTGGACCAGCGCGCTGACGCAGGCGCAGATCCAGTCGATCGATTTCACCGCGCTCACCGGCAGCGAGGCCAATCTGGCCGCGTACTACCAGCTCGCCGACGGCAGCGGGACCACCGCCTCGAACACGGCCAATCCCGCCAAGGGCCTTGCAATCGAGGGCGATGCCGACTGGGCCAGCAGCACGTCCGGCCCGGGCGGCGCCCTTGCCGATCTCGTGGAAACCAATGCCGGCCAGCTTTCGCACGGCACGCTGGCGATCTCCGACGTCGACGCGACCGATCACGTCACGGTGTCGGTTGACGGGCTGCAGGTCGTTCTCGACGGCGTCGCGCAAGCCGGCGACGTCGGCGGCATCTCGCATGAAGCCCTGCTGAACTATCTCACCGTTCCGTCCGGCGACATCCTCGACGGTACCGCCACGCATACGCAGTTCACGTGGCAGTTCAATTCAGGCGGCCAGGCCTTCGATTTCCTCGCCGCCGGCCAGACGCTGTCGCTGCAATACACCATCGTCCCGTCGGATGCCGCGGGCACCGGCACGGGTGCTGTCGTCACTGTCAACGTTGCCGGCAGCAACGACGCGCCGACGCTGGCCGATCTCCACATCGGCCCGCTCTCGGATACGGCTGCCGTAGACACCTTCTCCGACCTGACCGGCACGCTGGCGGGCCACGATGCCGATACCGGCGAGACGGCGACGCTGACCTATGCCGTGCTCAATGCGGATCATCACGCGGCAACGACGGTTGCGGGGCACTACGGCTCGCTGACGGTCAACTCCGACGGCAGCTACAGCTACGTTGCCGATGCGGCGGCGATCAACGCGCTGCCGGAAGGCTCCTACACGGATACATTTACGGTTCAGACCACGGACGCGCATGGTGCGACCGGCACGGCCACGCTCACGGTGGACGTGAACGGCGCGGACGACGCCGACGGCCCGGTCATCAACACCGAGAGTTTTCAGGTCCAACACTTCAACGAGAACAACTCCGATCTCATCACCGACCTCGTGGTCACTGAAGCTGGAGCTGCGTCCCACAATTTCAACGTCGCGGTGTCGACCGCGCATCCGGGCCTCAGCCAGGTCGACTTCTCTCCGACGTCCGGCTCGCTCGATGAGATCAATCTGGGCTTCGAGACGGGCGTCACCTACAATCCGACGGGTGCCAGCTCCGATCCTGAAGCCCAGGCGCCCTCCACCGAACAGATCACGCTGACGGTGACTGACAAGACCACCGGCCTGTCCGATACCGTCAACTTCATCTTCAACGAGGAGGGCGACTCCGGTCAGGAAGTCCAGCTGGAGGGCACCGGCGGCAAGGACGTCATTTTCGGCACCGATACCAACGACACGCTGACCGGCGGCGCCGGCAAGGATCAGTTCGTGTTCTCGCCGGGCGCGATCCACTACGACGATTCGTTCCAGCCGATCACCGATTTCTCGCACACCATCAACGATTTCCATATCGGTGAGGACAAGATCGATTTGCGATCGTTCTCGGATGTCACCTCCGTCGCCAACCTCACCATCACTCCGCAATCCGGCGACATCCTGGTCACGTGGCAGCAGCAGGTGCGTCAGCTCGAGGGCGCGCCGATCACCGAGCACGAATCGCTCCTGCTGAAGAACGTCGCCGGAAATCTTCAGGCCAGCGACTTCATCTTCGGCAGCAGCCACATCACCTGATCAATGCGGCTGCGGCATCGATCGCGGCAAAAATTCCATGAGCCCCGGTACCCAGGGCATAGCCAATCCCGCGCCGGCGCTTCATGATCGGCGCGCCCGGCACGGTCCGAGGCAGGAAGTCCGATCGAAATGAAACGTCTGAAGATCCTGCGGCGATGGTTTGCGCGGAAGCTCGGCTTCGCGCGGCTGATGTGCCTTGCGCTGCTGGTCGTGTTCGCCGGCGCGCGCCTGTGGGATCCGCCGCCGATCCAGGAATTGAGGCTGCGCACCTTCGACATGTTTCAGCTGATCGACCCCCGCCACAAGGCGGTGCGGCCGGTCGTCATCGTCGATATCGACGACAGGAGCCTCGCCAAGCTCGGCCAGTGGCCGTGGGCGCGCACGCGGATCGCCGATCTGATCCAGAATCTCACCAACAGCGGCGCCGTGGCGATCGGCTTCGACGTGGTCTTCTCCGAGGCCGACCGCCTCAACCCGGATCAGGTCGCGGACCAGATGCGTTATCTGGACGACGCCACCCGCGCCAAGCTGCGTGAGCTGCCGAGCAACGACCAGATCCTCGCCGACGCCGTCAAGCGCTCGCGCGTGGTGCTGGGCGAGACCGGGCAAAGCGCGATCTCGTCCGAAGTCGACAAGTCGCTACCCTTCACCGGCGTGGCGACCGTCGGCGAGGAAGGCGCCGAACGCTTCCTGTTCGAATTTCCCGGCTTGCTGCGCAACGTGCCCGCGATCGAGAAGGTCGCGGCCGGCCGCGGCCTGTTCACGATCCGGACGGAGCGCGACGGCCTGATCCGGCGCGTGCCGATGATCATGCGCGCCCAGGGCAACATCATGCCCTCGCTCAGCCTCGAGATCCTGCGCGTCGTCACGGGCACGCCGACGCTGCTCGTTCGGACCGACAAGACCGGCGTCAGGGCCGTACGTCTCAAGGGTGTCGAGATTCCGACCGACGAGAACGGCCAGCTCTGGGTGCACTATGCCCGGCATGATCCGTCGATCTATGTCTCGGCAGCTGATGTGCTCGACAACACCGTGCCGCCGAACAAGATCGCCGGCAAGCTGGTGCTGGTCGGTACCTCCGCGGTCGGGCTGAACGACATCAAGACCACGCCGGTGTCGCGGGCCATGCCCGGTGTCGAGATTCACGCCCAGGTGCTCGAGAGCGTGCTGAGCGGCGCGGTGATCTCCCGGCCGAACTACGCGCTCGGCGTCGAATTGCTCGCCGCGCTGGTCATCGGCTTGTTGGTGATCATCTTCACGCCCAATCTCGGTCCCGTGCGCCTCGTGCTGGCCGGTGCGACCTTCGCCGCCATTCTGATCGGCGTGTCCTGGTTCTTCTATGCGCAGTACCGTTACCTCATCGACTTGACTTATCCTCTGCTTTCGACCACGGCCGTTTATCTGACGCTGATCTTCGCCAGCTTCGTGCGCGAGCAGCGCCAGCGCGTGCAGATCCGCGGGCAGTTCGCGCAATACATGTCGCCGGTGCTGGTCGAGCAGCTCGTGCAGTCGCCGGAAAAGCTGGTGCTCGGCGGCGAGGAGCGCGAGATGACGATCATGTTCTCCGACGTGCGCGGCTTCACCACGATCTCGGAGAGCTACAAGCACGATCCGCAAGGACTGATCGAGCTGATGAACCGTTTCCTGACGCCGCTCACCGACGTGATCATCGAGCGGAAGGGCTACATCGACAAGTACATGGGCGACGCCATCATGGCGTTCTGGAACGCGCCGCTCGACGATGCCGAGCACGAGATCAACGCCTGCGAGGCGGCGATCCAGATGCTGGAGCAGATCGACACGGTCAACAAGGAGCGCGAGGAGGAATCCGCCGAGGGCGGCCACGTCTACATCCCGCTCAATGTCGGTATCGGCCTCAACACCGGCATCGGCGTGGTCGGCAACATGGGCTCCGACCTGAAGAAGAACTATTCGGTGCTGGGTGACAGCGTGAACCTTGCCTCCCGCCTCGAGGGCCAGACCAAGGAATATGGCTTCCCGATCATCGTGGGATCGAGGACCGCGCTCGCCGCCAAGGACAGGTTCGCGATCCTCGAGCTCGACTTCATCATGGTCAAGGGCAAGAGCGAGCCGGAGGTGATCTACGCCATCGCCGGCCGCGAGGACGTGATGCATTCGGCGGCCTTCCAGCGCCTGCGCAACATCACCATCGAGATGCTCGGCTGCTATCGCGGCCGCGACTGGCAGGGCGCGCTGGACGCGATCGAGCGCGGCCGCAAGAGCGAGGACGCGGACACGCTGGAGAAGCTGTTCAAGCTGTACGAGGCGCGCATCAGGGATTTCGAGCTCAACCCGCCGCCGGAAGGCTGGACCGGCGCATATGCGCTGCTGACGAAGTAGGGGGAGCGAGAGGCTTCGCTAGCGCTACACCAAAGGTGTCGTCCCCGCGAAGGCGGGGACCCATACGCCGCAGGGGTCATCGTTGCGCGAGGTGGTCATTGCCTGTCGTCGCCAAACTGCTGCTGCGGTGTATGGGTCCCGGGCTCGCGCTTCGCGCGCCCCGGGGACGACAGAAGTGTTTGACGCGCGAGTGCAGCCACATTCGCGACTCCCGTAGGGTGGGCAAAGGCGCAGAGCGCCGTGCCCACGATCTCGTTCCGCAATGCCGAGTTGGTGGGCACGCTTCGCTTTGCCCACCCTACGGCACCTGTCCGCGCCGCCCTCACTCCATCCCGATCGTCGTCAGATCCTGAAACCAGTGCTGCGCCTGCACGAACTGCTTGATCTTGGGCGACAGCGCGTGCGGGTTGGTGTCGTGGACGACCCAGACCAGCGCGGCATCGTCCACGATCAACGCATGCGCCTGCGCCAGCAATTCATCCTGCTTGGCGCTGTCGAACGTCTGCTTGGCCTCGTCGATCAGCGCGTCGACTTTCGGATTCTTGTAGCCGCCCCAGTTGACGCCGACAGGCGCGATCTGGCCGGAATGGAAGAAGCGGACGATGGCGTAGAGCGGATCGGAAGTGACGTAGGCGATGTTGTTGGCAGTGATGCCGGCATTCATCTCGTCGGCCGCGCCCTTGCGCCAATGCGTGTAAAGCGTCTCAAGCTCGACCACTTTGAAGTCGATCTCGATGCCGATCTCCTTGAAGCTCTGCTGCAGGAATTCGTTCATCGGCAGCGACAGCATCTGGCCGGTGCCGCCTTGTGCGATGATGAAAGTGGTTTTCAGGGGCTTGGCCTTGGAGTAGCCGGCTTCCTCGACAAGCTTCTTCGCAGCCGCCAGATCGTATTTCAGCTCAAACGTCGGCTTGCCGAACCACGGGCTGGACGGATCGACCTGGCCTTTCGCAGGCTTGGCAAGGCCGTTCATCAGGCCGACCACGGCTTCGCGATCGATCGCAAGGTTCAGCGCCTTGCGCAGACGGACGTCGGTCCAGGGCGAGCCCGGCAGCACGCTCAGATGATAATTCCAGACATGCGGCGTGACGTTGTCGACGAGCTTCATGCCGGCGGCCTTGAGCTGCGGCACCGCGTCGGGCGCCGGCGTCTCGATCAAATCGACCTGGCCCGCCAGTAGCGCATTGGTGCGCGTCAGCGCTTCCGGCATCGGCACCAGCACGATCTTGTCGGCCTTCGGAATGCGCTTGGTGTTCCAGTAGTCCGGATTCTTGCTGAGCTCGGCGAGCTCGCGCGGTACCAGCTTGGTCAGCTTGAACGGGCCGGTGCCGGAGGGCTGGCTGGCGAACTTGTCCCAATCCTTGCCGAGCTTGTCGTATTGCGCGGGGCTCGACACCAGGAACCACAGCATCTGATAGGGAAAGAAGGAATCGACGGTCTTGGTGGTGATCTCCACGGTCATATCGTCGATTTTGGCGTAGCTGGCGACGGAGGGCAGGCGGGTCTTCACCTGCGCGCTCTGCCGCTTGTCGAATTGCGGCGCCTTATCGTTGAGCACCTTGTCCAGATTCCAGATCACCGCGTCGGCATTGAACGCGCTGCCGTCGTGAAACTTCACGCCCTTGCGCAAGCTGAAGCGCCATTTGGTCTTGTCGTTGTCATCGACTTTCCATTCGGTCGCGAGCCCCGGCACCAGCTTGCCGGGACGATCGGCGACGTCCATCTCCCAGGCCACCAACGGATCGTAGATCGTGTAGGCCGTGAACTGATAGGCGCCAGCGCCGCGATCGGGTTGGCCTGTGGTGAGCGGAATATCCGCCATCGAGATTCCGTAGCGCACGACGGTTTCGGCGCGCGCCGAGATTGCGGATAGCGCCAGCGCAAGCACGGCGAGACAAATCGATTGACGAATACGCATGGTCCAGAGCTCCCAAGAAAACTCAAGCGAGATTTCAGGACCAAACCTGCAATCTTGATGCCAGAATAGGCAGCGTGGCGCGTGCGCCCGCCTGCGACCCATAAGGACTTGTCGTCGCATGGCGAAATTGCAGAATAAGTTTCTCTTTGGCATAGCCATTGCATACGATTGCATCAAAAATAGTCATCGAAGCCGGAAAAGGATTGAGGCGATGCTTACGAAGAAGAACACGCGCGCGGCACTGATCGCGGTGCTCGCTCTAACGACGGCGGCGGCCTGGCCGCGTGCGGTCAGCGCCGAAACGGTGCTGCGTATCGGCATGACCGCTGCCGATATTCCGCGCACGCTGGGCCAGCCCGACCAGGGGTTTGAAGGCAATCGCTTCACCGGTCTCACGATGTACGACGCGCTGACCGGCTGGGACCTGTCGTCGGCCGAAAAGGCGAGCGTGGTGATTCCCGGCCTTGCGACCGAGTGGAAGGTCGACGATGCCGACAAGACCAAATGGGTCTTCAAGCTGCGCCCCGGCGTCACCTTCCACGACGGCTCGCCATTCAACGCGGATGCCGTGGTGTGGAACGTCGAGAAGGTCCTGAAGCAGGATGCGCCGCAGTTCGACGCCAGCCAGGTCGGCGTCACGGCCTCGCGCATGCCGACGCTGGCGTCCGCGAAGAAGATCGACGACATGACGGTCGAGCTCACCACCAAGGAGCCCGACAGCTTCCTGCCGATCAACCTCACCAACCTCTTCATGGCGAGCCCGGCGAAGTGGCAGCACTTCTACGACAAGGCGGAAGGTGCCGACGCCAAGGCCAAGTCGCAGGCCGCCTGGACCGCGTTTGCCAAGGACGCCGCAGGCACCGGCCCGTGGAAGATGGCGAGCTTCACGCCGCGTGAGCGGCTCGAGCTCGTGAAGAACGCGAGTTATTGGGACAAGGCGCGCGTGCCCAAGATCGACAAGATGGTGCTGCTGCCGATGCCGGAAGCGAATGCGCGCACCGCGGCGCTGCTCTCGGGGCAGGTTGATTGGGTCGAGGCGCCGGCGCCCGACGCGCTGCCCGAGCTCAAGCAGCGTGGCTTCAAGCTCTACGCCAACGAGCAGCCGCATGTCTGGCCGTGGCAGTTCTCGCGCGTCGAGGGCTCGCCCTGGAACGACATCCGCGTGCGCAAGGCCGCGAACCTCTGCATCGATCGTGAGGGCCTCAAGGACGGCCTGCTGGCCGGCCAGATGGTGTCCGCGACCGGCACTTTCGAGCCCGGCCATCCCTGGCGCGGCAAGCCGACCTTCGAGATCAAGTACGACAAGGCGGCTGCCCAGAAGCTGATGCAGGAGGCCGGCTTCGGCCCGAACAAGAAGCTGACGGTGAAGACGCAGACCTCCGCCTCCGGCTCGGGCCAGATGC
Organism: Bradyrhizobium sp. U531; assembly: GCF_051710265.1. Taxonomy (NCBI): domain Bacteria; kingdom Pseudomonadati; phylum Pseudomonadota; class Alphaproteobacteria; order Hyphomicrobiales; family Nitrobacteraceae; genus Bradyrhizobium; species Bradyrhizobium sp. U531. The sequence goes on from NZ_JASVEN010000004.1 coordinate 277,194, forward strand.
AGCCTCTGCCCATGAACGAGTATCTGCAGCAGGCGCTCGCCGAATGCTACTTCGATGTGCAGCTCGACGTCATCGAATGGAATACGCTGTTCACGAACTGGCGCCGCGGCGCCAAGGATCCCAGCGCCAACGGTTCGCACGCCACCAATGTGACCTATGCGGCGATGGACCCGTTCTTCGCGCTGGTGCGCTTCCTGCAGTCGGGCATGGCACCGCCGGTCTCGAACAATTGGGGCTTCATCAACAATCCCAAGTTCGACGAGCTGGTGAAGAAGGCGCGCCAGACCTTCGATCCCGAGGCGCGTGACGCCGCGCTCGCCGAGCTGCACGCGGCCTCCGTCGACGATGCCGCCTTCCTCTACGTCGCCCACGACGTCGGCCCTCGCGCGATGAGCCCGAAGGTAACGGGCGTGGTGCAGCCGAAGAGCTGGTTCATCGACTTCTCGCCGGTGTCGATCGCGCAGTAGCCTATCGGCTGCTTGATGCACCCTCTCCCCCTGTGGGAGAGGGTGGCTTCGCGACAGCGAAGCCGGGTGAGGGGTCTCTCTCTCCGGGAGTGACCCTCTCGCGTTCGTCACGACCATCTCCGCGGAGAGATACCCCTCATCCGGCGCTTCGCGCCACCTTCTCCCACAAGGGGAGAAGGGAAGAAAAAGAAGCAACGTGCTCGCCTATATCGCCAGACGCATCGTCTACGTCGTCCCGATCGTCATCAGCGTCGCGCTGGTGTGCTTTCTGCTCGTGCACATCACGCCGGGCGATCCGCTCGTCGCGGTGCTCCCCGCCGACGCCTCGCAGGAGCTGGCCGCGCAGCTGCGCACCGCCTACGGCTTCGACCGCCCGCTGCCGGTGCAGTTCGGGCTCTGGCTGATGCGCGCGCTCCATGGTGATCTCGGCAATTCCATTGCCACCGGACGCCCTGTGCTCGCCGAGGTCATGCGCGCGGTCAGCAACACCGTGACGCTGGCGATCGCCGCCGCCATCATCGGCTTCACCATGGGCATCCTGCTCGGCCTGATCGCCGGCTATTTCCGCGAGACCTGGATCGACAAGGTCGCGACCTCCTTCGCCATCGCCGGCGTCTCGGTGCCGCATTACTGGCTCGGCATGGTGCTCGTCATCATCTTCTCGGTGCAGCTGAACTGGCTGCCCGCGGTCGGCGCCGGCCCGAACGGCTCCAACTCCTGGGCCTGGGACTGGGCGCACCTGAAATATCTCGTGCTGCCGGCGATCACGACCTCGGTGATCCCCATGGGCATCGTCACCCGAACCGTGCGCGCGCTGACCGGCGATATCCTCAGCCAGGATTTCGTCGAGGCATTGCGCGCCAAGGGCCTGCACGAAACCGGCGTGTTTCGCCATGTCATCAAGAACGCCGCGCCCACCGCGCTGGCGGTGATGGGGCTTCAGCTCGGCTATATGCTCGGCGGCTCGATCCTGATCGAGACCGTGTTCTCCTGGCCGGGCTCGGGCTTCCTGCTCAACTCCGCGATCTTCCAACGCGACCTGCCGCTGCTGCAGGGCACGATCCTGATCCTGGCGCTGTTCTTCGTCTTCCTGAACTTGCTGGTCGACATCGCGCAAGCCGCGATCGACCCGCGCATCAAGCGGGGCTAGCCGATGAGCGAGCTTCCGTTGTCCGCCACCACTGATGCCGCGCTTCAGGCCGCGCCCGCGACCAAGGCGCGCGGCTATTGGGCGACCGTGGGCCGACGTATCAGGCGCGACAAGGTCAGCATGGTCTGCGCGCTGGTGCTGCTGCTGATCTTCCTCTCCGCGATCCTCGCGCCATGGCTCGGTCTGGAGGACCCCTACAAGGGCTCGATGATCCGTCGCCTGCGCCACATCGGCACCACCGGCTACCCGCTCGGCACTGACGAACTCGGCCGCGACATGCTCGCGCGTCTCGTCTATGGCGGCCGGCTATCGCTCGTCATCGGTATCCTGCCCGTGATCCTCGCCTTCTGCATAGGCACCTCGCTCGGCCTTGTCGCCGGCTATGTCGGCGGCAGGCTCAACACGGCGATCATGCGCACGATCGACGTGTTCTACGCCTTCCCCTCCGTGCTGCTGGCGATCGCGATCTCCGGCGCGCTCGGCGCCGGCATCCTCAATTCGATCGTGTCGCTCACGGTCGTGTTCGTGCCGCAGATCACCCGCGTCGCCGAAAGCGTCACCACCGGCGTGCGCAACATGGATTTCGTCGAGGCCGCGCGCGCCTCGGGCGCGGGGCCGTTCACCATCATGCGGGTGCACATCCTCGGCAACGTGCTGGGGTCGATCTTCGTCTACGCCACCAGTCTCATTTCAGTCTCGATGATCCTGGCGGCCGGTCTCTCCTTCCTCGGTCTCGGCACCAAGCCGCCGGAGCCGGAATGGGGCCTGATGCTCAACACCTTGCGCACCGCGATCTACGTCAATCCCTGGGTCGCGGCATTGCCGGGTGCGATGATCTTTGCGGTCTCGATCTGCTTCAACCTGCTCTCGGACGGCCTGCGCAGCGCCATGGACATCAGGAACTGAGAATGATGATGCAAAGGCACACTGGCGCGTCACAGGAGGTCGTCATGCCCGGGCTTGTCCCGGGTATCCACGTTCTTCGTCCCGCGCGGCTAGGCGTGGATGGCCGGGACAAGCCCGGCCATGACGGCGTCGAGGCAGCACGGCCATGAGCGAGAGCAACACATCCGTTGAAATGCTGGAGCAGGTCGAGGACGTCGGCGGCGTCGCGCAGCCGCTGCTGCAAGTCAACGGCCTGACGAAACACTTCCCGGTGCGGGGCGGATTGTTCGCCGCCAAGCGCACCGTGCGCGCGGTCGACAATGTCTCCTTTGTCGTCGCCAAGGGCGAGACCGTCGGCATCGTCGGCGAGTCCGGCTGCGGCAAGTCGACCACCGCGCGGCTCCTGATGCATCTGATGCCGCGCGATACCGGCGACATCATCTATGACGGCATGACGGTCGGCCAGTCGCTGTCCCTGCGCGAGCTGCGCCGCGGCATGCAGATGGTGTTCCAAGACTCCTACGCCTCGCTCAATCCGCGCCTGACCATCGAGGAATCCATCGCCTTCGGTCCCAAGGTCCACGGCATGGCTGACGGTGCGGCCCGCGCATTGGCGCGGGAGCTGCTCGGCAAGGTCGGCCTGCGCCCGGAAAATTTCGCGAGTCGCTACCCGCACGAGATCTCCGGCGGCCAGCGTCAGCGCGTCAACATCGCGCGCGCACTGGCGCTGTCGCCGCGGCTGGTGATCCTGGACGAAGCCGTCTCCGCGCTCGACAAATCCGTCGAGGCGCAGGTGCTCAATCTGCTGGCCGATCTCAAGCGCGAGTTCGGCCTCACTTATCTCTTCATCAGCCACGACCTCAATGTCGTCCGCTACATCTCGGATCGCGTGCTGGTGATGTATCTCGGCGAGGTCGTCGAGCTCGGCCCGGTCGACCAGGTCTGGGACAATCCGGCGCATCCCTACACCCGCGCGCTCCTTGCCGCGATGCCGTCCTCAGACCCGGACAAGCGCACCGAAAAGCCGCCGATCACGGGCGATCCGCCCAATCCGATCGATCCGCCGCCCGGCTGCCGCTTCCACACCCGTTGCCCGTTTGCGGAGCCGCTCTGCGCAAATGCGACACCAAAGCTCACTGCGCTCGATAATATGGGCCACGAGGCCGCGTGCTACATGGCCATTCCGGGTTCTGGCCATAGCCGCGCGCCCAGGGAGACAAATGCATGACGAGACCGACGCCGAAAGAGATCAAGCCGATCGCGCAAGTCGCGGGCGTTCCCGTGGATGATGAGATCGCGACCCGCATCTCCAATTCCATCGGGCCTGCCTTCGAAGGCTTTGCCGCCATTGCCGGCACGCTGCCGTTCGACCTCGAGCCGGCGCTCTATCCGATCGCGCAGACGCAGAAGGTGTCGAAATGAGCCTCGAGCCTGCACTCATGACGCTCACCGAGGTCGCGCATGCGATCGCGATCAAGCAAGTCTCCTCGCATGAGGTGACGCGCGCGCTGCTCCATCGCATCGCGCAGTGGCAGCCGCATCTCAACGCCTTCATGGCGGTCGAGGCGGAGTCCGCATTGAAGGCGGCTGAAGCCGCAGATGCCGAGCTTGCCAAAGGCAATGTCCGCGGCCCCCTGCATGGCGTGCCGCTTGCGCACAAGGACATGTATTACGACGCCGGTCATGTCGCGACCTGCGGCTCGCTGATCCGCCGCGATTTCGTGCCGACCGTGACCTCCACCGCCTTGCAGCGGCTGAAGGATGCCGGCCAGGTCCGGCTCGGCACGCTGCATCTCGCCGAATTCGCCTACGGCCCGACCGGGCACAATCATCACTATGGCCCGGTGCGCAATCCCTGGAACGTCGCGCACATCACCGGCGGCTCGTCCTCGGGCTCCGGCTCCGCGGTCGCCGCGCGGCTGACCTATGCGGCGCTCGGCTCGGACACCGGCGGCTCGATCCGCATGCCCGCTCATTTCTGCGGCGTCACCGGCCTCAAGACCACCGTCGGCCGCGTCAGCCGCGCCAGCGCGATGCCGCTGTCGCAATCGCTGGACACCGTCGGACCGCTGGCCCGCACTGCCGAGGATTGCGCGCTGCTGCTGGCGTTGATGGCCGGCGCCGATCCCGCCGACTCCACCTGCAGTCACGAACCGCTGTCGGACTATGTCGGGGCGACGAAGGGCTCGCTGAAGGGCCTCAAGATCGGCGTGCCCGCATCGTTCTATGTCGACGATCTCGACAGCGAGGTTGCGCGCGTGCTCGACGAGACCATCGCGGTGCTCAAGCGCGAGGGCGCCGACATCGTCAAGGTCGAGCTGCCTGATCAGCGGCAATTGTCCTCGGCGAGCCAACTCGTGCTCGCCGCCGAAGCCGCCGCCTTCCACAAGCGCTGGATGATCGAGCGCCCGCAGGATTATGGTCCGCAGGTGTTGATGCGGCTGCAGAACGGTCTCGCCGTTCCCGCCATCACCTATCTCGAGGCCATGCGTTGGCGCGGCCCCGCGCTTGCGGCGCATAATGCCGCGACAGCGGGCGTGCATGCGGTGATCGCGCCGGCATCCCCGGTGCCGGCGCCGACGATCGAGGAGAGCGATGTCGGCGGCGGCCCGAACGCCCCGGCGCTGCTGCAGCGGCTGACGCTGTTCACCCGCCCGGTGAATTTCCTGGGCCTGCCGTCGCTCACGGTGCCCTCGGGCTTCACCCGAAGCGGCCTGCCGGTCGGCATGCAGCTGATCGGCCGCTCCTTCGACGAAGCGACCCTGCTCACCATCGGCGCCGCCTTTCAGCGCGTCACCGACTATCACGATCGATTGCCGAAACTGCCGTCATGACAAATCTCGTCGAGATCTCGGGCCTCAACATCCGTTTCACGGGCGAACGCACGGTCTATGCCGTGAACGACCTCAGCCTGTCGCTGGGGAACAGCGAGGTGCTGGGCCTGCTCGGCGAGTCCGGTTCGGGCAAGAGTGTCACCCTGCGTGCGCTGATGCGGCTATTGCCGAAGAAGCGCACGCAGATTTCCGGCAAGGTCAATGTGATGGGCCGTGATGTGCTGGCCATGAACGACGAAGACTTGTCGTCGTTCCGCGGCCAGACCGTCTCGATGATCTTTCAGGAGCCCGCGCTCGCGCTCGATCCGGTCTACACGATCGGCGCGCAGATCGCCGAAAGCGTCGTCCGCCATGAGGGCAAGAGCTACGCCGAGGGCAGGGCGCGTGCGCTCGAAATGCTCGAGGTCGTACGCATTCCCTCGGCCAAGCGGCGGCTCGATGCCTATCCGCACGAGATGTCGGGCGGCATGCGCCAGCGTGCGATGATCGCGCTGGCGCTGGCCTGCCGGCCGAAGATCCTGCTGGCGGACGAGCCGACCACGGCGCTCGATGCCACGGTGCAGATCCAGATCCTGCTCTTGCTGCGCGAGCTGCAGCGCGAGTTCGGCATGTCCGTGATCTTCGTCACCCACGATATCGGTGTTGCCATCGAGATCTGCGACCGTGTCGCGGTGATGTATGCCGGCCAGATCGTGGAGCAGGGGAGCTTGCGCGACATCGTCCGCAGCCCGGTGCACCCCTACGCCAAGGGCCTGCTCGCCTCCACCATCCACGGCGCCAAGCGCGGCGCGCGGCTGGAGACCATCCCGGGTACGCCGCCCTCGCTGGCCGAGATGCCGCACAACTGCTCCTTCGCCCCTCGCTGCAAGTTCGCCGAGCCGCGCTGCCTGGAGCGATTGCCGGCGAATGTAGAGGTCGGGCCCGGCCGCGCGGCGCGGTGCGTGCTGGCGGAGCCGGTCACGGCGGTGTCATAGTTTCGGATGAGCAGAGCAGGGTTCGCGGCAATGCGAGCCCGCGCCCACCATTCACACCCCATTCATCCCGGTTCCCGTTCCATGTGGCCGTTCACGGAGAGGGACCTTACTGATGCACATTTCCAATGAAGGCCTGCTCGTCATCCTGTTCGTCGGCCTCGTCGCCGGCTGGCTGGCCGGCAAGATCGTGCGGGGCGCCGGGTTCGGCATCATCGGCGACATCGTGATCGGCATCTGCGGTGCGCTGGTGGCGAGCCTGCTGTTTCCGAAGCTGGGCATCCGCCTCGGCACCGGCCTGGTCTCCGAGATCATTTATTCCGCCATCGGCGCGGTGATCTTGCTCTTGGTGGTGCGGCTGGTGCGCGGCGGCGGCCGGCTCTAGCAACGCGCCTGGTACGATCGATCGGAACTGGCCGCCTTTCCCTGAGCTCGGGGAGGGGCGGCCGCCTTGCACCAAAAAGCCGCAAAGACTGTGAAATACCGGACTTGCGTGCAGGGCCGTCAGGGGTAGATGTGGCCTACGGGCTCCGGATGAGCCCGGCCCGCGTTGGACGCCGCGCCAACATGATGTTAATTCGGGGTGCGTACCCTGAATCAACAGTGAAATCAGGGGCTTTGGCCCCCACCTGAAAGAGATCAGACTGATGGCAGCCGGTCCAGGCGTCCGCCGTTCAGAGCTCAGTGACGCCTTGCGCGCGTGTCGCACCGCCTTCGTCGGCGTTGGCTTGATGAGCTGCATGATCAACCTGCTCTATCTGACAGGGTCGATCTTCATGCTCGAGGTCTACGACCGAGTGCTGCCGAGCCGCAGCGTCCCGACCCTGGTGGGCCTGATCATCCTCGCCAGCTTCCTCTATATGGCGCAGGGCGTGCTCGACATGATCCGCAACCGCATCCTCGGGCGGATCGGCACCGCGCTGGACGAGGCCCTCAACAAGCGCGTGTTCGACACCATCGTGCGCCTGCCCCTCCTGGTCGGCAACCGCAATGAAGGCCTGCAGCCGCTGCGCGATCTCGACAATGTCCGCTCCTTCCTCGGCGGCATGGGCCCGAGCGCGTTCTTCGATCTGCCCTGGTTGCCGCTGTACCTCGCCATCTGCTTCGCCTTCCACGTCATGATCGGCGTCACTGCCCTGGTCGGCGCCATCATCCTGGTCGGCTTGACGCTGGTTACCGAGTTCATGTCCCGCCAGCCGGCAAAGGACGCGATGGGCCTCGCCGCGCAGCGCAACGATCTCGCCCAGGCCAGTCGCCGCAACGCCGAAGTCATGGTGTCGATGGGCATGGCGGGCCGGATGAACCAGCGCTGGAGCGAGGCCAACGAAAAATATCTCGCCGGCAATCAGCGCGCCAGCGACGTGGCCGGCGGTCTTGGCGCGGTCGCCAAGGTGCTGCGCATGATGCTGCAATCGGCCGTGCTCGCGGTCGGCGCCTATCTCGTCATCCACCAGGAGGCGACCGCCGGCATCATCATCGCCGGCTCGATCCTCTCCGCCCGCGCGCTGGCGCCCGTTGATCTCGCGATCGCGCACTGGAAATCCTTCGTCGCGGCGCGCCAGAGCTGGCACCGCCTCACGCGCCTGCTGGAGCAGATCCCGGCGCAGGCAATGCCGACCCAATTGCAGGCGCCGACGAGCCGGCTTTCCGTCGAGGGCGTCGCCATGGTGCCGCCCGGTGACCAGCGCCTCGTCGTGCAGGACATCAATTTCGCGCTCGCCGCGGGCAACGGCCTCGGCGTGATCGGCCCGAGCGGCTCCGGCAAGTCGTCGCTGATCCGTGCGCTGGTCGGGGTCTGGCAGCCGGTGCGCGGCAAGGTGCGGCTCGACGGCGCGGCGCTCGACCAATGGTCGTCCGACATGCTCGGCCGCCATATCGGCTATCTGCCGCAGGACGTCGAATTGTTCGGCGGCACCATCGCGCAGAACATCAGCCGGTTCGATCCCGAGGCGACGTCCGACGGCATCATCGCGGCGGCGAAGGAAGCCGGCGTGCACGAGATGATCATCAAGATGCGCGAGGGCTACAACACCCAGGTCGGCGAGCAGGGCACAGCGCTCTCGGCCGGCCAGGCCCAGCGCGTGGCGCTCGCGCGCGCGCTCTATGGCAACCCCTTCCTGATCGTGCTGGACGAGCCCAACTCCAATCTCGACACCGAAGGCGATGAGGCGCTGACCCGCGCCATCCGCGCCGCCCGCGAGCGCGGCGCCATCGTCATCGTGGTGGCGCACCGGCCGATCGGCGTCGAGGCGGTCGACCTGGTCCTGGTGCTGCGCGACGGCCGCATGCAGGCGTTCGGTCCGAAGGAACAGGTGCTCGCCCAGGTGCTGCAGCCGCGCGTGGCGCCGCCGGCCCCGATCAAGATCGTCAGCGAAGGCGGAGTGGCCAAACCATGAGCACGATGGCCATCGGCGGCGCGAAGCCTGCCGCGAAGAAGACCGTGCGCGAGTCGATCAAGTTCCATTTGCTGCTCGGACTTGGCATCGTCCTGGTCCTGGTCGTCGGTCTCGGCGGCTGGTCCTCGACCGTGCTGATCTCGGGCGCGCTGATCGCGCCGGGACAGATCGTGGTCGAATCCAACGTCAAGAAGGTGCAGCATCCGACCGGCGGCGTGGTCGGCGAGGTGCGTGCCCGCGACGGCGATCTGGTCAAGGCCGGCGACATCGTGGTGCGGCTCGACGACACCGTCACCAAGGCGAACCTCGCCATCGTCACCAAGAATCTCGACGCTGCGCAAGCGCGCGCGGCGCGGTTGCAGGCCGAGCAGCGCGGCGTCGACAGCATCGAGTTTCCGCAATCGCTGAATGAACGCGCCAACGACCCTGACGTCAAGCTGCTGCTCTCCGCCGAAACCAAGCTGTTCGACGTCCGCGTCAATGGCCGCACCGGACAGAAGGCGCAGCTTCGCGAGCGTATCACGCAGCTCAACGAGGAAATCTCCGGTCTCAGCGCCCAGGAGAAGGCCAAGGACCAGGAGATCGCGCTGGTGCAGAACGAGCTCACCGGCGTGCGGGAGCTCTACGACAAGCGTCTGGTGCAGATTTCGCGCCTGACCCAGCTCGAACGTGATTCGGCACGCCTCAACGGCGAGCGCGCGCAGTACGTTGCCTCGCGCGCCCAGGCCAAGGGCAAGATCACCGAGACCGAGCTGCAGATCATCCAGGTCGACAAGGACGTGGTGAGCGAGGTCTCCAAGGACCTGCGCGAGACCAACGACAAGATCGGCGAGCTGATCGAGCGCAAGGTCGCGGCCGAGGACCAGCTTCGTCGCATCGACATCCGCGCGCCGCAGGACGGCATGGTGCTGCAATCCAACGTGCACACGGTCGGCGGCGTCGTCACCGCCGGCGATGCGCTGATGCTGATCGTGCCGCAGGCCGACGATCTCCAGGTCGAGGCCAAGGTCAACCCGGTCGACATCGACAAGCTCCAGATCGGCCAGAAGACGCTGCTGCGGCTCTCCGCGTTCAACCAGCGCACGACGCCCGAGCTCAACGGCCTCGTCAGCCGCGTCTCGCCCGACGTCACCACGGACCAGCGCACCGGCCAGAGCTACTACACCATCCGCGTTTCGATGCCGGCCGCGGAGATCGCCCGCCTCGGCGACGTCAAGATGATTCCCGGCATGCCCGTGGAAGCCTTCGTCCAGACCGGCGACCGCACCATGCTGTCCTATCTGATGAAGCCGCTGCACGACCAGCTGATGCGCGCGTTCAGGGAGAAGTGACGCGCGAAAGCGCGTCATTCTCACCTGTCATTGCGAGCGTAGCGAAGCAATCCAGTCTGTTCCCGCAGAGGGATTCTGGATTGCTTCGCTTCGCTCGCAATGACGACTTGGCTGCCACTTTGCTATACTGCGATTGTAAACAGCAGCCCGGGCGGTCGAACCATGCAATCTCTCCCCACCATCGCCACCGAATCCTTCTCTGACGCATCTGCGTCCGTCGCCCGCCTCGAAGAGATCTACGAGCGCAACACAAAATTCCTGCGCGACAGGTTCGAAGCCTATGTCGGCGGCGAGACGATCACGGCGCAGGTGCGGGCCTATTACCCCTTCGTGCGCATCACCACCGCGACACATGCGCGGCTGGATTCGCGGCTCGCCTATGGCTTCGTCGCCGGGCCCGGCGTGCACGAGACCAGCGTGACGCGGCCGGATCTGTTCCGCAGCTACCTCGTCGAGCAGATCGGATTGCTGATCCAGAACCACGGCGTGCCCGTCGAAATCGGCGAGTCCGACGAGCCGATTCCGATCCACTTCGCCTATCGCCGCGACATCAACATCGAGGCCGCCATCACTACCAGCGAGAATTCGCCGGTCGCGAGATCGCTGCGCGATGCGTTCGACGTGCCTGATCTCGCCACCATGGACGATTCCATCGCCGACGGCACGTTCGAGCTGCGGCCTGGTGCGCCGAGGCCTCTATCGCTGTTCCGTGCCGCGCGCGTGGATTACTCGCTGCGCCGGCTCTATCACTACACCGGCACCGATCCCGAATATTTCCAGAATTTTGTCATTTTCACCAACTACCAATTCTATGTCGATGCCTTCGCGCAAGCCTGCCAGCAGCGGCTTCAGTCCGGCGAGGCGGGCCTCGAATCCTTCGTGGCGCCAGGCAACATCATCACGCGCAATGGCGGCGCCACCAGCGGCTCGCCGCCGGTGCGTGCGCCGCAGATGCCGGCCTTCCATCTGGTCGCGCCAGGCTATCGCGGCATCACGCTGATCAACATCGGCACCGGTCCGTCCAATGCGCGCAACGTCACCGACCACGTCGCCGTGCTGCGACCGCATGCCTGGCTGATGCTCGGCCATTGCGCGGGCCTGCGCAACACGCAGCGGCTCGGCGACTATGTGCTCGCGCACGGCTATGTACGCGAGGATCACGTGCTCGACCGCGAATTGCCGCTATGGGTGCCGATCCCGGCACTCGCCGAGATGCAGGTCGCGCTGGAGGAGGCGGTCGAGGACGTCACCGGTCTCGAAGGCTTCGAGCTCAAGCGCCTGATGCGCACCGGCACCGTCGCCAGCGTCGACAACCGCAACTGGGAGATCTCCGGCCCCGAGGTGATCCGCCGCCTGTCGCAGTCGCGCGCGGTCGCACTCGACATGGAATCGGCCGCGATCGCCGCCAACGGCTACCGCTTCCGCGTACCCTACGGCACGCTGCTGTGCGTCTCCGACAAGCCGCTGCACGGCGAGATCAAGCTCGCAGGCATGGCCAGCGAGTTCTACCGCCGCAGAGTCGGCCAGCATCTGGAGATCGGCCTGAAGGCGTTGGAGCGGCTCAAGCAGCAGGAATCGGAGCGGCTGCATTCGCGCAAGCTGCGCAGCTTTGCCGAGGTGAGCTTCCAGTAGGACGAAGCGTCTCTTTGCTGCTGACAACCGGCGCGATTTTCATCATTGTCCCGTTCGGGGGTGCGAACGGGACAATTGGATGCCGCTGACGCGCGACAGGATCATCGGCCATGACCTCGAACGGCTGGCCTTTCGCTTCACCATGCTGAACGAGGGCGAGGCGGTACATTGCCAGATCAGCGACGCTGCCATGGATGAGCTCGCGGGCATGCAGGGCACCGAAAGCATCGCGCGGCAGGCGCAGTTCCTGTCGCTGCGCGAGACCATCGAGCGGATCGCTTCGGAGATCTACGACGAGGCGCCGCGGGTGCAGGGCTATGTGGTGCGGATCTTCATGCGGCATCTGGGGGGGTGAGGCGCCATACTCTCTGCCGTCACCCCTCCAGCTTCCTCAGCAACAGCGTCAGCGCCGTCGCCGCGAACAGCTGCATGTTGCCGAACCGGTCGTTGTCACCCGTTTCCAGTGTCATCACTTCCGATGCCGGTCCCGCGACCGCCATGCAGCTGTGGCCGGCGGCGTCGCCGTAGCGGTTGCCGGTGGGGCCGGCGGCACCTGTCTCGGACAGGCCCCAGTCGCTGCCGAAGCGCGTTCGCATCTGCCCGGCGAGCAGTTGTGCGTAGGGTTCGGACGAGGAGCGAAAGCCCTTCATTCCTTCGTCCGAAATATCCATCAGCACGCGCCGGGCATCGCGGGTGTAAACCACCGCGCCGCCGAGGAAATAGGCGGAGGCGCCGGGCACCGCGAGCAGGCTGGCAGCGATCAGGCCGCCGGTGGAGGATTCCGCGACTGCGATGGTCTGCTTGCGCGCAATCAGTTTGGCGGCGACCTGTTCCGCAATGCCGACGAGCTGTTTCATTCCGCAACCCCTGTTCCTTCGCAACCGAGCTCAGCCTTCCTAGCATATGACAGGACGCTTGGCCGAGTTGCGGGCGGCGGGCAGGCCTGCTTGAATGGCGGGCACAAGAAGAGACGTGTGAGGAAACGTGAGAAGGGAGACGTCATGGCGTCCCTGATCGCCGGCGGGGTGGATTGCGATCTGCATCCGGCCGTGCCGCATCTGACCAGCCTGTTGCCTTACCTGAACGACTATTGGCGCGATCAGGTGACGACGCGCGGCATGGTCGACCTCATCTCGCAATCCTATCCGCAGAATTCGCCAATCGTGGCGCGGCCCGACTGGCGGCCGGAGACCGGCAAGCCCGGCGAGAGCCTGGAGGACATGCAGCGGCATGTGCTCGATCCCTTCCAGCTCAGCTACGCCATCTGCAATCCACTCTACGGCGTGCAGATGGTGTTTTCCGAGGACATGCAGGCCGCTTTCTGCCGCGCGCTGAACGAGTGGCTCGCGAAAGAATGGCTCGATCGCGACAAGCGGCTGCGTGGCTCGATCGTGATCCCGACGCAAAGCATCGAGAAAGCCGTCGCCGAGATCGAGCGCTGCGCGCAGGATGAGCGCTTCGTGCAGGTGTTGATGCTCGTGATGGGCGACACGCCGCTCGGCAAGCGCGCACTGTGGCCGATCTACGAGGCCGCGGAACGGCTGAACCTGCCCGTCGGGATCCACGCCGGTTCCGCCTATCACAATCCGCCGACTGCTGTGGGTTGGGGTTCCTACCACATCGAGGACTATGTCGGTCAGGCCCAGGCGTTCCAGACCCAGCTCACCAGCCTGATCGTCGAGGGCGTGTTCGCCAAATACCCGCGCCTGAAGATGGTGATGCTGGAATCCGGCGTCTCCTGGATCTCGCCCTATCTCTGGCGGCTGCACAAATTCTGGCGCGGCGTGCGGATGGAGACGCCGTGGGTGGATCGCGCGCCGATCGACATTGTGCGCAGCAACATCCGCTTCTCGTTACAGCCGTTTGATGCGCCGCCGGACGGGGCGACATTAAATCGCCTGTTTGATCATATGCAGTCCGACGAATTGGTCCTATTCTCCACGGACTATCCGCACTGGCAGTTCGATGGCCAGGACGCGCTGCCCGAAGGTCTGTCCCCCGATCTCGTGCACAAGATCATGATCGACAATCCGCATGCGACCTATCCCCGCCTGAAATGAGCCCGCTGCCAAGGAGGCAAGGCGATGAATATCCAGTTTCGCGAGAGCCAAGAAGCCGCTTCCCCTCTGACCGTCAAAGCCGCGATCGCGGACTGCGACATCCATCCGGCACGCGCCACCCGCACCGAGCTCTACCCCTATCTCGCCAAACGCTGGCAGCATCACCTCGAGGTCTACGGCGTTCATGCCTATCAGGGCATGATGGAAGGCCCGCCCTATCCGAAGGCCCAGCCCAACGCCTCGCGCCGCGACGCCTATCCGCCGGAAGGCGGGCCGCAGGGCTCCTCGCTCTCCTTCATGCAGAAGCAGCTGCTCGATCCCAACAATATCCAGCTCGGCGTGCTCAACCCGCTCAACACCGGGCAGGGCATCCGCAATCACGAGCTCTCGGCGGCGTTGTGCTCGGCGATCAACGACTGGCAGATCGACAAATGGACCAGCAAGGACAAGCGCCTGAAGGCCTCCATCGTCGTCGGCAATGAGGATGGACTGTCGGCCGCCGCCGAGATCCGCGAGCGCGCAGGGGACAAGAATTTCGTCCAGGTACTGCTGCTCAGCCGCAATGTCGAGCCGCTCGGGCAGCGCCGCTATTGGCCGATCTATCAGGCCGCGGAAGAAGCGGGCCTTCCCGTCGGCGTTCACGCCTTCGGCTTCGGCGGTAATCCGATCACGCCGTCGGGCTGGCCGTCCTATTACATCGAGGAGATGGTGGGGCACTCGCAGTGCCAGCAATCTGCGCTGGCGAGCCTCGTGCTGGAAGGCGTGTTCGAGCGCTTCCCGAAACTGAAGATGGTGATGATCGAGGCCGGTTTCGGCTGGGCGCCGTCACTGGCATGGCGGCTCGACAAGGTCTGGCAGCGGCTGCGCAGCGAGGTGCCGCATGTCAAACGGCCACCGTCCGAATATATCCGCGAGCAGGTGTGGTGGACGACGCAGCCGATGGAGGACCCGGAGCGGCGCGAGGATCTGTTCGACGTTATCAACTGGATCGGCTGGGACCGGCTCCTGTTCGCCACCGACTATCCGCATTGGGATTATGACGAGCCCTCGCGCGTGCTGCCGGCTGGCGTCAGCGACGCCAATCGCGAAGCGTTCTATCTCGGCAATGCGCGCAAGCTGTATGGGATTGCTTGATGGCGCGTCACGTTATTGCCTCGGTGGATGAGCTGCCGCCGGGCACGCGAAAATTCCTGGAGATCGACGGACGGCCGATCGCGGTCTTCAACGTCAAGGGCGAATATTTCGGCCTGATGAACCGCTGCCCGCATCAGGGCGCGGCTTTGTGCGAGGGCCCGTTGATCGGCCTCGCGCAATCGAGCGAGCCCGGCGAGATCGAATACACGAAGCTGGGAGAGATCATCCGCTGCCCCTGGCACGGCTGGGAGTTCGACATCCGCACCGGCCAGTCCTATTGCGATCCCCGCCGCTTCCGCGTGAAGGCCTATCCGGCTCACGTCGAGCCGGGGACGAACGTGGTGAAGGGCCCGTATGTCGCCGAGACAATTCCGGTGAGCATCGAGAGCGATTACGTGGTGGTGGAGCTGTAGGCCGCCGCCGTCATTCCGGGGCGCGCGTAGCGCGAGCCCGGAATCCATGTCTCCAAGCACTCCTGTCTCGCGATGGATTCCGGGCTCGCCTCTTCGAGGCGCCCCGGAATGACACCGCCCTTAATGCCCCGCAACCGGCTCCGCGGCCGTGTCGTATGTCGGCACGGCCTTGCCGCCGCCGCGATAGACCGTCGAGGCCGCGATGATGCCGAGCAGCGCGGCGAACATCAGCCAGAAGCCGGGTGAGGCCTTGTCGCCGGTGCGCTCGATCAACCAGGTCGAGGCGAACGGCGTGAAGGTGCCGAACAGCGCGGCGGCGAGCGCAAACGCCAGCGAGAAGCAGGTGGTGCGCACATGCGCCGGCACGAGCTCGACCAGGGCGCCGAGCATGGTGCCGCTGTAGACGCCGAAATAGAACGAGAACATCATCTCGACCGCGAGCAGCTTGCCGAAGCTCGGCGCCGCCACCAGCCAGTGCAGCGCTGGATAGGCCGTCACCAGCGACAGGCAGGCGATGGTGATCAGAACCGGCTTGCGGCCGATGCGGTCGGACAGCGCGCCGCCGACCGGATTCCAGAAGAAATTGCTGACGGCGACGAGCAGCGTCACCAGCAGCGCATCCTGCGTCGAGAGCTTCAGCACGGTCTTGCCGAAGGTCGGCGTGTACACCGTGACGAAGTAGAACGTGGTCGTGGTCAGGACCGCGATCATCATGCCGAGGATGACGATGCGCCAGTTGGCGAGCGCGGAGGCGAACACTTCGCCCGCGGTCGGGTGCTTCTTCATGGCGAGGAAGGCCGGCGTCTCCTCCAGCGTCCGCCGCAGGAAGAAGATCAAGGGAATGATCAGGCAGCCGACGAAGAACGGAATGCGCCAGCCCCAGGCCGCGACGGTGTCGGCCGGCATCACCTCGGAGAGGAGATAGCCGAGGATCGATGCGACGAAGATCGCGACCTGCTGGCTCGACGACTGGAACGAGGTGTAGAAGCCGCGATTGCCGGGCGTCGAGATCTCCGACAGATACACCGACACGCCGCCGAGCTCGACGCCGGCGGAGAAGCCCTGCAGCAGCCGGCCGATCAGCACGATGACCGGCGCTGCGATGCCGATCGTCGCGTAGCTCGGGCAGAACGCGATGACGACGGTGCCGACGGCCATGATGCCGAGCGTGACGATCAGGCCCTGGCGGCGGCCGATGCGGTCGATATAGGCCCCGAGCACGATCGCGCCGACCGGACGCATCAACGCGCCGAGCCAGAACACGCCGAACGTGTTGAGCAGGGACGCCGTCTCGTTGGTGGAGGGGAAGAACGCCTTGCTGATCGCGGCGGCGTAGAAGCCGAACAGGAAGAAGTCGAACTGCTCGAGGAAATTGCCGCTGGTTGCGCGCAGGATCGCGCCGATGCGCGACTTGATCTCGGGCGGATTGGTCGAGGCGGCTGGTCCAGCCATGGTGTTACTCCCCTTGGAAAGGCGTGGCCGGACCGGAAATCATTTCACGGCAAGGCAACAGATTGATGCTGCGACAATCTGTCCTACCCCTTCCCGCGCAGGGCGGGACGAGTCAATCCCGCTTTGCGGAAAAGCTGCTGATTCTTCAGCCCTTGTTTTGCGTTGCAGCAATCATCCATTGGCGGAACGCAGCCAGCTTCGGCGCTTCGCGGCGCCCCTCCGGCGCGACGAGATAGAAGCCCGCGTCGGCCGGCAGCGCGATCTTGAAAGGCACCACGAGCCGGCCTTTGGCGATGTCGTCCTGCACGTAGGAGGTGCGCCCCATCGCGACCCCGATGCCGTCGATCGCGGCCTGGAGGGTCATGAAGATCATGTCGAAGGTGATGCCGGGTTGCCGCGCGATATCGGCCGGCAGTCCCGCCGCGGTGAGCCAGAGCCGCCAGTCGTCGCTGTTGGCGTTGGAGGTGTGCAGCAGCGGATGGTTTCGCAGGTCTTCGGGCCGCCGCAGCGCCTTGTCGCCGCGCAGTAGCGAAGGACTGCACACCGGAAAAAGCTCGTCCGCCATCAGCCAGTCGGCGCGCAGGCCCGGCCATTGGCCGCGGCCGTAGCGGATTGCGGCATCGACATCGTCACGCTGGAAATCGACGAGGCTGGTCGAGGTGGTGATGCGCACGTCGATGCCGGGATGCTGCTCCTGAAAATCCGCGAGGCGCGGCAGCAGCCATTTCGCGGCGAGCGAAGCCAGCGTCGAGACCGTCAGCACCTTGTCGTCGTCCTTGCGCAGCAGACGGTCGGTGGCGAGGCGAAGATCGTTGAAGGCGGCACGAACGCCCGGCAGGTAATCGCGCGCCTCCGGCGTCAGCGCCAGCGCGCGATTCTGCCGGATGAACAGGCGGATGCCGAGCTCCTGCTCGAGCCGGCGGATCTGATGGCTGATCGCGGTCTGCGTCACGTTCAGCTCGCTGGCCGCCAGCGTGAAGCTGAGATGGCGCGCGGCGGCCTCGAACGCCCGCAATCCGTTCAGGGAGGGCAATCTGGCAGTCATCTGGCAGCAGGATACATGACGTTATTTCATGCGAAGGGGTACAAATTGTCGTTTGTCGCGGTGCAATAGGAAGCAGATATTGGCGCTCAAGTTAGCTCCAGGAGCTGAAAATGTCTACTTTGACCCACAACTCGATGACAAATCATCATGCGCCAGGGCTGATCCAGCAGCTAGGCGAGACGCTTCACGTCTGGCACGAGCGCTACCGGACCCGGCGCGAGCTCACCAGCTGGACCGCCCGCGATCTCCAGGACGTCGGACTGTCCTGGAGCGACATCGCCTTTGAGGCCGACAAACCCTTCTGGCGGGCCTGATTGGCCGCCAGGCCGGCGCCGCCTCATCAGAGGGGCGCCGGCGGTCCCTCTTTCGCATGGCATGTGTCATGAGCGCGCTTCGCCTGGAAGACCTCAAGCAATATTCGGACACGCTGCGCACCCGCGACGGCACGGTGCTCAATGTGCGCTTCGTCGAACCGCGCGACACCGACGAGCTTCAGCACTATTTCCGTTCCCTCTCGACCCGCTCCCGCTACAACCGCTTCTTCGGCGCCATCAGTGAATTGCCGAAGGGGCTGTTGCACGATTTCCTCGAGATCGGCGAGCGCGACCGCTTCACCGTAGTCGCGACCATGATGGTGGACGGCTTCGAGACCATCGTCGCCGAAGCGCGCTACGCGCTCAACGCCGAAACCCTCACGCTCGAATTCGGTCTCTCGGTCCACGACCGCTGGCAGGGCCATGGCATCGCGACCGCGCTGATGAAGAACCTCGAATGCCGCGCCGCTGCGCTTGGTGCCGAGCACATGTTCGGCGATACGCTGCGCTCCAACGAGGCCATGGTCTCGCTCGCGCGCAAATCCGGCTTCGCCTTCGTCAATCACCCCGATGACTGGAAGCTGGTGCGCTTCGACAAGGAAATCTCGATCGCACCGAAAGACATTCCCTGCGCCAGCTGGCGCCTCGCCGCACTTTCCCGTCAGGCCGAACGCCCCTCAGCCTCGGCCTGACACCACTGAGAGCCCGGCCTGGTCATCCAGCGCCGGGCATTTTTTTGCAGGTATGCGATCCGTCATCCTGAGGTGCGAGGCATGGGACGCGTGCGTCCCATGGGGAGCCTCGAAGGATGAGGGGCCCCGCTGCTTCCGCGCAGCTCCCGCAGAAGCAGCCGGGTCGTCGCCCTTCGAGGGCCGCTGAAGAAGCGGCCACCTCAGGGTGACGGTCAGAGATTTCGAACGACGTTACGTCCCCATGAACACTGCCTTCCGCTTTTCGATGAGGGCCCGCCTCGGCTCGCGTAGGTCAGCTAGTTGTCAAGCGCCCGAGAGGTCTCTAGCGTACCGCATGGGCGCGGTTTGGCCGCCTTGCCTGTCGTCTCGGCGAGCTTGAAGAACCCGATTGTCATATGCGCGTCGCGATCCCTGCAATTTCGTTATCCGTTTTGCTCGCTTGTGTAGGGAGAGTGGAGGCACTGGATTGTCCAGTTCCGTCGCCGAGCATGTGGTCAAGAGTTGCCGATAGCGATGAAATCCCAATCGAGCAGCAGCGCCGGGAAGCCAAGGACAGGACGGATGTCTATCGATTGGATAGCGTGCCGATCATCTTTCGCGGGCGCGTCGTCTCGGTGCGCTATCTGTCCGACATTCGCAAGACGAATATCCCACTCAGTCTGCTCGTTTTCGATCGCGTTCAAATCTTGAAAGGGCAACTATTTACGAGGTCGAAGGATCGTAGGGCCGTCGTCATTCGCCAGGAATGGTGCGATCAGAGTTGTATCGGCAAGCTATCAAGCTCGGCGTGGTCTGCCGGCAAGATTGTCGCCGTCGCTGCATATCGGAACGACTTTGCTGATCCATCGAGGACTATTGAATTCTCTAGCAAGCGGATCCTCTATCGGGGGCGAATCGATGCTGTATTGGGTGAATGCAGCGCCGGTCTGCTCAGCAATCGGCAACTGGAGCTCTTGAACGATCCCGATGAAATGAATCGTTTGAAGCGTGAATATGTACCGCTCCGCACCAATTGATCTTGTTCGCCCTACTTCCCCGTGAACACCGCCTTCCGTTTCTCGATGAACGCTTGCACCGCCTCCTTGTGGTCGGCGGTCGTGGTCAGGCGGATCAGGCGCTCGGCTTCGTGGTCCCTGGCGGTCTCGAAGTCGAACAGCACGGCCTCGTCGAGATTGTCCTTCATGTAGCGCAGCGCGAGGCGCGGGCCTTCGGCGAGCGACTTTGCCAGCGCGAAGGCCTCGGCCTGCAACTTGTCGTCGGGCACGACGCGGTTGACGAGGCCGATCGCCTCGCAGCGCGCGGCATCGACGCGGTCGCCGGTGAACATCAATTCGCGCGCTCGTGCGGTGCCGACCAGCCGCGTCAGCAGCCAGGCAATGCCGTAATCGCCTGACAGCGCGATGCGGGCATAGCCGGTGGCGACGAAGGCCGATTGCGCGGCGATGCGGATGTCGCAGGCCATGGCGATTGCGAGCCCGGCGCCGACCGCGGGGCCGGGCAGGGCGGCGATGGTCGGCTTGCGTACCGACACCAACGCGCCCGTCAGCAGCCGCTGCCGCTCCTGCAGATCGGCGATGCGATCCTCCAGCGACATCTCCAGCTTCTTCGGGTCACGATGCGCGCCCATGCCCTTGACGTTGCCGCCGGCGCAGAAGGCTTCACCCGCGCCGGTGAGCAGCAGGGCGCCGACGTCAGGGTTTTCGCCGCAGCTGCGGATCATCGTGCGCAGCGCCGGCGTCAGCGCATCCGACAGCGAATTGCGCGCCTCCGGTCGGTTCAGCGTGATGATCGCGACGCGGTCGCGGATGACGCAGAGGAGCTCGCTCGTGCCGGTATCGATGGTGGTTTCCGTGGTCATGTCCGCTCTCTCCCTTCGTCATTGCGAGGAGCCCGTGACAAAATTGCGAAGCAATTTTGCACTGGTGCGACGAAGCAATCCAGTCCGTTTCCGCGGAGACATCTCTGGATTGCTTCGCTTCGCTCGCAATGACGGTTGTTGTTGCTTTAGTGCCTCAAAACTTCTCCACCCAGGGCCGCAGCTCCAGCTCCCAGGTCCAGGCGCTGCGCGGCTGCTGCAGCACGTTCCAATAGCTCTCCGCGATCGCATCGGGATCGAGCATCGAGTCCGGCTTGTCATCGGACTCCGTTCGCGCCGCGCTGCGGATGCCGCCGTCGATGACGAAATGAGCGACGTGAATGCCCTGCGGCGACAATTCGCGCGCCATGCTTTGCGCGAGGCCGCGCAGCGCGAACTTGCCCATCGCGAAGGAGGCCGATTGCGCGTAGCCCTTGACGCTGGCCGAAGCACCGGTGAACAGGATCGCGCCGTGCTTGTTCGGCAGCATGCGCTTGGCGGCCTGCTGCGCCACCAGGAAGCCGCCATAGGCGCTGATCGCGATGGCATTGGCGACGTCGGCCGGAACGAGATCGACGAACGGCCCGCGGGTGCGGCCGCTGGCGTTGTAGACCACGAGGTCGGGCGTGCCGATCTCGCGCTCGACGAGGCCGAACAGCCGCTCGACCTCCTCCGGCTCCGCCGCGTTGCAGGCATAGGCCTTGGCGCCGGTCTCGCTGCAGAGCGCGCCCAGCTTCTCGATCTTGCGCGCGGCCAGCGCGACGCGGATGCCTTGCGCGGCGAGCAGCCGCGCCAGCGAGGCGCTCAAGCCTTCGCCGGCGCCGACGATGAGGGCGATCTTGTACTTCGGATGTTCCATGGCGTGATCTCTTTGGGGCAGGGAGACGTTGATCTATGCATGGCTTGCGCGAACAACCAGCCGGCGCGATCACAATTCCGCAGAGCGAATTGCTCCTTCACTGCGATCATGCCTCCCTGACAATTTGCGGCTTTATCGCCCCCCGCGGCTGGAGCATGATCGACATCATCTCAAGCGGCAAGCGCCAAATCAGCGCAAAATGTCCGCAAGGCGGAAACGATAGAGGACGATCATGCACAAGCCGGTCCAAGCCCAGCCGAAAGATGTCGCGGCCGCACCGTCCGGCCTGCTGGCGCCCGATACCAGCGGCATGAATTTCTATCGCGCCGATCCCGCGCTGACGGATCTCTTGCGCATCCATCTGCCGGAGCCGCTGTTTCGCCACATGGAGCCGCATCTCGATCGGCTCGGCGAGCTCGCCGGCGGCCGTCTCGACGAATGCGCGCGGCTTGCCGACCGCCACACGCCGGTGCTGCACCAGCGCGACAAGTTCGGCCGCGACGCGCAGTCGATCGAATATCATCCGGCCTATCGCGAGCTCGAGAATGCCGCGTTCGGCGAGTTCGGCATCCACGCGCTCTCGATCCGCAAGGGCATCATGGGCTGGCCGGACAAATATCCCGTGGCCGCCAAGCACGCCTTCACCTTCCTGTTCAACCAGACCGAATTCGGTATGGGCTGCCCGATCAACGTCACCGACGGCTGCGCCAAGCTGCTGGCGAATTTCGGCAGCGAGGCGTTGAAGGCAAAATACCTCGACGGCCTGACCTCGACCGATATGAGCAAGCTGACCCAAGGCGGCCAGTTCATGACCGAGAAAGAGGGCGGCTCCGATGTCGGCACGCTGACCACGCGCGCGGTGCAGGAGGGCGACCATTGGCGGCTCTATGGCGAAAAATGGTTCTGCTCGAATGCCGACGCCAAGGTGGTGATGCTGCTGGCGCGTCCTGAAGGCGCCGGCCCCGGCACGCGCGGCGTCGGCCTGTTCCTGATGCCGCGCTTCCTCGACGACGGCTCGCAGAACCACTACCGGATCGTGCGTTTGAAGGACAAGCTCGGCACCCGTTCGATGGCCTCGGGCGAGATCAAGCTCGAAGGCGCGATCGCCTATGCGGTCGGCAAGCTCGACCGCGGCTTCGTGCAGATGGCCGAGATGGTGAACTCGTCGCGGCTGTCCAACGGCGTCAAATCCACCGCGCTGATGCGCCGCGCCTATCACGACGCGATGACGGTGGCGAAGAACCGCGTGGTGTTCGGCAGCCGCATCATCGACCTGCCGCTCGGCCGTCGCCAGATGCTGAAGATCATGCTGCCGGTCGAGCAGGCGCTGTCGATGAGTTTTCTCACGGCCGATGCGCTCGACCGTGCCGAGGCCGGCAGCCAGGATGCGGCGGCGTTGCTGCGCATCTTGACGCCGACGCTGAAATTCCGCGCCACGCGCGATGCGCGAAAGGTCTGCGGCGATGCGCTCGAGATGCGCGGCGGCATCGGCTATATCGAGGAATTCGCCACGCCGCGCCTGCTGCGCGACGCGCATCTCGGCTCGGTCTGGGAGGGCACCGGCAACATCGTCGCGATCGACGCGCTCCGGCGCGCGGTCGGGCGCCATGGCGCGGAATCCGCGCTGGCTGCCGATCTGCATGCGCGACTCGACGACAGCACGTCCGTACCGCAGGCCTGGCGCGACAATCTGCGCGGCCTCGTCGATCGCGCCGTCGGTTTCGCGCGCGAGGTCGCGGCCAAGTCCGAGAACGAAGCCGACGCGCGGCGTGCCACCAGCGTGCTCTATCATGTCGCCAGCGCGGTCGCGCTCGCCTGGGAGGCGCAGCGCATCCACGACAGGCGCGGCGATGCCCGCCGGCTGCTGCTGTCGCGGCTCGTAATCGATCATCGGGTGTCGCCGAGCGATCCGTTCCGGCTGACGGAAAATGCGACGCAAGCCAGGATCGCCGCGCTGCTGCTGGGAGATCGCGATGCCGGCATGAGCGAGGTTGGCGAACTGGTTCTGGCAGCGTAGGCTGCGCTCCACGCTCGAACCAAGAAACGCGATAGGGAGTGCTCGATGAAGGCCGCCGTCCTCTATGAAGTCAACAAGCCCCTGGTCATCGAGGATGTCAGCCTGCCGAAGCCCGGCCCGCGCGAGGTGCTGATCCGCACCTCGGTCGCCGGCCTCTGCCATTCGGACCTGCACTTCATGGAAGGCCTGTACCCGCATCCGCTGCCTGCGGTGCTCGGGCACGAATCCGCCGGTGTCGTCGAGCAGGTCGGCTCCGACGTCACTTACGTCAAGCCGGGCGATCACGTCGTCACCTGTCTGTCCGTGTTCTGCGGCACCTGCGACAACTGCACCACCGGCCGCACCGTGCTCTGCACCGACACCACGGTGAAGCTGCTGCCGGGCGCGTCGAACCGGATGCAGTGGAACAGGCAGGAGAAGCTGCACCAATTCCTCAACCTGTCCTCCTTCGCCGAGCAGATGCTCGTGCACGAGAACGCCATCGTCAAAATCCGGAAAGAGATGCCGCTCGATCTCGCCGCGCTGATCGGCTGCGGCGTCATCACCGGCTACGGCGCGGTGGTGAACACGGCGAAGGTGACGGCGGGCGAGACCGTGGCGGTGATCGGCTGCGGTGGCGTCGGCATGGCCGCGATCAACGGCGCGCAGATCGCCGGCGCCGGCCGCATCATCGCCATCGACACCAATCCCGCCAAGCTGCAGCTTGCCACCAAGCTGGGGGCTACCGACATCATCAATCCCGCCGACGGCGACGTCGTGAAGCAGGTGCGCGATCTCACCAATGGTGGTGTGCACCATTCCTTCGAGGTGCTCGGCCGCAAGGAGACCGCCGAGCAGGCGTTCGGCATGCTCGCCTCCGGCGGCACCGCCACCATCGTCGGCATGATCCCGTTCGGCCAGAAGATCGAGCTGCACGGTTTCGATTTCCTCAGGGAGCGCCGGATCCAGGGCTCCTCGATGGGCTCGAACCATTTTCGCGTCGACATGCCGCGCCTGGTGGATTTCTACTTGCGAGGACGGCTGCATCTGGAAGACTGGATCTCCGCCAAGCTGAAGCTCAGCGAGATCAACGAAGGCTTTGCCAACATGAAGGCCGGCAAGACGCTGCGCAGCGTGATCGTGTTCGATAGCTGAGCACTGGCGTCGCGGGCGCAGCTCCAAAACCGGTGTCATCGCCCGCGAAGGCGGGCGATCCAGTACGCCGCGGCGGGAGTTGTGTAACCGAACTGCGGCCGCGGAGTACTGGATGCCCCGGTCAAGCCGGGGCATGACAGCGCAATGTGAGGTTGGCTTACCTCACCTCACCGCGACACGTGCGCGGAGACCGCCAGCCATTTGCCATTCAGCTTCGCCCAGCAATCGGTGTACCGCCCGGTCGCCCGCTGTCCATCCGCCGTTGTGTAGCTCGTCGCGGCGTGGATGATGGCGAAATCGCCGATGATGCGGATGATGACATCGTAGGCATGCAGATTGCGGATCGCGATCGGCCGTGCCGTCTGCTCCAGGAAGGCGGCGCGGTTGATCAGCGTCTTGTCGGGATTGGAGCAATAGAACTGCGGCGCCAGGATCTCGTCGAAGCGTTTGACGTCGCAGTTCTGCACGGAGGCGACATAGTCGCGGTTGAGCGCGGTAAGCTGTTCGAGGTCGTCGCTCACAGTTCTCTCTCCCTGTCCCTCCGGGGCGCGCGAAGCGCGAACCCGAATCCCGACGCCATTTTGCTCCGTCATTGCGAGGAGCGAAGCGACGAAGCAATCCAGACTGCCGCTGCGGAAAGATTCTGGATTGCTTCGCTTCGCTCGCAATGACGGAAGATCTAATCGTCAAACATCTTCGGCGGCACGAACCCGCCGAATTCGCGTTCGATCAGCTCGGCGAGCTTGAGCGGCGTGCGGTCTTCGAGGAACGGTCCGATGATCTGGACGCCGACCGGCAGGCCATCCTTCGACAGGCCGAGCGGGACTGCCGTCGCCGGCAGGCCCGTCAGCGTGGCGATGCCGGGCCAGGCGAGCTGGTCCGGATAGACATGATCCTTGCCGTCGATATTGATCCGCCGCTTCTCCTGCTCCGGCGAATGATCATGCGGATAGGCCGGGGTCGGCATGATCGGGCAGATCACCGCGTCGAATGTCCTGAACAAGTGCCGCCACTGCGCGCGCAGGCCGGCACGCGCGCCCTCGTCGAACACCCAGGCCTGATGGCTGGAGGTCATGCCGCGCAGCCGCTCGGCCGCAAGGCTCTTGTCCTCGGGTGAAAGGTGCGCCGCCCCGGCACGTGCGCCGGCGAGAATATCAGGCGGAAAGAACGCGCCGAGAAAGCCCATCAGCATGCGCATGTAGAGCCGCGAGGCCTCCCGGAAGTCCGGAAACAGCGGGCTTTCGCGCGCGACGCTCGCGCCGGCGCGCGTCAACTGCCCGGCCAGCTTTTCGATCGCGCCGCGGACCTCGGCATTGGCGGGCAGCAGCGGATGGCTGTCGATCACCAGCAGGCGGAAATCCTTCAGTCCTGCATGGCGCGCCTCCGGCAGCGCGAGCCTGTATCCGACGCCGAGGTCGAGCGGATCGGGGCCGGCCATCACGTCGAGCAGCAGCGTCAGGTCGGCGGCACTCCGCGCCATCGGACCGATCACGGCCATGTCGCGCTCCATCGGAATCGCCGGGAATGGCGGCGGCGTATGGCCGCGCGTCGGGCAGAGATTGTAGGTCGGCTTGTGCGCATAGACCCCGCAATGGAAGGCCGGCACGCGCAGCGAGCCGCCGATGTCGGAGCCGAGCGACAGCGGCCCGTAGCCGGCCGCGAGCGCGGCAGACGAGCCGCCCGACGATCCGCCGGGCGTGCGGCCGAGATCGAAGGGATTGTTCGTCGTGCCGTAGATGTCGTTATAGCTCTGCCAATCCCCGAGCCCGACGGGAACGTTGGTCTTGCCCAGGATGACGCCACCGGCATTCTTCACCCGCCCGATCGCCAGCGCGTCCTCCGCCGGCCGGAAATCCTTTTGCGGCGGCCAGCCCCAGGTCGTCGGCAGGCCGGCGATGTTGAAGGATTCCTTGATCGTCAGGGGCAGGCCGAGCAGCGGCTTGCGCTCGCCGCGGCCCAAGGCAGCGTCGGCCTCGCGCGCGGCACCGAGCGCCCGCTCGAAATCCCGCACGCAGATCGCATTGACCTTGCTGTCGTGCCGCTCGATGCGGTCGATTGCGTCTTGCGTGAGTTCGACCGACGACACCTTCTTCGCCGCCAGCGCGGACGACAGCTCGACCGCGCTCTTGAAACTCCATTGCGATTTGGCCACGGCGCGTCTCCTGCTCTTGTTGTCCAGGGATGATGCGCAGTTTGGCCGAACGCCGCAACGGTTGTTTGATCGCGATTGATGTGCCGGTGAGGTGGAGCGAACGGAGTTAAGAAGTCAGTGTCATCGCCGGGCTTGACCGGGCGATCCAGTATTCCGTGACAGCAGTGATAGAACCGATGCGCCGCGGCGTACTGGATTCCCCGCCTTCGCGGGCGATGACAGCGGAGTGTGACGCGGCCTACGCCGCCCCGATCAATATCCCCACCGCCAGCACGATGGCGCCGCCGAGCACGATCTGGAACACGGCCTGGAGGAACGGCGTGTCCATGTAGCGCGCGCGGATGAAGGCGATCGCCCACAATTCGAAGAACACGACGACACCGGCGATCGCGGTCGCGATCCAGAATGCATTGGCCCAATGGTCCGGCACGAGATAGGGCAAGGTGTGGCCGAGCCCGCCGAGCGTCGTCATCGCCCCGCAAGTGAGACCACGCAGCCAGGGTGAGCCACGGCCTGTCAATGAGCCGTCGTCCGAGAGCGCTTCCGCAAAGCCCATGCTGATGCCGGCACCGATCGAGGCGGCGAGACCGACCAGGAAGGTCTGCCAGTTCTGGTGGGTGGCGAAGGCCGCTGCAAACAACGGCGCCAGCGTCGAGACGGAGCCGTCCATCAGGCCGGCAAGGCCGGGCTGCACATACTGCAGCACGAACATGCGGCGGTTGGTGCGATCCTCCTCGGCGCGGACGTCGGAGCTCAGGATCTCGCCCGTCAGTTTTGCGGCGGTCTCCTCGTGACCCTTCTCGGCTTCGGCGAGATCGCCGAGCAGGCGGCGCACGCCGACGTCCTGAGCCTGTTCGGCGGCCTTCACGTAGAAGCGCTCCGCCTGCATCTCCATCGTCTCGACTTCCCTGCGGATGGCATCGAGCGACAGGTTCTTGGTGAGCCAGACCGGACGGCGGCGCAGGAACCCTTTGACGTCCTCGCGCCGGATCGGCGGCAGATGCGGGCCGAAGCGCTCCTCGTACAATTCCAGCAGCATGTGCCGGTGGCCGCGTTCCTCCTCGGCCATCTGCTCGAACAGCTTGGCCGAGTCGGGATAGCGTTCCTTCAAATCCTCGGCGAATGTCATGTAGATGCGGCTGTCCTCCTCCTCGGAGGAGATCGCGACCGCCAGCACCTCGCGCTCGGTCAGTTCGGCAAAAGTCTTCACGGCAACCCTGTCATCTTAGTTTAGAATTATTCTAAACTATATAGGGGGCAGCCGTTCCCGGGTCAAATCAGGCCGTGCCGGCCTTGGCGAGGAAGTCGAGCAGCAGCCGGCTGACCTCGGCCGGCTGCTCCTGCTGCACCCAGTGGCCGGCGCCGTCGACGAGATGGCAGCCGAGCATGTTCGTGCAGCCGCGCCCCTGCATGGCCTCGAACACGCCGGGGCGCTGATAAGTGCCCCAATCCTGCCGGCCCGAGATGAAGCACGAGGGCACGTCGATGCTGCGTCCCGCAAACAGCTGCATCTCGCTGTTGAGCATGCCCGAGGTGCCGTAGCGGTACCATTGCAAGCCGCCCTGGAATCCGGTGCGGCCATATTCGGCGCTGTAATAGGCAAGGTCGCTGTCCGGCAGCCATTGGTTGGCGGCGATCGCGGCCGGCGAGGGCATCTCCTTTGCCACCGTCTCGGCCATGGTCTCGCTGAGGTCCATCACGTAATAGGTCGGCAGTTTTGCAAGCTCGCTCGCCGACCACGATGTCAGCGGATACGGCTTGTTGTCGATCCAGTCCGCGCTCTTGTGGTGGTAGTAGGCGCGGACAAAATCATGCACGCCCTGCGGCGCGTGCTGCATGTCGGCATTGGCTTCGCGTGTCGCGTAGTACCATTGATAGTGCTTGCGCGGTCGGGGCAGCGCGGCCAGCTCGCGATGCACGGGGTCTTCCGCAGCAGGCCCGGCCGGCGCATCGACTGTGTTGAACGGCAAGGACGGCGCTCCGCCGAACGGCGCGCTCATCATCGTCACCGAGCGAAACACGTCGGGCCTGATCAGCGCGCACCAGGCCGCAACCGGGCTGCCGAAATCGTGCCCGGCCAAGTCGACCTGCCTGTAACCGAAGGCCGACACCAGCGCGAGCGCGTCGCGCACCAAATTGAGGAGCGAGAACGGGGCGAGGTCGCCGTCGTAATCCGCGCTCCATCCAATGGTGCGGCCATAGCCGCGCTGGTCCGGCGCGATCACGTGATAGCCGGCCGCGGCCAGCGTCGGCATCACCTTGCGCCAGGAGAAGGCGAGCTCCGGAAAGCCGTGCAACAGCAGGATGCAGGGACGGCCCTTGTTCTCGAACCCGGCCTCGAGCACATGCATCCGCAGGCCGTTGATGCCGTCGAGGTAACGCGAGCGGATGCCGGCGGGGAGGGGAATGTCGGGGAGTGCGGTCATGATTGTTTCCTCGTCATGCCCGGGCTTGTCCCGGCCATCCACGCTCTTGTTGGCGTTGATTGTAAGATCGTGGATGCCCGGGACAAGCCCGGGCATGACGGAGGATAGAGGGGCGCTCCTACACCGCCGCGCACACGAACCCATTGCCCTTGCGCTTGATCTTCCCCACCGACGGTGACGGGAAGTGCGCCGTGCAGCACAGCGTGTCGGTGTCGCAATAGCGCTCGAGGAAACCGCGGCGCGTCGTCGCCGCCGCGGCCGGATCGACGTCGAACTTGATCGACAGCTCTGGATAAAGCGTCTGCAGCGGCGAGTGCATGAGGTCGCCGGAGAACACCGCGTCGTCCTTGCCGCGCCCCATGGTGATGGCGATATGGCCCGGCGTGTGGCCGGGCGTCGGCAGGATCCGGACATGGTCGCCGATCTGGTGATCATTGCCGACCAGCTCGTGGCGCTTCGCCTCGACCACCGGCAGCACGCTGTCGGCGAAGGGCGGGATCTCCGTCTTCGCGTTTTCCGCGGACCAATGGTCGAATTCTTTCTTGGCGAAGACGTAGCGCGCCCTCGGGAAGGTCGGCACCCAGCGGCCGTTCTCCAGCCGCGTATTCCAGCCGACATGGTCGACATGCAGATGCGTGCACATCACGAAGTCGATGTCGCCAGGCGAGAAACCGGCGGCGCCCAGCGCGCGCATATAGGTGTCGTCGGTCTTCATGTTCCATTTCGGCCGATTGGGGCGCGGCTTGTCGTTGCCGATGCAGCTGTCGACCAGGATCGTGTGGTGCGGCGTCTTCACCACGTAGGACTGGAAGCACAGCAGCAGAACGTCCTGCTCATCCAGCGCCTTCGCTTCGCGCATCCAGGCCCGGTTCTCGGCCAGCAACTCGGCAGTCAGGCCGGGGATCATCTCCAGCGCCGGGACGAACGAGGTTTCCTGCTCGATGATGCGATGGATGGTGAGGTCGCCGACCGAGAACTTCAGGCTCATGAGAACTCCGGTAATTTATGCGGCGGGCGGCACCGAGATCTTCACCGAGGGCCGCTCCAGCATCTTCTGATGGAAGGCGTCGAGCTTGGGGTAGGCCTTGCGCCAGCCGCAATCGGCGAAGCGGAAGTCGGCATAGCCGAGCACGCAGACGAGGCCGATCTGCGAGATGTCGAACGGGCCGTTCAGCACCTCGGGCATATTCTCGAAGCGCGCCATGCCGGTCCAGGCCCTGTTCCAATGGTCGTCCGACCACGCCTGCCATTGCAGGCCCTGCGGCCGCACCATCTTCTCGTAGCGGCACAGCAGCATGGAATCGAGCATGCCGTTGAGCAGCGAGTGATTGGTCTTGGCCTTCCAGCGTGCCCGGCCGTAATCCGGGATCAGGCTGCCGCCGGCCATCTCGTTGAGATACTCGACGATGACATAGGAGTCCAAGATCACATCACCGTCATTGGTGATCAGCACCGGCAGCTTCTTCAGCGGCGTGATCTTCGAATAGTCCTCATTGGCCGTGCCCGGTGCGACGGCCGCCGACGTGAACTCGATCTTGTCGATCAGCCCAAGCTCGATCGCGGCGATGCGCACCTTGCGGGCAAAAGGCGAGGCGGGGGAGAAGGAGAGTTTCATGGGAGTAACCTCTATCCAGACACACGGTCCTCATCCTGAGGAGCGCGCCTCTTGGCGCGCGTCTCGAAGGATGGACAAGAAGGATGGTCTCTCGTCACCCGGCGCAAACGTCGGGTGACCATGCTTGTGGCGCATCCTTCGAGACGCGCGCGTTGCGCGCTCCTCAGGATGAGGGTCGGAGGCCTTACGCCGCCACGATCTCCTGGCGCTGCTCGCCGAGGCCCTCGATGCCGAGCGTCACGACGTCGCCGACATTGAGGAACGTCGGCGGCTTCATGCCGAGGCCGACGCCGGGCGGGGTGCCCGTGGTGATGACGTCGCCGGGCAGCAGCGTCATGAACTGCGAGACATAGGAAATGCACTTGGCCATCGAGAAGATCATGGTCTTGGTCGAGCCGGTCTGGCGGCGCTGGCCGTTGACGTCCAGCCACATCGACAGGTCCTGCACGTCCTTGATCTCGTCCTTGGTCGTGAGCCAGGGCCCGAGCGGGCCGAACGTGTCGTGCGACTTGCCCTTGGTCCACTGCCCCAGGCGCTCGATCTGGAAGGCGCGCTCGGAGACGTCGTTGCAGACGCAATAGCCGGCGACGTGGTTCAGCGCGTCGGCTTCCGAAACGTACTTCGCGCGGGTGCCGATGATTGCGGCGATCTCGACCTCCCAGTCGAGCTTGGTCGAGCCGCGCGGCTTCTCGACCGCGTCGTTCGGGCCGGACAGCGAGGTGTTGGCCTTCATGAAGATGATCGGCTCGCTCGGAATATCGGCGCCGGTCTCCTTGGCATGGTCGGAGTAGTTGAGGCCGATCGCGACGAACTTCGAGATGCCGGTGACGGGAGCGCCGAACCGCGGCTTGCCCGAGACCGCCGGCAGCGAGGCCGGATCGAGGCCTGCCAGCTTCTTCAGGCTCTCAGGTGAATAGGCCTCGCCCGTGAGGTCTTTCACATGCGCCGACAGGTCGCGCAATTGGCCGGATTTGTCGATCAGGCCGGGCTTTTCCGCACCCTTTTCGCCGTAACGAACAAGCTTCATTCTCGTTTCTCCCTGGAGATTGGACCGATCGGTTAATAGCTTCATGGAACAGGGCGGCGGGAAATTCAACCGCCGAAAAGGCATGCATTGCAGGCTTACGGATTCGATGGGCGCGACCGTGTCCCGGACGCGGTGCAGCGTGCAACGCTGCTCCGCAGAGCCGGGACCCAGATTGTGGCGACATGGGCCCCGGCTCAGCAGCGCATCACTTCGTGCTGCGCAGCATCCGGGGCACGAGACCTACGCCAGCGCCACGAACCTGAACGCGTCCCCGTCCCGCTTGATATGCCCGGCCGAGAAGTGCCCGCCGATCACCAGCGTCGGCGTATCGGCAAAGCGGCCGAACAATTCGCGCCGTGTTTCGGCCGATCGCGCCTGGTTGGAATCCGCGGTCGAGGACCAGTCGAGATGCGCCATCTGGCAGGGATGATGGGCGACGTCACCGGTGAGCAGGCCCTGCTCGCCGTCGGACTGGATCAGAATGCTCATATGGCCGGGACTGTGGCCGGGGGTCGGGATCATGCTGATCTCGTCCGACAGGCGATGGTCACTCGCGATCAGATCCGCCTTGCCGGCAGCGACGATCGGCTGCACGGAATCGTTGAACACCGCGGCCTTGTCCGGCTCGGTGGAATGGTCACGCCAGTGCTCGTATTCGGTCTTGCCGAACACGTAGCGCGCGTTTGCAAAGGTTGGCACCCATTGGCCCCCGACCAGCTTCGTATTCCAGCCGACATGGTCGACGTGAAGATGCGTGCACAGCACGGTGTCGATGCTGTCGGGTGCAAAGCCGGCCGCGGCCATCGTTTCCAGGAACGGTGTCGTGCGGTTGTTCCAGGTCGGGACGTTGCGGCCCTGCTTGTCGTTGCCGAGGCCGGTGTCGACCACGATCCGGCGCGTCGGCGTCTCCACCACCAGCGAGTGGATCGACATTCTCAGCCGGCCTTCTTCGGTGGCGAAATGCGGGATCAGCCAGGGCAGCTTTTGGATGTCTTCGTGGCCTGCGAGCGGCAGGATGAAACGGGTCGAGCCGACTGTCTCCAATTCGACCACTTTTGTGATTTTGACCCTGCCCACCTTCCACTGCATCCGGCGCCTCCCAATTTTTCTTGTCTTGACGCCGAAACATGCGGTGTTCCGCCGTGATGTGCAATGGATCGTCCGGCGCGATGAGGCGTTATCGCGGGAACCCCAGGAAAAAGCCGAAGAGGGAGCCATGCCAGAGCTTGCAATATCCGCCGAGAAAGTCGCGTTCATCATCGAGAAGGCGCGCGAATTCGACGTCAAGGAGGGCAATTCCGATCCGGATTCCGGGTCGAATCCGAGCGATGACGATGCGCTCGACGTGCTCGAGGATGACGGATCCGATCCCGTCGTCCAGGAGCTCGGAAGCTTCATGATTGCGCTGAACGAGGACGAGCAGCTCGATCTCGTCACGCTGACCTGGCTCGGCCGGGGCGATGGCACGATCGACGATTGGGACGATCTGCGGTCCCGCGCCATGGAAGCGCGGGGCGAGTATCGCAGCCCGCGCCGCGAAACCGTGCACTATTTGCTGGGTGATCCCATGCTGGGCGATTTGCTCGCGAATGGGCTCGACGAGTTCGGCGTCGACTGGACCGACGAGCGTACGACGCCCGACTCGTCCGGTCCGAGCCAGCAGGACGAGGACGAGCCGACGAAGCAGCGGTGATGATCGGGCTCTGATGCCTCCACATCGTCATGGCCGGGCTTGACCCGGCCATCCACGTCTTCCTCCGCAGTACAAAGAACGTGGATGCCCGGGACAAGCCCGGGCACGACGGTTTTGCGTTGATCGCGCTCTTTCAGGCGCGACGCCTCACAGCGTCCCCGGAAACGCGCCGCCATCCAGTAGAATGTTCTGTCCGGTGATGAAGCCGGCCTTGGCGCCGCACAGGAAGGCGCAGGCATAGCCGAACTCGTCGGGCTGGCCGAAGCGGCCGGCGGGGTTGAGCTTGGCGCGCTCGGCCAGCACCTGCTCGGGCGTCGTGCCGCGCTTGTCGGCCTCGCCCTTCGCGGTGCTGGTCAGGCGGTCCGTCTCGAACGGGCCAGGCAACAGGCCGTTGATGGTGACGTTGTTGATCACG
Source organism: Bradyrhizobium sp. U531 (assembly GCF_051710265.1). Taxonomy (NCBI): domain Bacteria; kingdom Pseudomonadati; phylum Pseudomonadota; class Alphaproteobacteria; order Hyphomicrobiales; family Nitrobacteraceae; genus Bradyrhizobium; species Bradyrhizobium sp. U531. The sequence continues at coordinate 311,163 of NZ_JASVEN010000004.1, forward strand.
GTCTTGCGCGACAGGCCGGCGATGAAGCCGGTGAGGCCGGCGCGCGCGCCGTTGGAGAGGCCGAGAATGTCGATCGGCGCCTTCACCGCGGCCGAGGTGATGTTGACGACGCGGCCGAACTTGCGCGCCATCATGCCGTCCACGGTCGCCTTGATCAGCTCGATCGGCGTCAGCATGTTGGCGTCGATCGCCTTGATCCAGTCGTCGCGGGTCCAGTTGCGGAAATCGCCGGGCGGCGGGCCGCCGGCATTGTTGATCAGGATGTCGGGCTCGGGGCAGGCTTTCAGCACGGCCTCGCGACCGGCCGGCGTCGTGATGTCGCCGACGATCTCGGTGACCTTCACATTGGGATAGGCCTTCCGGATCTCGTCCGCCGTCTTCTTCAAGGCTTCCGCGCCGCGCGCGGTGAGCGTGACGTCAACGCCGGCCTCCGCCAGCGAAATGGCGCAAGCGCGCCCGAGGCCCTTGCTGGATGCGCAGACGATGGCGCGGCGACCTTTGATCCCAAGATCCACTGTTTCACTCCCGAAATAGCATGCAGGTTTTGGATGGGCCGCACTCTAGCCAAGTGTGACGCCGCTGATAAGGGACGGGCCCACACCAAAATGCATGCGCGTCGGCGCGGCGATGCAAATGCGGCTGAGCTCTAGATGCGCCGTTCCTGCTTGAGGCGATCGATCGTGGAGGTCGCCTCCGGCGGCAGCGACTTGAAGCCCATCTGCCCGACCGTGGAGAACAGCGGGCGCAGATGCGAGCCGGCGAGGAACGGTGGCTGGCGATTGGCGGGCACGATCTGGTCGAACACCAGCACCAGCGTGGTGGCGACGAGGCCGACCCTGACGGCGCCGAGCGCGGCGCCGCCGAGGCGGTCGCCGATGCCGGCGTCGCGGATCGTGTCGTTCAGCGCCAGGCGGCCGATATATCCGAACAGCATGCCGACCACCACGAAGATGCCGAACAGCCAGATCCAGTTCTGCAGCAGCGGCGTATTCGGATTGCCGGCGATCTGCGGCACGATCAGCGGCATCAGCGCCACCGCGATCGGCGCGGCGAGGAGATAGGCGAGGATGGTCATCGCGCTTCGCAGCAGGCCGGTCCTGAAGCCGAACCCGATCGCCACGGCGAGCGCGGCATAGACGGCGAGATCGAAACTGTTCATGAGTGCAATCCTGCCTCGATGGAACGAATGAACGCCGAACCGATCATTCCGGTTTCAGATCGCTAAAATCGTCTGTATTTTCGGCTCCAAAGCTCGGAAAAACGCGCAAGGAATGCGTCATGTCAGATCTATTCGACGTCAGTAAAGAAACCATCCTCGTCACCGGCGCGAGCCAGGGGCTGGGCCGGCAATTTGCCCGGGTGCTGGCGGCCCATGGCGCAGCGGTGGCGCTGGCGGCGCGGCAGACCGGCAAGCTGAAGAGCCTGGAGGAGGAGATCCGCAGCAAAGGCGGCCGCGCAGCCGCCGTCGCGCTCGACGTCGCCGACACCGCCTCGATCGCACGCGCGGTCGATGTGGCGGAAGCCGCGCTCGGTCCCGTCACCGTGCTGATCAACAACGCCGGCATCGCCATCGAGAAGCTCGCGACCGAGCAGACCGAAGCGGATTGGGACGCGGTGATCGGTGCCAATCTGAAGGGCGCCTATTTCCTCGCGACGGAAGTCGCGCGCCGCATGATCGCGCGCAAGCAGTCGGGCAATATCGTCAACATTGCCTCCGTGCTCGGCACCGGCGTGCTGAAGGCGGTCTCGCCCTATGCGATCTCCAAGGCCGGCATCATCCAGGCGACCAAGGCGATGGCACTCGAACTCGCCGGGCAGGGCATCCGCATCAACGCGCTCGCGCCCGGCTATATCGACACCGAGATGAACCACGCGTTCTGGTCGACACCAGCGGGCGAGCGCCTCGCCAAGCGCATCCCGCAGCGCCGCGTCGGCGCCGAGTCCGATCTCGACGGCGCGATCCTGCTGCTGGCGTCGCAGGCGTCAAGATATATGACGGGCAGCGTGGTGACGGTGGATGGCGGGTTCTTGCTGAATTGAGCGGGGCTGTTTTGTCTTGCTCCGCTGTCGTCCCGGACAAGCGCAGCGAAGCGGAGCGCAGATCCGGGACCCATAGCCACAGGAAGAAGTTGGGCGAAGACCCGGAGTGACCAGCTCGCGCCATAACTCCTCCCTGTGGTTATGGGTCCCCGCGTTCGCGAGGACGACGGCGGAGGACGAGGCGAGAGCTTCGCACTTCTCCGCTGTACAGGCCTCGCATTAACTCGCCCGCATCTCCCCCCGGATCATATCCGCCGCCTTCTCTCCGATCATGATGGTCGGCGCATTGGTGTTGCCGCCGATCAGCGTCGGCATGATCGAGGCATCGACGACGCGCAATCCTTCCACGCCGTGCACCTTCAGTGCCGGGTCGACCACGGCCATCGCATCCGTCCCCATCTTGCAGGTGCCGACGGGGTGATAGACGGTGTCGACGCGATTGCGCAGGATTTTGCGGATGTCGTCGTCGGTGCGCACGTCCGACGTGAACATGTCCTTCTTCTGCAGCGCGCGCATCGCCGGCGTCTCCATCAGCCGCCGCGTGGTCTTGAAGCCCGCAACCATGGTCTCGAGATCCTCTTCTTCCCCTAAGAAGTTCGGATCGATCATGGGAGCTGCGAGCGGATCGGCGCTTCCGAGCCAGACACTGCCGCGGCTCTTCGGCCGGAGCAGGCAGACATGGCACGAGAAGCCCGCCTCCTTGTGCTTCTTGCGGCCGTGATCGTCGAGCATCGCGATGATGAAGTGCAGCTGGATATCAGGCACGTCGAGGTCGGGACGGGTCTTCAGGAAACCGCCGCATTCGGCAAAATTGGTCGTCATCAGGCCGCGCCGCTCGCGGCGATATTGCTGGATGGCGCGGAGCAGGGACGGCAGCCGGCCGAGCGAGGCGTGAACGAAATGCGGATAGTCGGAGGCGTAGACGAACACGAAATCCGGATGGTCCTGCAGATTGCGCCCGACGCCCGGCAGATGATGCACGACGCCGATGCCGTGCTTGCCGAGCGCGTCGCCATCACCGATGCCCGACAGCATCAGCAATTGCGGTGACTGGAAGGCGCCGCCGGCGAGGATCACCTCGCGGCGCGCACGCAGCTGCTTCTTCTGCTTGCCCTGGACATATTCGATGCCGACGGCGCGCTTGCCTTCGAACAGGATCTTAGTGGTGTGCGCGCCGGTCTCGACGCGCAGATTCGCGCGCTTGTCCATGTGGGGCTGCAGATAAGCGCGCGCCGCGCTCCAGCGCTCGCCATTGTGCTGCGTCGCCTGGTAGCTGCCGAGCCCTTCATGGTCCTCGCCGTTGAAGTCCTCGCGGATGCGGAACTGCGCCTCGCGCGCGGCCTGATGGAATACGTCGTGGATCGGATTGTCGGTGCGCAGCCGGTTGACATGCAGCGGACCGCCCTTGCCGTGGTATTCGCCGTCGAAATCGGAATTGTTCTCCGAACGCTTGAAATAGGGCAGCACGTCCGCATACGACCAGCCGGCATTGCCGAGCGAGGCCCAATGGTCGTAGTCCCATTTGTGGCCGCGGATGTAGACCATGGCGTTGATCGCCGAGGAGCCGCCGAGGCCCTTGCCGCGCGGCTGATAACCGATCCGGCCGTTCAATCCCTTCTGCGGCACCGTGTCGAAGCCCCAGTTGGCGGCCTTGTAGGGCAGCGCCAGCCCGAACGGCGTGGTGATCCGCCAGCTGTCGTTTCGTCCGCCGGCGTCGAGCAGCGCCACGGATGTCCCCGCATCCTCCGACAGCCGCCCCGCCACCGCGCAGCCGCCGGAGCCTGCGCCCACGACGACGAAATCGAATGTGTCCGTCAATGTTGTTTCCCCCATTTGTCGTCATTCCGGGGCGCGACGAAGTCGCGAACCCGGAATCCATGTCACCACTGTGATGCCGATAGATGGATTCCGGGCTCGCGCTGCGCGCGCCCCGGAATGACTGCCCCTACGACATGAACCGCATCAGCTTCTCCAGCCGTGCGATCTTGCCGCCATAGGGCGGATAGAGATCGGCGAGGCGATTGAACTTGGAGCGGTAGAACACCGGCTTCAGCTTGCTGAACGTGCGAAAGCCCCATTCGCCGTGATAGGCGCCGGTGCCGGATGCGCCGACACCGCCCATCGGCTGGTTGATTTGCGTGAAGTGAAACAGGCAGTCGTTGACGGTGACGCCGCCGGAGACGGTGCGCGCCAGCACCTCGTCGCGCGCGGTGCCATCCTTGCCGAACCAGTAAAGCGCAAGCGGCCGGTCGCGACGGTTGATGAAGGCGATGGCCTCCGCCGGATCGCGATAGGAGAGCACGGGAAGCACCGGCCCGAAGATCTCCTCCTGCATCGCCGCCATCGCCTCGGTCGCGCCGACGATCAGTGTCGGCGGGAATTTGCGGTGCGCTTTCCAGTTGGGATCGTCCGGCTTCGCCGGCTGCAGGATTTTTGCGCCGCGCTGCGCGGCATCCGCAACCAGGCCCTCGAGCCGCGCATAATGCCGGTCCGAGATGATCGACGTGTAGTCCTTGTTCGCAGGATCGATGCCGAACATCCGCCGCATCTGGGCGCGCACCTTCTCGGCGAAGGCCTGCAACGCCGGCTCCGGCACCAGCACGTAATCCGGCGCGATGCAGGTCTGCCCGGCATTGAGCAGCTTGCCGTAGGCGATGCGCTCGGCCGCTTCCTCGAGATCGGCCGAGGCGTCGATGATGGCCGGCGACTTGCCGCCGAGCTCGAGCGTGACGGGCGTCAAATTACGCCCTGCGGCCTCCGCGACCAGCCGCCCGACCCGGGTCGAGCCGGTGAACACGAGATGATCGAACGGCAGGCGCGCAAAGGCTTCTGCGATCTCGCTCTCGATGCCGGTGACGAGCAGCTCCGTCGCATCGAATCGCGCGGCGATCGTCTCCCTCAGCAACCCAGAGAAATGCGGCGTCAGCTCGCTCGGCTTGATCAGGACGCGATTGCCGGCGGCGAGCGCGCCGATCGCGGGCGCCAGCGTGAGCTGAAGCGGATAATTCCACGGCGCGATGATGCCGACGACGCCGAGCGGCTGCGGTATCAGCCGGTTGCGGGCGGGGAGGAATTGCAGCGCGGTGGCGACCCGCTGCGGCGCCATCCAGGCCTTCAGGTGCTTAGTCGCGTGCCGGATCTCGGAGAACAGCAGCATCGTCTCGGCGATGGTGGTCTCGACCGCGGAACGGTGGCCGAAATCGGCCGAGATCGCCTGCCGGAAGCGCTCCTCGTTGTCGGCGACCACGCTGCGCAGCCGCGCCAGCCGGTCGAGCCGCTCGGCAAGGCCAGGTGCCGGCTCGTCGCGCGACCGCGCGACCATGGCGTGGAAGGCCTCCTCCAGCGCTCCGACCGGGGCGCTCGTCAGGGATTTGTCCACGGCGTTCCCTCCCTTGAGGGCGCGTTTCACCCTCTAATCTTGTTGCCGCAAGCTGGCCCTTTGTGGAACTTCTGGCAAGAGCACAGGAAACGCTGCGGAAATCGGTCGATTCCCCTGTCATAAAGTCGAAAAAAACGTTCCCGCAGCCCTTTCCAAAGCCAGCTCACCTTGTTACATACGCCCCGCACCCGACGGGCTTTGCCCGGGGTTGCCTTCCAAGGAAGCCTTTGGGACGGACTGGGAAAGCCACGCGAACAGCGCCGGCCTCAACCGACCGTCCCCGGGATCTCACCGAAGGCGCGCAAGTGTTTAACGCGGGGTGGAGCAGCCCGGTAGCTCGTCAGGCTCATAACCTGAAGGTCATAGGTTCAAATCCTATCCCCGCAACCAAATTCGGATCGACCGGATCCGATATGAAAATGGCTCGCATCGCGCGGGCCATTTTTGTTTTTGGGGCAAGCGCCGGCCCGGGCGCCTGACCTGTTCCGCTCCGCCGCGATGGTCTATCAAGACGGCAGACCATTCATCCTTCGATTTTTCTTTAGGAAGCGGTGTCTCGTGTTCATGCGATCAGTCCTGTTCAGCACGCTCGCCATCGCGTCTCTCGCCATCGGCGCCGCATCCGCGCAGAACGCGCCTCCGGTGGAGCCGCCGCGGCTGCTGGAATCGCGGGAGTCGCTGTACAACAACATCTATGTCTATCAGCGCTCGCAATATGTGATCCTGACATTCGGGCACAACAAGCAGATCTACGCCGAGAGCGTGTTCAACAGCGGCGACGATCGGGAATTGCTGCTGACCTACACCCAGCTCATGACCGCCGGGTTGATGTACGCAAAGAACGTGCAGTCGATCCTCGAGATCGGCACCGGCGGCGGTCGCACCGCCTGGTATCTGCACCGCTTCCTGCCTGACATCCGCGTCACCTCGGTCGAGCTCGATCCCGCGGTCGTCGAGCTCTCGCGAAAATATTTCGGGCTCAAGGACGAGCCGAACTTCCGCGTCGAGGCCCAGGACGGCCGCCTGTTCCTGTCGCAGTCGAAGGACAAATACGACGTCATCATGATCGACGCCTATCGCGGGCCCTTCGTGCCGTTCCATCTGCTGACGAAGGAGTTCTACCAGCTCGTCAGGGATCACCTCGCCGAGGGCGGCGTCGTGGTGCAGAACGTCGCGTCCGACACCATGCTGTTCGATGCCGCCATGAAGACGATCGGCGCAGTGTTTCCGCAGCTCGAATTCTACAAGTCGGACGACAATTACGTCACCGTGGCCTATGACGGCCCCGCACGGAAGGCGGAGGATCTTGCCGCGGTCGCGGGCGAGCGCGACAAGGTCTATGGCCTGCGCTACCCGCTCGCCGCCATGCTGCCGATGCGCAAGCCCGTCGATCTCAACGATACGCAGGCGATCAGCCCCAAGGCCACGGTGCTGACCGACGATTTCGCGCCGGTCGAGACCCTGAAGAGCATCGAGCGGCACAACAGGAAGATTCCTTGACGCCGGCCCGATTCCTCGCGCCGGCGATCTATCTCGTCGCGTTTCTCTCCGGCGGCGTTCTCATGGGTTTCGAGATGCTGGGCAGCCGCTATCTCTTTCCCTATTTCGGCGGTGGCATCGGCACCTGGGCGAGCCTGATCTCGACCGTGCTCTGTGCGCTCGCCATCGGCTATTTCGCCGGCAGCGCCATCGTCGACCGCATCTCCCCGCAGCGTGCCATCGGCTTTGCCATCCTGGCCGCGGCGTTCTGGCTCGCGCTGGTGCCGGCGACCGCGGACGCCGTCATGCAGGGCATTCTGGGCCGTCTCGGCGCCGGCCCCGCCGCGACGCTGTCGGCCTCGGCCGTGCTGCTGCTGGTGCCGCTGTCGCTGCTCGGCATCTTCTCGCCGGTCGCCGTCAGCCTGCTGACCCGCTCGGCCGATGCGGCCGGCCGCGTGGCGGGGCGCGTCTACGGCGTTTCCACCATCGGCAATGTCGCCGGCACCCTGCTGACGACCTTCGTGCTGATTCCGTCGGTCGGCTCGCGCAACATCACCTATATCTTCGCCCTGGTGCTCGCGGCCTGCGCCGCGTTGCTGTTCCTGACGCCCGCGCGGCGGGCCGGCAAGGCCTGAACGATGCCGCAACAGCTCCGGTGCCGGCTGGCTTTCGCCCTCGTGCTGCTGGTGTTCCTGCCCGGGCCGCTTCCCGCCCAGGACAAGTCCGGGGGCGCCAGGGCCGCTCAGGTCAATGCGGAAGCCTGGGACGGCAAGCGGGCGCTCGCCGTCATCGTGGATCTCGTCCGCTTCACCCCGCGCGCGATGGAGACGCCCGGGCATCAGCAGACCATCGACTACATCACGACCGCGCTGAAGAAGACGAAGTTCGGCGCCGTCACGCTCCAGCGCTGGACCGCGAACGAGGCCGGCCGCACCATGGCGATGACCAACATCATCGCCCGCTTCAATCCGGAAAATCCGCGCCGCGTGATCGTCGCCACCCATTACGACGGCATCATCAAGGCCTATCGCGATCGCAACAGCCCGGACGCGCCGATGCCGGGCGCCAACAATTCCGCCTCCGGCGTCGCCGTGCTGCTGGAGACGGCGCGCGTGCTGTCGGAACTGCCGGGTGTGCCGCCGGTCGGGATCGACATGATCTTCTTCGACGGCGAGGAGGGGCCGATCTCGCTGGGCGCGGGCGACCCGAACTACCGCGCGATCGGCTCGCCGTATTTCGTCGATCACCTGGCCGAGTTCTACCCGAATGCCAGGCCGGAGAAGATGCTCGACTTCGACATGGTCTGCTTTCGCGACATGCGCTTGAGGGCCGAGCAATCCGGCCTCAATTCGGCGGCCGTGGAGGTGAGGAAATTCTGGGAGATCGGGCTGAAGCTCGCGCCTGGCATTTTCGAGAAACAGCCGGCGCCCTATGCGGTCGGGGACGACCACACCGCCTTCCAGCTCGCGCTTATTCCGAGCTTCGTCGTCATCGATATCGAATACGAGCCGTTCTACAACACCACCGAGGACACGCCCGACAAATGCTCGGTGCAGAGCCTGGAAGCGGTCGGGCGGACCCTTGTGAGATATCTCTATCTGCCATGAGGGGCAGGCTCGCCGGTGCGGATGTGAAAATGGCCCGCGTCGGGCGGGTCATTCTGTATCGGGATTGATGCCTGTTGTGACCGAAGCTCAGTCCCGGTGCGGGCAGACCATCGTCAGGTTCAGCAGCGTCGGCTTGTCCGAGCCCCTCTTGTACGCCCATTCCAGCCTGATCTTTTACGACCCCGACATCACGCGCTTCTACGAGGAATTGTTTCTCTACGACTGGGGCCGCATTGGCCCCGCCACCGTCGATGAATCCGTGCCCGCGCCGATCCTGGCCGGCACCGGCGACGTCAAGCCGCCGCCAGGTTACAGCGCCGTACCGCTGTCGATGGTGCTGGGGAGGTAAGGCCAAGGAGCTGTTGCCGCGATCGCGGCGACAGCAGACGCACGGCGCATCGGGTGAGCGTATCGACCAGCTTCGGCCCGGTCGATGCGCCGATCAGTGCAACGAGGATAGTCGCCGAGGAGATCGTGCGCGCTATCCCCGCCGATCACCCACGCGAGGAGCCCCGATCGGAGGGGATGATGGTCGGGCCTGATCCGGATGAGCCGCAAAGCCCACATCATCCGGCCAGCCTCATCTTCGCGTCAGTTTCGCCGCCTGAATCCCATCGGAACGTCGGTGGGGTCAGCCGGCAGGTCCTCGACCGCTGTTACGCGAGCGCGGGGCGGGCCTCTGCGGCATGCCGCAAGCATGGCTTCGACCGCGGCGGTCGAGCCGCCGAAGAGAGCGTGCACGGTTTCGTCCGGCGCATTCTCCACCCATCCCCGGACGCGCAGCGATCTGGCTTTCGCGATCGTCCAGTCGCGATAACCGACACCTTGGACCGTCCCCCTGATCACAACCGTCACAGCGCGTTCAACTGCGGCAGGACGGTTTGTCGGAGCAGCTTGTGCCAACATGATTCCAGTCGGAGGCTGGTTCGCGCGAGCCTCGCCCGGCATTGCCGATGCCGTTTGGCCGCAAGAAACAATCAATGAGAATAGCAACGCGTAACCAGAAATCGTGCGCATATCCGCTCCCTGAAAAATTTTTGCATCACCCTGCCTTTAAGGCAGCCAACATCTTCGAAGCTCTCCAAGGAATCCTTCCGGCAAATCCAGAATCTTTGTCGCTCCTCTGGAGGGCGGATTATCCTGTCGTCTTTCCGGTCGGACGCCAAGCCTCGTTAGGCGCGGCGAAATCGCAAGGCGGAAGAGGCTTCTCACTTGGCGCAGCCTTGTGGCGTCGCGGGCCACCGCAGCGGTTGCAATCGTGGAACCTCGGCGCTAAACCTGTGATTGCGACGCGCTGGTGGGGTACGTGCCGTCGCCGTGACGACACCTGAAGGGGCGGGGACACAAACGCATCATTTTCGATCTGTGCTGCGACGTCACACGCAAACCCTTGCGTGCGGACGGCAGCTATTTGCTGCCTGCAATGATCTCTCGGAGTCCAATCCTCGAAGGCGATCAGTCTGCGATCAAGGAGAGTGCAACGCGACGTACCCGAACGTCATAAATGCATAAGGACATCATTGTGAAATCTCTCGCCATATCGGTTCTCGCGCTGACGGCCATTTTCACGGTTTCCGCTTCTGCCAAGGACGCCCTTCAAGCCACGCGTGACTGCATGGTCGCGCACGGCGCCGTTCGCAATCCCGACGGTTCGGTCCGCCTCAACATTCCCCGGAAGGAAGCCCTGGCCGTCCGCGACAAGTGTCGGAAGCAGTCCGGCTACAAGGGCACCGACTGATCGGCGCGAGCGGAAGCGCGCCTGTTTCGGGCGCGCGCGTCCGCAAGAGCTCAGCCTTTTCTGTCTGAAGATTTGCAACGATCGCTGTGCCCACGAAGGCCCACGCGATCCCTTCTCTTGGAGAAATCACGTGAAGAAGACAATCCTGACAGCCCTCGCGTTGACGGTGCTCGCGTCGGGTTCGGCCTTGGCCGAGCCTTCGAACAGCACGCCGCATGCGTTGGCCTGCATGAAGAAATACGGCTTCACCTACGCCCAATGGCGCGCCTATGCCGTCCCGGCCGATAAGGCAAACCCCTATCGGGCCTGTCGGGATGCGGCTCCGGCGGGAGAGAACTCCGGCATGGGCAAGAGTGGCGCTTGCCAGCGGAAGGCGGGCTTCACCCAGGCGCAGAATGAATCCGGGCAGGTCTCGCCCGAACAACGGCGGAAGTGGGAACGTTGCATGGGGATGTGACCTCAGCTCCGGCCCGGCCTCTCTCCCGGCAAGATCCTGATCTCGTCGCCGTTCATCGGCGACGGGAGCGTCGGATGGGCAACGAGTCGTTCAGCGGCCAATGGGTGATGCCGACGAAAAACGCCCGCGCGGCTTTGGCGCGCGGGCGATGGTGACGTCCTCAAGAGCATAGAACGATTCGGCTCAGTCCCGGTGCGGGCAGACCATCGTCAGATTCAGCAGCGTAGGCTTGTCCGAGCCCTTCTTGTACTCCCATTCCAGCCGGATCTCGTGCCGGTGGGCATAGGCGTCGTTCGGCGCGTGGACGATGATGTTGGTCTTCATCGGGATCGGCGGCTCGGAGTTGAAGCACTTCCGGACGCAGGCATCGAGCAGGTCGCATCGCGTCAGGGGGATGACACCGGGCTCGTCCCTGGATAGCGGGACGGTGTTCGCCTGGGTGCTGAGGTCGAGACGCGCCCGGCCCTTCTCCTTGTGCCAGTATTTGGCGCTGCCCTGCGGCCACTTCGAGGCCGGCGTCAAAATCAGATGGTACTGACCGTATTCCAGGGTCGGCAGATCGATGTCGTCCGAGGCCTTGAGCTTGGCCACGCTCTTCTTCATGTTCGCCAGGGGGTAGTAATTGCTGTTCATCAAGTCTTTGAACTGCTTGCCGTTATATGTCCGTCCGCCCATCGCCTTGTCCTTCGATATGATCTAATCAATCAGGGTGACCTGCAGCCCAGCAAAGCTCGTTGGCCAGAACGAAAGCCCTCGGCGCCCCCGAGAAGCGCGGCCCCATTTCGCGCGCGCAAACGCTATCACTCGAAAATGTGCTTCGTCCAGAGAGATGCCGGCTGGTGATGCGGCTATGCTTGCACGCAAGTTCGATTGCCACGAATCTTCCGATAGGTAATCTTGCGCCGGGCTCCTCGCGAGCATCGGTCGAAGGACGGTGCAGCGATTTTTGAAGGCACGGAAATGTATTGTGCCGCGTGTCAGTCGGCGATCAACCCAGGCGACAGCTGGTGCTCCAAATGCGGGGTGGCGGTGCGGCGCTCCGAACCGGACAGCGAACGGCGGTTCGTGACGATCCTCCGTGCCGATGTCGTGGACTCGACCGGGCTCGTTGCCGATCTCGATCCGGAGGAGGCGATCTCGCGCCTGGAGCCGGCGTTGGCGGCGATGAGGGCCGCGGTGCGTCAGTTCGGAGGCATCGTCAGCAAGGAATTGGGCGATGGGCTCTCGGCGGTGTTCGGCGCTCCGATCGCGGACGACAATCACGCCCCTCTCGCCTGCCATGCGGCGATCGAGCTGGTCCGACGCGTCGCGGGCCTCGGTGACCCCGGGCTTCAGGTTCGGGTGGGTCTCCACTCCGGCCATGTCGTGGCCTACATGGTCGCCAGCGAGTTTTCCAAGGTCTACGAGATCGGCGGGGCTGCCCAGCATTTGGCGGCCCGGCTGGAAGCGGCCGCCGAGGCGAATCAGATCTACGTGTCGCAGGCCTGCCAGGAGCTTGCCGAAGGGCATGTCCGGTTTGAGTTTCTGGGGGGCAAGCCGCTGCGCGGCTTCAATCAGTCCGTGCCGGTCTACCGGATCGTGGGGGCGAGTGACCTGTCGAGCTGGCGGGTGCGGCGCGCGCGCAGCGTCTCGCGGTTCGTCGATCGAACGACCGAGCGGGCGTTGCTGTCCCGTGCGGTCGCGAGCGCCGGAACGAGCCGGCAGACGGTCCTGCTGCTGGGCGATGCCGGCATCGGCAAATCGCGGCTCGCGCACGAATTCGTCCAGGAGCTCAGGCCCCACGGCTGGCGCCTGATCGACGCCGAGTGCAGCCCGAACCTGCAGGGGGCGCCGTTCAGTACGCTCAAGCGTCTCCTGCTTTCGGTGCTGGAGGCGGTGGTCAGGGACCCCGGCAGCCCCTCCGATCCCCGGAACGATCTCGGGGAGATTCAGCGCTGCGCCCTCGATGCCGTACTGGATCTGCCGATTTCGAATCCGCAGTGGACTCAGCTCGAGCCTCATGCCCGCGGACGTGCGATCTCCGAGGTCAGCTGCGCCATTGTCGAGCGTATCGCCCACCGCCAGCCAACGGTTCTCCTGCTCGAGGACCTGCACTGGATCGACCGGGCCAGCGATACGATCATGGCGACGATCGCTTCGCTTCAGGTGCCGGGTCTTCTCGTCCTCCTCACATCCAGGCCCAACGGCATGCCGGTCTGGATCGCGCGCTGCCGCGCCGAGGTCGTTGCGATGCAGCCCCTCGACGATGATTCGGGGCTGGCCATGCTGGCCGACATGCTCGGTCCCTCCGCGGCGAACGACGATCTGAAGAACCGGATCATTTCGCACACCGCCAATGTCCCCCTGTTCATCGAGGAGGTCTGCCGCGGGCTTCGGGACAGCGGAACGCTCCACGGCCAATGGGGCAATCTCGCGCTGGTGCGTCCGATCGAGGAGCTCGGCATTCCCTCGAGCATTCAGGGCGTCATCGCCGCGCGGCTCGATCGCGTGTCGCGGCAGGAGCGCTCCGTCCTGCAGGTCGCGGCCGCGCTTGGCCCGCGATCGAGCGTTGCCATGCTGCGCTCGCTGCTCGAGCTGCCCGAGAATAGCCTGCGGGAATGCCTCGCGGCGCTCGATCGCGCCGAATTGCTGGTGAGGATGGACAGCGAGTTGGACGACGTGCTCGAGTTTCGGCACGAGATGGTCCGCCAGGTGACTTACGATTCGATGGTCGAAAAGGTGCGCGAGGACATTCACGCGCGTATCCTTGCAAGGCTGGAGAGCGAGGGGGCCGGGACCGACGAGCCCGACGCGCTGTGCTATCACGCGGTGCGCGCCCGCGATTGGCTCAAGGCGTTCAGCCACGGCAGGAGCGCAGGGCGAAAATGCCTGAGCCGCTCGGCGTTTTCGGATGCGGCGAGCTATTTCGAGGTCGCGATGGGCGCGCTCGACAGGACGCCGATGACGCCCTTGCGGGAGACGGATGCCATCGACCTGCGGATGGAGGCCCGTGCGGCTTTCATCGCATCCGGCCAGGTGACCGAGTGGATGGATCTCGGCAAGGAGGCCGAACGGCGCGCGGGAGCGATCGACGATATCGGACGCAAGGTCGCCGCCATGACGGTCCGGGCCGGGGCGCAGAACTTTTTCGGAGCGCCCGTCGAAGCCGTCGCGGTTTCGGACGAGGTGGTTCGCCTCGCGGAAGAGTGGGGCAATGCGGGGTGGCTCAATCTGGCCCGCTACGGGCTCGGACAGGCGTATTTCCTCGCCGGCCGCTATCGCGAAGCAGAGCTCACATTAACCGAGGCTCACGCCCAGTTGGAGGGGCCGCAGGCCAGTGCGCCGATCGGCACGACCCCGCGATCGCTGCTCCTGCTCTGCTGCATGATGAAGAGCTTCACCCACACGGTCATGGGCAAGCTCGACGTTGCGGAGCAGGTCCAGCAGCAGGCCGCGGCGATCGCCGAGGAGACGGGCCGTCCCTATGATCGCGTCGCCGCCGCCTATAGCGGCGGCTGGCTGAAACTCGGCCAGAACGATCCCGCCGCTGCCGCCGCCATTCTCGAGGACGGTTTCGTGCTGGCGCAGAAGCACGGCATCCGCCTGTTCGTGCCTGTGCTCGCCTGCCATCTCGGCATCGCCTATCTGGAGCAGGGCTTGTTCGAGCGGGCGCGGGGCATGCTGACCGAAGCGCGCGAGGAGGCGAAGGCGGTCGGCTATACCTCGGCGGTGCTGCGCAGCTCGATCTATCTCGGGCTCGCGACCTACCGCCTCGGCGATGTCCAGGCGGCGCAGAACATGCTGCGCGAGGCGCGCAACACCGCCCGCCAGCAGGGATTTTCTGGCCTCGAGGCCGAGGCCCTGCTCGGCGAGGCCATCGTGACGCCGCCGTCCAGCGAGGACAACAAGGCGGCCATCCTCGCGTCCTTGCGCGGGGCCATTGCGATCGCCGCCGAAAGCGGCGCGCGGCCGCTGCAGAGCAAGGCCGAGGCGATGCTGAACGAGGTGCTGGCGCGCGGCGGCGAGTTGATCTGACGTCGCTCCCGGCCGGCCCCCGATCGGTGCCGCGGCGAGCGGTCGATGGCCCGACAGGTCAAATAAATCCCACAAGCCGCACAATGGGTTAGCTACTGTGCATGGGGTTGTTTTTCGATATTTTGATACGGGCGGGCGTGAATGGCAGCCCGCTGGCCGCAACGGCGAGCCCTTGCCTGGAGGTCAGGGTGGGCTACCGTCGGCCCCAGCCGCAGGGCCAGGTGACTTCTGAGAAATTCTTTTTAGCATCCCATTTTGCCGGCGCCGCGATGGCGCGACGCCCAGCGAGAGAGGCGGGGCCATGATCACCCGTAACCAGTCAGCTCTGCTGTCGCCGGTCGAGCGCGACCTGCGGCTCGATCTCTTCCGCGGCATCGGCCTGTGGATGATCTTCCTGGACCACATCCCGCAGGACGTCGTGGCCTGGCTCACGCTGCGCAATTACGGCTTCAGCGACGCCGCCGAGTTCTTCGTGTTCATCTCGGGCTATCTGGTCGGCTGGATCTACGGGCCCGTCATCGCGGGCGGCTGGTTTCTCGCGGCCGCCAAGCGGCTGTGGCGGCGCGCGGCGGAATTGTATGTCGCCCACATCATGCTGTTCCTGCTGTTCACGGCGCAGATAGCGCGAACCGTGCGCCGCTTCGACAATCCGATGTACGCGCATGAGTTCAATGTCTTCAATTTCCTGTCGCATCCGGACGAGCTGATCGGGCAGGCGATCCTGCTGAAATACAAGCCGGTCAATCTCGACGTGCTGCCGCTCTACATCGCGCTGGTGGCCGCGTCGCCCGTCGTCGTGTGGTGCCTGGTGCGCCGGCCGAACCTGACGCTGGCCGCTTCCGTCCTGCTCTATGTCCTGTCGCGCTGGTTCGACTGGAACATCGCCTCCTATCCGCCCGGCACGAAATGGTACTTCAATCCGTTCTGCTGGCAGCTGATGTTCGTGTTCGCCGCCTGGTGCGGCATCGGGCAGATCGACACGATCGCAAAATGGGTCTGGTCGAGGACGGCGATGGGACTGGCGGCGGCCTGGCTGGTCTTCGCTTTTGTCATCGTGATGACCTGGCACATCCACGCGCTCGAGGCGCTGATCCCGAAATGGATGATCAAGTCGATCTACCCGATCGACAAGACCGATCTCGACATGCTGCGCTTCACGCATTTCCTCGCCTTGGCGATCTGGGTCACGCACTTCATCTCGCGCAAATGGCGGGCGCTGCACGGGGTCTGGCTGCGCCCCATCATCCTCTGCGGCCAGCATTCGCTGCCGATCTTCTGCCTCGGCGTCTTCCTGTCGTTCTCGGCGCACTGGATCCTGACGCAGTACACCAGGGGCATATGGGAGCAGCTCGCCGTCTCCGCGCTCGGCATCGTCATCATGATCGGCGCGGCCTGGCTGCTCGACCGGGCCAAGCGCGTGCCGAACCTGTTCGTGCGGGTGACCGAGGTCGAGGAGGACGACGCGGCGCTCGACAACGCGCCTGCGACGACCGCCGCCGCGGCGCCCGCAGCGCATTGAGCATTGCCAGCCAACGGAGTCATCCATGTCCAGACGCGTGTTGACCATCGCCGGCATCCTCCTGCTGCTGGCCTGCAATGCCTTCGCTCAGGGACCGGCGCCCGAGGCGATGAGCGCAGCGCGCAAGCTCGTCCTCACCTTGAAGATCGCGGACCAGTATCGCGCGCAATTGCCGCAGCTCCTGCTCAGGCTCCGGCCGCTGGTGGCGCAGGACAGGCCGGAGATCGAGCGCGACTATGACGCGATGACGGCGCCCGGCGCCGAGATCTACGCCCCGCTGCTGGCATCGATGGTCGACCAGGTCGCGTCGCTTTATGCCCAGAACTTCAGCGTGGACGAGCTGCGCCAGATCGAGGCGTTCTATGCCCAGCCGGCCGGCAAGAAGTTTCTGGAGAAGTCGGACGCGCTGGCGCAGGCGAGTGTGCAGATCAGCCAGGAGGTCAGCCAGAAGGCCGCCGACGATCTGAAGCAGCGCCTGATCGAGGCGCTGCGCCAGAAGGGGCACAAGCTCTAAAGCTGCGGCGGCGCGTCAGGCCAGGAAGGCGCGGAACCGGCGCAGCGCGATCACGAAGAAGACGCCGCCGATCAGAGCGAGCGCGACGAGCTGCGGCCACACTGCCTCGAGGCCCGCGCCGCGGAACAGGATCGCCTGGGCCAGCATCACGAAATGCGTGTTGGGCGCCGCCAGCATGATGTCCTGGACGAATTGCGGCATGCTCTCGCGCGGCGTCATGCTGCCGGACAGGGTCTGCAGCGGCAGCAGGATCATGATCAGCAGCAGCCCGAACTGCGGCATCGATCCGGCGACGGTGGCAAGAAAGATGCCCATGCTGGTGGTCGCAAACAGCATCAGCGCGGCGCCGACGAGGAACAGCGCCAGCGAGCCGTCGATCGTGACCGCCAGCCATCCCTTGACGACGAAGGCGATGGACGCTGCGGAGGCGACCAGCACCACGGCGCCCATCGACCAGACCTTGCTCACCATGATCTCCAGCGGCGTGACCGGCATCACCAGGAGATGCTCGATCGTGCCGTGCTCGCGCTCGCGGATCAGCGCCGCGCCGGTCAGGATGATCGAGAGCATGGTGATCGAGGTGATGACGTGGTCGATGGCGCCGAACCAGGACTTCTTCAGCTCCGGATTGAACCGTGCCCGCAGCGCCAGCTCGATCGGGGGCGTCTGCACATTGCGCGTGTGTGCCAGGAATTCCGCGATCTCCGCACTGACGATCTGCTCGATATAGCCGCCGCCGTTGAACGCCTGCGAGATCCGCGTCGCGTCGACATTGAGCTGGATGCTGGGCGATTTCCGCGCCAGGAGGTCGCGCTGGAAATCGGGCGGGATGTCGAGCGCGAAAGTGTCGAGGCCGGCGTCCATGCGCCGGTCCATCTCGTATTGCGAGATCAGGCGCGGCTCGGAGAAATAGGGCGGCGTGAACGCCATCTCGATGCGGGTGGAGACCGGTGAATGGTCCTCGTCGACGATCGCGATCGCGGCGCGGTTCAACGTTTCCGGCAGCGCCTTGGCACCGGCATAGACCGCCAGCGTGAAGGAATAGACGATCAGCACGAGCAGCATGGGGTCGCGCACGAGGCCGCGCAATTCCTTGATGCCGAGCTGAAACACGTTGTCGATACGCATGTCAGCGGGCCTGTTTCTTCAGCAGCATCGCGCCGGCAATCACCAGGACGGGAACCATGATGGCGAGCGCAAGGAGATCGTTGTGGAGGGTGTCGAACGCCAGGCCCTTGGAGAAGGTGCCGCGCGAGATCGTGACGAAATAGGTGGTGGGGTAGAGCCGGCCGATCAGCGCGCCCGCCCCCTGCAGCGATGAAACCGGGTCGATCAGCCCGGAATACTGGATCGCGGGAATCAGCGTGATCAGCACGGTGCCGAACAGGGCCGCGATCTGGCTGTTCATGAAGGCCGAGATCACCAGCCCCATGCCCGTCGTCGCCGTGACATACATCAGCGCGGCGAGCGCATAGGTCGGAAAGCTGCCGGTGAAGGGGACGCGGAAGACGGCGAGGGCGAAGCCGACGAGGAGGAGGAAGTTGCCGAACGCCAGCATGACATAGGGCAACTGCGTGCCGAGCAGGAATTCCAGCCGCGTCACCGGCGTCACGTAGAAATTGACGATCGAGCCGAGCTCCTTCTCGCGCACCACCGCGAGCGCGGCGAGCACGGCCGGGATCATCACCAGCAGCAGCGGGATGATGCCCGGCGCCATCGCGACGACACTGATGACATCGGGGTTGTAGCGGTAACGTAGCTGGAGCTGGTAGGAGCCGGCGACCGCCGCCTCGCCATAGAGCTCGCGGCCCTTCTGCGCGAGCCAGGTGGCGTGGATCGCCTGAGCATAGGAGCGCAGCGTCTCGGCCCGCGTCGGATTGGCGCCGTCGACCCAGGCACCGATCTCGACATGGCGGCCGCGGCTGACGTCACGGCCGAAGCCCGGCGGCAGCTCGATGGCGAGGCCGATCTCGCCGGCACGCATGCGGCGGTCGAGATCGGCATAGTCGACGATCGGAGACTTCTCGGTGAAGTAGCGCGAGCCCGCGATCTGGAGGCTGTAATCGCGGCTGATCGCGCTGTCGTCGCGGTCGAGCACGGCGAAGGTCAGGTTCTCGACGTCCATGCTGATGCCGTAGCCGAGCACGAACAGAAGCAGCACGCTGCCGAGAATCGCGAGCGTGGCGCGGATCGGATCGCGCCGCAGCTCGAGCGCCTCGCGCCGGGAATAGGCGAGCATCCGGGTCGGGTTGAACGTCATGCCGCGCTTGCGCGGTGCTGCCGCCGTCTCAGCCGGCATGGTCGGCGCGGGCGCCGGCTGGCCGGGTGCATCGGCGGTGTCGGCAATCGCCTCTTCCAGGCAGGCGATGAAGGCCTGCTCCAGCGTCGCGGTGCCGCGCGCCGCCACGATCGCCGCGGGCGTGTCCGACGTCAGCACCTTGCCCGCATGCATCAGCGAGATGCGGTCGCAACGCTCGGCCTCGTTCATGAAGTGGGTCGAGACGAAGATGGTGACGTTGTCCTTGCGGGACAGCTCGGCGAGGATCTGCCAGAAGCGGTCGCGGGCGACCGGATCGACGCCGGAGGTCGGCTCGTCGAGGATGAGGATGTCGGGCGCGTGGATCATCGCGACCGCCAGCGACAGCCGTTGGCGCAGCCCGAGCGGCAGCGCATCGGGCAGGGCATCGGCGACGTCGGCGAGATCGAACCGGCCGATCATCTCGGCGATGCGCGGGGCGATGGTCTCCGCCGGCAGCTCGAACAGGCGCGCATGCAGGTCGAGATTCTGCGCGACCGTGAGCTCCGAATAGAGCGAGAAGCCTTGCGACATATAGCCGATGCGCCGCCGCACCGACATGTCGCCGGCATCGATGGTGTTGCCGAACAGCCGCGCCGTGCCCTCGCTCACCGGCAGCAGGCCCGTGAGCATCTTCATGGTCGTGGTCTTGCCGCAGCCGTTCGAGCCGAGGAATCCGAAGATCTCGCCCTTCCTGATGCGGAAGCTGACGTCGTCGACGGCCACGAAGCCGTTGAACCGCCGGGTCAAATGATCGGCCTCGATCGCGACCTCGTCATGGTCCCCGCTCCTGGGCGGAATGACGACGTCGGCATGGTCGCCGCGATCGGCTTCGGGCAGGAGGCGGATGAAGGCCTCGTCGAGCGTAGCGGCGCCGGTCTGCCGCTTGAGCTCGGCGGGCGTTCCGGTCGCCAGCACGCGGCCGGCATTCATAGCAATCAAGAAGTCGAACTGAGCGGCCTCTTCCATATAGGCGGTCGAGACGATCACGCTCATGCCGGGCCGGCTGGCGCGGATCGAGGCGATCAATTCCCAGAACTGGCGACGCGACAAGGGATCGACGCCGGTGGTCGGCTCGTCCAGGATCAACAGCTCGGGATCGTGGATCAGCGCGCAGCACAGCCCGACCTTCTGCTTCATACCGCCGGAGAGTTTTGCCGCGGGCCGGTCGGCGAAGGGCGTGAGACCGGTGTCGCGCAGCAGGCCGGCGATCCGCCTGTTGCGTTCCGCCTTGTCGTGTCCGAACAGGCGGCCGAAGAAGTCGATGTTCTCGAACACCGACAGCGTCGGATACAGGTTCTTGCCGAGTCCTTGCGGCATGTAGGCGATGTCGGGGCATACGTTGCGGCGATGGCGCGAGCTCGCCATGTCGCCGCCGAGCACCTCGATCCGTCCCTGCTGGATCGCGCGGGCGCCTGCGATCAGCGATAGCAGGCTGGATTTTCCGACCCCGTCGGGGCCGATCAATCCGACCATGCAGCCGGACGGGAGGTCGAGCGTGATGGCATCGAGTGCGCGGGTCTTGCCGTAGCTCAGGCCCACGCCTTCGAGATGCACCACGCTGCCGCGCCCGGCAGGTCGCTCGGCTGCGGCCGTCGTGCTCATCTCGTCAGCTTGATGTTGAGATTGCCGGGCCATTGCGCGGCCGGATCGAGTTGCACATAGGCCATGCCGGGCAGCCCGGTCTTCACGTGCTCGATGTGCTGGCGCAGCAGGTCGGGCGCGATATGCGCCTTGATGCGGAACATCAGCTTCTGGCGTTCCTCCTCGGTCTCGACGGTCTTCGGCGTGAATTGCGCGACGTCGGCGACGAAGGTGGCCTTGGCGGGGATCACATATTGCGGGATGGCGTCGAGCACGAGGCGAACCTCGGCACCGATCGCGACGCGGCCGGCATCGGCGGTCGGCAGGAAGAACGTCATGTAGACGTCGCCGAGGTCCACCATGTTGAGGACGCGGCCGCCGGCGGCGAGCACCTCGCCGGGCTGCGACACCCGATACTGCACGCGGCCGTCACGCGGCGCCTTCAGCACGCTGTCGTTGAGGTCGGCATTGATGCTTTCGATCGCGGCCTTTGCGGCATCGACCGAAGCGCCGGCGTCGATCACCATAGCGCGTGCGGAACTGATCGCGGCCTCGGATGCCGCGACCTGGGCGTGGGACGCGGCGAGCGCCGCCTTCGCCGTGGCGTTGGCGGATCGGTCGTCGTCCAGGACCTGCTGCGACACCGCGCTCGTCTTGATCAATTGTTCGGAACGATCGAGCTTGCGGTTCGTGCTGTCGAGCTGGGCGACGCGCTGGTCGACCACGGCCTCGGCAGCCTTGCGCTCGGCCTCGCGCTGATTCACCAGGCTCTTTGCGGTCTCGACGTTGATGGACGCGCGCTGCAGCTGCGCGTCGGCCTGGCGCCGCTGTGCCTGCAATTGCTCGGTGTCCATGCGCGCCAGAACCTGGCCCGCGCGCACGAAGTCGCCTTCGCCAACCAGGATCTCGCGGATGCGGCCCGGTGTCTTGGTCGCGATGTCGATCTCGACCGCTTCGATGCGGCCATTGCCGCGGGCGAAGCCTGCCGGCAGCGTGTTGGTATCGCGATGCTGCCAGTAGTAATAGCCGCCACCTGCAAGGAGGACGGCGATCGCGGCGATGACGCGACCGAAAGTGAAGTTCATCTGTTCAAAACGCCGTGAGATGGCGCCCATTGTTGAGAGACGTAGGCCCGGCCCGCGAATTGTGCGGGGAGGGCGACCTCAACATTGCAGCCAAATTTTGCACCGCAACTTGATGCAGATCAGACGTCGGCGCGAAGCGTTTTTGCCCGATTTTTCGGCTGCGTGTCCTTGTCGCTCGTCCGCTCGGATTGAAAGAGCGGACGAGCCAGATGTGCTGAACGGATTACGATCGGCGAGATCCGGGCCGCCTCATTTCACCAGCGGGCAGCCGCCGTCCTTGAGAGGACGAAACGCCTGATCGGCGGGCACCTCGGCGAGCAGCTTGTAGTAATCCCACGGAGCCTTGGATTCGTCCGGCTTCTTCACCTGGAACAGGTACATGCTGTGCACCATGCGGCCGTCCTCGCGCAGCACGCCATGGTCGGTGAAGGCGTCCTTCACCGGCATCTCGCGCATCTTCGCCATCACCGTCTTGGTATCGCGGGTGCCGGCGGCCTGGACCGCCTTGAGGTAATGCAGCGTCGCGCTGTAGGTCGCGGCCTGGTTCATCGTCGGCATCCGTTTGACGCGCTCCATGAACCGCTTGCCGAAGGCGCGCGTCTTGTCGTTGAGGTCCCAGTAATAGGCCTCGGTGATGATCAGGCCCTGCGCGAGCTTGAGGCCGAGGCTGTGCACGTCGGAGATGAACATCACGATCGCCGCGAGATTCTGGCCGCCGGCGACGATGCCGAACTCGCCGGCCTGCTTGATCGCGTTGATGGTGTCGCCGCCGCCATTGGCGAGCCCGATAATCTTGGCCTTGGAGGCCTGCGCTTGCAGCAGGAAGGACGAGAAGTCCGAGGAGTTGAGCGGATGCTTGACGCTGCCGAGCACCTTGCCGCCGGCCGCCTTCACGACGTCGCTGGTGTCGCGCTCGACCGAATGGCCGAAGACGTAGTCGGCGGTGAGGAAGAACCAGCTGTCGCCGCCGTTCTTGACGATGGCGCTGCCGACGGTGTGGGCGTTGGCATAGGTGTCGTAGGTCCAGTGCGCGGTATAGGGCGAGCAGGACTTTCCGGTGATGTCGGAGCTCGCCGCGTCCGTCACGATCATGATCTTCTCATACTGCTTCGACAGCTCCATCACCGCGAGCGCGGTGGCCGAGGTCGGCAGATCGATGATCATGTCGACGCTCTCGGTCTCCCACCATTTGCGGGCGATGGTGGAGGCGACGTCGGGCTTGTTGAGCACGTCGGCCGCGACCATGTCGATCGGCTTACCGAACATCTGCCCGCCGAAATCCTCGATCGCCATCTTGGTGGCTTCGACGTTCCCCTGTCCGCCGATGTCGGAATAGACCGACGAGAAATCGGAGAGCACCCCGATCTTGAGCGGTGCCTGCTGAGCGGAGGCGGGGGTGATCAGGGCAGCCGACAGCAGGCCGGCCGCAGACACGAGGGCTGCGATAGGTCTCATGGATACGTTTCCTCTTAAAGCGGGGCTATTCTGTCCCTTTGTCCGACAAAGTTAGAGGCGGGTTCCAAAGGAGTCAATTTGTTGCGCATGCGGCATATCTGACGAGGTTTGACGCAGTTTCGAGCCGAGCCTATAATTTGTCGGACAATCGCCATTTGGGGGTGGATTTGCCTTTAGCGCCGCTGTTTCGCCCGATCGATGTCGCGCCGGCCTATCAGAAGGTCGCCGACGCGATCGAGCGCGAGATCGTCAATGGCCGGATCAAGCCCGGCGATCCCATCGGCACCGAGCACGATCTGGTCCGCCAGTTCGGGGTGAACCGCTCGACCATTCGCGAGGGCATCCGCGTGCTGGAGGAGGGCGGGCTGATCAGCCGCGATTCCTCGCGCCGCCTGCATGCCTGCCTGCCGCGCTACAGCAGGCTCGCAAGCCGTCTCAGCCGCGCGCTGGTCCTGCACGAGGTCACCTTCCGCGAACTCTACGAGGCGTCGATGACCCTGGAGGTCGCCAGCATCGAAGGCGCCGTGGAGCGCGCCAGCGAGGAGAATGTCGCGGAGCTCACGGACAATCTCGCCCGCAGCGAGGCCGTGGTCGGCGATCCCGCGAGGCTGGCCGAATGCGACGCCGAATTCCACGTGCTGGTCGCCAAGGCCTCGCAGAACCGTGTGCTCCAGCTCGCGCGCGAGCCGGCGGCACAATTGTTCTATCCGACCACCGAGATGATCGTGACCGGCGTGACTGAAGGCGGTCCGCGCCTGGTTGAGGCGCATCGCCATCTCATCGACGCGATCCATCGCCGCGACCGCGAGGCCGGTGTGCTGTGGACGCGCCGGCATTTGCAGGACTGGCGGCGCGGCTTCGAGAAGATCGCCTCGCTCGATCGCTCGGTCGAGCACATGTACATGGAGCACGCGCAGGCGGCCCGGCGCAGGTAGCGCTGCACGACAAGACGCAAGATTTCAGCCAGAAAATCCAAACAATAAAGACATCCTACGGAGGGACACATGACCGAGACCGCAGCCACCATCGCCAAGGCCCGCGAGCATTCCATCGGCGATCTCTTGCGCCGCTCGGCGGGCCGCGAGCCGGACAAGCTTGCGGTGAGCTGCGGCAATGTGAGCTGGAATTTTGCCGAGATGGACGCGATCTGCAACCGGCTCGGGCGCGGCCTGCTCGGTCTCGGCGTCAGCAAGGGCGATCGTATCGCCGTGCTTTCGCGCAACTCGCACGCCTTCGCCGCGCTGCGCTTCGCGGCGGCGCGGATCGGCGCGGTGCTGGTGCCGATCAACTTCATGCTCAATCCCGACGAAATCAATTTCATCCTGAAGAGCTCCGGCGCGAAGCTGCTCGCGGCCGGGCCCGATTTCGTCGAGCCGGCAAAGGCCGCAAGCGCGAAAGATTGTGCGGTCGAGAAGATGATCTGGCTGCCGGGCGAGGATCCCGCCACGGTGCCGGCGGGGCTCACCACGTTCGACGATCTGCTTCATGCCGACGGCGCGTATCTGGACGCCTCGGTCGACAGCCGCGATCTCGCGCAGATCGTCTACACCTCAGGCACGGAATCCCTCCCCAAGGGCGCGATGCTGACCCATGAAGCGGTGATGTGGCAGTATGTCAGCTGCATCATCGATGGCGGCATGAGCGTGGACGACAAGTTCCTGCACGCGTTGCCGCTCTATCACTGCGCGCAGCTCGACGTGTTCCTGGGGCCGCAGGTTTATCTCGGCGCCTCCGGCGTGATCACGGGCAAGCCGACCGCCGACAACATCCTGGCGCTGATCCAGGCCCACAAGATCACCTCCTTCTTCGCCCCGCCGACGATCTGGATCGCGATGCTGCGCTCGCCGAACTTCGACAAGACCGATCTGTCGACGCTTGAAAAGGGGTACTACGGTGCCTCGATCATGCCGGTGGAAGTGTTGCTCGAGCTTCAGCGCCGGCTGCCGAATGTCAAATTCTGGAACTTCTACGGCCAGACCGAGATCGCGCCGCTCGCCACCGTGCTGCGGCCGGCGGACCAGCTCCGCAAGGCCGGCTCGGCCGGCAAGCCCGTGCTCAATGTCGAGACGCGCGTGGTCAATACGGCGATGGAGGACGTTAAGGTCGGCGAAGTCGGCGAGATCGTGCACCGGTCGCCGCATCTCTTGTCCGGCTATTACAACGATTCCGTCAAGACCGCGGCGGCGTTCGCGGGCGGCTGGTTTCACTCGGGCGATCTCGCCACCGTCGACGAGGAGGGTCACATCACCGTGGTCGATCGCGTCAAGGACATGATCAAGACCGGCGGCGAGAATGTCGCGAGCCGCGAGGTCGAGGAGATGGTCTATCGCATCCCCGCCGTGTCGGAGGTTGCCGTCGTCGGCCTGCCCGATCCGCGCTGGATCGAGGCGGTCACCGCCATCGTCGTCGTGAAGAGCGGCGAGAAGCTCGACGAAGACTCCGTCATCAAGCATTGCGCCGGCCAGATGGCGCATTTCAAGGTGCCCAAGCGCGTCATCTTCGTGGACGCGCTGCCGAAGAATCCGAGCGGCAAGCTGCTCAAGCGCGAGCTGCGCCAGCGCTTCGTCGGCGGCGAGACGCTGGATAAGGCCGTGCAGAAGAGCTTCGGCACCTGAGAGGGAGCGCTGCCCATGAAAGCCTGGCAGGTCGCGCGCGACTGGTCGATCGACGGGATGGAGCTGACTGACCTGCCGGAGCCCGTGCCCGGGCCGGGTCAGGTGGCGGTGCGGATGAAGGCAGCGTCGCTCAACTATCGCGATCTGCTGACCGTCCAGGGCAAGGGGGGCGTCACCCGATTGCCGCTGATCCCGTTCTCGGACGGCGCGGGCGAGGTCATAGCCGTCGGCGAGGGCGTCACGCGCGTCGCGGCCGGTGACCGCGTCTGCCCGATGTTCTTCCAGTCCTGGATCGACGGACAGGTTTCTGCGGCGAGCCGCCGCTACGCGCTCGGCGGTACGCGGCCCGGCGTGCTGCAGGAGGTGATGGTGCTCGACGCCGAGGGCGTCAGCCGCATCCCCCCGCATCTGTCGTTCAGGGAGGCCGCGACGCTGCCTTGCGCCGGGCTCACCGCCTGGCGCGCGCTGTTCGAGGAGGCGCGGGTGAAGCCCGGCGATACCGTGCTGGTGCAAGGCACCGGCGGTGTCTCGATCTTCGCGCTGCAATTCGCAAAGCTCGCCGGTGCGAGCGTGATCGTGACGTCGTCGAGCGACGAGAAGCTCGAACGCGCCAGGACGCTCGGCGCGGACCACACCATCAATTATCGTTCGGTGCCGGAGTGGGGCAAGGCCGCGGCGGAGTGGACCGGCGGAGGCGTCGATCACGTCGTCGAGGTCGGGGGCAAGGATACCTTCGCCCAATCGCTCGAGGCCGCGCGCGTCGGCGGCACGATCCTGGTGATCGGCGTTCTCACGGGCTTCTCGCAGCAGATCGCGATTCCGAGCCTGTTCGCCAAGAACCTTCATGTCATCGGGCTCTCTGTCGGAAGCCGCCGCATGTTCGAGGGCATGACCGCGGCGGTCGAGCGCAACGGCATGAAGCCGGTGATCGATCGCGTGTGCAGCTTCGATGACGTGCCGGATGCGCTGCGCCTGATGCAACAGGGCGGTCATTTCGGCAAGATCGTCGTCGACTTCCCTTAGCTCGTCTCGCCGGAAAGCCTCCTGACGTCGTCCGGCGTCTGGCCGAAGCGGCGGCGAAAGGCGCGGTGGAAGTAGGAGACGTCGTGGAATCCCGCAAGATGCGCGATCTCGATGATCTTGCGAAGGCGCATGGCGGGATTTCGCAGCAGCCGGTCGGCGCGGAGCAACCGTTGCTCCAGCACGAAGCCGCTATAGGTGATGCCGGCCTGCTCGAACAGCAACTGAACGGTGCGCGGGCTGATCCGGTGAGCGGCCGACAGGCCGGTCAGCGACAGCGCGGGGCTGTCGAGCCGGGCGAGGATGTCCGACTTGAGGGTTTCGAGGCGTGCCGCAGCAAGCCCCCGCGCGCGAGCTTCCTCCGCAACATCGCCGCGGGCTCCGATCATCAGCACGGCGAGGTCGAACAAATGCTGCGAGACCGCGTCCAGCTCCGCGGGCGCGAGCTTGTCGGCATAGACATGCGCGAGGTCGTAGTATCGGAGGAACATTGCCGTAATCGGATTGGCACCGGGGATCGACCGGGCAATCAGGTCCTCGGCATTCGGGCACACGCGCAGCAGCGCCTTGCGCGGCAGCAGCGCGGTCTGGAAATTGCCGTGCCCGATCTGGGTGATCTGGGCGCCCTTGATCGAGGGATCGCCGATCGTGACGTCGCCCGCGGCAACCTCCAGCGAACGATGTCCCATGGCTCCGCTGAGCGCCGAATTGGGCGACGTCGTAATCACCAATTCGTCGTTCGTCCCCAATGACACGAAGGACATCGGCGAGCCGAAGGAAGCCGAGAGCCTGAGACGGGGAAGGATCGCCGGCGCAATGGTCCGGTGCACGCGCCCGTCTCCCACCGGCACGAAATCGACGTTCGCCACCTGACGGCAGAACTGCTCGCGCCATCTTTCATAGGCCAGGCCATTTGGGTCGCCATCGAATGAGAGCTGAGGCTGGATCATTGACAGTGAAGTACGCTGGTTGGCGATTTCCGGCAGGTTGTATCGTCGGCTCCATGCGCCGCAACGGCAAAAGCGCGGGATTGCGTGATAAGCCACTCGCGATGGCGTGCTGCGACCGCGACCTGGTGCCGCAGCCCGGTGTGCCCGGATCGCAACAGGCTCCGTCTTTGCCGCCGTCTTTCACGTGAGTCCATTCGGCGCTTCGCTCCCCGCCACGAACACGGATCGCTTCCTGCCTATCGTCGTCGGCGAACGATCGACCGATTGGAAGGGAGTGAGCAATGACACCTCGTGCGCGCGATTGGCTGCCGGCTCTGCTGGCGCTTGGCCTCGGTGCCCTTGGCGCCGTCGATGCAACGGCCGCCGACATCGCGCTGAAGGCGCCGCCCGCGCCGTTGCCGGCCGGCTTCAGTTGGACGGGCTTCTATGCGGGCGTCCACGCCGGTTACGGCACCGGCGACGGCAACGCGGCGCGGGTCGATCCCGCTGCGCTGCTGCCGCTGTTTCCCGGCGTGAACAATCTCACCTCGACGGCATCGCCGCCGTTCACGCTGGGCGTCGGCCAATCGGGTTGGCTGGGCGGTCTTCAGGCCGGTTACAACTGGCAGAGCGGGCATCTCGTCGCCGGTGTCGAAGCGGACATCAGCGCGGCCGGGATCGGCGGGCGGGCATCGGGCTCCTATGCGTTTCGTCCCGTCTTTCTGGTCGGCGATTTCGACAATTACACCGGCACCGTGACGGTGACCCAGGACATCGACTATCTCGGCACGCTGCGCGGCCGCCTTGGTTACGCCAGCAACAACTGGCTGCTCTACGCGACGGGCGGTCTCGCCTGGGCGCATGTCAAGGCGAGCCTCGACAGCAGCCATGTCAGGTTGACCAACAACTTCCCGATCCCCGGACTTCCGGGTGCGCTGAACGGGCATGCCTCCGCAAGCAATTACAATATCGGCTATGCGGTCGGCGGCGGCAGCGAGTGGGCGTTCGCGCCGCATTGGTCGCTCAAAGCGGAATATCTGTATCTCAACCTCGGCCGCCAGCTGGCCCTGTCCATTCCCGCGACCAGCATGTCGGCGAGCGACATCGAGCTCCACACCTTCAGGATCGGCCTGAACCGGCAATTCGCGCCCTGACCTCCGCGCAGGCGGTGAAGCTCAGTATTTCTTCACCGCCGCGCCGAACGCCATCCACAACGCGATCGAGGCGAGGCCGAAGCCGCCGAGGAGCAGGAAGGTCGGCCCGTAGCCGATCCATTGTGCGATCCAGCCGCCGAGCGCGGGACTGAGGCTGGCGCCGACGCCCTGTACCGTGATCACGGCGCCCTGGCCGAGGTTGATGCGGCCCGAGCCGTTGAGCGCGCGCGCGACCATGCCGGGAACGGCGACCGTCTGCAGTCCGGTGCCGATGCCGTCGAGCACCTGCATCGGTACCACGCCCCACCATCCCGTGACGAAGAAGGCGAGCACGCCGCGGATGGGCAGGAACATGAACGAGATCAGGATGATCGGCCAGTAATTGCGCTTGCTCGCGGCCTTCATCGCGATCAGCGAGGTCACGACCATCACGCCCTGTGCGATCACCACGGTGGTTGCGACGAAGCTCGGGCCGTTGGCCTGTCCCTCGGCGACCGCCGCGAGACTATAGAGCGGAACGATCGCGGCATTGCCGAGATGGAACAGAGCGAGGGCCAGCGCCAGCACCAGCAGCGCCCGGTGCTTGAGCAGCATGGTGAACGCATCCGGGGCGCTGTCGGGGTCATCTTCCTTGCAGCCGCGCGAGGCGCGGTCGTCGATCGCCTTGGCGGGGATCATCAGCACGCAGGCGATCGCGATGGCGCCGAACACGGCCGCGAGCACGAAGACAGCGAAATAGCCGAACTTATAGCCGAGATAGCCCGACAAGGCCGCGCCGACCATGTTGCCGGCGTGGTTGTAGGCCTGGTTGCGGCCGTTGAGTGCGTTGAAGCCCTTCTGTTTGGCGATGCCGAGCGTGATGCCGGTGACCGCAGGCACAATGGCGGCGCTCGCCAGCGATTGCGCGACCTGCGAGAACGTCACTGCCCAGAAGTTTTGCGAGATCAGGATGATGGCGGAGGCGAGAACGACGCAGACGCCGGGAATGATGACCCACATCCGCTTGTTGTGGCTGGAGTCGATGAATCCGCCGATCGGCGTCGTCACCAGCATGCCCGCGACATTGCCGATCGTCATTGCGGTGCCGATCAGTCCGGTCGCCCAGCCCCGCTCCTGAAGGAAGACGCCGACAAACGGCCCGATGCCCGACTGCATGTCGGCCATGAAGAAGTTGAGCGCGAACAGAGGCCAGATACGGGTCGGGGAGGGAGGCCGCGAAGTCATCGATACCTAAACATTGCCGTTCGTGCGCCGTGATCCTCTTGGCCATTCGTTCTGGCGTTGAACGTAACGGGCGCTCGCCGCGTTGGTTCCTGCCGGCCCTGCGCTCATCGACCTTGCTGGATGCGCGTTCCAAATGCCATCCTGCGAACCTCCCGATGGAGCTTTGCTGATGCCTCTCTGGACCTGCGAAACCTGCGGCGCGCAATTCCCGAACGGCGGAAATTCGCCCGCCGCCTGCGTGATCTGCGAGGACGAGCGGCAGTTCGTGAACTGGAACGGGCAGAGCTTTGTCACGCGCGAGGCGCTCATGCAGGGACACCGGCTGGTGGGACGCGACGATCTTGGTCTCACCGGCATCGGTCTGGAGCCGAGTTTCGCCATCGGGCAGCGCGCGTTGCTGGTGCCTCAAGGCGATGGCTGCGTGATGTGGGATTGCATTCCGCTCGCAACCGACGATGCGATTCAATACGTCGCCGCCCTCGGCGGGCTGAAGGCGATCGCGATCTCGCATCCGCACTATTACGGCGCGGTCGCCGACTGGAGCGACGCCTTCGGCGGCATACCGGTGAATCTGCATGCCGACGATCGGGCCTTCGTCACACGGCCGCATCCCTCGATCGTGCACTGGACCGGCGAGAGCTTGCGCATCTCCGACGATGTGCTGCTGTTGCGTACCGGGGGGCACTTCGCCGGCGCCACCATGCTGCACTCGGCACGCAGTGCGGAGGGCCGGGGCGCTCTGCTGACTGGCGACATCGCGCAGGTGACGATGGACCGCCGCTTCGTCAGCTTCATGTACTCCTATCCGAACTACATGCCGCTCAACGCAGCCGCGGTGCGGCGGATTGCTGCCGCCGTCGAACCGCTCGCCTTCGATCGCATCTATGGCGCCTGGTGGGGCCGCAACATTGCTAAAGGCGCCAAGGCGGCCTTCGCGGCGTCAGTGGAGCGCTACATCGCGGCCATCGCCTGACGGGCGATGAAACGGATTTGTCTTGCCGGCCCTTAATAACTGTACTATAAGTACAGTTATTAAATCAGCTGCAACGATGCAGCTGCGGGCCCGGCACGATCGATGCATCGTGGAAGCTGCGGCCCGCTGCGGCCGCGTGAGCGGGAGTTGGAGACATGACGGCGTTGCGCGATGGCGAGATCTTCGAGGCCGGCGATGTCACGCTCCAGTCCGGGGCCGTGTTTCCCTCGCTGAAGCTCGTCTACAAGACCTACGGCGCGCTGAATCCTGCCAGGGACAATGTCATCCTCTACCCGACCTCGTTCAGCGCGCAGCACACCGACACCGAATGGCTGATCGGGCCCGACGGCGTGCTCGACCCCTCGCGCTATTTCATCGTCATTCCGAACCTGCTGGGCAACGGCCTGTCATCTTCGCCGTCCAACACGGCTGTGCCGTATCCCGAGGTGACCTATCACGATGCGGTCGCGGTCCAGCACCGGCTCCTCGCCGAGCGTTTCGGCATCTCGAAGCTGGCCCTGGTCTATGGCTGGTCGATGGGCGGCATGCAGGCCTATCACTGGGCGGCGCTGCATCCCGACATGGTCGAGCGGGCCGCCGTGGTCTGCGGCAGCGCGCGTTGCGCACCCTATAACTACGTCTTCCTCGAAAGCGTGAAGGCCGCGCTCACCGCCGATCCCGCCTTCCGCGACGGACGCTTCACCGAAAAGCCCGTCGCAGGCTATCGCGCCATGGGGCGCGTCTATGCCGGCTGGGCGATGTCGCACGGCTTCTATCGTGACGAGCTTTGGCGCGAAGCGGGTTTCACTTCGCTGGAGGATTATCTCGTCCGCATTTGGGACACGACGTTCGCGCGGCGCGACGCCAATGATCTGCTGGCGCAGGTCGGCATCTGGCAGCGGGGCGACATCAGCCGCTGTGAGGCATTCGGTGGCGATCTCGGGCGCGCGCTGGCAGCGATCAAGGCGCACATGCTGCTGATGCCGGGCGCGACGGATCGCTATTTCGACGCGCGCGACAATGAGGGCGAGCTCGGCCGGCTCGTGAACGCCAAATCCGCCGTGCTGCATCCGATCCCGTCCCTGCACGGCCATCGCGCCGGCAATCCCGTTGGCAATCCGCGCGACCAGGCCTTCCTCAAGGCCGAGGTCGCTGCGCTTCTCGCGAAGTAAGGCAGGCATTCGATCATGACCGACGCGACCGTCTCAGAACCCGGCCATCGCCTGAAGCCGCTGCCCCCGGCCATGCTGCGCGAATTGTCGGTCCGGTCCGATCTCAAGGGCGCAGGCCAGAGCCTCGGCCATTACGCGATGATCGTGCTGATGGGGACGCTGATCTGGATGGTGTCGTCGACATGGGGCGTGCTTTGGGCGCTGCCATTGACGGCCGTGCAAGGTTACCTGGTCGCCTTCCTGTTCATGGCGGTGCACGAGACCGCGCACAAGACGGCGTTCAGGAGCCGCGGTCTCAATCTCGGCGTCGGCTATCTCTCGGCCTTCATGATCGGATTGCCTTACGAATATTACTGCCTGTTTCACTGGGATCATCACCGCTACACCCAGGATCCCGACAAGGACCCCGAGTTGATCGTCGGCGTGAAGCCGACATCCGACACGCAGCTCGCGATCGCCTATAGCGGCCTGCTCCAGGTCGCCGGCCGTCTGCGGCTGATGCTTGGCCACGCGATCACCGGCAAGGTCGTCGTGCCCTGGATCCCCGAGGGCAAGCGCGGCGTCATCGTCAGGGAGGCGCGGGCCTATGTCGCGCTCTATGCCCTGCTGCTTGCGCTGTCGCTGTGGTTCTCCTCTGCACTGCTGCTCTTTGTGTGGATCGTCCCGCTCCTGATCGGGCAGCTCTTCCTGCGGCCCTATCTCTATGCCGAGCACACCGGCTGCGAGCGCACCCGCAGCGCTTTCCAGAACACGCGCACCACTTACACCGCCACCATCGTCAAATGGTTCGCGTGGAACATGCCCTATCACGTCGAGCACCACGCCTATCCCTCGATCCCCTTTCACGCGCTGCCGAAGCTGAACGCCATCGTCGACGGCGAGATCGTTCATCGCGGTCGCGGCTACATCAGGACCACGCGCGAGACCTGGAATTGGTTTCGGCGGCAGCTGCGGGCCGGGCCAATCGACCAGCGCCGCTGAAGACGCCCCCGTAATTCGTCGGGCATCTGCCGGCTTCCGATAGCAAGCTTTACGGCGTGTTCATCGCACTTGCGCGTGGCGCGGAGCATTCGGGTACCGCTTCGCCGCGCGTTGCATAAACGCCAGAGAATTCAATCGCTTGAGGGGCTCGAAAACGTCCCTAACGATTTCTTCCGCATCTGGAAAGTTTTAGCCGTCTTGTCTTCATACCCAGGCGAGATCGCCGCTCTAAGGTTGGTGTCATCAACGCCGCCGACGTCTGGAGAAATTGGTGATGAATGCGACGAGAGGCCGTCTTCTGGTGGTCGACGACGATCTGGTGCAGCGGGTCCTGATCGGCAAGATCGGGGCGAAGCTCGGTTACGAGACGGTGGTCGCGTCCTCCTACGAAGCCGCAACCGAGCTTCTGGGCCGTGAAGGCTTCGAGGTCATGGCGCTCGACCTGTCGCTCGGCGAGCGGGACGGGGTGGAGCTGTTGCGCTTCGTCGCCGATGCCGGTCTCCATGCGATGTCGATCGTGATCATCAGCGGCTGCGACGATCGCATCATGAAGGCCACGCGACGGCTCGCGGGCGGGCTGAAGCTGTCGCTCGGCGCATGCCTGACCAAGCCGCTCGATCTGAATCGCCTGCGCAGCGCATTGGAATTGCCGTGCCGCGCGCCGTTGGCCACATCATTTGCCGCGCCGCCGCTAGGGATCACACCGGAGCGGATCCTGCGCGGCCTCGCCGCCGACGAATTCTTCGTCGAGTTTCAGCCGAAGATTGCGCTGCAGACCGGACGGGTCATCGGCGCGGAGGCGCTCGCACGCTGGCGCACCGCCGAATTCGGCATGGTCTCCCCCTTGGTGTTCATTCCGATCGCCGAGCAGGCCGGCCTCATGCGCGAGGTGACCGATTGCATCCTGTTGTCGGCGATGTCGCAGGGCCGCAAGCTGATCGAGCGCAATCCCGGCTTCACCATCGCCGTCAACATTTCAGGCTCGTTGATGTCGGACCTGACGCTGCCCGACCGGATCGAGGAGATCCTGCGCCGTGAAAACATCTCGCCGACATCGCTGACCGTGGAGATCACCGAGACCTCGGCGATGGCCGACGTCGACCGTGCCAACGACATTCTGGTGCGGCTGCGGATCAAGAAGATCGGAACGGCCATCGACGATTTCGGCACCGGCTATTCGTCGCTCGCGGCGCTGGTGCGGCTGCCGTTCAGCGAGCTGAAGATCGACCAGTCCTTCATCAAGGGCTGCGAGTCCGACGAGGACATGATGAAGATCGTCGACGCCTCAGTCGCGCTCGCGAAGGCTTTCAACATGAAAGTGGTGGCCGAGGGCGTCGAAAGCCCGGAGGCGCTGGAGATCATTCGCCGCATCGGCTGCGACGTCGCCCAGGGCTTCCTGTTCGCGCCCTCGCTGCGGCGCTCGCGCGCCGAACGATGGATCTCCGAACGTAACTCTCTCGCGGACGAGCGGGCCGCTGCCGCGACACCGACGGCGCTTGCGAGCTGAGACGACGAACCCCGGTCGCCGAGCGGCCGGGGTTGCGCCGATCGATGCAGGCGGGCTCAGTAGATCCCGTAGGCGCAGACATTCACGACACGCACGCGCAGGCCGTGGCGGGTTTGGACGACGCGCTCCTGGTAGCAGTTGCTGACGCCGGTGTTGAGGTAGATGCCGCCGCCGTAGCCCCAGCCGTGATTCCAGTGATGATGGGGATAGAAGCCGCCGCCGGCAGACGCCGCGGTGGGCGCGAGAGCGGCGACGCCGAGCGAACCGGCAGCGATCAGACCAAGAGCAAGCTTACGAAACATTGTCATTCTCCAGTGTGGCGCTAAGGCCGTTGTTGTGTCCCTGCATCTTCGGTCGAGCCGAGATGCGAACGCGTTCACGCACGCCGGGGAGAATCGTGTTTCAGGATTGTTTCGTGGCCTGCGGCGAAACGTGCCGGGATCAGGCTTTCCGCGCCGCGCGATAGCGCGCGGCCATCGCCTGCGTCATCTCCGTCATCTTGTCGCGGAGATCGGCGGGTTCCAGCACTTCGGCTTCAGGGCCGAGCCGCAACAACTCGGCCGCGGCGTGCCAGGATGTCTTGCCGACCGGCACGCGCGCGATGCGCCAGCCGTCCGCATCGGCGCTGTCCTCGAGCTGTGTGCGCGCCCTGACATAGGGCTGGCTCAGCGCGTCGAGCAGCTTGACGCCGAACGGCGACAGCCGCACCACCGCGACGTTGGGATGCATCTCGGCCTCGAGGCGAAGCGTCGCGGCCTGCCAATAGGCGGCGAGATCGAAATCGGCGGGGCGATCGAAGCGATCGTCGAGCGCGGTGCAGTCGAGCACGCGCGCGACGCGATAGGTGCGCACGCTGGCGTCGACCTGGCCTGCGAGATACCAGCTTCCACCCTTCAGCACGAGGCCGAGCGGAGCGAGGCGACGCTGCTTCTCCGCGCGCCAGCTCTGGTAGCGGATCTTGATCTGCGTTCCGCGCAGCAGGGCGCCGGCGATCTCGCGCAGATGCTTCGGCTCCTCCGCCTCGCCGAACCAGCCCGGCGCGTCCAGGTGAAAACGTTCCTGCATCCGGCTGGCATCCTGCCGCAGGTGGACGGGCAGCGCGGCCATCAGCTTGTTCTGTGCGGCGATCATCGCCGCATCGAGCCCGAGCGCCGCGGCGGGGCCCGGGAGCCCCGCGAGAAACAGCGCGCCGGCCTCGCTTTGCGACAGGCCGTTCAGCCGCACGCGGTAGCCGTCGAGCAGGCGATAGCCGCCCTCGGCGCCGCGGTCGGCATAGACGGGGACGCCGGAGGCCGCTAGCGCATCGATGTCGCGATAGATCGTGCGCACCGAGACCTCGCAGGCCTCGGCAAGCTCGGGCGCCGTGACCTGCCCTTTGGCCTGGAGGGTGGTGAGGATCGACAGCATCCGGCTCGCGCGCATTGCCCCTTAAACCATACCTGACACAAGATGTCAGGTATGGTCGCGTAGAGATGGCGCCTCGCCAGACGGCACCCAGGAGATTTGCCATGACCGATCCGAACCGCCTCACGCTGTATTATTCGCCGCAAAGCCGCGCCACCGGCACGCGGGTGCTGCTGGAGGAGCTCGGCGCGCCCTACGATCTCCATGTCCTCAACATGAAGGCCGGCGAGCAGCGCCAGCCCGCCTATCTCGCCGTCAATCCGCTCGGCAAAGTTCCGGCGATCCGCCACAACGGAGCGCTCGTGACCGAGCAGGTCGCGATCACCATCTACCTAGCGGACCTGTTCCCTCAAGCGGGGCTCACACCTGCGCTCAACGATCCGCTTCGCGGTCCTTATCTGCGCTGGATCGCCTATTACGGTGCGTCGTTCGAGCCGGCGTTGATCGACAAATTCATGCAGCGTGAGCCGGCGCCCATCACGCAGTCGCCCTATGCCGATTACGACACCATGCTGGGTGCGCTGGAGGCGCAATTGTCGAAGGGGCCGTACCTGCTGGGCGAGCGCATGACGGCCGCGGACGTGTTGTGGGGCGTCGCCTTCAGCTGGACCATGATGTTCGGGATCGTGCCGAAAAAGGACGTCTTCGTCCGGTATGCCGAGCGCATGACCGCGCGGCCGGCGTTCCAGCGCATCAATGGCGCCGACGATGAGATGGCCGCGCAGCATGCCAAAGTTGCGGGCGCTTGAATGATCCGGGGGGGCGGATGACAAAGGCGATGCACACGACCAACTGCTTCAATACCTTCATCCAGATTGCCGAAGACTGTCCCGCACATACCGGTGAGGAGCCGCCGCTCCGCGCGGGAAAGCCGACGGTGGCGTGCCTGCAATACAGAATGATCGCCAAGGCACCGTATAAATACACGTCCGACGACGTGATCTTCGCGACGTCGGCGCCGGGTCGCGAGCTCGATGTCAAGGCGACGAAAACGGAGAAGCGTGCGGCCCGCGAAGCGTTCTTCTCGCGAGGGCAGGCCTGCATGAGAGCGTCGAGTCTCGGCAAGCGCTTCGGCTGGGGCGTTCATGCCGACAGTGAGGGCCGGATCGCGATCTACGCTGTCGACAGCAAACGCTACCAGGCGCTCGTCCGCGATTCCAAGCTCACGCAGGTGCGCGCGATGCGGTCGAAGCGGGCGTGATCAGAATCTTGGCGCCCGCTTTTCCGCGAACGCCTTGATGCCTTCCTTGATCTCGTCGCCGCGCATGCTGTCGCGGTGTCGCTGGTCGGCGGCGGCCTCGTCGAGCTCGCCGCGGGCGAATTCGTTGATCGCGCGCTTCATGCCGCGCATCGCCTGCGGCGCGTTGCCGGCGAGGATGCCGGCGAGCTTGTCGACCTCCTCGTCGAGCGTCTCCTCCGGCACCATCGCGGTGAGATAGCCGATGCGCAGCATTTCCGGCGCGCTGATCTTTTGCGCGGTCAGAAACAGTCGCTTCGCGTTGTCGAGGCCGAGCCGGGTCACGTAGCGTTTGATACCGCTGCGATAATAGTGCAGCCCGAGCCGCGCCGCCGGCATGAACATCTCGGCGGTGTCGACGCCGATGCGGAAATCGCAGGCCAGCGCGAGGTCGGTCGAGCCGCCATAGACGCCGCCGTTGAGCCGGCAGATCGTGGGCACGCCGAGGTCCTCGAGCCGGTTGACGACCACCTCGAAGGCCGAGCCCGCGCTCTGCTGCTCGTTCGCGCTCGCCGCGCGCTCGGCCACCGAATTGAGGTCATAGCCCGCGGAGAAGGCGCGGCCGATGCCGGTCAGCACCAGCACGCGGATGGCGGGATCGGCCTCGATCCGATCGAACAATTTCAGGAGCTCGCCAAGATCCTCGGCCTGCAGGCGATTGAGGTGCTTCGGCCGGTTCAGGCGGATGGTGGCGCGGGCGCCGTTGACTTCGAGTACGGGGCTGGATGCCGCGTCGGCTGTGTCCGACATTCTCGTCTCCTTCTTACCTGTTTTCGAGCGCGCGGCGTCTTGCTTCCGCGTCGATGGTCTCGGCGAGCTCCGGGTGCCGTGCCATCAGCACGCGGAAGTCGACGAGGTCGAGCACCAGAAGCCGCGATACTTTCGTGGTCGAGACGTTGGCGCCGCGCTTGTTGCTGCCGAGCAATGCCATCTCGCCGAAGAAGGCGCCTTCGCCGAGCTGCACCTTCTTGCCGGGCAGGTCGACCTCGACCTCGCCGGCGGCGATGAAATACATGCAGTCGCCTTGCGCCCCTTTGCGGATGATCATGGTGCGCGCCGGCAGCTCCATGGTGCGCAACATATGGGTGACGTCGGCAATGGCGCCCGGCCCGAGCGCCGCGAAGAACGGCACCTTGCTGACGGACTCCCATGTCCTGAGGAAATTGTCGCGCCGCGTCTCGGCGGCGAACCCGGTCGCCAGGATACCGGTCCAGAGGCCGAACACGCCGAGGCCGGAGATCATCACCCCCGCGGCCACCAGGCGTCCGAGCGGCGTGACCGGCACGGCGTCACCGTAACCGGTGGTCGTGAGCGTGACGACCGCCCACCACAGCGCGGCAGGGACGCTGCCGAAGGTCTGCGGCTGCACGTCCCGCTCCAGGAAATATTCGGCGACCGAGGCGAGGAAGACCACCATCAGGAAGATCACGAGCACGCTGACCAGCGGCCCCGATTCCAGCACCAGAACGCGGCGAAGCTGCCGCAGGCCCGGAATGCCCGGGACCACCTTCAACACCCAGAGCACGCTGAGCAGCCAGGCCGTCCGCGGCTCGGCGCCGAGAACCAGCGCAACCGGCACTGCCAGGGCCCCGATCGCGTCCACGATGCCGGCGGAAGAGGACACGTAGAGCGAAAGCCGCCCCTGCCGCGCCATGTGGCGCAGCCGCACCAGCCATTCGAACACGAAATAGCCGAGGCAAGTCCAGAGCAGGACATCGACCCAGCCGCGCGCCTCCCTGGCCCGGTTGTCCGTCAGCAACACCATGCTGAGCACGCCGACGGTCACCGCGACGTAGGCCGCCTTGGTCATGTTGCGGCCGGCCGTGGCGGCCGCGAACTGGGCCAAAGCGGAGATCAGCGGCTTGAACATGCGGGAAGGCTATTCGGTCTCGGGGCAGGTCTGGAAGCCCCGGGTGGGGACGTCGGTGGCAAAGTGCCCGTCCGGGCGGAGGCCGTCAACGACGGCAGCAGGCTGCCCCGCCGGCGCCGCGTCGCCGGTCCGTGCCGCCGTTGCCGGCCGGCGACCTACCTGAAGTGAGGCGGCTCGTCGTAGCCGCGGCGGCTGCTGAAGAACAGCAGCACCATCAGCCCGATGCCCACCACGATGGAAAACCCCGCGCCCAGCGCCAGCGCCACATAGCCTTCCGTCGGGATCGGCTCACCTTCGACCGACATTGCGGAATAAGCGAAGTATCCGGCTGCCGCCAGCATTCCCAGAAGGAGGATGATGAGGAGTGCACGCATGCTGCGGTCTCCGGTTGTAATCGGGAACCAACGGTTGCAGATCACGCCAGTTCCCGAATTAAGCGATGTCCTCGACAGGAACATCCGACAGGAACGGGGGCAGAACCCCGCGCCTCAGGCACTCTGGGCGGTCTTCACCACCACGACATTGCTGTCGTCGTGTTGGGCAGGGCCGCCGCCCTGCACCGTCTTCTCGGTCTCGCCGGCATGACGTTTCAGATAGTCGCGGCGCATGCCGATCTCGTCGCGGACGAATTCGTAGCCCAGCTTGAAGGTGTCGAGCCCGTCGGTACTGATCGTGCCGTCTCTGAGGCCGATGACGGCACCGCGCAGGATGCCTTCCAGCTCATCCTGCAGGCATTCCAG
This sequence comes from Bradyrhizobium sp. U531, assembly GCF_051710265.1. NCBI lineage: Bacteria > Pseudomonadati > Pseudomonadota > Alphaproteobacteria > Hyphomicrobiales > Nitrobacteraceae > Bradyrhizobium > Bradyrhizobium sp. U531. The sequence goes on from NZ_JASVEN010000004.1 coordinate 351,156, forward strand.
TTGATCCAGCGAGTGGGCATGTTCGATCCGCTCGCCGATGTCGAGGATGGCGGTGGAGAGCTCGCTGGCCTTCTCGGGCGCGATGCGTGTGATCTTGGCGTAGATCGCCGCGAAGATCGAGCCGATGACACTGAGCGCGGCGGCGCCCAGATACATCAGGTCGCTGTACTTCTCCATGAACGACTTGGTGTCGTCGTTGATGTAGTCGGCCGCGCCCTGGTGCGCCATCACGAAGGCGTCCTTGTCGACGGAGGCCGGCTCGATCCTGCTGGCAAAGCCGTTGTCGAGTCCGAGCGCGGATTTGTTCTCGTAGACGGTGCGTGCCAGCTCGCCTGCCGTGGACGGAGACATCCTGGATTGTGCGACCAGCAGCCATTCAAGCCCTATCGTGTCGAGATCGTCGTCGGGAATCTGCGGCGAGGTCGACAGCGTGCCTGCCGTCAGCGTCTCGCTGGAAATGCCGGGAAGCCTGCGCGCCAGTGCCTTGGCCTCGTCGATCGCGTTGAGCGTGAAGCCGCCGCGCTTGGCGACCTGCTCATAGGCCTTGTCCCGCACCGCCCTGGAGGCGTGGACGACGGCGATCACCGCGCCAAAGCTGTTCGGTGGCGCGAACAGCTTGTCGAGCGTTGCGCCCTGCGGCGCCATCTGGATCCTGGCGGCATCCGGACCGTCGGGTATGTCGAGGACGCCGCGGACGAAGGCGAGAGAGGACTCGTTCTCGGCGAAGACGGCGATCTTCTTTTTCTTCAGCTCGGCGATCGATTTGATCTTCTTGTTGCCGGGACCGAGCAGAAGCACGAGGTCGTGCTCGAGGATTGCGAGCGTGCGCGCCCGCAGCGGGACCTTGGCATCGGTGCGCAGGACGGCGAGGTCGGCCTGCTTGCGGTCGAACTGCGCGAGCGCCTTGGCATTGTCCGCGTTGTTGACGATCTTGATCCGGAAGCGCGAGGCGTTGGCCTTGAGCACGGCGGCGAGCTTGGCCGCGAACAGCGCCTCGTCGCTGTTGGAAGCGCCGACGGCGAAGGTCAGCGTTTCCGAATTGTGCAGCATGGCACGACCGCCCCAGACGGTGGCGAGCGACAGCAGCAGGGTCAGCACGACGTAGAGGAAGACCTGCTGTTGATTGGTCTTGATCACCTTGGGTCGCCGGGGCGGCGGTTCGGTCGGTGGCGAAATGGGGCCTTCAGTACTCATGGCAGCACTCGGCCTTGTCTCTGCGGTGGCGGACGGCTCGCGGATGTGATCGCGGCGAGCGCCCTGAAATTCGTAAACGCCTGAAAAAAGAACGATATTCTCTCGGCAATGATAGCGCGAAGGTCGCGGAATGCAAAATTCGAGCCGCCGGTAACCTTACGCGACATGTCCGCGGCGATCAGTCATCCTATCACCGGTTAGCCACACTTGGCGATTTTCCGGTTCCCCCCGGCTGCTTTCCGCCGCGGGAGGTGTCATAAATCGCCCGTCCCGGCGATTTGACCGGTCCAGAACCGGTCCAAGAAGAAGTTGCGCTGAACGCTCCAATCTTTCTTGTCACGTCAATGAGGGCGTCAGCCTTGTCGTTTCCACCCATGTCATCGGCGATTCCGATCGAAGCGCTCATTGGCTGGATGCTGCTGCTCACCTTCAAGCACATCATCGCCGATTTCGTCCTCCAGACCGCGTGGATGGCACACGGCAAGGACCAGAAGCACGGCTGGGCGCTGCCGCTTCTGGTGCATTGCCTGATTCACCTTGCAGTTGCGCTGCCCCTGATCCTGATCGTGGCGCCGAAATTCTGGTTCGTGGCGCTGATCGACTTCGTGATCCACATCACGATCGACCGCGCCAAAGGGTTCGTTTCGGCCAATTTCGGTGTCGACCTCCAGCATCCCTGGTTCTGGACCCTGATCGGCGTCGACCAGGCCCTGCACCACCTCACCGGCTTCGGGCTTTCCATTTTCATGGCGGCGAACTAGGGCGCGCCGTCTCCCGGCCTCCGGCGGAGGCAATCGTCATCAACACCGGCGGCCGTCATGCCCGGGCTTGTCCCGGGCATCCACGTTCTCTGTGCCGCGTGGCGGGGCCGTGGATGGCCGGGACGCGCCCGGCCATGACGCCGGACAGGCCGCGCGTCACGCTCCGGCGATGCCGTTTGCCCGGCCACTCCAAGCGCTCTCGGCGCCTCTGATTCGCGGCCTGGGCGCAACCACCCCGGGTGACTACCGGGCAGTGTGGTTAACCTTTCGTTAGAGAATTGCGCTGCATCTTCCTGGCAGAGGGAGAACTGCAATGTTTTCAAGCCGCGATACCTTTGAAAGCGATTTCTGCCCGGTCCGCGACGAACTCCTTGGCGAGATGTACCGCGCCAGCGAGAGTGGCCTGCCGAGGCTGGTTGAGAGTGTTTCCCCTGACGCACGCGCCAGGTTGGCGTTGTTTTGCTACCGCCGCAGCCATCTGCACTCGCTGGCGGTCGCGATCGCAGGAAGCTGCAACGAACGCGACCTGATCGAGAACGGCGGCCGTGTCGGCTCGACGCTCTACGCGCTCGCGCGCGAAGGGACGGCGAAATCCTCGCCGTCGCTGTCGAGCGGTCGCAAGCCGATCACGCTGTCGACCAAGCCGCTCTCGGTGCTTGCACCGCTGGATGACGAGATCGACGACGAGATCAGCGAAGCCGTTCCCGCCTAAGCGCTCGCAATCACAGGCAGTCCGAACTTCCGGCGCGCCATCGCGCATTCGTCGTCGCCGGGCATGCAGGTGCGGCACACCTCCGGCCGCACGGCGTAGATGCCGCACGCCGTCGCCTTGCCGATCTCTCCCTTCAGCGCCGAGCATCGATCGCCCTCACAGCGCATGCCGGATTGGCGCGCATTGACGAGCGTCTCCGGGATCGCCGCAAGCTCTTCGTCGCTCTCGGTCGAGAAGCGCGGCCAGTTGGCCGAGTAGCCGCAGCAGGCGCCGCAACTCTGGCAACAGTCCGACGCATCGATGGGTGAGGTCTGTACCATTCCCGTCATGTGTCCTTTGGTGGTCCCCAGACCAGGCTCTGCCGCCACCTAGCGCGTAGCACGTCGCGTCGTTCCGGATATTTCTCGTCGAGATAGTTCGCGTCCACGACGCGGTCGGTGCGGAAGCTGCGGAAGTCGCCGCGCAGCTCGCACCAGGCCGCGAGTAGGCGAACAGCTTCGAGATAGCCGACCGAAATCGGCCAGATCATGCGTTCGCTGGCGCGGCCCTGCTCGTCGCGATAGCGCAGCATGATCTTCCTGCCTTCGTGGATCTGCGTGCGGGTGCGTACCATGTCCAGCCGGTCCGGCTCCCTGTTCCAGCTCGGGCGCGCGCGGCTCGCGGGCTCCAGCACGAAGGGCCGCAGGCGCTCGGGGACCGTGTCGGCGATCTTGGCCATCAGATCTTCGGCCGCGCGCGCCAGCGCGGAATCGGCATGGCCCGCGACCCATTGCGCGCCCAGCACCGCAGCCTCGATCTCGTCGGGCGTCAGCATCAAGGGCGGCAGGTCGAATCCCTTTTCCAGGATGTAGCCCATGCCGGCTTCACCGCGGATCGGCACGCGCTGGCCAATCAGCGTGGCGATGTCGCGATAGATCGTGCGCTTCGACGTCTCGAGCTCGGCCGCGATGGCGTCCGCCGTCAGCGGCTTACGCGTGCGCCTCAGCACCTGGATGATCTGAAACAGCCGGTCCGCGCGTCTCATGACAATTCTCTTATCGGTGATCTTTTCAGAAAGCGGCGCGCGGCTGCTGACAGGATGTTGGCAGCAGGGGAGTTCTATACCGGGACAACACATCGACTGAAGAGGATTTGTCCATGATCATTCCGACCCATTTCGGCCCGGCCATTCCGATGCTGCGGGCACAGGCGTGGTCCGTATCGGCGTTCGGTCGCCTCGTTTCGCTCGATCTCATGGCCGTTGACCTCCGGTTTGCCCTTGCCAGCGTGTTGGCACGCTCACTGACCCAGGTCGCGGACGCGCTGGTGCGCCACGTGATGGGCCGCGCCTGGCGCGGGGCTCGTTTCGCAGAAGATATCACGGCTGCTGCCACCATGGTGGCAGCAGCCGGTCACTAGGTTCCCCAAACCTCTGAGCTCCAGGAGAGATCGCATGATCACGCTTTACGGCTTTGGCAGCGGCTTCGGCCTGCCGGAAATCAGCCCCTTCGTCACCAAGACCGAAGTGCAGCTCAAGATGGCGGGATTGCCCTACCGGAAGGAGCGGGCGATGCCGCCGGCCTCCCCGAAGGGGCAGCTGCCGTTCATCGACGACGGCGGCGAGGCGGTGGCCGATTCCACCTTCATCCGCGCCCATATCGAACGCCGCTACGGTTTCGATTTCGACGCCGGTCTCTCCTTGGCTGAGCGCGCGCAGGCCTGGGCGTTCGAGCGCATGATCGAGCATCACGTCTATTGGGGATTGGTCGGCGCCCGCTGGGTCGATCCGGTCAATTTCGCCAAGGGTCCCGCACATTTCTTCGACGGCGCACCGGAGCACAATCGCGAGAAGCTGCGAGAGGATGCGCAGTTTCGCGTCGCCGAAAACTATCTGCTTTCCGGCCTTGGCCGCCATGCGCCAGATGAAGACGTCGATCTTGCCGTGCGCTCGCTGTTCGCGCTGTCGGTGCAGCTCGGCGACAAGTCCTATCTGATGGGCAACAAGCCCAGCGGCGTCGACGCCACCGCCTTCGGCATGCTCGCCGGCATCCTCTCGCCGTTCTTCGAATCGACCTTTCGCGAGCGCGCCGAGGGATTCCCGAACCTCACCGCCTATGTCGACCGCATGATGGACAGCTATTATCCCGAGTTCGCCTGGACCCCGCTGCGGCAGGCGGCTTAGTGCGCGATGTCGCCACATCGTCATGGCCGGGCTTGTCCCGGCCATCCACGCCTTGCCGTACGGCACGAAGAACGCGGATGCCCGGGACAAGCCCGGGCATGACGACCTCAGAGCGGCTCGAATTAGAACCCAAAAACAAAAGAGCCGGCCCAATGGGCCGGCTCTCGTCGTCTCAGGACACTGGCTGCGCTTACTTCACCAGCAAGTATTTGCCATCCTTCACCGTCAGCAGGATGCGGGCGCGTTCGTCGACGCCGTAGCGGTCCTTTTCGGTGAAGTTGTAGACGCCCTGGCTGGCCGCGAGGTCCTTCTCCGACAGCAGCGCCTGGCGGATGGCTTCACGGAATTCCGGCGTGCCGGGCTTGGCGGTCTTCAGCGCCGCGGGAATGATGCGCTTGAGGAGCTCGAACGCATCGTAGGAATGGCCGGCGAACTGGCTGCGGCTGTTGGGGCCGTACTTGGCCTCATAGGCCGCGTTGAGCGCGAGGCCCGGCTTCTTGGTCAGCGCGCTGTCCGGCTGATCCTCCGGGTCCATCACCGGGCCTGAGGCCATTAGCACGCCTTCCGCCGCTTTGCCGGCGATGCGGATGAAGTCCATGCTGGCGGCGCCGTGGGTCTGGTAGATCAGGCCCTTGTAACCGCGCTCGCGCAGCTCGGTCTGCGGCAGCGCCGCGGCGGTGCCGGAGGCGCCGACCAGGATCGCGTCGGGATTGGCGGCAACGAGCTTCAGCACCTGGCCTGTCACCGAGGTATCGGGACGGGCGAAGCGCTCCTCGTCGACGATGGTCATGCCCATCGGCACGGCCTGGGCCTTGAGGTCGTTGAACCAGAGGTCGCCGTAGGAATCGGAGTACCCGATATAGCCGAGCGTCTTCACGCCCTTGGCCTTCATGTGGTCGTACAGCACCTTGCCGACGATCGGGATCGGCTGCGGCATCGCCACCGACCACTTCATGCGCTCGGGCGTGATCGGGAAGGGCGCGAGGCCGAAATGCGGAATGCCGGCTTCGTTGGCGACGTTGGAGACCGCGATCGTGGGCGGCGTCAGCGCCGAGCCCATGATGATGTCGGCTTTGGATTCGGTCACGAAGCGGCGAGCGTTGGTGGTCGCGGTGGTGGGATCGCCGCCGTCGTCGAGCACGATCACCTTCAGCGGCACGCCGCCGATTTCCTTCGGCACGAATTCCAGCGCGTTGCGCTCGGGAATGCCAAGCGCCGCGCCGGGGCCGGTCGTGGTGGTGGTGATGCCGATGGTGACTTCGGCGGTCTGGGCCAGCGCCGGCAGGGCCGGCAGGGCAAGCGCCGCCGCGGTGATGGCGGCGGTCAGATAAAAGCGTTTCATTGTTTCCTCCCTTACGTGTTTTCTTTGAAAGCAGAAATCGGGGGGTAATTCAGCCCCCTCTTTTGGTGATGCGGCGATTTAGCTTCGGTCCTTAGCTTCCTGTGAATTTGGCTACCATTTCCGCCGGGAATGGTGCCGATTTCAGCTTGTCGGGGTTAACGGGATCGCGACCGACCAGGACGCGGGTCTCGAACCCCTCGATCGCCAGCGCCTCGCCCTTGTAGACGTTGTGCTTCACCTCGAAGCTCGAGCGCTTGATGCTCTCGATCTTCGTTTCGATGGTGATCCAGTCGCCATAGGTCGAGGGGATGTAGAATTTGGACCGCGTATCGACCATGGGGATGCCCACCAGGCCGTATTTGCGGACCAGATCCTGCTTGGAGAAGCCGGCAACCTCGAACAGGGTCGAGGTCGAATCGTCGAACATCGCGAAATAGCGCGGATAGTAGACGATGTTGGCGGGGTCGCAGTCGCCCCACTGGATCTGGACCTCGCGCCGGTTCACGAACATGGGTCGCGCCTTGCTCTATGGGATTACTTGGGCGCCATGCGCAGCGAGCCGTCGAGGCGCACCACTTCGCCGTTCAGGTACGAATTCTCGACCATGTGCAGCGCGAGCGCGGCGAACTCGTCGGCCTGGCCGAGCCGGCGCGGGAAGGGGATCGCTGCGGCGAGCGAGTCCTGCGCTTCCTGCGGCAGGTTGGCCAGCAGCGGCGTCAGGAACAGGCCGGGCGCAATCGTCAGCACGCGGACGCCGAACTGCGCCAGCTCGCGCGCGATCGGCAGCGTCATGCCGACGATGCCGCCCTTGGAGGCCGAATAGGCCGACTGGCCGATCTGGCCGTCATAAGCCGCGACGGAAGCGGTGTTGATGATGACGCCGCGCTCGCCGGTCGCCTGCGGCTCCAGCTTGGACATCTCGGTCGCGGCAAGGCGCAGCATGTTGAAGGTGCCGATCAGATTGACCTTGATCACCTTGTCGAAATCGGCGAGCGCCATCGGGCCGTCGCGGCCGACCACGCGCTTGGCAACGCCGATGCCGGCGCAATTGACCAGCACGCGCGCCGGGCCGTGAGCCTTCGCAGCCTGCGCGACCGCAGCTTCGGCGGAGGCGGCATCGGAGACGTCGCAGGTCACGGCCACGCCCTTGATCTCGGCGGCGACCGTCTCGGCGAGCTTGGTATTGAGGTCGCAGACGGCGACCTTGGCGCCCTGCGCCGCCAGCTTTCGCGCGGTGGCAGCGCCCAGTCCCGATGCGCCGCCGGTGACGATGGCTGCCTGATCCTTCAACAACATGGCGTTCTCCTGATACGGTGATTTCTTATCCGACCGATATCACACGGTTGGATGGATTGGCAGCGTAGAGCTCCTCGATCAGCTCAAGGCGGTGCTCCAGCACGGCGCGCTGATTGATCGAGCCCTTGTCGGTGACCTCGCCCTTGTCGATCGAGAGTGGCGTGTCCATCAGGATCGCGCGCGTGATCCGCGTCGACGAGCCGGTGGCGGTGGAAAGGAAGCGCGTCAGGCGCTCGCGGAAGGCCTCGCGCACCAGCCGGTCGCGCGTCGCGACGACGAGATCGTCGGTCGGCAGCGTCGGGTTGATCAACCGGCAGCCGTCGAGGTCGAGCACGACCAGCGCGGAGACCTCGTCGCGGTTGATGCCGGCGATGACGACATCGCGCACCAGCGGGGCGCAGGCCGCGGTCAGGCGCGCGCGCAATGGGCCGACGCTGACCCAGGTGCCGCTGGCGAGCTTGAAGTCTTCACCGACACGGCCGTCGAAATCGAAGCCGGCATTGAAGTCGTCGGGATCGGACGGCTTCAGCGCGTCGCCCATCTTGTAGAATCCTTCCTCGTCGAAGGATTTCGCGCTGATCTCGGGCTGGCGCCAGTAGCCGGGCATCACGTTCGGCCCCTTGGCGCGCACCTCCAGCTTGCCGTTGTTCGGCACCAGCTTGGCGTCGTTGCCGGAGACGGGAAGGCCGACATGGCCGGAGCGGCTGGTGCGCGGATTGACCGACATGAAGAACGGCGCGGTCTCGGTGGCGCCGAGCCCGGTCAGCATCGGCACGCGATAACCCTTTTCCTTCACCGCGAGCTCGTCGAGGCTGTCCCAGATGAACGGCGAGAGCGCCGCGCCCGAGAAGAACATCGCATGGAGCCGGTCGAAGAATTTTGCGCGCAGGCCCTGGTCCTCGCGCAAATAGGGCAGCAGCGATTCATAGCCCTTCGGCACGTTGAAATAGACCGTCGGCGAGATTTCCTGGAGGTTGCGCACGGTCTCCTCGATGCCGCCGGGCATCGGCTTGCCGGCGTCCAGATACATCGAGCCGCCATTGTAGAGCGTCAGCCCGATATTGTGGTTGCCGCCGAAGGTGTGATTCCACGGCAGCCAGTCGATGATGACCGGCGGCTCGTCCTTCAGGAAGGCGAGCGTCTCGCGCAGCATCACCTGGTTGGCGCAGATCATGCGCTGGGTGTTGATGACGGCCTTGGGATTGCCGGTCGAGCCCGAGGTCAGCAGGAATTTCGCGATCGTGTCGGGGCCGATCCTGCCGTGGACCTCGTCGAGATCGCTGCGAACAGGCGTTGCCATGAGGTCGGCGAGCAGGGTGACGTCGCGCCCGGCGACGTGGCCGTAGGAAGCTGCGATCTCGGTGCCGAGCGAGACGTTGGCGGAAAGCGCGTCCGCGAACCTGTCGGCATCCTCGGCGAAGACGAGGCCGGGAGTCAGCAGCTTCATCAGATAGGACAGCTTGCCGTAGTCCTTGGACACCAGCGAATAGGCCGGCGACACCGGGCAGAACGGAATGCCGGCATAGAACGCGCCGAATGCGAGCAGCGCGTGGTCGATCGAATTGCCGGAGAGGATGACGACCGGCCGCTCCGCCGACAGGCCGCGGGCGATCAGGCCGGATGCGATGTGCCGGCTCGCGATCAGCAGCTCGGCATAGGTGATCTTGCGCCAGCCACGGCCGCCTTCGCGCTCGGCCATGAAGACGCGGTCCGGCGTGGTGCTGGCCCAGTGATGCAGGCGGTCGGTGAGGCGGACGGGATAATCGCCGAGCGGCTGCTTCGGCCGCAGGTAGATCGTGCCGTCGTCGCGCCGCTCGATGTTGACGGCGGGATCGCCGAACGAAATGGGCCGCAGCGGGAAAGTGCTCGCGCCGCGCTCCATGCTGGAAGAGGACGGCTGCGCGCTCATGATTTCGGCTTTACCTTTGCGGTCTTGTGCTCGAGGAATTCGCGGATCCTGCGCTTGGCTTCCTTGTCGCTCTGCGCGACCGTCGCCATCAGCGACTCCATCAGAAGGCCGGTCTGCGGATTGGCTTCCGCGATCATCGGCAGAGCCTGGAGCACGGCGAAATTGGTCAGCGGCGCGTTGGCGGCGACCTTGGTCGCGAGCTCCATCGCCTTGCCGAGCGCGTTGCCGGCTTCCGTGACATATTGCGCGAAGCCGTAGGAGGCGCCTTCGGTCGCGCTGTAGACGCGGCCCGTCAGCATCATGTCCATCATCCTGGCGACGCCGATCAGCCGCGGCAGCCGCACCGAGCCGCCGCCGCCGACGAAGATGCCGCGTTGTCCCTCCGGCAGCGCGAAATAGGTCGTGGGTTCGGCAACGCGGATATGCGCCGAGCAGGCAAGCTCGAGCCCGCCGCCGATCACCGCGCCCCTGAGCGCTGCGATCACGGGTACGCGGCTGTACTGGATGCGGTCGAACACCCGGTGCCACATCTGCGAATGGAGCAGGCCGCCGGTCGCGTCATGCTCGGTCAGTTCGGAGAGATCGAGGCCCGAGGAGAAATGATCGCCGATGCCGTGGATGACGACCGCACCGATGTCCTCGGGCAGGGACGCAAAACACTCGCCGATTTCCAGGATGATGCCGTCGTTCAGCGCATTGCGCTTGGCCGGTCGGTTCAGACCCACGGTCAGAACCCGGTCCGCCCTCTCGATCCGGAGCAGCCCGGAGGCACCCGCGTTCGCGGTATCGGCGTTTCCCTGTGTCATTTGCGTCCTTATCAGAATAGTTATGTTGTATAACGAATTCTGCGGGAGTCAAGGTGGAGATGGACGTTGTAGGCGCCGGTTAGGTGGGCGGGAAGCGACCTCCAAAGTCGGTGTCGTCCCCGCGAACGCAGGGACCCATAACCCCAGGAAGTGGTTTGGCGAAGACTGGTGGTCGGCACGTCTGCCGCGCACCATCGAGAGATCACGCGGTATGGGTCCCCGCGTTCGCGGGGACGACGGCGGCGTGTGCGGTCACACCACCTGGTGCACGTCGATCACCACGCGATCGGCGTGCCGCGCCGCCGAGCCGACGAAGATGTGCTCCATCAGCCAGCGATACTTCTCATGCCCGGTCTCGAACTTCGGCACGGTGCGGAAATAGATCAGCTTGGGATCGACCGGCTCGCCGCGCTTGAGCTTCTGCAACAGCTCGACCGGGCCGAAGCGCATGCCCTTGTTCTCGACATAGACGACCGCGCCGTCGTCGGTCTCGAAGGCGTATTTGGCTTCGAGATCGATCAGCTCGTTGGGGCGGATGGTCTGGAAGTCGGCGCCGAACGGCAGCACCTTGCCCGATATCGCCCCCGCCACGTCGCCGCCGAGGATCGGGATGATGCGGCGAACGCCGATCCCGGTCTCGCCGGCGGTGACGACGTCGCCGATGCGAGCGGTGATGGTGAAGACGTATTTGGTTTCGAGCGCCGGTGTGGTCATTGGTCACCTCTCAAATATCGCGCCAACGTTGCTGCCCTCTCCTTCTCCCCTTGTGGGAGAAGGTGGCGCGAAGCGCCGGATGAGGGGTTGCTTCCGCAAACGCTGGTGCGCGCGGAGAGAGACCCCTCACCCGTCTCGCCGCTATCGCGGCGAGCCACCCTCTCCCACAAGGGGAGAGGGGAAGCCGCTGCGCCGCGCGGCATTCAATCGCTTCACCTCTCAATTCGCCATCATCCGCGTCGGCAGCCAGGTCGCCAGCAGCGGGAAAGCGATCAGGATGACGAGGCGGATCAGGTCCGTGACCACGAACGGGATCACGCCCTTGAAGATCGTGGAGAAGGAGACGTCCTTCACCACGCTCTTGATGACAAAGACGTTCATGCCGACCGGCGGGTGGATCAGGCCGAGCTCGACGGTCATCACGATGATGACGCCGAACCAGATCGGATCGAAGCCGAGATGCATGATCACCGGGAAGATGATCGGCACGGTGAGGATGATCATCGCCATGGCGTCCATCAGGCAGCCGAGCACCAGATACATCACCATGATCAGCGCCAGCACGCCGTAGGGTCCAAGGCCGAGGCCGGTGAGGAACTCCGTCACCTTCTGCGGGGTCTGCGTCACCGTGAGGAAATAGCCGAAGATCAGCGCGCCGATCAGCACGGTGAAGACGGCCGCCGCCGTGCGCGTCGCCTGCAGCAGCGAGGCCAGGATCTTCTCGCGGTCGAGCCGGCCGGTAACGACGCCGATGATGAAGGCGCCCGCGGCGCCGACGCCGCCGGCCTCGGTCGGCGTGAAACGCGGCAGGAAGGGAAGGCCATAGAGGCCGCCGATCACGAACACGAACAGCAGCACCGGCGCCCAGATCTCCTTCAGGCCGGCGAAGCGCTCGCGCCACGGCGTCACCTTGCCCTTGGGCAGGAAGTCGGGCCGGAAATAGCCGATCAGGAAGATCGTGATCATGTACATGCTCATCGCCAGCAGGCCCGGGATGATGCCGGCGATGAAGAGCTTGCCGATGTCCTGCTCGGTGATGATGCCGTAGACCGCGAGCACGGTGGAGGGCGGCAGCATCGCGCCCAGCGTGCCGCCGGCCGCGATCACGCCGGTGGCGAAGGATTGCGGATAGCCGAATCGGCGCATCTCGGGATAGGCGACGGCGGAGAAGGTCGCGGCGGTCGCGACCGACGAGCCGCAGATCGCGGCAAAGCCGCCACAGGCGCCGACGGTGGCGATGCCGAGTCCGCCGCGCAAATGGCCGACGAAACCGTTGGCGGCGCGGAACAGCTCGCGGCTCATGCCGGAATTGGACACGAACGAGCCCATCAGCAGGAACATCGGGATGACGCCGAAGGTGTAATCGGTGACCGTCCGCATCGAGGTCTGGCCGACCAGCTTCAGCGCCGCATTGCCGTTGACGAGATAGGCGAAGCCGGAGACGCCGACGAGGCCCATGGCCATGCCGACGGGCACGCGGAGCAGCATCAGAAGAAATAAGGAAACGAAGCCGATTAAGGCGACGGCATCGGTGCTCATGATTACTCCGTCGCCTTCAATTTGGGGTCGTGCATCTCTTCAGGATGGAAGATCAGCCGGTAGGTGCGGATCGCGATCAGCAGCACGGCGGCTGCGTCGCCGATCCAGGCGATCGCGAAGAACGGCCAGGTCGGCATGTGCATGTCGAAGGTCTGGACGTTGTCGTTGTAGGTGCCGCGCACCTTGTCGAACAAGGTCCAGGTCTGCACCGTCACCACGAACAGCAGCACCAGGGTCGCGAACACGTCGATCCAGCGCTGATGGCGCGGCCCGACATTGCCCCAGACGAGGTCCACCGTGATGTGGGTGCCGCGATAGGAGGTCGCGGCGATGCCCCAGAAAATCAGGATGCCGAGCAGCATGCGGCCGATGTCGAAGCTGTCGGGGATCGAATAGTTCAGCGTGTTGCGCAGCAGCACCGACAGGAAGATGTCGAGCGCGACGATGCCGACGAAGCCGGCCGCGATCCATTCGATGGTGTCGATGATGCGGTCCATCCAGGAGCGCTTCATGGGAGATGTCACATCTTGTGCTGTCATCGTTCGATCTCGACTCCGGCGGCGGCTCCTCGCCTCTCCCCGCGTGCGGGGAGAGGCCGCATCGCATCGGAGATGCGATGCGGGTGAGGGGGACTCTCCGCGAGTCCATCTGTCACCATCGTTGCGGAAGCAGCCCCTCACCCCAACCCTCTCCCCGCAAGGACGGGGAGAGGGGGAGGAGAGACCGATCGCGCCGCGGCGTCACTCCGCCAGCGCGTTGTACTTCTTCAGCGAAGCCTTGAGCTCGGTCAGCGCGGCATCGGGATCGGCGCCGGCCTTCTTGGCGCCCTCGCTCCAGGTCTTCACGAGCGGCTCGGCGGCCTTCTTCCAGGCGGCGGTCTGCTCCGCCGTCAGCTTGTAGACCTCGTGGCCGGATTCCGCCTTCACCTTGTCGATGCCGGCGTCCTCGAACTTGCCCCAGTGCTCGCCGACGACGCCCGCCATCTCGATCGAGCAGTTCTTGTCGATCGCGGCCTTCTGCTTGTCGGACATCGCATTGTACTTGTCCTTGTTGATCACGAACACGAAGGTCGTGGTGTAGAGCGGCGCCTCCATGTCGTACTTGGTCACCTTGTCGATGCCGAACAGCACCAGCGAGCCCCAGGGGAAGGTGACGCCGTCGGCGACGCCGCGCTCGATGATGTCGCGCACTTCAGGAGCGGAAGACTGCACATTGGTGCCGCCGAGCGAGGTCACGAAGTTCGCCATGGTGGCGTGAGCCGGGCGGATCTTCATGCCCTTCACGTCTTCGGGCATCACGATCTTCTTGGTCTTGGAATGGAACGAGGAGGGCGAGTGGACGAAGGCGAGGCAGTATTTGACGTCCTTCATCTCCTTCTCGGCATATTTGCGATACCAGGCGTCCAGCCCCATCGAGCCGCCCTTGGCGTCGGAGATCAGGAACGGCAATTCGCCGGCGCCGATGATCGGGAAGCGGCCGGGCTGGTAGCCGGGATTGACGTAGGTAACGTCGGCGATGCCGTCGCGCGCCATGTCGTAATGGTCGAAGGCCTTGCCGAGCTGCTGGGCCGGAAACACCTTGCCCTTGATGGTGCCGCCGGAATCCTTTTCGACCGCGGCCGCCCAGTCCTCCAGCGACTTCTGCAGCGGATGCGAGGCCGGCACCCAGTGCGAGATCTTCAGGTCGAAGGTCTTGTCCTGCGCAAACGCAGGCGTCACGCTTGCTGCCAGTAGCAAAGCCAGACAGGCTTTCCTCATCACACGTCTCTCCCTGTTGTCGACGGCGGGCTTCGATGGCCCGGTCTCTTTAATTAACATGTTATCTAAATGGCCGACGTGTTCAAGCCGGAACTGGCGCGAAGCCCTATCGCATCCCAGGCCGTCAGCCCTGTCGCATTGGATTTTCCGCCGCTTGCGGCAGCCCCCGCTCCCCTTTTGCCCAACCGTTATATGGTATAATTATCCTGCGCGACATGACGCGACAAGCGGGCCGCGACGAAAGCCTACAGGATCGGGAGGAGCAAGTATTGCGGACAAAAGTCGCAATCATCGGGGCCGGACCGGCCGGATTGTTGCTTGGGCAACTGCTGCATGCCTACGGCATCGACAACGTGATTCTGGAGCGGCAGAGCCCGGATTACGTGCTCGGCCGCATCCGCGCCGGCCTTCTGGAGGAGGGAACCGTCGCGCTGCTCGACCAGATCGGCGCAGCGACCCGGGCGCATGAAGAAGGCCTGGTGCATGAGGGCATCGAGCTTGCCTTTTCCGGCCGCCGTCATCGCATCGACATGAAGGCTGCGACCGGCAAGACGGTCATGATCTACGGCCAGACCGAGGTCACCCTCGATTTGATGAATGCGCGGAAGGCGACCGGTCTCGTCTCGATCTACGAGGCCAGGGACGTGCAGCCGCACGATTTCGACGGTGGTCACCCCCGCGTAACCTGGGTCAAGGACGGCGTCACCCATACGCTCGACTGCGACTTCATCGCCGGCTGCGACGGATTCCACGGTGTCAGCCGCGCCAGCGTCCCGGCATCGGCGATCGCAGAGTTCGAGCGCGTCTATCCGTTCGGCTGGCTCGGCATCCTCTCGGAGACGCCGCCGGTCAGCCACGAGCTGATCTATTCCAACCATGCCCGCGGCTTTGCGCTTTGCACCATGCGCTCGATGAAGCGCAGCCGGTATTACGTGCAGTGCTCGCTCGACGACCATGTCGACCAGTGGCCGGACGACCGCTTCTGGGACGAGCTGAAGAGCCGGCTCGACCAGGAGGCGGCCGACAGCCTCGTCACCGGCCCGTCGATCGAGAAGAGCATCGCGCCGCTGCGCAGCTTCGTCGCCGAGCCGATGCGCTTCGGCAAGCTGTTCCTGTGCGGCGACGCCGCCCACATCGTGCCGCCGACCGGCGCCAAGGGCCTCAACCTCGCGGCCAGCGATGCGCATTATCTGTCGAGCGCCTTGCGCGAATTCTACGACGAGAAATCCAGCGCCGGCCTCGACGCCTATTCCGCCACGGCGCTTGCGCGCGTCTGGAAAGCCGTGCGCTTCTCCTGGTGGATGACCTCGATGCTGCACAAATTCCCGGACACCGGCACCATCGGCGCGCGCATCCAGCTCGCCGAGCTCGACTACGTCACGCAGTCGCAGGCCGCGATGACGTCATTGTCGGAGAATTACGTGGGGCTGCCGTTCTAGGCGGCGCTGCCGTTTTGACCAAGACTGTCATGCTCCGCGCAGGCGGGGCATCCAGTACACCGCGGCCGCTCGATTCAATCACGGCCGTCTCTGGATACTGGATCACCCGCCTTCGCGGGTGATGACAGCTGTGGTGTGGCGACGGCACCGACCATTTCAAACACCCACGCAAATCCCGTTTAAAACTTTGTAGGCGGTGAAACTGTCGTCCACATCGCGTTCAATGCGCCCGACACGGCAACGCGAGATCATCATGACCGGCACCGACATCCCCGACGGCTTCGAGCCGCTGTTCCGCAAGAGTCCTCTCACCGAGCCCTGGGAGCCGCTCTACGCGAAGAAGACCGACAAGGCCGTGATCATCGGCCTGCGGCTGGCCAAGCCGCACACCAATGGCCGCGGCCTGATCCATGGTGGTCTCATCGCGGCGCTCGCCGACAATGCCATGGGCTATAGCTGCGCGCAGGCGACGGGCTGGACCACGTCGTTCGTGACGGTCTCGCTCACGGTGGATTTCGCCGGCTCCGCCGAGATCGGCCAATGGTGCGCGATCGAGAGCGACGTGATCAAGACCGGCAAGACGATCTGCTTCGCGCAGTGCCTGGTGAAAGCCGACGACGTCGCCATCGCGCGGGCGAGCGGCACATTCCGCGTGGTGCCGAAGAAAGGGTGATGCTCTCGTGCCCCGGACGCGGTGCGGCGCGAAGTGCCGCTCCGCAGAGCCGGGGCCCATCCATCCGCAGCTTGCCCTCTGGCTTTCTGGGTCCCGGCTCTGCATCGCATCACTGCGTGCTGCGATGCGTCCGGGACACGCGCCTCACCCAAACCTCCACTCCGCCGTCTCCACCACGAGATCGATGAAAGCGCGCACCTTGGCCGAGAGCAGGCGGGAGGTCGGATAGACGATGTGGATCGGTAGGGCCGGCTGCTCGTATTTCGCCAGCACGATTCTGAGCCGTCCGCGCTTCAGCCCCTCGGCGGCCTGATAGGCCAGCACACGTGTCACGCCGCCGCCGGCCTCGGCGTATTGCAGGGCGGCGTCGGCGCTGTTGCTGGAGAAGCGCGGAGCCGTCGTCACCTCGATGTCGCGGCCGTCCTGGACGAACTGCCAATGGGCGGACGGGCCGAACGCGATGGTCTGGTGCGCGAGCAAGTCCTGCGGCGTCTTCGGCTCGCCGTGACGCCTGAGATAGCCCGGCGTCGCGACCGTGATCCGCCGCATCTCGCCGACCTGGCGCGCGACCAGCGAGGAATCGGCGAGGTGACCGATCCGGACCGCCGCATCGACGGCGTCTTCCACGAGGTTGACGAGGTGGTCCGATAGCCTGAGGTCGGCGGTGACCTCGGGATAGCGCTTGAGATAGGCGGTCATGACGGATCCGACATGCAGCCGGCCGAACCCGACCGGCGCCGACACCACGAGGCGCCCGCTCGGCCGGTTGCGCTCCTCGCGGGCGGAGCCGTCGGCCTCCTCGACATCGGCGAGGATCCGCCGGGCGCGTTCCAGATAGCGGGTGCCCACATCGGTCAACCGCACCTGCCGCGTCGTCCGCTGCAGCAGCCGGGCGCCGAGATGCTCCTCCAGCGCGGCGATCATCCGCGTCACCGCGGAGGGCGACAGTCGCAGCTTGCGCGCCGCGGGGGCAAAGCCGCGCAGATCGGCGACGGTGACGAAGACGTGCATGGCATCCAGACGGTCCATGGCATTATTGCATATATTGCAATGATGAAGTGTCAAGCGGCGTGATTGTTTTAACGGCAGAAAGGTCCATCTTGAGTCCCGAAAGACGCAGCGATGCGCCGGAATTTTCAGGAGATGTTCCGATGACCGCAGTTCAAACCTATGCCAGCGACGTGGCTTTCACCCCCGCGGTGAAGGCGATCCAGGCGCGCAAGGGCTCGCGCGAGGCCTATGGCCGCGTCGAGCAGCGCGGCTGGCGCACAGAGGTCGATGAGAACCTCGAAGCCTTCCTCGCCGACGCCAACAGCTTCTATTTCTCCACCGCCTCGGCCGACGGCCAGCCCTATATCCAGCATCGCGGCGGCCCGAAGGGCTTCCTGAAGGTGCTGGACAAGCAGACGCTGGCCTTTGCCGACTATGCCGGCAACCAGCAGTTCATTACCCAGGGCAATCTCTCGGAGAACGCCAAGGCCTATATCTTCGTGATGGACTACGCCCACCGCCGCCGCGTGAAGATCTGGGGCGAGGCGCGAATCGTCGAGGACGACGAAGCGCTGACGACCTCGCTGATGCCGAAGGGATATCGCGCAAGGCCGGAGCAGGTGATCCTGTTCAAGATCGCGGCCTGGGACACCAACTGCCCGCAGCACATCCCGCAGAAGTTCGACGCGAGTGATGTTGCAGCCGCGCTGGCGGCAAGGGATGCCAGGATCGCAGAGCTGGAAGCGGAGGTCGCGGCGTTGAAGGGGGAGAAGGCGGACTTATCTTCCAACGAAAGCTGAAACGGCGTGCGCGGTGTTCCCTCTCCCCTTGTGGGAGAGGGTGGCTCGCCGCGTAGCGGCGAGACGGGTGAGGGGTCTCTCTCCACGAAGAGTACTCTTCGTGCGGATAGAAACCCCTCATCCGGCGCTTCGCGCCACCTTCTCCCACAGGGGGAGAAGGGAAGAGGAGCCAGCCGCGAATCAGATCGCGCTGGCGCCTTCGTGCTGGAAGCCGAGATAGCTCGCCGCCACTCGCTCGTTCGCTGCGATGTCGCTGGCCTTGCCGCTCAGCACGAACTCGCCGAGCTCCATCACATAGGCCTGGTCGGCGATCTTCAGCGCGGCCTGCGCGTTCTGCTCGACCAGCAGCACGGAGACGCCGCTGGCGCGCAGCTCCGTGACGATACGGAAGATGTCGGCGACGATGATGGGGGCAAGGCCGAGGCTCGGCTCGTCCAGCATCAGCAGCTTCGGCTCGCCCATCAGCGCGCGGCCCATCGCCAGCATCTGCTGCTCGCCGCCGGAGAGCGTACCGGCGAGCTGCTTGCGTCGCTCTTTCAGCCGTGGAAACAGCGTATAGACGCGCTCGATCGAAGACCTGGCCCGGCTCCGCTCGATACGGAAGGCGCCGAGCTCGAGATTATCCTCGACATTCATGGTCACGAACAATTCGCGGTGCTCGGGGACGAGGCCGAGCCCCATCGCGACGCGGTCCTCGATATCGAGGCGCGCCAGATCCTGCCCCGCAAATGTAACGCGGCCCTTCAGCGGCAGGATGCCCATGATGGCCGAGAGCAGCGTGGTCTTGCCGGCGCCGTTGGCGCCGACGATGGTGACGATCTGGTTCGCACCGACCTCGAGCGAGACCGAGCGCACGGCCTCGACCTTGCCATATGCGACGTGGGCGTCGGTGACGGACAACAGCGCGCTCATGCCGCCACTCCGAGATAGGCCTTGATCACTTCGGGGTTGGTCTTGATCGTCGCGGGCGTGCCTTCCGCGATCTTGGTGCCGAAATCCAGCACCACGATGCGGTCGGCGAGGTTCATGACGAAGCCCATGTCGTGCTCGACCAAAAGGACGGACATGCCGCCGTCGCGCAGCTCGCGCAGCAAGGTGGCGAGCCGCTGCTTCTCCATGTGGCGGAGGCCGGCGGCCGGCTCGTCGAGCAGCAGCAGCATCGGGTCCACGCAGAGCGCACGGGCGATCTCGACGATGCGCTGCTGTCCGAGCGACAGGCTGCCGGCGAGCTGATGCATCTGCTCGGCAAGCCCGACGCGCTCGATTTGGCGCGCGGCCTCCGCGAGCAGCTTCGCCTCATCGGCGCGATCGAGCCGCAGCATCGAGGACAGGGGACCGGAATGGCCGCGCAGATGCGCGCCGATCGCGACGTTCTCCAGCACGGTCATGTCAGGGACGAGCTTGACGTGCTGGAAGGTCCTGGAGATGCCGAGCTTGACGATCTCTTGCGGCGGCGCGTTGTCGACCTTCTTGCCCAGCACCGAGATCGAGCCTGACGTCGCCGACAGCACGCCGGTGATCAGGTTGAAGGTGGTGCTCTTGCCGGCGCCGTTCGGGCCGATCAGCGCGACGATCTCGCGGGCCTGGACGTCGAACGAGACGTTGTTGACCGCGACCACGCCGCCGAACTGCTTTCGCGCTTTGTCGACCTGTAGCAGGATGCTGCTCTCGCCGGGCGAGCGGGTGCGCTGCTCGAGCTTCAGCGAGGTATCGGGCTTGCTGCCGCCGGTGCGTTCCGGCAGGAACGAGATCAGCCAGGGCCAGAGCCCGCCGGGTGCAAGCTGCAGCAGCGCCACCAGCATGATGCCGAACACGATGGTCTCGACCTGGCCGGAGCCGGGCAGGATCAGCGGCAGATAGCTCTGCAGCACCTCTTTCAGCACCACGACGATCGCAGCGCCCAGCACGCCGCCCCAGACGTAGCCGGCGCCGCCGACCACGGCGATGAAGAGAAATTCGATGCCGGCCTGCGCACCGAACGGCGTCGGGTTCACCGCGCGCTGCAGATGCGCGTAGAGCCAGCCCGAAAGGCCGGCGAGTACCGCGGCATGGATGAACACCAGGAGTTTTGCGCGCGGCGTGTGCACGCCAAAGGCTTCGGCGGCGACGTGCCCGCGGCGCAGCGCGCGGATGGCGCGGCCGGTGCGGGAGTCCAGCAGGTTCATCGTCAGCAGGGCCGAGAGGATCACGGCGACCCAGATCGCGTAATAGATCGAGCCGGGCGAGAGCATCTTGAACGTGCCGATCGATAGCGGCGGGATCGCCGAGATACCGTCGTTGCGGCCGAGGAACTCGAGCTTGCTGAACAGGTAGAATAGCCCCAGCCCCCAGGCGAGCGTGCCGAGCGGCAGATAGTGGCCGGAGAGGCGGACGGTGATCAGGCCGAGCAAGACTGCCAGCGATCCGCTGACCACCAGCGACAGCGGCAGCGTCAGCCAGGGCGACAATCCGTAGGACGTCGTCAGCACCGCCGTGGTGTAGGCGCCGAAGCCGACGAAGGCGGCCTGCCCGAACGAGGTGAGGCCACCGACGCCGGTCAGCAGCACGAGGCCCATCGCGACCAGGGCGGCGAGGCCGATATTGTCCAGCAGCACGATCCAGAACGGCGGCATGCCCGGCACAAACGGGATCGCCGCCATGACGAGCGCAAAGACGATGATGGGAAGCCGGCTCTGCATCGCCCTCAGTCCTTCTCTTCTTCGACGGCAGGCGCGGCGAGCGAGCGCAGCAGCAGCACGGGAATCAGCAGCATGAAAACGATCACCTCCTTGTAGTTGGAGGCATAGAAGGACGAGAACGCCTCGACGATGCCGACCACCAGCGCCGCGACGGCGGTGAGGGGATAGCTGACGAGGCCGCCGATGATCGCGGCGACAAAGCCCTTCAGGCCGATCAGGAAGCCCGAGTCGTAATAGAGCGTCGTGATCGGCACGATCATGATGCCCGACAGCGCGCCGATGACGGAAGCCAGCAGGAAGGCGATCTGCCCCGACAGCGTGGTGCGGATGCCGACGAGCCGAGCGCCCAGCCGGTTCACCGCGGTCGCGCGCAGCGCCTTGCCGTAGAGCGTCAGGCCGAAGAACAGCCAGAGCCCGACGATGAAGGCGACGGTGATGGCGTAGACCGTGATGCTCTGGCCGGTGAAGCGCAGCGCGCCGGCGGTGAAGGCGCCGGACAGCACGGCGGGTCCGCGCTGGCCCTCGGCGCCGAAGAACAACAGGCCGAGGCCCTGCAGCGCGAGGTGCACGCCGACGGAGGCGATCAGCAGCACCAGCACGGAGGTGTGCGCCAGCGGCTGGAACGCGACGCGGTAGAGATAGAGGCCGATCATGGCGACGATCACCAGCGACAGCGCGATCGAGACCGCCACCGGCGGCTTCTGGGCGGCGAAGTAAACGGTCAGCGCCAGCACGATGGCCGGCAGCACGACGTTGGTGACGAGGCTGCGAAGGACCAGGCGCCCGTGCAGCGCCTTGCGCGCCACGAACAGGTCGAAGGCAAAGGCGCCGATGCCGAGCGCGAGCGCCAGCTTGGCCGTGCCCGGCATCTGGCCCGCGGCCAGCGAGGCATAGGTCAGCGCGCCGTAGGTGACGAATTCGCCCTGGGGGATGAGGATCACGCGGGTGACGGCGAACACCAGCACCAGCGCCAGACCGAGCAGCGCATAGATCGCGCCATTGGTGATGCCGTCCTGCAGCAGGAACAGCATGATGGTGGTATTCAAGACCGGACGCCCCCCTCAAGATCTAAGGACCGGTCCCTCGATTGCGGTGGACGGTCCGTTCACAGCCATTGAAAAACGCTGTCGATATTTGATATGGTCCATAACAATTATCAAATATAACATCAAGGGTAACGGACGACCCGTCCCGAATTTAGCGGGATTACGAGCACGAGGCGATGACCGTTTCCAAAACCGCTGAAAAGTCTTCTGAAAAATCGACTGACCCGGCCAAAGGCCGCAAGGACGCGGCGGAGCCGCAAGGACAGGTTCACGCCGAAGCGCTCCAGCTCGGCGAGCTGTCCGAGCAGCTCGGCTACGTCCTGAAGCGGGCGCAGCTCAAGGTGTTCGAGAACTTCCTGCGCTGCATGGCCTCGCTGCAGCTCACCCCGGCGCAGTTCTCCGTGCTGCTGCTGGTCGAGAAGAATCCGGGCCGTAACCAGACCGAGATCGCCTCCACCCTCGGCATCCTCAGGCCGAACTTCGTGGCGATGCTCGACAATCTGGAAAGCCGCGACCTGTGCGCGCGGATCCGCTCCACCAACGACCGCCGCTCGCACATCCTGGTCCTGACCGACAAGGGCAAGGCCGTGCTGTCGCGGGCCAAGAAGCTGGTCGCAAGCAAGCACGAGTCGCGGCTGAATGAGCTGCTGGGGCAGGCCAACCGCGAAGCGCTGATCGAGATGCTCTCGAAGATCGCCAACGAGTTTTGACGGGATCGCCGCCGGGCCGCGAAGCAAGCCGCTTTGTGGCAGGCGCTATCCGCAAACCCCGCTGTCATCGCCCGCGAAGGCGGGCGATCCAGTACTCCGCGGCAGTCGTGATTTAGCCGAGAAGCCGCGGCGTACTGGATTCCCCGCCTTCGCGGGGAATGACGGCATCAGTGGAGCTGCTCTCTATATCCGTCGTCGTGCCCGGCCATGACGGAGGAGACGTCCGGGCCTCAATCCACCAGGATCACCCGGATATCGTTGACGTTGGTCAGCGTCGGGCCGGGCTGCAGCAGATCCCCCGTCGCCTCGAAGAAGCTGGTCGCGTCGTTGTTGTCGAGATAGGCCTGCGGCTGCAGTCCCTGCGCCTTCATCTTCGCGAAGGTCGCTGCGTCGATTAGCGCGCCTGCGGGATCGGTGGGGTGGCCGGCGCCGCCGTCGGCGCCGTCGGTGTCGCCCGCCAGCGCCGCGATATCAGGCGTGTCCTTGAGCAATGACGCCAGCGCCAGCGCGTATTCCTGGTTCGGTCCGCCGCGCCCATTGCCGCGCACGGTGACCGTGAGCTCGCCGCCGGAGAGGATCGCGAGGCGCTTGCCCTGCGCACGTGCATCCAGCGCCAGCCTGGCGTGAGCGGCGGCGACCTCGCGCGCTTCGCCCTCGAGATCGGCGCCGAGATCGATCGTCTCGTAGCCGGATTCCTTGGCGAGCTTCACGGCGGCATCGAGCGACTGCTTGGGCCGCGCGATCAATTCGAAATGCGCGCGCGCGAAGGCGGCATCGTCGGGTTTGCAGCTTTCGTTGCGGGGATCCTCGAGCGCGCGCCGCACGGCATCGTCGACGTCGAGCTTGTACTTCGCGACGATCGCGCGGGCATCGGCGAGCGTGGTCGGATCGGGCACGGTGGGACCGGAGGCGATCGCGGAGGGATCGTCATGCGGCACGTCGGAGATCGCGAGCGTGACGATCTCGGCGGCATTCTTGCCGGCGCGCGCAAGGCGTCCGCCCTTGATGCGCGAGAGGTGCTTGCGCACGACATTCATCTCGCCGATCGGCGCGCCCGAGCGCAGCAGCGCCTTGTTGACCGCCTGCTTCTGCGCGAAGCTGATGCCGTCCGCCGGCGCGATCCAGTTGGCCGAGCCGCCGCCGGTGAGCAGCACCAGCAGCAGATCATCCGGCCCGGCTTCGGCTGCGAGTGCGAGCGTGTCGGCCGCGCCCTTCAGGCCGGCCTCGTCGGGGACGGGATGGCCCGCCTCGACCACGCGGATGCGGCGCGTCGGCACGCCGTAGCCGTGGCGCGTGGTGGCGATGCCGACCAGACGCTCCGGCGCCAGTCCCAGCGTATCGAGATAATGCCGCTCGGCCGCCGCGGCCATGGCGCCCGCGCCTTTGCCGGCGGCAAGGCAGATCACGCGGCCTCTGGGGGCGGGCCGCAAGTGCGGCGCCAGCACCACATTGGGATGCGCAGCGGCGACGGCGGCGTCGTAGAGCGCGCGGAGCAGGGGACGTCGGTCGGTCATGACGATGGCCTTCGGCAGACGGAACGGAGTGGCGGCAGATGCCGCCGTTCCCCTGCCTAGCGCATCGGGCAGCAAAGCGTAAGCCGGCTTTGCCATCATTCGATTGTGCAATCGCGTGATCATAATCGGAGCGCAAGCAAAAGCCCCCCGCGACGGTCTCGCAGGGGGCTTTCGTCGTCAAATCGTCAGGCAGCTAGCCGCCGACGTCGGCGCTGATCACGTCGCCGAACAGCTCCCACTTCTCGCCCTTGAACCTCTCGAGCCGGAGCTGGCTGATGGGTGCAAAGTCGGTTGCGGAAGTATTGATCTGGATGCCCGGCAGCAGCACTTCGGTGCGGTAGTCCTTGAGACTGGCCGCCTGCTTCATGATGTTCGCGCGGGTGAGATCGTCGCCGCACTGCTTGAGCACCTGGACGAGGGTCTGCGCCACGCCATAGCCGACGATGGTGCCGTGGTCGAGCTTGTCGCCCTCCGGGAAGTACTTGGTCATGAAGGCCAGGAAGTCTTTCATGCCGGGGTCGTTGTTCCACTCGGGATCGGAGACGTCCTTGAGATAGTCGGCGGAAATGATCTCCTGGGCGTTCTCGAAGCCCGCGGGCTTGAGCACGCTGCCGACCGAGGCCGAGACGTTGTTGAGGAAGTGCAGCGGCTTCCAGCCGATCTCGGCGTTCTTCTTGATCGCCTGCGCCGCGAATTTCGGCGTCGTGATGTTCATGAAGACGTCGGCGCCGGTCGACTTCAGCTTGACGATGTGATTGTCGATGGTCGGCTCGGAGGTCTCATAGCTCTCCTCCATGACGATCATCGAGGCGGCCTTGGTGCCGAGGCCGTCCTTCAGCCCCTTCAGGTAATCCTTGCCGTAATCGTCGTTCTGAAACAGCACGGCGATCTTGGCGTCCGGCTTGTTCTTCAGGAGCCACTTCGCATAGATCTGCGTCTCGCTCTGATAGTTGGGCTGCCAGCCCATGGTCCATGGGAAGTCTTTTGCATCGTTCCACTTGGTGGCGCCGGTGGCGACGAACAGCTGCGGCACCTTCTTGGAATTCATGTATTTGTGAATCGCCGAGTTCGGCGGCGTGCCGAGCGAGTTGAAGATGAACAGCACCTCGTCGCTTTCGACCAGCTTGCGCGCTTGCTCGACGGTCTTCGGCGGCGAGTAGCCGTCGTCGTAGGAGATGAAATTGATCTTGCGGCCGTTGATGCCGCCTTCGTCGTTGATCTTCTTGAAATAGGCGGCCTCGGTCCGCCCGATGATGCCGTAGGCGGAGGCCGGTCCGCTGTAGGGCATGATGTTGCCGATCTTGATCTCGGTATCGGTCGCGCCGGTATCGTATTTCTTCTGGGCCGACGCAGTGGAGGTCGTGGCCGCAATGAGCGCGAGCGCCAGTGACGCGGCCGCAAGCTTGCCGGTGACAGCGGGCATTCCTATCTCCCTATTTTCTTGGTGTGTGTGCGTCCCTTTTCTTGAATTGATCGTTTTTGGCGACGCGGTCGCAATTCAATACGATTTGGCCGGGGCCTTCAAGGAAAAGCCCCCGCGGCCGGGCCGCGGAGGCTTGCGTCTTTAGTTGAGCGGTGACGGGTCAACCACCGACGTCGCCGCTCAGGATTTCGCCAAACCGCTCCCAGGTCTCGCCCTTGAACCGGATCAGCTGCAGTTGCGAGAGCGGGGCGAAGTCGGTGGCCGAGGTGTTGACCTTGATGCCCGGCAGCAGTCCGGCGGGTTCGTAATCCTTGATGCTGGCGGCCTGCTTCATGATGTTCTCGCGGGTCAGATCGTCGCCGCAGGCCTTGAGCACGTGCGCGAGGCCTTGGGCGACGATGTAGCCATACATCACCGAAGCGTCGGCGCGGTTGGCTTCGGGATAGTATTTGTCCAGGAATTGATTCCAGGCGACCATCGCCGGGTCGCTCTTCCACTGCGCGTCGGTCGGGTCCTTGAAGTATTGCGACGAGATGATGTCCTGCGCGTTGTCGAAGCCGGCCGGCTTGATGACGCTGCCGATCGAGCCCGAGACGTTGTTGAGGAAATGCAGCGGCTTCCAGCCGAGCTCGGCGTTCTTCTTGATCGCCTGCGCGGCGAATTTCGGCGTGGTGATGTTCATGAAGACATCGGCGCCAGAGGATTTCAGCTTCACGATATGCGAGTCGATGGTCGGCTCGGAGACCTCATAGCTGTCCTCGATGACGATCAGCGAAGCGGCCTTGGCGCCGAGGCCGTCCTTGAAGCCCTTCAGGTAATCCTTGCCGTAATCGTCGTTCTGATAGAGCACGGCGATCTTGGCATCCGGCTTGTTCTTCAGGATGTATTTTGCGTAGATGATGGTCTCGCTCTGGTAGTTGGGCTGCCAGCCCATCGTCCAGGGGAAGTTCTGCGGATCGTTCCACTTGGTGGCGCCGGTGGCGACGAACAGCTGCGGCACCTTCTTCTGGTTGAGATATTTCTGGATCGCCGTGTTCGGCGGCGTGCCCAGCGAGTTGAAGACCACCAGCACCTCGTCGCTCTCGACCAGCTTGCGCGCCTGCTCCACCGTCTTCGGCGGCGAATAGGCATCGTCATAGCTGACGTAGGTGACCTTGCGTCCGTTGATGCCGCCTTCGGCGTTGATCTTGCGGAAGTAGGCCTCTTCGGTCTTGCCGATCACGCCGTAGGCGGAGGCCGGTCCGCTGTAGGGCATGATGTTGCCGATCTTGATTTCGGTGTCGGAGGCGCCGGTGTCGTATTTCTTCTGCGCCGATACTGCCGTGGACAAGGTGGCAGCCAGCAGGAGGGCAGCCGAGAAGGCCCCCAACCGCGCGTGCATTGCAGGCATCTTGATCTCCCTGGAACAGGTTTGAATGTGTCTGTTGTTCTTGATTGGGAGCGATCGTTGCGCGCCGCTCCTTCGCACATTCAATACCCATCCATCGCGGCCAGCAAGAAAAACGCCGCGGCAGAACTGTCGCAGGGACGGGCAATCAATTTGAAGCAGTGCGGAATATTCCGGCGGATGAGATTTCGCGCGCCGTTAATCAATTGCGCCTAAGTTGCCGTTTGATGTCGTGGCGATCTTGAATTGCGCTGGGCTCAGTGGCCCATCTCGCTCGAGATGACGTCGCCGAACAGCTCCCACTTCTTGCCCTTGAAGCGCATCATCTGCAGCTGCTCGATCGGCGCGAAATTGTCCGGCGCTGTGTTGATCTTGATGCCGGGCAGCAGCGTGTCGGGCTCGAAATCCTTCAGGGAAGCCGCCTGCTTCATGACGTTCTCGCGGGTGAGGTCGTCGCCGCACATCTGCAGCACCTTCACCATGGTTTGAGCTGCGGCGTAGCCGAACACGACGCCGGCATCGAGCTTGTTGGCCTTGGAATCGTATTGCGCGACGAAGTTGTAGAACTTCTTCATGCCGTCATCGGCATTCCACTGCGGATCGGAGCCGTCCTTGGTGTAGCTCGCCGACAGGATGCCTTGCGAGATCTCGAGGCCGGCGGGCTCGATGACGCCGCCGACGGAGGCCGAGACGTTGGAGACGATGTAGACCGGATGCCAGTTGATCTCCGCCGCCTTCTTGATCGCCTGCGCGGCGAATTTCGGCGTGGTGATGCTGATGAAGACGTCGGCGCCCGAGGCCTTCAGCTTCACGATGTGCTCGTCGATGGTGGGCTCGGCGGTGTCGTAGGCCTCCTGCAGCACGATCATGGAGGCCTTGGCGCCGAAGCCGTCCTTCAGCCCCTTCAGATAGTCCTTGCCGAAATCGTCGTTCTGGTAGAGCACGCCGATCTTTCCGTCCGGCTTCTCCTTCATGACGTATTTGGCGTAGATGCGCGCCTCGCTGGCGTAGCTGGGCTGCCAGCCCATGGTCCAGGGATATTGCTTGGGGTCGTTCCATTTCGAGGCGCCGCTCGCCACGAACAATTGCGGCACCTTCTTCTCGTTCATGTATTTGCGGATGGCGCCGTTGGTGGAGGTGCCGAGCGAGCCGAAGATCAGCAGAACCCCGTCGCTCTCGACCAACTTGCGTGCCTGCTCCACCGTCTTCGACGGCGAATAGCCGTCGTCATAGGAAATGAACTTGATCTTGCGGCCGTTGATGCCGCCCTCGGCGTTGACCTTGTTGAAATAGGCTTCCTCGGCCCGGCCGATCGCGGCATAGGCCGAGGCCGGGCCGCTATAGGGCATGATGTTGCCTATTCTGATCTCGGTATCGGAAGCGCCGCTGTCGTAGTTCTTCTGCGCCCGTGCCTGGCTCGTCACTGCAGTGCACAACGCAACCGCGGTCCAGACGGCCGCAACCTGAAAACGAACAGCGGTCATTGTTCTCCTGCCCCGAGTTAAATCGGAGCTGCATTGAACAAGATTGGCGCTTGCCGTCAACAAAAAGCCCCCGCGATCGCGCGCGGGGGCTTCTCGAGGTCCGACTGTGACGTCAGCGTGTCACTCGGTGGTGACGTCGCCGCTGATGATCTCGCCGAACAGTTCCCACTTCTCGCCCTTGAAGCGCTGCATCTGGAGCTGGGCGATCGGGGCGAAGTCGGTCGCGCTGGTGTTGATCTTGACGCCGGGCAGCAGGGTGTCCGGTGCAAAATCCTTCAGGCTCGCGGCCTGCTTCATGATGTTGGCGCGGGTGAGATCGTCACCGCACATCTCCAGCACCTTGGCGAGGGTCGACGCGGCGCCGTAGCCGTAGACCATGCTGGTGTCGGACTTGTCGGCGCCGGGCATGTACTTGTCGACGAACTCGTTCCACTTCTTCATGCCGGGGTCGTTGGCCCACTGCGGATCGGTGGAGTCTTTGGCGTAGGCCGCCGACAACACGCCCTCGGAGTTCTCGAAGCCGGCCGGCTTCATCACGCTGCCGACCGAGATCGACACGTTGGTGAGGATCTGCAGCGGCTTCCAGTTGAGCTCGGCAGTCTTCTTGATGGTCTGGGCCGCGAATTTCGGCGTCGTGTAGATCAGCAGCACGTCGGGATTGGCCGCCTTGATCTTGACGATGTGACCGTCGATCGAGGGCTCGGACACCTCATAGCTCTCTTCCATGATGATCATGGACGAGGCCTTGGCGCCGAGGCCGTCCTTGGTGCCCTTGAGGTAGTCCTTGCCGAAATCGTCGTTCTGATAGAGCACCGCGACCTTGGCGTTGGGCTTCTCCTTCATCAGCCATTTGGCGTAGATCTGAGCTTCGCTCTGGTAGGAGGGCTGCCAGCCCATGGTCCAGGGGAAGTTCTTCGGGTCGTTCCACTTGGTGGCGCCGGTGGCGACGAAGAGCTGCGGGATCTTCTTGGAGTTGAGGTATTTCTGGATTGCGCTGTTCGAGGGCGTGCCGAGCGGATTGAAGACGACCAGAACCTCGTCGCTCTCGACCAGCTTGCGGACCTGCTCCACGGCCTTCGGCGGCGAATAGCCGTCGTCATAGGTGACGAAGTTGATCTTGCGGCCGTTGATGCCGCCCTTGTCGTTGATCATCTTGAAATAGGCTTCTTCGGTCTTGCCGATGACGCCATAAGCCGACGCCGGACCGCTGTACGGCATGATGTTGCCGATCTTGATCTCGGTATCGGACGCGCCGGTGTCGTACTTCTTCTGGGCCAGAGCAGCGGTCGAAGTGAGGGCAATGGCCGCCGTTGCCGTGACCAGCGCGGCGGCTCGCAGTGTTCTTCCAAAAGTCAATTCGATCTCCTTCTTTAAGTCCAACAGGTCTTCAGTTCTTCTTGAGTTTGCCGGCGAATTGCTGGCCGAGGATCGCGATCTGCCGCGCGCCGTGCGGCACGAGGTAGATGACGAGGAACAGCAGCACGCCGAACACCGCGCCGGAGAGGCCCTTGGAAATGCTCTCCGCCATGTTCGGCACGAAGATGATGAAGGCTGCACCGACGAACGAGCCGGGCAGCCAGCCGACGCCGCCGACCACCATGCCGAGGAACAGCGAGATGGCGAGCGTGATGGTGTAGCTGTCGGGAGCCACGAACTGCACCGCGATGGCGCCGAGCGAGCCGGCGACGCCGGTGACCGCCGCCGACACGCCGAAGGCCAGCGTCTTGTAGAGCGCGACGTTGACGCCCATCGAGGACGCCGCGATCTCGTTGTCGCGGATTGCCATGAAGGCGCGGCCGGACCTCGAGCGCAGCAGGTTTACCGAGAGGAGGTAGATCGCGATCGTCACGAGCAGGGTGAAGTAATACAGCCAGGTGTCCTGCGACATCGGCAGGCCGAACGGCGCGTCCGGCTTGGTGACGACGAGGCCCTGCACGCCGCCGGTCCAGTGTTCCAGGAAGTTCAGCTTCAAAAGCTGCGGCATCGCGGTGGCGAGAGCGAAGGTCGCGAGCGCGAGATAGACGCCCGACAGCCGCAGCGCCGGTTTGCCGAACAGGTACCCGAAGCCGAAGCAAACCGTGGCGGAGATCGGAATGGTCAGCGCGTAGTTGATGTTGGCGTGCTCCATCAGCACCGCGGACGTGTAGGCGCCGACGGCGTAGAAGGCGCTCTGGCCGAGCGAAAACTGGCCGGAGCCGCCGGTCAGGATGTTGAGCGCCAGCACGGCGAGCCCGTA
Source organism: Bradyrhizobium sp. U531 (assembly GCF_051710265.1). NCBI lineage: Bacteria > Pseudomonadati > Pseudomonadota > Alphaproteobacteria > Hyphomicrobiales > Nitrobacteraceae > Bradyrhizobium > Bradyrhizobium sp. U531. The sequence continues at coordinate 381,727 of NZ_JASVEN010000004.1, forward strand.
GATCAGGAGCATCGTCATCTGGAAGATGATGAAGTTCTTGACGAACATCGGCACGATCAGGAGCGCCGCCAGCACCACAAGCGAGGTGCCGGTGCCCAGCGTCATGGCCCGCTTCGGAACCGCCTCGACCGCCTGGTGGCCTTCGGCAACGACTTCTTCTGCTGCGCTCATGATCAAACTCGCTTGACGATTTGCCGGCCGAACAGGCCAGCGGGTTTGACGACCAGGACGGAGATGATCAGCGCGAGCGCGATCGGGAGTTTCAGCTCGTTGCCGACGCCGGGGATGTAGGTTCCGGCGAGGTTCTCGAACACGCCGACCAGGAAGCCGCCGACCACGGCGCCGAACGGGCTGGACAGCCCGCCGAGCACCGCCGCGGCGAAGCCGTAGATCAGCACGCCGCCCATCATGTTGGGCTCCAGGAACACGACCGGTGCGATCAGCATGCCGGCGATCGAGCCGATCGCGGTCGCCATGCCCCAGCCGAGCGCGATCATCCAGCTGGTGTTGATGCCGACGAGACGGGCCGATTCAGGCACCGAGGCCGCGGCCCGCATCGCAAGGCCGATCCTCGTGTATTGGAAGAAGAAGTAGAGGCCGAGCAGCAGCAGAACGGTGACGCCGATCATGCCGGCCTGGTGGGTCGAGATCAGCTGGCTGCCCAGGAACGGCGAGGAGCCGAACGGGGTCGGATACTGCTTGATGGTGAAGTCCCAGATCAGGCCGGCCGAGGAGTTGATGATCGCGAACAGCGCGATGAAGCCGGCGACGTTGGTCAGCACCGGCGCTTTCGCGAGCGGCTTGAACAGGATGCGTTCGATCGCGATGCCGGCAACGAAGGAAAATGCCAGCGTGAGCACGAAGGCGGCCCAATAGGACACCCCCCATTGCATCAGCTGCCACGAGATGAAGGTCGAGAACATCGCCATCTCGCCCTGCGCGAAGTTGAGATGGTCGATGGCCTGGTAGATCATGACCACGGCGAGCGCCATGCAGGCATAGATCGCGCCCGTGGCAATGCCGGCCAGGACCTGGTTGGTGAACAGCTCCATTGTCCCGGCTCCCTCAGTAACCCAGATAGGATTTACGGATTTCTTCGTTGTTCGCGATGTCCTTGGCGTTGCCTGACATCACGATGCGGCCGGTCTCGATCACATAGGCCTGGTCGGCGAGCTCCAGCGCGAGCTGGGCGTTCTGCTCGACCACCAGGATCGACACCTTGTCCTCGCGGTTGATCTTGCCGAGGATGCCGAACAGGTCGCGCACCACCAGCGGCGCAAGGCCGAAGGAGGGCTCGTCCAGCAGCATCAGCCGCGGCCGCAGCATCAGCGCGCGTGCGACCGCGAGCATCTGCTGCTCGCCGCCGGAGAGCGTGCCGGCCTGCTGGGTGTGGCGCTGCTTCAAGACAGGGAAATGCGCGTACATGCGCTCGATGTCGGAGACGATGCCGGCGCTGTCTTTGCGGGTGATGGCCCCTAGCTGGAGGTTCTCCTCCACCGTCATGGTGGTGAAGGTGCCTCGGCCCTGCGGCACATGGGCGATGCCGAACCGCACGATGCTTTCGGTCGAGCGGTTGTTCAGCGGCTTGCCGTCGAACTCGATCCCGCCGGTGGAGCGCACCATGTTGCAGATCGCGCGCAGCGTGGTGGTCTTGCCGGCGCCGTTGGCGCCCAGCAGCGTCGTCAGCGAGCCCTCGTTGAGCGAGAAGGACAGGCCGTGGAGCGCCTGGACCTGGCCGTAATAGGCGCGCAGGTCCTTGACGTTGAGCAGCGTCGTCATTGGTCCTTGCTCCCGAGATAGGCCTTGATGACGTCGGGGTCCGCCTGCACCTGGGCGGGCGTGCCTTCTGCGAGCTTCTTGCCGAAATTCAGCGCGACGACGTGGTCGGCGATCGACATCACGAGGCCCATGTGATGCTCGACCAGCAGCACGGTCATGTGGCGTTCGTCGCGGATTTTGCGGATGAGGTCGCCGAGCACGTAGACTTCCTCGTGATTGAGGCCGCCGGCGGGCTCGTCGAGCAGCAGGATCTTCGGGTCGGCCGCGAGCGCACGCGCCAGCTCGACGCGCTTCTGCGTGCCGAACGGCAGGCCGGACACGATGGTGTGGGCGACGTCCTCGAGATTTAGATAGGCGAGGATGTCGTGCACCTTCTTGTTCACGTCGGTCTCGCTGCGGCGAATCCAGGCAAGGCGCAGCGAGTCGCTGATGATGTCGCTGGAGGTCCGGGCGTGGGTTCCGACGCGCACATTGTCCATCACCGAGAGGTTCGGAAACAGCGCCACGTTCTGGAAGGTGCGGCCGATGCCGATCTCGGCGATCCGGTGCGGCGGCCGCGTCAGGATGCTCGTGCCTTCCATCAGGATGTCGCCGGATGACGGCTGGTAGAGCCGGGACAGGCAGTTGAAGAGCGTGGTCTTGCCGGCGCCGTTGGGCCCGATCAATCCGAGGATCTGGCCCTTTTGCATGTCGAAGGACACGCCGTTGAGCGCGACGATGCCGCCGAACACGACGCTGACGTCGCGAACGGCGAGCAGGGGGGCTGTCCCCTGCGCGAGCTGTGCCTGCGTCATCTCGTCTCGCTCACGTCATTCAGTGAGCGATGGGGCGATGCGAACCGCTCCCGACGATGACAAAGGCTATCTGATCCCCTCGGCCAAACGAGCAAGTTTCCCTCCTGATTTCAGCTTTTTGCTGACGTCTTTTTTGGAATGCGGCATCAGACCCCCGAGCGCCGCTTCGATGTTCCTTACCATCGCTAAGAGACGCGGTCCAATGTCGTTGATCAAACGCTCTTCCGTGAAGCGGAATGCGGGCGCGCCGCAATTGAACGCGTAAGGTCCGGTTCCGTCGTTGAGCTTGAGCGCAACGCCGGCGGCGCCGATGTCGTCGTGCCAGTCGCCGACCGAAGTCGCGAAACCGTATTTCGCGACGGTTTCGCCGGAGCGTTCCAGCCCATCGCGCATCTTCGGCCAGCGGCTGCCATAATGTTCGCGCAACAGGCGCGACAGCTCGGTGCGGTCATCGGCGTCGAGCGCCCAGAAATAGGCACGGCCCATCGCGCTGGTTGCAATCGGCACGCGCGAGCCGACGTCAAGTTGAACGCCGACCGTCTCGCTGCCGCGGCTCTGTCCGAAATAGATCATGCTGTGTCGATCGCGGCCGCCGACTGCGACGGCGCCGCCGGTCGCGCGCATCATCTCTTCGCGGAACGGCTCGGACAAATGTCGAACGCCGAGATTGGCGAGCGCAGCGTAGCCGAGCGACATCGCCGCGGGCGTGAGCTGGTACTTTTCGAAGCGGGGAACCGGGGCGAGGTAGCCCAGCTTGGTCAACGTGTAGGTCAGCCGGGAGACCGTCGGTTTCGGCAGATTGGTGCGCGCCGCAATCTCCTGATTGCCGAGAAGGCCGTCATTGGGGTGGAATGCTCGCAATACGTCCAGTCCGCGGGAAAGCGCGACGACGAAATTCCGATCGGTCGCAGTCTTCTTTCCTGTACGCTTCATCCCTGATCTGCTTCTTGCGCGGAGTCGTTGACAAGCCACGTGCTTCAAAATAACCCTGCCGTCAAGATGCGGAATTAAATTCCGCACCGCGAAATCGAACAAAAGTTAATCCCCACCAAGGAGGGAACACCGTGAGCGAAGTGGTCAAGCTTGAGCGTCATGACGAGGTCGGTATCGTCACGGTCGACAGCCCTCCGGTCAATGCGCTGAGTGCCGCGGTCCGCGGTGGTATCCTGGAATGCGTCAAGGCCGCTGTCGCCGATCCCGCCATCAAGGGCATCGTGCTGACCTGCGCCGGCCGCACCTTCATCGCAGGCGCCGACATCACCGAATTCGGCAAGCCGCCGAAAGCGCCGGCGCTCAACGACGTGCTGTCCGAGATCGAGAATTCGCCGAAGCCCGTGGTCGCCGCGATCCATGGCACGGCGCTCGGCGGCGGCCTCGAGGTCGCGCTCGCCTGTCATTTCCGCGTAGCGGTGAAAGAGGCCAAGCTCGGCCTGCCCGAGGTGAAGCTCGGTCTGCTGCCGGGCGCCGGCGGCACCCAGCGCCTGCCGCGTGCGGTTGGCCCCGAGCTCGCCGTCAAGATGATCGTTGGCGGTGATCCCATCGGCGCTGCGGAAGCGCTGAAGAACGGCCTGATCGAGGAGATCGTCGAGGGGCCGGCCTCGGGCGGCGAGGCTTTCGTGCGCAAGCTGATCGCCGAGAAGCGTCCGCTGCGCCGCCTGCGCGACGACGACAGCAAGATCGCGGCCGCCAAGGCTGACCGCTCGATCTTCACCAATGCGGTCGCCGCCATGACCAAGAAGTCGCGTGGCCTGGAAGCGCCGTTCGCCGCGGCCGACGCCGTCGGCTACGCCATTGACCTACCTTTCGACGAAGGTCTGAAGAAGGAGCGGGAGGGTTTTCTCAAGCTCGTTTCCAGCGACCAGTCCAAGGCGCAGCGTTACGCCTTCTTCGCCGAGCGCGAAGCCGCCAAGATCGCGGGCGTGCCTGAGGGCACCAAGTCGCGTCCCGTCAACCGCGTCGCCATTCTCGGCGCAGGCACGATGGGCGGCGGCATCGCGATGTCCTTCGCCAATGCCGGCATCCCCGTCACCCTGATCGAAACGGGCGAGGAGCAGCTCAAGCGCGGCATGGGCATCATGCAGAAGAACTGGGAAGCGACCGCGGCGCGCGGCGGCATCCCGGCGGACGCGCCCGCCAAGCGCATGGCGCTGATCAACGGTGTCGTCGGCATCGAGAATGTCGGCGATGCCGACCTCGTCATCGAAGCCGTGTTCGAGACCATGGCGGTCAAGAAGGAAGTGTTCGGCAAGCTCGATCAGCACGTCAAGCCGGGCGCCGTGCTCGCCTCCAACACCTCGTATCTCAACATCGACGAGATCGCGAAGGCGACCAAGCGTCCGCAGGACGTGCTCGGCATGCACTTCTTCTCGCCGGCCAACGTCATGAAGCTGTGCGAGATCGTTCGCGCCGACAAGACCGCGCCGGACGCGCTGGTGACGGCCGTGACGATCGCGCGCAAGATCGCGAAAGTGCCGGCCGTGGTCGGCGTCTGCGACGGCTTCGTCGGCAACCGCATGCTGGCCCAGCGCGGCAAGCAGTCCGAGAAGCTGCTGTTCGAAGGCGCGCTGCCGCAGCAGGTCGATGCCGTCGTGACCAAGTTCGGCATGCCGATGGGACCGTTCGCGATGGGCGATCTCGCCGGCCTCGACATCGGCTGGCGCTCGCGGAAAGACCGCGGCATCAAGTCCGAGATCGCGGACGCGCTGTGCGAAGCCGGCCGCTTCGGCCAGAAGACCGGCAAGGGCTACTACAAGTATGAAGCCGGCTCCCGTTCGGCGCTGCCCGACCCCGAGGTCGAGAAGCTGATCGACGAGACGCTTGCCCGCCTCGGCCGCAAGAAGCGCGTCGTCAGCGACGAGGAGATCCTCGAGCGCATGATGTACCCGATGATCAACGAGGGCGCGAAGATCCTCGAAGAAGGCATCGCGGCACGTCCCAGCGACATCGACGTGGTCTGGCTCTATGGCTATGGCTGGCCGATCTACCGCGGCGGCCCGATGTTCTGGGCCGACAGCGTCGGCCTCAAGCACATCGCCGATCGCCTGGCCTTCTACGCCAAGGAGACCAACGATCCGAGCCTCGAGCCCGCGCCGCTGCTGAAGAAGCTGGCGGCCGAAGGCAAGACCTTCGCCTCGCTGGCCGCGGCATCGAAGGCGGCTTGATGGAGCCTCGCGCTCCAACGCTCAGTCATTCCGGGTTCGGCTCTTCGAGCCGCCCCGGAATGACGATCTGTGTAGCCTCAAGGAAGCAATGACCCATCCCGGTGAACAGTTTTACCCCGAGGGCGTGCGTTGGGACGACGCCATCGTCCAGGGCACGCTGCCCGACCTCCTGTCGCAAGCGGCCGCCGATTACGGTCCGCGCGGTGCGCTGGAGTTTCGCGATCGCGCGATCACCTACACGGAGCTGGCCGCGATGGCCGATCGCGCGGCCGCAGCGTTTCTCCGCGCCGGCTGCGGCAAGGGCACGTCGATCGCGCTTTTCCTCGGCAATTCGCCCGATCACCCCGTCAACTTCTTCGGTGCGCTGAAGGCCGGCGCCCGAGTCGCGCATCTGTCGCCGCTCGACGGCGAGATCGCGCTGACGCACAAGGTTTCGGATTCCGGCTCGCGCCTGCTCGTCACCTCCAATCTCGCCGCGCTGCTGCCGACCGCGCTGAAGTTTCTGGAGAAGGGCCTGATCGACAAGCTCGTCGTCTGCGAGGACGACGATTGGGGCAAGATCGGCACGCCGCAGGCGCCGATCCCTGGGGATCCCCGCATCGTCACCTTCAAAACCTTCGTCGAAGGCGCCGCGGCACCCGCGCAGTGGCCGTCGGTGACGGTCGATGACGTCGCCTTGCTGCAATATACCGGCGGCACCACCGGCCTGCCCAAGGGCGCGATGCTGACCCATGGCAATCTCACCTCCGCGGTGTCGATCTACGACGTCTGGGGCAAGCCCACGCGCGCGGCGCGTGGCGACGTGATCGAGCGCGTGATCTGCGTGCTGCCGCTGTTCCACATCTACGCGCTCACCGTGGTGCTGCTGTCCTCGCTTGCCCGCGGCAATCTGATCTCGATCCACCAGCGCTTCGACGTCGAAGCCGTCATGCGCGACATCGAAATCAAGCGCGCGACGTATTTCCCGGGCGTGCCGACGATGTGGATCGCGATCGCGGCGCTGCCCGATCTCGACAAGCGCGATTTCTCCTCGCTCAATGCCATCGGCTCCGGCGGCGCGCCGCTGCCGGTCGAGGTCGCGAGCTTCTTCGAGCGCAAGGTCGGCAAGAAGCTGAAGAGCGGCTGGGGCATGACCGAGACCTGCTCGCCCGGCACCGGCCATCCGCCGGTGGGACCGGACAAGCCGGGCTCGATCGGCCTGATGCTGCCCGGTATCGAGCTCGACGTGGTTTCGCTGGAAGACCCGACCAAGGTGCTGCCGCCGGGCGAGGTCGGAGAAATCCGTATCAAGGGCCCCAACGTCACCAAGGGTTACTGGAACAAGCCGGAGGGATCCGCGGATGCCTTCGTCGACGGCCGTTTCCTCACCGGCGACATCGGCTATGTCGATACCGACGGCTACTTCTTTCTGGTCGACCGCAAGAAGGACATGATCATCTCCGGCGGCTTCAACGTCTATCCGCAGATGATCGAGCAGGCGATCTACACCATTGCGGGCGTGCACGAGGTGATCGTGCTCGGCATTCCCGACCAGTACCGTGGTGAGGCCGCAAAGGCCTTCATCAAGCTGAAGCCCGGCGCAAAGCCGCTCTCGCTCGACGAGCTGCGCAGCCAGCTCACGGGCAAGGTCGGCAAGCACGAATTGCCGGCCGAGGTCGAGTTCGTCGACGATTTGCCGCGCACGCCGGTCGGAAAATTGTCGCGCCACGAATTGCGCCAGCAGCAGAAACCGTCACAATCCACTCGAGCCCCATCAGGAGGTCGTTCTTGACCGACGCCGTCATCGTTTCCACCGCCCGCACCCCGATCGGCAAGGCCTATCGCGGCGCGCTCAACGCCACCGAAGGCGCAACGCTGCTCGGCCACGCCATCGGCGAAGCCGTCGCGCGCGCCAAGGTCGATCCGAAGGAGATCGAGGACGTCGTGATGGGCGCGGCCCTGCAGCAGGGCGCGACCGGCGGCAACATCGCGCGCAAGGCGCTGCTCCGCGCCGGCCTTCCCGTCACCGTCGCCGGCACCACGATCGACCGGCAATGCGCCTCGGGCCTGCAGGCCATCGCGCTCGCGGCGCGTTCGGTGATCTTCGACGGTGTCGAGATCGCGGTCGGCGGCGGCGGCGAGTCCATCTCGCTGGTGCAGAACGACAAGATGAACGGCTTCCACGCCCAGGATCCGGCGCTTCTCAAGATCAAGGGCGAGGTTTACATGCCCATGATCGACACGGCCGAGATCGTCGCCAAGCGCTACGGCATCTCCCGCGAGAAGCAGGACGAATATTCGCTGGAGAGCCAGCGCCGCACCGCGGCCGCCCAGCAGGGCGGCAAGTTCAAGGAAGAGATCGCGCCGATCACGACGCAGATGGCGGTCACCGACAAGGCGACCGGCGCGGTGTCGATGAAGGACATCACGTTGTCGCAGGACGAGGGTCCCCGTCCCGAGACCACGCTCGAAGGTCTCGCCGGCCTCAAGCCCGTGCGCGGCGAAGGCTTTTCGATCACCGCCGGCAATGCCAGCCAGCTCTCCGACGGCGCCAGCGCCTCCGTGATCATGAGCGACAAGGAAGCGTCGAAGCGCGGCCTCAAGCCGCTCGGCATCTTCCGCGGCTTCGTCTCCGCCGGCTGCGAGCCGGACGAGATGGGCATCGGCCCGGTCTTCGCCGTACCGCGCCTGCTCAAGCGCCACGGCCTCACCGTCGACGACATCGGCCTCTGGGAGCTCAACGAAGCCTTCGCGGTGCAGGTGCTCTATTGCCGCGACAAGCTCGGCATCGACCCCGAGAAGATCAACGTCGACGGCGGCGCCATCGCGGTCGGCCATCCCTACGGCATGTCTGGCGCGCGCCTCACCGGCCACGCTTTGATCGAAGGCCGCCGCCGCAAAGCGAAGTACGCGGTCGTCACCATGTGCGTCGGCGGCGGCATGGGCGCTGCCGGTCTGTTCGAAGTGTTGCAGTAGTAGTTGCTGTCGTTCCGGGGCATTCGCGTTAGCGAATGAACCCGGAACCTCGATCCACAATCTCTGGATTCCGGGTTCGCGCTTCCCGCGCCCCGGAATGACGGATAGGGAATAACGTTTCACAGGAGGATCCGATGGATCTCGCATTCACGAAAGAAGAGCAGGCGTTTCGCGAGGAAGTGCGTTCGTTCTTCCGCGACAACGTGCCGCCGGATACGCGGCGCAAGCTGGTGGAAGGCCGCCACCTCTCGAAGGACGAGATGGTGACGTGGTGGCGCATCCTCAACAAGAAGGGCTGGGGCACCAGCCACTGGCCGACGCAGTATGGCGGCACCGGCTGGACGTCTGTGCAGCACTACATCTTCAACGAGGAGCTGCAGTCCTATCCGGCGCCGCAGCCGCTCGCCTTCGGCGTCAGCATGGTCGGTCCGGTCATCTACACCTTCGGCAACGAAGAGCAGAAGAAGAAGTACCTGCCGCGCATCGCCAACGTCGACGATTGGTGGTGCCAGGGCTTCTCCGAGCCCGGCTCCGGTTCGGACCTCGCCTCGCTTAAGACCAAGGCCGAGCGCCGTGGCGACAAGTGGATCATCAACGGCCAGAAAACCTGGACGACGCTGGCCCAGCACGCCGACATGATCTTCTGCCTCTGCCGCACCGACAACAACGCCAAGAAGCAGATGGGCATCTCCTTCATCGTGTTCTCGATGAAGTCGAAGGGCGTCACCGTGCGCCCGATCCAGACCATCGACGGCGGCCATGAGGTCAACGAAGTCTTCTTCGACGACGTCGAGGTGCCCTACGAGAACCTGATCGGCGAGGAGAACAAGGGCTGGGACTACGCCAAATTCCTGCTCGGCAATGAGCGCACCGGCATCGCCCGCGTCGGCGTCTCCAAGGAGCGGCTGCGGCGCATCAGGGATCTCGCTGGCAAGGTCGAATCTGCAGGCAAGCCGATCATCCAGGATGCCGCCTTCCGAGAGAAGCTGGCGGCCTGCGAGATCGAGCTGAAGGCGCTGGAGCTGACGCAGCTCCGCGTCGTCGCCGACGAAGGCAAGCACGGCAAGGGCAAGCCCAATCCGGCGTCCTCCGTGCTGAAGATCAAGGGCTCCGAGATCCAGCAGACTACCACCGAGCTGCTCATGGAAGTGATCGGCCCGTTCGCCGCGCCCTACGACGTGCACGGCGACGACGGCTCCAACGAAGCCATGGACTGGACCGCCCAGATCGCGCCGAGCTACTTCAACAACCGCAAGGTCTCGATCTACGGCGGCTCCAACGAGATCCAGCGCAACATCATCGCCAAGGCGGTGCTGGGGCTGTGATTGCAACAATGACGGTGTCGTCCCCCGCGAAGGCGGGGGACCCAGTACGCCGCGGCGGTCGTGAGTACGGCAGGCGGCTGCGTCTACTGGATCCCCGCTCCAGTGCGCAATGCGCACAAGGCGGGGATGACGTCTGAGGGTGAGGCGACGGTGGGGCAATTCCCGCCGATTTGGAGAGAAACATGGATTTTGATCTGAACGAGGAGCAGCGGCTTCTCAAGGAAAGCATCGACGGCCTGCTGACCGATTCCTACGATTTCGAGCAGCGCAAGAAGTACATGAAGGAGAAGGGCGGCTGGAGCCAAGCCGTCTGGCTCAAGCTCGCCGAGCAGGGCCTGCTCGGCCTGCCCTTCAGCGAGGCCGATGGCGGTTTCGGCGGCGGCGGCGTCGAGACCATGATCGTGATGGAAGCGCTCGGCAAGGCGCTGGTGCTGGAGCCCTATCTGGCAACGGTCGTGCTCGGCGGCGGCTTCCTGCGCCATGCCGGCAGCGACGCGCAGAAGGCTGCGCACGTGCCGGGCATCATCGACGGCAGCAAGACGCTTGCCTTTGCCCAGCTCGAGAAGAACTCGCGCTACGATCTGTTCGACGTCTCGACCACGGCGAAGAAGAAGGGCGACGGATGGGTCATCGACGGCGAGAAGTTCGTCGTGCTCAACGGCGAGAATGCCGACACGCTGGTCGTCACCGCGCGCACCAAAGGTGACCGCCGCGACAAGGCCGGCATCGGCGTGTTCCTGGTGCCCGCAAGCGCCAAGGGCGTGACGAAGAAGTCCTACCCGACCCAGGACGGCCTGCATGCCGCCGACATCACCTTCACCGGTGTCGAAGTCGGCGCTGATGCCGCGATCGGCAATCCCGACGATTCACTCGCCTTGATCGAGCGCGTGGTGGACGAAGCCCGCATCGCGCTCTGCGCCGAGGCGGTCGGCCTGATGGACGAGTCGCTGAAGACGACCGTCGAGTACATCAAGACGCGAAAGCAGTTCGGCGTCGCGATCGGCTCGTTCCAGTCGCTGCAGCACCGCGCCTCCGACATGTTCGTCGCGGCCGAGCAGGCCCGCTCGATGTCGATGTTCGCCACCATGGCGAACGATTTCGAGAACGCCAAGGAGCGTTCGAACGCCATCGCCGCGGCGAAGGTGCAGATCGGCAAGTCGCTGAAGTTCGTCGGCCAGCAGGCGATCCAGCTTCACGGCGGCATCGGCATGACCATGGAGGCGAAGATCGGCCACTACTTCAAGCGCCTCACCATGATCGAGAACTCGTTCGGCGACACCGACTACCACCAGCGCCGCGTCGCCGATGCGGGCGGGTTGATCTAGTCACGCTGTCATCCCGGGGCGCGCGCAGCGCGAACCCGGGATCCATCGTGCGGCAGCACGCGCGGTGAAATGGATTCCGGGCTCGCGACTTCGTCGCGCCCCGGAATGACCAGGAGAGGGAGCAACAACAATGAAAAACACCCCGTTCGATCTCACCGGCAAGGTCGCAATCGTCACCGGCTCCAGCCGCGGCATCGGCCGCTCCTCCGCCGAACTGCTCGCCAAGCTCGGCGCCAAGGTCGTGGTCTCCTCGCGAAAGGCCGACGCCTGCAAGGAGGTCGCCGACGGCATCAACGCTTCAGGTGGCGATGCCATCGTCATCCCCTGCAACATCGCGCGCAAGGCCGAGGTCGAGGCGCTGATCTCCGGCGCCATCAAGCATTACGGCAAGATCGACATCCTCGTCTGCAACGCCGCGGTCAATCCCTATTACGGCCCGCTGCTCGACATCACGGACGAGGCCTTCGACAAGATCATGGGCTCCAACGTCAAGAGCAACATCTGGCTCTCCGCGCTGGCGATCCCGCAGATGGCGGAGCGCGGCAACGGGTCTGTCGTCATCATCTCCTCGATCGGCGGCTTGCGCGGCTCGACCGTGATCGGCGCCTACGGCATCTCGAAAGCGGCCGACTTCGCGCTGTGCCGCTCGCTCGCCGGCGAATGGGGCCCGAAGGGCGTGCGCGTCAATTGCATCGCGCCCGGCCTCGTCAAAACCGACTTCGCCCGCGCGCTGTGGGAAGACGAAGCCATGCTGAAGCGGCGCACCGCCACCACGCCGCTGCGCCGCATCGGCGAACCCGACGAGATCGCCGGCGCCGTCGCCTATCTCGCCTCGGATGCGTCGAGCTTCATGACCGGGCAGACCATCGTCATCGACGGCGGCGTCACCACCGCGGCGGTGTAGCTCTCACCGTCCGGCGCGTTCGGCCAGCCCCGCCTCGATGGCGCGCACGACGATCAGGGCCGATCGTTCGTCGAGATGCACCCCGTCGTCCCAGCGCAGCTCGCTTCCCGGTGGATCGATCGGCAGCCAAAGCGCGCGATCCGGGAAGGCCTGCTCGACGATCTCGTCGCTGATCCGGACCAGCCGCGAGCCCTCGATCTCGGACGCGAAGGGAACGTGGATCAGGAAGACGCGGACGCCGCGCCGCTGCAGATCGTCGATCAGCTGTCGCATGCGCGCCGCGGTCGCGCGTACCGGCACGGTCGGGTCGCCGTCGTTCATCTGCTGCACCGCGCGGTCGAGATAGACCTTGTTGTCGAACGTACCCGGCGGCCGGCTGAGCAGGCGATCCTGCGCAGCGCGCGCCCGGGCGGCATCGGGGCCGGCATGATTCCAGGTCTCATAGGCCGCGACCGCCGTCCGCACCGGCCGCAGCAGCAATGGCTCGGCCCCCGCGCCATGCGAAAATGTCTCGATCAACGCGCCGTCGGCTGCGCGCGACAGCACGTTCGTTTCGATCAGGATTGTCTTCGGCAGTCTTGCCTGCCTCGCGACGATCTCGAGAGGGGTCACGGGCGAGCCACCGGCCAGGGCCAGGTTGCGGACGGAAGGAATCGAAAAATAGTCTTCCTTGAGGCGCCAGGTGACCGAGCTGCCGACCAGCACGATATCGGGCGTGGGCTCGCGAACGTAGCGGTTGAGGGTGACGAGAGTGCCGTCGCGGGTCGTGACCGCCGGCTGCTGCAGGGTCGCGCCGAACTGCACCGTAGCGAGGCCACAAGCCAGCAGCAGCGCGGCCGCTGCGACCGCGCATCTGACCAGCCATGGAAGCGTCGAGACCTGCTGCATCGTCAGAACTGGAAGTAGATGAAGGCGCTGTCGGGGCCGGCCTCGAGATAGGCCAGTGCCGCGAGCACACCATAGAGATACGGCTCCCACCGCCGCAACCGGCCCGTAGCCAGCGCGCCGATGCCGGCATGCTGGATGATTACCGGCAGGGCGTAGAGCAAGGCGAGATTGGTGAACAGCTTCGGCGGATTGGGCGCGTCGGTCGCGACGAACATGCCCTTGAGGTAGCTGAGCGCATGGTCGAAGTTCGGCAGCTTGAAGAAGATCCAGAGCATCGTGACGCAGAAGAACACGATGCCCATCCGGATCACCCGCAACGCCGGAGCCTCATTGCCGAGAAGCCTCAGGAACGGCCGTTCGACCACGAGCAGCAGCCCGTGCGCCATGCCCCACAGCGCGTAGCTCAGGCTCGCGCCGTGCCATAGCCCGCCGAGCGTCATCACGATCATCAGGTTGAGATAGGTGCGCAGCGGTCCATGCCGGTTGCCGCCGAGCGGGATGTAGAGATAGGTCCTGAGCCAGGTCGACAGGGATATGTGCCAGCGCGTCCAGAACTCGGAGAACGAGGTCGAGATATAGGGCAGGTTGAAATTCACGGGCAGGCGATAGCCGAACAGCAGGCCGAGGCCGAGCGCGATCGCCGAATAGCCGAAGAAGTCGGCGTAGATCTGGTAGCTGTAGAGGAACACGAGCAGCCAGCGGTCCTGGGTGCGCAAGGTCTCGTAGAGCGGGAAGTCCATGTAGGACGTCAGCTCGTTGAGATTGTTCGCCACGTACAGCTTGAAGAAATAGCCGACGAGAATCCACTTCGTAGCCTCGACGAAGGCGACGTCGCCGAGGCGCTTGGGCACGATCTGCGGCATGAACTGCGCCGCACGCGTGATCGGGCCGGAGACGAGCTGCGGGAAGAAGATGATGTAGAGGAACACCTCGCGCAGCCGCACGCTGCGCTTCTCGCGCGTCAGATCGACCAGCAGGCTGATGTTGTGGAACACGAAGAACGAGATGCCGATCGGCAGCGGCAGCCGCAGCAGGAAGTCGATCGGCGCGGCGCCGGTCAGATGCGCCGCGCCGGGGTCGACGAACAGGAACTTGTATTTGAAGAACGCCAGGAGGCCGAGATTGAAGACGATGCCGGCCGGCATCCAGACGGCGCGATTCTCGAACGCGAGCACCAGGCAGACATGGGTGCCGAGCACCGCGACGAGCAGCAGCGGCAGCAGCTCCGGCTGGCCGAAGCCGTAAAAGAACACGCTCGCGGCGACGAGAAGCTGGACCTGGAAGCGGCCCAAAGGCGGCAGGTAATAGGCGCCGAACACGATTGCGACGAAGACGCCGAACTGAAAGGAAGTGAATGTCATGCCGCCCCGACTGGCCCGTTCCGGCATGTAGCATTTCGGCGGCAGTGGTCCTAGTCTGGTGTTCCTGACTCTCGCTCGAGAGGGAGGGGCGACTGCGCGCGGGCGGGGTGGGGTGAGGCCACAACGGCAGTCTCACCGCATTGAAGAAGCGCTGTGCGCACACGACAAGCGGATCACTCGGGGGGGCTGTCACCCCACCCCGTCTCACATTCCGCTGCGCTCCATGTGAGCCGACCCTCCCCCTCCAGGGGAGGGTCAAGAGGCAGTCCGCCTTGACCTGTCGACGGCAATCCCGTTTTCTCTGCCCCGACATAACGACATTCTTCCGGAAACACGCCAAGGGTAAGCCGCCATGTCTTTCGTCCTCGCCATCGACCAGGGCACCACCTCTTCGCGCGCGATCGTGTTTCGCGGCGACATCTCGATTGCCGCCAAGGCGCAAGCCGAGTTCCCGCAGCATTTTCCGGCGTCGGGCTGGGTGGAGCACGAGCCGGAGGACATCTGGACCTCGACCGTGATGGTCTGCCGCGAGGCGATCGAGCAGGCCGGCATCAGCGCCAAGGACATCGCCGCGATCGGTATCACCAATCAGCGCGAGACCACCGTGGTGTGGGACCGCGCCACCGGGCAGGCCGTGCACCGCGCCATCGTCTGGCAGGACCGCCGCACCGCGGACATCTGCGCGAAATTGAAAGCAGAAGGCCGCGAGCCCGTGATCTCGCAAAAGACTGGCCTGATCATCGATCCCTATTTCTCCGGCACCAAGGTCGCCTGGATCCTCGACCACGTGCCCGGCGCCCGGGCGCGCGCCGCGCGCGGCGAATTGATGTTCGGCACGGTCGATTGCTATCTGCTCTGGCGCCTCACCGGCGGCAAGGTGCACGCCACCGACGCCACCAACGCCTCGCGTACGCTGCTGTTCAACATCCACACCGGACAGTGGGACGACGAGCTGCTGGAGATCATCGGCGTACCGCGCTCGATGCTGCCCGAGGTGAAGGATTCCTCCGCCCGCTTCGGCGAGAGCACGCCCGATCTGTTCGGCGGCGCCATCGCGATCTCGGGCATTGCCGGCGACCAGCAGGCCGCCACCATCGGCCAGGCCTGCTTCCGCCCGGGCATGATGAAGTCCACCTACGGCACCGGCTGCTTCGCCCTGCTCAACACCGGCACCACGCCTGTCGTCTCCAAGAACAAGCTGCTCACCACGGTCGCCTATCAGCTCGACGGAAAACGCACCTACGCGCTGGAAGGCTCGATCTTCGTCGCGGGCAGCGCGGTGCAATGGCTGCGCGACGGCCTCGGCATCATCAAGCACGCCGCCGAGACCGGGCCTCTCGCCGATCAATCCGACTCCATGCAGAGCGTCTATCTCGTCCCCGCCTTCGTCGGCATGGGTGCGCCCTATTGGAATCCGCGCGTGCGCGGCGCGCTGTTCGGCCTCACCCGCAACACCGGCCCCGCCGAGCTCGCCCACGCCGCGCTGGAAAGCGTCTGCTACCAGACCTTCGACCTCTGGGCCGCGATGCGCGCGGACTGGCCGAGCTCGGAGACCGCCAGCGTCGTGCTCCGCGTCGACGGCGGCATGACGGCGTCGGACTGGACCATGCAGCGCCTCGCCGATCTCCTCGACGCGCCGGTCGACCGCCCCGTGATCCAGGAGACCACGGCGCTGGGCGCCGCCTACCTCGCCGGCCTCAATGCCGGCGTCTATCCCGAGCCGACCAGATTCGCCGACAATTGGCGCCTCGAGCACCGCTTCAAGCCGAACATGAGCCAGGCCACGCGCGAGCGGAAGCTCGCCGGCTGGGCGCGGGCGGTGAAGGGCGTGCTGGCGAGCGACGAGGAGGGGTAGGGGTACACGCTCTCTCCACGTCATTGCGAGGAGCTCTCGCGACGAAGCAATCCAGACTGCCGCCGCGGAGGCAGTCTGAATTGCTTCGCTGCGCTCGCAATGACGGAGTATGGCAAGAGCGACACGGACTGACCTTGAGCGAACGAAAGCAACCAACCATGATCCTCCCCGACGGCTATTCCGACGTTCCCGCCGGCAAGATCGCCGCCGTCGTCACCCATCTGGAGATGACCGCACGGCCTGCGCGCCGTGACGATCCGCCCGGCCATTGGTCGCTGTGCAAGGTCGATGCCCCCGAAACTCCCTGGTACCGCGATCTCTTCCGCCGCGTCGGCGAAGACTGGCTGTGGTTCTCGCGCGCCCGTATGAGCGATGCGGAGCTCGCCGCGATCATCCACGCGCCAGGCATCGAGGTTTACGCTCTCGTCGTCGACGGCCGCGATGAAGGCCTCCTCGAGCTTGACTTCCGCGAGCCCGGCCAATGCGAGCTGGTCTATTTCGGTGTCACCTCCAGCCTGATCGGCACCGGCGCCGCTCGCTTCCTGATGAACCGCGCGCTGGAGCTGGCGTGGTCGCGCGACGTCCGCCGCGTCTGGGTCCACACCTGCACCCTCGACCATCCCTCCGCCGTCGCGTTCTACCAGCGCTCCGGCTTCCGTCCCTTCCGCCGCCGGATCGAAATCGCCGACGACCCGCGCCTCGACGGCACCGCCTCGCGCGATGCGGCGCGGCATGTGCCGGTTATCGAATAGCGCGCGACGGCCTCCCCCACCCTCCGCCGTCATCCTGAGGTGCGCGCTCTTGCGCGCCTCGAAGGATGGGCTGCAAGCGCCCGTGGCCCATCCTTCGAGGCTCCCCTTGCGACGCTTGCGCGCCGCAAGGCTCGCACCTCAGGATGACGATTGAGCTTGTGGCTACGCCTCTAGTTCGTCAGATCGTACGGCGCGAGCCGCCACAGGCGTTCGGGCAGCGGCTGCATCGGAGGCAGCTGCAGCTCGCCATAGCTGGAACGCAGCGGCAGGCGCGGATTCCAATAATGGATCACGAACACCACGCGATATTGCCTCGCCTCCGGCAATTTGCGCCCGCGATCGATCTCGATCACCGTCTCGCCATCTGCCGTCAGGAAGGTCTCATCCCACGCGACCTGCCATTGTTCCCAGGGGCGTGACGGATCGGCCTGAACGAAGTCAGCCATCCTAAACCCTACATCGGGGTTGGTGACCTGCACCTCGAAGACCGCGGCGTCATCCATGTGTCGTCGCAGGTCGTCCTGCCACTCCTGCCGGTCTTCGTCGGTCAGGGGCCGTATCTCGTCGCCCCTCCCGACCTTCCGCAGGAGAGCTTTCACGTCTTCGCTGAAATTGGGCGGATCGTGGAAATCGATCAGCTCCCGGATGAAGCGGGCATAGGCCGCCTTGTCTGCGCTGAACGAGTAGGCACCGAGGACACGGAGCGAGGGCTGGTCGGCTGTCACGTCAGTCTGGCTCCGGCGCCCATCGTCATCGATACCAAGCAAACGACCATGAGCACGCGAAACACCTCAAAACACCTCCTGCTTCCCTCGCGCCAGCGAAAACCCGCGCTGCATCGCGTTGAAGCATGTCAGCCCCGTCTGCTCCGACCGGCAGGTGAATCCGCCGCGCTGCCATATCTCGCCATAGGCCAGCACCGGCAATGACGGATCCATCACCGTGTCGCCGGCGCAGATGCGCCCCGCATTGCCCTTCGCGCTCATCTCGAAGGCGTGGCCATAGTCGAGCTCGCAATCGGCGGGCCGGCGCGGACGGCTCTCCATGTTCATGATGTCGCAGCGGAGCACGCCTTGTCCGTTATCGGTATAGAACTGGCAGACGATGTTCTTCGACGGCGTCAGGAAGCCGATCGGGCGGTCCTGGGCGTGGGCGAAGCCCGCGGTGGCGAGCAGGACGAGGACGATGAATGATCGCAGATGCATGGCGTGGGCCCCGGCTGGTTGTCCATTGATCCCGCTTTGTTGCGTCGCGCGCAATGCTCTTGTTCCAAGATAGCTGTTGCCGAGCCCGCGCATTGGCGATGAACTGGACGGCCCTGCCTTGTTCAACGACTGGGAAGAGCGAGAACCATGTTCCTGATCGGCCAATATGATTCCCCCTTCGTCCGCCGCGTCGCGATTGCGCTCAGGCTTTACGGGCTCGCCTTCGAGCACAAACCATGGTCGACCTTCGGCGATGCCGACAAGATCGCAGCCTACAATCCGCTGCGCCGCGTGCCGACGCTGGTGCTCGACGACGGCGAGGCGCTGATCGAAAGCATGGTCATCCTGGACTATCTCGACGAGCGCGTCGGCGAGGCCAAGGCGATGCTGCCGCGCCATGGTGCGGACCGGCGCAAACATTTGCGTATCTGCGCGCTCGCCTCCGGCCTCGGCGACAAGGCGGTGAGCCTGCTCTACGAGCGCGTGCTGCGGAAGGAGCAGCTTGCGCTGTGGGTCGAGCGCTGCCAGGCGCAGATCGGCGATGTCCTGAAGGTGCTGGAGGCCGAGCGCGCCGGGGTGACGACGCCGTACTGGCTGGGTGACCGCATCGGCCATGCCGACGTTGCCGTGGCCTGCGTCGTGCGCTTCACCCGCGAGGCACACCCGCAGCTGTTCGACGCGTCGCGCTATCCGGCCCTGAGCGCGCATGCCGAGCGCTGCGAGGCACTGGACCCGTTCCGGGAGATCGTGCAGCCGCTGGCGCCGCCGAAGGGGTGAGAGAGCGAGCGCCGCTGGACCGCCAGAGCATGATCCGGAAAGGTGCGAAGCAGTCTTCCGAAAAGATCATGCTCAAACAACAACCTGAAGCGCGATGACGATTCATCCCGATCTCATCGCGCTTTAGGCAAACCCGACCTTGATCAGGATCGTCAAAAAGACGCCGCCGACGACCGCGCAGACGGCGGCGCCGATCAGCGGAGCCAGCGCGCCTTCCCCGCTCGAGGGCTCCAGCACGGCATGGCCGGGCCGGTCGGGATCGTAATAGACCTGGACGCTCTGTCCGGGGTGATATCTTGCTGCGTCCTTTGCCGCGACCTCGTGCAGCCCGGTGATCATGGTGCCGCCCCAATTGGCTTCCGTGCCGGTGAAGTCGCGATTGCCGACCCTGTAGGCGTAGCGCAAATCGACCTGATAGCGATGCCGGAGCTTGCTGATCCCAGGCTTGTCGTCATCGTCGCTCTTCTCCTCGACGACCTCCTCGATCACGCCGCAATGGGTGATCCGCCCCGCCGCAGTCGGCCAGCGCAGGCTCGCGCTCGCCAGCCGGCGCGTCCTGACATACGCGACCACGCAGAACACGCCGCCCACGAGCAAGATGATCGGCAGCGCGAATACGAACAGCGGAACGTTGCGAGCGGCGTAGAGCACGTGACCCGCGAGCGCATGCGCGGTCAAAGTCCCGGCGATCAATCCGAACACGATCGTGAAGGCCACGAGCGCCGCGACGTTCTGCGCCGTGTCCGGCTCCAGCAGCGCCTCGGTCGGGTGCTTCGGATCGACATAGACATCGACATGGGCGCCGACCGGGTATCGTCCGGCGAGCTTTGCGGCCAGCACCCGTGTCGTCATGGCGATGCCACCGACCGCGACCTTGTCGCCTTCCAGCTCCTGGCCGCCGGCGCGATAGCGATAGCGGATGATGGGCTTGGCATCGTTCTGGTCGTCGGAAGCGTGCGCTGCCGGCCGATCGACCTCGGAGACGGTGATGATGCCCTCGACCTTGTCCCAGCCCCGCGCCGCCTGCATCCGGCCCCGCATGCGGATCAGGTTGACCAGCATCAATCCGGACAGGAGCACGAAGATGCCCGCGGCAATCTGCGTCCACATCAATTGTTGCGGGTCGAGCATCTGATTTCCCCCTGCCAGCGATGGCGACCGCCATTCGTCGCGGTGAGCGCGCGTTGCGTTCACGTTGCTGGGATCGTCTGGAAGATCGCGCCACCGAAGGAGGAGGCGCTCTCTGTAATTCCGGGTTCGCGCCAAGAGGCGTGCCCCGGAATGACAGCGCTGTGTCTGGCAAAAGTGTCAGAACGCCCACAGCGGCCGATGATGAAATACTACGGCTGTTTTGCCCGACGCCGCAAACACCGCTCCGGCGTGCCCGAAATCGTTCAATGTTTTCAACCCCATTCTACTGTGCATGGGGTTGTTTTCGCATTTTTTGTTTCGGCAGGCGGGCCTACCCCGCGCCTGCGCGCTTCTTCTGCCAGACCAGATGCACCGCGCAGGTGCAGCCCGGCGGATGTGAGGCGAGGTCCGTGGAGGCCTCGTCGTTCGCAGGCGTTGCGGCAAAGGCCTTGTCGGTCTCTCGCGACGGGATGTAGTTCAGCACCGGTGCGAGCCAGCGCTCGGTCTCGGCGACGCTCATGCCCTTGCGCGCGGCGTAGTCCTCGACCTGGTCGCGCTCGATCTTGCCGACGCCGAAATAATAGCTCTCAGGGCTGGCGAAATAGAGCCCGGACACGGAAGAGCCCGGCCACATCGCATAGCTTTCAGTCAGCTTCACGCCGCAAGTCGCCTCCGCATCGAGCAGCTCGAACAGCGTCGCCTTCTCGGTGTGGTCGGGCTGGGCGGGATAGCCCGGCGCGGGCCGGATGCCCTGATATTTCTCCAGGATCATCTCGTCGTTGGAGAGCGCCTCGTCCGGCGCATAGGCCCAGAACTCGCGGCGTACGCGGGCATGCATGCGCTCGGCAAAGGCTTCGGCGAGGCGGTCGGCCAGCGCCTTGCACAGGATCGAGGAGTAGTCGTCATTGGCCATCTTGAAGCGGTCGGCGACGGCGTCTTCGCCGATCCCGGCCGTGACGACGAAGCCGCCGACGTAGTCCGGCACGCCCGCGGGCGCGACGAAGTCGGCGAGTGCGGCGTTGAAGCGGCCCTCGCGCTTCTCGAGTTGCTGGCGCAGCGTGTGCAGCGTCGCGATCTTCTTGGTGCGGCTCTCGTCGGCATAGAGCGCGATGTCGTCGCCTTCGGCGTTCGCCGGCCAGAAGCCGATCGTCGCGCGGGCCCGGAACCATTTTTCCCTAACGATGGTGTCGAGCATCTTGCGGGCATCGTCATAGAGCGAGCGCGCGACTTCGCCGACCTTCTCGTCCTGGAGGATCGCGGGGAAGCGGCCGGCGAGCTCCCAGGTCTGGAAGAACGGCGTCCAGTCGATGCAGTCGACCAGCTCGGCGAGATCGTAATCGTCGAAGCTCTTGATGCCGAGGAAGGTCGGCTTCACCGGCTTGCTCTTGGCGAAATCCACCGGCACGCGGTTCTTGCGCGCGACCTCCAGCTTCAGCCGCTTCTTGTCGGCCTGCGCGCGCAGATGCGCGTCCGAGATCTTGGCGTATTCGGCCCGCACCTCGGCGGCATAAGCCTCGCGCCTCTCCGGCGAGAGCAGCGAGGAGGCGACGCCGACGGCGCGGCTGGCGTCGTTGACGTGAACGACGGGGCCGGCGCGATAGCTCGGGTCGATTTTCACAGCGGTGTGCACGCGGCTGGTGGTGGCGCCGCCGATCAGGAGCGGCAGCTTGAGGCCTTCGCGCTGCAGCTCGCCGGCGAAGAACGCCATCTCGTCGAGCGAGGGCGTGATCAGGCCGGAGAGCCCAACGATGTCGGCCTTCTCCGCCTTCACGGTCTCGACGATCTTGGCGGCCGGCACCATGACGCCGAGGTCGATGACCTCATAATTGTTGCACTGGAGCACGATGCCGACGATGTTCTTGCCGATGTCGTGGACGTCGCCCTTGACGGTCGCGAGCACGATCTTGCCGGCGGACGAGTTCTGGCCGGACTCGATGCCGTTCGCGGCGTTGCGGGCCTTCTCCTCCTCCATGAACGGCATCAGCCAGGCCACCGCCTGCTTCATGACGCGCGCGGACTTCACCACCTGCGGCAGGAACATCTTGCCGTCGCCGAAGAGGTCGCCGACGACGTTCATGCCGGCCATCAGCGGGCCCTCGATGACGTCGAGCGGGCGCGAGGAATTCTTGCGGGCTTCTTCGGTGTCCTGCTCGATGAACTCGGTGATCCCATGGACCAGCGAATGCGACAGCCGCTTCTCGACCGGCCATTCGCGCCAGGCGAGATCGGCTTCCCTGGTCTGGGTCTTGTTGCCGCGGAATTTCTCGGCCAGTGCCAGCAGGCGCTCGGAGGCGCCCGGATCGCGATTGAGGACGACGTCCTCGCAGACCTGGCGCAATTCAGGGTCGATGTCGTCATAGACGATCATCTGCCCGGCATTGACGATGCCCATGTCCATGCCGGCCTTGATGGCGTGATACAGGAACACCGAGTGCATCGCCTCGCGCACCGGCTCGTTGCCGCGGAACGAGAACGACAGGTTGGAGACGCCGCCGGAGATGTGCGCGCCCGGCAGGTTCTGGCGGATCCAGCGCGTCGCCTCGATGAAGTCGACGCCGTAATTGTTATGCTCCTCGATGCCGGTCGCGATCGCAAAGACGTTCGGATCGAAGATGATGTCTTCCGGCGGGAAGCCGACGCGCTCGACGAGGATGTCGTAGGCGCGCTTGCAGATCTCGGTCTTGCGCTTGAACGTGTCGGCCTGACCGACCTCGTCGAACGCCATCACCACGACGGCCGCGCCGTGGCGCCGCGCAATCTTGGCCTCGAAGATGAACTTCTCCTCGCCTTCCTTCATCGAGATCGAGTTGACGACCGGCTTGCCCTGAACGCATTTCAGGCCGGCCTCGATCACCGAGAATTTCGAGGAATCCACCATCACGGGGACGCGGGCGATGTCGGGCTCGGCGGCGACGAGGTTGAGGAACGTCACCATCGCGGCTTCGGAATCGAGCAGGCCCTCGTCCATGTTGACGTCGATGATCTGCGCGCCGTTCTCGACCTGGTCGCGCGCGACCTGCAGCGCGGCGGTGTAATCGCCGGCGGTGATCAGCTTGCGGAATTTCGCAGAGCCCGTGACGTTGGTGCGCTCGCCGACGTTCACGAACGGAATGGCGTCGGTCAGAATGAACGGCTCGAGGCCGGACAGCTTCAGGCGCGGTTCGATCTCGGGCACGATGCGCGGCTTGTGCGGGGCAACGGCGGCGGCGATCGCCGCGATATGCTCCGGCGTGGTGCCGCAGCAGCCGCCGACGATGTTGACGAGGCCGGACGCAGCGAACTCGCCGACCAGGCGCGCCATGTATTCGGGCGTTTCGTCATACTGGCCGAATTCGTTGGGCAGGCCGGCGTTCGGATAGGCGCAGACCAGCGTATCGGCGACGCGGCCGATATCGGCGATGTGCGCACGCAGATCTTCGGCGCCGAGCGCGCAGTTGAAGCCGATGGTCACGGGCCTGGCGTGCCGCACCGAATTCCAGAACGCCTCCGGCAACTGGCCGGAGAGCAGGCGGCCGGACTTGTCGGTGATGGTGCCCGACACCATCACGGGCATGTCGATGCCGCGTTCTTCCGTGATCTCGGCGATCGCATAGAGCGCCGCCTTGGCGTTCAGCGTGTCGAAGATGGTCTCGACCAGCAGGAGGTCGACGCCGCCGTCGAGCATGCCGTTGATCTGCTCGCCATAGGATTTGCGTAAGTCGTCGAAGGTGACGGCGCGGTAGCCGGGATTGGAGACGTCGGGCGAGATCGAGGCGGTGCGGTTGGTCGGGCCGATGGCGCCGGCGACGAAGCGCGGCTTGCCGTCCTCGGCCTCGACGCGGCGCGCGGCGTTGCCGGCGAGGCGGGCGCCTTCGCGCGCCATTTCATACACAATGTCGGTGAGGTCGTAATCGGCCTGCGCGATCGAGGTGGTCGAGAAGGTGTTGGTCGCGACGATGTCGGCGCCGGCGCGCAAATACGCCGCGTGGATGTCCTCGATCGCCTGGGCCTGGGTCAGGATCAACAAATCGTTGTTGCCGCGCAGGTCGCGATGGAAGTCCTTGAAGCGCTCCCCGCGGAAGGCGGCCTCGTCGAACTGCAGGTTCTGGATCATCGTGCCCATGGCGCCGTCGAGCACGAGGATGCGTTCGCGGGCGGCGTTGAGGAGGGCGGTTCGCTTGGCGGAAACGGGAACGGTCATTGTCTGTTACGCAGCCTTCTGGGCGCTCTTGGCGCGGATGCCGAGCAAATGGCTGATCGCGAACACGAGATCGGCGCGGTTCATGGTGTAGAAATGGAAGGTGTCGACGCCGCGCTTGGCGAGCTTCTGCACCTGGCCGGCGGCGACGGTCGCGGCCACCAGCTTGCGGGTCTCGGCGTCCTCATCGAGGCCTTCGAATTTCGCGGCAAACCAGTCCGGCACGGTGGTGCCCGCGCGGGTGACGAAATTGCGGGCCTGCTTGAAATTGTGCATGGGCATGATGCCCGGCACGATCGGAATGTCGATGCCGCGGGCGCGGACGCGGTCGAGATAGCGGAAGTAGAGATCGTTATCGAAGAACACCTGGGTGATCGCGCGGGTCGCGCCGGCATCCACCTTGGCCTTCAGCGTGTCGATGTCGGCGTCGAAGTCGCGGGCCTCAGGGTGCTTCTCGGGATAAGCGGACACGCTCACTTCGATATCGCCGTAGCGCTTCTTGATCCCGGCGACGAGGTCGGCCGAGCTCTGATAGCCGTCGGGATGGCTGGAATAGGGGGTGCCGATGCCGGCAACGGGATCGCCGCGCAGGCCGACGATGTGGCGGACGCCGACCTCGTGGTAGCGGTCGACGATCTCGTCGATCTCGCCGCGCGAGGCGCCGACGCAGGTCAGATGCGCCGCCGGCAGCAGCGCGGTCTCTTTCAGGATGCGGGCAATGGTCGAATGGGTGCGCTCGCGGGTCGAGCCGCCGGCGCCGTAGGTCACCGAGACGAATTTCGGGTCGAGCGGGGCGAGCCGGTTGATGGTCTCCCAGAGATTGCGCTCCATGTCTTCCGTCTTGGGCGGAAAGAACTCGAAGGAGATCGCAGGCCGCTTCAGGTGCCCGTCTTGCCCGTCTGCTCGGGCAGGAATCGTCAGATCGGTCATGGCACCACTCACTCCAGGTTGTCGCCGGGTTTCGGCGGCCGACGGTCAGGTTTCGCTTTGAAGTCCAGGATAAGCCAAAGGCTCGGCAATCGACAGCCCATCGCAGATGGGAAGTGGCCCACTTCTGCCAATTGGCGTGGAATTATCTGTCATTTTCTGGCTCGAGTGGGATATTGGCGTGGATTATAAAGATAATTAAAATCAACAGTTTATAGAAAGAGTGGACTGGGAATCGTGGCGACTACTCCGGTGGGCAGAATGGAGCGTTCGTTATCGAGACGTTAATCTGCCCATCGGCTCGCTTGGACCCACCGCGTCGGCTCGTGGCCTGCACACGTCAGACCTGCGCCGCGAGCCCGTTGTCGCCGCCGGGCTCTCCATTAGGTTAGGCCGTCATGATCCCGCTCTCCGTCCTCGACCTCTCCGTCGTCACATCAGGCACCAGGCCCGCCGCGGCGCTGCGCAACAGCATCGACCTGGCGCGCCATGTCGATGGGCTCGGCTATGTCCGCTATTGGCTCGCCGAGCACCACAACCTCGCCTCGGTCGCGAGCCCCGCGCCCGATGTCATGATCGGCCAGATCGCGGCGGTGACGAAGCACATCCGCGTCGGCTCCGGCGGGGTGATGCTGCCCAATCACGCCCCGCTGGTCGTCGCCGAGCGCTTCAAGATGCTGGAGGCACTGTTTCCCGGCCGCATCGATCTCGGTCTCGGCCGCGCCCCCGGCACCGACGGCGCGACGGCCTACGCGCTGCGCAGCCGCCTCGACCGGCGCGAGGGCGACGATTTCCTGGAGCGGCTGCATGAATTGATCCTGTGGGAGACCCGCGAATTCCCCTCGGGGCACCCCTACAACAACGTCGTCGCGATGCCCGACGACACCGCCCTGCCGCCGATCTGGCTGCTTGGCTCCAGCGACTATTCCTCGGAACTGGCCGCCCAGATCGGCATGGGCTTCGCGTTTGCCCATCATTTCGCCTCCCACGATGCGGTCGATGCGATGGTGCACTATCACAATCGCTTCCAACCCTCGGCGTGGCGTGCCACGCCGCATGCGATCCTCGCGGTTGCCGCCATCGCGGCCGATACCGACGAGGAGGCCGAGCGGCTCGCCGCGTCGTTTGACCTCAACCGGCTGCGCCGCGACCGCGGTCAATATCTGCCGCTGCCGAGCGTCGAGGAGGCGCTGGCCTATCCCTATTCCGACGCCGAGCGCACCTCGATCCTGCGCAACCGTTCGCGTCTGTTCGTCGGCAATCCCGCGACGGTGCAGAAGAAGCTGCAGCCGCTGATCGATGCGAGCAAGCCGGACGAAATCATGGTGATCACCGCGGTGTACGATCACGACGCGCGGAAGAAGTCGTACGCGCTGCTGGCGGAAGCGTTCGGGCTGATGAAGCCGGAGGCGTGAGCGAGCCTCGTGCCCCGGACGCAGCGCAGCACGCAGTGATGCGCTGCTGAGCCGGGGCCTATCGCTGCTCCGAGCCTCGCAGCTCCTGGGTCCCGGTTCGCGCTTCGCGCGTCCGGGACACGCGACTAATCTTGCCGCGCTTCGCTGAACGTCGCGCGGAACGGATGGCCCGGATACACGCCGACGATGCGGAATTCGCGCGAGAAGAACTTCAGCTCCTCGATCGCGAATGCCAGGCCCTTGTCGTCGGGATGGCCGTCGACGTCGGCATAAAACTGCGTGGCGAAGAAATTGCCGTCGACCATGTAGCTTTCGAGCTTGGTCATGTTGACGCTGTTGGTGGCAAAGCCTCCGAGCGCCTTGTAGAGCGCGGCGGGAAGGTTGCGCACGCGGAAGACGAACGTCGTGACCAGCGGGCCGGAGCCTTGCGCCGCCCATTTCGGCTCGCGCGCCAACACCACGAAACGCGTGGTGTTGTGCGACTCGTCCTCGATGTCCTCGGCGAGGATGTCGAGGCCGTAGATCTTGGCAGCGAGGCGCGAGGCGATCGCGGCCACCGTCTTGTCGTTGCGTTCGGAGATGTCACGGGCGCTGCCGGCGGTGTCGGCGTGCACGATCCCCTTGATGCCGAGCTTGCGGATGATGCGCCGGCACTGGCCCAGCGCATGGACGTGGCTCTCGACGCTCTTGATGTCCTCGAGCCTGGTCCCCTTCACCGCCATCAATTGGTGCCGGACGGGGAGAAACCATTCGCCGATGATGAAGAGACCGGAGGCCGGCAACAGATGGTGGATGTCGGCCACGCGGCCGGCCACCGAATTCTCGATCGGGATCATACCGAGATCGGCTTCGCCCGACGAGATCGCCGACAGCGCGTCCTCGAAGGTGGCGCAGGGCATCGGCTCGGCGTCGGGAAATGCCTCGACGATGGCGATGTGCGAATTGGCCCCGGGCTCGCCCTGGAACGCGATTTTCAGCTTGCTCATGTCTCAAAAGTGCTCCTGCGGCGCCTTGTAGCAGCCGCTCAGGGTTTGGAAAGGATGCTGCGCGCGGTTTCGAGATCGGGCGGGGTATCGACGCCGCGGGGCACGCTGTCGACGATCATGATGTCGATGCGCATGCCGGCTTCGACCGCCCGGAGCTGCTCGAGGCTTTCCTGGCGCTCCAGCGGCGAGGGCGGCAGCGACACGAACCGTTCCAGCGCCGCGCGCCGGTACGCGTAAAGGCCGATGTGATGGTAACGCGGTCCGTTGCCGTAAGGCGCGGTGGCGCGCGTGAAATAAAGTGCCCGCATCCGCCGCGGGGCGATCGGCGAGCCGATCGCCTTGACCACGCTCGGGGCGAGGTCTTCCTCCTCGGTGTGGATCTGCGAGGCCAGCGTCACGATATCGACCGCGGGGTCGGCAAAGGGCGGCAGAACCTCGCGGATGGTCTGTGGCGTGATGGTCGGGAAGTCGCCCTGCAGATTGATCACGATCTCGGCCTTGCCCTCCGGATCGAGCTTCTGCATGGCTTCGTGGATGCGGTCCGAGCCGGACGGGTGGTCGGATCGGGTCATCACGGCCTCGCCGCCATGGGCGGTGACAGCGGCGGCAATCTCGGTGGTATCGGTCGCGACCGCGACCCGGCCGATGCCGGCGGCCTCGGCGCGGCGCATCACGTGCACGATCATCGGCAGGCCCGCGATATCGGCGAGCGGCTTGCCGGGCAGGCGGGTGGCGGCCATGCGGGCCGGGATCAGCACCAGGATGCGGGGGTCGATCATCGGGCTCAAAGGTCTGGGGTCAAGGGCCTGGAAACGGGGCGTTTTCCGCGCCGGGAAATGGCGTGGGGACGGGCTGCAAGCGGGGTCGCTTATACGGGTTGCCAGACCCCGGGCAAACCGATATCTCAATGGCAAAACTCGGGGAAACAATAGGGAACGTTTGATTCTCCCGAGGCTCGTCCTGGCGGCCGCCCGGCCGCTCGATTCTTATTGCGGTGTGGGGCCTGGCCGGAAATGGACTCTTTCGAACTCAACAAAATTCTCGGTGCCGTGCTCGGCACCTGTCTGATCCTGCTGGTGACGAGCTTCACCGCGAGCGCGCTGTTCTCGCCCAAGATGCCGGAAAAGCCGGGCTTCGAGATCGCCGTGAAGGAAGAAGCCGGCCACGGCAAGGAAGCTGGCGGCGCCGCTGCCGCATCCGCCGAGCCGATCGAGAAGCTGCTCCAGACCGCCTCCGTCGAGAAGGGCGCGGCGGCCGCCAAGAAGTGCGGCGCCTGCCACACCTTCGAGAAGGGCGGCCCGAATCGCGTCGGTCCGAACCTCTACGGCGTCGTCGGCGAGAAGCGGGGCGAAGGCCGTAACGGCTTCAACTTCTCCGCGGCCATGAAGGGCAAGGGCGGCAGCTGGACGTTCGACGACCTCAACAAGTTCATTGCCAATCCGAAGGGCTTCATCCCGGGCACCGCGATGGGCTTCGCCGGTATCCCCAAGGATTCCGAGCGCGCCGACGTCATCGCCTATCTGAACTCGCTGTCGGAGCATCCGCAGCCGATCCCGACGGCCTCGAAGTAAGGTCGCCAAAAACCGATCTTGGAATATGCGGCCAGGCTGAGAAGCCTGGCCGTTTGCTTATCCGGGCCTCGCGGCGAGTTTATCGGGGCGTTTGGCCGCATCCGACAGGTCGCCCGGCCTTCCAAGATGAGGAAAAAGCAACATATTCGGTCGAAACCTCGCCTATATTGGGAACTTAAAGGAGTGACCCTCCTTCCAGACAGGGATGCTGATTTGGCCATTACCCGACGCGATCTCCTGCTCACCGGCACTGCTGCTGCAGCGCTTCCCGTCCTCGGTTCCGTGGCGGGCGTTCCCGCCATCGGCGCGGCGCAGGCGCAATCGGCTGGTGAGCCGCAATGGCGGCATGCGCTGTCGCTGTTCGGAAAGGTCAAGTATCCCGCCGACTTCAAGCGCTTCGACTACGTCAATCCGGACGCCCCCAAGGGCGGCATCGCGCGTCAGATCGCGGTCGGCACTTTCGACAATTTCAACATCGTGGTTTCGGGCGTGAAGGGGCAGGTCGCCGGTGCGGTCGCCTTCATCTACGAATCCCTGACGACAGCCTCGCTCGACGAGGTCTCGACCGAATACGGCGCGCTGGCCGAGGCCGTCAGCCATCCGGACGATTTCTCCTTCGTCACCTACCGCCTGCGGGCGCAAGCCAAATGGCACGACGGCAAGCCGGTCACCGCCGATGACGTGATCTTCTCGCTCGAATCCTTCAAGAAGCATCACCCGATGTACTCGGCCTATTACAGCCATGTGGTGAAGGCCGAGAAGGTCGGCGAGCGCGAGGTGAAGTTCACGTTCGACGCGCCGGGCAACCGCGAGCTGCCGCAGATCGTCGGGCAGCTCACGGTCTTGCCGAAGCATTGGTGGGAGGGGACCGACGCGCAGGGCCGCAAGCGCGACGTCTCCGCGACCACGCTCGAAGTGCCGCTCGGCTCCGGTCCCTACAAGATCAAGGACTTCGTCGCCGGGCGCTCGATCGCGCTGGAGCGCGTTAGGGATTATTGGGGACGAGATTTCGCCGCCAATGTGGGGCGCAACAATTTCGACGAGATGCGCTACGAATACTTCCGCGATGCCACCGTGGCGATCGAGGCCTTCAAAGCCGACCAGGTCGACTGGCGCACCGAGAACAGCGCGAAGAACTGGGCGACCGCCTACGACTTTCCGGCCGTGGCCGAAAAGCGGGTGATCCTCGAGGAGTTCGCCAATCGCAGCTCGGGCGTGATGCAGGCCTTCGTGCCGAACCTGCGCCGCGCCAAGTTCAGCGACCCCCGCGTGCGTCGCGCGCTCAACTACGCGTTCGACTTCGAGGAGATGAACAAGCAGATCTTCTACGGCCAGTACAAGCGCGTCAGCAGCTATTTCGACGGCATCGACGAGCTCATGGCAACCGGCTTGCCGCAGGGCAAGGAGCTCGAGATCCTTGAAACCGTCCGCGCCCAGGTCCCGCCGGAAGTCTTCACCACGGCCTACAGCAATCCGGTCGGCGGCAGTCCGGAAGCCGTGCGCGACAATCTCCGCGAGGCGCTGCGCCTGTTCAAGGAGGCCGGCTATGAGGTGCGCGACCGCAAGCTGACCGACGTCAAGACCGGCGCCCATTTCACGCTGGAATTGTTGAACTCGGATCCGAGCTTCGAGCGCATCACATTGTTCTACAAGCCGTCCCTGGAGCGGCTCGGCATCGCCGTCAGCGTGCGGACGGTCGATCCGACCCAGTACGAGAACAGGACGCGCGAGTGGGACTTCGACATCGTCACCAATTCGTGGGGCGAGTCGCAGTCGCCGGGCAACGAGCAGCGCGAGTTCTGGTCGTCCAAGACGGCCGACATTGCCGGCTCGCGCAACATTGCCGGCATCAAGAATCCCGCGATCGACAAGTTGATCGAACGGGTCATCTACGCCACCGATCGCGACGATCTCGTCGCCGCGACCAAGGCGCTCGATCGCGTGCTGCTGTGGAATCACTATGTCGTGCCGCAGTGGACCTACACGAAGGTGCGCACTGCGCGCTGGGACCGCTTCGGTCGTCCGGCGGAGCTGCCTAAATACGGACAGTCCGGCTTCCCGTTCATCTGGTGGTACGACGCAGACAAGGCGGCGCGGATCGCAAAGAAGTCGTGAAGGACATTCCCCGCATGACGCAGATGTCACGCCGCCATGTGCTGGCCCTGGGTGTCGGCGGCACCCTTGGGGTGTCGCTAGGCGCACAGCCGTGGCAAGGCGCGCATGCATCCGAAGGCGGGGGTGAGGCTCACGGCATCTCGGCGTTCGGCGATCTCAAATATCCCGCCGACTTCCATCATTTCGACTACGTGAACGTCGACGCGCCGAAGGGCGGCGCGTTCTCGCTCATCCCGTCGACGCGGTCGTACAACCAGTCCTACCAGACCTTCAACTCGTTCAACGCTTTCATCCTGAAGGGCGAAGGCGCGCAGGGGATGGACCTGACCTTCGCGACGCTGATGGCGCATGCGGGCGACGAGCCGGATGCCATGTACGGCTTTGCCGCAAGGTCCGTGCAGATCTCCGCCGACAAGCTCGCCTATCGCTACACCATTCGGCCCGAGGCGCGGTTTTACGACGGCTCGAAGCTGACCGCGCATGACGTGGCTTATTCGATCAATACGCTGAAGGCCAAGGGCCATCCGCTGATCCAGATCCAGATGCGTGACGTCAAGGGCGCGGAGGCGCTCGATGACGCCACCCTGGTCGTGCGTTTTGCCGAGAAGCGCGCGCGCGACGTGCCGCTCTACGTGGCGGGCCTGCCGATCTTTTCGAAGGCCTTTTACGCGAACCGGACATTTGACGAGACGACGACGGATACGCCGCTGGGCTGCGGCCCCTACAAGGTCGGAAAGTTCGAGATCAATCGCTTCGTCGAG
The DNA here is from genome assembly GCF_051710265.1 of Bradyrhizobium sp. U531. Lineage (NCBI taxonomy): Bacteria > Pseudomonadati > Pseudomonadota > Alphaproteobacteria > Hyphomicrobiales > Nitrobacteraceae > Bradyrhizobium > Bradyrhizobium sp. U531. Next base: position 413,891 of record NZ_JASVEN010000004.1, read on the forward strand.
TTCGAGCGGGTCAAGGACTGGTGGGGCGCCGACCTTCCGGTCTGCCGGGGCAGCAACAATTTCGACGTGATCCGCTACGAATTCTATCGCGATCGGGACGTCGCCTTCGAAGGCTTCACCAGCAAGAACTATCTATATCGCGAGGAATTCACGTCGCGGATCTGGGCGACGCGTTACGACTTTCCCGCGATCAAGGACGGCCGCGTCAAGCGCGAGCAGGTGCCGGATCAGACCCCGTCGGGCGGTCAGGGTTGGTTCATCAACACGCGGCGCGACAGGTTCAAGGACCCCAGGGTCCGCGAAGCGATCAACTGCGCGTTCGACTTCGAATGGACCAACAAGACCATCATGTACGGCGCCTATGCGCGCACCGTCTCGCCGTTCCAGAACTCCGATCTCGTCGCGCAGGGACTGCCGTCGCCGGAGGAGTTGAAGCTGCTCGAGCCCTTCCGCGGGCAAGTGCCTGACGAGGTCTTTGGCGAGCCCTTCATGCCGCCGGTGTCGGACGGTTCCGGCCAGGACCGCGCGCTGCTGCGCAAGGCGCAGCAATTGCTGCAGGAGGCGAAGCTTACGGCCAAGGACGGCAAGCGGTTCTTGCCGAATGGCGAGGCCTTCACCATCGAGTTCCTGATCGATGAGGCCTCGTTCCAGCCGCACCACGGCTCGTTCCTGAAGAACCTGAATACGCTCGGCATCGAGGCCAGCTTGCGCCTCGTCGATGCGGTGCAGTACCGCGCGCGGGTCGAAGCGTTCGACTTCGACGTCGCCATGCAGCGCCTGACCATGTCGGCGACGCCCGGTGACGGCCTGCGCACCTATTTCACCTCGCAGGCCGCGGAGACGAAGGGGTCATACAATCTGGCCGGCGCCGCCAGCCCCGCGATGGACGCCCTGGTCGAGAAGGCCATGGCAGCCGAAACGCGCAGCGACCTGACCTTTGCCTGCCGCGCGCTCGATCGCGTGTTCCGCGCCGGCCGCTACTGGATCCCGCAATGGTACAACACCAGCCATCGGCTGGCCTATTGGGACCAGTTCGGTCATCCCGCCAATCTGCCGCGCTACGCGATCTCCGATTACGCGAGTGGTGTCGGTGAGCGGACGCTGTGGTGGTACGACCCCGCCAAGGCCGCCAAACTCGAGCAGGCGAAATAATCATGAGCGCCTATATCGCCCGTCGCATCCTTCTGATGATCCCGACGCTGCTCGGAATCCTCTTCGTCTCCTTCATCGTCGTGCAGTTCGCGCCGGGCGGTCCGGTCGAGCGTGTGATCGCGCAACTTTCGGGGGCCGACACCGGCGGCACCTCGCGCATTTCGGGCGGCGGCGACTTCGCGCAGCGTGCGCCGGGGCAATTGGGGGCCGGCGGCGACGCGATCAATTCGAAATATCGCGGCGCGCAGGGGTTAGACCCTGACTTCATCAAGAAACTGGAAAAGCAGTTCGGTTTCGACAAGCCGGCACCTGAGCGCTTTGCGCTGATGGTCTGGAATTTCGCCCGCTTCGATTTCGGCAAGAGCTATTTCCGCGATGTCAGCGTGATCCAGCTCATCAAGGAGAAGCTGCCGGTCTCGATCTCGCTCGGGATCTGGCTGACGCTGATCACCTATCTGATCTCGATCCCGCTCGGCATCCGCAAGGCGGTCAAGGACGGCACGCGCTTCGACACCTGGACGTCGACCATTCTCGTGCTGGGCTATGCCATTCCCGGCTTCCTGTTCGCGATCCTCCTGATCATCCTGTTTGCCGGCGGCTCCTTCTTCAACTGGTTCCCGCTGCGCGGACTGACCTCGGACGGCTGGTCGCAATTTCCCTGGTACTGGAAGATCATCGATTATTTCTGGCATCTGACGCTGCCGCTGATCGCTATGGGACTCGGCGCCTTCACCACCATGACGTTCCTGACCAAGAACTCGTTCCTGGACGAGATCCGCAAGCAATATGTCATGACCGCGCGCGCCAAGGGCTGCAGCGAGGGCCGGGTGCTCTATGGCCATGTCTTCCGAAATGCGATGCTGATCGTGATCGCGGGCTTCCCCGGCACCTTCATCCACGCCTTCTTTTCGGGCTCGCTTCTGATCGAGACCATCTTCTCGCTGGACGGCCTCGGCCTGCTCAGCTTTGAGAGCGTGCTCAACCGTGACTATCCCGTCGTGTTCGGAACGCTCTACATCTTTTCGCTGGTCGGCCTCGTGATCAACCTGGTCTCCGATTTGACCTATATGTGGATCGATCCCCGGATCGATTTCGAGGCGCGGGAGGTCTGATGACGATCACCGCTCCGACACCGATCGAGACCACGACCCAGTCTCCGCTGGGCGAGATCGTTCCGATCACGCGCAAGCCCTTCGCGCCTTCGCCGCTGAACAAGCGGCGGTGGCAGAACTTCAAGGCGAACCGGCGCGGCTATTGGTCGTTCTGGATCTTCATCGCCCTATTCGTGATCTCGCTGTTCGCCGAGCTGATCGCCAACGACCGGCCGTTCCTGATCAAGTTCGACGGCCATCTCTACTGGCCCGCCTTCGTCACCTATTCGGAGACCACCTTCGGCGGCGACTTCGAAACCGCGGCCGACTATCGCGATCCCTATCTGCAGAAGCTGATCAAGGAGAAGAACGGCAGTATCGTCTGGCCGCTGATCCGCTATTCCTACGCGACGCACAATCTCGACCTGCCGACGCCGGCGCCGTCGCCGCCGACCTGGATGCTGACCGAGAAACAGTGCCAGCCGGTGGTGGAGAAAAAGGGGCTGAAGAGCTGCCGTGATCTCGAATATAACTGGCTCGGGACCGACGATCAGGGCCGCGACGTCGTCGCGCGGCTAATCTACGGCTTCCGCATCTCGGTGCTGTTCGGCCTTTGCCTGACCATCTTCTCATCCGTCGTCGGCATCGCGGCGGGCGCCGTGCAGGGCTATTTCGGCGGGCGGGTCGATCTCATCTTCCAGCGCTTCATCGAGATATGGACGGCGATTCCCTCGCTCTATCTTCTCCTGATCCTGTCTTCGGTGCTCGTGCCCGGCTTCTTCGTGCTGCTCGGCATCCTCCTGCTGTTCTCCTGGGTCTCGCTGGTCGGCCTGGTGAGGGCCGAATTCCTGCGCGGGCGCAATTTCGAATACATCCAGGCGGCGCGGGCGCTCGGCGTCTCCAACCCTGTCATCATGTTCCGCCATTTGCTGCCGAACGCGATGGTGGCGACCATGACGTTCCTGCCCTTCATCGTGTCGAGCTCGGTGATGACGCTGACGGCGCTGGACTTCCTGGGCTTCGGCCTGCCGCCGGGATCGCCTTCGCTCGGCGAATTGCTGTCGCAGGCCAAGGCCAATGTGCAGGCGCCCTGGCTCGGCTTCTCCGGCTTCTTCTCGGTCGCGATCATGCTGTCGCTGCTGATCTTCATCGGCGAAGCCGTGCGCGACGCCTTCGATCCGCGCAAGACGTTCAGGTAAGCCGATGGACGCGATCAACCAGCCTCTGCTTGCAGTCCGCGACCTCTCGGTGGCCTTCCACCAGGGCGGCGCCACCACGCTCGCGGTCGACAAGGTCTCGTTCCAGATCAAGCGCGGCGAGTGCCTGGCGCTGGTCGGCGAATCCGGCTCCGGCAAGTCGGTCAGCGCGCTCTCGATCCTGAAGCTGCTGCCCTATCCCAATGCCTCGCATCCCTCGGGCAGCATTCGCTTCAAGGGACAGGAGCTGATCGACCGCTCCGAGCGACAGATGCGGGAGATCAGAGGCAGCGACATCTCCATCATCTTCCAGGAGCCGATGACCTCGCTCAACCCGCTGCACACGATCGAGGCGCAGATCGGGGAGATCATCCAGCTGCACAATCCCACCAGCAATGCAGAGGCGCGCAAGCGGACGCTGGAGCTCCTGACGCAGGTCGGCATTCCCGAGCCCGAGACGCGGCTGAACAGTTATCCGCATCAGCTCTCCGGCGGCCAGCGCCAGCGCGTGATGATCGCGATGGCGCTCGCCAACGAGCCTGATTTGCTGATCGCGGACGAGCCGACCACGGCGCTCGACGTCACCGTGCAGGCGCAGATCCTGGCGCTGCTCGCCGAGATCCGGTCGCGGCTCGGCATGAGCCTGCTCTTCATCACCCACGATCTCGGCATCGTGCGCCGCATCGCCGACACCGTCTGCGTCATGAAGAGCGGCGAGATCGTCGAGCAGGGACCGGTCGAGCAGGTCTTCAGGAGCCCGAAACATCCCTATACGCGCGACCTGCTCGCGGCCGAGCCGAAGCCGGATCCCGCGCCGCCGCAGCCGGATGCGCCGGTGGTGATGTCGGCGGACGATCTGAAGGTGTGGTTTCCGATCAAGCGCGGCCTGATGCGCAAGACGGTCGGCCACATCAAGGCGGTGGACGGTGTCAGCATCGCCGTGCGCAAGGGCGAGACGCTCGGCGTCGTCGGCGAATCCGGCTCGGGCAAGACCACACTGGGCCTCGCGCTGCTGCGCCTGATCTCCTCGAACGGCCGCATCGTGTTTCTGGGCAAGGACATCCAGGGCCTGCGCTTCAAGGAGATGCGCCCGTTCCGGCGGGACATGCAGATCGTGTTCCAGGATCCGTTCGGCTCGCTCTCACCGCGCATGTCAGTCGCCGACATCATTGCCGAAGGCCTCTCCGTGCATCAGCCGAAGCTGTCGCGAGAGGAGCGCGAGGCGCGCGTCGTCAAGGCGCTGGAAGATGTCGGGCTGAAGCCGGATACCCGCGACCGCTATCCCCATGAATTCTCCGGCGGTCAGCGCCAGCGCATCAGCATCGCGCGGGCGGTGGTGCTGGAGCCGGATTTCGTCGTGCTGGACGAGCCGACCAGCGCGCTCGACATGCTGTTCCAGGCGCAGATGGTTGATCTGTTGCGTGAGCTGCAGCGCAAGCGCGAGCTCACCTACATGTTCATCTCGCACGATTTGCGCGTCGTCGCTTCGCTCGCGAGCCACCTCATCGTGATGCGCGGCGGCAAGGTGGTCGAAGAAGGACAGGCCGCGGATCTGTTCAAGAACCCGAAGACGGATTACACGCGCGCCTTGTTCGCGGCGGCGTTCCGGCTGGAGACGGCGGGCGGCGGCTCGGTCGCGACGTAGCTGCCGTTACAGCCGCTTGATCGCGATGACTTCGCTGCCGGCCGCCTTGATCCGCGCGATCGCCGGCTCGATCGGTTCGATCGCCGTCGCCATGTGATGCGCGTTGGCGTGAACCATGGTGACGCCGTCGCGGACGATCGCGACATGGCCCTTCCAGAAGATCAGATCGCCGCGTTGCAGGCGGCTTCGCTCATGCGGCTCCAGGGCACGGCCGAGGCCGGCCTGCTGCATGTCGCTGTCGCGCGGGCAGCCGATGCCTGAAGCCGTCAGCGAGACCTGGACGAGGCCGGAGCAATCGATGCCCAGGCTGCTCTTGCCGCCCCAGAGATAGGGCGTGCCGACGAAGCGTTCGGCGACCGCGACGAAATCAGGCTCGCGATGATCGAGCGGGACGAGATGCGTCTTCGGCAGATATCTGAGGTCGCGCGTCACGGCGAAGCTGCCGTCCTGGCGCGTCACGGCGAGCCGGGATCCCATCACGAGCGTCTCGGCCGGCGGCAGCTTGATCGAGGGACCGGGAAAGGCAAATGTCCTGAGGGCGCCGACCACGTGGGTTGGCGCAGCCGATGGCTTCGCCAAAGCGGCTTCGGGCAGCCAGCCGACATAGCCGTCGTCATTGAGCTGGCCCCACGCCCAGCCCTCGCCATTGCGGTCGTAGACGGTGACGCGCTCGCCGCGCAGCGCTTCCGTCATCAGCATCGCGTTCGCGGACGGCTGCTCGCGCACCGGCGCGACCGGCTCGACCACCTCGAACTCCTCGCCGGCGACGAAGCGGTCCGCCTGCACCTTGCCTTCGAGATATTTCGCGGCGAGGTCGCCCCGCGCCGGTGTCAGCCTCGGATCGTATTTTGGATCATGCATAGCGCTCGCTCAGCACTTTGTAGATGGCGCGCGCGGCCTGGCACTCGCCGCCTTCGGGGCGTGCGGGCTTGGCCGACGGCGTCCAGCCGTAGATGTCGACATGGAGCCAGCTCCCGGCGTGCTCGACGAAGCGCTGCAAGAACAGCGCGCAGGTGATCGAGCCGGCAAAGCCGCCTGATGGCGCGTTGGTGATGGTGGCGGTCTTGGAGTCCAGCCACGCATCGTAAGGCGGCCACAGCGGCATGCGCCACAACGGATCGTTCTCCTTCACCGCGCAGCGCGCGACGTCGGCGGCAAGCGTCTCATCATTGGTGTAAAAGGGCGGTAAATCCGGACCCAGCGCGACGCGCGCGGCACCGGTGAGCGTACCGAGATCGATCAGCAGATCGGGCTTCTCCTCGTCGGCCAGCGCCAGCGCATCGGCGAGCACCAGGCGGCCTTCCGCGTCGGTGTTGCCGATCTCCACCGTGATGCCCTTGCGCGAGGTGAAGACGTCGAGCGGGCGGAAGGCGTTGCCGGCTACCGCGTTCTCCACCGCCGGGATCAGCACGCGCAGCCGCACTTTCAGCTTCGCGTCCATCACCATGCGCGCCAGCGCCAGCACGTTGGCGGCGCCGCCCATGTCCTTCTTCATGATCAGCATGCCGCTCGACGGCTTCAAGTCGAGCCCGCCGGTGTCGAAGCAGACGCCCTTGCCGACCAGCGTCACCTTGGGATGATCAGGGTCGCCCCAGCCGATGTCGATGAGCCGCGGCGCGCGGCTGGAGGCCATGCCGACGGCGTGGATCAATGGAAAGTGCTGCTCCAGCTCCTCGCCTATGGTGCAGGCGAAGCTCGCCCCGAATTCGGCGGCGAGCGTTTTCGCCGCAGCGGCGAGCTCCTCCGGACCCATGTCGTTGGACGGCGTGTTGATGAGGTCGCGCGCGAGCATCGCGGCGTCGGCGATACGCTCGATCTCGGCTGCATCGACGCCGTTGGGCGGCACCAGCCGGACGTCGGGCCTATCTGCCTTGCGGTATCGCGCGAAGCGGTAGCACCCCAACGCAAAGGCGAGCGAGGCCAGCCGCACATCGTGCGGCGCATTGGCAAAGCGATAGGTGCCCGGCGGCAGCAGCCCAGGCAGGGCGCCGGGCCGGAACAGATCGCGCGATCTCGCATCCTCGTCCTCGAGGCCGAACAGCACCTGTGCCACCGCGCCGTCGGGCGCGGGCAGCGCGAGATAGGCGCCGGCCTTGGCCTTGAAGGCGCATGCGGTAGCGAACTGCCGCTGCAATGGCGGCAGCTGCTCGGCGACCTGATCCCAACGGGATTTGGTGACGAAGGTGATCGGGATGGCGGCGGATGAGGTCTCGAAGACAGATGGCATTGGCGGGTCCGGATCGTCGGATCAAACGGGTCATGCGAACGGACCAGACTTTGCAGAGTTTCGCCGCGGCTGCAATCGGCTTTGCCGTCACCGTTCAGCGAGCCGCTACTCGTGGTGAGGGGGCCATGCTAGGTTCCGGCAACGGTCGCCCGGATGGACATTCCGGCGGCCGACGACAAAGTGCGCCGGGAGGACAAGCGATGGAATTTGTGTGGAGCGTGGTCACATTCATCGGCCAGGCCATCGAGACGATTTTCGTCTATGTCGAGCATCACCACTGGATCTTCGCGCTCCTCGCCGGCGGCTACGTCTTCTATCTCCACGACCGCTCCGTTCACGCGCGGTTCGATGCACTCGACAAGCGCGTCGACGAAATCCGCAAGCGGCTTGCCATCGAATATTGATCGGGCGCGACGAAACCGCCGCCGCACGGCTCCCGTATCTTCCGCTGAGAACTGCCGTTCACGAGCGCGCGGCCGCAAGGGCTTTACTAGCGTTGCGGTTGTGGCAGTATTGCGTGATATTTGAGATTGTGTCGCATCGTCTCGCACGCATCGCGTGCAGATCGCAGGCGGCATGGATTGATATGGGCGGGCGCCGTTCTGGAGGCTGATGCCGGCTGAACCTGTTCGTGGACGCATTTCTCTCATCGTTTGGGCGGCGCAGCATTCGCATATGAGCGGCGCAAAATGGATCGATGTTTTGTCATTGCGCAGATTTCCGACCTGCATCTGGACGGATCGGGCCGGCTGCTTCCGACCATCGAGGCGTTGAGTGCCGCTCTCCGCGAGCGGATGGCCGACTTTGCCGATGTTCCCGACCGCATCCTGCTGATCACGGGCGATCTCGTGGACGAGCCGACGCCGCGCGCGCTCGACGAGGCGCTCGCCGTCATAGCCTCCTTGCGGCAGACCGGTGCGTTCACCGACATCCAGGCCGTTGCCGGCAATCACGACGTCAAGCGCCCGAGCCAGTGGGCCGGCCGTCACGACGTCTATGACTACCTGCATCTGCCGCGCACCTCGAAGAGCGTCTATTACCGGCAGGCCGGACTAGATTTGGTGCTGCTGGATTCCAATCGCGCCAGCCTGACGACGCTTGCGAGCGGCCATGTCGATGCGCGCAGTTACAAGGCGATGGTCGCGGATTCCGCCCGCTTGAGCGTCGAGCTCGCGGGCAGCATGGGATCGGCCGGGCGTGCTGATTATGCCGAGCCGGCGGACAATCTGGTGCGCGTGCTGGCGCTGCATCATCATCCGCTGCCGCAGGCGACCGGAGAAGGAAAGCGCTTCCTCGGCGTGCCCGACGAACCCTTGATGTATCTGGCTGCGCCCGGGACCTTTCTCGAAGCGGCGACATCGCTCAACGTCAATCTGGTGCTGCACGGACACCGGCACGTCGAGGGCCTCACTCGCTATTCCATCCCCGATCCACGCGCGACGGGAAGCGGCGAGGCGTTCTGGCGCACCATCTGCGTGCTCTCCTGTCCGTCCTCGACCGGGCAGGCCGGCGACGATGCCGGATTCAACATCATTCATTTCGGACCTGCCACCCGTGCCGGCGAGACCGACCATGGCTTCGCGATCACGCGCTATTCGAGGCCGCGCAACGATGCTGCCTTCAGGCCGCTCGATTCGAACCTGCCGAACGGTGTGATCAGACTGCCGGCAGGGCGAGACTTTTCCCGCGATCCGGCCGTCCAGTCGACGATCGAGATCGCTTCTAGCGCCGCGCTGAAGCGCGACCAGGTCGCCGCGATCGCCCGCCGATTGTTCGCACGCCGCAGCTTCTACGATGAAGCCGAGCCGGACTGGGCCATGGCGTGCTACGTCTACACCGTCTCCTCTCGCGCCTGGACCGACCTCGAAGGCAAGGTCGAGAGCTCCGGGCCGCGATCCGACGTCGCCACACTGGCCGCAGTGGGAACGGTGCTCTCGCGCTTGATCGGGCAGTGCGCCGACGTGCTCGGCCTCGATCGCAACGAGCTGGATGAGCTCCGCGGCAGACGCCTGGTCAACCGTGACGATTTCCTGCGCCAGCTGCGGGCGCTGCCCGGCGACCGCCTCCACCCCGAGCAAAGGGGGCCACAAAGGCGGCAATTGCTGCGGGACCTGAACGAGCACGTGATGGCGCTCGGCCTCGATCTCGGCCTTGGCGGTGCGCCGCCATCGCCGGCACCGCCGTGAAGGGAGCGGCAGCGGCGTTAACTCACCGTTAGGGTTAACAGTCTATTGCTGGCGCGTTCGGCTCGATCAATCGGCTCGAGAGTCAAAGCGTCATGCGTCAACGGTTCAGTCTTGCCCGGCTTCTTGCGTCCACCTCCGTGGTCGCAGCGTTGGCCATGGGCCTCGGCGGCTGCACGGCCATGTCGAAACTCTCCGACGTGACGGGTTCGATCGGTGGTCCCCGGGCGGAAGCGGCTCCCTCCGATCGGGCGCCCACCGATCCCGTACGCGCCGTCGAAATCTATGGCGAGCGCTATCGCGCCAATCCCAAGGATGCCGAGGCCGCGCTCGGTTATGGTCAGGCCCTGCGCGCCAACGGCCAGCGCGCCCAGGCCGTCGCCGTGCTCGAACAGGCGACCATCGCCAATCCCGGCAACAAGGCGCTGCTCGCCCAATATGGCCGCGCGCTCGCCGACAACGGCAATTTCCAGCAGGCTTACGACGTCCTGTCGAAGGCGCATTCGCCCGACAATCCGGACTGGCGCCTGCTCTCGGTGCAGGGCACTGCGCTGGACCAGATGGGTCGTCACGAGGAGGCGCGCTCCTATTACACGAGCGCGCTCAAGATCGCGCCGGGCGATCCCGGCGTGCTCTCCAATCTCGGCCTGTCCTACATGCTGTCGAGAGATCTGCCGAAGGCCGAAGAGACGCTGCGGCAGGCCTATGCCTCACCGCGCGCGAGCGGCCGGGTGCGGCAAAATCTCGGTCTGGTCGTCGGCCTTCAGGGCCGCTTCGCGGAAGCCGAGACCATCGTGAAGGCCGATCTTCCGCCGGATCAGGCTGCGGCCAATGTCGCCTATCTCAAGGAAATGCTGAACCGCAACGACGGTCACCGCGGCGGGCCGAAGCGCACGCCGGTCGCCGCGCTCAGCCAGGGCGACTGATCAAATCCGATTTTGCCGTCTCGCAGCCGCGCGGATCCCGCGCGGCGCACATGCGTTTTGCGCTACTGCATCTCGGTGATCTTGATGCCGGTCGGCCCGAGAATGACCACGAACAGCACCGGCAGGAAGAACAGGATCATCGGCACCGTCAGCTTCGGCGGCAGGGCGGCGGCCTTCTTCTCGGCCTCGGTCATGCGCATGTCGCGGTTTTCCTGCGCCATGACGCGCAAGGAATGGCCGAGCGGAGTGCCGTAGCGTTCGGCCTGCTGAAGCGCGAGACAAACCGACTTGACGCCCTCGAGCCCGGTGCGCCGGGCGAGATTTTCATAGGCGACCTTGCGATCCTGCAGATAGGACAGTTCGGCGGTGGTGAGCGCGAACTCCTCCGACAGCGCGATCGACTGGCCCACGATCTCGGTGGCGACCCGCCGGAACGCCATCTCGACCGACATGCCGGATTCGATACAGATCAGCAGCAGGTCGAGCGCATCGGGAAAGGCGCGCTTGATCGAGAGCTGGCGCTTGGAGATCGCGTTCCGCAGGAACAGCATCGGCGCCTGCAGGCCGAGATAGGCGGCGCCGACGCAGAAGCCGATCTTGACCGGCATCGACTGTTCCATATGCGCGATCAGGAACACGTACACGATCGAGCCGACGAACAGCACGATCGGAGCGACCATGCGGGCGAACAGGAAGGTGATGTACGGCGCCTGGCCGCGGTAGCCCGCCATAATGAGCTTGTCGCGCGCCGCTTCCTGCGCCAGCCATTTGGTGAGGTTGAAGTCCTCGACGACCTTGGAGACGAGCTGCTTCGGCGTCTGGCGCAGCGAGACCTTTTCGTTCTTGTGGAGGCGCTCACGTTCGCGCTGGCGGATGCGCTCGCGTTCGCTCGCGACCGCCTTCATGCGCTTGGCGAGACCTTCGCCGGCGAACAGCGGCATCACCAGCGTATAGACGGTGGCGCTGGCAGCGATCGCCGCCAGCATCATGGTCATGAAGCGGACGTCATGTAGCTTCGCAACGAGAAACTCGACCATACGGCACCGTCAAAAATCGAAATTGATCATCTTCTTCATCACCATGATGCCGACCGACATCCAGACGACGCAGCCGACCAGCATCAGCTGGCCGGTGGGGTGAGTCCAAAGCAGCGAGATATATTGAGGGGTCGTGAGATAGACGAGGAACATCACGATCGGCGGCAGCGAGCCGATGATGCCGGCCGAGGCCTTGGCTTCCATCGACATCGCCTGGATCTTCTCCCTCATCTTCTTGCGGTCGCGCAGCACCTTGGAGAGGTTGCCGAGCGCTTCGGAGAGGTTGCCGCCCGACTTCTGCTGGATCGAGACCACGATGCCGAAGAAATTGGCCTCCGGCAGCGGCATGCGTTCGTAGAGCCGCGTGCAGGCCTCGCCGAGCGGCATGCCGATCGCCTGCGTCTCGATGATGGCCAGGAACTCGCTGCGCAGCGGCTCGGGCGAATCGGCCGCGACGACCTTGATGGATTCGAACAGCGGCAGGCCCGCCTTGATGCCGCGGACGATCACGTCGACCGCGTCAGGCAGCGCCGCCAGGAACTTGTTCTCGCGCCGTTTCTTCAGGAAGCTCAGCGCCCAGCGCGGCAGGCCAAGGCCGCCGGCAAAGGCGAGGCCGGCAGCGCCGATCAGGCCGCCGCCGCCGAACAGGGCGACCGCGAAGAACACGCCGGCGACGACGGCCGACATGATCCAGAATTTCTGCGGCGTCCAGTCGAGCCCCGCCTGCGACAGGCGGACGTTGAGCGGTACGCTCTTTTCCTGCAGGCGCCGCGCCTCGAGATCCTTCAGCGTGGTCTCGACCTGCTCGCGGCGCGAGCGCTGGGTCTTCTCGGTCTGGCGGGTCGTCGGCGCCTCGGCGCGCGAGATCGAGGCGCGCCGGTTTTCCGCCTTCCGCTCGCCCGACAGCAACGGATAGAGGAAAACCCAGGCGATGCCGCCGACCGCTGCGGTGGCGAGGAATGCGAGGGCGAGGACCTGCATCTTCATGGCGACCTGCTCATGTCTTTGGCGCGACTTCCGCCGCGTCCAGCGCAGCGGCAAGGCGCTTTTCGTCGCCGTAATAGCGGGCGCGTTCCCAGAACCTGGGACGGCCGATGCCGGTCGAGCGGTGGCGGCCGATGATCTTGCCGTTGGCGTCCTCGCCGACCATGTCGAAGAGGAAGATGTCCTGGGTGATGATGGTGTCGCCTTCCATGCCCATCACCTCGGTGATGTGGGTGATGCGGCGCGAGCCGTCGCGCAAGCGCGCGGCCTGGACGATGACGTCGATCGAGGCGCAGATCATTTCGCGGATGGTGCGCGAGGGAAGCGAGAAGCCGCCCATCGTGATCATGGATTCGCAACGCGACAGGGCTTCGCGCGGGTTGTTGGCGTGCAGCGTGCCCATCGAGCCGTCATGGCCGGTGTTCATGGCCTGCAGCAGGTCGAACGCCTCGGGTCCGCGGACTTCGCCGACGATGATGCGTTCGGGGCGCATACGCAGACAGTTGCGCACGAGCTCGCGCATGGTGACCTGGCCCTCGCCCTCGATGTTGGGAGGGCGGGTTTCCAGCCGCACCACGTGGGGCTGCTGGAGCTGAAGCTCGGCCGCGTCTTCGCAGGTGATGACGCGCTCGTCGTGCTCGATATAGTTGGTCAGGCAGTTCAGCAGCGTGGTCTTGCCCGAACCGGTACCGCCGGAGATCAGGACGTTGCAGCGGACGCGGCCGATGATCTGGAGGATCTCGGCACCTTCGGGCGAGATCGCGCCGAACTTGACGAGCTGATCGAGCGTCAGCTTGTCCTTCTTGAACTTACGAATCGTGAGCGTCGGGCCGTCGATGGCCAGCGGCGGCACGATGGCGTTGACGCGGGAGCCGTCGGCGAGGCGCGCGTCGCAGATCGGCGAGGATTCATCGACGCGCCGGCCGACCTGGCTGACGATGCGCTGGCAGATGTTGAGGAGCTGCTGGTTGTCGCGGAAGCGGATGCCGGTGCGCTGGATCTTGCCGGCGACTTCGATGTAGACGGTGTTGGCGCCATTGACCATGATGTCGGCGATGTCGTCGCGCGCCAGCAGCGGCTCGAGCGGACCGTAACCCAGAACGTCGTTGCAGATGTCGTCGAGCAGCTCTTCCTGCTCGGCGATCGACATCACGATGTTCTTGATCGCGATGATCTCGTTGACGATGTCGCGGATTTCCTCGCGCGCGGATTCCGAGTCCAGCTTGGCGAGCTGGGCGAGGTCGATCGCCTCGATCAGCGCGCCGAAAATGGTCGCCTTGACCTCGTAATAATTGTCCGAGCGCCGGCTCTCCATCGCCGGGGGCGGCGGCGGAGCCTTGGCGGGGGCAAGCGGCGGCGAAGCGACGGCCGGCGGCGGCGGGGCGCGCGACACCGTCGGCGCCGGAGCCTGGGCAGGCTCGGGCGACACGGCGCCGGGCTTGGGAGCCCGAAGGTCGGTGTCTGTTCCGCTACGCTTACCGAACACTTAACAACTCCACGCGGGGGCTATTTTCCCCGCAACTTGTCAATCAGGGGTGAAAGCAGGGACGACTTTTGCTTCTTGGTCTCGCTGCGGCCGGTCAGCCGCTGGGCGATCTGAAGGAACATCTCGATCGACTTATGGTTGGCGGAGATCTCCGCGATCATCTGGCCGTTATTGGCGGCCGAACCGAAGATCTGGGGCTCGAACGGGATCGAGACGATCGGCTGGCTCTCGATCGCCTTCGCGAACTCCGCGGCGGCGATTTCCGGCCGTTTCGGCACGCCGACCTGGTTCAGGCAGTAGAGCGGCGGCCGATCGTTGGGGCGCGCGGCCTTCAGCAGGTCGAACAGGTTCTTGGCATTGCGCAGATTGGCGAGATCAGGCGCGGCCACGATCAGGATGTCGTCCGCCCCGATCAGAGCGCGCTTGGTCCAGCCCGACCATTGATGGGGAACGTCGAGCACGATGCAGGGCATGGTGGAGCGCAGCGTGTCGAACACGGCGTCGAAGGCGTCGGTGCCGAAATCATAGACCCGGTCGAGCGTTGCCGGCGCCGCCAGCAGGCTGAGATGGTCGGTGCATTTCGACAGCAGGCGGTCGACGAAGGCGGTATCGACGCGATCGGGCGAGAACACCGCGTCGGCGATGCCCTGCGGCGGATCCTGGTTGTAGTCGAGCCCGGCGGTGCCGAAGGCGAGGTCGAGATCGGCGACGACGGCGTCCATGGCGAGGTCGCGGGCGATCGCCCAGGCGACGTTGTGCGAGATGGTGGAGGCCCCGACGCCGCCCTTGGCGCCGACCACGGCGATGATGCGGCCGACCGCCTTGGCTTCCGGTGCCGAGAACAGGTTGCAGATCGAGCGCACGACGTCGATCGCGCCCACCGGCGCGAGGACGTAGTCGCTGACGCCGCGGCGGACCAGCTCGCGGTAGAGCATGACGTCATTGATGCGGCCGATCACGACCACGCGGGTACCGGCGTCGCAGACGGTGGCGAGGTGGTCGAGCCCGCTCAGGAGGTCGTTGCGGCCGTCGCTTTCGAGCACGATCACGTTCGGCGTGGGAGCCGAGCGGTAGGCTTCGATCGCGGCGGCCATTCCGCCCATCTGGATCTTCAGATGGGCCTTGCCGAGGCGGCGATCTTCGCCGGCCGACTGCACGGCGGCAGCGGTCTCCACGGTTTCGCAAAAGGCCTGGACCGAGACGCGCGGCGCGGGCGCAATATGTTCCTCGACCGGAGGAAGCGCTGCGTCCGGCTGCTCTTCGTGTGTCTGGCGAGCGTAGCTGATCATTTGCCGGTATCGCTGAGTTTGGCCTTGTCGGCTTCAGGATAGGTGACTGCCGTCGGCGTTCCCTTGCGATACTTCTCGAAGGCGGCGGTGCGCCGTACCGTGTAGGAAGGCGTCTCGGGCCGGGGCTGCTCGAGGTCCGATGGATTGTCGACCATGGCAGCGAGGTTGCGCTGATACGCGCAGCCGTAATTGTAATAGTCCTTGTTCTCGAACCAGCTCTTGTTCTTCATCGAAGGACCGATGTCCTCCGGCCACAGGCCGCAGGGACCCGCGACCGCGGCGATCTTGGAGTAGGTGAGCCGGATCGGCGGCAGGAAGCGCTTGTCGTCGGGCTGGTAGGGGCGGACGTTGACGCCGCGCGGCGGGACGCCTGCGCCGGCCAGCATCGCCTGGATCTCACGCATCGTGTCGGCCACCGGACGCGCATTCGGCGTGCCGGACGGCACGTCGATGCGGATCGCGCCCGTGCCTTCGTGCAGCCATGCCGACGCGACGCCCATCACGTCCGCGCGCTGGGCTGCGGTCAATCCGCCGCGGGCATGACCGACGAAGACGACGATCGAGCGGTTCTGCTCCTCGATCGCGATCGGATGGCGCTGCTTGTAATCGTCGGGAATGGAGGCGGTCACGGCTTCGTTGTGCTGGCAGCCGCCGAGCACGAGCGTCAGGCCGACGAGCGCGCCGCCGAGGCGGACGGCGCGTTTGCGAAGCTGGGGTGGTCTTGTAATCATCGTGAAGTCCCCGTTCCGCTTCAGTCGGTGATGAAGCCATAGGTGCCGCGGTAGTTCTTGGCCGGTTCGGTCCGGCCGGGCACGCCATAGATGCGGTTGATGTTGCCGATCAGCTGGGCCTGCGGATCCGCAGGCGGCGTGAAGCCGTCGTCGGGCCGCGACAGGTCCTTCGGCGCCACCGCGCGAACGACATAAGGCGTCACGATCACGACCAGCTCGGTCGCGTTGTTGACGAAGTCGCGGCTGCGGAACAGCGTGCCGAGGATCGGAAGCTGCATCAGCCCCGGCAGTCCGCTGACGGCCTGCTTGGTCTGCTGCTGGATCAGGCCGGCCATCGCCATCGCGCCGCCGGAGGGAATTTCCAGTGACGTCTCCGCGCGGCGGGTCCGGATCGAGGGAACCGTCAGCGAGTTCACCGAGCTCGAGGTCACGGCCTGCGACAGGGTGATCGCGTTCTCGTTCGACAGCTCGGAGACCTCGGTCATCACGCGCAGGCTGATCTTGCCCTCGCTCAGCACCATCGGGGTGAAGTTGAGCGAGATGCCGAACTTCTTGAAGCTGATCTGGGTGGTACAGACATGGGTGGTGGGGTCGCACGCATAGCCCGCGGGAACCGGGAATTCACCGCCGGCAATGAACGTCGCCGACTCGCCGGAGATCGCCGTCAGGTTCGGTTCGGCCAGCGTGCGGATCACGCCCGCGGTTTCCATTGCGCGCAGGGTGGCCTGCACCGTCGGCGCGCCGCCGAACTTGGTCGTCAGATTGTTGCCGTCGACGAGGTTCTTGCCGAGCGCCGTGAACGGATTGGAGTTGGTGAAGCTCACCACCGACGTGCCGTAGTTCAGATTGGCGGTGAGGTCGATGCCGAGCTGTTTGATGACGCTGCGCTGGACTTCCGCCACGGTCACCTTGAGCATGACCTGGTCGCGGCCGCGCACGACGATTGAGTTCAGAACCTTGTCGGAACCGCCGGCGAGGCGCGCCGCGAGGTCGTTGGCCTGCTGCGCTTCCAGGGGATTCGCCGCCGTGCCGGTGAGGACGACGCCTTCGCCCAGCCCGTCGATCTGGATGTCCGCATTGGGCAGCACCTGCTTCAGCGCTGCCCGCACGCCGTTGAGGTCGCGCTTGACCGCGATGTCATAGGCCGCAATCTGCTGGCCGGCGGAATCGAAGAACACGATGTTGGTCTGGCCGATCGCCGCGCCGATGATGTAGGCACGCTGCGCCGAGCGGACCACGGCATTGGCGATCTTGGGATCGGCGACCAGGACGTCCTTGATGTCGCGCGGCAGGTCGATCACGACGGACTTGCCGACGCCGAGCGAGAGGAAGCGCGCGTTCATCTGGCCGTCGGCCGCGGCAGGCGCCACGGGGCGGTAATCGGCGGCGACCACCGGGCTCAGCACCGGGTTGAGCGCCAGAGCGAAAGCGGCTGAAAACGACAGGGCGCGGACCATGGAGGTTCGCATCGTCGCCCAATTCGCCCTGTTTTTCATATCGACTGTCTTCATCGTACTTTCGCCGTCTGACTCGGAATGCCGTAGCGAATGATCGAAATGCCGTCCCGCTTCTGAGCGGACTCATCGAGCGTGATTTCGCTCACCTTGGCGTCGACGAGGCTGCGCAGCGCCAGCGACAGCGTGCCGCTCTGGCGCGCCGCGGAAAGCGTCGAGGTCTGCCCGGGATTGAGCTCGAGGGTCACGGTCTTGCCGACCACCGCGTTCTGGCCGTCCTTCTCCTTCGGAGCCTGGTCGATGGCGAGGACGCGGATATTGGTCAGGATGATCTCGGAGGTGACGATGTCGGGGGCGCCGCTGCTCTGGTCCGGGTTCTTCAGCCGGCGCGTGAGCAGGACGTCGACGCGATCGTTGGGCAGGATGAAGCCGCCTGCGCCGGTTTCCGGCGAGATTTCGGTCGAGATCGCCCGCATGCCGGTCGGCAGGATCGCCGCCATGAAGCCGGAACCTTCGGCCTTGACCAACTTCTGGTCGCGGATGGGCTCACCCTGAATGAAGGGGGCGCGGGCAATCGAGCCGGTAACCTGGGTCGCGCCGTCGGGGCGCTCGTTGCGGCGGATGAAGGTGGCACTGGCGGTCGCGGCCGGCCAGGTCTGCCATTGCACGTCGTCCGGCTTCACGGTCTGGCCGAGGCCGATGTCGTTCTTGGCCACGAGCACGTCGACGGTTGGAAGCTGCGCGACCGGAGCCACCGGGGGCGGCGCAGAATTGTCCGAGCCGCTCGCCAGGTACGCGGCGACACCGCCGGCGCAGATGGCGACCGTCAGGACGACAATGCGTGCCCTATTCATACGCTTCACTTTCCACAAGACGCCGCGACGCTGCCGCCGCCGTAATCGGCAGTTGACCAGCTATTCGTCAAAGCATGGTTAATGAGGCGTATCTAAATCGCCTTAACGTCGGGTTTACCCGTTGCGTTCAGCGCAGTGCGAGATGGGCAAGGTCGATCGCCTTCACCCATTCGGTCTCGGGGTAGACCATCAGCGCGCCGATCGTGAGCGCGATGCCGTAGGGGATGCCGCTCTGCTTGTCGTGCAGCCGTGCCAGCCAGGCCTGGCCCGCCAATCCGTAGGGCAGTGGCCATTGCCGGAACTGCAGCAGCAGCAGCGTCAGCGCGCCGCCGAACAGCGAGGCGTAGAGCAGGAAGTCCATCAACGGCGTAAAGCCGAACCACAGCGCGACGGAGGCCGCGACCTTGGCGTCGCCGCCGCCCATCCAGCCCATCGCAAAGCACGTGAAAGCCACGACCAGCAGGAGTGCGCCGGCACCGACATGGCTCAGCATCTCGTAAGGTGCCATGCCACCGGCGAAGGCGAGGGCGAAGAAACCTGCGACCAGCGCCAGCGAGACGCGGTTCGAGATCGTCATCGTGAAGAGATCGCTCGCGGCGGCGAACGCCATCAGGGCCGGGAAGAGCAGAAGGCGCGCAAGGTCGAGGATCATGGATTGCGTCTTGAGGCCTGGGTTTGCCGCGGGAACTGGGCGTCCGGCGATGCTAGCCGGCAGTGCTAAACAAACCGACAACGGCAGCAAAAGGTGGCGGGGAGGCCGTAGCCGGGGCGCGCGTCCTACCAGAGACTGGCAATGCGCACGGCGAGCGCGGCTGTCGCAAGCAACAGAGCAAGGCAGACCCAATAGACCGGCGAGCCGGCCTGCGCCTCTGCCTCGTTCGCCGCGACCGCGGCATCGGTTCTGTACTCGCGCAACGCCACTGGAACTCGCCGTCGTCAGAAAAACAAAGGCCCCGGAGGTCCGGGGCTTTTGCCGTCGTTCGTCGCTCTGCTTACTTCAGCGAAGAGCTGATCGAGGTGAACTTGGTGTTCAGCGTGGTGCCGAGGTTGTTGACGACGGTGATGATGGCCAGCGCGATGCCGGCGGCGATCAGACCGTATTCGATGGCGGTGGCGCCGGATTCATCCTTCGCGAAACGTGCAATCAAGTTCTTCATGAACATAACTCCATCAGGGTGGGATCGCCTCGTTCGGCGCCGTCTTTGACCCGATGACCATGAGATCCGAGCTCTTTCGGTAGAGTTAATTCGATCGCGTAAACCCGCGTCTGGCGCGATGCTTTGGCGCAGAGTGAATTTCGCCTTAAGACCGCACCTGCAATTCAATCCCGTTCCAGATGCACCGCAAGCGCGGCGGCGGCTTCATCCTCCCTTAAATTTCGCGGAGTACGCGTAAGAGCACGGAATCCGCGCAAGAGAGGCGACGATGTCGAGCCTGCCCATGCTAGTCGCCCTGATGATTGGCGAGACCATCATCAAGGTGATCCCCGTCACCTTCGTGCTCGCGGCGGTCTTTACGGTGCTCGAGCATTTCTGGGCCTGCAATCCCGGCGCGCCGTGGTGGCGCAAGCGCGAGATCATCACCGACATCTGCTACTGGTTCTTCGTTCCAGTGTTCGCCCGCACGATGCGGATCGGACTCCTGATCGTCGGCGCCAGTGTCGTCTTCAACATCCACGACGCCGACGGGCTGATCGCCTTCTACGACAATGGCCATGGTCCGCTGGCGGAGCTGCCGCTCTGGGTGCAGGGCACGCTGTTCGTGGTGCTGTCCGATTTCATGCTCTATTGGGTGCACCGGTTGTTTCACGGTGGCGGCTTCTGGAAGTATCACGCCGTCCATCATTCGTCGGTCGACATCGGCTGGATTTCCGCGGCCCGCTTCCATCCGGTCAATCTCGTGCTCGGGACGATCAGCGTCGACGTCGTGCTGCTGATGGCCGGCATCTCCCCGAACGTCATGATCTGGGTCGGCCCGTTCACCACCTTCCATTCGGCCTTCGTGCACGCCAACCTGAACTGGACCTTCGGCCCGTTCAAATATGTGCTGGCGACGCCGGTGTTCCACCGTTGGCACCACACCTCGCTCCAGGAGGGCGGCGACACCAATTTCGCCGGGACGTTCCCAATCTGGGACGTGCTGTTCGGCACCTTCCGCATGCCGGAGGGGCAGCTACCGCAGGATTACGGCAAGGACGAAGAGACCATGCCGCGGGAGTTCGGGGGCCAGCTGGCCTATCCGTTCCGCCAATAAAGCGGGAATATCGGGCGAAATCGCCAAGCCGTTCAAACAATAGTCGGCGGGTTTGCGGAACGTTCATGAATTAAGGGCAGGTTAGCGGGATCGGGCACCGGCTCCGCTGTTATCTGTTCGCTTCTGCCGGTTTGTGACGTCCCGGGGGTAAGAGTATGCGTAAAGAGTTGCTGCGCCGTCATGCGCGCGTTTGTCTCCTGGTTGCCGCCGCGGTGCTGGCGTCGCCGGCCGCCGGCCTTGCCGAGCCCACCGCCGACACCATCGCGGTCAGTGTCGACCAGGCCAAGCTGGTGCGGCTGCCCGGCAAGGTGGCGACCATCGTGGTCGGCAATCCCCTGATCGCCGACGTCACGCTGCAGCCCGGCGGCATGATCGTCGTGACCGGCAAGGGCTACGGTGCTACCAATTTCATCGCGCTCGACCGGAGCGGCGAGATCCTTGTCGACCGCCAGATCCAGGTCGAAGGCCCGAGCGAACGGCTCGTCACCGTCTATCGCGGCGTCGAGCGCGAGTCCTACAGCTGCGTGCCGATTTGCCAGCGCCGGGTGACGCTCGGCGACAGCGACGCCTACTTCAACAACACGATGAGCCAGGCCGGCTCGCTGAACAGCAACGCCAGCGGCACTGCCGGCGCGGGCACCAAGTCCAACTGAATCATCGCCTACGCCTGATCGCGCCCTGACGTTTTCGACGTCAGGGCGATTTCGCTTGCGCGCGCGCCTTGGTCCGTAGTCGCACGGCGTGCAGGGTTAACGCATTCTTAACGGTCCGGTTCGCGGAGCGTGAATCGCCTGCAACACTTAAACAATCAGTTTTAGCTATTGATCGGGGCAGATGATCGCTGCTGCCGAGGAATTTCACGCGATGCCGTCGCCTTCACCTACCAGGTTCACGCTCCGCAAGGCGCTCCGCCGGTTTTGTCGCAGCCACCGCGGCTCCGCGGCCGTCGAGTTCGCGCTGGTCGCTCCGATCTTCTTCGGGCTGCTGTTCGCCATCATCGAGACGGCGCTGGTGTTCTTCGCAGGCCAGGTGCTCGAGACCGTCACGCAGAATTCCGCGCGCGCCATTCTGACCGGCCAGGCGCAAGCGCAGGGCGGTTCGGTGGCAGCCTGCCAGACCGTGCCCAACGCGGTCTCGGCGTGCGATCAGACGTCGTTCAAGGCCTATGTCTGTACCCAGATTCCGGCGCTGTTCGATTGCAGCAAGCTCTTCGTCGACGTCGTGAGCACCACCACCTTCTCGGCTCTGAGCCTGCCCAATTACGGCGACTCCTGCAGCTTCAATGGGGCCGGCGTGCAGTACAATCCCGGCACGGCCAGCCAGGTCGTCGTGGTGCGGATGTTCTATCAGTGGCCGCTCGTCGTCACCGGTCTCGGCTACAACATCGGCTGCAGCAGCAAGCGGCTGCTGGTGGCGACCGCAGCCTTCAAGAACGAACCCTTCTGAGGCAGATGGATCTGGGCGGACCAATGCAGGCCATTGCAAATCTTTCGAGGAACGTTCGCTGCGCGATGCACGACTTCGTCGCCGACAAGCGCGCGCTCGCGGCGACCGAATTCGCGGTCATCGTCCCGCTGATGCTGGTGATGTTCTTCGGCACCGTCGAATTCTCGTCGGCCGTGGCGATCGATCGCAAGATCACGTTGATCGCGCGGACGCTGTCCGATCTGACGTCGCAGTCGACGACGCTCGCCGATTCCGACATGCAGAACTCGTTCACGGCGAGCATCTCGATCATCATGCCGTACGACGCTTCTCTCGTGAAAGGCCAGATCTCGCAGATCTATATCGATGCCAACAGCATCGCCACGGTGCAGTGGACCAAGGCCGGCACGATTGCGAGCGGTGCCGCGCAAGCGACGCTGGCGACGTCGACCCGGAAGGCCGGGGACAAGGTGACCACCGAGATTCCCGCGACGCTGCTAATCCCCTCGACCTACCTCATCCTCAGCGAGGCGAATTACACCTACAAGCCGACCGTGGGCTACGTGTTGAAGTCGAGCATCTTGCTGAGCGATTTGTCTTACACGCGGCCGCGCCAGGTCGCCTGCGTGCCTTATAACGGCGTGCCGTCCTCGTGCTGAGATCCCAGCGCAGGACCTGAAATGAAAAAGGCCGTGCGTTGCGCACGGCCTTCTTGTTTCTCGCGGACCGATCGGGCAGGCGCCCGACGGCTTCAGCCTGCAGAGCGGAGGTTGTCCGCTGCCGACTTGCCCGAGCGGCGGTCGGCCACGACCTCGTAGGAGATCTTCTGACCTTCACGCAGCGTGCCGAGGCCCGCGCGCTCGACGGCGCTGATGTGGACGAACACGTCCTGGCCGCCGTCGTCGGGCTGAATGAAGCCGAAGCCCTTGGTTGCGTTAAACCACTTCACGGTTCCCATGCTCACGGGGGTAGTCCCTTCTTAGATTCACAATGTGAGAGCCCGCTCGCGCAGGCCGGTTAGATCGAATTTTTGGAAGGGTCGTCAGCGTGTCTGAACCGGCTGTACCGGTGGATGCTAATGTCGTCCGGCCGAAAATCGATAAATTCCTTTTATCGGAATTGGGGCCTCAAAACAATCGGGGCGCGCACGAATTTTTGATCCGCCGTGGCTTCCACGGCGGATCCGAATACAGGCCGGAATTCGACGTTCTGGTGCGCTACCCGCGACTGGTTAGCGGCGACGGAACTGGCCACCGCGCTGACCCGGGCGCGGCGGGCCGCCCATACCGCTGGGACGTTCATCCTTGTGACGGAAAATCAGCCGGCCCTTTTCGAGGTCATAGGGCGACATTTCCACCGTCACGCGGTCACCCGCCAGCGTCTTAATGCGGTTCTTCTTCATCTTGCCGGCGGTATAGGCAACGATCTCGTGGCCGGCGTCGAGCTGCACGCGGTAGCGGGCGTCGGGGAGGATTTCGGTGACCAGTCCTTCGAACTGGATCAGCTCTTCCTTAGCCATGTGGGTGTCTCCAGTCGTGGACTGTTAGTTCGAATGCGGATTGCGGTTCGGTCGGCCGTTAGGGCGACTCTCGCGACGCAAAAAGGCAACGCCTTGTATTCCATCAGGCTTGCCGGCGCTATGCGCGGGACGCTGTTCCGACCGATCGGCGGGTGAGGAGTTCATCTTACCACCGGGACCACGGCGGCGGCGAGACCCCTTGGAGGCCTTGTGGCCCTCACCGGACCTGCCATCAACAGGTCTGCCGTCGAATTGGCGTCCGTCGCCATGCCTGGAGTCGGCAGACCTTCCCTCGGCATGCCTTCCTTCAGCGTGCCGTCCCTCACCCTGCCTGCCGGCACTGTGGTGCCGTCCGTCGGCATGCCTGTCGTCGCCACGCCGTCCATCGCCGTGCCGGGCGCCCTGCGGGCGCTGGCCCGGGCGGCCTCCGCGGCCCTGTCGTTGCTGCGGCGCGGGAGCACCGGCATCGCGGCGGCCGGCGTCGGTGCGGAGATCCTCGCGCGGCAGTGCCACCTTGATCAGCCGTTCGATGTCGCGGAGATAGCTGAGCTCCTCGCCGCCTGCGACCAGCGAGATCGCGGTGCCGTCGGCGCCGGCGCGCGCGGTGCGGCCGATGCGGTGGACGTAGGTCTCCGGCACGTTGGGCAGGTCGAAATTGATGACGTGGGTGATACCGTCGACATCGATGCCGCGGGCGGCGATGTCGGTGGCGACCAGCGTGCGGATCTCACCGGAGCGGAACTGCGCCAGCGTACGCTCGCGATGGTTCTGCGACTTGTTGCCGTGGATGGCGCTGGCGGGGATGCCCGACTTCTCGAGTGTCTTTACGACCTTGTCGGCGCCGTGCTTGGTGCGCGTGAAGACCAGGGCGCGGTTGACCGGCTCGTCCTTCAGCAGCTTGGCCAGGAAGGCGGGCTTGGCCGAGAAATCGACCTGGATGATGCGCTGGTTGATCCGCTCGGCGGTCGAGGAAACCGGGGTCACCGCGACACGGGCGGGGTCCCGCAGCATCGAATCCGCGAGTTCGGCGATGTCCTTCGGCATGGTGGCCGAGAAGAACAGCGTCTGGCGCTTGATCGGGAGTTTCGCGACGATTTTGCGGATGTCGTTGATGAAGCCCATGTCGAGCATGCGGTCGGCCTCGTCGAGCACGAGGAACTCGACGCTCGAGAGCTTCAGCCCGTTGCTCTGCACGAGGTCGAGCAGGCGGCCGGGGGTGGCGACCAGCACTTCGACGCCCTGCATCAGCGAGCGGACCTGACGGCCCATCGGAACGCCGCCGATGGCGAGCGTCGAGGATAGGCGGATGTGGCGGCCATAGGCGTTGAAGCTGTCGAGGATCTGGCCGGACAGCTCGCGGGTCGGCGAGAGCACCAGGACGCGGGTGGTCTTGGGCTGCGGCTTGATGCGGTGCTCGAGCAGGCGGTGCAGGATCGGCAGCGCGAAGGACGCGGTCTTGCCGGTACCAGTCTGGGCGATACCGACGACGTCGCGGCCGGTCAGCGCCGTGGGAATGGTCTGGGCCTGGATGGGGGTGGGGGTGACGTAGTTCTCTTCGTGAAGAGCGCGCGCGATGGGTTCGGCGAGGCCGAAGTCCTGAAACGAAGTCAAAAGGGGGTTCTTTCCATGTCAAAAGCGAACGCCCGGCGCATCAGCGCGGCGCGCGCAAGAGGGTGTCGTGAGGACACCTGCGTGCTTGGGGTGTCGGATGGCTTGGGAGATATGGGGCAAGCCAGAGGCCCGTAGAGGGCTTAAGAACACGCGGCTTGCTACGACCCCTTGATTCGCAAGAGGTCTCAGGCGTTCATATGGAACATCGCGAGGGCGCTTTCAAGGCAGGCGCGCACCAATTGGCGATCGCAGCGCAAAAATAGTTATGCCGGAAATTTAGCCAGACTAGGTAATTTGCCCAAAAATTGGCCCGCCTGCCGCTTTGGCATACATTTCAAATGCACAAGATTTAGGCTCAGCCGCTGCGGCGAAACTTTGTTTTCGTCGAATTACCTTATACAAATCAATGAGTTGATGGGTGCTCACTCCATGGCACGGTTCTTGCGAATCCGTTAATCGCAGGCGGCCGTGGGGCCGTTTCGCAGCGTTTTTCACGTCTGCGTCAGGGAGATGAGACACTCATGTTTAGCAAATCTACTCACGATATAGCGGCGTCATTGAGCCGCCGCGGCGTGCTCGCCGCGACCGCCGGTCTGATGCTCGGTCTGGCTTCATTCACTGGCGCGAAAGCTGCCGACGACACCATCAAGGTCGGCGTGCTGCACTCCCTTTCCGGCACCATGGCCATCAGCGAGACCACGCTGAAGGACACGATCCTCTTCCTGATCGACGAGCAGAACAAGAAGGGCGGCGTGAACGGCAAGAAGCTCGAAGCCGTCGTCGTCGACCCCGCCTCGAACTGGCCGCTGTTCGCCGAGAAGGCGCGCGAGCTCATCACCAAGGACAAGGTCTCGGTGGTGTTCGGCTGCTGGACCTCGGTGTCGCGCAAATCGGTTCTCCCCGTGTTCAAGGAGCTGAACAGCATCCTGTTCTATCCCGTGCAGTACGAGGGTGAGGAGAGCGAGCGCAACGTGTTCTACACGGGTGCCGCGCCGAACCAGCAGGCGATCCCCGCCGTCGACTATCTGATGAAGGAAGAGAAGGTGAAGCGCTGGGTGCTCGCGGGCACCGACTACGTCTATCCGCGCACCACCAACAAGATCCTGGAAGCCTATCTGAAGTCCAAGGGTGTCGCCCAGGAAGACATCATGATCAACTACACGCCGTTCGGTCACTCCGACTGGCAGACCATCGTCGCCGACATCAAGAAGTTCGGCTCGGCCGGCAAGAAGACCGCCGTGGTCTCGACCATCAACGGCGACGCCAACGTTCCCTTCTACAAGGAACTCGGCAACCAGGGCGTCAAGGCCAAGGACATCCCGGTGGTGGCGTTCTCGGTCGGTGAAGAAGAGCTCGCCGGCATCGACACCAAGCCGCTGGTCGGCCATCTCGCCGCCTGGAACTACTTCGAGTCGATCAAGAACCCGGCGAACGAGAAGTTCATCAAGGACTGGCAGGCCTACACCAAGAACCCGAAGCGCGTGACCAACGATCCGATGGAAGCGCACGTGATCGGCTTCAACATGTGGGTGAAGGCCGTCGAGAAGGTGAAGTCGACCGATCCGGACAAGGTGATCGACGCGCTTCCCGGCATCGAGGCACCGAACCTGACCGGCGGCGTGTCGAAGATGCTGCCGAACCACCACATCACCAAGCCGGTGTTCATCGGCGAGATCAAGGGCAACGGTCAGTTCGACGTGGTCTGGAAGACACCGAGCCTCGTTCCGGGCGACGCCTGGTCGAAGGAGCTTGACGGCTCCAAGGACCTGGTCGGCGACTGGGTCGGCAAGAAGTGCGGCAACTTCAACACCAAGACCAACAAGTGCCTCGGCTCGGGTTCCTGATCCGGATCTGACGCTCCATTGCACGATCGGAGAAGGCGGCGATCCCGCCGCCTTCTCCACCATTTCTGCCGGGGTCTTTCACAGTGCCAGTCCATTTGTCCGCGCGCCTCTGTGCGCTTGCGCTCTCGCTACTGCTGATCGCGTTCGCGCTGCCGGCCTTCGCCGGTCCGTTCGAGGACGGGGTCGCCAAATTTGCCAATGACGATTTCTCCGACACGGAAGAGGCGATCGGCGTGGTCGCGAGCAGCGGCAACAAGCTGGCCTTTCCCATCATCAGCGCGCTTCAGGACGGCCGCCTCATGGCCGACCCTGACAGCAAGAAGGTTTACGTCACCGGCGCCGACGGCAAGTCGATCGATGCCGCGACCGGCGAAGCGGTGGCCAGCGTTCCCGACAGTGCGAGCGCGGTTCGGCTCAACAATCGCCTGCGCCGCAGCGTCGATGCCGCGCTCGGCGGCCTGACGCTGCAGTCGCCCGATGTCGGAACGCGCCTGCAAGCCGCGCAGTCCGTGTTCAAGTCGCATGAGGAGACCGCGCTCGAGGCCGTCGATGCCGCGCTCGCCAAGGAGACCAACAGATCCGTCAAGGCCGCGCTCGGCGACGCCCGCGCCGCCATCCTGCTGTTCAAGCCCGACGCATCCGAGGTCGAGAAGCTCGAGGCGGTGGCGACGCTCAAGGCGCGCGGCGACCAGGAGGCGCTGGCGCTGTTCACCGGCATGGGCGACCAGCCGGCCTCGGTCACCAAGGCCGCCGCGAGCGCGATAAGTTCGATCCAGTCCTCGCTGGCGGTCTGGTCCGGCGTGCAGAACGCATGGTACGGCCTGTCGCTCGGCTCGGTGCTGCTGCTCGCCGCGATCGGGCTTGCGATTACCTTTGGCGTGATGGGCGTCATCAACATGGCGCATGGCGAGATGGTGATGATCGGGGCTTACACCACCTTCGTGGTGCAGGAGGTGATCCGCACCCGCTATCCCGCTCTGTTCGACTATTCGCTGCTGATCGCCGTGCCGCTCGCCTTCCTCGTCGCCGGCGCCATAGGCGTCCTGATCGAGCGCAGCATCATCCGCTTCCTCTACGGCCGTCCGCTGGAAACGCTGCTTGCGACCTGGGGCCTGTCCCTGGTGCTGCAGCAGGCGGTGCGCACCATGTTCGGCCCGACCAACCGCGAGGTCGGCAACCCCTCCTGGATGAGCGGCGCCTTCGAGCTCGGCCAGATCACCATCACCTATAACCGGCTCTGGATCCTCGTCTTCACGCTCGCCGTATTCGCGATCCTGCTCGCGATGCTGCGCTACACCGCGCTCGGCCTCGAGATGCGCGCGGTGACGCAGAACCGCCGCATGGCGGCCTCGATGGGCATCGCCACCTCGCGCGTCGACGCACTGACCTTCGGCCTCGGCTCGGGCATTGCCGGCATTGCCGGCGTGGCGCTGTCGCAGATCGACAATGTCAGCCCCAATCTCGGCCAGAGCTACATCATCGACAGCTTCATGGTCGTGGTGTTCGGCGGCGTCGGCAATCTCTGGGGTACGCTGGTCGGCGCCTTCACGCTCGGCATCGCCAACAAGTTCCTGGAGCCGGTCGCCGGCGCCGTGCTCGGCAAGATCGCCATCCTCGTTCTCATCATCCTGTTCATTCAAAAGCGCCCGCGCGGATTGTTCGCGCTCAAGGGCCGTGCGGTGGAAGCATGACCCCTCACATGCTGACGCGATCGCTGGACCGCGGCGCGACGATCTTCCTTGCCGTCGTCGCGGCCTGCGGCATCCTCATCCCGCTCTCCAACCTGCTGCTGCCCGCGGGCTCGTTCCTGCAGGTGCCGACCTATCTGGTCGCGCTCTGGGGCAAATATGTCTGCTACGCCATCCTGGCGCTCGCGATCGACCTGATCTGGGGCTATTGCGGCATTCTCTCGCTCGGCCACGGCGCCTTCTTCGCGCTCGGCGGCTACGCGATGGGCATGTACCTGATGCGGCAGATCGGCACCCGCGGCGTCTACGGCAATCCCATTCTGCCCGACTTCATGGTGTTCCTGAATTACTCGAAGCTGCCCTGGTACTGGTACGGCTTCGACATGTTCTGGTTTGCGGCGCTGATGGTGCTCGTCGTCCCCGGCCTGCTCGCCTTCTGCTTCGGCTGGCTCGCCTTCCGTTCCCGCGTCACGGGCGTGTATCTGTCGATCATCACGCAGGCGATGACCTACGCGCTGCTGCTGGCCTTTTTTCGCAACGACTTCGGCTTCGGCGGCAACAACGGCCTCACCGACTTCAAGGACATCCTCGGCTTCAACGTCCAGGCGGAGGGCACGCGCGCGGCGCTCTTCGCCTTGAGTTGTCTCGCACTGATTGTCGGCTTCCTGATCTGCCGGTCCATCGTCTCGTCCAAGCTCGGCAAGGTGCTGATCGCGGTACGCGATGCGGAATCGCGCACGCGCTTCCTCGGCTACCGCGTCGAATCCTACAAGCTGTTCGTGTTCACGGTGTCGGCCTGCATGGCCGGCGTCGCCGGCGCGCTTTACGTGCCGCAGGTCGGCATCATCAATCCATCCGAGTTCGCGCCGGGCAATTCGATCGAGGCGGTGATCTGGGTCGCGGTCGGTGGTCGCGGCACGCTGATCGGCGCGGCGCTCGGAGCCGTCGTCGTCAACTACGCCAAGACGTTCTTCACCTCGGGCATGCTGGCGCCGTACTGGCTGTTCATGCTGGGCGCATTGTTCATCCTGGTGACGTTGCTGCTGCCCAAGGGCATCGTCGGCACCTTCAACGCATGGTGGGACCAGACCAAGGAGAAGCGCGCCGCGACCTCCGCGAGCGCTGCGGCCGAAGACGGCGTCACCCAACCGAAGATGGCGGAGTAGGCGCACATGAACGTCATGGACAACCGCGCAACCTCCGCAATGCTCTATCTCGACGGTGTGCACGTCTCGTTCGACGGCTTCCACGCCATCAATAATCTGTCGCTGACGCTCGAGCCCGGCGAGATGCGGGCCATCATCGGTCCGAACGGCGCCGGCAAGACCACGATGATGGACATCATCACCGGCAAGACCAAGCCCGACGAGGGCACCGTGCTGTTCGACGGCGTCACGGATCTGACGCGCCTCGACGAGACCCGCATCGCCGAGCTCGGCATCGGCCGCAAGTTCCAGAAGCCGACCGTGTTCGAGAGCCAGACGGTGCAGGACAACCTGCTGCTCGCGCTCAATGTCGATCACTCGGTCCGCGGCACGCTGTTCTGGCGCGGCAGCAAGGCCGAGTCCGAGCGCATCGACAAGGTGTTGGAGACCATCCGTCTCACCGACGCCCGCAACCGCCTCGCCGGCAGCCTCAGCCACGGCCAGAAGCAGTGGCTCGAGATCGGCATGCTGCTGGCGCAGGACCCGAAGCTGCTGCTCGTCGACGAGCCGGTCGCGGGCATGACCGACGTCGAGACGCACCTCACCGCCGAGCTGTTGAAAGAGATCAACAAGACCCACACCGTAATGGTGGTCGAGCACGACATGACGTTCGTGCGAGAGCTCGGCGTCAAGGTCACCTGCCTGCACGAGGGCACGGTGCTCGCGGAAGGAACCATCGACCAGGTCTCGTCCAACGAGCGGGTCATCGAAGTGTATTTGGGACGCTGAGCGATGCTTGAGGTCAAGGACATCAACCTGTTCTACGGCGCGGCGCAGGCGCTGCGCGGCGTCTCGATCGCGGCCGAGCCGGGCAAGGTTACCTGCGTGCTCGGGCGCAACGGCGTCGGCAAGACCTCGCTGCTCCGCGCGATGGTCGGGCAATATCCGATCTCGTCGGGCGCCATCGTGCTCGACGGCAGCGACATCACCGGCCTCAAGCCCTATGAGCGGGCCCGCAAGGGCATCGGCTTCGTGCCGCAGGGGCGCGAGATCTTTCCGCTGCTGACGGTCGAGGAGAACCTCAAGACCGGCTTCGGCCCGCTCAAGCGCGAGGACAGGCACATCCCGGACGACGTGTTCTCGCTCTTCCCGGTGCTGCAATCCATGCTCGGCCGGCGCGGCGGCGACCTGTCCGGCGGCCAGCAGCAGCAGCTCGCGATCGGCCGCGCGCTGGTGATGCGGCCAAAATTGCTGCTGCTCGACGAGCCGACCGAGGGTATCCAGCCCTCGATCATCAAGGACATCGGTCGCGCCATCTCCTATCTGCGCAACCTCGGCAACATCGCAATCGTGCTGGTCGAACAATATCTCGACTTTGCCTGCGAACTCGGCGACAGTTTTGCGGTGATGGATCGCGGCGCGGTGAAGTTCACCTGTGACCGCGCGAATCTTGACCCGGCCGAAATCAGCCGCCAGATGGCGCTGTAATCCCGGAATTTCTGCCGCGACCGGCTGGGGAGGCGGATGCGCAGCGAACTATCAGCCAATTCTACCGACCTTGAGTCGACGGTTTTCGAGGCGAACCGCGCCCGTGGCGCGGTGCGCTTCGACGTGCACGCGCGCGATGGCGTGACGCGGCGCGGCAGCTTGCATGAGTCTGGCTCGCTGCGCGTGCGCTTTCCCTCGCCGGAAGGCGAGGGGCTATCCGGCGTGTTCGTCAATACCGCAGGCGGCGTCGCCGGCGGGGATAATTTCGATGTCGGGATCACGGCGGCCGAGGGTGCGCGCCTGACCCTGACGACGGCTGCTGCCGAAAAGGTCTACCGTGCTCCCGGCGCCGCAGCGCAGCTCAATATCGACCTGAAGGTTGCTGCGAGCGCGCATCTCGCCTGGCTGCCCCAGGAGACGATCCTGTTCGATCGCGCCCGGGTCCACCGCCGTTTCGATATCGAGCTCGATGATGCCGCCTCGCTCCTGCTTTGCGAGATAGTGGTGTTCGGCCGCACCGCCATGGGCGAGCGGATGCAGCAGGGCGAGTTCGTCGATCGCTGGCGGCTGCGCCGTGGCGGCAGGCTGGTGTTTGCCGAAACTGTTCGGCTCGACGGCAATATCGGCGCAAAGCTTTGGCGATCCGCCGTTGCCAACGGCGGTGCCGCGATCGGTACGGCGCTGATCGTGCCCGGTGACGAGGCACTGGTCGAGCGCATTCGCGAGGCCTCGGAATCGTTCTCCGGCGAGGTCGGAATCTCCGCGTGGAATGGCTTTGCAATGGCGCGGTTCTGTGCCCAAGATGCGGCGCGCTTGCGCGCCGACATGATGGCCGTGCTGGCGCGCACGGGTGCGGCGTTGCCGCGGCTGTGGCTGAACTAGTCGGCTGAATTGATGTGTTGAACGGAAGAGATGTTGCATGAACCTGTCTCCCCGCGAAAAGGACAAGCTTCTGATCTCGATGGCGGCGATCGTGGCGCGCCGACGGCTGGATCGCGGCGTCAAGCTCAACCATCCCGAGGCGATCGCGATCATCTCCGACTTCATTCTCGAGGGCGCACGCGACGGCCGCACCGTCGCCGAGTTGATGCAGTCCGGCGCGCAGGTTCTGACCCGCGACCAGGTGATGCCGGGAATCCCCGAGATGATCCACGACATCCAGGTCGAGGCGACTTTCCCGGACGGAACGAAGCTCGTCACCGTGCATGAGCCGATCCGTTAATTCAGATTCGTCATTCCGGGGCGCCCGCAGGGCGAACCCGGAATCCCGAGATTGTTGATCGAGATTCCGGGTTCTCGCTGCGCGAGCCCCGGAATGACAGAGGAAGACAGACATGATCCCCGGCGAACTCTTCATCCAGGACGGCGAGATCGAGCTCAATGCCGGCCGCAAGACCGTGACGCTGACGGTCGCCAACACCGGCGACCGCCCGATCCAGGTCGGCTCGCACTACCACTTCTTCGAGACCAACCCCGCGCTGAAATTCGACCGCAAGAAGTCCCGCGGCATGCGCCTCGACATCGCCGCCGGCACCGCCGTCCGCTTCGAGCCCGGCCAGACTCGCGACATTCAGCTCGTCGCCATGGCGGGGAAGAAGACCATCTACGGTTTTCGTGGCGAGGTGATGGGGAAGCTGTGAGTCATGCTGACTGCCGTCCGCCTGATCTCGGAAGCTGCTGAGCTGGCCGCGCGCCGGCACAATGGCATGGCGCGGAAGGGGCGCGGTAACGAGCCCTACATCAATCACCTCGCCGAGGTCGCGAACCTGCTGGCTACCGCGACCGATGGCGCCGATGCCGAGCTGGTCGCGGCCGGATGGCTGCACGATACGATCGAGGACACCGACACCACGCGCGAGGAGCTCGCGCAGAAGTTCTCCGAGCGTGTTGCTTCCCTCGTCGTCGAATGTACCGACGACATGAGTCTGCCGAAGGCAGCGCGGCGACAGAAACAGGTCGAGGATGTTCCGCACAAATCGCCGGGCGCCAAGCTGATCAAGATCGCCGACAAGATCAGCAATATCGGTGCGCGTATTCACGCCGACCCGACCACTGAGGAGCGCGGCGATCTCGCCGACTACGCCGGCTGGGCCGAGCAGGTTGTTGCCGGTTGCCGTGGCGGCAATCCGTGGCTCGATACGAAATTCGACGATGCCGTGAGAGCAGCGAGGGCTTCGCTGTGAACAGTCAGAAATTCAAACGCAAACGGGGCTTGTGATGTCCGTCAAAATCAAACGTTCCGTCTATGCCGACATGTTCGGCCCCACCACCGGCGACAGGGTGCGGCTGGCCGACACCGATCTCATCATCGAGGTGGAAAAGGATTTCACCATCTATGGCGAGGAGGTGAAGTTCGGCGGCGGCAAGGTGATCCGCGACGGCATGGGGCAGTCGCAGGTGACGAACAAGCAGGGCGCGGCCGACACGGTCATCACCAATGCGCTGATCGTCGATCACTGGGGCATCGTGAAGGCCGATGTCGCCATCAAGGACGGCATGATCGCAGGCATCGGCAAGGCCGGCAATCCCGACATCCAGCCCGGCGTCACCATCATCATTGGTCCCGGCACCGACGTGATCGCGGGCGAAGGAAAAATCCTGACCGCCGGCGGCTTCGACAGCCACATCCATTTCATCTGCCCGCAGCAGATCGAGCACGCGCTGATGTCCGGCGTCACCTCTATGCTGGGCGGCGGCACCGGCCCGTCGCACGGCACCTTCGCCACCACCTGTACGCCCGGCCCCTGGCACATGGGGCGGATGATCCAGTCGTTCGATGCTTTCCCGGTCAATCTCGGCATCTCCGGCAAGGGCAATGCCTCGCGCCCCGCTGCGCTGGTCGAGATGATCAAGGGCGGTGCCTGCGCGCTGAAGCTGCATGAGGACTGGGGCACGACGCCGGCCGCGATCGACAATTGCCTGTCCGTGGCCGACGATCACGATATCCAGGTCATGCTGCACTCCGACACGCTGAACGAATCCGGCTTCGTCGAGGACACCATCAAGGCGTTCAAGGGCCGCACCATCCACGCCTTCCACACCGAGGGTGCCGGCGGCGGTCACGCCCCTGACATCATCAAGGTCGCGGGCCTGAAGAACGTGCTGCCGTCCTCGACCAATCCGACGCGGCCCTTCACCCGCAACACCATCGACGAGCATCTGGACATGCTGATGGTGTGTCACCACCTCGATCCCTCCATTGCGGAAGATCTTGCCTTCGCCGAGAGCCGCATCCGCAAGGAGACCATCGCGGCCGAAGATATCCTGCACGACCTCGGCGCGCTCTCGATGATGTCCTCGGACTCGCAAGCCATGGGCCGTCTAGGCGAGGTCATCATCCGAACCTGGCAGACCGCCGACAAGATGAAGAAGCAGCGCGGATCGCTGCCGCAGGACAAGGGCAAGGACAACGACAATTTCCGCGTCAAGCGTTACATCGCCAAGTACACGATCAACCCCGCGATCGCCCACGGCGTCTCGAAGCTGATCGGCTCGGTGGAGAAGGGCAAGCTCGCCGATCTCGTGCTGTGGTCGCCCGCCTTCTTCGGCGTCAAGCCGGACTGCATCGTCAAGGGCGGTATGATCGTCGCGGCGCCCATGGGCGATCCCAACGCCTCGATCCCGACGCCGCAGCCGGTGCACTACCAGCCGATGTTCGGCGCCTTCGGCAAGGCGCGCACGGCATCGTCCGTCGTTTTCACCTCGAAGGCCGCGATCACCGGTGGGCTCGCGCGAAAGCTCGGCATCGAGAAGAAGCTCTACGCGGTGCAGAACACCCGCAGCAAGATCTCGAAGAAAAGCATGATCCACAACGACGCCACGCCCAATATCGAGGTCGATCCGGAGACCTACGAGGTGCGCGCCGATGGTGAGTTGCTTACCTGCGCTCCGGCGGAGGTGCTGCCCATGGCACAGCGATATTTCATGTACTGAAATAGCGCCTTGACGCATGTCCCCGGCAGGCGTCCGGGGACGGCTTTTCCGGTTTTGCGTTCGATCCCGCCTGGTCTAATGTCCCGCCGGGTATTGAACCCTTCAGAAGAAAAGCCGGGAGGATTTCTCGTGATCTACGTCGTTGCCACCCTGACCATCAAGCCCGAAACGCGCGCCGAATTCATTGCAGCGGCCACCGCCTGCATCAAGGAGACGCGGAAAGAGCCCGGCAATATCGCCTATGACATGCACGAGAGCGTCACGGACCCCGCCAAGATGGTGTTCGTCGAGCAGTGGGAGAATGCCGAGGCGCTGGTGCCGCATCGCGCCATGGAGCACATGAAGACATTCGGCCGCGTCGCGGTGAAGTGCTTCACGGCGCCTCCGAAGATCGAAGTGATCACGCCCGAGAAGGTCGAGACAAGGTAACGAGGTAAAGCATGATCCGGGCGACGCAGGTCAAGGGACAGCACCGCTTCACGGAAGCGCCGGTGGATACGGTCGTACTCGATTTCGACGACCGGCACCGCCGCCGCATGGCGATGACGGGAACGCGGGGTCTCGAATTCCTGCTCGACCTCGAGAATGCCGTCGCGCTCCGCGGCGGAGATGCGCTGGTGCTGGAGGACGGCCGGCTGGTCGAAGTGGTCGCGGCGCCAGAGCCGCTGCTCGAGATCCGCGGCCGCGATCCGCACCATCTCATCCGCGTCGGCTGGCATCTCGGCAACCGCCATCTGCCGACCCAGATCATGGCCAAGGCCCTGCGCATTCGCCGCGATCACGTCATCGAGGCCATGGTGAAGGGCCTCGGCGCGCGCGTGATCGAGATCGAGGCGCCGTTCGATCCCGAAGGCGGCGCCTATGCCGACGCCGGCCACGCGCATGGCCACGACGACCACGCGCATCACGATCACGGTCATCACGATCACGGGCATCATCACGATCATGGCCACGATCACCATGATCATGATCACCACGGCCACGATCATCAGCACCATGGCCATGCTGCACACGACCACGGGCACGATCATCACCATCACCACGACGAGCATTGCGACCATCCCGACCATCACCACGGCCACACGCATGCTCATGACCACAAATGAGCCGGTCGGCGCCGGCGGCCTCGATGAAAGCGACGCCGCGGCGCTGTACCGGCTGATGACCTGGCTGTCGCCGGCGTTTCCGGTCGGCGGCTTCTCCTATTCCAGCGGCATCGAATGGGCGGTCGAGGCGGGCGACATCGTCGACACGGTGACGTTGGCCGATTGGCTCGACGCGATGCTCGGTGACGGCTCCGGCTTTTGTGACGCCACGTTTCTGGTCCATGCCTATCGTGCCGCGGAGGCGGACGAGAAGCGGACTTTGAGCGAGATCGCCGAACTCGCCAGCGCCTTCGTGCCGTCGCGCGAGCGGCAGCTGGAGACGAGCTCGCAGGGCCGCGCCTTCATCGATATCGCCCGCGCCGCGTGGGATGCCGAGGGACTGGATGCCATGGTCGCGGCGTGCCACACGCCATTGGTATATCCGGTCGCGGTTGGCGTCGTCGCAGCCTTGCACGGCGTGCCGCTGGCGCCGACGCTGCACGCCTTCCTGCATGCTGTCGTCTCGAACTGGATTTCCGCCGCAAGCCGCCTCGTTCCGCTCGGCCAGACCGACAGCCAGCGTGTGCTGGTGAGGCTGGAAGCCGCGGTGGCCGCCACTGCGAATCGTGCGCTGAATGCGACATTGGACGATCTCGGCAGCGCGACCTTCCGCGCCGATCTCGCCAGCCTCAGGCACGAGACACAATATACGCGGCTGTTCCGCTCGTGAGAGCGGCGCGGCCCTCAACCCATCGAGAGCGAGCGAATCACATGTCGAAATCTCACGGCCCTCTACGTGTCGGCGTCGGCGGCCCGGTCGGATCGGGCAAGACCGCGCTGATGGACCTGCTCTGCAAGACCATGCGCGAGCGCTACGACATCGCCGCAATCACCAACGACATCTACACCAAATGGGATGCGGAGTTCCTGGTGCGGTCGGGCTCGCTGACGCCGGACCGCATCGCCGGCGTCGAGACCGGCGGCTGCCCGCACACCGCCATCCGCGAGGATGCCTCGATGAATCTCGCCGCGGTCGCGGACATGCGCGCCAAGTTTCCCGGGCTCGATCTCGTGCTGATCGAGTCAGGTGGCGACAATCTCGCTGCCACTTTTTCCCCGGAGCTGGCCGACCTCACCATCTATGTGATCGACGTGGCCGCCGGTGACAAGATCCCGTCCAAGGGCGGCCCGGGCATCACCCGGTCCGATCTTCTGGTCATCAACAAGATCGACCTCGCCCCCCATGTCGGCGCCTCCCTGGAGAAGATGGATACCGATGCCCGCCGCATGCGCGGCGAGCGTCCCTTCGTCATGACCAACCTGAAGAAGAGCGAGGGGCTCGACCGCATCGTCGGCTTCATCGAGGCCAAAGGCGGCCTGAAACGGGCGGGCTGACGGCGCGACGAACTGGCGCACGGGTTTTGAGCCGTTAACCCTGGCGACCGAGCCCGCGAGGACGGAACAAATTTCGGACACGGCGATTAATTACCTCCGGTGCCCGGGCCAATCATCCCGGCCTGACCATCGGCCGGGCGGATCAAGCTTTTCAGGCGAGCCACGTTGCGTACCGATGTCTCCTCCTCCATTATCACCGTCACTGAGATTCACCCTGCTTCGGCACATGGCCGTTCGAGCGGCGTTCATATGCTCTCTGTTTATTGCCGACCTCCCGCTTTCGCCTGAGTAGTCGCGTGGTCCGGCTGGGTTTCATCATCGGTTTCA
This sequence comes from Bradyrhizobium sp. U531, assembly GCF_051710265.1. Taxonomy (NCBI): domain Bacteria; kingdom Pseudomonadati; phylum Pseudomonadota; class Alphaproteobacteria; order Hyphomicrobiales; family Nitrobacteraceae; genus Bradyrhizobium; species Bradyrhizobium sp. U531. The sequence goes on from NZ_JASVEN010000004.1 coordinate 451,859, forward strand.
TTGCTCTGCTCGGAGCCTTGCTCTCCGGGCTTGCGGCCTATCGCGTCCACGACCAGGAGCTGGCGCTGGACCGGATTGCGCTCGCGCGTGCGATCGACGTTCACGCCAGCCTGGTCCAGGATCGGCTCACCGAGCGCGAGCTGCTCGCGCGTGTCGCCTCAGGCTTGTTCCGTGCGCCATCGGTGATCAAGCCGAACATGCTGGAGCCGCTGCGCTCGGCCATCTACGCCTTCAAGACGGATTTCGTGGTGGCCGGCTGGATCGCCCGGATAAAGCCGGATGAGCTGACCGCGGCGCAGGCGGCCATCGGGGGCGCGGGCTTCCCGAATCCGAAGATCCGCAGCTATGACGACAAGCCGATCAATCCGGCCGACGTCTCCGGGCCGATCGACGTGCTGCTGGATCTCGAGCCGCGCAGCGACGAGACCAAGGCGCTGCCGGGCCGCAGCTATGATCAGGACCAGGTTCGCAGCGCCATGCTGACGCGCGCCCGGACCGAGAAGAGGTCGGTGGCTTCGGATCCGATCAGGCTGCTGCGCGGAAACGGACCGGTCGGGATCATCGTGGCGGCGCCCGTCATCCCCGAGGGGGCAACCGAGCCGGCCGGGTTCGTCACGTTCTCCTACGAGCTCGCCTCGCTGATGTTGACCAATGACGACATGTCGTTGTTCTCGGTCGCGCTGAAGGATCCACGCAAGGAAGGCGGCGAGCTGATCGCCAACGACCAGGGCGTCGTCTCGACGCGCGCGCCGTCGGCGGAGGGGGCGGCCCCATCGGCGACGCGCACGGTGAGCTTCGGTGCCCGCGACTGGCAGCTCGGCTATTACGCCAAGACGAACTCGGTGCGACGCGCGGAGCAGACCGCGATCATCGTGGCGGCGATCGGCTTTGCGATCACCGCGATGGTGTGCGGCCTGTTCGGTTATGTCGCCTACAACAATCTGCGTCTCAGCCGAGAGATCCAGGTCAGGATCGGCTTCGAGCGCCGGCTCACCGCGGTCATCGACGAGCTCAATCACCGGGTCAAGAACATCCTGGCGGTGATCCAGTCGATCGTGACGCGCACCTTGCGCCACGGCTCGGATATCGACGTCGCGCGCGAGCTTCTGATTGGACGCATCCACGCCATGTCCAACGTGGTCTCGCTGCTCAGCGAGAGCCAGTGGCAGGGTGTCAAGCTGAAAGGCCTGTTCGAAGCGCGGGCCATCCCGCATGCCGACCGCATCGCCGTGACCGGTCCCGATATCGCGGTCAGTGCACGCGCAGCGCAAAGCCTCTCGCTGCTGTTCTTCGAGCTCGCCTCGCATTCCGACGAGGGCCTGTCGCTGGTTGGAAAGCATCCGCACATCACCGCCGGCTGGACGGTGACGGGCGAGGAGCCCAACGAGGTCTTCCAATTCCGCTGGGAGGAGTTGAACACCAGCGAGGCGACGCGCCGTCCCGATTCCGATTTCGGCCTGATCCTGCTCGACCGCGTCGCGCCCGAGGCGCTCGGCGGCACCGCCAAGCGCTATTTCACCGACGCATCCTACGTCTATGAGCTGACGGCGCCGATGGAGACGGTGGTCGACATGACCGAACGCGATCGCACCGACAAGATCTCGGCGCCGATACGGCCTGCGCGAGGCTAGGCCTTCGGCCGCAACACCAGGTCGACCAGATTGCGTGCGAAGGCCGGCGTGATCGGCGCGATGCCGAAGACATAGCGATAGAACAGGCCGCCATAGATTGCGTCGTAGAGATCCGTGGCGGGCCCCTCGGCCAGGATGCTGCCGTCGTGCTGGCCCGCCGCGATCATCTCCACCAGCGCGTCGCGGCGGAATTGCAGATAGCGGGCGTAGAACAGTTCGGCGGAGCCGGTCTTTGCGATGCATTCGGAGATGACGGCGAGCTGAACCTTGCCGAATTCGCCCTGGAGCGCTTCGGCATAGGCGGTGGCATGGCGGCGGGCGCGCGCCGCCGGGCTCCCGGAACTCTCGGGGGGCAGCGGCAGCATCTGCGCGGCATGCTGAAGAAAGGCGTCGATCAAAAGCGCCTCGCGCGACGGCCACCATTTGTAGATCGTCATCTTGGAGACGCCGGAATGGCGCGCGACCGCGTCGATGGTGGTGGCGGCAAGGCCCGTGGAGGCCATCAGCACATAGGCGCTTTCGAGAATGGCGTTGCTGGTCTCGATCGATCGGGGCCGGCCGCGCCGGGGGGCACTGCCGGCCCCGTCATCCCCGCCATTCGCCGTCACCACGCCCGGTCTCCTCGCGCAACTCGTCCTTTACCGGGATAGCGCAGCGGCGGCGGTCAACCTAGCGGAATCGCGCTTCAGGCCTGCTGCCGCAAGGCCGCGGGCAGGTCCTGCCATTTCGACCAGGCGATATAATAGGCCACCGCGGTCATTGCGGCGAAGCCGGCGAGGCTGACCACGATCTGCATCACCACCAGATTGGCGCTGGTGATCAGGATGAGATGGCCGGCGAAGGACAGGAACACGCCGACGCAGAACACGGCGAGCCATTCCTCGCCGCATTTGATCACCGCCTGGAGCGGCTTCAGCTGCAGGCCGGGATGATCGGCCGGGATGAGATGGGTCGCCAGCAGAGCCAGCGCGAGGAAGTGCACCACGCGGTAGGGCGCGAGGTTTTCCTTGTCGGTCGGCGCTATGCTGCCGAGCAGAACATCCGGCAGGTAAGCGGACAATGTCGGCGAATGGCGCAGCAAGGTGACGGCCATCGCGAATATGAGATAGCTCCCTGCGAGTATCCGCAGCCAGCTCATCTCGCGCAGCACGCGTCCCGATGCGCCCGTCACGGCGAACCAGCCCCCGAGCACCATCAGCATCTGCCAGCACAGCGGATTGAAGGTCCATTCCTGGTCCGGATAGACCCGAAAATTCCAGTCGAACCAGCGTGCGGCAAGATAGAGCGCGACCGATGCCGCCAGCGTCACGTTCGGCCGCCGCAACAAGCCCCACAGCGCGAAAGGGAAAAAGGCCATGAGCGGGATCATCAATTGCAGCAGGTCGAGGTTCAGCGGCTCTTCCTGGAGCACGAGTCCGCGGACCAGGATGCGCAGCGGATGCTCGAGAATTCCGGAAATATTGTACTCGTGGATGATCTCCGGGGCCATCGACTGCGAGGCGACGTAGGCGATGGTGTCGATGTAGATCACGAACAGTACGACATAGGCGGCATAGAGCCGCCAGACGCGGCGGAAAATGCGCGTCGCCGCGACGAGATAGCCGCGCTCCAGCGCGATCCGGCCGTGGATGATCGCAACGCCGTAGCCCACCACGAATACGAACAGGTCGGCGGCGCCGCTGAAGCCGAAATTGCGCAGCGTCAGCAGGTTGACGATGTTGTTCGGGATATGGTCGACGAACACCGACCAATTGGCGATGCCGAGCGTCAAATACAGCCTGGCGTCATGATGGAATGCGGCAAGGTTCGCCTGGACGGATGGCTTCATTGAGTAAAATAGCTTTGAGAATCAGGATGCTGCTTTTAGCGGCAACGGCCTGCCCGTCCGAGTAGCGTTTGCGTGAGCGGGGGGCAGGACGCTCAGATTTCGCAGCGCTGGCCAATGGATACCGCCCTGCGCCCGCTCGTGTCGTCCCAAGCAGTTTTTTCTGAAGTGACCTTGTCCTCATTCGGCCGGTTCGGCCGATACCTCGTCGGACACGCCGGCGCGGCTCGCCATGATGCCGAGGGCAACGCCGCCGATCGCCAGGATCGGCAACAGCCGCTTGATCCCGATAGCGCGCGCGATCTGGAGCCCGGTGGCGAGCAGCATGGGGTCGGCGAGCATGCTCTGCGCCGCCGACTTCGCCGCACGCTCAGCCGCGATCTGGGCTTGCTTGCGCAACTCCCGCTTGTAGGCCCAATAGCTCACCGCTGCGACCAGGGTGAGGAGAAAGAAGACGCCGGCGCCGGCGAGGCAGGCTTGCACCGGACCATATTTGTCGAGCACGGAGATGAAGGCTGCCGCGCAAAGAAAGCAGGTTGTGATGAACAAAGCGAACGCCGCGCCTGCTGCCAGGGAGGTCAGGCGGACAGTCGTGCCGGTGGATGCGCTGAGTCCGTCGATGATGCGCTGAAACATGGCCTTGCTCCTCAGATCCCCAACAAGCCGTATCGTCCGCCAGCCGGCATCGGCGGCGCCAGCAGCGCCGCCGTCTTAACCTCTATTTGCGCGTCCTACCGGCGCCAGGCGGCGCCGATCAGGAAGCCGATCCCGAGCGCGAGGCCGACCGTCGCGAGCGGCCGCTGCGTGATCGCGTCTTCGAGCGTCTCCTCGACCGATCCGTAGGCCTCGTGGGCCGCGTCCATCATCGCGCTGCCGCGGTCCGACATGTCGTCCATCGCTGTGTCCATGTTCTCGCGCGCCTGGCGGTAGCCGCGGCGGGCCTGCCGGCTCGTTGAGCTGGCGAAGGTGTTGAGCGCATCGGTGATCTGGTCGGTGAGGGCGGCGATATCGCTTTTCACGGCTGCTACATCCTTTTCGAGGCGTTCTCTGGTGGCTTTGTCGGTCCAGTCTCTCATCCCGGCTTCGGCATTCGTCGTGGACATCGGGAGCTCCGAACTGTTGCGGCTGAGATAGCCGGAAAACGTTTCGTCACCGGGGAAGTTCCGTTCATGGAAACCGCTCAGCCCTGCGGAAGCTGCGGCGCATCCGTCGGCAAAAGATGCTCCTTCAGGATCAGCGCGACGATCAGGAGCGGGGACGACAGGAAAGCGCCCATCGGGCCCCAGAGCCAGGTCCAGAACGCGAGCGCGAGCAGCACGGCGAGCGCGTTCAGCGCCAGCCGTCGTCCGATGATCGTCGGCGTGACGAAGTGTCCCTCCATGAAGGTGATGCCGCCGAAGGCGAGCGCCGCCACCAGGCCGCCGCCGAGGGTCGGGAAGGCGACTACCCCTACCACCACCAGAACCGCGAACATCGCGACCGGCCCGATGATCGGGATGAAGTTGAGGGTTGCCGCGAGCGCGCCGAGCCCTGCCGCGTTTGGCATGCCTGTGACCGCACAGACGATGCCGGTGGCAACGCCGACGCCGACATTGATGATCGTGACGGTCAGGAGGTAGTTGCCGAGATGGACCTCGATCTCGTTGAGGATCCGGAGCGTGCGCAGCCGCGCGTTGCGGTCGCTGAAGGTCATGATCAGCGCCCGGCGCAGCTCGCCCCAGCTCGCCACGAACAGGATCAGAGTCGCGAAGAACAGCAGGAATTCGGCGAAAGTCGGTGACAGGAATTCCAGCGTCGGCTGCACCCATTCGAACTTCGGCAGCTGGAAGTCCGGCAGCCCCTCCGAGCCGCCGACCATGGTTTGCAGCTCGCGCCACAATGCCAGCGGCCGGTCGAACACGTGCAGCTTCTCCTTCAATTGCCCGCCGAGCTCCGGCAGGCGCGTGCTGTATTCGATGGCGGGGGAGGCGATCAGCGCGACGACGAAGGTAACCACGGCGGTCACCGTGATCACGATCAGGATAGCGCCGAGGCTGCGCGGGACCTTCCTCCGCTCGAGGAAGCTCGCGGCGGGAGACAGCATGGTACCGGTAACGAAGGCCATCACGACAGGCAGGAAGAACGCCTTGCCGACATAGAGCACGGTGACGATGGCGATCAGCAGGAGCCCGGCCAGCGCGAAGGCCACGAACTCCGTGCGGCGGATCACCGGCGGCTGCTCGGCATGGCTGTCTGGAAGCGGGTCGCCTTCGCCGTGGCCGGGAGTCAGACGTTCACTGGGAAGGACGCGCACAATTTCTCTCCCGCACGGAAGCTGCTCCGCACGCCCATTCTACGACCGATAATGCGCGAACCGCTCTACGGGTTCCATCGCGGCTTCGTGAACGATTGCTCTCTTGACTGTGACACGGCCGCCGCGCCCTGCGCCGGAACTTGCGGTGCCCTCGCGGAGTTCATTGGGCAGCGCATCACCCTGATGCACAGATCTCATGGGGCAGCACATGACAAAGTTCTCTGCAGTCCGTCGCAGCTTTTCGCCGCGCGCCGTCACCGCCTTCGCCTTTGCAACCGCTCTGCTCGCCGTGCCGTTCGGCGGCGCCAGCGCGCAGAGCTTCGGCTATGCGCCAATGCAGCCGCAGGGCTATCCGCAGGACCCATCCTATTCGCAAGGCGCAGTCAACGAGGCGCCGCAGGCGGCCGACGAGGACGCCCAGCTGCCCGATCGCCTGCGCAAGCAGGTCGTCGGCTTCGATCGCAGCGAGCCGGCCGGCACCATCGTGATCGACACCAACAATACCTATCTCTATTACGTGCTCGGCAACGGCCGGGCCATCCGCTACGGCGTCGGCGTCGGCCGCGAGGGCTTCACCTGGTCGGGCGTGCAGAGCGTCAGCCGCAAGGCGGAGTGGCCGGACTGGCATCCGCCGGCAGAAATGATCGCACGGCAGCCCTATCTGCCGCGCTTCGTTGCCGGCGGCCCCGGCAACCCGCTCGGTGCGCGCGCGATGTATCTCGGCTCCAGCGAATACCGCATTCACGGCACCAACGATCCCTCCACGATCGGCAAGTTCGTTTCCTCCGGCTGCATCCGCATGACCAACGAGGACGTCACCGACTTGTTCGGCCGCGTCAATGTCGGCGCCAAGGTCGTGGTGCTGCCGAAGAATGCGCCGCTGATGGCCAGGGGTGGCGACCCCGCGCGCAAGCGCCCGGTCGTGACGACGCTGCCCTCGGGCCGGCAGGCCCTGAATATCTCGGCGTCGTCGGCTGTGAACTAGGAGTTCGGTGAGGTCCCATGAGTAAACGCTCGATCGGCAAACTGACCTTGGGCACGGCGGCAATGCTCGCCGTCACCGTCTCGGGTCTTGCGCTGGCGCCGTCGGCGCATGCGGAAGATTTCTTCTCGGCACTGTTCGGCGGCTTCCGGACGCGGCCGCCGCCGGAAATCCGGACGCCTTTCCCGAACGACGACATGCCGCGCTATGACATGCCGCGCCAGCGCGCGTCCTATGGCGGCGGCACGGCCTATTGCGTGCGCGGCTGCGATGGCCGCTACTTCCCGGCGCAAGGCAACGATGCCGAAAGCAAGGCGCAATCCTGCAAGAGCTTCTGCCCGACGGCAGAGACCTCGCTGGTCTATGGCGGCAACATCGACGACGCCACGACCGACAAGGGCAAGGCCTATTCCGAATTGCCCAACGCGTTTCGCTATCGCAACGAGATCGTCGCGGGCTGCACCTGCGACGGCAAGGATCCGGCCGGGCTCGCGCAGGTCAAGGTCGACGATGATCCCACCTTGCGCAAGGGCGACATCGTTGCCGGCGCCGAGGGGCTCGTGGTCGCCAACCGCAATGCCAACGATCGCCGCGGCGTCGCGATGAATTTCTCGCCGCTGCCGGAATCGGTGCGTGCCAGATTCCGCCAGGTGCCGGTGGTGGCGAAGGAGTAGCGGCACATTTCAACGAGGCGCCGCGCCGTTGCGCCGCCCTCAACCGTTGTCCCTTACGCCGCGCGGATCTTGCCCAGGAAGTCGCTGACCTGATGGCCGAGCTGGCGGCTCTGGGTCTCCAGCGTCTCCGAGGCCTGCTTGACATTGTCCGCGGCACCGGCGGCGGTGTCGGCGTCGGCCTTCACGCCCGTGATGTTGTCCGAGACGTTCTTGGTGCCCTGCGCCGCATATTGCGTGCTGCGGGTGATCTCCTGGGTCGCCGCGCCCTGTTCCTGCACGGCGGCGGCGATCGCGGTTGCGACCTCGTTGACCTCGCCGATGATGCCGCCGATCGCCTGGATCGCGTTGATGGCATCGCCGGCGACCTTCTGGATGTCGGCGATCTGCTCGGAAATCTCCTCGGTGGCCTTCGCGGTCTGGCTCGCCAGTGACTTCACCTCGGAGGCGACGACGGCAAAGCCGCGGCCGGCTTCGCCGGCGCGAGCGGCCTCGATCGTGGCGTTCAAGGCCAGCAGATTGGTCTGTGCCGCGATGGTGTTGATCAGCCCGACCACTTCGCCGATGCGTCCGGCCGACTGCGCCAGCCCCTGCACGGTGCCGTCGGTCTCGCGCGCCTGATTGACGGCGCGGCTGGCGATGCCTGCGGCGTGAGCGGCCTGCTGGCTGATGTCGTTGATCGAGGCCGAGAGCTCCTCGGCGGCGGCGGCGACGCTCTCGACGCTGGTCGAGGCCTCGTGCGAGGCCTTGCCTGCGATCTCCACGCGCTCATTGGTCTGGCGCGACACCGCGGACAAATCGCCCGAGGTCTTGCGCATTTCGCCGGATGCTTCGCTCAATTCGCCTAGCGACTTGCGCACGACGCCTTCGAACTCGCCGACATAGGCTTCCATCGCGCGCTGGCGCGCGGCAGCGCCCGCGTTGCGCTCGCGCTCCTGCTCCTCGATCTTGAGCTTGTCGATGGCCTGCTGCTTGAAGGTTTCCAGCGCGCCCGCGAGCGAGCCGATCTCGTCCTGGCGGTCGAGATAGCCGCTGTCGACGGAGAGATCGCCGCCGGCGACCTTGAGCATGGCGTCGCGGATCCGGTGCAGCGGCGTGATCACGCGGCGGCTGACCGCGAGCATGGCGGCACCCGTCAGGACGATCGCGGCGATGAGCAAGGCGGTGTTGACGATCAGCGACTGCATCGCCGCGGCCCGCTGCGCGGCGGAGTGGTCCTTGGCGGACTGCAGGGCGGCGTCGGCGAGCCTCACCGCGGTCATCATGCGGGGCACCGAATAGGGGCTCCACTGGTTGGCGGTCATGGACGGCTTCTCGCCCTTGGCGACCGTCGTGATGATGCCGTCGCGTGTGGCGGCGTATTGCGGATCGAAATAGGTCGACTTGGTTTCGGTGATCGCGGCCGCCAGCGCCGGCGGCAATTGCATGCCGGAGGCGGCGAGCTCGATCGCGGTCCAGGCGGCGTCGGTGCCGCCGACGAATTTGGTGTAGGCTAGCTGCACTTCCGGCGCGATCTTGCCGGCGTTGATCGCGTTACCGACGATCTGCGAGGACTCGCCGGCGGTGTTGCGGAGCAGCCAGGCCATCTGCTTGATGGTCAGGAGCTGGTCGATGGTCGCGTCCTGGTGGTTGACGCTGGCCGCGAGTGCGACCGCGAGCTTTTCGAGCTGCGCCATCAGGGTATCTTCGGTCGCGACATATTCCTTGGCGAGGCCTGCGCGGCGCTCCGCCTTGGGCTTGACGACTTCGGTCCAGAATTCGGCCTGGGCGGCCAGAAGCGTCTTGTTCAGCGTGCCGAGGTCGGCAAGGAACACCTCGCGCTGGGCGATATCGGTCGTGGGCAGGATCTCGAGCGTGCCAGCCAGCGCCGGCATCAGGGCGCCGCGGATCTCGCGGATGTATTTCTCGATGTCCTTGTCCATCGCGACATCGGAGGTGAGCTGGCGATTGCTGGTCGAGCGATCGGCCCGGATGTTGGCCATCGCCTTGAACACTTCGGCCGACGCGGCCGAAACCGCGACGATCCGGTTGGCTTGCTGAAGCCGGCCCCACGAGCTCCACGCGTTGATCGAGAAGCCGATGACGACGACGAACGCGGTGGAAAGAATCACCGCCTTCAGCAGCGTGGATACGGTCAAGCGGTTGAGCATCGGAACACCCCTGGGGTACGCAAGTCGAGTCGTGGCCCTGAACGGCAGCCCACGAACTTCGAAAGACCAGGGGGTGCACGCGACAGACGCGCCCGCCTGTGGCGAGCGCGTGACGCATTTGGCCCGAAAAGGGTAAAGACTTAGGCAGTGTTCCCGCCGTAAAATTACGGGGGTGAAGCCTTCCGCGATCCGCGCTTACGCCGCGCGGATCTTGCCGAGGAAGTCGCTGACCTCATTACCGAGCTGGCGGCTCTGGGTCTCCAGCGTTTCGGAGGCATGCTTCACGTTGTCGGCGGCTGCAGCGGCGGCATCCGCGTCGGCTTTGACGCCGGTAATATTGTCCGAGACGTTCCTGGTGCCCTGGGCCGCATATTGGGTGCTGCGGGTGATCTCCTGGGTCGCCGCGCCCTGCTCCTGCACGGCGGCGGCAATCGCGGTCGCGACCTCGTTCACTTCGCCGATGATGCCGCCGATGGTCTGGATCGCGTTGATGGCATCGCCCGCGACCTTCTGGATGTCGGCGATCTGCTCGGAGATTTCCTCGGTTGCCTTTGCCGTCTGGCTTGCCAGCGACTTCACCTCGGAGGCGACCACGGCAAAGCCGCGGCCGGCCTCGCCGGCGCGCGCTGCTTCGATCGTGGCGTTGAGCGCGAGCAGATTGGTCTGCTGTGCGATGGTGTTGATGAGGCCGACGACCTCGCCGATGCGTCCGGCAGATTTGGCGAGGCCCTGTACGGTCCCGTCGGTCTCGCGGGCCTGGTTGACGGCGCGGCCGGCGATGCCCGCGGCATGGGCTGCCTGCTGGCTGATGTCGTTGATCGAGGCCGAGAGCTCTTCGGCGGCGGCAGCCACGCTGTCGACGCTCATGGAGGCGTCGTTGGAGGCCTTGCCGGCGACCTGCACGCGGTCGTTGGTCTGGCGCGACACGGCCGAAAGGTCGCCCGAGGTCTTGCGCATCTCGCCGGAGGCATCGCTCAATTCGCCGAGCGTCTTGCGCACGGCGCCTTCGAACTCTCCGACATAGGCCTCGACGGCGCGCTGGCGTGCGGCAGCGCCCACATTGCGCTCGCGCTCCTGCTGCTCGATCTTGAGCTTGTCGTTTGCCTGCTGCTTGAAGGTTTCCAGCGCACCGGCGAGCGCGCCGATCTCGTCCTGGCGGTCGAGATAGCCGCTGTCGACGGCGAGGTCGCCACCGGCAACCTTGAGCATGGCGTCACGGATGGTGTTGAGGGGACGGATCACGCGGCGGCTGACCAGCACGATCGCGCCTGCGGCAAGTCCGGCAGCAAGCGCAAGCAGCACGAGCTGCACGATCAGCGCGCGCAGCGCGGCACCGCGCTGCTCCAGCGTATGGTTTCTGGCGGCGTCGAGTGCCGTTTCGGCGACGGCAACCGCGCTCGACAGGCGGCCCACCGTCACGGGGGTCCACTGGTTGGCGGTCATCTCGGGCTTTTCGCCATTGGCGAGCGCGCCGACCAGGCGATCGCGCAGGGCCAGATATTGCGGATCGAAATAGCCGGTCTTCGCCGCGGCCATGGCCGAGGACAGCGCCTGCGGCAGCTGCATGCCCGAGGTCGACAATTCCAGCGCCTTCCACGTCGCGGCCGTTCCGCCGACGAATTGGGTGTAGGCGAGACGGGCCTCCGGCGAGACGCGGCCGGCGTTGAGGCCGGTTGAGATGATCAGCGAGGCTTCGCCGCCGGTGTTGCGGAGCAGCCAGGCGTTCTGCTTGATCGACAGCAATTGGTCGATCGTGGCGTCCTGGTGATTGACGGTGGCGGCGAGGACGTTGGAGAGCTTGTCGAGCGTGTCGAGCAGGCCCTGCGTCGTCTCCATATAGTCCTTCGGCAGGCTGGCGCGCCGCTTGTCCTTCGGCTTGGCGACGTCCTCCCAGAACTGCTTCTGCTGCTCGGTCGCCGATTTGTAGAGGCGCGCGAACTCCGGCACCAGCGTAGCCGATTGCGAAAAGTCCATCGCCGGCAGCAGCTCGAGCGCGTGGGCCATCGCCGGCATCTCGGCGTCGCGGATCCCGCGAAGGTATTTCTCGATCTCGGGGTCCATCGGATCGGTCGAGTTGAGGAGCCGATTGGTGGTCGAGCGGTCGGTGCGCAGATTGTGCATCGCCTTGAACAGGTCCGCGGACGCATCCGTGGTCTGGGAGATGCGGGTGGCGGTCCTCAACCGGTCCCAGGACTCGTAGGCGGTGAGCGAGAGGGCGATCACCACGCAGGCCGACGTGATCGCGATCACCGCCTTCAGCAGCGCGGATACGGTCAGACGATTGAGCATCGAAGTCCCCCCAAGTCCCATGTCCAAAGTAAAAAGACGCCCGGCAACATCGAGACATTGGGCGCGGCAGGTCGGCAATCGCGTGCCATTCGGGGAAAAACCCGCATGGTCTCTGCATCTGAGAGCAAAAGGGTAAAGTTTTAGGCAGCCGGTTTGCCTGTAGAAATACGGAATTACCAGAAGTTGCAACGGGTTGCTTGAATGGAACCTGCGCGGGTGACGGGCGTTAGAGCAGGGATCGCAATTTGCCTGAAGGGGGTTTTCCGATGCTGGTGGGCGTACTCGTCACCTTTCTCGTTGTTATTCTCGTTCTCTATCTCATCAACATGCTGCCGATGGACGGACGCGCCAAGCAGATCGCGCGCGTGATCGTCATCATCATCGGCATCGTGTCGTTGCTGAAATATCTCGCGGTGTTCTAGCGCAGATATCGCAGGTACCGTAGCCCGGATGAGCGCAGCGATATCCGGGTCGTGCCCTCCGCCTGCCCCGGATGTCGCTGCGCTCATCCGGGCTACGGCAGCTCAACAAAAAGCCCCGGCTCTCGCCGGGGCTTTGACATTCAGGTGACCGGCTTCAGCCAAGCGCCTTGTTATCCAAGCGCCTTGGCTTCGCGGCGGCGCGCGGTGAGGATGTACTCGGTGTAGCCGTTCGGCTGCTCGCGGCCCTTGAAGATGAGGTCGCAGGCGGCCTTGAAGGCGACGCCGTCGAAGGCGGGCGCCATCGGCTTGTAGATGGCATCGCCCGCGTTCTGCTTGTCGACGACGACGGCCATGCGCTTAAGCGATTCCATCACCTGCGCTTCGGTGATCACGCCCTGATGCAGCCAGTTGGCGAGATGCTGGCTGGAGATGCGCAAGGTGGCGCGGTCTTCCATCAGGCCGACATCGTGGATGTCGGGCACCTTGGAGCAGCCGACGCCCTGGTCGATCCAGCGCACCACGTAGCCCAGAATGCCCTGGCAGTTGTTGTCGATCTCCTGCTTGACGTCGTCGGGCGCCCAGTTCGACTTCGACACCGGAATGGTGAGGATGTCCGAAAGTTTTGCGCGCGGACCGCCCTTGGTGAGCTCCTGCTGGCGCGCGGTGACGTTGACCTGATGATAATGCAGCGCGTGCAGCGTCGCAGCGGTCGGCGAGGGCACCCAGGCGGTGGTGGCGCCGGCCTGCGGATGGCCGAGCTTCTGTTGAAGCATGTCCGCCATCTTGTCGGGTGCAGCCCACATGCCCTTGCCGATCTGGGCGTGGCCGGGCAGGCCACAGGTCAGGCCCATGTCGACATTCCAGTCCTCATAGGACTTGATCCAGGCCTGCGCCTTCATCTCGTTCTTGCGGATCATCGGGCCCGCTTCCATCGAGGTGTGGATCTCGTCGCCGGTGCGGTCGAGGAAGCCGGTGTTGATGAACATGATGCGCTTGGAGGCGCGCTGGATGCAGGCCTTGAGGTTGACGGTGGTGCGGCGTTCCTCGTCCATGATGCCGACCTTGAGCGTATTCTCGGGCAGGCCCAGCATCTTCTCGACGCGGTCGAAGATCTCGCAGCTCAGCGACACCTCGTCCGGGCCGTGCATCTTCGGCTTGACGATATAGGCAGATCCCGTGCGGCTGTTCTTGACCTTAGAGTTGCCTTTCAAGTCATGAATGGCAAGAAGCCCGGAGACGGCGGCGTCGAGCAGGCCCTCGGGGACCTCTTCGCCCTTCTCGTCCAGCACCGCGTCGGTGAACATGTGGTGACCGCAATTGCGCATCAGCAGCAGGCTGCGGCCGTGCAGCTTGAGCTCGCCCTTGCCGTCGGGGGTCTTGTAGCTACGGTCGGCGTTGAGCGAGCGCGTCAACGTCTTGCCGCCCTTCTCGAAGTCGGCCGACAGCGTGCCGTTCATCAGGCCGAGGGTGTTGCGGTAGACCAGCACCTTGTCCTCGGCATCGACCGCGGCCACCGAGTCTTCCATGTCGAGAATGGTCGAGACAGCGGATTCCATGATCATGTCGGCGACGCCGGCCGGATCGTCCTTGCCGATCGCGCTGCTGCGGTCGATCTTCACCTCGACGTGCAGGCCGTTGTTGGCGAGCAGCACGGCGGAGGGCGAAGCCGCATCGCCCTGGAAGCCCGCGAACTGCGCGGCGTTCTTCAGCGCGGTGGCGTTGCCGCTCTTCAGCTTCACCGCGAGCTGGCCCGCGACGACGCTGTAGGCGGTGACGTCGGTGTGGCTGCCGGTCGCGAGCGGCGCGGCCGCATCGAGGAACGCCTTGGCTTTGGCGATCACCTTGTCGCCGCGTGCCTTGTTGTAGCCCTTGCCGCCCTCAGACGGATCGTGCGGAATCGCGTCGGTGCCGTAGAAGGCATCATAGAGCGAGCCCCAGCGCGCATTCGCGGCGTTCAGCGCATAGCGCGCATTGGTGAGAGGCACGACGAGCTGCGGGCCGCAGATCTTGCCGATCTCCTCGTCCACATCAGCGGTCTCGACCTTCTGCGTCGCCGGCTCCGGGACGAGATAGCCGATCTCCTTCAGGAAGGCGGTATAGGCGTCGAGGTCGAACGCCTTGCCTTTGCCCGCGCGGTGCCAGTCGTCGATCTTGGCCTGCAGCGTGTCGCGCACCGCCAGCAATGCGCGGTTCTTCGGCCCCAGATCCCTGATGATGCCTGCAACCCCGGCCCAGAACGCATCCGGCGCGATCCCGGTTTTCGGGGCCGCTTCCTTGGCGATGAAGTCAAACAGGACGGGGGCGATCTTCAATCCGTGGGCGTCGACGCGTTTCATGATGGGCTTTCTCGTTGGAAATGGCTGTTTTTGGCTGCTTTTGAACCCGTCAGCAGCAAAATGCGCCCACCAGGGGCAGCTTTCGGGGGCCTATTAGCCCCAAAATCGGGGCCGTGAGAAGACCTCCATAAGTTGTCAAAATGTCAAGGAGAGGTGGGGGAATGACGCTTTTTACAAGCGGTCGAGCCCAACTTCGCGCCACACGCAAAGCCGCGCTCCCTGCCCCCTTGCGGGGGACGAAATATCGGGAAAAGCGTGGAGGGAGGCTCGCCTGCGGCCATCCTTCGAGACGCCCGCCTTCGGCGGGCCCTCAGGATGAGGCCGGAGCATGAGGCAGCAATTTCAGCAAGCAAAGCTGCTGCTTAGCCTCATCCTGAGGAGACCGCGCAGCGGTCGTCTCGAAGGACGAGGCGTTCGCTCGGACCTGCCCCACAAGGGGGGTGGGGCGTCCTCAGATATTCGCGGCGAGATCCACGACTTCGTCGAACAGCACGCCTGATGTCTTAAGCATCTGCTCGATCTCGTCGGCTGCTTCCGCAACCGTCCGCGTCGAGGTGTCGATCACGAGCTCGGCCGCCTGCGGCGCTTCATAGTCGTTGCCGATGCCGGTGAACGACGCCAGCGCGCCGGCGCGTGCCTTCTTGTAGTGGCCCTTGGGATCGCGCTCCTCGCACACCTCCGCAGGCGTTGCGACGTGGATCTCGCGGAACGCGGTGTCGGCGATGCGACGTGCGATGGCGCGATCCTCGCGGGCCGGTGAGACGGCGGCGACGATGGCGATGTGGCCGTTACGCGCGAGATGCGTCGCGACTTCGGCGAGGCGGCGGATGTTCTCGCTGCGATCGGCGGCGGCGAAGCCGAGATCGCTGTTCAGCCCCGCGCGCAGCGTGTCGCCGTCGAGCAGGATCGGCGAGCCGCCATTGGTGAAAAGGCGCCGCTCCAGCGCCTTGGCGAGCGTCGACTTGCCGGACGCGGGCAGGCCGGTGAGCCAGACCACCGCGCCGTTGTGCTGATAGCGCGCCGAACGTTCGTCGGGGCGCAGTGCCGATTCCACCGGCACGATGTCGACGGGCACGGCGCGCTGGCCGGCATCGACCGACAGCACGAGGCCGCCGCCGGCGATACGCCCGGAGACTTCGATGACCAGGCGCCCGGTGCGCGGATTCTCGGTGTAGGGATCGGTCGCAATCGGGCTCGAAAGGGAAATGTCGATCTCGCCGACATGGTTGCGACCGATCGCCTTGTTCTCGCTGCTCGAGAGCTCGCCCGGATCGACCGCCTTCTCGATCGCCACCACGGTGGCGCGGCTTTCCTTCGGCCCGCAGCGCACCAGCAGCTGGTCGCCCTTGGCGAGCGGCTTGTCGTGCAGCCAGAAGATGCGCGCGCGCAGGCGTCGCGTCTCGCGCGGCGCGCTGCTCGCATGCGCGACGATATCGCCGCGCTCGATGAACAGCTCGCGGTCGAGCGTGATGCCGACCGAGCGGCCAGCGCCCTGCCGTCCAGCCAGCGGCGTCACCGGCCAGCTCTCGACCGTCTTGATCTTGGCGATCTTGCCGGCCGGCATGATCACGATCTCGTCGCCGGCAACGAGGCTGCCGGATTCGATGCGGCCCGCCACGATGCGGCGGTCGTCGAACTTGTAGATCGCCTGCACCGGCAGGCGCAGCGCCAGTGCTTCCAGCGGCCGCGCCGGCTCGAGGGCGTCGAGCGCCGCGACCACGGTCGGTCCCTTGTACCAGCCGATGCGATCGGTGTGCTCGGCGACACCGTCGCCGTCACGCGCCGAAATCGGGATCACGGCCGTAGGCGTCACGCCGAGGCCTTTGAGGTGGGCGGAAATCTCGTCGCTGATCGCCTTGAAGCGATCGGCGGAGAAATCGACGCGGTCCATCTTGTTGACGACGACGGCGACCTGCTTCACGCCGAGCAGATGCAGGAGATAACCGTGCCGCCTGGTCTGGTCACGAACCCCTTCGAGCGCGTCGATGATCAGCACCGCGCCGTCGGCCTGCGAGGCGCCCGTGATCATGTTGCGCAGGAATTCGGCATGGCCGGGCGCGTCGATCAGCACGATGTCGCGCGAATTGGTGCGGAAGCGGATCTGTGTGGTGTCGATGGTGATGCCCTGGTCGCGCTCGGTCTGCAGCGCGTCGAGCAGGAACGACCATTCGAACGGCATGCCGCGCCGCGCACTGACGGCTTTCAGCATGTCGAGCTTGCCGTCGGGCAGGCTGCCGGTCTCGTGCAAGAGGCGGCCGACCAGCGTCGACTTGCCGTGGTCGACATGGCCGACGATGACGATGCGGACCTGCGGACGGGTGGTGCCGTTCGGCGTGGCCGGCGAAGCGGGGGTGACGATCATGTTCATGGCGCGATCGCGTCCTTCGGAATCAGAGATAGCCGGCGACGCGAAGACGCTCGAAGGCGTCCTCGGTCTCGTGGTCGAGCGCACGACCCGCGCGCTCCGGCACCTTGGTCTGCTCGAGCTCGATCAGGATCTCGTCAATGGTCGATGCGGTCGAATGCACGGGGTTGGTGATATCCTGATCCCCGAGCGAGCGATAACGCTTGCCGTTCTGCGAGAGATAAAGCGGGATGATCGGGATGTTCTCGCGCTTGGTGTAGGCCCAGATGTCGGCCTCGGTCCAATGCAGGATCGGATGGATGCGCAAGTGAGCGCCTTGCGGTGGCGATGCGTTGAAATGGTCCCAGAATTCCGGCGGCTGATCGCGCACGTCCCAATTGCCTTCCAGGCCACGCGGCGAGAACACGCGCTCCTTGGCGCGGGTGGCTTCCTCGTCGCGGCGGATGCCTGCGATCAGGCCGTCGAAGCCGTATTTGGCGAGTGCCATCTTGAGGCCCTCGGTCTTGCGCGCGGCGGAGCGGGCGGCCGGCGGCAGCGTCGGGTCGACGGCATCGATGGGCGGGCAGGGCTCGACGCGCAGATCGAGATCCCACTCTTTGCCGTAGTGATCGCGGAAGCGATACATCTCCGGAAACTTCTTGCCGGTGTCGACATGCATGGCCGGGAACGGCATCTTGCCGAAGAAGGCTTTCCGCGCCAGCCAGATCATGACGTTGGAGTCCTTGCCGAGCGACCACAGCAGGGCGATCTTCTTCAGGCGGGCGAAGGCCTCGCGAAAGATGTAGATGCTCTGCGCCTCGAGCTGGTCGAGATGATCCATGCTCGGCGCAAAATCGGCAGAAAATTCTTGCGAGCCCGCGCGTGCGACGGGGGCCGGGCTGCTCACTCCGGCAGCTGCGGAATCGTCCTTGAGAAGATGCATCTCTGCCACTTTGCGTTTGGAGGCGAAAATTCTATAGTCGCGACGCGGAATAGAAGAAAAAATTTTCTCTTTGCGCGTTCGAAACGACACATATATAGAAAATAATTCCAGTCAACCCCGGATGTGGGGGAAGCGAGTATCGCATGCGGTTCTTGCCGGTGTTTCTCGATCTGAAGGCCGGTCCGGTGGTTCTCACCGGCGCGGGTGAGCTTTTGCGCGCAAAATTGCGCGTGCTCGCCGCCGCCGGCGCGCGCATCCGCGTGCATGCGATCGACGGCAATCATGATCTCGGTCTCTCCACCGAAGATGCGGCGCGCGTTGAGATCGTGAGCGGTGATCCGCTCACCGCCGATCTGTCGGGTGTCATCGCCGTTGTCTGCGCCGGCGCGGGCGATGTCGGCGTCGCCATGTCGGCGCGCGCCAAGGCGCTCGGCCTGCCCGTCAACGTCATGGACGATCTCGCGCATTCGAGCTTCATCTTTCCGGCGATCGTCGATCGCGGCGACGTCGTGGTCGCGGTCGGCACCGGCGGCACCTCGCCGGTGGTGGCGCGGCGCGTGCGCGAGAAGATCGAGGCGTTGCTGCCCGCACGCATCGGCGAGCTCGCCGAGTTCATCGGCGGCTTCCGCAAATCCATCAACGAGCGCATCGCCGAGTTTCCGCTGCGCCGCCGTTTCTGGGAGCGCGTTATTGACGGCCCGATCGGCGCCGCCGTGCTTTCGGGGCGCAAGAGCGAAGCGGATGCGGTGCTCAAGGCGATCGCCGATCCCTCCGCATTTGCGCGCGCCGACAAGCCGCAAGGCTCGGTCGCGCTGGTCGGCGCCGGTCCTGGCGACCCTGATCTTCTCACCATCAAGGCGCTGCGCGCATTGCAGGACGCCGACATCGTCTTCCATGACGAGCTGGTCTCGAACGAAATTCTCGACCGTATCCGCCGCGACACCGCGCGTGTTGCCGTCGGCCGCCGTGTCGGCAAGCCCGGCATCGGCCAGGACGCCATCAACGCGCGCATGATCGAGGCCGCACAGGCCGGCCAGCGCGTGGTGCGGCTGAAGGGCGGCGATCCCTTCGTGTTCGGCCGCGGCGGCGAAGAGGTCGAAGCGCTGCGCGCGGCGGGCGTCGCCTATTCGATCATTCCCGGCATCACCGCAGGGCTCGGCGGCGCCGCCGATTTCGAGGTGCCGCTCACCTATCGTAACGAAGCGACCCGCATCACTTTCCTCACCGCGCACAAGGCGCGCGACGCGGAAGCCGTGGACTGGTCGACGCTGACCGATACCCGAATGACCATCGTCGTCTACATGGGCGTGTCCGCTGCACCCGCCGTGCGCGCTGGCCTGCTCGCCGCGGGCCGTTCGCCGGAGACGCCAGTCGGTGTGTTTGCCCGCGTCACCCGGCCCGACGCGCAAGGCGCGATCGGCACGCTGGGTGATCTGCCCGGGCTTGCACAGCAGATCGACGGCGGTCCCGCCATTCTCATCATCGGCGAGGTGATCCGGCATGCCGGCTCGCTTCGCCGCCAGACACCCCACCAAATCATCTCTGACCTATTGGATGCAGCCGAATGACCTCCCCGCTCGAACAGAAGAAGATCAAGATCGCCGGCCCCTCGATCGTCACCGCCAACCGGACCTGGGACGGCATCGTGGTCTACCGCACCGCCGCCAAGAGCTGGGCCGCGGACCTCTCGGAAGCCGCGATCGTACGCAACTCCGACGAGGCCAAGGCGTTGCTTGCGGAGTCCGTCGCCGATGATGTCGGCGCGATCGGTCCCTATATCGCCCCGGTGCAGGTCGGCGCGGACGGCAAGATCGAACCCGGCAATCTGCGCGAACAGATCCGCCTCACCGGTGTCACCATCGGTCAGTCGGCCCAGGCTTAAGGCACTTTACCCATGTACGCTTACGACGAAATCGACCGCACGCTCGTCAACGAGCGCGTCTCGGAGTTCCGCGACCAGGTGAAGCGCCGCCTCTCCGGCGAGCTCACCGAGGACGAATTCAAGATCCTGCGACTGCAGAACGGCGTCTATCTGCAGCTGCACGCCTATATGTTCCGCGTCGCGATTCCCTATGGCACGCTGGCGACCAACCAGCTCCGGGCGCTCGCGCATGTCGCGCGAAAGTACGACCGCGGCTATGGCCATTTCACCACGCGCCAGAACATCCAGTTCAACTGGATCAAGCTCGCCGAGCTGCCCGACGCGCTGGAGGATCTCGCCAAGGTCGGCATCCATGCGATGCAGACCTCCGGCAACAACATGCGCAACGTCACCTCGGACCAGTGGGCCGGCGTCGCGCCGGGCGAGATCGAGGATCCCCGCATCTGGTCCGAGCTGATCCGCCAGCACACCACGCTGCATCCGGAATTCTCGTTCCTGCCGCGCAAGTTCAAGATCGCGATCACCGCCTCGGACCATGATCGCGCCGCGATCAAGATCCACGACATCGGTCTCCGCCTGATCAAGAACGAGAAGGGCGAGACCGGCTTCGAGGTGCTGGTCGGCGGCGGTCTCGGCCGCACGCCGTTCATCGCCAAGACCATCAAGCACTTCGTGCACGGCCGCGATATCCTCAGCTATATCGAGGCGATCCTGCGCGTCTACAATCAGTATGGCCGCCGCGACAACATCTACAAGGCGCGCATCAAGATCCTGGTGCACGAGCTTGGCATCGAGAAATTCTCGCGCGAGGTTGAGGAGGAGTGGCAGCATATCCGCAATTCCTCGCTCCAGATCGACGACGAGGTGATCGAGGACATCCGCTCGCGCTTCACCTATCCCGCTTACGAGAAGCTGCCGCACATGCCGGACGAGCTGCGGCAGGCCGCGGCCGATCCTGAATTCGAGGCGTGGCGGAAGAACTCGGTGGCTCCGCACAAGGTGCAGGGCTATTCGATCGTCACGATCTCGCTGAAGCCGATCGGCGCGCCTCCCGGCGATGCCACCGCCGAGCAGATGGATGCGCTGGCCGATCTCGCCGACAAATATTCGTTCGGCGAGATCCGCGTCGGCCACGAGCAGAACCTTGCGCTGCCGCACGTCGCCAAGCGCGACTTGCCGGCGCTGTGGAAGGCGCTGGACAAGCTCGGTCTCGCGACGCCCAACGTCAATCTGATCACCGACATCATCGCCTGCCCGGGGCTCGACTATTGCTCGCTGGCGAATGCGCGCTCGATCCCGATCGCGCAGGAGCTGACGCGGCGCTTCGCCAACCACGAGCTGGCCAATTTGATCGGCCGGCTTCACATCAACATCTCCGGCTGCATCAATGCTTGCGGCCATCACCATGTCGGCCATATCGGCATTCTCGGCGTCGAGAAGAACGGCGAGGAAGTCTACCAGATCACCATCGGCGGCCGGGCCGACGAGAATGCCGCGCTCGGCACCCTGATCGGGCCCGGCGTGAAGTTCGACGAGGTCGCGGACGTCATCGAGGACGTCGTGGAAGCTTATCTGGCGCTGCGCGAGCGGCCCGAAGAATTGTTCATGGACACGGTGAAGCGCCTCGGCGTCGAACCCTTCAAGGAGCGCGTTTATGCCACTCGTTAACGGCGGAAAAATCGCCGACGACAGTTTTGTCAAACTGGCCGTCGACACGCCGCTGCCCGAGAGCGGTGACATCCTGGTGCCGGCGGAGCGCTTTGTAAGCGAGGCCGAGGCCTTGCTCAAGCGCGCCGGCAAGATCGGTGTGATCTGGCCGAACAACCGCGACATCGACGAACTGGTGCCGTATCTCGGCAAGGTGGCAACGGTGGCGCTGGTCTTCCCGACCTTCCGAGACGGACGCGCCTATAGCCAGGCGCGGCTGTTGCGCGAGCGTTACAATTATCGCGGCGATCTGCGCGCCACCGGTCAGGTGCTGCGCGACCAGTTCGTGTTCATGCTGCGCGCGGGCTTCGATTCCTTCGAGGTCAAGAAGCAGGCCGACGCGGAAGCCTTCATGCAGACCGCAAAGCGCTATTCGGTGTTCTACCAGCCGACCGGCGATGGCCGCATCACGGCCTTGCACCGGCGCATGCAGCTCCGTCACTCCGAGGGTGTCGGCACGTGAACATCGCTGCGTCCCAGCTCGCTCCAGTATCTGTCTCTGCGTTGCCTTCGGCTGAAGAGCTCGACCGGAGCTTGCGCGATGCCTCGCCCGCGGAGGTCATCGCCGCGGCGCTGAAGACGGTCGGGCGCGAGAAGCTGGCGCTGGTGTCGTCCTTCGGCACGGAATCGGCAACGCTCCTGAAGGTCATGGCGGACGTCGATCCGGCGATCCCCGTGATCTTCCTCGACACCGGCTGGCTGTTCGAGGAAACACTCGCCTATCGCGATACGCTGATCGCGACGCTGGGTCTGAAGGACGTCCGCTCGATCAAGCCGGCCGAGGAGGCCTTGTCGCGCGAAGATCCCGACCGCGAGCTCTGGTTCTCCGATCCCGACGTCTGCTGCCGCATCCGCAAGGTGGAACCGCTGGCGCGCGCGCTGAAACCGTTCTCGGGCTGGCTCAACGGCCGCAAGCGTTTTCAGGGCAATGCGCGCGCCGACATCGCGGTGGTCGAGGACGACGGCGAGCGGCTGAAGTTCAACCCGTTCGCCAACGTCTCGCGCGAGGAACTCGAAGCGATGTTCGTCCGCGCCAAATTGCCGCGTCATCCGCTTGTGGCGTCCGGTTTTCGCTCGGTTGGGTGTATGCCTTGCACGAGCAGAACGTCCGAGAATGAGGACGAGCGTGCTGGCCGTTGGCGCGGCCGAGCCAAAACAGAATGCGGCATTCACACGATGAAGATTTCGTAGCACAGCCGCGCTGCGAGCGAGCGAACAAGAAAATCCGGTTTCGTTGACTCAAGAGCGTTTCGCCGCGAGTTTCGCCTGCATGTCTTCGCTGACATCGACGTCATCGAAGTGAATGGAGATGGACATGATGCGCCGTATCGTTCCGCTCGCTGCAGGCCTCGTCGTGACAGGTTTCTTGGCAAGCTCGGCTCTCGCCGCTGACATCAATCTGTTGAACGTGTCGTATGATCCGACGCGCGAGCTCTATGCCGAGTTCAACAAGTCATTTGCTGGTGCCTATCAGAAGGAGACCGGCAAGAGCGTCGAGATCAAGCAGTCGCATGGCGGCAGCGGCTCGCAGGCACGCAGCGTGATCGACGGATTGCAGGCCGACGTGGTGACGCTCGCGCTCGCCTACGACATCGATGCGATTGCGGCCAAGGGCCTCACGGCGGCGGACTGGCAGAAGCGGCTGCCGCAGAATGCCTCGCCCTACACGTCGACCATCGTGTTCTTGGTGCGCAAGGGCAATCCCAAGGCCGTCAAGGACTGGGACGATCTGGTCAAGCCGGGTGTTGCCGTGATCACGCCGAACCCGAAGACATCGGGCGGTGCGCGCTGGAATTATCTCGCGGCCTGGGGCTTTGCGCAGAAGAAATACGGTTCTGCCGACAAGGCCAAGGATTTCATCGGCAAGCTCTATCAGCAGGTGCCGGTTCTGGATACCGGTGCGCGCGGCGCGACCGTGACCTTCGTCGAGCGCGGCGTCGGCGACGTGCTGCTCGCCTGGGAGAACGAGGCGTTCCTCGCGCTGAAGGAGTTCGGCGCGAACAAGTTCGAGATCGTGGCGCCGCCGCAGTCGATCCTCGCCGAGCCGCCGGTTGCGATCATCGACAAGGTTGCCGATAAAAAAGGCACACGCAACGCCGCCGATGCCTACCTTCAGTATTGGTACACGAGGGAAGGTCAGGAGATCGCCGGGCGCAACTTTTATCGCCCGCGAGATGCCGAGATCGCGAAGAAATTTGAAAACGCCTTCGCCAAGGTCGAACTGTTCACGATCGACGACGTTTTCGGTGGTTGGACCAAGGCGCAGAAGGAACACTTCGCCGACGGCGGCATCTTCGACCAGATCTACAAGAATTGATCTGACGCCGTCTGAAGGAGTTTAACAGGGGGCCTGGTGAGCGCAGTTGCAGCACGACGCCGGACATTGCCGGGCTTCGGTCTCACGATGGGACTGACGCTGTCCTGGCTGTCCGTCATCATTCTCATTCCGCTCGCCGGGCTGTTCCTGAAATCGCTCGAGCTCAGCCCCGAGCAGTTCTGGAACATCCTCTCCAGCCGCCGCACCCTGAATGCGTTGCGCGTGTCGTTCGGGCTCGCCTTCGCGGCGGCCTGCGTCAATCTCGTCATGGGCAGCATCATCGTCTGGGCGCTGGTGCGCTACCGCTTTCCCGGCCGGCGCATCTTCGATGCCATCGTCGACGTGCCCTTCGCGCTGCCGACGGCGGTCGCGGGTGTCGCGTTGACCGCGCTGTTCGCCGAGAAGGGCTGGCTGGGCGCGCCGCTTGCCGCGCTCGGCATCAAGGTGGCGTTCACGCCGGTCGGCATCTTCGTCGCCATGATCTTCATCGGCATTCCCTTCGTGGTACGCACGGTGCAGCCGGTGCTGCAGGATCTCGACCCCGAGATCGAGGAGGCCGCCGGCAGCTTGGGCGCCAGCCGCTGGCAGACCATCGTCCGCGTCATCCTTCCGTCGCTGGCGCCGGCGCTGCTCACCGGGCTCGCGCTCGCCTTCGCCCGCGCGGTCGGCGAATACGGCTCGGTGATCTTCATCGCCGGCAACCTGCCGAATGTGTCCGAGATCGCGCCGCTCCTGATCGTGATCCGCCTCTCCGAGTTCCGCTATGCCGACGCGACCGCCATCGCGGTGGTCATGCTCGTCGTGTCCTTTGTCATCATCTTCGCGGTGAACCGGCTCCAGCGCTGGGCGCAGAGCCGGATCCCCGCGCGCTGAGGGCGGATCATGACGATGCAGATCGCAGAGTCCGTTCCACTGGCCTCGCCCGACGCACGCGCACACGCCGCGGCGGCGCGCGACAGTCTCCGCACCGAACCGCCTGCGATACGTATCGCCATCATCGCGCTGGCGGTGACCTTCCTCAGCGTCTTCGTCGTGCTGCCGCTGGTCCTGGTGTTTGCGCAGGCGTTTTCGCACGGCATCTTCGCCTATTTCGCAGCGCTCGCCGAGCCCGAGGCGCTGGCCGCGATCAAGCTGACGCTGCTGGTCGCCGCGATCTCGGTCGGCCTCAATCTCGTCTTTGGCCTCGTCGCGGCCTGGGCGATCGCGAAGTTCGACTTTCCCGGCAAGACCTTCCTGATCACGCTGATCGACCTGCCGTTCTCGGTGAGCCCGGTGATCTCCGGCCTCGTCTTCGTGCTGCTGTTCGGCGCGCAGGGCTATTTCGGGAGCTGGCTCAGGGATCACGACATCCAGATCCTGTTCGCGGTGCCCGGCATCGCGCTCGCCACTACTTTCGTGACCTTCCCCTTCGTGGCGCGGGCGCTGATCCCCCTGATGCAGGAGCAGGGCACGCAGGAGGAGGAGGCCGCGATCTCGCTCGGAGCCTCGGGCCTGCAGACCTTCTTCCGCGTCACGCTGCCCAACATCAAATGGGGCGTGCTCTATGGCGTCCTGCTCTGCAATGCGCGGGCGATGGGCGAGTTCGGCGCGGTTTCGGTCGTGTCCGGCCACATCCGCGGCGAGACCAACACGATGCCGCTGCTGGTCGAGATCCTCTACAACGAATACCAGTTCGTCGCTGCCTTCGCGATCGCCTCGCTGCTCGCCATGCTGGCGCTGATCACGCTGATCGCCAAGACAATCCTCGAACGTCACCTCGACGAAGGGCAGGACGTCAATGACCATTGAAGTCAGGAATCTCGTCAAGAAGTTCGGCAGCTTTGCCGCGCTCGACGGCGTCGACCTCAAGGTGAATGACGGCGAGCTGCTGGCGCTGCTCGGTCCCTCCGGCTCCGGCAAGACCACGCTGCTGCGGATCATCGCCGGCCTCGACTGGCCTGATACGGGCGAAGTCTCCTTCAACGGCGAGGACGCGCTGGCGCAGGGCGCGCGCGAGCGGCATGTCGGCTTCGTGTTCCAGCATTACGCGCTGTTCCGCCACATGAGCGTGTTCGAGAACGTCGCCTTCGGCCTGCGCGTGCAGCCGCGCGCCATCCGCAAGGACGAAGCGACCATCCGTGCGCGCGTCAAGGAGCTGCTCGATCTCGTGCAGCTCGACTGGCTGTCCGACCGCTATCCGGGCCAGCTCTCCGGCGGTCAGCGCCAGCGCATCGCGCTCGCCCGTGCGCTCGCGATCGAGCCGCGCATCCTGCTGCTCGACGAGCCCTTCGGCGCGCTCGATGCCAAGGTGCGCAAGGAGCTGCGCCGGTGGCTGCGCTCGCTGCATCACGAGATCAACGTCACCTCGATCTTCGTCACCCACGATCAGGAGGAGGCGCTCGAAGTCGCCAACCGCGTCGTCGTCATGGACAAGGGACGGATCGAGCAGATCGGCTCGCCCGACGACGTCTATGAAAGTCCGGCAAGTGCGTTCGTTCACGGCTTCATCGGCGAATCCATCGAATTGCCGGTTCAGGTCGAGGGCGGCGTGGTGAGGCTCGGCGACCGGCCGCTCGCCCTTGCAGCCGACGGGCTTGCGCCTGGCGCGTCAAAACTGTTCGTGCGGCGACATGACATGCTGGTCGGCCCGCCCGGCACCGGCACCTTCGAGGGCGCCGTGCAGCACGTCCGCAATTTCGGTCCGGTGCAGCGGGCCGAGGTCGCGCTGTCGGGCGGCACGACCATCGAGATCGACGCTCCCCGCGACAAGGAACTGCGGGCCGGCGAGACAATCGGCCTCCAGCCGCGCCGTTACCGGATATTTGCGGGGTAAGGGGCGGTCATTCCGGGATGGTCCGAAGGACCAGACCCGGAATCT
Organism: Bradyrhizobium sp. U531; assembly: GCF_051710265.1. Taxonomy (NCBI): domain Bacteria; kingdom Pseudomonadati; phylum Pseudomonadota; class Alphaproteobacteria; order Hyphomicrobiales; family Nitrobacteraceae; genus Bradyrhizobium; species Bradyrhizobium sp. U531. The sequence goes on from NZ_JASVEN010000004.1 coordinate 478,508, forward strand.
CGAGATTCCGGGTTCGATGCTTCGCATCGCCCCGGAACGACTTCGTCGATTTTCTTCAAAATTCACCTTTCAGCCATTGTTGGTATGCAACAACGGCCCCTCATTCGGGGGCCCCTACATGCGCGCTGCGGCCGCAATTCTCGTCACTTTGCTGCTCGCCGGCTGCGCCGGCAACGAAGCGCCGGTCCAGCAGCCGTCGATGTATACCGACATGGCGGCCCCCGGCGCCCAGCTCGACGCGCAGGCGGCTGCGGTGATGATCTCGCAATACCGCCAGAACAACATGCTCGGCACCGTCGTGATCGACCCGGATCTGATGCGGTTGGCCGAATCCCAGTCCCAGGCCATGGCCGCCGCCAACAAGATGGACCATGACGTCCGTGCGCCACTGGCCAAGCGCCTCAGCACCGGCGGCTATCCGGCGACTGTCGCGGTCGAGAACGTCTCGGCGGGTTATCACACGCTGGCGGAAGCGTTTTCCGGCTGGCGCGACTCGCCTCCGCACCGCGCCAACATGCTCAAGAGTGGTGTCACAAAATTGGGCATCGCGGCGAGCTATGCTCCCGGCACCAAATACAAGGTGTTCTGGACCATGATCCTGGCTTCGACCGAGCGATAAGCCAGACTTGATCCCGGCGTGCATTGACGCCGCGGCGGAGTGTCGCCACGGTGGCGCGCCATTGCTATTGTTCCCCCATGACCGATCATAGTCCGGAATCCGCCAGCATCCCCGCGAATGCGCAACGCGTCCTGGTCCTCCAGGGCGGCGGCGCGCTCGGCTCCTATCAGGCCGGCGCCCATCAGGCGCTGTGCGGCCACGGCTTCGAGCCGGAATGGGTCGCCGGCATCTCGATCGGCGCGGTCAATGCCGCCATCATTGCCGGCAACGAGGGGCAGACCCGCGTCAAGCGGCTGAAAGAATTCTGGGAGATGGTGTCGGCGCCGGTGCCGTGGAAGCCGATCGGCAAGAGCGACCACAGCCGCGAGCTGTTCAACTCGACCAGTGCCGCGCTGATCGCCACCTTCGGCGTGCCCGGCTTCTTCGTCCCGCGCGTCCCGCCGGCGCCGCTCTGGCCGCCCGGCAGCCCGCAGGCCGAGAGCTATTACGACACCGCGCCGCTGAAGAAGACGCTGGAGCGCCTCGTCGATTTCGATCGCATCAACGACCTGAAGACGCGCCTGTCGGTCGGCGCGGTCGGTGTCACCTCGGGCAACTTCAGATATTTCGACAATTACGAGTTCAAGAAGCTCGGCAAGAAAATCGGCCCCGAGCACATCATGGCGTCCGGCGCGCTGCCGCCCGGCTTTCCCTCGGTGATGATCGACGGCGAGCATTATTGGGACGGCGGCATCGCCTCCAACACGCCGCTCGACTATGTGCTCGACGCCGAGGTCGATCGCGACATGCTGATCTTCCAGGTCGACCTGTTTTCCGCGCGCGGCGATCTGCCGACCTCGCTGCTCGAGGCCACCGAGCGCGAGAAGGACATCCGCTTCTCAAGCCGCACGCGGATGAACACTGACAAGAACAAGCAGCTGCACAATGCCCGCAGGGCGGTGCGCGACCTGATCGGCAAATTGCCGGACTATCTGAAGAACGATCCGTCCGTCGAATTCCTCGCGAAAGTGTCGCGTGAAAGCACCGTCACCGTGGTGCATCTGATCTACCGCAGCAAGAACTACGAATCCTCGTCGAAGGATTACGATTTCTCGCATGTCGCCATGGTCGAGCATTGGGAAGCCGGCGTGAACGACGTGCATCTGTCGATGCGCCACAAGGACTGGCTCGAGCGGCCGCAGTCCGGCGAGACCATGGTGACCTACGATCTCACGGGGGACGTCTCCGCGCCCCCGGCAAAAAGGAGCGAATAGAATGGGTAGTCTGTCAGGCAAGAACGCCGTCGTGACCGGGTCCACCAGCGGCATCGGCCTCGCTTATGCGCGTGCGTTCGCCGGCGCCGGCGCCAATGTCGTCATCAACGGCTTCGGCGCGCCCGAGGACATCGAGAAGGAGCGCGCCAAGATCGAGGCCGATTTCAAGGTGAAGGCGATCTATTCGCCGGCCGACATGACCAAGCCTGCCGAGATCGCCGGCATGATCGCGCTCGGCGAGACGACGTTCGGCTCCGTCGACATCCTCGTCAACAATGCCGGCATCCAGTTCGTCTCGCCGGTCGAGGAGTTTCCGGTCGAGAAGTGGGACCAGATCATCGCGATCAATCTGTCCTCGGCCTTCCACGGCATCCGCGCCGCCGTGCCCGGCATGAAGAAGAAGGGCTGGGGCCGCATCATCAACACGGCGTCCGCGCACTCGCTGGTCGCCTCGCCCTTCAAGTCGGCCTATGTCTCGGCCAAGCACGGCATCGCCGGCCTCACCAAGACCGTGGCGCTGGAAGTCGCGACCCACAAGATCACCTGCAACTGCATCAGCCCCGGCTATGTCTGGACGCCGCTGGTGGAGAAGCAGATCCCCGACACCATGAAGGCACGCAGCCTGACGCGCGAGCAGGTCATCAACGACGTGCTCCTTGCTGCGCAGCCGACCAAGGAGTTCGTCACCTCCGAGCAGGTCGCCTCGCTGGCGCTGTTCCTGTGCAGCGACGATGCCGCTCAGATCACCGGCACCAACCTGTCGATCGACGGCGGCTGGACCGCGGCGTAGGGCGGTGGTGCGGTAGGGCGCAGTAGGGTGGGCAAAGGCGCGTCAGCGCCGTGCCCACCATTACTCCGCGATTGAGAGAGGGCGTGGGCACGCTTCGCTTTGCCCACGCTACGAATATGAGGGCAGAGCTCCCGCGCTTAATGCCCCCAGGCCAGCGCGGTGACGAACGCCGACGACAGATTCAGCTCCGCAAACATGATCTTGCCGGCGACCACGAACAGCACGCAGGCAAGCGTCAGCCGCAGCACCGTCTCGGGCACGCGGGTCGCGCTGTAGCTGCCGATGATGATGCCGGGCAGGGAGCCCATCAGCAGCACGCCCATCAGCGCCCAGTCGACATCGCCGAGCGCCCAATGTCCGATGCCTGCGACCAGCGTCAGCGGCACCGCATGGGCGATGTCGGAGCCGACGATGGTCACCATCGGCAAGCGCGGATAGAGCAGCAGCAGCACGGTGACGCCGACCGCGCCGGCGCCGACCGACGAGATCGACACCAGCACGCCGAGCACGATCCCGGTGATCACGGTCGCAATCCCTGTGGTGCGATCGTCGACGCGCTCCAGCCTGCCGCGGTAGCGCTGCATGATCGACTTGCGGAAAATCAGCGACGTCGCAGTCAGCAGCAGCGCGAAGCACAGCACCAGATTGACGAGGCTGCGCTCGGAATCGCTCTTGAGGTCGAGCTTCCAGAGTACCAGCAGCGTCACTGCGCTGGCGGGAATGCTGCCGCAGGCGAGCCGCAGCACCGCCGGCCAGTGCACGTTGCGCGACCAGCCATGCATCACGCTGCCGCCGGTCTTGGTGGCTGCGGCATAGAGCAGGTCGGTTCCGACCGCCGTCGAGGGATGAACACCGAACAGCAGAATCAAGAGCGGCGTCATCAACGAGCCGCCGCCTACGCCGGTCATCCCGACAAGTAGGCCGACGCCAAATCCAGAGGCGACGTAGAGTGGATCGAACATGTCAGGGGAATCTTAGGTTGATCTCGTCGGTTAGGCAATACGACGTAGAATAAAGTTCCCCTAACGCGCAACTACTTGGCCAGAATAAGAAAAATTTTGCTTCAGGTTTAAAAAGGGGAGGCGTTTCGCCTCATTCCCGCAGCTATCCCGGCAGAGCCGTTCCCCGGGGTACGACACGCGTCGAGGCGCGCTGCAGCTATTTGCCGAATGCCAGCACGTGCAGGCCGAGGCGCTGCCGCACGATCCAGAACAGCAGCACCGTCTCGAAGGTGAGGGAGATCGAGGTCGCCGCGGCGGCGCCGTGGCCGCCGTAGCGTGGCACCAGCGCGATGCAGAGCACGACGTTCATCACGAAGGCCAGTGCATAGGCGAGGGCACAGATCTTCTGCTGGCCGAGCATGTTGAGCAACCGCTCGACCGGCCCGATCGCGGAGCGCACCACGAGACCGATCGCGGCGACGAACATGATGTCGTAGCCGACGGTGAATTGCGGCCCGAACAGCCAGAGCAGCGGCTTGCCGAGCGCGAGCAGTACGATGGTCGCCGCCAGCGACGGCCAGAACGTCCAGTTGATCGCATGCGCCACATAGGCCGACAGCCGCGCCTTGTCGCCGCTGGCATTGTATTCGGCGAAGCGATGCGCCGTCGTCGCTGACATTGCGTAGTGAATGAACGAGACCAGCGCCAGCGTCTTCACCACCGCAAAGTAGACGCCGACCTCGTCGGAGGGACGGAATTGCTGCAGCACCAGCACGTCGGTGTAGGACAGCAGCAGATAGAAGCTCTCGACCAGCAGGATCGGCAGCGAGACGGCGAGCCAGCCGCCGACGTCATAAGCTTTCGGCCCGGGGGCGATGTGATTGGCGAGCTTGCGGTTCAGCACCACCATCTGTCCCGTCATCGCGATCCACACGGCGCCCGCGCTCGCGGCCATCGCAGCGACCGCGCCGAGGTGATAGCCGAGCAGGAACGCAGCGCCCGTGATGCCGATGATCAGCGCCTGGCGGATGATGAATTGCGGCATCAGGCCGAGCTGCATCCAGTCATGCGAGCGCGCGATACCGTCCTGGGTGTTGGCGACGACGAAGGCGGGCAGGGTCATGCAGCCGATATAAAGCGGCAGCACCTCGGACGGATCGAGCCATGGCGACAGCAGCCTGACGATGCCGGCAAGGCCGAGCGACATCAGCGCGGACACCGCGAAAGTGAGCCAGCGGCTGCCTGCGAGGAAGCCGCGCAACAGCGCCTGCTCGCCGCTGGCGCGGTACTCCGGAATGATCTTCTGCGCCGAGGCCGAGATGCCGAAATCCATCATGCTGCCGAGCAACAGGACCCAGGTCCAGACATAGACATAGATGCCGTAGTCAGAGGTGCCCATCCAGCGCGCCAGCAGCACCTGGGAGACATAGGCCATGCCCGCGCTGATCACGCGGATGATGAAGATGGTGCCGGCGAGCTGCCGCGTCAGCGATGCCTCGCTCGACCCGCCCGTGAGCTTGGCGCGCAGGCGCGCGATCAGCCCGGCCGGTCCGGTCGTTGCGGGTTGTGCATCCATCACGGCCACGAACAGTCCCCAAGGCATCCCGCATGCCGCGGCAGCCTTGCTCCAGCAGGCTTGCCCAGCAGCCTTGGGGCTTAGCAACCATTCGTTAAGATTCGGTTGGATCGTCGTGCAGCCGCCACGGCGAGGGCCGGTACGCGGAAGCGCACCTCCCTCCTTGCGGGGTGAAGCGGCGCTGCTAGGATACCCGCATATTGGTTTGATTTGGAGTTTGCGCGACCGAACGTGCGCGCAGGGATTTTGCCCTAGTGCCGGGCCGTTCGAGGGGGTGTCTCGAACCCCTCGCAACCTTCGTTTCTCGGGTCGACGTTTGTTTGATCACGGCTTTCAAGAGGAGGGATTATGTATCGATTTCTGGCGTGTCTGACCGCTCTCGCTGCCATCACCTTTATCGATCTGTCTTCCGCGGCACCTGCGCGGGCGGACGCGTGGGGATGCTCATACGAGAAGTGCCTGGCCTACTGCACCAAGGTCGGCGGCCAGCGATGCAGCCTATATTGCACGAAGAAGTTGCAGGAAAAGCAGGCCTCGAAGGTCTGTCCCGCATCCTGATCGGCTTCGTTGCTCCGTCCGCGACGGCCTATTCCAGATTGGTATTGAACTCGTAGGACTTCTCCGGCCCGACCAGCGTGAATTTCAGCGCTGCGCCATCGGGCTTGGCGCCCGGCGGCAGACCGTCGAGCTCGAACGAGAAGCGTTTCACGCCGGCCGGGCTGTCCTTGGCCGGCTCCGGAATCGGCAATGCCCAGTCGGGCGTCGGCCCTTCCACGTACAGGTTGAGGTTGCCTCCGTCGGGCGTGACCACGTCGACCACCACATTCTTGGGACCGTCACGTTTGACGTCGCGGATGGTGAGCGGATTGGGATCGCCGATATTGGCGGGCTTGGGCACGGTATCGAGCGCCGCGCGCAGATTGGCATCCTCGGTCGAGGCGACGTTGTTGAAGCCGAGCTCGGCCTTGGCCTCGACCGGAATGCAGAGCTTCGCGCACACCGCGTAGTTGATCTCGGCACGCAAGGTCACGGGCTTGTCGGCGGCCTTGGCGACGATGCGAAGGGGCAGCACGATCTGGTCGTGATAGCCGATCGAATGGCCGCCCGCGCCGTCGTCGAATTTCAGCGGGGCAGGCCACATCACCGTCACCGCCTCGACATTGTCCGACTTCGAGAAGTCGAAGCGCGGCGGCACGCCGGAATCTCCGGGGATGCGCCAGTAGGTCTTCCATCCCTGCTGGAGCTGGATGGCGATACCGCCGAGCAGGACGGCGCCGCTGCGTGACCCCGCCAATAGCCGCACGGCGGAATGCCCGTCTCGCTGCCAGGGCGAAGTGTCATCGGCGCAGGCTGCGAAGGCCAATGACGACGCAAGCAGGGTTGTCGCGACGCCTATCGCCGCACGCAGGGGAACTCTTGTCAGCATGGCACGTCTTTACAGGGTCGCACCCGGGCAAACCATTGAATTGCTTGTGATGGATGCACCCGAATCGAGTCTCTGCAAGCCTTGATTTGACAGCCGCTAGGTCCGACATCAGGATAGGAATTGAAACCGGAGTGCTTCACCGATGGCTCCCACAGGCAAGAGGACGGGCGAAAGCACCCGCAGCGCGGGCCCTGCGCTGCCGGGTTCGGCCAGTTATCTCGACGGCCGGCTGCTGATCGCAATGCCCGTGATGGGTGATTCCCGTTTCGAGCGTTCGGTGATCTATCTCTGCGCCCATTCGGCCGAGGGCGCGATGGGCATCATCGTCAATCATCCGGCCGGCAGCATCGACTTCCCCGAGCTGTTGCAGCAGCTCGGCATCATCAAGAAGGGCGAGCACATCAAGCTGCCCGAGAATGCCGAAAGCATGAAGGTGCTGCGCGGCGGCCCGGTCGATACCGGCCGCGGCTTCGTGCTGCATTCCAGCGACTTCTACATCGAAAACGCCACGCTGCGGATCGACGACGGCGTCTGCCTCACCGCGACCGTCGACATCCTGCGCGCCATCGCCAACGGCTCCGGCCCCAAGCACGCCATTCTCGCGCTCGGCTATGCCGGCTGGGCGCCGGGTCAGCTCGAGACCGAAATCCAGAGCAACGGCTGGCTGCATTGCGACGCGGATGCGGATCTGATTTTCGGCGACGACGTCGACGACAAATACAACCGCGCCCTGCAGAAGATCGGCATCGACCCCGGCATGCTCTCCAACGAGGCCGGGCACGCGTAGCTAGACGCGTCTGTCGGTCGACATACGCCGGTGTTACGCCACCCACCGCTGTCATGCCCCGGCTTGACCGGGGCATCCAGTACGCCGCAGCCTCTCGGTTCGATCACAACCGTCTCTGGAATACTGGATCGCCCGGTCAAGCCGGGCGATGACACCATTTGCTGAGTGGCGCTGCGTCCGGCCGTCTCTACTCCGCCGCCTGCTGCTGCACCGTCGGCTCCGTCCCGGCCACCGTGGCGCGGCGCATGTCGCGGGGCTGCGACTGGTCGTAGCGGCGGACGCGGTGCATGGTCTGGCGGTTGTCCCACATCACGAGGTCATGCAGCTTCCATTTGTGGACGTAGACGAATTCTGCGTTTGTCGCGTGTTCGTTGAGGTCGCGCAGCAGCAGGCGCCCCTCCGGCACGCTCATGCCGACGATCTTGCCGGCGTGGGAGGAGAGATACAGCGACTTGCGGCGATGCACGGGGTGCGTCCGCACCAGCCGTTGCAGCACCGGCTTGAACAATTCCTTCTCCTCGTCGGTGTATTCGGTGAAGCCGAGCGATCCCCGCGAATACATCAGCGAATGCTCGCAGACGAAATCCTCGATCTCCGCCTTGGTCTCCGCGTCGAGCGCATCATAGGCCGCGCGCATGTCGGCGAACTCGGTGTTGCCGCCTTTGGGGTTCACCACGCGCGCCGACAGCAGCGAGAATTTTGCCGGGATCGGGCGGAACGAGCTGTCGGAATGCCACAGGCAATTGCCGAGATTGAACAGATTGGCGCGGCTGTCCTTCGGTAGCGGCTTGCCGTCCTTGCCGAGGTTGGAGACGTCGTTCAGGCCCGAGCTGAGGCGGTGTTCATTCGCCTTGGTGATGTTGCCGCCGCGGGCGTCTTCGCGCTGACCGAAGTTCAGGGCGAAGTCCATCTGCTGCTCGTCGGTGATGTCCTGGTCGTGGAAAACCAGCACCGCATATTTGTCCATGGCGGCCTCGATCTCGCGCGCCTCGGCCTCGGTGAGGGGCTTTCGCAAGTCGAGGCCGGAGACCTCGCCGACAAAATGTTTTTGAAGCTGCCGGATGGCGATCGTCATAACGTTCTCTCCCGCGTGCCGCGAGCGGTTGGTCCCGCTCTGTCAGTCGAAAAGGCTACTCTCGCGTTCGTCGTTGTCAACGCTTGCGGCGCATGGCTGCCCGTAGCCCGGGTGAGCGCAGCGATACCCGGGAAGCGGTGCACGCAAGATCCCGGATGTCGCTACGCTCATCCGGGCTACGCACCGCGATGCGCTTCACGCATTCCGCGCCATCAGTCCGCCGTCGACGGGGATGACCGCGCCGGTGAGAAACGACGCCGCCGGCAGGCACAGGCTCAGCGTCATGTGCGCGACCTCCTCGGGATCGCCGTAACGGCCGAGTGCGGTGCGGCGCCTGGCATAGATCGTCTTGTGCTCCTCCGAGATGCGGTCGGTGATGGCCGTGCGGATCGGGCCCGGGCAGATGCAGTTGACGGTGATGCCCTCGCGGCCGAGCTCCACGGCGAGCGAGCGGGTCAGGCTGGCAACGCCGCCCTTCGCGGCGGAATAGGGGCTGTGCAATGCGGTGGCGCCGAGCGCCTCGGTCGAGGCGATGTTGACGATGCGCGGGCTCTTCGACTTGCGCAGATGAGGCAGCGCGGCGCGGATGATGCGCGGATGCGCGGTCAGCATCACGGCGATGCCTTTGGCCCAGGCGTCTTCATAGGTCTCGTCGTCGATGGCGACGCGCACCGAGATGCCCGCATTGTTGACGACGATGTCGAGGGCGCCGAAATGCGCGGCGGCTTCGCCGACCACGCGCTTGATCTCGCTGGCCTCGGCAACGTCGAGCTTCCAGGCTTTCGCCGATCCGCCGCTGGCGGCAATCTCCTCGGCCACCGCGTGCGCGCCCTGCGCGTCGTAGTCGGTGACGGCGACGTTCGCGCCCTCGCTTGCGAACACGCGCGCGGTGGCGCGCCCCATGCCGCTGGCAGCTCCGGTGACGAGAACGGTCAGGCCCTTCACCGACCGGCTGAGCTCCCTGGACTCGGACATGCTGTTTCCTCGCGGTGTCTTGCTTGTTGTTATGAGATGGACAAGGCTGGCACCGATCCGCAGACAGGTCAAACAAGCACAACAAAAGGGGAGGCCGCGATGGCGAACGAACTGGATTTTTCGGGCAAGCAGGTTCTGGTTGTCGGAGGTTCCAGCGGTATCGGCAACGGCATCGCGCAAGCTTTTCGCACGAGAGGCGCAGAAGTCGCGGTGTGCGGCACGCGTGCTCGCGCAACGGAATATTCTGCGGAGGAAGGCTCCGATCTCACGGGGCTCGCATATGCGCAGCTCGATGTCAGCAATCCCGCCGCGGTCGAAGCCTTCAAGCCGTCCTTCGAGCGGCTCGACATCCTCGTGCTCGCGCAAGGCGCGGTGCTGTATCGCCGCGGCGAGTTCGAGATGACCGGCTTCCGCAAGGTGGTCGAAGTCAATCTGATGAGCCTGATGGCTTGCGCGACGCAGTTTCATTCCATGTTGCGGGATTCCAAGGGCGCGCTGATCATGGTGTCCTCGACCGCGGCCTATCATTCCACCATGGGCAATCCCGCCTACAACGCCTCGAAGACCGGCGCGGTCGGATTGACGCGAACGCTGGGCGAGGCCTGGGCCGAGGACGGCATCCGCGTCAACGGCATCGCGCCGGGGCTCGTCGACACCAAGATGACGAAAGTCACCACCGACAACCCGAAGCGGCTCGAAGGCGCGCTCGCACGCATCCCGCTGCGGCGATTGGGCACGCCCTCCGACATGGCGGGCGCGGCGCTGTTCCTGGCCTCTCCGCTGTCGTCCTACATCATCGGCCAGACGCTGGTCGTCGATGGCGGGCTGATCCTGTAGATCGTGTAGCCCGGATGAGCGAAGCGACATCCGGGACTTGGCTCGCACCGTCCCCGGGTATCGCTGCGCTCACCCGGGCTACGGACCTTCATCCGGAATACACTTTTCAACGGGATTGGAACCGCGCCGCGCCTGATCGGTTACTTGGGCTGACCCCCGAGGAGGAGCATCATGGATACGGATCGGATTGTTGGCGCGGCCAAGGACTACGCAGGTAAGGCGGAAAGCGCGATCGGCGACATCGCCGGCGATTCCAAGACGCAGGCCTCAGGCAAGGCGCGCGAAGCCGCAGGCACGGTGCAGAATCTCTACGGCCAGGCCAAGGATGCCGTGCGTGATGCCGCGGACACCGCGACGAGCTACGCCAAGGACGCCTACGACAACAGTGGCGACACCTTCCGCGACGGCACGCAGGCGTTGTCGAAGAAGGTGCAGGACAATCCGCTCGGCGCGCTGCTGGTGGCCGGCGGTGTCGGCTTCGCCCTTGCACTGCTGATGTCGCGCCCGGCACGCCGTCCGCCGTCGCGCTGGCGCTATTGAGGGCTGAAGGACAACAAGCATTCGTGCCCCGGACGCTGCGCATCACGCGGTGGTGCGCTGCTGAGCCGGGGCCCATTCTTTGTTGATGCAGCCGATCTGGGTCCCGGCTTTGCGCAGCAGCGTTTCACGCTGCAGCGCGTCCGGGACACGGAGCGCGGATTACCGGAACATCTCCGCCGAGCGTCCGACATTACCCGGCGGCCGCGGAGCCCCGGGATTGGGATTCGGATTGCGCGGCCCGGGCGCCGGCGCCAGTTGACGCGGCGGTGGTGGCTGCGGAGAGCCGAAGCCGAAGAAATCACGCAATGACGGGGTGGCCTGTGCGGGCTGCTGCGGCTGCGCCGGCTTCTTCGGCGCGAGCTTCGGCGGCGCAATCGCGGCGGCCGCTCCCGGTGCGCCGGGAGACGCGACGTTGCCGTCAGGCGTCGTCGCCGCCATCGGCGTATCGCCCTTGGCCTGCTCGCGGCCGACTTCGCGGCGCGGCCAGGCATAATCGTCGGCGCGGCCGGCGGGAGCTGCCAGCGGCTCGCCCTTCACCATCGTCTTCGCGGCGAGCGCATCGACGGCGGCGGGACGCGAGCCCGGGCCGCCCAGCAATTGATCGGTCGAGATCGAGGCCGCAATCAGCGGCACGATCGGTCCCGCCAACGGCCGCGGCGCGGGCTTGCCCGGCTCGGCGCTGGTGTCGGGCGTCGCAGGCTCGCTCGGCAGCGCGATCGGGCCGGAGCGGCCCGCCAGGAGGCGCGTGATCTCGCGCTCGACATAATGCGCGAGCTTGCGCGCGCCGGGCTTGGTGAAATAGACGCCGTCAGAGCTGCGGAGCTGGCGGATCTGGCCTTCGAAGTCCGGGCCCTTCTGCAGGAAGCGGCCGGCTTCGTCGACAAAACCGTCCCAGACGTCGACATAAGTTATGCCGGCCTTGGCCGCGCCTTCGCGATAGAGCGAGTCCAGGAACAGCGTGTCCGCGGTGCCCTTGGGGCCGCGAACCGCGGGCAGGCCGACCCAGAGCACCGGCACGCCCTTGGACTTCAGGACATTGGCGAGCTCCTCGATTTTCTTGCCGTAGAGTTCGACCCAGCGCTCGTCGCGGAATTCGTAGACGCCGTTCGGATTGCGGGCCGTCTTTTCCGGTGCGGCCGCAGGCGTGTCGGCATTGTCGGCGTCGTCCTGCGGCAGGTCGGCATCGGCAGGCTTGTCGTCGGGCTTGGCGGCGGTGTCGTTGCCGGGCTTGGCGTCAGCCGGCTTGCCGTCGCCTTTTCCCATCGGCTTGGCGCGCGCACCCTTGTCGTTCTTCTTGTCCTTGTCCTTGTCCACGGCCGCCTTGTCGGCAGCGGGCTCGCGGATCGCGACGCGGTCGTTGAGGCCGAGCATGACGACGATCACGTCGGGCTTCTCGGTCTCGAGGATGCCCCGTGCCGCGGCCACCCAATCCGAGGGCTCACCCTTCGGCTGGTACTTGATCAGGCCTGAAACGGTCTTGTGCTTGCGGATCACGCCCATGTCGGGCTGCTCGGCGTAGGCGTCTTCGAGGCCGTAAGCGAGCCAGTCGGCCATGGCATCGCCGAGCACCAGCACGTTCTTCTCGGGGATCGTGTCGCGCTTGGCGGGCGACGGCGCGCGCGAAAAATCCTGGCGCGGCGCCTGCGGCTGTTGCTGCTGGAATGGTGCGAAGAAGTCGCCGCCGAACCAGCCGCCACCACCACCACCCCGTTGCGGCGGCGGCGCCGAGCGCTGCGGCGGGCCGCCGAAGCCGGGGAAGTTGAAGAACTGCGCCGAAGCGGGGCCCGCCACCGAAACCAGGATCGCAAGCGCCGTCCCCAGCGCGATCAACGGGCCGGTCTCGGTCAGCGCCTTGAAGAAGGACTTTGGCTTCGACATGCGATCTCGGGCACGCGCAATGGGGTCAGGAAGTCAGTCAATATAATAACGGAATCGGGCGCCAAACGGGCAAATTCCGTTGCAGGTTCTTGGCCCATACACCGGGGAACAGCCGTCCCCGTCAAGCTCGGCCGGCAAAATCCCTGTTCAGGGTTACTTTCGGGGCGATTTTACCGTCCCCGCAGCCGGTCCAGCGCGTCGGACGAGGCAAACCCGTCCGCGGGCACTCCGATCGAGGCCTGGAAATTGCGCAGCGCCTCCCGGGTCTGGCCGCCGAACTGGCCGTCCGGGGTGCCCTTGTAGAAGCCGCGCTGGGCCAGGAGCTGCTGCAGTTCCAGCCGTTCGCTCCGCGACAGCTCGCGCTCCTGGCGCGGCCAGGGCTGCACGAAGGGCTGCCCGCCGCGCAGTCGGTCGGCGAAATGGCCAATCGCCAGCGCATAGGCCTCGGCCGGGTTGTACTTCATGATGACGCGGTAGTTCTGCAGCATCAAGAAGCCGGGACCTTGCGCGCCGGCCGGCGCCAGCAGATAGGCCTTCTCCGCCGGATGCGGGAACGGCTGATTGGTCGCGCGCTTGAGGCCGAGCTTCTCCCATTGCGCGATCGTCATCGCCTTGGCGCGGTCGGCCAGCATGTAGTTGAAGCCCTGGGGCACCACGACCTCGAAGCCCCAGGTCTGGCCGGCCTGCCAGCCGTCCTTCTTCAGATTGTTGGCGGTGGAAGCGATCAGATCGGTGGGATTGTCGACGACGTCGCGCCTTCCGTCGCCGTCGCCATCAACGGCAAAGCGCTTGAACGCCGTCGGCATGAATTGCGTCGGGCCGAACGCGCCGGCCCAGGAGCCGCGCATCTGCTCGGGCCTGAGATCGCCGCGGTTGAGGATCTCCAGCGCCGACAGAAACTCGTCCTTGAAATAAGCCTGGCGGCGCCCGATGCAGGCCAGCGTCGCGGTCGATTGCAGCACGCTGCGGTCGCCCATCTGCGTCGAGTAGTTGGACTCGATGCCCCAGATCGAGGCGATGATGTAGCGGTCGACGCCGGTGGCTTTCTCGGTGGCGTCAAACTGCGCCTTGTACTTGGCGAGCACCTCGCGGCCCTTGGCGAGGCGGTTGTCGTTCACGAGGATGTCGAGATAATCCCAGATTGATTTGGTGAACTCGGGCTGCGAGTCCATCAGGTCCATGATGCGCAGATCGGGGCTGAGCCCGGCCGTGAAGCGCTGGAAATTGTCCTGCGTGATGTTGCGGCGTGCGGCATCGGGCCACATGCCGGCGACGCAATTGTTGAAATTGGAAGCGGCCTCGCGGATCGCCGCGGCTGTCATCAGCGGATGGCCGGAGGCGCCGTCCTCGCCGCTCCAGGGCAGAGCCCCGCCGGGGCCGGGCGGGGCTTGTGGAGGCGCGGCGTTCGGGCCGGAGAAGATGCCGCCGAACAGGTTGGACAGGCCGTTCTGTGCCTGGGCTTGCGCGGTGCCGGGCAGCAGCAGCGCGGCCGCCATCATCATCGCGCCGGTCGCCGATACCGCCCGTCTTGCCTGCCCTGCTACCGATTGCATCATGTCCTGCCCGCCGGTCCAAAAATCCGTCATCAGGAGGCCTGGTTACGGTTGCCAATAGCTTAACAAAGGTGAAATTTTGGTGGCGGCCTTTTTCTTAACTCTGCGCGGATGAGGCCCCACATCCGCCTTTGTTGGCGGCTGCAAACAGGTTAGCAAGATGCCATTGCTCTATTCTTGGCTCTGTTCCCGGCTCCGTTCCCATCTGCCCCCAGGTATTCGAACAATCCCATGAAAATTCGCAAAGCCGTATTCCCCGTCGCCGGCCTCGGCACCCGCGTCCTGCCTGCCACCAAGGCGATGCCGAAGGAAATGCTGACCATCGTCGACAAGCCGCTGATCCAGTACGTCTATGACGAGGCAAGGGAGGCCGGCATCGAGCACTTCATCTTCGTCACGGGCCGCAACAAAAACGTCATCGAAGATCATTTCGACCGGATGTACGAGCTCGACGCGACGCTGGCTGCACGCGGCAAGAAGGCCGAGCAGGACATCCTGGCGCAGAACCAGCCCGAAGCCGGCGCCGTCAGCTTCACCCGCCAGCAGGCGCCGCTCGGCCTCGGTCACGCCGTCTGGTGCGCGCGCGACATCGTCGGCAACGAGCCGTTCGCCGTCGTGCTGCCCGACGAGCTCGTGCTCAATACGACCGGTTGCCTGAAGCAGATGATCGAGACCGCCGCCTCGCTCGGCGAGAAATCCAATCTGATCGCGGTCGAGGCGGTGCCCGACCATCTCACCCATCAATACGGCATCTGCGGCGTCGGCAAGCGCAACGGCAAGATGTTCGAGGTCGACGGCATGGTCGAGAAGCCGGCCAAGGGCACCGCGCCCTCCAACCTCTCGATCACCGGCCGCTACATCCTGCAGCCCGAGATCTTCAAGATCCTGGAAACCCAGGAGCGCGGCGCCGGCGGCGAGATCCAGCTCACCGACGCCATGATCGGCCTCGCCAAGTCGCAGAAATTCTACGGCGTCGAGTTCGAGGGCGAGCGCCATGATTGCGGCTCAAAACCCGGCTTCCTCCGCGCCAACATCGCCTACGGCCTGAAGCGCCCGGAGCTGCGCGAGGGACTGATCGCGGAAATGAAGAAGTATCTGGGGCAGTAGGTCGTTGGGCTAGCAGCGGAGCCACAAACACGGCTGTCGTCCCTGCGAACGCAGGGACCCATACCGCGTGATCTCTCGATCGTGTTCGGTAGCAATACCGAACGAGTCTTCGCCAAACTCTATCCTGTGGTTATGGGTCCCTGCGCCCCGTGCGCAATTGCGCACTAGGCAGGGACGACACCGATGGTGTGGCGGCGGATTGCGTCGTGTTCAACAACGGCGCGTAGGCCGCCTCACGCCACCAGCGATAGCTTCGGCAGGCTCGCAACGACCGACTGATTGCGTCCACCAGCCTTCGCGGCATAGAGCGCCTTGTCGGCGGCGGCGACCAGGACCGCCCAGTCCATGCCCGCGCTGGGAACGAGGCTGGCGACGCCGCAGGACACCGTCGAGATCACCTCCTCGTCGGACCAGCCCTGCACCTTGCTGCGGATCGCCTCGGCGACCTTGAAGGCGTCGGTGGCGGAAATGCTCGGCAGCAGCACGGCGAACTCCTCGCCGCCATAGCGCGCGGCGCAGTCGCCGGCCCGGCTCACCGAATCGGAAATGCAGATGGCGATGCCGACCAGCACCTGGTCGCCCGCCTGATGGCCGAACGTGTCGTTGTAGGCCTTGAAGTGATCGGCATCGATCATGATCAGCGCGACCGGCACCTTCTGGCGCATGGCGCGCCGCCATTCGACGTCGATGACGGAATCGAACTTGCGGCGGTTCTTCAGGCCGGTGAGCGCGTCGGTCGTCGCCATCTCCTCGAGCTTGCGCTCGGCCTCGGCGCGCCGGCCGATCTCGCGCGCCAGCACGAGCGTCGAGCCCAGCACGAACAGCGCGAGCATCATCACCACGGCGCCGATGCGGATCGCTTCCTTGCGCCAGAGCGCGAACACCGCGGCCAGCGGCTTGCCCGCCACCACGAACAGCGGTCCGCTGTCGCCGCTGCGGACATAGAGCCGCGGCGTCGGGTCGACCGGGCCCTGTCCCGAATAGGAGGCGCCAACCGGAAGATTGTCGGACTTCCAGGCTCGGCGGTCGTTCAGATTGGTGCCGATGATGTCGAGGTCGAACGGCCGCCGCATCATGATGGTGCGGTCGTGCTTGAGCACGGTGATGGTGTCTTCGGGGTCGAGATTGAGCCGCTCGAACAATTCGTGGAAATAGCTGAAGCGGATCGAGCCGGCGACGACGCCGAGGAAGCCGCCGTCGGTGTCGCTGATGCGCCGGCTCATCACGATGGAATAGGCGCCGCGGAACAGCATCGGGCGGCTGATGAACAGGCCGGTCGAGGGATTGTCGCGATGAACCTTGAAATATTCCTCTTCGCTGCGGTTCTCCGGCAGAGGATCGAGCGTGGAGGCGTCGATGGCGAGCTTGCCCTCGGAATCGAACACCTGGATGGCGCCGAAATGCTTGGCGGTGGTCGCGTGGTCGAACAGGATCAGGTGGCGGATCGCCTTGGAGACCGTCGCGAGCTCGGGCAGCAGCATGTTGCTGGCGACCGCCTTCAGCGACAAATCGTAGATTTCGACGTTGCGGCTGACGTCGGATTGAATGGTCGTCGCGAGGTTCTCCAGTGTCTGGCGGGCGAGCGCCTCCTCGCCCCGGCGCATGTCGAGCATCACGTTGACGCAAATGGCGGAAAAGCCGATCACCGTCACCACGGACGAGATGATCAGCAGCTTCGCCGAAATACGCCACGGCCGCCGGGCCGTGATGTCGCGCCATCTAGACAGCATCGTTTGCTCCGATACCTAGTGGATGCGCCCGAAAGCTTGAGTAGTGTTTAAGGAGGGACGGCGCTGCCGCAATGAGTTAAGGATTGGTTTATAACGCTCCCGGTTTTGGTCAGGCCGCACGGGAGCAGACCCGTTTTCGGACGAGAGGACGATCGTGAACGACTACGACGCGCTGCGCGACTATCTGATGCGGCACAAGCAGGCTGAATTCTTCCTGACCTTCGAGCAGATCGAGGAGATCATCGGCGCGGCCCTGCCGCGGGCCGCCAACCGTGCCTCGTGGTGGGACACCTCGCGCAGCCCCGACATCCAGATGCCGCAGCGCGAAGCCTGCCTTGCTGCGGGTTTCAAGGCGACGCGCATGCCCGATGGCCAGACCGTGCGGTTCACGAAGCTGAAGTCCCAGCGCAGGTGAACCCCAAGGCATGATCCTGCGCCGGCTGAGGGGCGTACTGGCTGCGGCCCTGATCGGCCTCGGCGTGCTGTTCGCACTCGCCTTCGAGGCCCGCTACTGGCGCTGGCGCGACTGCTTCAACGAGCTCGGCCGCTGCTACGATCCCGTCTCGCAGGATGTGTATCTCGAGCAGGCGGGAATGGTGTGGGGCGGCCTTGCGGGAATTTCGCTGCTGGCGGGGATCGGGTTGGTCATGAGTTTGCGGCGGAAGTAGCCAGCTCGACGGTGCCCTCTTCCCCTCTCCCCGTGTGGGAGAGGGTGGCTCGCCGCGCAGCGGCGAGACGGGTGAGGGGTCTCTCACCGCGAGTAACTCTCTACATTGGAATTGGATAGACGACCCCTCATCCGGCGCTTCGCGCCACCTTCTCCCACAAGGGGAGAAGGAAGAAGAGAGAGCCTAGCTCGCCGCTTCCAGCCGCACTTCCGTGAGCAGCCGCATCGCGGCGTCCGCGTCCATGGGCTCGCCGAAGGCAAAGCCTTGCGCGTATTCGCAGCCCATCTGGTAGAGCTCGACCGCGTCCGAGTCGGTCTCGGCGCCTTCGGCGACGACGTCCATGCCGAGGTCGTGCGCCAGCGCGATGATCGATTTCAGGATCACGGGCCGCGTGCCGCGGTTGGTGGTGCGCACGAAGGACTGGTCGATCTTGATGGTGTCGAACGGGAAGCGCTGCAGATAGGCCAGCGAGGAGTGGCCGGTGCCGAAATCGTCGAGCGAAAGCCCGGTGCCGAGTTCGCGGATCCGCGTCAGCATCTGCGCCGCGTGCTCCGGATTCTCCATCACCAGCGATTCCGTCAGCTCCAGCTTGAGCGTGCCGCGCGCCACCGAGGAGCGCGACAGCACGGTGCGGATGTCGTGGATCAGATCATGGCGCAGCAATTGCCGCGATGACACATTGACGCTGGCGAAGATCGGCTCGCGCGAGCGCATCGCGCGCTGCCAGATCGAGAGCTGCTTTGCGGTCTGGTCGAGCACGAACATACCGAGGTCGATGATCAGGCCGGTCTCTTCGGCGATGGTGATGAACTCCGACGGTGCCATGCGCCCGAGCTTCGGATGGTCCCAGCGCACCAGCGCTTCGAAGCCGGCGACCGAACGATCCTCCAGCCGCACGATCGGCTGGTACAGGATGGTGAGCTCCTGGCGCTCGATGGCGCGGCGCAGCTCGCTCTCCAGCGTCAGGCGGTCGGTCTTCCGCGCCCGCATCGCCGGCTTGTAGACATCGATGCGGTCGCCGCCGATGCGCTTGGAATGATACATCGCAAGCTCGGCGTCCTTGATGATCTCGTCCGTCAGCTGCGTCTGCGGGTCGGACAACGCGAGGCCGATCGACGCCGTGAGGAAGATCTCGCGGTCGTTGAAGGCGATCGGCGCGCGGATGGTCTTGCGGATCGTCTCGGCGAAGGCGGTGATGCGAGCCGGGTCCTGCTCCGACAGCAGGATCAGGCCGAACTGGTCGCCGGCCATGCGCGCCAGCGTGTCCTGCGGCTTCAGGATGCGGGTGAGGCGGCGCGCCAACGTCAGCAGGATGGAATCGCCGACCGCGATGCCGACGGAATCGTTGACCTGCTTGAAGCGGTCGAGGTCGATCACCATCAGCGTCGGCCGCAGCGTCGGCATCGATTTGGCGAAATGCGCGACGGCACTCAGCCGGTCCATGAACAGTTTTCGGTTGGGCAGGCCGGTGAGATTGTCATGCACGGAATCGTGCAGCAGGCGCTCCTCGGCATTGCGTAGCTCGGTGACGTCGGTGAGCGTGCCGACCACGCGCGAGACTTCGCCGTCGGAGCCGACCACCGGGCGCGCCTTCAGCGCGAACCACATGAAATGGCCGTCCGGTGTGCGCAGGCGGAAATCCTGGACCAGCCGCCCGCGGCGCTGGTCGAGCACGCTGTCGAGCGCGGCGCGGAAGCGGTCCTGGTCGAGCGGATGCAGCACTTCGAGCCAGGAGGCAGCCGGGCCTTCGAGCGTGCCGCGCTTGAGGCCGAGCAGGGCTTCGGTCTCGGGACTGGTAAAGACCTTGTCGGCGGAGACGTCCCAATCCCAGATCAGATCGCCCGAGCCGGCCAGTGCCAGCGCGCGCCGCTCGATGTCGGAGACGACGCCGGTGGTGGCACCGCCGCCGGCAAAGGCGTGCTGCATCACCGTGAAGCCGATCAGCATCACGATCAGCACGAGGCCGCCGAGCAGGGCAGGGCCGACGATGTCGTTGGTGACGGAGCCCGCAACCGTCATGCCGGCCGCGACCACCCAGACCACCAGGAGGAACCAGGTCGGGATCAGTAGCACCGCGCGGTCGAAGCCGTGGGTGGAGAGATAGACGATCAGCGCGAAACCCGCGAAGGCGATCAGCACCAGCGAGATGCGCGCGATGCCGGAGGCCACCGCCGGATCGAACAGCGCGAGCGCGACGAGCGAGCCCAGGAACGCCAGCCAGCCCACCGTGATGTGTGAATAGCGCACATGCCATCGGCTGAGATTGAGATAGGCGAACAGGAAAACCAGCAGCGTCGCCGCCAGGATCGCCTCACCCGCCGCGCGCCAGATGCGCTCGGCGTTGTTCGACATGTCGAGCACCTTGCCCCAGAAGCCGAAATCGACGCCGATATAGACCAGCACCGCCCAGGCCAGCGCCGCGGCGGCCGGGAACATGATGCTGCCCTTCACCACGAAGAGAATGGTGAGCACGAGGGCGAGAAGACCGGAGATGCCGATCACGATGCCCTGGTAGAGCGTGAACGAGTTGACCTTGTCCTTGTAGGCTTCCGGTTCCCACAGATAGAGCTGCGGCAGCTTGTCGGTGCGCAGCTCCGCGACGAAGGTGATGACGGCGCCGGGATCAAGCGTGACGCGGAACACGTCGGCGGTCGGGCTTTCCTGCCGCTCCGGCCGGTCGCCGGTCGAAGGCGTGATGGTGGCGATGCGCGACAGGCCGAGGTCCGGCCACAAGAGGCCCGAGGAGACGATGCGGTAATGCGGCGCGACGATCAGGCGGTCGAGCTGGTCGTCGGTGTTGTTGGCGAGCGCGAACACCACCCAGTTCTGGCCGCCTTCACGGGCGCGCACCTCGATGCGGCGGACGATGCCGTCGGTGCCGGGCGCGGTGGAGACCTGGATGCGATCGGCATCGCTGCGCTGATGCTCGAGCACGCCGGTGAGGTCGATCGCGGGCGCGTCACTGCGGACGCTGACGGCGTCGAGCGCGCGCGCTGGATACGCGGCGACGAGAATCATGAGGCCCAGCGCGATGGGCGCGAGGCACCTGATCAGACGCAAGGTCAGTTCTCCGCGTTCGACGCAAACTCTGAGTGCAAGGCGATCTGAAAGACGTTTTCAGACCGAACCGAATTGGTTCGGTGCGTCGCGATAGATGCCACGAAAGCGAGGAAAATCAAAGGGTTTCCGGCTCGCCCTGTGGGTCAGCGGCCTAGACCTCCAACACAATTTTGCCAATATGTGCACTGGTCTCCATGCGCCGGTGCGCATCGGCCGCCTTTTCCAGCGGGAAAGTGCTGTCCATCAGCGGTTTGACGCGGCCTTCGCGCAAGAGCGGCATCACTTTCGCCTCGATCGCAGCCACCATCGCCGCCTTGTCCGCATTACTACGGGGACGCAGGGTCGAGCCGGTATGGGTGAGGCGCTTGACCATGACCTTGGCGATGTTGACAGTGACCTTGGGGCCGTTCAGCGTCGCGATCTGCACGATCCGGCCGTCGACGGCTGCGGCGTCATAATTGCGGTCGACATATTCGCCCGCGACCATGTCGAGGATCAGGTTGACGCCTTCTTTGTTGGTCGCTTCCTTGACCACGGCGACGAAGTCCTCGGTCTTGTAGTTGATGGCGCGATCGGCTCCGAGCTTGAGGCAGGCATCGCACTTGTCCTGCGAACCCACGGTGACGAACACCTTCGCGCCGAACGCCTTGGCGAGCTGGATCGCCATGGTGCCGATGCCCGAGGAGCCGCCGTGGATCAGCAGCGTCTCGCCGGCCTTGAGGCCGCCGCGCTCGAACACATTGTGCCAGACCGTCATCAGGGTTTCCGGCAGCGCGCCGGCTTCCTTGATGGAGAGGGCCGGCGGC
Organism: Bradyrhizobium sp. U531; assembly: GCF_051710265.1. Lineage (NCBI taxonomy): Bacteria > Pseudomonadati > Pseudomonadota > Alphaproteobacteria > Hyphomicrobiales > Nitrobacteraceae > Bradyrhizobium > Bradyrhizobium sp. U531. The sequence goes on from NZ_JASVEN010000004.1 coordinate 500,129, forward strand.
ACGCTCATGGCCTGGGCGTCCTGCGCGATGCAATACTGCGCATAGCCGCCGCCGGCGACGAGCGACATCACCTTGTCGCCGATCTTGTGCCGCTTGGCGTTGCTGCCGACCGCGACCACTTCGCCCGCGATCTCGAGGCCCGGCAGGTCGCTGGCGCCGGGCGGCGGCGGATAGGCGCCGGAGCGCTGCGCGACGTCGGGCCGGTTGACGCCCGCGGCCATCACCTTGACCAGGATCTCGTCGGGACCGGGCTGCGGAACGCTGCGCTGCTCAGGAACCAGCACCTCCGGTCCGCCGGGCTTGGAGATGGCGACCACGGTCATTTGCGCGGGCAGCTTGTCCATGATGTGTCCTTGAGCAAAGGTGCGGGAGAAGACGAGGCCTTTGCTTAGCCAGCGCGGTCCGGGCTGGCAACCGCTTCGGCCCCGTTTGGCGGACACGAACGCAGGAGGAACGAGGATGGCGACGGAAGACGACGACCGCCCGCGCAAGAAGATCAGCCATGAAATCGGACAGGATCTCTCACTGTTGTCGGTCGAGGAACTGACCGAGCGCGTGACACTGCTCAAGACCGAGATCGCAAGGCTCGAGGAAGCCGCCACCAGGAAGCGCGCCTCGCGCGATGCGGCGAACAATTTTTTCAAGTCGTAGTCGCGCCGAGCATTCAACTCTCGTGTCCCGGGCGCGCTGCGGCGCGTAAGCGCTGCTGCGCAGAACCGGGACCCAGGCTTCTCCGAACTCCTCGGCCAAAGAGCTGGGCCCCGGCTCAGCAGCGCGTCACTACGTGCCGCACTGCGTCCGGGGCACGAGAGCGGCTCGGCCACTGGCCGATATGGCTAACGAACCCTCAAAAAATTCGCTCGTTTACGGTCGATTAAGCTTTCGAGTTTATGACTAGCGCTGTCCTCGTTTGGACACCGAGTGGCTCCTGTCCACTCTGTTTGACGCCTCCCTGTTATCAACTTTCAAAGCCGCCGGTCTCCGGCGGCTCTTTTTTTGCGCGTTGCGCAAGGCGTCTTTGCACGAGGCCGATACCGCTTCGCGCCGAGAAAACGCGTCAAAACAAGCGCCTATTTGCAGTTGAATGCTTACGGATGACCCGCGGAAACCATATCCGCGCTTGTCACTGGACTCGGCGTCCCGCCCGCGCAATGATTTGTTCATCATAAGCCGGCGCCTAAGCCGGACGGGTCAAACAGTTGCGTAAGAGGCGTTAACCATGGAACGTTTGCAGGCCGAGGGCGCGCTCGTTCAACTCAGCGAGCGTTTCACCAATTCTGCGGCGTTCGGCGCGCTGTTCCGCGAGGGAATGGACCTCGTCGAAGAGACCGCCGCCTATCTCGACGGCGCCGGCCGCAACGAGGCCAAGGCGCTCGACCGCGCCGTCAGCCTCACCTACGCGACCGAGAGCATGCGCCTCACCACCCGCCTGATGCAGCTCGCCTCGTGGCTGCTGCTGCACCGCGCGGTGAAGGAAGGCGAGATGACGCTGGTCCAGGCCAATCGCGAGAAGACCAAGGTCAAGCTCAGCGCCGCCGATCCCGGCCCCTCCGACACCGTCGACAAGCTGCCCTCGCAGCTGCAGGACCTGATCCATCGCTCGATGAGCCTGCAGACCCGCGTCCGCCGTCTCGACACCTCGATCCACACGCCCCCGGCCGAGCACGTCGCCATCGGGAATCCGCTGGTGCCGCAGCTCAACGCGCTCAAGGCCGCATTCGAGCGGTAGGGTCCATGCGTTGTCATTCCGGGTTCGGCTCTTCGAGCCGCCCCGGAATGACAATGAGAGAAACAAAAACGCCCCCGGCTCTCCGGGGGCGTTTTTCGTCTCCAGCCTTGCGGGCTGGATCAATCCTTTTTGAGGAAGCCCGAAAACTTCTTCTGGAAGCGCGAGACGCGGCCGCCGCGATCCATCAGCTGGGCGTTGCCGCCGGTCCAGGCCGGGTGCGACTTCGGGTCGATGTCGAGGTTCAGCGTGTCGCCTTCCTTGCCCCAGGTGGAGCGGGTCAGGTACTCGGTTCCGTCGGTCATCACGACCTTAATCGTATGATAATCCGGATGAATTTCGGCTTTCATGGCAATTCCTCGGCGCCCGGCGCCTGTTCTGGTGGCTAGCGAATGACGGATTTGGGCGCTCTATACCTCACGATATCCCGCAAAACAAGCCGGGCCGGCGCCGGTGAACCGGGGTTTGCCCCTAAGGGACTTCCCGGATTTGCCACTACCCTTGCACCGGCATATTGGGAGCGAACGAATGCAATGGGTTGGATCTCATGAGCGCAGTAGAACGGCTTGATGACCAATATGTCGATCAGCCCGGAATGAAGGCCGCAGACACTCCCTCGATCGAAGCCGAGCTGATCGAGGAGCCGGCCAAGGGCCGCGCCAAGCTGCGGCCGCTGCTGGCGCTGGCGCCCTATGTCGTCCGCTATCGCGGCCGGGCGGCGCTCGCCTTCGTCGCTCTCACAATCGCGGCGCTGACCACGCTGCTGGTGCCCGTCGCGGTGCGCCGGATGATCGATTTCGGCCTGACGCCCGAGGGCATCGAGCTGATCAACAGCTACTTCTCGGTGATGCTCGCGGTGGTCGGCGTGCTCGCGCTCGCCAGCGCCGCGCGCTACTACCTCGTGATGACGATCGGCGAGCGGATCGTTGCCGACCTCCGGCGCGACGTCTTCGCCCATCTGCTCTCGCTGTCGCCCGCCTTCTTCGATTCCGCGCGCAGCGGCGAATTGATCTCGCGCCTCACCGCCGACACCACCCAGCTCAAATCCGCCGTCGGCGCTTCCGTCTCGATCGCGCTGCGCAATATCATGATGTTTCTCGGCGCCGCGGCGATGATGGTGATCACCAGCCCGAAACTGTCGGGCTTCGTGCTGCTGGCCATCCCCCTGATCGTGCTGCCGCTGGTCGCTTTCGGACGCTGGGTGCGGCGGCTGTCGCGCAACGCGCAGGACACGCTTGCGGAAGCCTCGGCCTATGCGGGCGAGCTGGTCGGCGCGATCCGCACCGTGCAGGCCTATACCAGCGAGCAATTCGCCGAGAAGCGCTTCGGCGGCGAGGTCGAGCAGGCCTATGAAGCCGCGCGCACCTCGACCCAGGCGCGCGCCGTGCTCACCGCCATCATCATCTTCATCGTGTTCGCAAGCGTGGTCGCGATCCTCTGGATCGGATCGCATGATGTGCTCACGGGTGCTATCTCGCCGGGCCGGCTCGGACAGTTCGTGCTCTACGCGGTGTTCGCCGCGGCCGGCCTCGGCCAGCTCAGCGAAGTCTGGGGCGAGGTCTCGGCGGCATCAGGCGCGGCAGAGCGCCTGTTCGAGATCCTGCATGTGAAGCCCGATATCAAAGCCCCCGCCTCGGTGCGCGCGCTGCCGGTGCCGGCACGCGGCGAGGTCGGCTTCGATCAGGTCAGCTTTGCCTATCCGGCGCGGCGCGACGTCAATGTGCTCGATGCCGTGTCGTTCACGGTGCGACCCGGCGAGAAGGTCGCGATCGTCGGCCCGTCCGGCGCCGGCAAGAGCACGATCTTCCATCTTCTGCTGCGTTTCTACGACCCGCGCAGCGGCGCGATCTCGCTCGACGGCGTGCCGGTCAAATCCGCAGATCCCCACGATTTCCGCGCGCGCATCGCGCTGGTGCCGCAGGAATCGACCGTGTTCGCCGCGAGCGCCCGCGAGAACATCCGCTTCGGCCGGCCCGACGCCTCGGATGCCGAGGTCGAGCGCGCCGCCGAGCTCGCCCATGCGGCGGAGTTCATCCGTCGCCTGCCCGAAGGTTTCGACACCCCACTCGGCGAGCGCGGCGTGACGCTGTCCGGCGGCCAGCGCCAGCGCATCGCGATCGCACGCGCCATCCTGCGCGATGCGCCGCTGCTGCTGCTCGATGAGGCCACCTCCGCGCTCGACGCCGAGAGTGAGACGCTGGTGCAGACCGCACTGGAAGAGCTGATGCGCCACCGCACCACGCTCGTCATCGCCCATCGCCTCGCCACCGTGCTGTCCTGCGACCGCATCCTGGTGATGGACCAGGGCCGGATCGTCGAGCAGGGCACGCATGCCGAACTGGTGGCTGCGAACGGGCTCTATGCGCGGCTGGCGAGGTTGCAGTTCGAGCACGCGTGAGGGGCTGGTGTGGCCTGAGGCTCAACGGTCGTCGCCACCACCACGGTGTCATTCCCCGCGCAAGCGGGGAATCCAGTACGCCGCGGCTCCTCGGTTCTAATCTCACAGTCTCGGAGTACTGGATCACCCGCCTTCGCGGGTGATGACAGCGGAGGGTGGTGAGCTCTCTTTACCGGCACTTCGGCGACAGCGCCGGCACATTCGGCCACGGCCAGTTCTTCCAGCTGCCGTCCTCGCCGACGCAGGCCGATGGGGCGGGGCCGCTGGCCGGAGCGGAGGACGCGTGCGTCGTCTCGCGTGATGCGAAGCGCTGGTCGACATAGGTCGTCGACAGATATCCGGCGACGATGACGCCGAGAAAGACCGAGGCCCCCTGGGCCAGATCGCGCAGCTTCATCGATCGTCTCCATTCGCTTGTCATCGCCACTCCGGCACCAATGACTAGCGGACTTCCCTGGATCCAACCGTGACAGGCGTCACGTACCGCCAGGATCACGCGCGCCGGATTACGCTTGCCATGCCATCTTCAGCACCGGCCGGCCCGAGGTCGGGTTCACCTCGTCGCCGGCAGGGGCGAAGCCGCTGCGCTCGTAGAAGCGGATCGCGCGGGCATTGTCCTTGTTGACGAGCAGCGTGATGCCCGAGGGCGACAGCCGCTTGGCCTCGTCCACCAGCAGCCTTGCAGCGTCCGAGCCCCAATGATCAGGATCGACCACGAGCTGGTCGAGATAGCCCTCGCCGTCGATGGTGACGAAACCCGTGACCACGCCGTCCTGTTCGGCCACCACGATCGCAGCCTTGGGCACCAAATCCTTGCGCCAGCGCTCGCGCCACCAGTCGAGCCGCGCCGCGAAGTCGATCTGCGGATAGGCCTGCTGCCAGGTGCGATGCCAGAGGTCGATCGTGGCGGCTTCGTCGGAGGCCGCGTAGGAGCGGAGGTGGATCATGAAGGTCATTGTGAGGCTCCGTCATTCCGGGGCGCCCAGAGGGCGAACCCGGAATCTCGAGATTCCGGGTTCGATGCTTCGCATCGCCCCGGAATGACTGCCTCAGGAAACACCACTACCGCTCCGTCAGCTTCAGCTCGATGCGGCGATTGCGTTTGTAGGCCTCTTCCGTGTTGCCGGGATCGAGCGGCTGGAATTCGCCGAAGCCGGCCGCGACGAGGCGCTGGGCGGGCACGCCGAGCGAGACCAGATATTGCACCACCGAGATCGAGCGGGCCGCCGACAGGTCCCAGTTCGATTTGAAGTTCGGACCGTTGACCGGGCGCACGTCGGTATGGCCGTCGACGCGCAGCACCCAGGGGATCTCGTTCGGAATCTTCTTGTCGAGCTCGATCAGCGCGGTCGCGAGCGTGTCGAGCTCGGCGCGGCCTTCCGGCAGCAGCATCGCCTGTCCGGTGTCGAAGAACACTTCGGACTGGAACACGAAGCGGTCGCCGACGATGCGGATGTCGGGCCGGTTGCCGAGAATGGCGCGCAGGCGGCCGAAGAACTCCGAGCGGTAGCGTGACAATTCCTGCACGCGCTGCGCCAGCGCGACGTTCAGCCGCGAGCCGAGATCTGCGATGCGGTTCTGCGATTCCTTGTCACGCTTCTCGGATGCGTCGAGCGCCTCTTCGAGCGCCGCCAATTGCCGGCGCAGCGCGCTGATCTGCTGGTTCAGCACCTCGATCTGCGCCAGTGCCCGCGCCGAAACCGCCTTCTCGGAATCCAGCGCCTTGCCGAGCTCGGAGGTCTTGCCCTGCGCATCGTTGCCGGCGGCGGCGAGCCCGTCATAGAGGCCCTTGATGCGGTCGCGCTCGCCCTCGGCCGAAGCAAGGCCGGCTTTCAGCGACGAGACCTGGTCGTCGAGGGTGAGCTTGCCGAGCTTCTCCAGCGACAACAGCTCGTTGAGCTGCGCGATCTTGGCGTTGAGCTGCTCCAGCGCCTTGTCCTTGCCGGTGACCTCCTGCGACAGGAAGAACTGCACGACCAGGAAGACCGACAGCAGGAACACGATCGAGAGCACCAGCGTCGACAGCGCGTCGACGAAGCCGGGCCAGTAGTTGAAGGACGTATCGCCGCGGCGGCCGCGCGCTAGAGCCATTGTCGTCGATCTCCACTCTCGTGTCCCGGACGCGCCGCAGCGTGAAACGCTGCTGCGCAGAGCCGGGACCCATGTCTTGTTTCTCTGGGCCCCGGCTCAGCGACGCGTCATTTCATGCCGCGTCGCGTCCGGGGCAGGATACCGTCTCAGCTCTTCTCCGGCTGGCGTGCGAGGCGCTCCAGCAGGCGCCGGATCTCGCGGTTCTGCTCGCCCTGGCCATCGGCCCATTCGCGGATCATCTGCTGCTCGGTGCGCATGTGCGAGACCAGTGCCTGAATCGCTTCGGCAAGGCTCGCCATCGCCGCCGTGGTGCCGCGGCTGGCGCTGCCTTCCTCGAGCACGGACCGCAAGCGTTCGACCGCGGCCTGGAGCTCGCCGCTGGCGACCCCGCCGCCGCCCCCCGTCGCAACGGCCACCTCGCCGCTGCCATATTCGCGCACGGTGGTGGCGAGCCAGTCTTCGAGGTCGGTGTAGAAGCGGTTCTGGGCCTGGCTCGACTGCAGGTCGAGGAAGCCGAGGATCAGCGATCCCGCAAGGCCGAACAGGGAGCTCGAGAACGAGATGCCCATGCCGCCCAGCGGCGCGGCGAGGCCCTCCTTCAGCGTGTCGAACAGCGCCCCGGAATCGCCGCCGACCTTGAGGCCGTCGATCACCTTGCCGACCGAGCCGACCGTCTCGATCAGGCCCCAGAAGGTGCCGAGCAGGCCGAGGAAGACCAGGAGGCCGGTCATGTAGCGGGAGATGTCGCGGGCCTCGTCGAGGCGCGTCGCGATCGAATCGAGCAGATGCCGCATCGTGGTCTGGGTGATCGACATCCGCCCGGAGCGCTCGCCGCCGAGGATGGCGGCCATCGGCGCCAGCAGCTTGGGGTGCCGGGCGGGGGCGAGGCCGGGATCGGCGATGCGGAAATTGTTGACCCAGGCGACTTCAGGATAGAGCCGGATCACCTGCCGGAAGGCCAGGATGATGCCGATGAACAGCACGCCCCCGATCAGCGCATTGAGTCCGGGATTGGCGAAGAAGGCCTGGATGATCTGCTTGTAGAGCACAACGCCCACCAGCGTGCACAGCACCAGGAAAACCAGCATCCGCACCAGGAAGACGCTGGGCGAGGACAGTTTGGTGTACTCGATATCCATGGTGGAGCGGGGCGAATTGCCTGACGGCATGGCCGGTATCATCCATTCCAAAAAGCTTGCTTGCAGGGCGCACTATGGCACAGCGCCAGTCCAAAAAAAGCGCCGGATACGCCGATTTCGGGGTCGTTCTCGGGAACCCGGACCGGAAGCGGCGCTTTGATAGACAGGTATCTGCAGAAGTCGCCATTCGGGGGGCGCATGGGCGTCGTTTCCGCGATCATCGGGACTGCCGAACGCGTACCGTTGCCGGACGTCGTGATCCGTGCCGCGATCCAGCGCCTATGCTCCCGCACTGCAACCCGCCTCGCCACCCATGACGCGGCCACCGATTCCGCCTTCACCGGCCGGATGTTGCTGCGGCCGATCGCCGAGGACGCCGAGGTGGGGCGCGGCGAGGTGCCCGCGTCGGTCTTCGCGGACGTGCTCGGTCCCAACCGCAAACATTCCTGCGGCTTCTACAAGACCGATGCCACCACCTTGCAGGAGGCGGAGGAGGAAGCGCTGCGCCAGACCGTCGAGCATGCCGGCCTCGCCGACGGCCAGACCATCCTCGAGCTCGGCTGCGGCTGGGGCTCGCTGGCGCTGTGGATGGCGCGGCAGTTTCCGCATGCCAGGGTGACGGCGGTGTCGACCTCGCAGGCGCAGCGCACCCATGTCGAGGAGCAGGCGCAGCAGCGCGGCTTGCTGAACCTGCGCGTGGTCTGCGCCGACATGAACGTGTTCGCGCCCGACGGGCAGTTCGACCGCATCGTCTCGGTCGAGACGTTCGAGCACATGATGAACTGGCGCAAGCTGATGACGCGCCTGCGGTCATGGCTCGCGCCCGAAGGCCGCCTCTTCATGCACATCGCCACGCATCGCACCGGATCCCACCTGCTCGACCGGTCCGATCGCGAAGACTGGATCGCGCAGCACGTCTTCACGGGCGGGCTGATGCCGAGCCACCACCTCGTCAGGCAATTCGACGACATCTTCGCGATCGAGAAGGAATGGTGCTGGAGCGGCACCCATTATCAACGCACCGCCAACGATTGGCTTGCCAATTTCGACGCGCATCGGGACGCGATCGAGGCCTCCTTGCGTCAGGTCCACGGCGAGCAGGCTGCCACGTGGATGCGGCGTTGGCGCTGGTACCTGCTCGCGACCTCGGGCCTGTTCGGCTATGCCGATGGAACCGAATGGGGCGTCAGCCACTACCGGATGAAAGCTGCGGGGTAATTGCGATCTTCTGTCGCAGCACGCCATGATGGAACCGGACTCACGATCTGGTGAGCCCGGAAAATGTCCCTGAAATCAGCAGCATAGCCTGTGTGACATTGAGCCGCCCGCCACACGCGTTGCGTCGCAGCAAGTCCAGTCTATTTTGACGTCATCAGCCGCGCGGTTTCTGCCCAGAACGGGCGCCGCGCCGTGCGTGGTCAGTATCAACAATATCGGGGCACCCCACTTCATGTCAGGACTTCGCGCGCGATCGGCATGCGTTGCAATGATGCTCGCGGCCCTCGCGCCGCTGCTCGGCGCTTGCGACGAATCCAGCTCCGCCGTGTCCGCCGCCCCGCCGGCCTATCCCGACGTCAGCGTCGTCGTCGTGAAGCCGCAGCCGCGCGCCGTGGTGCGCGAGCTGCCGGGCCGCATAGCGCCGACGCGCGTGTCCGACGTGCGGCCGCGCATTTCCGGCATCGTGGTCGAGCGCCTGTTCCGTCAGGGCAGCGAGGTGAAAGCCGGCGATGCGCTCTATCGCATCGATCCGCGTCCGTTCGAGGTCGAGGTGATGGCCAACGAGGCCGCGCTTGCCAAGTCTGAGGCGGCCCTGATGCAGGCCAAGCAGCAGGCGCACCGTATCGCCACGCTGACCAGCCAGCGCGCCGCGCCCGAGGCCGAGAACGAAAAGGCCGTCGCCGGCGAGCGCCAGGCTCATGCCGAGGTCGAGGGCCGCAAGGCCGAGCTCGCGCGCGCCAAGCTCAATCTGGATTATGCCACCGTGCGCGCGCCGATCGACGGCGTGGTCGGCGCGGCCCTGGTCAGCGAGGGCGCGCTCGCGGTGCAGAACGAGACCAACCTGGCCACCATCCAGCAGCTCGATCCGATCTATGCCGACTTCACCCAGTCGGTGACCGAGCTCAACCAGCTCCGCCGCGCCTTCGAGACCGGCGACCTCGAGCGCATCGCCTCCGATGCCGCCAAGGTGCATCTGGTGCTCGACGACAACACGCTCTATTCGCTCGACGGCAAGCTGCTGTTCTCCGACGCCAAGGTCGACGCCCAGACCGGGCAGGTGACGCTGCGCGGCGAGTTCCCCAATCCCAAGCGCGAGCTGCTGCCGGGCATGTATGTGCGCGTCCGCATCGACCAGGGTCTCGATTCCGACGCGATCGCGGTGCCTCAGCAGGCGATCCAGCGCAACGGCGGCGGCGGCAGCGAGGTGTTCGTCGTCAAGGACGACAACCACATCGCGGTGCAGCCGGTGCGTACGGGATCGGTGCAGGATGGAGTCTGGTTCGTCACCGAGGGCCTGAAGGCCGGCGACAAGGTCGTGGTCGAAGGGTTCCAGAAGTTTGCGGCCGGCGACAAGGTCCAGCCGCAATCCTGGTCGGAGGCTGACGCGACCGCGGACAATCGGCACGCTCTCAAGCTCACGCGGTAACGCGCCATGGCGAGTTTCTTCATCGACAGGCCGATCTTCGCCTGGGTGGTCGCGCTGTTCATCTGCTTGATCGGCGCCATAGCCGTGCCGCTATTGCCGATCGCGCAATACCCGATCATCGCGCCGCCCTCGATCTCGATCTCCACCAGCTATCCCGGCGCCTCGCCGGAGAACCTCTACAACAGCGTCACGCGGCTGATCGAGGAGGAGCTCAACGGCGCCTCCGGCATCCTCAATTTCGAATCCACCAGCGACTCGCTCGGCCAGGTCGAGATCATCGCCAACTTCCAGCCGGGCACCAATACCAACGACGCCTCGGTGGAGGTCCAGAACCGCATCAAGCGCGTCGAGGCGCGCCTGCCGCGCGCGGTGATGCAGCAGGGCATCCTGGTCGAGGAAGCCTCCAGCGCGGTGCTCCAGATCATCACGCTGAGCTCGACCGACGGCAGCCTCGACGAGGTCGGCCTCGGCGACTTCATGATCCGCAACGTGCTCGGCGAGGTCCGGCGTATCCCGGGCGTCGGCCGCGCCACGCTCTATTCGACCGAGCGCTCGCTTCGCGTCTGGGTCGACCCGGCGAAGCTGGTCGGCTACGGGCTCACCGCCGACGACGTCAACAAGGCGATCGCGGCGCAGAACGCGCAGGTCGCCTCGGGCAGCATCGGCGCCGAGCCGTCGGCCTCGAGCCAGCGCACCTCTGCTCTGGTGCTGGTCAAGGGCCAGCTCTCCTCGCCGGACGAATTCGGCGCCATCATCCTGCGCGCCAATTCCGACGGTTCCACCGTGCGTCTGCGCGACGTCGCGCGCGTCGAGGTCGGCGGTCTCAGCTACCAGTTCAACACCCGCCTCGACGGCAAGCCGACGGCCGGTCTGTCCGTGCTGATGTCGCCGACCGGCAATGCACTCGCGACCGCGAGCGCCGTCGAAGAGAAGATGAAGGAGCTGTCGCGCTTCTTCCCGGCCAACATCACTTACGAGATTCCCTACAACATCACGCCCGTGGTCGAAGCCTCGATCAAGAAGGTGCTCACGACGCTGGTCGAGGCCGTGGTGCTGGTGTTCGTGGTGATGTTCCTGTTTCTGCAGAACATCCGCTACACCATCATCCCGACCATCGTGGTGCCGGTGGCGCTTCTGGGCGCCTGCACCACGCTGCTGCTCGCCGGCTATTCCATCAACATGCTCTCGATGTTCGGCATGGTGCTCGCGGTCGGCATCCTCGTCGACGACGCCATCGTCGTGGTCGAGAACGTCGAGCGCATCATGAGCGAGGAAGGCCTGCCGCCGAAGGAGGCGACGCGCAAGGCGATGTCGCAGATCTCGGGCGCCATCATCGGCATCACGCTGGTGCTGATGGCGGTGTTCGTGCCGATGGCGTTCTTCCCCGGCTCGGTCGGCATCATCTATCGCCAGTTCTCGGTGACCATGGTCGCCGCGATCGGCTTCTCCGCCTTCCTGGCGCTGTCGTTGACGCCGGCGCTGTGCGCGACGCTGCTCAAGCCCATCGCCAAGGGACACGGGCATTCGACGAATTTCGTGTTCAGCCGGTTCAATCACCTGCTGGAGGCCAGCCGCTTCCACTACGCGCGCACCGTCGGCTTCTCGCTGAAGCGCACCGGTCGCCTCATGCTGGTCTATGTCGCGCTGCTGGTCGGCCTGTCCTGGGCCTTCGTCAGCCTGCCCGGCGGCTTCCTGCCGATCGACGACCAGGGCTTCGTCACCACCGACGTGCAGACGCCCTCGGATTCGTCCTACGGCCGCACCGAGGCCGTGATCGAGAAGGTGGAGAAATATCTGGCGCAGCGGCCGGGCGTCAACAACGTCACCTTCCTCACCGGCTTCAGCTTCTCCGGTCAGGGCATGAACACCGCGCAGGCCTTCATCACCTTGAAGGACTGGTCGGAGCGCGGTCCGAAGGAGTCGGCCGCGGCGATCGTCAACGACATCAACCGCGATCTGGGCGCGTCGATCCGCGACGCCAAGATCTCCGCGCTGCAGCCGCCGCCGATCGACAATCTCGGCAACTCCTCGGGCTTCTCGTTCCGCCTGCAGGACCGCGGCCAGAAGGGCTATCCGGCCCTGATGCGCGCCGCCGACCAGTTGATCGCGGAAGCCAATGCGAGCTCGGTGCTGCAGAAGGTCTATGTCGAGGGCCTGCCCGAAGCGGGCGTGGTCAATCTCGCGATCGACCGCGAGAAGGCCGGCGCGTTCGGCGTCACCTTCGAGGACATCAACAACACCATCTCGACCAATCTCGGCTCGAACTACATCAACGACTTCCCGAACCGCGGCCGCATGCAGCGCGTCGTGGTGCAGGCCGATGCGCGCGACCGCATGCGGACCGAGGACATCCTCAACTACAACGTCAAGAACAGCCGCGGCCAGCTGGTGCCGTTCTCCTCGTTCGCCACGGTCGAATGGGCGCGCGGCCCGACGCAGATTGCCGGCTTCAACTATTATCCGGCGGTGCGCATCTCCGGCGAAGCCAGGCCCGGATTCACCTCGGGTGATGCGATTGCGGAGATGGAGCGGCTCGCGGGCAGGCTGCCGCGCGGCTTCGGCTATGAATGGACCGGGCAGTCGCTGCAGGAAAAGCTGTCGGGCTCGCAGGCGCCGTTCCTGCTCGCGCTGTCGGTGTTCGTGGTGTTCCTGTGTCTGGCCGCGCTCTACGAGAGCTGGACCATCCCGCTAGCGGTGTTGCTCACCGTGCCGCTCGGCATCGTCGGCGCCGTGACCGCGGCGATGCTGCGCGGCCTGCCCAACGACGTCTATTTCACCGTCGGCCTGATCACCATCATCGGCCTCGCGGCCAAGGACGCCATCCTGATCATCGAGTTCGCCAAGGATCTGCGCAAGGAAGGCAAGCCGCTGGTGGAAGCCACCATCGAAGCCTGCCGCCTGCGCTTCCGCCCGATCCTGATGACCGGCCTTGCCTTCATCTGCGGCGTGCTGCCGATGGCCATCGCCCACGGCGCCGGCGGCGCCAGCCAGCAGGCGCTCGGCTCGATCGTGATGGGCGGCATGATCGCGGTCGTGATCCTGGCGCTCCTGATGGTGCCGGTGTTCTTCGTCTCGGTGCAGCGTGTGCTGGCGGGAGACCGGGAGAAGGCGGCGGAGAAGGACGGCGAGGCGTACGGGCCGCCCGCTCCCGCAAGGGCCGGTCACTGAACTCCGGACCTCGCCACGCCAAGGCAGACGGTTCGCTTGCTTTCGCAGGAGGGCCGATCCAGACTCCATCTCTGGATTGAAAGCTGGTGCATGGGATGCGTCCGACCGACATTGCGATCTCGAGCTATCGCTCTATCAGACGGCTCTCCATACCCATCCATCCCCTGTCCGTGTTTGTCGGCGAGAATGGTGTCGGCAAGTCCAATCTCTACAAATCGCTGTCTCTGTTGCGCGACGCGGCTGCCGGGCGGATCACGCGTACGATCGCCGATGAGGGCGGATTGAATTCGGTCTGCTGGTCCGGTCTTCGCAAACGCGGCGAGGACGGGCGGCTGCGCTTGTCGGTCAGGTTCGACCGTCTCAGATATTCGATCGAGATCGGATTTCCCGGCCCCCTCGAAGCGGCGTTTTCCGGCGAGCCAATGATCAAGGCCGAGAGCATCGAGGCGACGCAGGGCAAGCGAACGGTTTTGCTGATGGAGCGCAAAAATTCCCTCGTCAGCATCCGCGACGACAATGGCGCGTGGGTCAACCACAAGGACGCGGTGCTGCCGTCCGAGCCGGCGCTAGCGGGCTTTTACAACGGCAAGGAATGCCCCGAAATCGACCTGATCAGAAACGCGATGCTGGGCTGGCGTTTCTATCACGACTTTCGCACCGATCCGGCGTCCCCGATACGAAAGCCCTGTCTTGCGATCACGACGCCCTCGCTCAGTGCTGACGGAAGCGATCTCGCTGCGGCCCTGGCGACACTCTACACTATCAGAGGAGACGCCACCGACCTTCATGAAGCCATTCAGGACGCGTTCCCGGGCGCTGAACTCCGCGCCTGGGAGCAGGGCGGCTTGTGCGAATTTGATCTGCAGCTGGAGGATATGCCGCGGCCGTTCAGGGCTCACGAATTATCCGACGGGACATTGAAATACATCTGTCTGCTCGCGGTGTTCATGGGCTATCGGCTGCCACCGTTCATCGCGCTGAACGAGCCCGAGACCAGCCTGCACCCGTCGCTGCTGGCGCCCTTGGCCCGGCTGATCGCCAAGGCATCGCGCCGCGCCGATATCTGGATCGTCACCCATTCGGAACAGCTGATGGAGGCGTTGCGAAGCGAGAGCTCCGTCCCGCTTCGCCGCGTCATCAAATCGAAAGGCGCCACCGCGATCGAGGGCCTGACCCTCGGCGGCGAATATCGCGAGGAGGAGACAGACGAGGACGAATCTTAGCCGCCGCGACAGGGGCGAGCCGAGCTACCCCAGCGAGCTCAGCACGTCCGCCCGCGCTAGAGCATGATCCGGAAAAGTGCGAAGCGGTTTTCCGAAAAGATCATGCTCAACCAATAACCTGAAGCGCGATGACGATTCGTCCCAATCTCATCGCGCTTTAGCGTCGTTCACAGCGCCTCGTCGGACACAGCGTCGGTGCATCTCACTCACATGAGCTTTTCGAACAAGAATCCTTCGCTCCCGGCCGGATCGTCGGGAACAGCGGGGTGGTTCGGATCGGTATGCTGGCTGTTGAAGAACTCGATGATCTTGAAACCACACTTGTTGACGTAGAAGTGGATGTTTCTCTTCTCGAAGTATGGAGTGTAAGTCCGCCACGCCACCGTTTTCGGGTACCGGTTTTCCAGGGCAAGCCAGGCTTTGTGGCCCAAGCCGCGCCCTTCCTCTCCAACCTTCAGAAAGAAGAGATCCAGCGAATTGCGGTGAGTTTGTTCGTTGATGGTCACCACTGCGCCGCCGACCTTTCTGCCATCGCACATGATGCGCAGCGTCACTGCTCCCTTGGCGTTGATCGATTTGTCCAGGTCGTCGTCTGAAGGAATGGGCCCGTCCGGCAGATC
The DNA here is from genome assembly GCF_051710265.1 of Bradyrhizobium sp. U531. Lineage (NCBI taxonomy): Bacteria > Pseudomonadati > Pseudomonadota > Alphaproteobacteria > Hyphomicrobiales > Nitrobacteraceae > Bradyrhizobium > Bradyrhizobium sp. U531. Next base: position 515,138 of record NZ_JASVEN010000004.1, read on the forward strand.
GTCGAATGCCTCCGTGACAGCTATCGAAAAAGCGTCCTGCAATTCCTTTTTGAAGTCGCTGATATCGGTTGCGTCGGCCTTCACCAAGCTGATCCGAGTGTCGGACATATCGTTCTCTTTGACGCGTGCTGCGAACGTGAGGCGAATGCTCACGGCAGATCGCCGGGCAGTTGTCGCGCGATCACAAAGAGCCCCCGCGCGACATCAAATAGCTGCTCTGGGCAGGCCCCGCCCTCGGACGATGAGTCCTGGGCGTCGAGCTTTTGCCCTTACGCCGGCTTCCGCAAAATCTTCACCAGCTCCCCGTGAACGTACTCATTCCCGCACACCACATGCCCGGTGACGAGCGCATCGCCCGGCGTGGCGATGTCGCTCACCGTGCCGCCGGCTTCGCGCACCATCAGTATACCGGCGGCGATGTCCCAGGATTGCAGGTCGCGCTCCCAATAGCCGTCGAGGCGGCCGGCGGCGACGAAGGCGAGGTCGAGCGAGGCGGCGCCGAAGCGGCGCAGGCCGGCGACGCGGTCCTGGATCGCGGTCATCTCGCGGCGGAACTCCTCGTGGTCGCCGCGGCCGATATGGGGCAGGCCGCAGGCCACCACGCATTCGTTGAGCTGGCGGCGGCCGGCCACCCGCAGGCGCTGGTCGTTGAGGAAGGCGCCCTTGCCGCGCTCGGCGATGTAGAGCTCGTCATTGGCGGGGTTGTAGATCACGCCCGCGATGATGGTGCCCTCGCGCACGAGGCCGATCGAGATCGCGAATTGCGGGATGCCGTGCAGGAAGTTGGTGGTGCCGTCGAGCGGGTCGACGATCCAGGTGTGGCTCTTGTCGCTGCCCTCGCGCATTCCGCCCTCTTCGCCGATGAAGCCGTAGCCGGGCCGGGCCTTGGTGAGGTCCTGGTACACGATCTCCTCGGCCCGCTTGTCGGCGAGTGAGACGAAGTTCGCCGGCCCCTTCAGCGAGACCTGGAGATGCTCGATCTCGCCGAGATCGCGCTTGAGGCTGCGGCCGGCGCGGCGCGCGGCCTTGACCATGACGTTGATAGTGGCGGAGTACAGCATGGGCTTTCGGTCTTGATTTGGGGAGAAGGGCGGAACAACGCGCCCGTTTGAAGGATTGGGTGCCCTGCACGGGCCGTCAGGTCAAGTCATTTGCTCCCGAGCCATTTCCTGGCGGCGGCCTCCGCCTTGGCCCGCTCGTCGGCCGGCAGCTCGGATAATTGCTTGTCCAGCTCGGGGTCGCCCTTGCCGGCGGTTTTGGCCACCAGGTGCCATTTGAAGCCCTCGACCTTGTCCAAGGTCACGCCGACGCCGTTGATCAGCACCCAGGCCAGCCGGTTCTGCGCGATCGCGCTGCCCTGGCGGGAGGCCTTGCGCAGCAGGGCCACGGCGGCCGGCTGGTTCTTCGGCGTGCCGGTGCCGTTGAACATGGCGATGGCATATTCGACCTCGGCATCGACATTGTCGGCGAGCGAGGCGGCCTGCAGCAACCGCACCGCGCGTTCCGGGTCCTTCGTCACGCCGGTGCCTTCCTTGTAGAAGGTCGCGAGCGCGTATTGCGCCTCGGGCAGGCCCGCATCGGCGGCCTGGCGCAGCAGCTCCGCGGAGCGCCTGACGTCCTGTGGCAGGGTCTGGCCGTCCAGGTAGAGCAGAGCGAGATTATAGGCCGCCTTGGGCTCGCCGAGCTTGGCGGCGGAGGCCATCAGCTTGACCGCCTCGCCCTTGTCGAGCGAGCCGCCGCGGCCGGAGATGCGCAGCATGGCAAGCGCAAACATCGCCTCGCGGTCGCCGGCATCCGCGGCGCGCTTGTACCATTCGGCCGCCTTGGCGTAGTCGCGCCTGATGCCCATGGCGTTTGAATAGAGCTCGCCGAGCATGGTCATCGCCTTGGGATCGCCGCCTTGGGCGCGGGCAGTAGCGAGCTCGAACGCGGTCTTGTACTGGCCGCGCTGATAGGCGCCGAACACCAGATCGACGCTGGAATTGTCGGTCGGCGGCGCCGGGATCACGGTCGCGGCCGGCTTCGGCGATGGCGATGGCTTGGGCGACGGGGAGGCCTTGGGCGAGGCCGAAGGCTTCGGCGCCGGCGCCGCTTCCTTCTTGGCGGGTGCGGGCGGCCTGGGCTTCTGCTTCTCGGGCGGCGGGCTCGGGATCGTCGCCGGCGGCGTGATCTGGAGCTGCGCGGCCGCGGGCATCGTGAGCAGCAGCGTGGCCAGCATGGTGATGCAGGGGAGCTTCATGTCGGGTGCTAACCGTGCTCGCTGCCCGCGGGATTTTGCTCGGCCGTCGCCGTCGCATGGGCCTTCTTGATCGCGGCGTCGACCTCGATCAGTGCAGCCTTGGGCCCGCGCGGATCGGCCCAGACGAAATCGCCGACCAGGACGAAATCGGCGCCGCTGAGGGCGAAGTCGTGGGCTTCTTCCAGCGACGTCGCAAAGCCGACGCATGGCGGCTCGAATAGTTCGGCCCACCAGTCCAGCCGTTCGGCGATCGCCTGCGTCTGCGGACGCTGGCCCTTCGCATCGGGCTCGCCGAACAGCACGTAATCCGCGCCCACCTCGCCCGCATCCATGGAATGGTGCCGCGTCGTCAGCCCGCCAACGCCGGCGATGCGATCGGGCTTGAGCGAGGGCATCGCCTCTTTCAGCGCGGCGATGCCGGGCAGGTGCGCACCGTCGGCGCCGCCGCGCGCGACCAGCTCGGCATGGCCGTCGACGAGCAGCGCGGCGCCTGCCTTCTGCACCGGCGGTGCGAGGGCCTTGATGCGCGAGATCATGGTGCGCTGGTCGGTCTCCTTCAGCCGCAGCAATACGGCCGCGATGTCGGCGGCGGCGAGCAGGCCCGGCAGCTCGGCGACCAGCGCGGCGGGATCATCGACGACGGGCGTCGCGAGATAGAGGCGCGGCGCGGGGCGCGGCGGAGGCGGTTTGTTCGACAAGATCTAGGCTGCTTTCTTTTCCAGGCTGCTTTGCCATTCACCCTTGGCGGCAAGGCCGTTCATGCGTGCGCGATGACTGAAGGCGGCTTGGCCGGCCGCGACGTTCTCAGGCCTCCCGGACCAGGCCTTCTGCGGGGCTGCCTGCAGCGCGCGGCCGTAGGAGAAGGTCAGGCCCCAGGGCAATGGCCCGAGCTTGTGCATGGCGTTGAGATGGGCAGTGGCTTCCTCGTCCGACTGGCCGCCGGAGAGGAAGGCGATGCCGGGCACCGCCGCGGGCACGCAGGCCCTGAGCAGGCGCACGGTCTTTTCCGCGACTTCCTCGACGGAGGCCTGCTTTGCGCATTTCTTGCCTGAGATCGCCATGTTGGGCTTGAGCACCATGCCTTCGAGCGCAACGCGCTGCAGGCGCAATTCCTGGAAGGTCTTGTTGAGCACGCGGCTCGTCACCTCATAGCAGCGGTCGATGTCGTGGTCGCCGTCCATCAGCACCTCGGGCTCCACGATCGGCACGATCTGCGCGGCCTGGCACAGCGCGGCGTAGCGGGCCAGCGCGTGGGCGTTGACGCTGATCGCGGTCATCGAGGGAATCCCGCTGCCGATGTCGATCACGGCGCGCCATTTGGCGAAGCGCGCACCGCGTTCGTAATATTTCTTCAGCCGCTCGGCGAGCTTGTCGAGCCCGACGGTGACGAGCTCACCCGGGCACATCGGCAAGGCCTGCGTGCCCTCGTCGACCTTGATGCCGGGGATGGCGCCGCTCTGTTCGATCAGCTTGACCAGCGGCGTGCCGTCCTTCGCATTCTGCCAGATCGTCTCGTCATAGAGGATCACGCCGGAGATGAACTGGCTCATGGCCTCGTTCGACCGGAACAGCATCTCGCGATAGTCGCGGCGGTTGTCTTCGGTCGAGTCCACGCCGATCGCGTCGAAGCGCTTCTTGATGGTGCCGGAGGATTCGTCGGCGGCGAGGATGCCCTTGCCTGATGCGACCAGGGCGGTCGCGACCTTGTTGAGCTCAGTCAGATTCATCGAGAGGTCCTCCCAAAACGATTCTGCCCTTGCCCGTGAAAATAGACCGTTCTCGGGCAATTGCCGAGTTAACGTTCGTCGCAGGCTTTCTGTCATTCCGGGATGCGCCGAAAGGCGCAGGCCCGGAATCCATAACCCCAGGCTGTGGTTATGGATTCCGGGCCCACGCTTCGCGTGTCCCGGAATGACCCGGGAATGGGCTCGTCGGCTTACGCCACCTTCGGATCCAGCTCGCCCTTGGCGTAGCGCTTGGCCATGTCGGCGGTGGTCAGGACGCGCTTGATCTTGGAGGCCTGGCCCGCGGTGTTGAACTCCTGCAGGCGCTGCTTGCACAGCTTGGTCATGGCTTCCATCGCCGGCTTCAAATACTTGCGCGGATCAAACTCTTCCGGGCTGTCCTTGAGGACTTTCCGGATCTGGCCGGTCATCGCCATGCGGTTGTCGGTGTCGATGTTGATCTTGCGCACGCCGTGCTTGATGCCGCGCTGGATCTCGGCGACCGGCACGCCCCAGGTCGGCTTCATCTTGCCGCCATAGGTGTTGATGATGTCCTGGAGGTCCTGAGGCACCGAGGAGGAGCCGTGCATCACCAGATGCGTGTTCGGCAGCTTGCGGTGGATCTCCTCGATCACGTTCATGGCGAGGATGTCGCCGTCCGGCTTGCGGGTGAACTTGTAGGCGCCATGGGAAGTGCCCATCGCGATCGCGAGCGCGTCGACCTTGGTTTCCTGGACGAACTTCACGGCTTCGTCCGGGTTGGTCAGGAGCTGGTCGTGGCTGAGCTTGCCCTCGGCGCCATGGCCGTCTTCCTTGTCGCCCATGCCGGTCTCGAGCGAGCCGAGCACGCCGAGCTCGCCCTCCACCGAGATGCCCCCGAGATGAGCCATGTCGGTCACGGTCTTGGTGACGCCGACATTGTAGGCCCAGTCGCCGGGCGTCTTGCCGTCGGCCTTGAGCGATCCGTCCATCATCACGGAGGTGAAGCCGGCCTGGATCGCGGTCATGCAGGTCGCGGCCTCGTTGCCGTGGTCGAGATGCACGCAGACCGGGATGTGCGGATAGATCTCGGTAACCGCGTCCATCATGTGCTTGAGCATGATGTCGTTGGCGTAGGAGCGCGCACCGCGCGAGGCCTGGATGATGACGGGCGCGTCGACCTGGTTGGCCGCGTCCATGATCGCCAGCGCTTGCTCCATGTTGTTGATGTTGAAGGCCGGTACGCCGTAATCGTTCTCAGCCGCGTGGTCGAGCAATTGACGTAACGTGATCCGAGCCATCTGTCTTCTTCTCCCGTTGGGGGCCTGAAAGGCCGCTTGATTACTTGGTCCGCAGAACCTCGACGCCGGGCAGGGGCTTGCCTTCCATCCACTCGAGGAACGCGCCGCCGGCGGTCGAGACATAGGTGAAGTCGCCGGCCACATGGGCCTGGTTGAGCGCCGCGACGGTGTCGCCGCCGCCCGCGATCGAGATCAGCTTCTTGGCCTTGGTGCGCTCGGCGGCGTGCTTGGCGGCCGCCATCGTGCCGCGATCGAACGGCTGCATCTCGAACGCACCCAGCGGTCCGTTCCAGACCAGCGTCGCCGCGTCGTCGATCGCCGCATGGACGCGGGCGATCGATTGCGGGCCGACGTCGAGGATCATGCCGTCGGCCGGGATCGCATCGAGCCCGTAGGCGTGCGACGGCGCGTTGGCGGCGAAGTGATAGGCAACCGTTGCGTCCACGGGGAGGATGATGGCGCAGTTGGCGGCTTCAGCCTTTTCCATGATGCGCAGCGCGGTCGCGGCGAGATCCTTCTCGGCCAGCGACTTGCCGACGCCGACGCCCTGGGCGTGCAGGAAGGTGTTGGCCATGCCGCCGCCGATCACCAGCGCGTCGACCTTGGTGACGAGGTTTTCCAGGAGGTCGATCTTGGTCGAGACCTTGGCGCCGCCGATGATCGCGATGACGGGCTTGGTCGGCGAGCCCAGCGCCTTCTCCAGCGCATCGAGCTCGGCCTGCATGGTGCGGCCGGCATAGGCCGGCAGCTTGTGGCCGAGGCCCTCGGTCGTGGCATGGGCACGGTGCGCCGCCGAGAACGCGTCGTTGACCCAGATGTCGCCGAGCTTTGCCAGTTCCGCGACGAAGGCGGGATCGTTCTTTTCCTCTTCCTTGTGGAAGCGGGTGTTCTCAAGGCAGAGAATGTCGCCGTCCTTCAGCGCCGCCACGGCCTTGGCCGCGGGCTCGCCGATGCAATCCTCGGCGAAGGCGACGGGCTTCTTCACCACCTTCGACAGCGCCTCGGCAACGGGCCTCAGCGAGTCCTTGGCATCGCGCCCCTTCGGCCGGCCGAAATGCGCGAGCAGGATGACCTTGCCGCCCTTGTTCGAGATTTCGGTGATGGTCGGCGCGACGCGGTCGAGCCGGGTCGTGTCGCTGACGCGGCCATTGTCCATGGGCACGTTCAGGTCGACGCGCAGCAGCACGCGCTTGCCCTTCACGTCGACGTCGTCGAGGGTGCGGAATTTGTTGGTCATCTCTCTTGTCCCGGGCGCTGCGCAGCGCGCAAGCGATGCGCTGCAGAACCGGGACCCACATCACAGCGAGTCCCGCAGTTGAATGGGTCCCGGCTCTGCGGAGCAGCGCAAGCGCGCTGCACCGCGTCCGGGACACGAGACCTGCTACTTAGATCTTCTTCGCCATCGCGACGGCGGTGTCCGCCATGCGGTTCGAGAAGCCCCACTCGTTGTCGTACCAGGACATCACGCGCACCAGGGTGCCGTTCTGCACCTTGGTCTGGTCCTCGTGGAAGGTCGAGGAGTGCGGGTCGTGGTTGAAGTCGATCGAGACGTTCGGCGCGGTGGTGTAGCCGAGGATGCCCTTGAGCTGCTGCTCGCTGGCGCGCTTCATCGCCGCGTTGATTTCCTTGGCGTCGGTCGCGCGCTTGGCGATGATCTTGAGGTCGACGACCGAGACGTTCGGGGTCGGCACGCGGATCGCGACGCCGTCGAGCTTGCCCTTCAGCTCGGGCAGCACGAGGCCGATCGCCTTGGCCGCACCGGTCGAGGTCGGGATCATCGACATCGCCGCCGCACGGCCGCGATAGAGATCCTTGTGCATGGTGTCGAGCGTCGGCTGGTCGCCGGTATAGGCGTGGATCGTGGTCATGAAGCCGGTCTCGATGCCGACGAGATCGTTCAGCACCTTGGCGACCGGCGCAAGGCAGTTGGTGGTGCAGGAGCCGTTGGAGACGACCAGGTGATCCTTGGTCAGCGTGTCGTGGTTGACGCCGTAGACGATGGTGGCGTCGGCGCCGTCGGCGGGCGCGGAAACGAGAACGCGCTTGGCGCCGGCGGTCAGATGCGCGCTGGCCTTGTCCTTCGAGGTGAAGATGCCGGTGCATTCCATCGCGATGTCGATGCCGAGGTCCTTCCACGGCAGCTTCGAGGGATCGCGCTCGGCGGTCACCTTGATCTTGGCGCCTCCGAGGCTGATCGAGTCGCCATCGACGGTGACGGTACCGGGGAAACGGCCATGGACGCTGTCGAAGCGGAGGAGGTGGGCGTTGGTCTCGACCGGGCCGAGGTCGTTGATACCGACGACCTCGATGTCCTTGCGGCCGGACTCGGCGATCGCCCGCAGGATGTTACGGCCGATGCGGCCAAAACCGTTAATTCCAACGCGGACTGCCATGTTTCGTCTCCTTCAATGACCGTTGTCATCCCGCACAACGCGCCATACGCGCCTGCGAGGGTTTTTTAGGGGCGGACGCCCGGTTCAGCCGGGCGGTGCTTGATCATATGAGAGATTACGTAGTCCTTTTTTACGGCAAGCTCAACTCTCAGGAAACGCGCTTCAGCACAGCGTTAACCGCAGCCTCGGCGGTAATACCGAAGTGCTTGTAAAGCTCCTTTGCCGGGCCGCTTTCGCCGAAGGAATGCATGCCGATGAATTCGCCATCCTGGCCGATCACGGCATCCCAGCCCCAGCGCACGGCCGCTTCGATCGCCACCTTCACCGGCGCATTTCCGATGATTGCGGCACGCTTCGCCTCTGGTTGCGCTAACAACAGCTCGAGCGAGGGAACGGAGACCACCCGTGACGCGATGCCGCGCTCGGCGAGCTGCTTCTGGGCGGCGACCGCGATCTCGACCTCGGAGCCGGAGGCGAACAGCGTCGCCTTGGCTTCGCCCTGCGCTGCGACTAATTCGTAGGCGCCGGCCGCGCAGGGAACGTCGTTTGGTGCGGTGGTGCGCAGCTGCGGCAGGTTCTGGCGCGTCAGCGCCAGCACGGTCGGACCGTCCACGCGATTGAGCGCGAGCTCCCAACACTCGGCGACCTCGATGGAATCGCACGGACGGAACACGCGCATGTTGGGAATGGCACGCAGCGCGGCGAGATGCTCGACCGGCTGATGGGTCGGGCCGTCTTCGCCGAGGCCGATGGAGTCATGGGTCATCACATAGACGACGCCGGAGCCCATCAGCGCGGCAAGGCGCATCGCAGGCCGCGCGTAATCGGTGAACACAAGGAAGGTCGCGCCGTTCGGTGCGAAGCCGCCGTGCAGGAATATGCCGTTCATCGCGGCGGCCATGCCGTGCTCGCGGATGCCGTAATGGATGAAGCGGCCCTTCGGCGTCTTGGCCGAGAAGGCGGTCGCCGACTTCGCCTTGTTGTTGTTGGAGCCGGTGAGGTCGGCGGAGCCCGCCAGGAATTCCATCGGCATCGCGCCGGCGATCACTTCGATCACCGCTTCCGACGACTTGCGGGTCGCCGCATTCATCGGCTTTTCCAGCAGCTCCTTCTTGTAGGCGCGCACGGCCTTCGCGAGCGCAGCCGGACGCTCGTGGCGCAGGCGGCGCTCGAACTCGGCGCGCTTGCGGCTGCCGAGCTCACCGAGGCGGGTTTCCCATTCCTGCCGTGCGGCGGCGCCGCGGCTGCCGGCGGTGCGCCAGGCCTTCAACACGTCGTCGGGCACCGAGAACGGCTCGAGCGAGATGCCGAGATTTTCCTTGGTGGCCTTGAGCTCGTCGGCGCCGAGCGCCTCGCCGTGCACCTTCGACGTGCCGGCCTTGTGCGGCGAGCCGAAGCCGATGGTGGTCCGGCAGGCGATCAGCGTCGGCTTGTTCGACTTCTGCGCGCGCGTGATCGCGGCGGCAATGGCAGCCTGGTCGTGGCCGTCGATCTTCTCGGCGGCCCAGCCGGCGGACTTGAAGCGCTTCACCTGGTCTACGGAATCGGCGATCGAGGTCGGGCCGTCGATCGAGATGCCGTTGTCGTCATAGAGTACGATCAGCTTGCCGAGCTTCCAGTGGCCGGCCATCGCGATCGCTTCCTGCGACACGCCTTCCATCAGGTCGCCGTCGGAGGCGAGCACATAGGTGTGGTGATCGACGATCTTCTTGCCGAACTCGGCCGCGAGCATCTTCTCGGCGAGCGCCATGCCGACCGCGGTCGAGATGCCCTGGCCGAGCGGACCGGTGGTGGTCTCGATGCCTTTGGTGCGGAAATTCTCCGGATGGCCCGGGGTCAGCGAGTCGACCTGGCGAAACTGCTTGATCTGGTCCAGCGTCATCTCGGCATTGCCGGTCAGGTACAGCAGCGAATAGAGCAGCATCGAGCCGTGGCCGGCCGAGAGCACGAAGCGGTCGCGATCTGGCCAGGCCGGCGTCGCCGCGTCGAATTTCAGGAATTGCGTGAACAGCACGGTGGCGATGTCGGCGGCGCCCATGGGCAGGCCGGGATGGCCCGATTTCGCCTTCTCGACAGCGTCCATCGCAAGGCCGCGGATCGCGTTGGCCATGCGGTTGTGATCGACCTGCGTCATGTCTGAAATCCGTCTGAAATGAGGCGCTTGAAGGCGATGTACGCCCGCGCGGGAGGAGCCTGGCGGCCACTGAAGGTCGGGGCTGGGATAGCACCTCGGTTCCGGGAGTCCAAGGCAGTCAAACGCCGATTTGGCCGTAAAAGTTGCCTGTATGGAGACCGGTTTTTCGCACCCCGCTTGTATGGGAGGGAACTGACGGATCAGGGCAGCCTTCGTCCGATCTATCGGTGCATAGTTTCGCGGCGGCGTTGCGCTGGGCTAGCTTGCCACGTAAATTTCTGCTTCTAACCGCTTGCCGAACCGAGTCTTTTGCCGGACGGCAAGCCCCAGGAAAAGGCCACTGGGCAAAGGCCGCCAGGTTCCACCGCTGACTACATGAACGATCGCGTGTCCAACAGTGCCGCCATGACGGAGTCCTCCGCGGTCGAGATCGAGATCGCGACCCGCAGGCTGATGGCGGCGCTCGACGCACTCGAAAGCGCGGTGGAGCGCCGTCGCGATGCCGATCGCGACGAGAACGAACTGGCGGCGCGGATTCAGGCGCTCGGCGCGGACCGCTCGCGGCTCGCCGACGAGCTCGACGGCGCGCTGGTGAAAGCGCGCAAGCTCGAGCGTACCAATCGCGAGATCTCCGACCGGCTGGATTCCGCAATCGTCACGATACGCTCGGTGCTCGATACCGGAGAGGACGGATGAGCCACATCAACGTCACCATCAATGGCCGGCAGTACCGCATGGCCTGCGAGGAGGGCCAGGAGGTGCGGCTGCTCAAGCTCGCCGAGACGCTGGAAACGCGCATTCAGTCGCTGCGCGGAAAATTCGGCGAGATCGGCGATGCCAGGCTCACCGTGATGGCCGCGCTGACCGTCTGCGACGAGCTGGTCGACACCACCAACCGTGTCCGGGCCCTGGAGCAGGAGCTGACCGAGCTCCGCGATTTCCGCAACGCCGCCGTCGAACGCGCCCGCATGACCCAGACCGCCGTGGTGAACGCCCTGAACGCCGCCGCCGAGCGCATCGAGAAGTCCACCCAGGTGCTGAACCGGACCGTCGGCAACGGGATTGCGATCGGGTAGGGCTTGGCGAGGCCTGAGCAAGCGCCTCGTCCTTCGAGACGACCGCTTCCAGCGGTCTCCTCAGGATGAGGCTGACTGGCAGCTTTGCCCGCGAAAATGCCTGCTAAGCACCCAGTCCTCATCCTGAGGAGCCCGCAAAGCGGGCGTCTCGAAGGATGGCGGCAGACGAGCTTCGCGCCGGGCTGGCGATTCGTCAGTATCGTTGTTACATTGCCTCCGCGAGGCTGCGACGCGCGTCAGGAGCCATATATCCCCGGGGCCTTATCGATCCTTTAGGGAACTGTCCCTGGCCGGGCCCGTGGGCCCGGACATATGGTGCCCACCTACTTTCGTAGGGAACTCCGGGATCGAGTGCTTCAACGGCGTACGCGGCTTCGCACTGTTTCTTCTTCCTTCTGGTTCGTGCCTGTCGAAATGACCGCGGCCAATTCAGTAGGTGTCATTCCCCGCGAAGGTGGGGAATCCAGTACGCTGCGGCCTTTGTGTGAATTATCACCGCCTCTGGAAAACTGGATCATCCGCCCCAGTGCGCAAGGGCGCACAAGGCGGATGATGACGTGGGGGACCAAAGCGCATGCCCAACACGAAAGCCGAACTCCGTGCCAAGGCCCTCGCGGCGCGCGATGCGCTGAGCGAAAAGAAGCGCGCCGCCGCCGCTGTAAAACTCGCCAAGCGCGGGTTGCCGTTCAACCTGCTGCCCGGCAGCATCGTGTCCGGCTACTCGCCGATCCGCAGCGAGATCGATCCGATGCCGCTGCTGAGGAAGCTCGCGGAGGAGGGCGCCAAGCTGGCGCTGCCTTGCGTCACCGCGCGCGGCCAGTCGCTGATCTTCCGCCTCTTCCATCCGAACGACCGCCTGATGCTCGGCCCGCTCGGCATTCCCGAGCCGTCGCCTGCGGCCGCCGAAGTCATCCCCGACATCATGCTGACGCCGCTCGCGGCGTTCGACCGTCTCGGCCATCGCATCGGCTATGGTGCGGGGCATTACGATTTCACCTTCGCGCATTTGCGCAAAGCCAAGAACATTCTCGGCATCGGGCTGGCTTTCGCAGCGCAGGAGATCAAGGCGGTTCCGGCACTATCGCACGACGTCGCGCTGGATTATGTGCTAACGGAATCGGACGTGTTCGATTTCCGGAGTTCTGAAGTTGCGCATTCTCTTCGTGGGTGATGTCGTCGGCCGTAGCGGACGGAGCGCCATCGCAGAATATCTCCCCGGCATGGTCCGGGACTGGTCGCTCGATCTCGTCGTCGTCAACGGCGAGAATTCGGCCGGCGGTTTCGGCATCACGGAAGCGATCTACCAGGAATTCCTCGACGCCGGCGCCGACGCGGTGACACTCGGCAATCATTCGTGGGATCAGCGCGAGGCGCTGGTGTTCATCGAGCGTGCCGACCGCCTGGTGCGCCCCGCCAACTATCCGCGCGGCACGCCCGGCCGCGGTGCCGCCCTGGTCGAGACCAAGAACGGCAAGCATGCGCTCGTCGTCAACGCGCTCGGTCGCGTCTTCATGACCCCGTTCGACGATCCCTTCGCGGCACTGGAGCGCGAGCTCGGGGCCTGTCCGCTCGGCGTTGCCGCCGACGCCGTCGTCGTCGACTTCCATTGCGAGGCGACCAGCGAGAAGCAGGGCATCGGCTTCTTCTGCGACGGCCGCGCCAGCCTCGTCGTCGGTACCCACACCCATGTGCCGACCGCCGACTACCAGATCTTGAGCGGCGGCACCGCCTACATGACCGACGCCGGCATGACCGGCGATTACGACTCCATCATCGGCATGCAGAAGGAAGAGCCGCTGCGCAGGTTCACGTCCGGCATTCCGTCAGGCCGCTTCGAGCCGGCCGCGGGCGCGGCGACGCTGAGCGGCGTCGCGGTGGAGACGGATGACGCGACGGGCCTCGCGCTGAAGGTTGCACCGGTGCGCATGGGCGGACGGCTGGAGCCGGCAACGCCGAAATTCTGGTTGAGCTGAGGAGCGAAGCCAGATCGCCCAGTGTCGTCTCCGGACGACGATATCCGCTTTGCCCTCAGCAGCGGACATCGGCGGGCAACCAAGGGACGTCCGCCTTGGGCCACAAGCGGACATAGGCCCGGTCAGGCGCACACAGCTTGCACCTAAACGACGAACTGTTGCGGCAATACGGATAGCGAGACGATCGGTTTCAGTTTGCTGTGAGAATATCTTTCCTCGCGATATCTGACGTGGAGGAACGTCGCGACCCTGCTCCCGTTGAATTTGCACAAATCAACCAAGGAGCTTTCATGAAAAAAATTATCGTCGCTACCGCCGCCCTTGCCATGATGTGCGGCTCCGCATTCGCTCAGAGCGGCCCGGCGCCGCAGTCCAACAACATGGACAAGCCCGGCATGGAAAAGAACTCCATGAACAAGGGCTCGATGAACAAAGGCACCACCGGCATGAACAAGGACGGTATGGCCAAGGGCGGCATGATGAAGCCCGACGCATCCGGCCAGGGCGGCTCAGGCCCCGGCAGCGATCAGGGTGGTACCAAGAGCAACATGAAGTAAGCCCACCTCCTTACTGTGCTTACTTCCGAGCCGCGTCGCTTCCCCACACGGCGACGCGGCCGTTCTTTGATATGTCGTGTTTCGCTCGTCAAAGAAGATAGGAACGAACCCTACGCGTTCAGCTTGTTCATCATGAGCAAGCAATCCGAACATCTCAGGGATCAAGCGCGGCGAGCCGAACGCCTCGCCTTAACTGTCAGCGGCGATGAGGCCGGCAACACTCTGAAAGCGTTGGCCCGCCAGTTTGACGAGGCCGCTGACAGACTTGAAAAGCCGGATGGGCCTTCGCCTTAGCGGGGGAATTTAGCTCTGAATGTCGTTTCGTTGGGCGAAGATTCCGCAGTAATAATCCCACCGTGCGCCCGAGCAATCTCCTGCGAGATATAAAGGCCCAGCCCCAACCCTTTTTGGTTTGGGAGAACGTCCCCCCGCTGAAACGCCGTGAAAAGGCGTGGCATCGCCTCTGCGGGTATAGGGGCGCCCCAGTTGGAGACACTGACCTCGTAGCCAGTCTCCGTTGCTCTGGCAGCCACGCGAATGGGCCGAGTAGGATCGCCGTACGACGTCGCATTGCCCAACAGATTGGATAGCAGTTGCTGCAGGCGCCCGGCGTCTACTTTGACGGTCCCCGGCACCTCGACGTTGGAAGTGATGACGCGGTCTGGATAGACATTCTCAAACTCGGAGACGACTTGTTGGACCAAGCGTTCTAGTGGTTCATCCCTGAGCCGTATCGGCATCCCAGCGCCAAGCCGTGTGCGGGCGAAATCCATGACATTGTCGATGAGGCCTGCCATTCGATTCACGCTGCCTTGAAGCATTGTGATCCAGCCCTTCCCCTCCTCGTCCACTTTCTTGTTCAGGAGTCGAAGGCCGCCCTGAATCGACGCCAGCGGATTTCTTAGATCGTGTCCCATTACTGCGATGAATTGTTCGCGCAGCTCTGCGTTTTGCTGCTCCAGCGTGAGCTTAGCTTCACTGACTTCCAACCTGTCCATCGAATCGAGGTGTGCGGCGATCAGCTCTGCGAACAGCTTGAACATACCGACGACTTCCGGGCTGCGCAGCTTGCGCGGCTTCGGGTCGATGGCGCACAAAGTTCCGAAGAAGGAACCATCAGGCAGGATGATGGGCATCGAGATGTAGCTTTGGAACCCGTACTGCTCGGGGGTGTGATGGTTGCAAAACAGGGGGTCTTCGCTGACGTTGTCGATCACGACGGCTTCACGGCTCTGCCGGATTTCGTGGCAAATCGTCGTCTCGATCTTCAACTCGTCTCCCGGCTTGAGGCCAAAGGCTAATTCATCCCGCGACGCACAAGTGATCCATCTATCCTCTGTCACTCGGGCGACAGCCGTGAAACCCATACCGGTCGTGCGGGCGACCACGTCTAAAATAGTCGTAACGGAAGCAATGCCATTTATTCTGGCGATATCTCTGTCGAAAGTCATTCTCGTCCCTGCGGTTGAGCAACTCATGCCCAACGTCAAGGACACTTTATCCCATAGCTGCACCAACTTGTTCAACGAAGATGTGCGGCGGACAAACGGCTGCTTCGGGTCATTTGCAGACGTTCCCAGTCGGCTCCGGCCACGTCTGCTCGTCCTTTGGTAACGGGCAGTCCCGAATTATGAGTGTACGCCTCGGTCCGCAATTGCGAACGAGGGGCCAGGACCCATAACGCCAGGGCGCAGTTGTTTTGCGAAGCTTGTCACCGCGTCTTCGCCAAACCAATGCTGCGGCGAAGGGATCCCTGATCTGCGCTACGCCTGTCCGGGACGACGGCGGAGATCGGTGTGCGCCAACACGCGTCAGTCTCAGGTGACTGCGCCCCGCGCTGCGATCGGCCAAAGTGTTTCGACGCGGGCATCTGGCGTATTGAAGCCGCGCACGCCGACATACCAGTCGTAGAGATTGACGGTCGGGTCGCAATGACCGGGGATCAGCGTCACCTTGTCGCCGATCGCCAGCCGCGACGAAGCGCTGTCGAAATCGAGCAGGCCATGCTCATCGGAGGGTCGATGATAGCGCAGGTCGGGCCGACCGAGCACGTCCGGGAATCCGCTGTCGTTCGACAGGGCCTTGTGACCGGCATCAATGACCGCGCGTTCGCCGGCGCCGGTGCTCATCACGGTCGCGATCACGAACAGCGCATGCTCGAACGGATTGGCGTTGCGCGCGCCCTCAGTGACGTTCCTGGCGTAGTCGGCGTCCATGAAAATATAGGAGCCCGCCTGCAATTCATTCCAGATGCCGCTCGTACCTTCGAGTTCGAAAGTCCCGGTGCCTGCACCGCCAATCGTCCGACATTGAAAGCCGGCTTCCTTGAGGACGCGCAGTGTCTCCGCGGTGGCGTTGGCGGCGCTAGTGATGGCAGCGCGCCGCTCCTCCGGCGTGCGCAAATGCTGGGCGGAGCCGTGATAGGCCTGTACGCCGCCGAACGACAGGAAGCGTGAAGCTGCCACCTGCCGTGCCAGGGTGGCGGCCGCCGGCCCCGGCCTGACGCCGCAGCGGCCGGCGCCGACATCGATTTCGACCAGGACTTCGATTTGCGCTCGGGCCCGCTCCGCGGCGTGCGCCAGTTGCTCGACCACGATGGCATCGTCGACGCACACCCCGATGCGCGCGTGGCGCGCAAGGCCTGCGAGCCGTTCCAGCTTCCGCAGGCCCACCACCTCATTGCTGACGAGCACGTCGCTCACCCCGCCCGCCACCAGGATCTCGGCCTCGGCGACCTTCTGGCAGCACATGCCGACCGCGCCCCGCGCGATCTGCTTGGCCGCAATGATCGGCGATTTGTGGGTCTTCGCATGCGGGCGCAACCGAACACCGAGCCTGCTCGCCGCCGCAGCCATCGTGTCGAGATTGCGCTCGAAGGCGTCGAGGTCGATGATCAGCGCCGGTGTGTCGATCTCGGAAAGCGGCGCGCCGATTTGGGCGGGTGGAAGGGACATTGAAAACCAGCTTGCTGTGTTCGGGTCGCGCCTCGAATGCGCGGCGGCACTTCTAGGGCAACATCGGCCGCCGCACCAGGGCAGGCGGTTCTGATGCTCGGCGGGCGGCGGGGATTCGCCCGTCTCTCACGAATTCGGAATATTAGCAATATACCCCTGGTTTGCCCGACGAGTCAAACGGCCTCGCCGAGTTTCCATCGCGAGCCGTTGGCCCCATCGCAAGTCGTTGATTCCATTAACCCCGGCTACTGTGCATGGGGTTGTTTTCGAACTTTTAATTCGAGTGCGCCGCGGCGCCGGCCCTCAGCCCTGCCGGAATCCCATCCTGAAGGCGCCCCAGTGCTTGCCGCGGACCATGATGGGTGACGACAAGTCCTTCATCAGCACGAACTGTCCGCCGCCCATGTCGCGGCGGTAGGTCTGAAGCAGGAATGGCTTGGTGCTGCCTGCGACCTTCTTCACCGTGCGGTCGTTGAACAGGCGGCGGTTGCGGCAATTGGCGTTGTTCCAGACCGGGTCCTTGCCCTGCGGCAGGCGGTAGTTGGGGTTGTGGGTCGGCAGGAAGCCGCTCCGCGCCCAGGCGACGCAATAGACGATGCGCGGATCAGATTTCTGGATCGGGTCCTGGATCGCCGGCAGCACGCGGTCGGTGAACTCGACGTAATTGGTGAGGTACTGTTTCGGATCGGAGCCGGGAATTTCGCGATAGGTCTCGTCGAGGAGCTGGTCGAGCGTGATCTCGCCGCGATCGATCGCGGCCTCGAATGCGGCCGAGATCTGCCTTGCGGTGTCCACCACGATCCGGATCAGCGGCGTGTCCGACGTATCGACGCCGCTGTCGGCGATCAGCGCGATCAGGCCTTCCGACGTGTCGAGCAGCTTCGCCACCCGCTCGTCTGCATTCTTGAGATCGCGCGAGGAGAGATCTACGCCCTTGGCGAGCTCGTTGAGCTCGCTGATGACGGTGTCGCAATGTCCGAGATTGGAGGTCGCCGCGCGCGTGACGCTGTCGATCTCCGCTTCCACGGACGCAAAGCCCTGCTGAACGCGCGAGATGATGCTCGAGATCGCTTGCGCGCCTTCGCCCGCGGTCTTGGCGCGCTGCGAGGCGTCGCTGCTCTCGCCGATCAGGCCTTCGATCTGGCCGTCGAGATCGCGCACGGTGTCGGAGATCTGATGCGTGGCCTGCCGGGTGGCTTCGGCGAGGTTCTTCACCTCGCTCGCGACCACCGCAAAGCCGCGGCCGGCATTGCCGGCGCGCGCGGCTTCGATGGTGGCGTTGAGCGCCAGCAGATTGGTCTGCTTTGCGATCGCCTCGATCGAGCCGGACACCTTCGCGACCTGCGCCAGCGCCGAGCCGACCGCGCTGAGGCGCGCCTCGATCCGCTCCACTGCCGCGACGAGCTCAGAGATGTGGCTGACCGCGGTGTCGACGGCACTGCGCGATTGCGCGATCTCGCCGACCGCAGCGGAGGTCGTGGTTTGCACCGCCTGCGAGGCATTGGCGATGTCGTGGTTGGCCGAGACCATCGTCTCCGCCGTCTCCTGCAAATGGTGGAACCGTTCCGACTGGTTCGCGACGCGATGGGCGACTTCCTGGACGTTGCCGGCGATATCGGCCAGCTCCACGCCGAGGCCGCCGATGCGGTCGGCAAGCTGGTCGATCAGCCGCTCCGCCAGCGTGCGATTGGAGCCGGTGTCCATGACGGCAAGGTGTGCGACGGACATGTTCGATGAGTCCTCCAGTCAGAGCCGCAAACCCGGCTCACGCGGCATTCCCATTCCAGATTTGAGCTTAGAGGACGATTCGCGGTCGGCGTCTTGCCTGAGCGTGCACTCAGGTGAAATTGGCGCCTTGTTTCTCTATTTCGAGCGTTGCTCTAGAGCTTGTATGCCGTGCGGAATCCACCCCAGTGCCGGCCCTGCACGCGGATCGGAACGTCGATCTCGCGCATCATCACCGTATTTCCGTTGCCCATGTCGCGCGCATAGCTCTGGACCAGATACGATCGCAGGTTGCGCGCGGCGGCGAGCCCCGCCGGATCGTTGAATATTCGCCTGTTGCGGCAGTTGGCCGTGTTCCAGGCTGCGTCGCCCGGCCGCTGCGGGTGCGAATAGATCTTGTTGTGCACCGGCAGGAAGCCGTTGCGGTCGACCATGGCGCAGAACGCCATGCGCTGGTCCTTCGCCAGGAAGACTTCCTGGAACGGCGGCAAGGCGCGGTCGGCCCAGTCGAGATATTTCGTGCGGTATTGCTGCGGATTGGTGCCGGCGATCTCGGCATAGTCGGTGTCGAAGAGGTCGTCGATCCCAACTTCGCCGCGGGCAACCGCCTGCTCGAAGATCCCGGTCAGCGCGTTGCCCGCCTCCATGGCGCGGGTGACGAACTCGGTGTTCTCCTCGTGGATCGACCAGAGCTTATCCTCGATCTTTTCGCGGAGCTCGGCATTGGGGCTGGCGAATTGCGCGCGGGCGCCGGCCTTCGATTGCTCGATCACGCGCAGGCGACAGGTGCCGACGTCTTCGAGGCTGCCCTCGATCGTGGTCTGCGCCGCGAGACGGCCCGCGTCTGCGCCGCCGATCAGCACGCCGTCCATCGAGATCTCGTAGACCGGCATCGTGCCGCGCGCGCTCTCGAATTTGAGATGGCAGGGCAGCCGCTCGGTCTTGCGGCGGTCGTCGTGCTCGCTCTGGCGGAGCAGCACCGCGCAGCGCGATTTCAGCTTCTGGGCGAAGGTGGTGACGGCCTTGCCGGCGCTGGCGACGCTCTCGCCATGAGTCTCGGCGGCCTTGGTCGCGGCATCGATCTCGGCCGCGCTCTCGCCGACCGAGACGATGAACTCCGAGGCGCTGGCGGCATTGCCGGAGACTTCGCTCGTGGTGGCGTTCTGTTCCGCGACCGCGCCGTTGACGGTCTCGAAGACCGGGCGGATCGCCTCGATCGCCTGCGAGATGCGGTGCACGGCATCAGCGGAGCCGGCGGCATCGCGCTGCAGCGCGTCGATCTTCTTGGTGATCTCTTCCGTCGCTCCCTGCGTCTGCACCGCGAGGGCCTTGACCTCGGTGGCGACGACGGCAAAGCCCCTTCCCGCGGCGCCCGCGCGCGCGGCCTCGATCGTGGAGTTGAGCGCGAGCAGCGTCGTCTGCCGCGCGATCTGCGCGATCAGATTGACGACGTTGCCGATGGCGGCGGAGGATTCGCGCAGGCGATCGACATTGGCGCGGGCTTCCTGCGCCGCGGCGCTGGCCTCGTCGGCGAGCTTGCCGGCCTCGCGAACCTGCGTCCCGATGCCCTGGGCGGATTGGGTGAACTTGTCGGCGGCATGGGCGAAGGTCGAGGCCGTCGATTGCGCCGCATTGGTCCGGCCGGTCAAGGCATCGGTGCGGTCGCGGATGGCGGCAAGCGTCGCCGCGGTCGCCTCGGCGCCGCCGGCCACCGAATTGGCGGCGCGCTCGAGCTGGCGGATCATGGCGCCGAGCTCGAGTTCCAGGAGCTCCAGGATTTCCCGGGCCGAATCAGTTTCGGCCACGGCAGCGGGCTCGGCATGGGCCGCCGGCTGCGGAGCCGCCGGGGCGGTCGCAGGCGCAGCCGGATCCGGCAGACGCTTCCGAAATAGTCCGAACGCCATCAGCTCTCTCGTGTCGGGGAACGGTCGGACGCTATTTTCGCAGCCCGGAATGAAATCAGGGTTAACAGTCCTCGACCTCTAGGCACCGGCCGCGGCGGTGGCTACCTTTACAGTGCTACCTTAGGGGTAGCAGATCTCTTTGATTCCGGCGGGTTGGCGGCCTATAAGGCCGCGCTTTCCTCGCTCACCCCTTGGCTGACGATTCCTCGAGAGACCACGCATGGCCGGACATTCCCAATTCAAGAACATCATGCACCGCAAGGGGCGGCAGGATGCCCAGAAGTCGAAGCTGTTCGGCAAGCTGGCGCGGGAAATCACCGTCGCGGCCAAGCTCGGCACGCCCGACCCCAACATGAACCCGCGCCTGCGCGCCGCCATCATCGCGGCCCGCCAGGAGAACATGCCGAAGGACAATATCGAGCGCGCCGTCAAGAAGGCGCTCGGCAATGAGGGCGAGAACTACGACGAAATCCGCTACGAGGGCTATGGCCCCGGCGGCGTCGCCGTGATCGTCGAGGCGTTGACCGACAACCGCAATCGCGCCGCCTCCGACATCCGCTCCTTCTTCACCAAATCGGGCGGCAATCTCGGCGAAACCGGCTCGGTCTCCTTCATGTTCGACCGCACCGGCGTCATCGAATACGACCGCAGCGTCGCAGACGACGACGCGGTGCTGGATGCGGCGATCGAGGCCGGCGCCGACGACGTGGTCTCCGGCGAAGGCGGCCACGAGATCTACGCCTCGACCGAAGGCTATCGCGACGTCGCCAAGGCGCTGGAAGCCAAGTTCGGCGAGCCGCGCAAGGCCGCGCTGATCTGGAAGCCGCAGAACACGGTCGCTGTCGACGACGAGACCGGCGAGAAGCTGCTCAAGCTGATGGACCTGCTCAACGAGCACGACGACGTCCAGCAGGTCTACGCCAATTTCGAGGTGTCGGACGCGCTGATCGCGAAGATGGGCGGGTAGGGCCTCGCTCGTCCCGGACGCGCTGCAGCGTGCAACGCTGCTGCGCAGAGCCGGGACCCATCATCCTCCAGGCATCTGTGCCCATATGGGCCCCGGTTCAGCGCCGCACCGCTTCGCGCTGCGTCGCGCCCGGGGCACGAAACCTCCTTTCCCCTGTTACTTCTGTTCTGTTTCTGTTTCGCTATCATGGGCCAACCGCTATCACTGGCCCATGACCGCGCTCCCGATTCGCCAGCCCATCCGCATCATCGGCATCGATCCCGGCCTGCGCCGCACCGGCTGGGGCGTGATCGAGGCTGACGGCAACCGTTTGATCTATGTGGCGTGCGGCTCGGTGGAACCGCCGAACGACCTGCCGCTGGCGAGCCGGCTGCTCGCGATCCACGAAGGTCTCGCGTCCGTGCTCGCGAGCCATCAGCCGATGGAAGCCGCGGTCGAGCAGACCTTCGTCAACAAGGACGGCGTCGCGACGCTCAAGCTCGGCCAGGCCCGCGGCATCGCCATGCTGGCGCCTGCAATGTTTGGCATCTCGGTCGCTGAATACGCGCCCAACCAGGTCAAGAAGACGGTCGTCGGCGCCGGTCACGCCGAGAAGGCCCAGATCGCGATGATGCTGAAGATTCTTCTGCCCAAGGCTGATCCGCCGTCGGCCGACGCCGCCGACGCGCTGGCCATCGCCATCACCCACGCCCATCACCGCCAGAGCACCGCGCTGCGGCTGAAGGTGGCGAACCTATGATCGTGTGCCGCGCATCATTGCCGTCATGCCCGGCCTCGTGCCGGGCATCCACGTTCTTTCTTGTTGATCGCCAAGACGTGGATGGCCGGGTCAAGCCCGGCCATGACGAAAGAGGGGTGTCTGTCGCGATCGAGGTCGTGAGATGATCGGCAAGCTCAAGGGCCTGATCGATTCCTACGGCGAGGATTTTGTCATCCTCGACGTCGGCGGTGTCGGTTACCAGGTTCATTGCTCTACGCGTACCTTGCAACATCTGCCATCGCCCGGTGAAGCCGCCGTGCTGTCAATCGAGACTTACGTCCGCGAGGACCAAATAAAACTCTTCGGCTTCCGCACCGACCAGGAGCGCGAATGGTTTCGCCTGCTGCAGACCGTGCAGGGCGTCGGCGCCAAGGTCGCGCTCGCCGTGCTCGGCACGCTGGCGCCGGCCGACCTCGCCAATGCCATCGCGCTGCGTGACAAGGCCGCGGTGGCGCGCACGCCCGGCGTCGGCCCCAAGGTGGCCGAGCGCATCGTCACGGAATTGAAGGACAAGGCGCCGGCCTTCGCCAATGTCGATCCGGCCGTCGTGCACCTTGCCGGCGCCGTCGACGACCAGCGTGCTCCGCGCCCCGTTGCGGATGCGATTTCCGCGCTGGTCAATCTCGGCTACGGCCAGCCGCAGGCGGCTGCCGCGATTGCCTCGGCCTCGCGCAGCGCAGGTGAGAATGCCGAAACCGCGCAGCTCATTCGCCTTGGCCTGAAGGAGCTGGCGAAGTGAGCGATCCCAAGGCCAACCGCATGGTTTCGCCCGAGCGCCGCAGCGACGATGTCGGCGACACCGCGCTGCGCCCGCAATCGCTGTCCGATTTCGTCGGCCAGCAGCAGGCGCGCAAGAACCTTTCGATCTTCATCGAGGCGGCGCGCAAGCGCGGCGAGGCGCTGGATCACGTGCTGTTCGTCGGTCCCCCCGGCCTCGGCAAGACTACGCTGGCGCAGATCGTGGCGAAGGAGCTCGGCGTCGGCTTTCGCGCCACCTCGGGTCCCGTCATCGCCAAGGCGGGCGATCTCGCCGCGCTCCTCACCAATCTCGAAGAGCGCGACGTGCTTTTCATCGATGAAATTCATCGCCTGAGCCCGGCGGTGGAAGAGGTGCTCTATCCCGCGATGGAGGATTTTCAGCTCGACCTCATCATCGGCGAGGGCCCCGCGGCGCGCTCGGTGAAGATCGAGCTGTCGAAATTCACTCTCGTCGGCGCCACGACGCGCGCGGGCCTGCTCACCAATCCCTTGCGCGACCGCTTCGGCATTCCGGTGCGGCTGAACTTCTACACGATCGAGGAGCTGGAGAGCATCGTCAGCCGCGGCGCCCGCGTGCTCAATGTCGGCATGAGCGCGGACGGCGCCAACGAGATCGCTCGCCGCGCCCGCGGCACGCCGCGCATCGCCGGGCGCCTGCTCAGGCGCGTGCGCGATTTCGCCTCGGCGGCCGATGCCGACAAGATCGACCGCAAGATCGCCGATCACGCGCTGAGCGCGCTCGAGGTCGATGCCGCAGGGCTCGATGCCATGGATCGCCGCTATCTCACGACCATCGCGACGAACTATGGCGGCGGCCCGGTGGGCGTCGAGACGATGGCGGCAGCCCTGTCCGAGCCGCGCGATGCGATCGAGGACATCATCGAGCCCTACCTGATCCAGTGCGGCTATCTCCAGCGCACCCCGCGCGGCCGGCTGCTCACCTCGCACGCCTTCCGCCATCTCGGCATCGCCGAGCCCTCGCGCGATGCGGCGGCCCAGTTCGGCCTGTTCGGCACCGACCAGTCCGAGGACGACTGACCACCGCGGCCGGTGAACCCTTAGGTCCAATCCCGTCACTAATCCGAACGCGCGGCGAACTGAGCGCCGCTGATGCCGATGGATTGGAGTGGAAAGAATGGAGCCGACGGAAGACGCTGGATTGCTCGAGGTGATCGCGGCCGCGCCGCAGCTGCGCACGCCCGATGACACCGAGACATTCCTCGATTCCCTGCCGGTGGGGGAGGTGGCGTCGATGTGGTGCGCGCTTCAGCGCGTCAATCGTCGCGACCAGGTCAGCAGCGTCTGGGCTCTTAAGCTGTATTTCGATCATCTGCCGCATCGCCGGCCGCAAACCGCGCTCGATCTCGTGCTGGAAGTGCTCGAGACCGAGGCCGACAAGCCGACGGTCATGCAGCTCGACGACAAGTTCCTGCCGGTGCTGCTTCAGGCGCACGATCCCCAATTGATCGCGCGCATCGAGCACGAGGCCGAATGCAATGACCGGCTGCGCTGGCTGCTTGGCGGCGTGCATGTCGCGCCAGACGATCCCTCAATGTTGCGCATTGCGGGACTTGCCAATGGCGAGGCCTGGCGGGCTGACCATAAGGCGCAGCGCACGCCGCGCGAGCCGCTCGATTGCGCCGGCATGTCGGTGGCCGCACTGGCGCGCGCCTGGGTCGAGCACTACTCCAAATCCGAGCGCGACCAGGACGACAATCTATTCGCGCTGATGGATTTCGAACGCGAGCTGCGCGAGGACGACCCCGACAAGTTGATCGATCTCGTCCTGGAGATCCTGAGGATTGAGGCCAACCCGGTGCTGCTGTCGCTCCTGGCCGCAGGTCCCCTCGAAGACGTGATCAGCACCGTCACGATCGATCGCATCGAGCGCGAGGCGCGGATCAACGAACGTTTCCGTGATCTGCTCGGCGGCGTCTGGTACTACCGCGCGCCCGACGACGTGAAGGCACGGCTGGACGCGCTGATCGGCGAGAGCCGCTGGTAGTACTCGTGCAGATCATCTGCACCTGGATGCTGGCGATCTGCACGAGCGTACCCCAATTCCGCTCCAATCCGATCTCATCGAGGTCATGTTGCAGAAGCGGGTTTCCATGATCACGCGCCGTCACTTCATTCGTTCCATCGGCGGTCTGTCCGCCCTCGGCATCTCGACCGCCGCCTATGGCGTCGGCGTCGAGCCGGTGCTGCGGCTTCGGGTCACCCGCTATCATCCGACGCCGCGACAATGGCCGGCGGATTTCCCGCTGAAGATCGCCGCCATCGCCGACATCCATGCCTGTGATCCCTGGATGTCGCTGGAGCGAATCGCGGACATCGTCGACCGCACCAATGCGCTGAAGCCCGATATCATCGTGCTGCTCGGCGACTATGTCGCCGGCCTTCACCACGTCACGCGCCTCATTCCGTCGCGCGAATGGGCGAGGGTGCTGGCCGGCCTCAAGGCGCCGCTTGGCGTCCACGCCGTCATGGGCAATCACGATTATTGGGACGACAGGACCGTGCAGCGGGCGGGGCACGGGCCGACCATCGCGCATCGCGCGCTGGAGGCGGCCGGCATTCCCGTCTACGAGAACGGCGTCGTGCGTCTGTCCAAGGACGGCCGTCCGTTCTGGCTCGCCGGGCTCGGCGATCAACTGGCCTACTATCCGTCAAAACGCTATGGCCGCGCCCACAGGCTTGGCGCAGACGATCTCGCCGGCACGCTGGCGAAGGTCACGGACGATGCGCCCATCATCCTGCTCGCGCACGAACCCAACATCGCGCCGCTGGTGCCCGCGCGCGTCGCGCTGCAACTGTCCGGCCATACCCATGGCGGCCAGGTCCGCCTGCTCGGGTGGTCGCCGGCTGTCTCGCCCAAGAACGGCCTGCGGCTCGCCTACGGCCACTTCCGCCTGAAATGCGATCTCATCGTCTCCGGCGGCCTCGGCTGCAGCATCATGCCGGTCCGCGTCGGCGTGCCGCCGGAGATCGTCGAGGTGACGCTGGGAAGGGAGCCTGTCGCAACGTAGCGCATGGAATTCTACATCAAATGATGTTATATTTGATGTAGAGGTGACGCCATGAGAACGACGATCGCGATCGACGACGAGCTATTTGCCAAGGCACAGGAGTTCGCCGGTGTCACCGAAAAGTCAGCGGTCATCAGGGAAGCCCTGAAGGCCTTTGTCGAGCGGGAGGCGGCGCGCCGTCTTGCGCGGATGGGTGGTACTGAACCGAACGCGAAAGCGCCGCCGCGCCGTCGGCCCAAATGAAGGTCCTTGCGGATACCTCGATTTGGGTCGATCACTTCCGCCGCGCAGACGCGCAACTGGCAAGTCTTCTCGATCATGGGGATATCGTCATTCATCCGTTCGTGATCGGTGAGTTGCTCCTCGGAGGCGTGCCGAAAAGCTCCGATGCTCTCGACGATCTGAACACCATCCCCAAAGCCACGCTGGCGAGCAATGACGAAGTCCTTGAATTCATCGTTAAGCGAAAGTTGTCCGGGCTTGGCATCGGATATGTCGATGCGCACTTGCTGGCATCGACGATGTTGACGATCGAGGCCTCGCTATGGACGCGTGACAAGCGATTGCTGGCTGCAGCAAGGTCGTTGAAATTGGCTGCTGATTTCCAATGAGTGCTCTCTTGTCCCACCTCGACGGCGAGATCCGCGACGGCCGCCACCACATGCAGGTGCGCGTCTATTACGAGGACACGGACTTCCCTGACTTGCCATTGTCGTAGTATGCAAACGTGCTTATCTCTCGCTCCTTGCTGCGGTTTTCGGGAAAGAGGTTCTTTCCGCAAAGCGCGGAGCTGTTCAGGTAGGGCGTATATTCGTAGGGCATCCGCTTGCGAACCGGATGCACTACTATGCATTCAATCAAGTTGCGGAAGGCAATGCGAGTTTCGATCGCCTTCGGATTGGTTTTGAGCGCGGTGATAAGCCTTCTAACCTCCGAGGAGTATCGGTCACTGAATTTCGGGCGATCGAAGCCAACTATATTTTCGCCGCCACCGCCGAGCAGCCGCAAGCGCTCTTCAACGCTTTCCCGCTCCAGGTCGCACTCATCGATCCGCTTGAGCAATTCGTCCGGCTTGCGGCGGCTATTTGCGATGGCATAAGAGAGGCGTTCGATCTCGGTAGTCAATACGCGGCGTCGACGCTCTAGCTTATTGTGTTCGCTACCATTGTTCCGATCGTTTTTGCGCTCCTCCTTCCAAGTACGCATCGCCTCTTCAATGGCTTTCGGCGAAAGCAATTTCACCTGGATTTTTTCGGAGGCATCCTCGAGCAGAACGTCCATATCAAAGCTACGGGTGTGCTCGCAGGTGCCCCGCTGATGCGCGCTCGCGCATGCCGCGCGCGGCGCACCGTTACGCGAGGATTGAGCGATTCGCATATGGCCATTGCAGACGCCACACCGGAGCACACCGGCAAGCGGGTGCTCATTGTTGCGCGGACTCACGGCGCGACGCCGCGGCTGGCCAGTCGGTCCGAACATAGACACCGCGCGCACCCTACGAACCTTCTGCGCTAGATCCCAGAGCCCTTGCGGAACGATCCGCAGCTCTGGCTTTTTGACGATAATGTGGCGTTCAGCTGGATTGCGGCGCTTCTGTTTCTTCTGCGTCTCTGGGTTAAGAATTGTCGAGCGAACGTTCCAATGTATCTCGCCGATGTAGAGTTCGTTGCCGATAATGCCGCGACCATGCCGACCGCCTGTGATGCACTGATGGTTCCAGGTGGTGCGACCCGCCTTGTTCTTGTGACGAGTTGCCCCTGGTGAGGGCACACCTTCGCGGGTGAGGTCAGCGGCGATAGTTCGGGTCGAGCGGCCCGCTGCATATTCTTTGAAGATGCGGAGCACAATCTTTGCTTCGTTCTCATCGATTACGCGCTCGCCGGGCGCGCCCGGCCTTGGCCGATAACCATAGGCGTATGAGCCCGGAATTCTTCCGTTCGCAACAGCGTTGTCATGGCCGCGCCGAACCTTTTCGGCGAGCTGCGGCTTGTAAATCGTGTTGTACAGACTTGCGATGCTAATGTCAGTGGCGGTCGCGTAGACTCCTTTCTGATCCATCAGCTCAACGCCGTTGAACTCGAAAACCTGCTTGAGACGCTGGATGGTTGCGGGATCGCGCGACAAGCGGTCGAAATGCTCAACGACGACTACGTCAAACTGCCGGCTTCGCACACCGTTGAGCAAGCGCTGATAGCCGTCCCGCGCACCTTCGGTAAGACCAGATTTTGCGGCATCCACAAACTCGCCGACGACATCGAGGTTGTTGCGCAATGCGACCTTGCGGCAGAGTAACAGCTGACCGTCAATCGAGCTCGCCTTTTGCATGTCGCTCGAATAGCGCGCGTATATTACGGCCGTTTTCTTCGATGACGGTGTCGTCATGCCGGTCCTCTATCGGCTGCCCCGAGCCATGATTTTCATCCCGTGCGATCTGACGGCCGATGGCGCGCGCCAACTCAAACCAGATTTCCTCATTGTCCGGATTATCCCAGCTCTGAGGATGGGAGGGGGCAAGCGGTCGAATGGTCGCTCGTTGTCTTCGGAAAGATCGGATGCGGGTAGGCATTTGCAAACTCGCGAGCGGAAGCTAGCGTAAATTTCCGCGCTGCGCTACGGCCAAGCCGCAGCGATTACTCGCAACGCGTCCCTCATGCTGGCTTCGGCAGCGTCGAATGAAAATGAAATTCGTCAAGTGCCGCAGCGTGCGTGAGGGCATTCCTGGCGATGAGGCGCGTAGTCCAGAGCAGAAATGCTAAGCAAAGCGGAGTAAAAATACTGGCGGCGGCGTAAGTTTGTTATCGGGTGCGGGTGCGGGTGCGGGTGCCCGGTGCGTAGGAGCCGTTCTCGGTTCCCCACATATTGTACTGGCTGCCGCAGAGCCCCGGCGAACTGTAACGTTCAGCCCAGACGCGGTGGTCCGACCCCAAGGACCCTTCGATGATTGGGTCTTTTCTTATTCCGCTTGTTCGATCTTGCGTCGAGGGTCCAAGAGCCAGCAATCGCGTCTTCGTGAGCTCCGCAGTAGGGCGCGAAAAGCACTGTCAGAAATACTCGTGTTCCTCAGCATGCTGTAACTGGCGCTCGGGCAACCGGTTGGCCGGCAAGAGGGCCGGGCCGGTCAGCTGGCGGCCGGAAGGCTGACGCTCGAATCATCGCTCAAAGGCGCGATGATTTCTAGCGTCATGTAACGGGCGCGCTGGACGGCCCATTGTCGTTCTGTTCGAGCAGGACCACTCCAATGAGGCGAACCATGGCCTCCTCGTTGGGGAACATGCCGACCATATGTCCAAACCGGTTCACAGCCTTGCTGCACCACATCGAGAAAGACGCTCTGCTTCGGGCGTTTCGACGACAAAAGCCCGCAGGCCGGCGCGGAGGTCGATGGGATAAGGGAGGCAAAGTACGAAGAGGGGCTCACGGACCAATCCGCGATCTCTGCGCACGGGTCCACACTGTCCCTACCGGCTACAGCCGGTGCGGCGCGTCTACATCCCCAACCCGACGGGGGTAGGCGGCCTCTCGGTGTGCCGGCCGCTAGAGGACAAGATCGTCCAAAGCGCGGTGGCCGAGGTGTTGAGCGCCGCCTATGAGCTCGAATTCCTCGGGTTCTCCTACGGCTCCCGGCCGGGGCGGGATCCTCAGATGGAGCTTGATGCCCTCGATCCGGCTATCATGACATATCCAGTGTCTTCGATTCGGTCGACCACGAGTGGCTGCTGCGGATGGTGGCGCACAGGATTGCCGATCCTCGTATCCTGCAGCTCATCGAGATGCGGCTGCGAACTGGCGTTCGTGAGAGCGGCGAGAAGCAAGACACACGCCGCAAAGGGCAGGATCAGTCCGCTCCTTTCCAACATCTTCCTGCATTACCTCCTCGATCGCTGGGTCGACCACTGGAGCGGTCGCCATGCAGCGCGGTCGCGTTGTGACCGTGCGCTTTGCGCACGACTTCGTCATCGGCTTCGAGAGCAAGGCAGATGCCCAGGAAATGCTCTTGGCCCTCAATGCGCGACTGGCCGGCGCTCCATGCGGACAAAACCCGTTGATCGAGTTTGGCGCGGTTCGCGGCCCTCCCGCGTCAGCCGCGCAGCGAGCGGTGGCCGAGACCTTCGCCTTCCTGGGATTCACTTACTTTGCGGGCGGACCCGAGATGGCCGGTTCATCGTGAAGCACAAGACCGAAGGGAAACGCCTGTGCTCTCGAGCAACATCACAAGTCTCGCGCGGCTCATGCGGGCGTCGCTCGTCGACAAACGTTGGTATAGGTTATGCAACCCGTTCTATATCCCCCGCTTACCTCTGTAGAGTTGAGCTGCCCGTCGGCTTGTCTGTAGTTTCAGCGTCGAAGCTGGACCGTCCGAAGGGTGGGGCGGCGCGAAATCCTAAGCTGAGTTGATAAGTGTGCTGCAAGGCATTGCTGCCATTGAAGCGTGGGACGAGGTTAAATGGAAATACGTCAGCCCACTTCCGCGTTGGAGGTCCATCAGCACATTGTGTGCTCCCTCCAGAAGCAAGACCCAGTGATCTTGGACATCGGCTGCTACGACGGAGCTGACTCTTTACATTGTCTGCGGCTTTGCCCAGAGGCTCAGCTCTACTGGTTCGAGCCGGCCCCCCCGGGGCGGTTGCTAGCTTAAGAGAAACATGGGGCTATACCCTGAGAAGGTGCCCCTAGCCACAGTCGCCGCGTTGATGACTGTTGCTGTAGCCTGGCTTACTGGCGAATTTCCGTCAGTCTCTTGAATGCGAGCATCGCGATGGCATTTACCGAGCTCTTCATCAAACGTCCTATATTGTCTATCGTCGTCAGTCTCCTGATCCTGCTGACCGGCATTGGTGCGGCCACCGTTTTGCCAATCCGGCAGTATCCTAAGCTGACCAACACGGTCGTCAATATCACTACCTCTTATCCTGGCGCCTCCGCCGACATGATCCAGGGGTTCATCACCACGCCCCTTGAGCAAGCGCTCGCTTCGGCCGAAGGCGTTGATTACATTACGTCCTCCTCGGTGCTCGGTGCCTCGACGATCCAGGTCTATATCAAGCTCAATTTCGAGCCCAACGAGGCGCTCACTGAAGTGCTCTCCAAGGTCAACTCGGTCAAATATTTAATCCCTAAGGAATCGAACGATCCGGTCGTCACCAAATCTGCCGGTCAGACCACAGCTGTCATGTATATCGCCTTCTCCAGCGAAGAACTGACGGCCAGCGCGATCTCCGACTATCTCTCGCGCGTGGTGCAACCGATTATGTCAACTGTAGACGGCGTCGCAGCGGCAGACATCCTCGGCGGCCAGAGTTTTGCGATGCGGTTATGGCTCGATCCCGCGAGAATGGCGGGCCACGGCGTGTCGCCAGCTGATGTTTCTGCTGCAATCGCGGCCAACAACTTCCAGGCTGCGGCCGGCCAGACTAAGGGCTATTTCACTCTCTCCGACGTCACGGTCAACACTGATCTGCGGAGTGTTGATGAATTCAAGCGCATGATCGTCAAAGCCAATGACGGCGGCTTTGTGCGCATGGAGGACATCGCGACAGTCGAGCTTGCGGCGCAGAGCACAAACGCCAGCGTCGCGATGAACGGCGAACACGCTATCTTCGTCGCCGTGCAGGCGAGCCCAGAAGGTAATCCACTGAACATAGCGCGAGGCGTTCGGGCACTGCTTCCAGAAATGAAGCGCAGCCTGCCGCCATCGCTGAAGATGGAAGTGGCCTACGACTCCACCAAGTTCATCCAATCATCGATAGACGAGGTGGAGAAGACGCTCCTTGAGGCGGTCGCGATCGTGGTGTTGGTGATCTTCCTGTTCCTGGCCTCCTTGCGGTCTGTCATCATTCCGGTCGTCACCATTCCGCTGTCCATTATTGGCGTCTGCAGTATGATGCTGGCGCTGGGGTTCTCATTCAATCTGCTGACCCTCCTTGCGATGGTGCTTGCGATCGGTCTTGTGGTTGATGACGCAATTGTCGTGGTGGAGAACGTTCATCGCCATATGGAAGAAGGTGCGTCGCCCGCGCAGGCCGCTACGAACGGCGCGGGCGAGATCGTCGGCCCCGTCCTCTCCATGACGATTACGTTGGCCGCCGTGTACGCGCCCATCGGCTTTCTCGGCGGCCTCACCGGCGCGCTGTTCCGCGAATTCGCGTTTACACTGGCGGGTTCGGTGATCGTGTCGGGCGTGATCGCGTTGACGCTGTCGCCCATGATGTGCGCGGTCTTCCTGAAGAGCGCTGAAGAGGGGCGGTTTGCAAAGTTTGTGAATCGTGTGTTCAGC
This sequence comes from Bradyrhizobium sp. U531, assembly GCF_051710265.1. Classification (NCBI taxonomy): domain Bacteria; kingdom Pseudomonadati; phylum Pseudomonadota; class Alphaproteobacteria; order Hyphomicrobiales; family Nitrobacteraceae; genus Bradyrhizobium; species Bradyrhizobium sp. U531. The sequence goes on from NZ_JASVEN010000004.1 coordinate 546,886, forward strand.
GCCATGACGCGCTGGTACGGCCGCAAGCTCGACCGCTCGCTCGACTATCGCCCGATTACCGGGCTGTTTGCGCTGACCATGCTGGGCCTCGTCGCCTTTCTGTATATGCACACTTCCAAGGAACTCGCACCCGAGGAGGATCAGGGCATCGTATTCGCACTGACAAAAGCGCCGAAATACGCCAATATTGATTACCTGGATTATTACGGCGCCAAGCTCGACAAGGCACTCCAGAAGTTTCCCGAGACGGATTTTCGCTTCGTGCTCAACGGCATCAGCGGTCCGCAGGGCGGCATGGCCGGGATGTTGCTTAAGCCTTGGGCCGAGCGCAAGCGCTCATCGATCGCGCTGAAATCGCTGGTCCAGGCCGAGCTGTCCAAACTGGAAGGCATCAACGCATTTGCCTTTAGCTTGCCGCCGCTTCCGGGCGGTTCGGGCGGCTTACCAGTGCAGATGGTGATCAAGTCGACGCTCGGTTTCCAGTACATCTACGAGCAGATGTCGGAGCTGAAGGATGCCGCGCGCAAGAGCGGTCTGTTCATGGTCAGCGACTCTGACCTTGAGTTCAACCAGCCGGGGGTGCGAATCAAGGTCGATCGATCCAAGGCGAGCGACCTTGGCATCACCATGCAGAACGTCGGTAGCGCGCTCGCGACCCTCCTTGGCGGAAACTACGTCAATCGCTTCAACCTGCAGGGCCGCTCCTACGAAGTGATCCCGCAGGTGCCGCGCGAGAAACGCCTGACGCCGGAATCACTTGGGAGCTATTATGTCAAGACAGCGGCGGGCTCGATGCTGCCGCTATCGACCGTGGTCTCCATCGAGACTGCGACCAATCCGAACGCACTCACCCACTACAACCAGCTCAACTCCGCGACCTTCCAAGCCGTACCGATGCCCGGCGTCACGATCGGTCAGGCTGTGGACTTCCTCGACGTCGAGGCAATGAAACTGCCCGCAGAGTTCAGTCACGACTTCCTCGGGGACGCCCGTCAATATGTGCAGGAGGGTAACAAACTAGTCATCACCTTTGCGTTTGCACTCATCGTCATTTTCTTGGTGCTTGCGGCGCAGTTCGAAAGTCTGCGCGATCCCCTCATCATTATGTTCAGCGTTCCCATGGCAATCGCCGGCGCCTTAATCCCGCTATTCTTTGGCTTGGCGACGATGAACATCTACACCCAAATCGGACTGTTGACATTGGCTGGGCTGATATCCAAGCACGGTATTCTGATGGTCCAGTTCGCCAATCAGCTGCAGCTCAAGGAGAGACTCGATTCCCGCTCGGCCATCGAGATGGCGGCGCGCGTCCGCCTCCGCCCAATCTTGATGACCACCGCGGCGATGGTCACGGGCCTCTTACCTTTGTTGACCGCAACGGGTGCTGGCGCCGCGAGCCGCTTCTCGATCGGGCTCGTGGTCGTCGCGGGCATGTCCATCGGCACGCTGTTCACGCTTTTCGTGCTGCCGGCGCTCTATGTCGCGATCGCGTCGGATCACCGCGCCGACGCGAGTTCCGATCACGTCCAGAACGCCGCCGAGCTCGCCTTCATCGGAGCATCCGATGCCCACCTGGCCAAGCGATGATCCTAACGATCAACTCGGGTTTGCTCGATCGCGCCGCTAGCGTAGCGGCGCTGCTCGCCGACCGCGGTAACTTGATCGCACTGGGTGCCTGCAGTTCATGGCGGCGGACAGGAAGGATGATCCGCGGCTGCTGCGCTTCGTCTCAATCTACTGCTTGCCCGAGGTGAAGGACTACATCGCGACCAAATACGGCCGCTTCATTGTGCAGATGTGGTGAGCGACGGATGCCTGGGAGGGTTTCACGGTCCCTTGCGCGTCCGGAGCTTCAAACCGGTGGTGCGAAGCTTGGGGGAATCATGTGTTCGGCGAAGAGCGCGTCGCGGATCCGTTTCTGCTCCGACAGGCGGATGCTGTTGTTACCTGACCGAGCAGGCCACCGCACGTGAGTTGCCGGACATCACGGCAGCATAACTCGCAGGATTGACGTCGCCCGGGACAGGGACAGAATCCATGTTCCCCGAATGGGTGGCGTACCCATTTTTCAATTGGTTCTTGGTGGAGAATTATTCACTTCCTGACCGCGCTGCAATTGCTGTCTGAAAAGAGACCGCTGATTTGCTGCAGGCTTAGATAGTTGCCAAGAAATTCAATCCCCGCCAATTTTGGGCGCGAAACGAGCCGGCCAAGACGCGATAGTCCGGCGATTACTCGAGCGCGGCCGCCATTTCGGCTAAGGTTTGGGGATCGGAGGCTCCCGGGATGAACCCGCGGTCGGTGCGGGCCTGACTGCACTCTATCGGATGCGGCGGGGCGAGGCATCGGTTCCTGTGGACAGCTGTTCGCCCGGTTTACGTCCGCAGCTATTGGTTGGGTGGAAATAACCAGTCGGCCAAGGGATGCATCCGTGACCAGTCAGCGCGGACGCTCGAGTCCGGCACCTCGCCAGCTTCAATTGAGGCTTCGCCCGTCGAAGTGTCGAACGGGGGGTATTGACGGCGATGTCTATGGCACGCTCGCGCACATGCGGGCTTGCGCGATCTTGCATCAACCCGTGCTCCTCGCATTGGCGGCTAGCGCCGACCTGCTGCAGCACCAAGTCGCCCAACCGCAGCGTCCGGAATGGCGGGTCGTCTCGCCGGTACAATCAGCATCGAATTCGCTCCTGAGGACGAATCGCTCTGATCGTTCCGCGGTTAGCACAACGCGAGATTCCGAATCGTTTGGCCGGAAGCTTTTCGAATGCGATCACGTGATGGGTGTCCTCATAGCCAAACCGGGCGCTCCGGTCGGATCCAAGGGCTCTTCTGTGAGCGCGGAAATCTGGCCGCGGGCGTGGCGGATGAAGAGCCGAATCGCAGATCGAGCAAGTCCGCTTCTGAGCCGAAGAACGACAGGCGCGCCGCATCGACACAGTCCCAAATCAGCGCTGAATTCAGCGATCGGGCCCGTCATATTCCGCCCAACTATCCGTCGTCTCGTACACCCTCACGCTCGAGAGTTGGGCGAGGCGCGGTTTCGCGTGCTCCCAGATCCAGATGGCGATATTTTCCGCCGTCGGATTTTCCAGTCCCGGGACGTCGTTCAGGCAATGGTGATCGAGCTTCTTTATAAGAAGGCCAAACGCTTCCTCCATGTTGAAGAAATCCATTACGAATCCGGTGTGCGGATCGACGGCCCCGTTCAGCACGACCTCGACGCGATAGGAATGACCATGCACCCGATGACAGCGATGTGTCTGCGGGACGTTTGGAAGTCGGTGCGCTGCCTCGAACTTAAATGCTTGGGATATCTTCATGTGATGCCGAGTGTTTGTGGGACTGCACGCTGAGCCGCCATTTCGGCTGAGCCAGGCAGTCCGAGATAGCCCGCCGCTCGACGGCGTCAGGGCGGTCTTTCGATCGAAGCAGAAATTGTTCAAGCCACGCTCATCGAACCGGTCTGGCAGGCTGCCGGTTGCGGCCACACGAATTTTCAGTTCGTGTCCGCGAGTGACGGCCAGCGCGGCGCTATTTACTGACGCAAATCCAGTCACCACGCTGGCCGGGGCCGGCAGCCTGCCGTTCGTCTCGATCGCGCTGAGGAACCCGATATCGTGTAAAGATTGCAGGACATCATCGAACCACCACAGTGGTTCTGAGCACGTTCATTGCTTGTGCCATGCAGATGATGGAGCGTCTACTACAAGATCCGGTAGATGCCAAAACCAACTTGAGGCTCTAGGGTCTGGCCGCGTTTCCCCGCCGATCATCATCCCGAGAAGTGAACGCAACCGGCACGATGCTCAACCAAAGGGCGGAACGGCACAATATGACTAGCAGAACCTGGGGGCTACCCTCGAACACCTCAGTCAGTATTCGCTACAACTGACGGGAGGCGTATGCCCAGGCAAAAATCAGCTTTGAAAACGTCAATCTATCCAGGCGATCACGGCGTGCCAGAGCAGATCCAGAGAGGATTGCGCTGAGTACGCCATCGTCGAATTTGGAAAAATTCACTCGTCCGTGAATGGACCGAATACAGAATTCGCCCTCGACAGCAAGCGTAATGTGATGCCAAAGAAAAAACAGCACGTCGATCTATCGGACCAGAATCTCTTGAGTCTTATCCTGCGGCTCGCCATTCCGTCTGTTGTTGGATTATCGATCCATGCGCTGCAGCAGGTCGTCAACGCGATCTTTGTTGGCGCCCTAGGCGCGCAGGCGATCGCAGCTGTTAGCATGACCTTGCCGATCGTGGTCCTGCTCGCCGCAGCCGGACAGGGGATCGGTGTTGGAGCAGCGTCGTTCATATCTCGTCATCTGGGCGCTCGTGAGTACCTAGAAGCGAGTCGAGGCGCAAGCACGGCACTTGCGCTCGCCGCTCCGATCGGTATCATAGTCACCCTCACTCTGCTTCCAAATCTGCCAGGGATATTTGCAACGCTCGGAGCAACCCCAACCATCATGCCCGTGGCGCTCGACTACGCGGGAACGGTTTTGTTGGGGTGCACCCCGATGCTACTAAATACCGTCAGCGGGTTCATTGTAAGAGCCGAAGGCTATACACGATTTAGCATGTGGGTGATGATGACCGCGTTTATCCTGAACGCTGTGCTTGATCCCGTCTTCATATTTTCACTTGACCTTGGCGTGCGAGGCGCAGCCCTCGCAACGCTGGTGTCTCAGATCTCTGCTGTCGGACTGTATATCGCGTATTTTACGAAGCTTGGCGGGACGGTTCTCGTCAGGATATCTCACATATCATTGCGAGCAGACCGCATCAGACAGCTCGCGTTGGTAGGCGCGCCGGCGACAATGACGAGTATCTTATCTGCTCTTGCCGTTATGCTCTTGTACGGAGCTGCTGCGCCGTTCGGCGACGATTCCATCGCCGCGGTTGGAATAGCTGTGCGTATCTTGATGGTCGGCGCACTGCCTATCACCGGGTTCTGTATTGGCGCTCAAGCTATCCTGGGTTTCGGTTGGGGCGCACGCGACTATGCTCATATATTGAGGGCTGCGAAGTTCATGCTCTTCGTGACGATCGCATTCTCGGTGCTGTATTCTGCGGCCGTTGTGATTTTTGCAAGGCCTTTAGTGAGCCTATTTAGCGATAACGAGTACGTCACCGAAATTGCCGTCTCGACCTGCATCGTGTTCCATCTCTTCTTTGGACTGTTTGGGGTGCAGAGTTTCGTGACGGCAATGCTTCAGTCATTTGGGAGAGCGCGCCTCAGTGCAATTGTGTCCTTGGCCAGGCAGGGGTATCTCTTCATACCGGCCGTACTGTTATTCCCGCTGGTAGCGGGCTTTAACGGACTGTTAGCCAGTCAAGCGCTCGCAGAGCTTGGCGCCGGGATAATCGCTCTCATCGTCATGTTCAACCAGTTCGGCGAGCTCAGACGAGCGCTCCGCCACGGTCCTCAAGAGCGATCGGGATAGCGGGTTGAGCTGAGAACGGATATGATCGAGGCACAGATCATTGGGCGCTAGCCTCCTGGGAGGCTCGCCGTTAAAGCGTGATGGGACTAGCTTCGATAGCCTGAGTTTTTGAGGTAGTTGGCGCATTCTTCGGGTGTAAATGCATAAAGGAGTTCGCCGATGGCGGCGCAGACCGCATCGACGGTTCGTGCGGCTGCCTTGCGGAGCAGATGCTTGAGTTTGGCAAAGACTCGTTCGATGGGGTTCAGGTCGGGTGAGTATTTTGGCAGGAAGAAGAGCTTTGCTCCGGCGAAGCCGATGAGCTGGCGCACGGCTTTGCTTTTGTGGCTGCCGAGATTGTCCGGGACGACGATGTCGCCGGGCCGAAGGGTCGGCAGGAGAACCTTCTCCACATAGATCCGGAAGCTCACGCCATGATTGGTCCCTCGATGAACCATGGCGCATAGATCCGGTCATGGCGCAGGGCCGCCAGAAAGGTAATGGTTTTCCAACCCATCTGGCCCCGAGCAACGCTGCCGGTCTCATCGACCCGCTTCATCCAGCCGATCGCCGTGCTGATCGCCACTCCAAACTGCTTGGCGGCCCGATTGCGCGCCCTAACGGCCAAATTAAGGGCGTCAGCTCTTACGGCATTGATATCGGCGAAAGGCTGGAAGTCGAAGCGCCCCAAGGCAGTGGCAATGTGGTCGGCCGTGAAGCGGGGGTGATCTCAATCGAGAGCTGACTATCACACCAGTAACATGCGGTGTTTCCGAATTGGTGAATGGAAATGCGAACCCCCTTTGCGCTTTGCTACTCTATGGCAAGCAGCTAAATGCAATGGCGCCAATACAAAAGGTGATGCTAACTTTTGCTACAAACCAGGTAAACACTGGCACGGTCATCGACAAGGCCTACAGCCAGAGCATCTTGATTGACCTTACCTTATACTCAAACCGAATGTCGCATACGACATAAACAACGTCTAGGAGTGGGGAAACTTCAGCTGGGCCCAGTCGATACGACGGATGAGATTCTGACGCGCGCAGCTGCCTCTCGGCATCGGATGGATTTCGCGTGCCTCAGTGCCGTCTTGAATACGGCAGCGAACGAACGAAAAAATGTTGGGCCAGTGTTCACCTGCGGGACTCGATCACGCCTCGTGAATGTATCATCAGGTGAATCAGGCCGTAACCAGCTATCGGAGAACTTGCACATCTTGATCGGGCTACCGGCCGAACAGGATGTGAAGATTGGCGGAGGCCAGGACGGCCCCACGCGAATGGTTAGAATACGTTATCGACGATGTCTTACGTGTTTGCTGACTTTGCCGATCACTGCCCCTGGCACTACGGCCGGGCGCGTCCGTATAAGCACGACTTGAAGAGAGGCCGGAGCACTGACCTATGGACAAGCGGCCTCTCGATCGTGGCGCATCGTCTCATCCGCCGCATCGGGTTGGAGACAGGGCGATGGCGAGTTGGCTGTGGCATGACCTTCGTAGGTTGATCCTCTGGCGTTGTGCATCGACTCGCGGCATGCTCGTGAGCCCTTCGCGTACAAGGGCAAGTGCAGAATCGCGGCTCATGCGGCATTCTCGCGATAACGGGTGCTCTCGTGCAGCATCTGCAAAACCGCGCTACGGTTCAGAAGTCCGCGGTCGATCGCGATTTCGATGAAGGGCCGCATTTGCTCAGCGGCTGTAAGCACAAGTGTCGATACCTGTTCATAACCAAGGCGCGGTACGAACACGGTCGCAAGAGCCGAAGATTGCATCAAGTTGCTGAGCGACCGTTCCCGGTCTGCCCGGATCCCCGAGATGCATTGGTCGGCAAATATTCTGGCCGATCGCGTCAAAAGCTCGATCGAATCGAAGAGGCGCGAGGCGATGACTGGCTCGAAGTGATTGATTTCGAGTTGGCCGCTCAACGCTGAGAGAGATACTGCGGCGTCGTTGCCCACGATAGCGAACGCAACTTGCTGGATCATCATCGGCAGGACTGGATTGAGTTTACCTGGCATGATCGAAGAACCGGGCTGGAGAGCGGGCAACCGCAATTCGCCAAGCCCCGTATTTGGCCCAGAGGAAAGGATGATCAGGTCAGAGGCGATTTTCGCCATTACCTCTGCTGCGATGCGGATTTCCGACGACACGCGTGCGAAGGCGTCGGCGTTCTGCATGGCATCGAACATGTCGTCGCCTGGGCGTACCGCGTGGCCCAAGATTGCCGCAAGATGTCCATAAACGGCACGGCGATAGCCCGGCACTGCTCCGAGCCCGGTGCCAATCGCAGTGCCTCCGAGGGGAAGCACCATCAATTCCTGGCGCGCCACGGACAGCTTCAAGGAGAGCCGCTTGATCGCTGATGCGTAACCGCCGAACGCCTGACCGAGCGTCATCGGCTGGGCGGCCTGCATGCATGTGCGGCCGACGCGCAATACGTCAGCGAATACAATGGCCCGCTCCGAAAGAGCGGCCGCCACCTGGTCCAGCGCACCCACCAGATCGCCGGACTTTTCGTGCGCCGCCAACTTGAGCGCCGAGGGCAGCACATCGTTCGTCGACTGGCATAGGTTCACGTGATCATTTGGATGGATCACGTCGTACCGACCGGGCTTTTCACCGACAATTTGCAGGGCCCGGTTCGCCAGAACCTCGTTCATGTTCATGTTGATCGATGTACCGCCGGAGCCTTCGAGCAAATCGATGATAAACTGCCCATCGTGTTTACCAGCAATGACCTCGTCCGCAGCTGCGATTAGTGCTCCTGCTACTTTGGCGTCGAGGGCTCCGAGCTCACGGTTCGCCGCCGCGGCAGCGCGCTTGATGCGCGCTAGTGCCCGAAGAAGTGCCGGCTGATCACCGAGCTTCTGGAGTGAGATGTCGAAGTTCTCGCTCCCACGCAGGGAGGCCAAGCCGTACAGGGCGCGCAGCGGCAGCTCGCGCGTTCCTAGACTGTCTATTTCGGTGCGAGTCGCTGACATCTCTGATCCCGGGTTCGGACGCTACGCAAACAACTCTCTCCGAAGACGGGTGAGAGTTAAAGCTAAGATCGGAGATGTTATGAAGGCTAATAAGTATGATTAATTAGGGTTATACTGTTCGTCGAGAGTCCGGGTGGAGCCACCCGCAACGCACCGGCAGGCGGCGTCCTCGTGAGCGAGCGGATCCAACACGATGCTGCCGACGGAACGAGCCATCCAGGGAATTTGAGCCGCGATCTGGGGCAAGGTCCAGTTCCGCAGGAGCACACAAGTATCATCCGCTATTCGCGCAGCCAACGTGCCTAATCCGCCTTGCTTAGTCACCAACGCGATCGTGCGCGAGAGGCCGGTCGCCGGCAATGGCATGACTTCGAGCGCCGGTCGATGGACGGCAGCCTGCAATATGCACAGGGGTGTTGTAATCGCCACGCCTATGCCATTGGCGACCATCGAGAGCAGCGAGTCCGACGTGTCGAACGACATCGTCTGCGGATGCTCTATCCTTAGACGCCGGAGATGACGTTCAATTTGCGTTCCCATGTGCGAACGCGCGGTGTAGCGGATAAGTCGGTGCTCGAGTAGTAGGTCGTCCAGTGGACGATCGCGAAGAGTATCCGCCCAGGCAATCGGTGCTACCAGGAGGAATGGCTCGCGCAATAGGGGTAAGCGGGTAACTTCGTCAACGCCCTCCATTGGATCCGATGTGACAGCTGCATCGATCTCGTTGCGCATCAATGCCTCGGCGTGCGCGGGTACCAGCCCCGAATACGCGCTCACGCGAAGCGCGATTGAACCCGCCATGAGGCTGCGGACCAACAGTGGTCCCACTGTGGACGCGAACGTGTCGATCATCCCGAGCCGAAGGTCCTCGCGTTCGGGACGCGCTGCGGCGGCCCGCATTTCCTCGACAGCTCGTCCGACGCGCAGGGTTATCTCGCGCATGTGGGTGAGCAGAGCTTGCCCCGCCTCCGTGGGCCCAAGGGGACGACGATCGCGACGGACGAGGGATGCGCCAATATGCGCTTCCGCGCGCTTCATCGCTTGTGAAACGGCCGATTGAGTGATGCCAAGTCTGAGGCCGGCCGCGCTCATGCTGCCCTCTTCGATGACGACGGCCGCGACTTCCAGTACACGCAAATCAGGCAAACTAAACATAGGAAGCCTACGCTAATGGATTTTTATCGGGTGTGCCACTAGTCCGTTTTCTCAGTTGCGGCGAGTCAATCTACTCGACAGGTTGGCGCACCGGAAACTCGCGCTTACTGCGCAAACAGCCGATTCCAAAGCCGCAGCGGTGGAACTGTTCGATGACACTTCATTTATCGACATTTCCAACCGCTCCAATTTCGGCGCAGAGTTCGATCCGGTGTGTCTGGAGAGTCCGCGCCAAATGACAACATTTCCGGGTGGCGGATCGGCGGCCCTGGCCAGGTCGCCACCCAATTGTGCAAGTTCGGTCAAGTAGAATGCGGGGTTCCAAGGCGACCTCGTCGAATGCCGACGTCCTTGATGAGTTCATCGGGCAATACGATCTCGGTGTCCGTGGAGGCGATCTTCGTGATGCGTCCGGGCCGTACGATTGAGCATGATGAGCCAGAGGACGCGCCAGCTGAGAGGGCAGACGACCGCCATCAAACTAGCGAGCCGCTCTGCGGTCCGCAGTTTTGAGTCCTCCGCCCTGCAGCCCGATTTTAGGAGCTTCTGGAACAGCTCGATTTTCGTGCACGCACCTATTGGATCATGGACGTAGCCGCGCCTCTCTCTTGTCAACGATGAGTGCGCCGCCTTTGTCCACGAGGTCAGAAGTTGACGCGATGGCCGCCGCGCATGAGCTCCCTCTTGAGCCTTTTGGCCGACGCGGGCATCGATGTGTAGGTGCCTGCGAGTTCGCGGATATGGGTATCCGCAGACACGTCCGACCACCGGCCGATGATCCAATGCGACGGCCATCCCGAAAGGAGTGAAGCCACCTGCCACAATGCGCTCAAGAGCGTAAACTTGATCTAGAGGCCGCGCCGATCTTGCGTCTCGTCTTCGGCACCATCATGCGAGTTCATTGACAGTAAGCCCAGTTCTAGACCATGGCTTTGAGATCCCAGTGGGTCTAAGGACGCAATTGATCGAAGTCGCTGGTTGGAGTGCCATTGTGATGCTGGTGAGCGCTCAATCAGGAAAGCACGCAAGTAGACGTCATCAGCTTGCTGTTCCGCGCAGGAAGGCGATGATGGCTCAGCTGCTCGGCAGCGCCTCGGAAGAGCCAGCAAAGAGCGCCTTCGGTTGAGCGCGATAGGACCGATCATCGAGAAGCGCGTCACACGCCACCGTGAGGACGCTCACGGGATGAAGAAGGCGAGCTTGCCCGTCTGTCGGGTAGCGCCAATTATGATGCTAGAATGCCGGGTAATCTCAGGACAGAGACATTGTTGTGTGGAAAGAATGCAAAAGTGTTCCGCAGTGCGGTAGACCGCTCGACCGAATGCTCCTCGCAATGCCGCAACGGCGCAATCGCCCGAGATGTTCGCGTACATCGCCAGAAACCTCGATGCCGAGTTCCTCAACGAGTTCTCGGGCAAGGCCTGGCGTGGTGTTTCACCCCCTTCGACCGGTCCGCTTGGCTGCACGAACATTTTGGTCCAACGCTCGCGTACCAGCGGAAGGTTTCGTGCGACATTCGTGGTAGGGCACGCGGCGATCCGCGCGGTGCGCACGGCTGCGGCGTTATCCATCAAGCAACGCCCCCTTTTTTAGATCACCCTCTGGGGCTGCTTGCGGGAGAACTATCAGCAGAGGGATGATGACGACCATACCAGCTGCCAGCATCACTCCTGATGGGCCGGCTACAGTCAACATCTGGGCGCCAAGGACGGCTCCGAAGCCGATGGCCGAATTGATGACCGCCGAGTGCATCGCGGCAGCAGTCATCACTGTCGAACCGGCGGCGCGCAGGATCCAGGTCTGGAGTCCCGCGAACAGCGCCGCGACGGCAGCGCCCCAGATGACCAGCAAGACAAGGACCCGGCCTGTCCCCAAGTGGGGACCAAACCATCCAAGGCCAACGAGCGCCAGACACAGAGCAAGCAGCCCCGCAGTGATGATGGGCTTCATGAAGCGGTCGATGAGGACGCCCGCCAGGATGTTCCCCAGGAATCCTGCTCCGCCAAAGCCGAACAACAGCGCGCCGATCATGACTTGGGCAACGTTTGGAATCTCGCTGAGGAATGGTTCTATAAATGTGTACGCCCCGAAATGCGCCGCCGCCATGAATGTCGTTACGGCATAGATCCCCAACAGGTCATGCCTGCGGCAGACTGATCCAAGCTCTCTCCATCCCGCTGGCGTCCCGGCCTGCATTTTCGGAAGAACTGCCACCATCAGGGCTGAGGTGATCAGTCCGATGGCGCCAATTAATCTGAACGCTGCACGCCATCCGCTCACCTGACCGACGAAGTTCGCGAGCGGCACGCCAACAACGGTCGCCATCGAGATCCCGCCGAATACGATTGCCATCGCAACACCCATACTGCGGGACGGCGCAATCTTAGACGCAACCGCAGCCGCCATGGCCCAATAGAAACCGTGAACGACAGCGCCCACCGTGCGTGCCAGCAACAACCCTTCGAAAGTGTGAGACATCGTCGCCGCAAACGTTGTTGCGGAAAGGATAAGAGTCAAGGCGATGAGTAGCGGCTTGCGAGGAAACTTCTGAAGCAGAACGGGTGACAACAGACCGCTGGCAGCACCGATCCAGGCATAGAGGGCCACCGTGAGCCCGACCCCTGCCTGATCTCGTCCGAGGTCGCGAGCGATCTGAGACAACAGCCCGATAGGTGCTATCTCTGCCAAGACGATGTGAAACGAGGCGATGCCTAGCACGATGACGGCGAGCCAGATGCGGAGCGAAGATTCTGTGCCGTCACTCGTCATTATTAAACATCACTGTACGAAGGATCCGCCCGTTTGATTTGTCGATGATCAGCCGCTGCTTGTACGCATTTGTCCCATGGACGTGGCGCCGCATGGCACGGGCGTCTCTCCGGATGTTAATCGACCTGCACCGGTGGTATCCGATCGTTACGGTTGCATGGGTCGTTCTCTCCATCAACTGCGAGAGTTGATAGTTGACACACGACAAACGGCACTCGGTGTCCTCGACTGGCGTCCTGAGTGGGACTGTCGTTCCGGCCGGCGTCGTGAAAGAGGGCCTGACCTTACTCGAAGAGCTGCGTCGCTCGCCACCAGGCGCTGCGCTTCGCCAACCCCGCCAAACGAACGGTGCAATAGCATCGTGATGCCTTTCGTGCGTTCGGACGGCCTGCAGATTGCCGAGCTGCCAACACCGAGGAGGAGGTCTCACTCACGATGTCCCGGCACTGCTTCGGCAGCTTTAGCAGGGCGCTCGCGGATCATGATCTCCGGGGAGCCGCGATTGCCTCGCCTGCGTACGCGCGCGCTGGGTGTCAATCGGCCCTTTAATTGCGGTTTGTTGTCAAACTTACATTTCTGAACTCGCCCACGGCACGGTGGTAGTGCTCGCGCCGTCGGAGCTGGTCCGGATTGCGGAGACGGCGCGGGCCGGCTGATACGTGCATTGGATCGCCGGGGCTGGTTGAGGTCTTCGCTGGGATCATGGTCCTTTCCAAGTCGCGCAGCGCCTCATGATGATGTCGGGGTCGGGCGCCTCAACGTTTGCAGCGGAGTGCGGACGAGCCGCCACCGCCTGATTAACCGAGGCCGCCACAACACCGTCCCAGCGAGACATCGCCAGTCCGGCAGACCGGACCAGGAACTCTACAAGATCGGATCAGGCTTCCTTCCCCTGGCCCCAGTCGAACGATGTGCCGTAGACCCAGATACAGTGAAGAAGGATGGCGAGTTTGCGCGCGATGGCGACCTTTGCCTTTCGCATGCCAATCCGCTTAGCGAGCTTCATGCCCCAAGCCCTAAGAGAGGACCATTTCTTCGTTCGATGAAGCAGGACGATCGCCGCCTCGTACAGGTAGGTTGGGAGAAGACGGTCGCCCCATCGTGATATCTTGCCCAGTTTCGCCAGAGTGGTTGCGTCGAGGCGTAAGACCCAGATAGGCGCCGACGCTTGATGCCGATCGGAAGCGCGATGTTTCAAGGTGCCGTCGCATGCGCTGGTTCATTAGGAGGACGGATCGAGCTTTAGCACTGATGCTAGCAGCCGCTCCGGCTTTGAATCCTCAAGTGGGCTTTAACGCGCGATGCCAACGGGCCGTATGTTGGTCCGTGCGAAGCCCTAATGATGGACGGAAGCGTTCCGCGGTTACATAAATTAGACTACGAGGGGCGCGGATCGGTGGTGGACGCCCGAAATGTCCCGGCTCAGCAAAATCCCCTTGGAATTCCGATAGGTGAGTTCGGCATTGCCTTCGTGCATCTCAAAATTCGATTTTCAGTTCTAGCCGGTTCGCTGCGCCAAGAGGATTGCCAACCTCCACGACGAGAGGCTCTAGGGCGGAGAGCGATCCCATAATGGCGTAGCGACTCGACGAGCACTCAACCAAAGATGGCCCCGCCCAATTAAGGTAAATTCAATCCAGCCCTGCCCCGACACTTATTGATGTGAAGGTAAACGATCATCGCCGCTGCGTATCATTTCTCGGCGAGATCATCCAGCACTTGAAGGGCGACTACGCGGTTGCAGCTTCAGCGTACGCGCCAGGCGTGTGGCTGAGCAAAGAACGCGGCGACCGCATGCACAACCGCGGCCGCAGGTGCGGCGTCGTGCTCCCCGAGATCCCCGAAGGCTCCTGATGGAGGGCGTTGAGGAGCCTGCCCACAATCTACGAATTGCCTGCTTGTGAGCCCTCGAGGCTGGCGACCTTGACCGGATCCAACGTCCGGCGAAGGGAGCTCGCGCAGCAATAGCCTGATATCGTAGCCCTCTCGAACGCTCGAGAGTCCTTGCTTAGGTTTTCCATCCCTTCGTTGGTCCACACTGTTGAACTCGCGCCGCAGCACGGTATCGGGTTTGATCAGCGCCGGCGCCACCACCTCCGGTCCAGGATGATCGGCGAGGATGACCTTCCGACCAATAAGCCGCTCGCGAGCGCCTTCAAATCGCGCTATGACGAGCGGGCGGACTGACTGTTACCCGTCTACCAAACGGGACAAAGAGGCGATGCGGCTAGCGAGCATCGCTAGCTACGTTCTTTTGTATTCGGACCCGCGAAACGTCGAAAATTGGCGAGAAATGAAACGACCCCAGTGCTTAAAGAGGCTGGGGTCGTTCCGAGGTAAGCGCCAGACTTGGGCGGGGGGCTGAGGCCAGACGCCTACGACATGAAATCAGACACGCAGATTTTCCGCACTGCTTTTACCGCGCCTCGGGTCGACTTTAAGCTCGTAAGAGACTGCCTGCCCTTCCCGCAGGTCAGAGAGGCCAGCGCGCTCCAGGGCGCTTATGTGTACAAAAACATCTTGGCCGCCCCCATCCGGCTGAATGAAGCCGAAACCCTTCGTCGCGTTAAACCATTTCACAACACCCCTCGCCACTCCCATCTCCCATTTGAGCAATACTGTAGAGTAGTTCTGGTCGGACCATTCGGGCGGCACCGATTCGCGCATTGACGCACAATCTCCGCTGCTTCGGCGTCAGCGTAGTTCGCTTGAGGAGTTCGAGTATGGTGAGCCTGGGCGATCATGCTTTCATGCCAGAGACCAGGCACAGCCGACGGGTTTGACCCAGGTCGCATCGTTCTGATCTTCCAGGCTGTTGCGTCACTTGGGTGACGAAGGTCACGTGGGTGGGTTCTCCTAGCAGGGAAGCCGCGAATTTCATCGGCCCAAATGGCTCATCGGCCACTATTTTGCGGACAAGCAGCGGCCTCGCAACTACCAAAAGGGGTAGCTGGACGAGCGTACCGCACCAAATTAGCATGCTCCCATGACTGTTCGGAGAACATGGAAGATGAACTGGAAGAAGGAACTGGAGGCGCTGGTTCAACAATCCGCGGCACTCGTAGAACGCGCACGGAGCGTAGCGCCTATTCCAAAGCTGGTAGCACCCATCGCGCCAATCGCAAAAGCTTCCCCGCCCGATTCTCCCCGGCGGTTGAGCTGGGACATCTCCGAGCGAGAGCACATCAGCAAACGAGTTGCGAATTTCAGAGCGCATCAAGAGCGCGTGCGCCGCGAGCGCGACGAATATTTTTCCCGCACGATGCAACGGACACGAGATCTCGCGAGAGGCCACGGCTCCGACGAACAGATGTAGGCGGTCGGACAGTCGCGCAACTTTGCTAACAATCCGCCAAATCGCGCCAGAAGAGTCGACTGCGGCCGACCACCGGCTGGGAACGGCGAGTAGCCGTGAGAGTCGTACGAGTCTCCAAAAGACGCCCGTCACAGCCCATCTGAGGATTGCCGCGCGCTGAGGATTGCCGCGTGGTGTCCTCACGCCATAGGTTGCCGTCGTACTGGATGCGCTGGGGGGCAACCACGCGATCTTCGTAGTGGCGCCGCCGACGCCCACACGAATCTGGCGCATGGATTTTGCACCGCCGAGGAAGGCGTGGGTGTTGACCCTGCCCCTCGGGCTTAATCCAGTTTGAAGTTCGTTCTGGCCGAAGACGAGGACCAGAGCATGCAGCACGTTCGAGATCGGAAGGCCCGATCTGCTGGCTCGGCGCGTGAGGCAGAGACACGAGATGTGCGCGTCGGGGAAGAGTTGAGATCAGACGCGCTTCACTGGAGATCGCGATAGGCATTTTGCTGCATGGGACCGTTGTTGTCGCGCAGTGTGAAAGCACGGAGTCGACATCGTCCGCGATGATCGAGACGCTGGGAGCGAAATGACGAATGATGATCGTCGTGCACGGCATGACTTGGCTCACGATGTGTCGCATCGAAACGGTGATGTTCGAGGGCTGGAGCGTCTGAAGCTGTGTCGAAAGCGCTCAATGATGCGCATGACGCCACCACAATCCGGACAGGCAGGAACTTCGGCCCAGGTTTGAGCTTCCGAATCCACAGGCGGCGGCTGGCTTTCGTTTGGGGCTGTCCCATGATCGAGAAGTTCGCGGCAAAGGGCGAGCTTGGCAGCGCGATTGGTTGGCCATGAAGCCGAAGTGGCGGATGCGATGGAAACCGTCGGGCAGCGTATGAAGCAGGAAGCGGCGAATGAACTCGTCGGGCTTGAGCTTCATGATCCTTGTCGCGCCGTCCTGGCGGTAATCCTTCCATGTGAAGGCAACATGATCGTTGTCGGGTGCGACGAGCCGGCTGTTGGCGATCGCGACGCGATGGGTATAGCGGCCGAGATAGGCCAGCACCTGTGCGGGTCCGCCGAAGGGCCGCTTGGCGTAAGCAACCCAGTTGACGCGCTGCCTGGCTTTGATGCGACCAGCGAAAGCGTCGAGTTCGGCAAGAGGAGCAAGATCGCCGAAGAAGCGCAAGGCGCCGGCGTTGAAGGCCCTGATCAGGCGTTTGAGAAAAAGCCAGCGAAAGAGCCGGGACAGCGGTTTGACAGCAAGGAAGAAGTTCGGTCGGCTGGCGATCCAGCGTGTTCCATCAGGTGACGGGCCGCCGCCCGGCACGACACAGTGAATGTGGGGATGATGCGTTAGCGCTTTTCCACAGGGTGTGCAGGACCGCGACGCCGCCGATCTCCGCGCCGAGCCGGCGCGGATTGCCAGCAAGCGTCGGTGATCGCCTCGGCGGCGGCCTTAAACAGGATGGCATAGACGACCGCCTTGTTTTGGAAAGCAATCGTGGCGATCGGTGCAGGAAGCGTAAAGACGACGTGGAAGTAGGGAACCGGCAGCAGGTCGGCTTCTCGCGCGGCACGGCACGCGGCTCGGGCTGGCCCCTGACACCTCGGACAATGCCGATTCCGGCAGGAATTATAGGCGATCCGCGTCATGCCGCAGTCATTGCGGGCCTCGACGTGGCCGCCGAGCGCGTCGGTTCGGCACCCAACAATGGCGCTCACCACCCGCCGCTCGACGCGACCGTGATGACCGGCATGGTCACGACGATAGGCGTCGCCATGCCGGCGCAAGATATCGGCAATGTCGATGGCGGGTCGGTGCGGGCGGACGTCGGGGGGGTCATAAGCCGGATCCCGGAGCCGTTGTCATGCCGGTGGCGTCACCTCCAGCGATAGGCGGTCGAGCGGGCTCTGGGGCGGCCGGATCGTATGGGTGGCGACCTGCGTGTAGCGCGCCCTCGACGACGGATTATTGTGCCCGAGCAGAACCTGGATGATCCGGATGTCGATTCCGTTCTCCAGAAGATGTGTCGCGAAGCTGTGGCGTAGCGTGTGCAGCGTGACGCGCTTGGTCAGGCCCGCAGCCTTGACCGCCGAGCGGCAGGCGGCATGCAACACGGTCGGATCAATCGGGTGA
This sequence comes from Bradyrhizobium sp. U531, assembly GCF_051710265.1. NCBI lineage: Bacteria > Pseudomonadati > Pseudomonadota > Alphaproteobacteria > Hyphomicrobiales > Nitrobacteraceae > Bradyrhizobium > Bradyrhizobium sp. U531. The sequence continues at coordinate 564,668 of NZ_JASVEN010000004.1, forward strand.
CCTTCGTCACGCCCAGGGAACAGATAAAACCGCGGCCGGGCGAGCCGCCAGTAGGTGCGCAGGATGCCGAGCAGTCGGGACGACAGCATCACGTTGCGATCCTTCGCGCCTTTGCCGTGGCGCACCTGGATGACACCGCGGGTGCTGTCGATGTCCTCGATCCGCAGTCCCGCGACCTCGGAGGCCCTGGGGCCGGCCGCATAGGCGGTGGTGAGCGCGGCGCGGCTCTTCAGGCTCGACACCGCCTCGAGGAACTGCACCACTTCGTCGGCGCTGAGAACGACCGGCAGCTTGCGGGGCTCTCGCGCATAGGGAATGCGCTTCGGGATGAGCGCCTCGCCGAGCGTGACGCCGTAGAAAAACCGTAGCGCACAGACGATGATCTGGTTCAGCGCCGGCCATGAGATGTCGGTCGAGACCAGATGCACCTGGAAGGCCCGGACGTCTTCCAGCTCCAACCGCTCAGGCGATCGGCCGAAATAGCGGCTGAACTTCGAAACCGCGCTGATGTAGGATCGCTGCGTCGCCGGCGACAGATTGCGGACTGTCATATCCTCGATCATGCGGCGGCGAAGAGGGCTCAAATCGGCCATCTCAATACCCTGTCTGAGGGGGGCTCCAACACCCACATCCTCTCAGCCAGGAGGCGATCTACGCCACCTCGCCACGCACGCTGCGACAGCGGCTTCGTTCAATCCCAGATCGATTCGGTCTAACCCCATCCGGCTTTAGGCCGCACAATCCGCGAAACGTCCTAACCGCGCTTGCATCGATGTCGGCGCGCCGCAGCTTGGCCGTCACGCCATGACGGCTCCAGAACACGCGCACCAGCACACATCACACGAGCAGCGTAATAGCCTTGAAGAAGCCTCCCTCCTGATGTCCGTGTAGGGATGGGTGGCGTCGAGATCGAGGATGATCTGCAGGCCTCAACAATGCGAGAAATGCGCGCTACGCTCAGGAGAGGCCATTGCGGCACCCGCTGAGCTGTGCGTTATAAACAGAACGCTGCCATTGTAGCTCAGCGCTCAGTTGCAGGCAGCAAACCAGTCAGCGCTTTAGCCTCGGACTTCAGCACTTCAACGGCAGATTTCCGAGCATCTGCATCAAAGCGAGTGCGAATGGCGGAGACTGAGAGCGCGCCCCGCAATTTGCCGTAGACATCGATTACGGGCACCGCTGCGGCCGCAACCTCAGGATCACGCTCGCCGATCGAGACGTAGAAGCCACGATCTCTGATCTTCTTTCCACCAGCTAATGCAAAATCGCGGTAAGCGGTAAGAACGCGGCCCGCAGCGCCGCGATCAATCGGCAATCGTTGTCCTTCTTCGAGGTGATGCCGGACGGAACGCGGAGAATTAACGCGATAAAGGCAAATGCGCTCGTCGCCCTCCGCGATGTAGAAGGATGCGGTCTCTCCGGTTGCTTCGACCAGACGATGGAGCGAGGGTCTGATCAGGTCACCGAGGTCCAGCCCACGCTGATAGAGCGCCCCAAGGCGCCATAGCTCCGGTCCGGGTCGAAATAGCCGGTCGGTCCCCCGCACCAGGAATCCGTCCGCTTCCAGGGATGCGGCAAGGCGAAGGACCGTGCTCTTGTAGAAGTCGGTCGCCTCGGCAATCTCGGTCAGCGTCATGGCTGCGCGCTCAGCGCCGAAGGCCTTGAGGATCGCCAGGGCGCGCCCGACCGCATCAACCCCTGTCTTTGCCATTGATACAGTCCTCATGTTCTGGCGTGCAGAACAGATATCCAGAATGGATAGAAAGTCCAGTATTCAATTCTCATCTGGGTTCTATACTGCAGAATGCAATTGACTCCGGATGAAGCGCCAGTTACCTGTTTTGAGGCTTAGAACAGGTTCTGCGGAGCGAAACAATGGAAGGGCAGCCGGCACTTGCCGTCGACCTGCGCGACGTGATGATTCGCTTCGGCGACTTCACCGCCGTGAAAAGCATGAACCTCCAGGTCGGCGAAACCGAATTCGTTGCAGTGGTCGGGCCGACCGGCTGCGGAAAATCGACCATTCTCAATACTGTCACCGGACTGCTGAAGCCGGCCGCCGGCGAGGTTTGCATTTTCGGCAAATCGCTTAGGGGCCTGAACGGTCAGTCCGGCTACATGCTGCAACAGGAAGGGCTGCTGCCCTGGAAAACCGCCCAGGACAATGTCGGCCTCGGGCTCGTGTTTCAGGGAAGCTCGATCGCAAAGGCGCGCGAGCAGGCGCGGCCCTGGCTCGCCAAGGTCGGCTTGAAGGGGTTCGAGGAGCGCTATCCGCATCAATTATCCGGAGGCCAGCGCAAGCGCGTTGCCATGGCCCAGACCCTGATCATGGAGCCGAAGATCGTCCTGATGGATGAGCCTTTCTCCGCGCTGGACGTTCACACGCGCCGCCTCATGCATCGCATCCTGCTCGAGCTATGGCAGGCGGACCGGCGCTCCCTCGTCTTTATCACCCATGATCTCGATGAGGCGATCACGCTGGCGGACCGCGTCGTTGTGATGTCTGCCGGTCCTGCCAGCCGCATGGTTGGCGATGTCAGGATCACGCTGTCCCGTCCACGCGACGTCTTGGCACTCCAGACCACGGATGAATTCGTCGCGCTCTATCGTGAAATCTGGTCGCTGCTCGGCGCCGAAGTGGAGAAAAGCTATGCGCAGGGGTAAGGGTAAGGTTGCTCTCACGCAGTTCGCCATCGTCCTCGGTGTGATCCTGATCTGGGAACTGGGTGTGAGGGTCGGGCTGATCGATCCTTTCTTCTTTCCGGCACCATCGACGCTTGTCGCAAGAATAGGCGAGTGGATGTCAACATCGGACTTCTGGACCGATGTTGGGACAACACTGCTGGAGACGGTCCTGTCTTTCCTGGCTGGGATCGGGATCGGCACCTCGCTTGGTATCTGGCTCGGCTTAAGCCCGTTTGCGGCCGAGGTGGTCCAGCCCTTTATCAAGATGTTCAACGCGATCCCCCGCATCTTGCTGGGACCCATCTTCGTCATCTGGTTCGGATTGGGGCTCACCTCCAAGGTCGCGCTCGGGGTAACGCTGGTCCTCTTTGTCGCATTCTTCAACACGTTTCAGGGGGTCCGCGAGGTCAATCCGGTCGTGCTCGCGAATGCCCGCCTGCTGCGTGCATCGAAGTCCTCGCTGCTGCGCCACGTCTACCTGCCGTCCGCCACCACGTGGATCCTGTCGAGTCTGCGGGTATCTGTCGGCATGGCCGTGATGGGAGCGGTGGTCGCCGAATATCTCGGTTCGTCCGCAGGATTGGGGCACCTGATTGCGCAGGCCGAGGGTGTCCTTGATGCCACCGGTGTCTTCGCAGGGATCATCGTCCTCTCCGCCTTCGTCATCGCGCTCGATGCCATCGTCGACCGGGTGGAAAAGCGGCTGCTGGTCTGGCGGCCGGCACCTGCCCACGAAGTTTGATCGTAGCGCTCCCATTCTCACGGAGGTTCCCATGCACGCTTTTCCGAGACTGATGGTGGTTATCGCGGCAGCCGTATTGCCGCTCATTTCAGCGCATGCCGCCGAGCCCGAGAAGACAAAATTGAAGATCGCAGTGGGATCACAGATCCTCAACTATATGCCTCTCGAGCTTGGTGTGAAGCTCGGTTCGTTTAAGGACCAGGGCCTTGAGGTGACCGTCGAAAACTTCCAGGCCGGTGGTTCGAAGGCTTTGCAGGCGCTGGTCGGCGGTTCGGTGGACGGGACAGTCGGCTTTTACGATCACACCATTCAGATGCATGCGCAGGGCAAACAGATTTCCTGCGTGTTCCTGCTCAATGACATTCCCGGCGTGTTGCTCGGTGTCCGCAGCGGCCTCGCTGACAAGGTCAAGTCCGGTGCCGACCTGAAGGGCCTCAAGCTCGGGATCACGGCGCCGGGGTCATCGACCGACACCATGGCGCGCTACTACATCAAGAAATCTGGGTTGGGTCCGCGCGACGTGAACATTATCGCGGTCGGCAGCGGGGCGCCCGGTATGGTGGCACTCGAGGCCAGGAATATCGACGCGCTCGTCTATTTCGACCCGATTGCGACCCTTCTCGCGCGCAAAAAGAGTGCGACGCCGCTGTTCGACGCGCGCACACTCGAAGGCTCAAAACAAGCCTTTGGCGGAATCTATCCGACCGCCTGTCTCTACCTGCAGCAGACTTTCATCGACAAAAATCCAGAAACGGTCCAGCGCCTCGTCAACGCCTTGCTCAAAACCCACCGCTGGATCAACACGGCGTCGACGGAGCAACTCGTCGACGCGATGCCTCCTGCATACAAGACCGACAATCGCGAGGTGAACATCGAGATCATGAACGCGTCGAAAGCGCTGTTCTCGCCAACAGGTCAGATGGACATCGAGGCGGCCAAGATCCCGCTGGCTGTCCTAGGCGACTTTGATCCGAAGATCGCAGCCGCAAAGATCGACCTGATCAAGACCTTCACGAATCGATTCGCGGAACGTGCTGCGCAGCAACTGAAATAAGTTGCGTACTAAGCGCTCGCTATCGGATCACCTACAATAAGGCTCTTCAGATGTCTCTGCCGCTAACCGGTATCCGCGTTCTCGACCTGTCAAACGTGTTGGCGGGTCCGTTCTGCGGTTACCATCTTGCGCGCCTTGGCGCGGAGGTCATTAAGGTGGAAAATCCGAACGGCGGCGACCTGGCGCGGCGCCTCGGCGCGGATCCGCAAAGAGCGGAGCGCCTGCAGGGACTCTCGTTTGTCGCTGTGAACGCCGGCAAGCAATCGATTGCACTGGACCTGAAATCGGAAGCGGGCCGCGAGGTGTTCTTGCGACTGGTCAAGGAAGCCGACGTGGTGCTCGAAAACTTCCGCCCGAAGGTGATGGAACGCCTTGGCATCGGCTTTGATGTGCTTGTCAGGCTGAACCCGCGTCTGGTCTACTGCGCGATCTCCGGCTTTGGGCAGAGCGGACCGTGGTCCGCCCGTCCGGCCTATGACCAGATCGTCCAGGGTCTCTCCGGAGCCATGAGCGTCACCGGCGATATAGCCTCGGCTCCCCTGCGCACGGGCTTTCCGATCTCGGACACGATTGCGGGACTGACTGCTGCGTTTGCTATCGCCGCGGCTCTGGTCGACCAGCGGCATAGGCAACGGGGTCGGTTCATCGACGTGTCCCTGCTCGAGGCCACCATTGCGGCGATGGGATGGGTCGTCTCCAACCACCTGAACGCCGGGATCGAGCCGCAGCCCATCGGCAACGAGAACTTTACCGCGGCTCCCTCCGGCACGTTCCGCACCGCAACGGGCCCGCTGAACATTTCCGCCAACGAGCAGAAGCAGTACCAAGCCCTATGCGACCTGATCGATCGACCGGACCTGAAGACGGATCCACGCTTTGCTGGACGCGAGATGCGCAAGGTGAACCGCGCTGCGCTGAGCGCGGAGTTGAACAAGGCGTTGAGTTGCAAGCCCGCTGAGGAATGGGAGGCCCAAATGAACTTGGCTGGTGTCCCTGCCGGCCGTGTGCTGACGGTCTCGCAAGTGTTGCAGCAGCCACAGGTCGTTGAGCGCGGATTCATCGAGACTTTGGCGCCAGAACAAGACGATGCGCAGCCGTTACGAATCACGCGGCCGGGGTTCCGGCTGGATGAGGAGTTTTCGGAGCCTTCACCACCTGCGACGCTCGGAGCAGACACTGAGCGATGGCTGCAGCGGCTCGGCTATTCGTATGCGGAGGTTGAGCAACTAGTCTCAAGCCGAGCCGTCGGGAGGCCAAAGCAAGGAGAGGCTGATTTCCTGCCCGTCCGCGCAGCCACGGACGGACCGATATCATGACATCCGACGGCTTGCGTCAGTTGGCAATCGGCAGGTTGAAAGGACGGAAGCGGAAATGAGCGAAGAAGAACTGAGACAGCAAGCGGCCAGTTGGTGGCGAACCTCCATTTGCGATATCGCGCCAGGTCGCATCGCCTATCGGGGTTATCCAATTGAAGATTTGATAGGCCGCGTTTCTTTTCCCGCCATGATTTGGCTGATGTTACGTGGCAATCTGCCGACGCCAGCACAGGAGCAGCTGCTGCAAGCTGCGCTGGTTGGATCCGTTGACCACGGTCCGCACGCGCCCTCCATTGCAATTGCCCAAATGGCGGTGAGCTGCGGCCTGCCCCTGAATGGCGCAATGGCCTCGGCAATCAACACGCTCGATGACGTGCATGGCGGAGCAGGGGAGCAGGCTATCGAACTCTACGACGATGTGCTGCGACGGCGCCAAGGGCGAGAGATCGAGCAGGCCGCTGGCGCTGCAATCGACCATTTCACCGCAACCCGCAGCAAATATCTGCCGGGCTTTGGCCATCGGTTTCATCCAGTCGACCCGCGCGCGGCCCCGCTATTGGCGCTGGTGGATGCCGCAGCTGACGAGGGCAGTGTCGGCGGCGATTATGCCAAGGCCGCTCGCGCGATCGAGCGGGTGATGCAACAGCGCAAGAGCAAGCTCATTCCGATGAACATCGATGGCGCGACCGCGGTCATTTACGGCGAACTGGGCTTCGCCTCTCCGCTCGCGCGGGGGGTCTTCTGCTTGTCGCGCGCGGTCGGAATCCTGGCTCACGCCTGGGAGCAAACTGGGCGCAACGATCGCAACAAGGGCCCGATGCCCAAGCAGTTCGGCTACAAATATGAGGGCCAGCCGCGTCGCAGGCTCCAAGGCGCATCATGAGCATCTCGAAAACCCGCCCAAGCTGATGGAGGTTAGCGTGTTCTCGTCGATGCCGGCGGAGTTTCGTCGCCCGGCTGTTTCTTCGGAATGGGCAGACGCGAACCGCGGGGCATATCTAGTAGATTGTTTCATCGAGGGACCGTCGTTCGACCAGTCCGGGAATCTCTATGTCGTCGACATCCCCTTCGGCTGCATTTCCGGATTTCACCGGAGGGCGTCTGGTCTTTGATCATCGAATACGACGGCTGGCCGAACGTCTGAAGGTTGCTCCGGACGGCCGGGTGCTCGTGTCCGACTATATCAACGGTCTCCTGGAGCTCGATCCACAGAGAGGGACCATCCGACCGTTGCTGGGCCACCGCAATTCCGAGTCCTTCAGAGGCTGCAACGACCTGCATATCGCGACCAAAGGCGACATCTATTTCACCGATCAGGGCCAGACTGGATTGCACGATCGGACCGGCCGGGTATTTCGACTGTGCCCTGACGGCCGGATCATTGCTTGATTTCTAATGGCCCGGGCCCGAATGGCCTGGTGCTCAGTCCGGACGAGACCGTATTGTTCGTTGCAATGACGCGCGACAATAGCATCTGGCACGTACCGCTGATGCGTGATGGCGTGGGGAAAGTCGGACGATTCAGCTGGTTCTTCGCGACGAGCGGTCCTGACGGACTGACGGTCGATCAAAAAAGGGGGCTCTTTGTCGCGCATGATTCCCTCGGCCCACGTTTTCGTATTGGCGCCAAACGGCGAAGCGGTCCGCTTGCATCCAGTCCTGCGCATGGGGGAGCTGCACGAATGTCGTATTGGACGCGGCACTCGGCACATTGCTCATTACGGAATCCTCTACCGGATCAGTGTGATGGCTGATCTCGCGCACCTTCCTCGAAATTCGCCAGCAGGAGTGGCAAGGTGGTGCGGAATCCTTTCACGCGCCGGTCCGCCGCACCAAGATGCAGGAAATGAGTCTGGTAGACGACTGGCTGGCCAGTTTCCGAGAGAATGTAATTGGTGACGAATGGATGGCGTTTGTGTGGGTGATCTCAAACCAGAGCCAGTAAATCGCACTGCATGGGAAGCGCAAACGAACGATTCGTAAGGCTGGGTCGGGGCTTCGCCCGCGACGGGCCGCCGCCGACCTGTCGCCTTTTGGTGGGCGGGTCGCGGTATCGCTTCCCACAATGCAGAATGATTGATCGCTGATATTTTCGAACGTTCTCGCCAAGAAGGCCGAAGAGGTAACCGCTCGCGGTGGGAGTCAGCACCGCATCAGCGTCAAAGGTTCTCGATCATGCTGGGCCGCGACGCACGCGTGAAGCGTTCGTTTTGAGAAGCAACAAGCCCAGGATTGACTGCGTGAAGGACTTTACCGATAGCACGCTAGCCCAGGAGCGCTTTAAGTGTGTGGCGCAGAGGTCGTACCACTGTCAGAGCCTCTTGCGCGCGCGCAATCCTCCAACCCGATATCCCCTCTCCTCGTAGAAATGGCGTACCCGTTCTAGGGCCGGATAGCCATCCGGAGGCAACGCAACCTCAATCATCTGCCAGCCGCGTCGCTTCGCCTCCGAATCTACCGCCTCGAGCAGATGCCGACCGCAGTCAGAGCTGCGGAAGTCACGAGAAATCCATAGCTCCTGAAGCATGCCGTACGCTCCGGCTGCTCTCACGGCCTGTACGGCCGAGATGCTAGCTACCCCTACAATCTGCCCGGTGCCTTGTTCTTCGACGACAAAAATGAAGCCCTGTTCGGGATCCTGAATCAGGCGCAACGCCGCCTGCTTCGCGCCGTGAAGGCTGAACTCCGGTCCGAGGCCACCTAACTCGGAAAGTAGCTCTTCGACCGCTTTTGCGACCGCGTTCTCATCTCCTGGCACGCTCTTGCGCAAAACCGTGCCCGCGCTGGACGTGCCTTGCCCTTCAGCGCCAACACGAACACCTGACCGAGCCCTCTGGAGGAAATTCATGCTCAGGAGGATACAGAAAACGCAATTGAGAGCAACTATCTGGCTCGGTAGGAAGCAGCACGTCCACACTCGCTATAAGCAACAGAGCTGAGGTAATCGCAAGCCATTGCCGTTCTCAGAATCGACTCCGGTTTGAGCAGCTGCGAACTCATGATGGGCTGCCTTCGATTGGAAAACAATCACCAAACGGCACACGCCGGTCATGTCGATCAAACGTTCGTAAGAGTGATTGCCGATCGTCGCTCACGAACTACTCTATTCAATAAATCGTGCGCCACGATGATCGCAGCGCCATAGAGCGTCAGCTCGGTCCGTCCGAAGGAGAGATTCCCACCTCGCGTACGACATCGTACAAAGTTGCGCGAAGCGCGACAGGTATCATACGCGTGCGCCCGATAAAATCGTCTGAGCAAGATCGCGAAAGATTTTGCACACTAATGCACTATCTTAAGCTTATCTCGAACAATCAAAAGATATCGGGAAGCACAGCTTGTTTGGACCTTCGCTCCTCGTTTAAGGCACCGTCACGGAACGGGAGTGGTTGCGATGGAACATGGTCAGGCCGAACTGGTCGGAGGGAAACCTGTAATCTTCGGGCAACGTAAGGTGCGGCCGCGGGCATGCCTGGCGGTCGGCAAACGGCATCTGCGCGCCTTTCTACGGGATGTGCTGGAGGATATGGGATTTGTTACCAGCGAATGCAGGACTGCTGACGAGTTGCCGCATGTACTCCGCACGGAGTTCCCTGATCTGATCCTGCTCGGCATTGGCTCGGACCGCATCGAGCCTGGACGATTGCTCGAGATACTGGTACGCGAAGAATTTGCAGGCCGAGTGCTGGCGTTCGGAGCGCGCGAGTCGATCATCATGGCGGCAGTGCAGCAGGTCGGCAGTGAATATGGACTTGCTATGCTGCCGCCGCTCAGGGCGCCGTTTGCAGCCGAGACGTTGCGCGATCGGATCGGCATACTCTTGCCAAGAGAGCCGGCGCCCCGTCCCGCGGTCCATGTCGGAGAAGCCTTACACGCTGGCTGGCTTGAGCTCTGGTATGAGCCGAAGTTTGACACGTGTACCCTTAGCCGCCGCGGCGCCGAGGCGCATGTGCGAATGCGGCACCCGACCTGGGGCGTTGTTCCACCGGCCTATTTCATCCCGGAATCTCACGATCCGCATTTTAGGAACTTGTCGCAGTTCGTGATCGACCGCGCGATCAAGGATTGGCAGTATCTTCTGGAGCAGCAAACTTCGATCGATCTCTCCATCAATCTCCCGGCAGCATTCCTGATTGACCCGCAGGCGGTACGCGATCTCTGTCGGCGCATGCCGTCGCACGCCGCTTTCGGCGGTTTGACGATTGAAATCGAGAGCGTGGAAGCGATCGAGAACCTAGATCTCCTGGTCGAGGTTGCGCGTGAGGTTCGCTTTCACAACATTGGCCTTGCAATCGACAATGTCGGTGCCAATTGGCCGCAGCTGATGGGGGTGACAAAATTCCCGTTCATGAAATTGAAAGTGGATCGTCAGTTCGTCGGCGGCTGCGCGAATGGGCCCCTCAAGCGAACGGTGTGCCGCCATATCGTCGATCTAGCCAAAGAGTACAATGTGCGCACCGTCGCCGAAGGTGTGGAGAGCCAGGCTGACCTAATCGCTGTGGCCGAACTCGGCTTCGACCTTGCGCAGGGCCATCTGTTCGGAAAAGCCATGCCACTGAAGCAATTTGCACAGTCATCTTTCAACCCTGCTCCAGCTCGTCTAAAATAGTTGCGAGTGGCTGAGTGCGGCCAAGCGACGCTCAGGAGCACCGCCATGCCTACTCGGCACCAGGCATGAGGCTGAGTGCAATTCGGTCTGCAGGGCCAGTGTCGCTCGTCCCGCCGCCACTTCATTTCCCTCCGAAGCTTGTTATACCACAAGCCCGTTTTGGCAAGCCTCCAGCGAGTCCTCCGCGCAGCTAGCGTTGCAGCCATGAGCGAGGCTTGCACAAACCTCCAGTCGGGGTGTGTGACCGGAGGTTTGCCGAGATCCAACGTAGACCTGCGTCCGTTGGCGGTTTTTTGTCGCCGCCGGTTGAGGAAGCGTCAGCCTCGCTTGCCCCCGCGCTGACGTGCCAAACAAACCGACGGACGCTTCCAGCGTCAAGTCGCGACTGACTCTCGCAAGACGGGCCGAGGGCTCGTAGCCTGAAATTGAAGCGACCTGTTGCTGTCGCAGATGCAACATGGTCTCAGACCCGGGACAGCCGAATTGGGCAAATTGCCCAACATTGAGCGCGTCTGCGTTTGGCACGGCATTTGAAAGGGATCGCCCATGGCATCGCTCGCCTAAGGAGTCGGAAGGCATGGCTTACAAGATCGTCGCTTCGCAATGCACCGTTTGTGGCGCATGTGAGTTCGAGTGTCCCAACGCGGCGATCAGTCTGAAGCGCGACATTTACGTTATCGATGCCAAAAAATGTACGGAGTGCGAGGGCCATTGCGACACGCCGCAATGCGCGGTGGTCTGTCCGGTCCCTGACACCTGTGTCCCGTCCAAGACAGGATAGGCAGCCCGCGACCAAAAGGCCTCATCGCTCGATTTCGCGAACGAAGTTGTAGATGTGGGACCTTGAGGAGACCACGACCGCATGGGGCGCATCGAGGTCGATTAACATCGTTATGAGCTTAAGACGCTGAGCGACTCCGAGGAACCCCTCAACGGGCTCTGTCGGAGGACACCGTCGAAATTGTCACGAACAAGGACAAGGCCCTCGATGCTCAGTGGCCGCGTTAAGGCCTATCATCGCTGGCCGCGAGTCGAGGCGAGGCAGACCGGCGTCGAGCGGCCACGGACGTATCGAAGCCGGCGCAAAAGTCGCTCAGCACGTGAACACCTATTGCACCGAGAAGATCATCTTGGCCAACCTCACGGAGGCGAACGACCTCGTGCCTGGTCGCGGGCCGCCGAACACCAAGGAGCCGACCTGATCATCCGTGCGGTCCTGGAGCAATCCGGCTTTCGAAATGTCTAGGGAGCCTCGTGGGCTGTGACCAAACGGAAGACGGCCGAGGATGATCGCACCTTCCTGACGCGCTGGTTCGAAAAGCTGCTGACGGAAAAGGTCGCTTCCTCGCGATCACACAGATACCGAAAGCGGCCCGGGTTCGTTCCGGTCGTGGAGCTCAACCGTTACGCGAGCAAGGAGCGAATGCATTCACAAGCGGAGCCTCCACAGATCCGGGCGTGTTCACCAGGCCGCGAGCAAGACCGTCGTGCCCGCCTAGTGCGCTCGTAATCGCTTGGGCAATATCGCAGCGAGAATAGGTAGGTTGACGCATCGATCCTCGTGCGCATAATTCAAGCCGTCGCGGTCTCCGGATTTCGTTTGATCTGGAGCTAAGAGGGAAGCCGGTGCAATGCCGGCGCTGCCCCCGCAACTGTAAGCGGCGAGCCGCTGTCCAACGAAGTCACTGAAGCCATGCGGCTTCGGGAAGGCCGGACAGCAGCGACGACCCGTGAGCCAGGAGACCTGCCTCGACAAGATATCGTCCACGGGCGGGGCGTCCCGGTGTGCGCCAAGCAGTTGTCGCTCACGCGATGTTCGCTGTCTGCGTCCGCCATGGCCTTTGCCCCAACATGGGGTCTAAGCTATGTCAATCCTTTCGCTTCCCGTTGCCACACTGGGGACGTCACGCATCGGCCCACGACGCGAACTCAAATTCGCGCTCGAGAGCTACTGGGCGGGAAAATCCAGCGAAGCCGAGCTCCTCGAGGCGGGGAGTGGACTTCGTGCCGCTAATTGGGCACGGCAGAAATCCCGCGGTGCGACCGTCATTCCTTCGAATGACTTCTCGCTCTACGACCATGTGCTCGATACCAGCCTAATGGTCGGCGCCATTCCCGACGTTTACGGCTGGAACGAAGGTCCTGTGTCGCTCAAAACCTACTTCACCATGGCGCGTGGCGCTCAAGACGGTGGTCACGCTCAGCATGGGCCCGGCGTAGCCGCACAGGAGATGACGAAGTGGTTCGATACGAACTACCACTACATGGTGCCGGAATTTCACCAGGATCAGATCTTTAAGTATGCCTCTCGGAAGCCGATCGAGGAATATGAGGAGGCAAGAAGCCTCGGCTATCAGACGCGGCCCGTCCTAGTGGGCCCAGTCACTTTCCTGAAGCTCGGCAAAAGCGTAAATCCCGCCTTCAATCCGCTGTCGCTGCTTGATCGACTCCTCCCCGTCTATGTCGATGTTCTCCGCGAACTAGCCTCGCGCGGCGCTGAATGGGTTCAGCTCGACGAGCCATGCCTAGTGATGGACGTCGACGAAGCATCTCGGGCCGCTGTCCGCCGGGCCTATGCTCATTTCGCTAAGGCCGTGCCGGCCCTTAAAATCATGCTGGCCACATACTTCGGGGGTGTCGGCGACAATCTTGAAACAGTATTGGCCTTGCCCGTTGCCGGGGTTCATGTCGACCTGGTTCGTGCACCTGACCAGTTGGACGCGATTGTCGCCAGAGCAGGTAGAGATCTCGTGGTCTCGCTCGGTGTCGTTGATGGTCGCAACGTATGGCGCTCTAATCTGCCGGCGCTACTCGACCAACTTGCTCCTATGGTCAAAAAACTGGGCAGGGACCGTGTTCAGATTGCCCCCTCCTGCTCGCTGCTTCATGTTCCGACCGACATTGAACTAGAGATCGATCTCGATCCCAATCTGAAGACGTGGTTGGCGTTCTCAGTGCAGAAGATCAAGGAACTTTCGATATTGGGCAAAGCGCTGGCTGGCTATGCTGCCGACGTGGCCGATGAACTCACGCTCTCAGAGGATGCATCCGTCACCCGCGAAACATCGCCGAAGATCCACAGTGCGAACGTCGCCGGACGAATGGCCGCGATCGACGATAGCATGCGTCGCCGTCGCAGTGCGTTCACCCAGCGCGCCGACGTCCAACGCGTCGCCTTCGCATTGCCGATGTTTCCAACCACAACCATCGGATCCTTCCCGCAAACGGCGGACGTCCGCAATGCGCGTGCAGCTCATGCGCGGGGAGCGCTGAATGACACGCAGTACGAGCAGCTTCTGAAAGCGGAGACAGCCCATACCGTGCATTGGCAGGAAGATATCGGCCTGGACGTGCTCGTACACGGTGAGTTCGAGCGCAATGACATGGTTCAATACTTTGGCGAGCAGCTGTTGGGTTTCGCATTCACCAAGCACGGCTGGGTTCAGTCTTATGGCTCGCGGTGCGTTCGTCCTCCTATCCTGTTTGGAGATGTCTCCCGCCCGAAGCCCATGACCGTTAAATGGTGGCGACATGCGCAGTCTCTGACCAAAAAACCCGTCAAGGCTATGCTGACCGGACCGGTGACGATCCTGAACTGGTCGTTTGTCCGTGACGACATCCCGCGGAGCGAGACATGCCGACAGATCGCTCTCGCGATCCGAGACGAGGTCATCGACCTTGAGGCGGCTGGAGCGACCATGATCCAGATCGACGAGGCTGCGTTGCGGGAGGGATTGCCACTGCGCAAATCGCAGTGGAAGGACTATCTCGATTGGGCAGTGGACAGTTTCCGTGTTTGCTCCTCCGCTGTCGCTGACGGAACTCAGATCCATACGCACATGTGCTATTCCGAGTTTAACGAAATCATCGATGCGATCGCAGCAATGGATGCCGACGTCATTTCAATCGAGGCGTCGCGCTCCAAAATGGAATTGCTCGACGCTTTCAAGAGCTACAAATATCCTAATGAAATTGGGCCGGGCGTCTATGACATTCATTCACCGCGCATTCCCGCAGTAGCCGAGATCAAGCAGCTGATTGTGTTGGCTCGGCAGCGGGTTTCCGATCGGCAGCTCTGGATCAATCCCGACTGCGGACTGAAAACTCGAAGATGGGAGGAGGTGCGTCCCGCGCTCGTCAATATGGTGGTCGCCGCACGTGAGTTGCGGGCCGAGGCATGATCGTACGGAGCGTGTCGCCAACGTATCTGTGAATAAGATGAACGCGCTTTGGGAGCTCGCGATATCCTTGCGAGCTTCCAAAGTGTCCAGCGCCTGCGAATGCCGGTTTGCCCCGGCGGAGGCGATCGCATACAGCGGCGACAAGCTCGAATCCGGCGGACGACCGCATGCCGGCCATACCGATTAGGTGACATATTCCAAGTCACTTACGCTCGACGCGAACCACGGTCCTATCGCTTCATTTATCCATCGCGTGGATGCGTCCCATCACAACAATCTATTTTACCGCCCTTGCGGAATTTCATACCTATTTTGCGCCTCCGCGCGGTCTTCGGGAAGATTTGCTGGTATTCGGCGGTGCCAAAATACTGGCGCGTGACGGCAAACTGACGGTTGAGTTTCAGGGCTCGGCAGTCAAACCGCCTGCGCGATGGATCCCAGCTCCATCAAGGCGCTGCCCGTGCCAACCGGACAGCTGGCAAGTGGTGAGCAAGTCCTGAAGTTTACGACAGGAGCGGAAGGCAAGCGGCTCGCTAAGTTGTGCAGAGCGATATCCGCTTCTCCTTGTTTGACGGCGAATGCCCTCGTCGTAAGTCGATCGCCGGTAGTTCTCCCTACCGACGAAAGCTGGAACGATGCGGAAAGCAGCGTCGCTCCCGCGTGACTTTCGCCCGGCCTCGCATTGAGGCCGGGCGGCTTTTTATGTGCCTGCTTATCAGTGACAGCAGGGGATCATTCATTTTGGCGTCATTGCGAGACCCCGGGTTCTTGGAGCGCTTCTGTTGCTGTTCGGCAGGGAATGAGGCCGGTGCTGCTAAGGCTATCTGTCTATTGAAGGCTTTGGTGTCGTGTTGGTGCGCGTCGGCAATATCGGATATTCGATCTTAGGCAGCCGACCGGTCAGCGAATTCAGAAATGCGACAATGTCGTTTTCCTCCCTATCGCTAAGCTTGGCGCCGAGCTGGATGTCACTCATTAGGGCAACAGCTTGCTTCAGGCTCCAAACCTGGCCCGAATGGAAGTAAGGGGCTCGCAACGCGACGTTCCGCAATGGCGCCGCGCGGAAGACATATTCGTCGCCAGCCGCCCTGGTAACCGCGAATCGGCCCTTATCGGCGTCCGGAAGCACGCTTGCGTCCGGCTTTTTCATCACGCCGAACGGGAAGTAGGCCTGTCCACCGAGATTGATTCCATTGTGGCAAGAGGAACATCCCTTCGCCATAAACAGTGCCAACCCTGTCTT
This sequence comes from Bradyrhizobium sp. U531, assembly GCF_051710265.1. Taxonomy (NCBI): domain Bacteria; kingdom Pseudomonadati; phylum Pseudomonadota; class Alphaproteobacteria; order Hyphomicrobiales; family Nitrobacteraceae; genus Bradyrhizobium; species Bradyrhizobium sp. U531. The sequence continues at coordinate 580,498 of NZ_JASVEN010000004.1, forward strand.
CTGCTGATCATCGAGAGCACGTGTATTGCCCTCCAGATACTGGTCGAACGGAGCCGCAGGTGTTATGAGAGTCGCTTCAAAAGCCTCGATCGCCTTCGCAAAATTTTCAAAGGTGACCGGTCTCGCTTCGTTCGGAAACGCGTTGTTGAACAGGACGACGTAGCTGGGCATTGAGTTCAAGATACCGAGCACATGATCCGGAGTCGCATTCATTTCGGCACTCGCCTGCACCGGGCCGGTGGCTTGCGCCTTGAGGTCCGCGGCGCGTCCGTCCCAGAATTGCGCCACATTGAACACTGCGTTGTAGACGGTTGGCGCCCGACGCAGGCCGACCTTCCAGCCGTGACCAACGGAGGTCGGACCGGCATCGACTCCGCCGGTGCCGAGATTGTGGCACGTATTGCAGCTAATGATCCCGCTCGCCGATAGCCGCGGATCGAAGAACAGCATCTTGCCAAGCTCGACCTTTCCATGCGTCACCGGATTGTTTTTTACCGCAGGAATGACCGAGGGGATCGGATGGAAGATCTGCTTGGCGTTTCTCATCAGATCATCGTCGGCGTTAGCTCCTGACGACATCAACAGCCCAATAGCGAAAATAGATGCTTCAGCGACAAGCCGAAGCTCCGGGATCGACATGTTCATACACCGCCTCCATTAGTTCTGATTGTTAAACAAGGAAACAGTCGAAAGCGATGCCACGCGTTCCTCGACGGTCCGGCGCAGCATGCAGCGGATCCTCAAACGAGGCTGCATCAAAATGTACGACTTTGAGGAGCCCGCCGCGGCGTTCACGCAAGGGCTTGAGGGGCTCATGTGATTCGCGAGTTCGCTTTGAGCGTAGATCGAGGCCTCTGTTGGTCGATCAGACTAGCGGCTCAAGCGGCCTGATGGTCGGTCTGACAACAACAAGTGTGCCGCAAGCAGTAAGCTGTCCGGTGGCCGCATCGGTGCTCCATCGAGCGATTGGGTGGCCAATACGCTCCGCAAAGTTGATGTATCCGTCTTACACCAATGGCCGCGCTCAGCGCTCACGGTGTCATTGGACAATTAGCAACTGCGGTGCCAGTTGCGTCCGAGATGCAAGTTGCTGATTTAGTTGTAGAACGGGTGCGGACGAACAAACAAACTAGGATGTCTTGGTTTGATCACTACATTCAGTGTCACAGATGCCACAAGTGCCAGCCCCGGCTAGAGTGATCGCAGATACCTTTGTGGTGAGGTTCGCTTGCCAGCCGCACGCGGGAACGGCGGTAACAAGACCTACGCAGCTGGGCGAGACACTGAGCCGAGGCGCTTGGCGGTGCGCATCGTTCACGATTTCGCCGAGCCCTGCCGACTGAAGCCTCTCCGACTCATATCCGGGCCGCTCTGGCGCGCCGCCGCCGCGAAGCCCGGCTCGTTCGTAAAGGACGAGCCTCCGAACCGAACATGGCTTGATTCAATTCCACCTGAGGTTCGCTGGCATGGCAATTGCCGTGCTGAAGTCTGAAAGGCGCGGCTGCCCAGAGTTTGACGGTGCGACCGTCCGATTGATCGCTACTCCAATTCGACAGGTGACCAGCCTGACCCTGATCCGGCGGGTGTTGGTTGGACTACCAAGTCGGCCCACTCACGGGCTGCTGCTCGCTTTTGAAATCCTGCGCGCTGGGGCAAAATAAGCTGAACTTCTGCAGGAGCAACCGCTACTTCGTGCTCTTGCGTTGAATGATGCCGATACGAGAGGACACGCTGGGAGGAGATCGTGACATCAGTCCGCAGATGGCCCAAGTCCTGAGATTTATCGGCGTGTTAGCGAGGAAGAACGTGATTGAGCACTTGTCCATGGCTGGTTCAAGTTGGATACGGTATCCGTAATGACTTCGATTGACGAGCGCTTGAATGAGATCAGATCCGTACGGAATGACATTTGGCGTTGTCGCAGAAGGCTTCAAAGCGAGCTAGATGATCTCCAGCGTAAAATGCTCGAAGAGCGTCTGCTTGAGCGGCAGTCTGCCTTTGAACGGCTCGTCTCGGCCACGTTTCCTTTTACATTGAGATTGTGAAGCAAAATTTCGGGACCTGTGCCGCGGGAGCATTCCGCGTTAAATAGCGTCCGCTCACAGAGCGCCTGCGCCTGGGTCAGGAATGTAGCGCTCCGGCGCCGCGGGCCGTCGCGGCCCCTCATGGCCGCCGCCGACCTGAAAAGCTCGGCCCATAGCCTTGGTTCACCGAGGTGCTGCCCGCTGCGCACCGATAATGAAATCGGTCCGGCCCCGTCCAAGGGCACTGCCGGGGGATACCGCTCGCCTCGCTTCTGCGACACCGCAGTCACCTGAGTAACGCTGATCCGGCAGAGCGATCGAAGGAGCTTGAATCGCCCGTAGCGTCAGATTGTACAGAGCAGGGAACGATATTTCAGATCAGGTGCAGTCGAATGATAAGAGCCGCTCTCGCTTTTGTACTATGTTCCGCTCTCGAGTGGATCGGGCTAGGCATGGGGGCGGTTGCGGAAACAAGGCGGTACGCGTGCACGATCACTGCCGCCGATCGAGAGCCGGCCGGAGTTCGGAATGAGCGGGTTATTCTCACCGTTCAATATGGCTGCCGGATCGCAGGTGGTCTCTTGACCGACGCGGGGATCACAGCAGTGTCGGTCAGCGAGTGGGCTGCTGACAAAAGGACATACTTGGCCTCCATGGAATTTCACCACGCGCTGGAGGGAGTTGCACTTGGGCAACTCTCCGAGGCGACCGACTTCTCTAGCATGGAAGGCGAGCAAGGCATTGGGGTCGCAACTTCCGGCACGACAGTTTTCACATTCGCATCTGGTTCATTGGCCGACCTTTCAGGGAAGACCCTTAAATTCACGACAAAACCCACCGGCCTACGTAGCTTCGAGTTGGAGTTCACAGACTGGCCAGAATCTCTTCTATGGAAGTGACGCGTGTCTTACGCTGAATTCCGCAGGCGCGCGCACAGGAATACTGTCCATACTCTTAAGCACACACATATGTGCTCACCGGCCAATATATGCCGTCTCCCAAGACGAGCACACCCGCAACAGGTTAAGCCAAAACTCCGAAGGCACTCGAGCGCGGTAGAGCGTTCAAATGACCTTCACGCGGTCCGATCAGCAGCTCTTTTGGCTGCCGATCCGCATATGGGACGATCTGGCCTCGCATGGCAGCGCCTGCGCGACACGGAAGCTATCAACACGGAATAAATGCAGCCCAACCGCCTCCCGAACGCGGACGAGTACCAACTCAAGGCAGCCCTCATTGTACACTGAAGCGGTTGATGGCGGAGCGGGAGATCACTCAGACCGAAGCCGCGAAGCTCGTCGGCGTGAAGCAGCCCAACATCTCCAAGCTGCTTCAAGGGCAGTTCAAGTTGGTTTCCGTGGAAAAGCTGCTTCGCATGCTGGCGGCGTTCGATCAGGACGTCGAAACAAAGATAAAGCCACATCGGAAGCGTGGCGAAGGGGGCCGGATCACGTTTATTCGGGCCTAAGAGCTGCCGAAACGGAGGGTTCATGACATCTAACCCGACGGCGGCAAAAGGGCCCATGAACTCACCCTGCAGTGCCCGATCTGCAATCGAGATTCGGCTGACTGAATCCTTCGCCCCCGCTGTTCTCGCCGAGGCCCGCCAGCGTTTCCAGGAACAACTGGGCGAAGGACGCGAGGTCGCCCGAGAGACCGAAGCGCTTCAGCAGGAGCGCGAGAAGCTCAAAAGGGAAGATTAACGGGTCTAACGCTAGGTCGTGAACCGACGCGGCGGCTTAGTGCAGCAGCCAACTCGTCCCTACAGAAGCGAAAGGCGCGCGAGTACCGCCGGAACAGTGGTGATGCACCAATTTACGAACGTTGCAATGCGTGAAATCCGCACCTGAGCACTTCGGTCCGAGGTCTTGGCCCTTTTTACCATAATTACCTGGGCAAGAAAAATACCGTTCAAGTGGACCATCGGCGCGCTGTTCTGCAAAAAGGCTGGCGGAGCGCGTTAGCAAAACTGGTTTCAATGGCGATTGATACGCCACGCAACGGAGGTAAGCGTAAGGAATTTCGATCCTGTCCTGGAACGAGAAAGGATAAATCGACCAGTGGTCCGCATCCCACCTGCCTTATCTCGACTGCCGACACTTGCGAAGCTGCCGGCCTTTCCGTGAATTCGCTCAAACCGTCTGACGCGTCAGAATCCGATGTTCCCCTTTGTCGAACTACGCCGAACGCAAAAGCTGCAGATTATTTGATGCGGAAGCGCCCTGTGTCGTAGCCGGCAAATTCAAATCCGGGCAAGCCCAGGGTGACCGTTTGCGGAGTTTAAGTTACCGCGCTGCTTGGGAATTGATCAGCTTACGTGCTCTCCACGGCGTCAGCTGTTCGCCCCTCCGAGCGCGCCTCTCCGCAGTATCAAATAAAAGAACGCCGGAGCGAGAGACCATGCGGAAGTGGAAGAGGACTGCTGCTGGGCAACTGAGTTCTTGTGGAGACATCTGCAGCAGGTGGTGGAGCGCTCGATGCGATTCTTGCTGGGGGTGGGATCGCGAGCACGATGGGCACATCTAACCGCGCTGAAATCCGCTTCGAACGGATGGTGGTTGCGATCGCTGGATCGGCGCGTACGAAGCAAGGCTGCGCATTGGAGTGACGTCGGCGCGGCCAGACTCCAGCCACGCCGCTGGTGGAGAGCGTAACCGATTGTTTTGTTTCAGACAGGGCGTTGCGGCTACGCTTGTTGGTGGCAGACAGGGTCAGGTTTATAACAATCCGCATCCGGCAGCTATCTAGCTCTATAAACGTTGCTTTTTTATTCAACCGGCGCTGGCACACTCGTTGCAGACCCCTGCGCAGGAGGCGGCTGTTAGTCCTTTGCATCCCATGCACAGGGACATGCCCCGTGATCGCACGCGAGTGAATAAAGAAGCCGATATGACCAACCGCTGGAGAGCAGGCATGACTTCACCGAGAAGCGTCTTGGTCATCGATAGGCAGCGTCACACATGGCGCTCCTAACCGCTCAGCCGAGATGAGCTACATGATCGTGAACGACCGCTGCGGCATGAACGTCGCGAAGTTGCGATCGGTAGGACCGCCCACGCAGATTGCACTCTTACCTGAACGCCGGATCGGAAATCCGTCGGTCTACCGCAAAAGCGTCGCTTCTTGTTGAGACCACAATCGAAAAGGAAACCTGTATGAGCCGAACACCTACCCAAGGCGTTGCAGAGATCAAGGCGCGCAACAAGCAGCTAATCGATGAGGTGTTGACGGTCTACCCCGAGAAGACTGCCAAAAGGCGCGCCAAGCATCTCAGTGTTCACGAGGCGGGGAAGTCGGATTGTGGCGTCAAGTCGAATATCAAGTCCATTCCGGGCGTGATGACCATCCGCGGCTGCGCCTATGCGGGCTCCAAGGGCGTGGTCTGGGGACCCATCAAGGACATGATCCACATCAGCCACGGTCCGGTCGGCTGCGGTCAGTACTCCTGGGGCTCGCGGCGCAACTACTACGTCGGGACGACCGGCATCGACACGTTCGTGACACTGCAGTTCACCTCCGATTTTCAGGAGAAGGACATCGTGTTCGGCGGCGATAAAAAGGTCACGAAACTCATCGATGAGCTCCAGGAGCTATTTCCTCTCAGCAGGGGCATCACCATTCAGTCCGAATGTCCGATTGGCTTGATCGGTGACGATATCGAGGCGGTCTCCCGAGAAAAGTCGAAGGAATATGGCGGCAAAACCATCGTGCCCGTGCGGTGCGAGGGCTTCCGTGGCGTGTCGCAATCGCTCGGCCATCACATCGCGAACGACGCCGTTCGGGATTGGATCTTTGACAAGAGCGCCCCAGAGACCAGCCCTAAATTTGAACCGACGCCATATGATGTTGCGATCATCGGCGACTACAACATCGGTGGCGACGCATGGTCGTCACGAATCCTGCTGGAAGAAATGGGCCTACGCGTCATCGCCCAGTGGTCGGGGGATGGATCTCTCGCTGAATTGGAGGCGACGCCGAAGGCGAGGCTCAACATACTGCATTGCTATCGCTCGATGAACTACATCTCACGGCACATGGAGGAAAAATTCGGGATTCCCTGGTGTGAGTACAACTTCTTCGGTCCTTCCAAAATCGCGGAGTCGCTGCGAAAAATTGCAAGCTTCTTCGATGACAAGATCAAGCAAGGCGCCGAACGCGTCATCGCGAAGTATCAACCGCTTGTCGATGCTGTGACCGCGAAATACCGGCCGCGGCTTGAAGGCAAGACGGTAATGCTGTTCGTCGGCGGCTTACGTCCTCGCCACGTCATCGGCGCCTATGAGGACCTCGGCATGGATGTTGTCGGCACGGGCTATGAGTTCGGGCATAACGATGACTACCAACGCACCGCCCAGCACTACGTCAAAGATGGCACGCTGATCTACGACGATGTCACCGGCTACGAATTCGAGCGCTTCGTCGAAAAGATCCGGCCAGACCTGGTCGGCTCCGGTATCAAGGAAAAATACGTCTTCCAAAAAATGGGTGTGCCGTTCCGCCAAATGCATTCCTGGGACTACTCGGGTCCTTACCACGGCTATGACGGCTTCGCGATCTTCGCCCGCGACATGGACATGGCGATTAACTCCCCGATCTGGGGGAAGACCACGGCACCTTGGAAGGACGCTCCGCAGCCGAGCCTCATGGCAGCGGAATAGGAAGCCGACCCCGGGCCGTTTCTTTCCGCAGAGGAGGGGAAGGGCAGGAGAACGAACGCAAGAACCCAAAGAGTGCTATGATGACACAGAACGCCGAACACATACTCGACCACTCCGAGCTTTTCCGGGGAGACGAATACCAGCAGATGCTGGCCAAGAAGAAGGCGCTATTTGAGAATCCGCATGATCCCGCCGAAGTCGATCGCATCAAAGAATGGTCGAAGACATCCGAGTACCGCGAGAAGAACTTCGCCCGCGAGGCGCTAACCGTTAATCCGGCGAAGGCTTGCCAGCCGCTCGGTGCGGTGTTCGCCGCCCTCGGGTTCGAGCGCACACTGCCGTTCGTCCACGGCTCACAGGGCTGCGTCGCGTATTATCGCAGCCATCTGTCACGGCACTTCAAGGAGCCGACCTCGTGCGTCTCCTCGTCCATGACGGAAGACGCGGCCGTGTTCGGGGGGCTTAACAATCTCACGGACGGGCTTGCCAACAGCTATAGCATGTACAAGCCGAAGATGATCGCGGTCGCCACGACCTGCATGGCGGAAGTTATCGGCGACGACCTCAATGCCTTCATCAAAACATCAAAGGAAAAAGGTTCAGTCCCAGCGGACTACGACGTACCATTCGCTCACACTCCTGCGTTCGTCGGCAGCCACGTTACTGGCTACGACAATACGCTCAAGGGCATCCTCGAGCATTTCTGGGATGGCAAAGCCGGCACGGCCCCAAAACTCGAGCGTAAAGCGAACAACACGATCAACTTCATCGGTGGCTTCGACGGCTACACTGTCGGAAACATCCGTGAGATAAGGCGTATCTTCGAGCTGATGGGGATCGGCTACACCATCCTCGCGGATAACAGTGACGTGTTCGATACCCCCACGGACGGCGAGTTCCGCATGTATGATGGGGGCACTACACTAAAGGATGCCGCGAACGCTGTCCACGCCAAGGCAACCATTTCCATGCAGCAATATTGCACGGAGAAGACGTTGTCCTTCATCAAAGGGCACGATCAGGAGGTCGTCGCTTTCAATCACCCGCTGGGCATCAGCGCCACGGACGATTTCCTGATGACACTGTCGCGTATCACCAACAAGGCAATTCCAAATGCGCTGGAGCAGGAGCGCGGGCGCCTGGTAGACGCAATGGCTGATTCTAGCGCGCATGTTCACGGCAAGAAGTTCGCGATCTACGGCGATCCAGACCTCTGCTATGGTCTGGCCGCATTCCTGCTGGAGCTCGGTGCTGAGCCGACCCACGTGCTGTCGACGAACGCGAGTAAGGCCTGGGAGCAGAGGATGCAGGCGCTGTTCGCGAGCTCGCCCTTCGGTAAAAACTGCCGCGCCTTCCCGGGCAAGGATCTCTGGCACATGCGCTCGCTCCTGTTCACAGAGCCGGTCGATTTCCTGATCGGTAACACCTACGGCAAGTATCTCGAGCGTGACACCGGAACGCCGCTAATCCGCATCGGCTTTCCCATCTTCGATCGCCATCATCACCATCGTTATCCAGTGTGGGGCTATCAGGGGAGCATGAATGTGCTGGTCAAGATTCTCGACAAGATCTTTGATGAGATCGATCGAAAGACCAGCTCGGTTGGCAAGACAGACTACAGCTTCGACATCATACGCTAAGGCGAGCTCCCCGCCTCATCGTCCGCAGAAACAGCGGCGCTGCGGCGGGGATCACAGGTTCTCCGCCGGTCATCCTTGTGGTCTGCGGTGTGTTAACATCCCCGAGAGAGACACCATGACTTCGCTTCCCACGACCATACAGGACGTCTTTAACGAACCGGGCTGCGCCAGGAACGCGAGCAAGTCGAAGGTCGAGCGTAAGAATGGTTGCACCAAGCAGCTCAAGCCGGGCGGCGCCGCCGGCGGATGTGCCTTCGATGGCGCCAAAGTCGCGCTGCAGCCCTTCACCGATGTCGCCCATCTTGTGCATGGTCCAATCGCCTGTGAGGGCAATTCCTGGGACAATCGTGGTTCGGTCTCGTCCGGCTCCGATCTGTGGCGCAGAAGCTTCACCACAGATATGAGCGAGACCGATATCGTCTTCGGCGGCGAGAAGCGGCTGTACAGGGCAGTCAAGGAGATCACAGAGAAATACGACCCGCAGGCCATCTTCGTCTACCAGACATGCGTGCCCGCAATGATCGGTGACGACATCGATATGGTCTGCAAGGCGGCCTCCGCCAAATTCGGCAAGCCGGTCATTCCCATCAATTCACCGGGATTTGTCGGGTCGAAGAACCTTGGTAACAAGCTTGCTGGCGAAGCACTGCTGGAGCACGTCATCGGTACCGGAGAGCCGGACTACACGACATCGTATGATATCAACATCATCGGTGAATACAATCTGTCCGGCGAGCTTTGGCAGATCAAGCCCCTGCTCGATGAGCTCGGAATCCGGATCCTGTCCTGCATCTCGGGGGACGGCAAGTATCGCGAGGTCGCTTATTCGCACCGGGCCAAAGCCGCGATGATGGTTTGCTCAAGGGCAATGATCAACGTCGCACGCAAGATGAGGCAGCGCTACGGCATCCCGTTTTTTGAAGGCTCCTTCTACGGTATCGAGGATACCAGCGATTCACTCCGCCAGATCGCGCGCATGCTGATCGAAAGTGGCGCGCCGGCTGAGCTGATGGAACGCACGCAAGCCCTGATCGCACGCGAAGAGACCAAGGCCTGGGCTGCGATTGAACGTTTCAAGCCGCGCTTTGCCGGCAAGAGGGTTGTTCTCATCACCGGCGGTGTGAAATCCTGGTCGATGGTGGCCGCGTTGCAGGAGGCCGGGCTCGAGATCGTCGGCACGTCCGTGAAGAAATCGACCAAGAAGGACAAGGAACGTATCAAGGAATTAATGGGCCAGGACGCCCATATGATCGAGGACATGTCGCCTCGCGAGATCTACAAGATGCTCAAGGACGCAAAAGCCGATATCATGCTCTCGGGCGGCAAGTCGCAATTCGTCGCACTAAAGGCGGCGATGCCGTGGCTCGATATCAACCAGGAGCGCTGCCACGCCTATATGGGCTATGTCGGGATTCTCAAGCTCATGGAGGAGGTCGAGAAGGCGCTCTACAATCCGATATGGGATCAGCTCCGCCAAGCCGCGCCATGGGATGAGTTCGACCGGAATCTTCAGGCAAGGACGGCTGCCCAGATGCATGCGCAAGCCGCGGATCCAGTTCGGGACCCGAGCAGGAACGGCGTCAGGACGATAAGTTTTTCCAATCAAGCTGAGGCCAGCGAGGGTGAGAGCGCGATTGCGGCGCATGGCCCGAAGCTCGCCGAGCCCAACAAGCCGTGCGCCAGTTCCAGCGGGCGGTGCATTGCTTGTAAGGACATTCCGTCCGATCTCCAGCCGCCGGCATTGCAGGCGGCGGAGTAGGGGACATGGCGATCGTCACTACCTCGAAGAAAGCCTGTTCGGTCAATCCGCTCAAGATGAGTCAGCCGATCGGCGGCGCGTTTGCCTTCATGGGGTTGCGCGGCGCGATGCCGCTTTTGCACGGCCCGCAAGGTTGCGCCTCCTTTGGGCTGACGCTGTTCGTGCGCCATTTCAATGAAGCCGTGCCGATGCAGACAACTGCTATGAGCGAGGTTGCGACCGTGCTCGGCGGCCACGAGAATCTCGAACAGGCAATCCTCAACATCTACAATCGCATCGAGCCCGAGATCATTGGCATCAATTCAACTGGGGTCACTGAAACCAACGGCGATGACGTCGAAGCCTTCATCCGGTTGATCCGACAGAAGCACCCGCAGCTCGAAAAGCTCCCCCTTGTCTACGTCTCGACTCCGGATTTCAAGGATGCCTTGCAGGATGGCTGGGGCAAGACGGTGGCGCGGATGATCGAGGTGCTTGTGACTCCGTTCGACCCAGCGCGACCGCGCGATGCGTCCCGCGTTAACGTGCTACCTGGGTGCCACCTCACGCCCGGCGACCTCGACGAGCTTCGCACGATCTTTGAGGATTTCGGTCTCAAGCCCTCCTTCCTGCCGGACCTTGCAGGTTCGCTGGACGGCCACATCCCCGACGAATTCACGCCGACTACGATCGGGGGGATTGGAGTGGACGAAATTGGGACTATGGGGCAGGTGGCCTGGACGATCGCGATCGGCGCGCAAATGCGCCGTGCGGCCGAGACCATGCAGGTGCGGACAGGCGCGCCGTTCCGTCTATTCGAGCGGCTCTGTGGCCTTATCCCAAACGACGAATTTATGGCGTTCTTGAGCCAGATCACCGGCCGGTCAGTACCCTCGAAGTATCGCCGGCAGCGTGGACAGCTGGCAGACGCCATGCTGGATGCTCATTTCCATATCGGCGGCCGCAAGCTCGCGATCGGCGCCGAGCCGGACTTGCTATTTGATCTCTCCAGCTCGCTCCATGAGATGGGGGCGCAGGTCACTGCTGCGGTGACGACGACGAACTCACCGGTGCTGCAGCGTGTCAGGACCGAGGACGTCCTGATCGGCGATCTGGAGGATCTTGAAGAGCTTGCCAGGACGCGTGACTGCGACCTCTTGATGTCCCATTCACATGGTCGCCAGGCGGCTTCGCGACTCAATGTTCCATTCTTCCGGGTGGGCTTTCCCATGTTCGATCGCCTTGGCGCTGCGCACCTCACAATGGTTGGTTATCGCGGCACGCGCGACCTGATCTTTGACATCGCCAATCTCATTATCACCGACCGAGAGATCAACCATCGGCCGACGCCTGACAGCTGGCGATTCACCAACTCTGGCCTGCAGGTCGTTTCGCCTCGGTTGCATTGAGCAGGGAGAGAAAACAACACGGATGAAAGTTGCATTTGCCACTCAGGACTTGAAGCATGTCGATGCGCACTTCGGCTGGGCCAAGAACATCGCGATCTACGAGGTCGGCCCGGAGGGGCATCGGTTTATTGAGGCGATCCAGTTCGGTGGTGACCTCACGGAAGACGGCAATGAGGATAAGCTAGCGCCCAAGATCGAGGCGATCAGGGACTGCGCAATCCTCTATGTTGCGGCGATCGGCGGCTCGGGTGCTGCACGAGTCGTCGCGAGCAAGATCCATCCGATGAAGGTGCTGCAACCAGAGCCCATCGATGAACTTTGCGTCAAACTCGAAACCGTGCTGAAGGGCTCGCCGCCGCCCTGGCTCCGAAAGCTGCTCGCCAAAGACCCGGAACGTACAGTGGATTTCGAAACCTGAAGGAACGAGGATGGGAGATACGTCCGAAGTCACTCCAGCCCCCGCGGCGGCGGAGCCGCCATTTCTGAAAGAGCTCGTCAAGATCTGGCGCGCCCAGGACTCCCACGGTGCCTGGGAGGGCAAGGAGGATCTCGATTTGCTCGAACCCTACGTTCTCGACAAGCACAAGCGCCGTGCGCTGCCTATTGTCGGCAATCCCGACCCCGCGACGACATGGCGGCTGGAGCTGTTCTTTCACGCGGTTGCGCTCTCGATCGAGAAGGCGACCGGAGTGATGATCTCCCCAATGCTGAAGATGCACAACGAAGGGTTCGGTCGGATCGTCTTGATCGGCGGCCGGCTCGTTGTCGTGAGCAAGCAGCTGCGCGACGTACATCGCTTTGGTTTCGACCATTTCTCTGATCTCGCTGATCAAGGCGACAAATTCGTCAATAGTGGCGTTGAGATGATCCGTAAGTTCCCGGAAGTGGCGAATTATTGAGGCAAGCATGAGCGATGTTGAAGCGCTGAAAGCGGAAATAAAGAAGCTGTCGGCGAAGGCGACCCAAGCCAAGATGGACCTCCACGACCTCTCCGAGGAGCTGCCGGTCAACTGGTGCTCGATCCTGAGTGTGGCGCAGAAGGCCCACGCTGCCTTCAGCGAGCTCGAAAGCAAGCGCCAAAATCTCCAAGCGCTAGACAAAGCATAGCGGATCTCAAGCCATGTCATTTAGGACCCGAGACGGCCGCAGTTGGGAGCCGGATTACCTGGTTTCTATCGATCTCAAGAAGTGCATCGGCTGCGGCCGCTGCTATAAGGTTTGCGGCCGCGAGGTCATGACGCTGAAGGGGCTAAGCGAGGCTGGCCAAATCATCGATCTCGATGAGGAGGACGATGAGCTCGAAAAAAAAATCATGGTGCTGAATGACGAAGGCGCTTGCATCGGCTGCAGCGCCTGCGCGCGGGTGTGTCCAACAAACTGTCAGACGCACGCGCCACGGGGTTGAAGCGACTTTCTTCGCTATCAACCCAGCTTTCCTGAGCTGACCGTGCCCGAACATGGACTATTGGCTGTCCTTCGGGGGGATCGGTCAAATGATCAAATGACACGACCGCGCCGTCTCGTGCTCGCGGACCACAGTAACCACGGCGCAAGGAGTTGATGGGCTAGGTGACTTTGGTTGCGAATTCTGCATGGTTTCAGTGCGGCAGAAATGCTCGTGAGTAGCCTGTCGGCTGGCTAGCATCGCCTTGTTCAGGGCTGCGCGCGCAGTCTCCGCCTTTGCGCCAGATCAACAGACACTCGGCAGGCGATGTGAGCGGCCTTGGGCACCCCGGCTAGATCGCGCGGCAGTTAAGGGGTGATCCTGAACTCGCTCAGCGCCCTGAGCCCGCCGCCGAGCGTTACGGCGAAGCCTACGTCGCGGCTCGGGGATGCGCATTCGCGTTTTGGTGACCGGAAGGGCGCGATGCGTGCCCGAAATCTAACGCTCACGCAAAGCATGTCAGTCTACAGTGGACCTATTGGGCGTGTGGATGTTTCTCAAAGCTTTTTCATGTGCTTAGTGCGCGCGGGGCGCCTGGCACGGTGATTGCTAACTCAGTGTAAAGACAAGCTCTCGCAACAACTGACTTTGGAGAAGAAATGATGGTGCTGTGCATGGCGACCCCGGCTCCTTCGCTCAAAGTCGAGAACTGGCTGCGTGGCGCCCCCCTTACGAAGTTCCAGCCAGGGGGAGTGTACATCGTCGAATTTTGGGCAAGTTGGTGCGGTCCATGTGAGGAGGCGATGCCCCATCTCATTGAGCTGCAAGCAAAATACAAAGACGAGGGGCTTGAGGTCGTCGGAGTCGCAGCTAGCGAACAAGCACCAACGGCGGATGAGGCTCGTACCAAACTGGACGTATGGTTGACTGAGAAGTTCTCAAATTTGAACTATCGAATCGGGTTCGACAGTACGGGCGAAATGAACAAGCTTTGGATGGATGCCAGCTCATCTGTTGGGATTCCGACATCGTTCGTCGTCGATCGCGACGGCCACATTGCCTATATCGGTCATCCGATCACACTCGACGACGTCTTACCGAAAATAATAAACGGCACTTGGCGCAGCAGCTATCAAGCTAAATTCGCTGATGCGAAACGGATTGCGGAAGGCCAGCGCCTAGCGCGCGAACGCTCAATGCACCGGAGAATCGGAGCGGCGATGGAAGCAAAGGACTGGCCGACAGCGCTATTAGCCGTCGAAGAGGGCATTGCCGCGACGCCGGACAATCTCCACTTCCGGGAGATTCATGCGCATCTGTTGCTTCACAAAATGCGCGACACGGCGACTGGTTTCCAGGTCTTACGCCAACTGGTTCGAGATGCGATTGAGACACAGTCAGAGGCTTTGAGTGCGCTGGTTGGCGCGATGAGGCAACTCTTTGATGCGGAGAACGACAACACGCACCTCCCGCGTGCGGAACGCTTTGCGATCGGCAGGGATGTTTCGGAACATATCCTCAATCCTGGGCAGGCCTTCGGCGGCCTCAACTGCTCTTCCTATATGGTGGTCGCTCAGTACTACCACGAGAGTGGTGACAAGCAACATGCGATCGAGCTGATCGAGCGGGCGATGACGTGGCTAGACGATCCGAAAGCTATGCCGGAATTGCCAGCGGAGCGTGCGAAGAAGTATTATATGCCACGGCTGCTCCAAGCCTTGGCCAACTACAGGGACGAGAAGGTTTCTTGCGGCGGATCTTGTTCGGTTCCGCGAGAGAAGTCTCCTGGGGTTCCCAACGTCCAGCCGCAGGAGGAGACATGAAGAGAAATGTTAATCAGAAGACGCACCATCGGGCCCAATTAGCGCCTTCGAATCGCTCGCCACCAGCAGAATCATTCAGGGCGATTGCGACACGCACGCCACAAGGAAAACCTAGCCGACAACGAGCGATGCCACGCCCTGCGGCTCTTCGTTGCTGGGTGTCTCGTTAGTGCTTGTATTCAAGGGATGCCGGCTCCGCCGTTTTTACATACTCAGGTTTGTAGCTCGACACTATCGATCTGCTACTCACATCGAGCATTACTCACGCAGTTATGTTTGCCGTTTCCGGCACAAACCGCCCCTTCGAAGAACTTAAATGCAGCATCGAGGTTCGATCTGGCAGTCTCCTACCGGTTGCGCCGCCCCAGACGTCGATCCCATGTTCTATTGGGCTAGCATAATGAACAGAACGTGTTGTTCTTAAAAAAGGGAGGTGGTCGGTTCAGAAAATGCTGAAGGCGACTTGAGAGTGTCGGATCTCGAATGCTTCAAACCATCGATCAGTAACTCTTCAACATCAATTCTTGCGAAGCATACCGCACAAGTAGCGGTCATGCTCACGATCACCAAACGCGCGACCAAGACCACCACGGCCTTCGGGGCCCGAGAGGCATGCGCGCCTACTCGTCCACTGAACGCACCAGCTCTACCGAAGCCCCGCCGCCATTGGTCCCGCACTTTTTTGTTGTCTGCACAGGCTGATCCGGAAGAGTGGAATCCGAGTTTCCGACCAGATCATGCTCAAACGGAAATGGAGGAAAATGTGAGTAACGATCCCGTGCTCGCGATTGTCGGCGGTCACCGGCGGCGGGGGGCGCCGAATTCTCGCCTCCACGGACAGCCGCGGCTTTCGCTTTGGCAGGCTGAAGCGCTGGCCAGCTCCCGCTCGCCCGGCAAGACGATGTCGTTCTGAAGCAAGGGCGTCGTGATCGAGGAGCTGACGACATCGCCCTGTTCTCGGACGGCAACGGCATCTCCAAAACGGACGCGCCGATCGCGGTCAGGGCAGGCGCTGTCGTGGTCGACAACTCCTCCGCTTTCCGAATGGATCCGAACCTGCCGCTGGTGATCCTCGAGATCAATGCGGGCCGCGTCCGCGACCGCAAGGGCATCATCGCACCAGAAGAATCGCATCAAGCGCGTGATAAGCGCAACTTAGCGGGTCACCAGCGGGGCCGGCGCCGCTGCGAAGGAAAAGGTTCCTGAAATTCACGCGTGTCAATCTCAATTGCCAACTTTCAAGATCTTCTCGGACGGGATAATCGTGACTGGTGTGACCTGCATCCGCGTACCCGTGCTGCGCGCCCATCAACTTCGAATGCGAGAAGCCGATCAGCGAGGAGCATGTGCGCCCAATCATGGCGCAAGCGCCCGGCGTGAAGGTCGTCCGACCGCACCAAAAACGAGGTCCGATACCAATCGCCGCCGCTGGCCAGGGTGATGTTCTGGTCGGCCGCATCCACAAGGATCTCAGCGATCCCTCAGGGCATCCGACCTCGATGTTCGTTGCGGCGGATCAACTGCTCAAAGGCCGCGGCGTTGCGCGCCATGCAGATCGCAAGGGCTGTTGCTGGGCCTGTAATCAGGCGCACGCCCGAGACCATAGGTCTAAGCCTGCGTGGCCGAAGCCGAGGCTGACGGGAAGTCCACCCGCCTGCTCGACCTGCGGGTGCTGCTGATTACCGCGACGGGTACTCGGGCACTCCTACACAGTTGCCAGCACCTCCACCCCTTTGGCGACCACTCCGTCCTCCACACTCCCTGCGGCGGATTCTGTCAGGCGATTTCGCACGTACGCTACCGCGCATCCGGGTCGGCGCGAGTTCTGCATCCATCCGTGGTCGCTGCAGTGGCGGATGCCGCCGGCTTCCGCAGCACGGACATCGCGCACCCCCGGAATGTCCGGATCACCGCCGGCCCTTCCGTGAACCATCAGCATAGTGATCGCTCCTCGCGCGACATCTCAGCGCCGCCCAGGCCGGCAAAGGCCTGGAGCACAACGCCAAAGCCAATCCACACACCGTCGATCGGCCTTTGAAGTGTGACCGCGACCATGAACCGGTCAGACTTAGAATGTCCTGATCACGATAGACCCGCTCAGTCGGACCGTCGCGGTGAGCCGGCCACAGCGTGATGACGACAGTGCTCTTGGCCAACACACGACCAGCAGAGTGGGCATGTCATCTGCCCGAAAAGCTGGGCCGGAAGTGCATCGCCAAGGTTTGAAAGAGCCCGCCGCAGGCGAAGCGTTTGCAGTGAATCTCTTTGCGGCGGACTGTCGAGCTGGCGAGAAAGGGATCTGAGGCGATGCCTCAGACTGGGCGGTTTTCGCTTCTGTTCTTCACCGGCTCCATTTTGGCTAGGCCGTCCTCGTATGAGATCTCCGTGTATGATCCATCGAGTTCCTTGGCTGCATCGAGCAAGTAGTCGAGCCTTGCGGCGGTACCGAGCTTCTTGAGGTCGTTCTTGTCGATGCCGGCGAGGTCCATCATCTCCTTCCATACGGTTGATTCGTTGCAAGGCAGAATGCGGAAGGTGATGTCGCCTATTTTTGTGCGGTACTTCGCGAGCAGATCAATGTTGTTGCAGAAGATGAAATAGCTGCCGTTGGGGCTCAGCCTGCCATCCAGCACCTTCGCGGCCTCGGGTAGATAAGCGAAGGAATGCAGATATCCGGCAAGGACTGGGATGGCTGGTTCGCCTTCTTGTGCAATTGCAAGAACTTGTTCGATGGAATAATCCGGCGGTCGTTTTTCGTCGGCGAGCTGGGCTTGGAACTTCAGCGCGATGTCGCCTCGAAACCCAAATCGCCCGGACTTCGTTGTTTCACTCTTAAGCACCGCATTCAGCAATCGCCCCTCCTTGTCCAGCGGGCCAAGAGCGGTGTTGTCGATCGAGGTCATGGAAGTCTCCTCATCAATTTGTGGTGTGCACGGGTCGCCCAATGCGACGTGCCCCTACCTTCCTGCAAGTTGTTTGCCGTCCGCGATGTCTGCAGCGACGTAGAGCGTAAACGGCGGCTTGGCGCGATTTGCGGGGATACCTGCTGTCACCATCACGAGGCCTCGCACGCATGACATCCTGCTGCCGGAAAACCGCCTGTCGCGAACCCGACAGGTCGCAAATCGAATGGTGGGCCTCTGCAATAGAAGCTGGTTTCATCTGCATCTCGACTGGCATGGGATTTGCCATTTGTGCTTTGCGAGAGAACTGAGAACGAGCCAGAGATGATCAACCTAACGAATAGCGCCATCAACGCACTGAAGGCCGCAATCTCCTCGACAGTGCAGCCGGCAACCGGTTTGCGGATCATGATCGAAGGCGGCGGCTGCCAGGGATTCACATATAAACTGGGTCTTGCTCATGAGCCAAGCTCCGATGAGACCGTGTTCGAGCAAGGCGGGATTAAAGTCTTTGTCGACAACGCGAGCCGGGCGCATCTCAACGGCACCACGATCGATTTCGTGGTGTCGCTCGAAGGATCAGGATTCCGCTTCGATAACCCAAATGCCAAATCGAGCTGTTCATGCGGCAAATCGTTCAGCTGAGTCGCCTTGGTACGCTTGGCAATGGAATGAGCATCGAACATGGGCCTGAAGGCTGAACCTACGAAGCAGTCTCGGACTATCGAGCCTTCCGATCGCGAGCGGATTGTCCGCGCCGTGCTCGATGAGAGTCGGCCAAGCCTCAGGCGCGATCGGGGACATTGTGAGCTCGTCGCAATAGACGGCGACAAGATCATGGTCGGGCTAACCGGCGCTTGCAGGGTATGCAAGCTTGCGGGCACGACGCTCGCGGCTATTCAGGCGCGCCTGATCGAGCGGCTCGGAAAGTTTGCCCGCCTGATCCCGTTCCCCGGAGCTGCCAAAGTGAGGGCTTAAATGCAGAGCGAACTCTCCGTGCGTCCGATTTACCTGGACAATAACGCCACGACCCCTGCACATCCTTTGGTGGTCGCCGCGATGCTGCCGTTCTTCTCTGGGCAATTCGGCAATGCGTCGTCCGGGCATGCATTCGGCATTGAGGTTGCACCCGCATTGACGCAGGCGCGCCGAAATGTGCAGGCTCTCATTGGCGCGGCATTCGATCACGAAATCGTTTTCACCTCCGGCGCGACGGAATCTGACAACACTGCGATCCTGTCCGCGCTCGCCGTGCAGGAAGGACGCGACGAGATCGTCACAACCGCCGTTGAGCATTCGGCCGTGCTGTCTCTTGCCGAGGAGCTGGGCCGACGAGGAATCAAGATCCATGTCATTCCGGTCGATGCAAGCGGTCGATTGGACATCGAGAGTTATGGCAATGCCTTGTCGGAGCGTACGTCAGTCGCCTCGATCATGTGGGCGAATAATGAGACCGGTACGATCTTTCCGGTGAAGTCCCTCGCCAAGATGGCGCGCTCAGTCGGCGCGCTCTTTCACACGGATGCAGTCCAGGCCGTCGGGCGGATTCCCATTGACCTGAAGACGACGGACATCGATATGCTGTCGCTCTCCGGCCACAAGCTCCATGGTCCGAAGGGCATCGGCGCGCTGTATGTCCGCAAGGACATTAAGTTCCGGCCGCTGATCTTCGGCGGCGTGCAAGAGCGGCGTCGCCGCGCTGGCACCGAAAACGTCCCAGGCATTGTTGGGCTCGGCAAGGCGGCGGAACTCGCGGCGGCACACCTCATACAAGATCAGATCCAGATTTGCGCCCTTCGCGACCGGCTGGAGCGCGGCATTCTCGCGCTCGGCGGTTGCATCGTGCTTGGTGATATCAAAAACCGCCTGCCAAATACCTCTAACATTGCCTTCGAGCGTCTCGAAGCGGAGGCCATCGTCCACCACCTGAATCGTGACGGAATTGCCACCTCCCTCGGTTCAGCCTGCGCGTGCGGCTCGATGGAGCCGTCCCATGTCCTGCGCGCGATGAGAGTAGCGCCGGCGTTTTTGCGCGGTGCGGTTCGCTTCTCGCTCTCGCGAGAGACGGCGCTGGATGAGATCGATCGTGTGCTGCAAGTCCTCGCGCACATTACTTCCGAACAGAGAGCCCTGTTGCGTGCGTGTCAGGAGCGTGCGGGCGAGAGTTCGCAACCTGCAGAGCCCCTATGAAGGTCATGATTCGTCGTTCGCCTGAGACAGGCCTTTCGATTTATGTACCCAAGAAAGATCTTGAGGAGCCGATCGTCGGCTGGGAGCACGAGACGCTGTGGGGTGGTTGGATTAAAATCGCAAACGGCTGGGTGCTCGACCTACCGGCGATGGCGAGCGACACCACCCTACCAATCACCATAAACGCCAAGAAGCGCGGCGGCGAAGCAACCGAAAAATGAAACTCCGTGTCTATGGACGTCGTCAAACCGGGATGTCCAGGGAAGTCTTGGCGGGCGCGGTGAGCGCGTACCGGTCAACGCGACAGCCCATGCAGCCTTGTTCGGAACCAAGATCGTGCTGCCGCGCGCTGCCAAAGGCAGTATCTTGGCCGGGGCGCAGCATCGAGGCATCCGGCCAGCGGGATGGCGTTGGTGGGGAGGCCTTCGCGACCTCCCCTTTTCGGCGGCCGCCAGGCCGCTCGTTGCATTCCGCGCGTCTTAACAGCGTCAGGCCAATGGCTGGACTCCATAAGGTTCAGCTTTGAATGGTTGAGTCGCGCGCCGGCCCAGATCGCAGGCTCAGAAGTATCAACCTTCGTGATGATCCCTGACCCTGGCGAGCGGGCGTTTCTCTTCACCTGGGTTGACAATGCCCTTCCGGAGCATCACGCAGGGGTCCGCGTGATCTTCCATGGCATAGGTCAGTCACAGGACTGCTTTCTCTGCTTCTAGGCTCGCCTTATCAACCTGTCCTTCAAAGCGCCCCGGACGTCTTTTGCGGATTGTGCTTTGCCTAGGCGTCACGTTCTGACGGAAGATCAACTTTCAAGCGACGCCACCCGCCTGCCGTTTGCCGAAGCCATAGCTGACGCTGCCTGCCGGGCCTCAAAACAATGGTGTCAGCGCTGTTGTGATCGCAACCCTTGTCAGCTTTCCAACATGAATTGATAAAGCTAACAATCGACCAGGGCTTAGCTAAGTACTTGAAAGCGAAATGTTAAATTCATCCTGCAGGAATGGCACGCCAGTTGCTCTTGGCTTTCCAGAAAGACTCTGGGGATGCTTGCCGAAAGGGTTCGGCTTGCGAAGAGAATTGGAACAATGAGTACTTCAGCGCAACACCAGGTATCCTGCGCCGGCGAGATCAGCGAGACCATGCAAGTCATGGCGACGCACAAGGGCTGCGGTACGATCGGTGGCAGCGGTAAGGCAAGCTGCGGATCTCAGGCTGGCATCGCCAATCTGCCAATTGAGATCTGGGAAAAGGTGAAGAACCATCCGTGTTACAGCGAGGAGGCGCACCACCATTATGCCCGCATGCATGTCGCCGTCGCACCCGCCTGCAATATCCAATGCAATTACTGCAATCGTAAGTACGATTGCGCTAACGAATCGCGTCCTGGCATTGTCAGTGAAAAGTTGACGCCGGTGCAGGCCGCCAAGAAGGTGCTGGCGGTCGCTTCCGCGATCCCTCAGATGAGCGTGGTCGGCGTTGCCGGTCCTGGCGATCCGCTCGCGAACCCGGACAAGACATTCAGGACATTCGAGCTCGTCAATAGGCTCGCGCCAGATCTCAAGCTGTGCCTCTCGACGAACGGCCTTGCGCTACCCGATCATGTCGACACAATCGCGAGACTCAAGGTCGACCACGTGACGATCACGATCAACATGATCGACCCCGAAATTGGTGCAAAGATCCATCCGTGGATCTTTTACGGCCACAAGCGCTGCACCGGCATTGAAGCCGCAAGAATACTCAGCAATCGACAGCTCCAAGGGCTGGAGATGCTCACCGCGCGCGGCGTCCTGTGCAAGGTCAACTCGGTGATGATCCCGGGGATTAACGATCAGCATCTGGTCGAGGTTAACAAGGCCGTGAAGTCGCGCGGCGCCTTCCTGCATAACGTGATGCCGCTGATATCGTCGCCGGAGCATGGGACCGTCTTCGGCCTCAGGGGGCAACGCGGCCCGACTGCACAGGAAGTGGTAGCATTGCAGGATAGCTGCGAAAGCGAGATGAGCATGATGCGTCACTGTCGCCAGTGCCGGGCCGACGCTGTCGGACTGCTCGGGGAGGACCGCGGCGCGGAGTTCACCATGGAAAAAATCATGGCGATGGACATCAAATACGACGAGCAGGCCCGGAAGGAGTATCAGGCTAAGGTTGAGAAGGCGCGCACCGCGAACCTTGTGGCCAAGCAGGAGGCGCTTGCGCGGCTCGCCAGCGCGTCCAGCGAAATCAAGGTGCTGGTGGCGGTTGCAACCAAGGGCTCGGGATTGATCAACCAGCACTTCGGTCATGCCAAGGAGTTCCAGGTCTACGAGCTCTCGACTTCAGGCGCAAAATACGTTGGTCATCGAGCAATACATTCCTATTGCCAAGGTGGTCATGGCGAGGACAGCAAGCTCGAAATGGCCATCGGCGCCATCAAGGATTGCCACGCCATATTCGTGTCAAAGATCGGCGGCTGCCCGAAGGCCAAATTGATCAAGGCCGGCATAGAGCCGGTCGATCGGTACGCCTGCGAGTTCATCGATGGCTCGGTCACCGCCTGGTTCAAACTCTATCTCGATAAAGTCAATGAGGGGAAGATCCAACACGTTGAAAGGGTCGATGCAGCGGCCCGCTCCAACGCGCTGACTTCCGCCGCCTGAGGATGGGTTCAAGTAATGCCGTTCAAGATCATCGCGTCGCAATGCACGGGCTGTTCGGCGTGCGAAACGCAATGCCCGAACCTCGCTATTTCCGAGCGAGCCGGCGTTTTCCTGATTGATCCTGAGAAATGCACCGAGTGCGCCGGCTACTTTGACGAGCCACAATGCGTGGCGGTTTGCCCCGTTGACAATACATGCGTGCTCGACGCGGCGCTGCCGCGTCACCAGGAGCCTGCTTGAGGGCCACGATGGATGTCATGACAACACTAGCGGTTCAGAAACTCGGGCGGTTGATGCTCCGCATTGACGGGCGGCGGCCGCGGCTGTGCGAGACGTTGTATCGAACTGTGGAACGGGGACGACAGCATGAGCAACATCGCCCGCGATAGTGAGATCGTCGAGCTGACGGACGCCCCCTTGTTTGACTATGGCGACAAGGTGCGGGCCAACCGCACCATCCGCAACGACGGCACTTATGTGGGCAAGGAGATTGGTGAGGTTCTGGTCAAGAAAGGTGAGCTTGGCTATGTCGTCTCGATCGGCACGTTCCTACAACAATTTTATATCTATGGGGTCGAATTCCTCGGCTCCGGCTATCGCGTCGGCATGAAAGGCAAGGAGCTCGATCTAGTCAGGCGAAGCCGCGAAGGCGAGGAGCCTTCCTTGCCAGGAGCGGCATCCCGATGATCGAACCAAGACTGCCAAGATACCAGTCAGGCCAACGTGTCAAGGCGGCGATAGATCTGCTCAACGACGGTTCCTTTCCCGACGCGTCGCCGGAAGAGTGTCTGGTCAGCGTCGGGCACGTTGGTGAGATCGTCCAGATCGGTCGCCATACGGAAGCGAACCTATTCATTTATATGGTCGATTTCGGCAAGCAGTTGGTGGTTGGCTGCATCGAGGCAGAAATCTCTGCACTCTAGGAGATTGCGCAATGAACGCGGCAATCATCAGGAGACATCATGCCGGCTTGCCTGCCCATCCCAACGAGCTCGACCGGTGGCGAATCGTGCGCGCACTCACGAAGCGCGAGCGCTACCGATATGTCTCGCCAGAGGTGACTGCGGTTCCTGGCGGCTATCTAGTCGAGAGCCCGTGTTGCTCAGGCAATATCAATGCGGAGGGTGGCCTCGTCGAGATCGCGCTGCTGCGCCACGACAGGACGGGGGCGGCATGGCAGCTGTTCCGCAAAGATCACGGTAAGGACGTCTGGGAGTGGCATTCGACCCATCAACGGCTTGGCTTGGCGACAACGGTTCTGAATGCCGATCCTGAACGTTTATTCTGGCGATGAGGATTTGTGGATGGTGCGCCAAGGCGAATTGACCATGATCGAGCAGACGCTCGCCGCTATTGACACAGGCTCTGAGCCCTGCCTGACGCTCCGGCAGAAATTTCCACATCTTGCCTGGATTTGTTGCGACGCCTCCGACATGACGCACACTCCGTTCCGCCGGTTTGGCCAGTTCGACCTGCATTTACTCGACTGCGGAGATCAATGTGCACAGATCACGAATGATCCGCGGCGCGCCAGCGGCATTGTGCTGGCCAAGCGCTCTGCCATGTCATGATCAAGCAATCGCCTGCCGGTGCCAGGCTCACAGGGCGCTAGGCCCGCGGGTTGTTTGCCATGCCGTCGTGCCCGGCCTGGCGAAACATCACGATCAGGTCGCTCGCTCGTTCATCGGGTCCATGACATGGGGCAGGCGATGGTTTCGCATCTTGTTCGCTGGGGATGGAATTTCCTGGCTATCTCTACGTGGCCCCTTCGATCAAGAATACTGCGGCGGTCAAATGAGGAAGAGCAAGCCGTGCTCGATCTGCTGACGAAGAAAACCTCAGCCGTCGCAGGATTCGCATTTGTGACTACTCGACCTAGTTCCGCAGAACCCCAGCAGGTATGAGAGGACGTCCGTTCTTCGCGCGGTAACGCCATACACTCGTGAAGGCCGGTTTATCATGCGCGGGAGCACAACGATCGTCCTGGCCGATCCAGCGCTACTCCGCGCCTGAATATTGCTCTGCGAAACGTCTTCTTGAGTGAAGTTGATGTATTTGAGCAAGAAGCGCTTTCGAGTTGTTTTTTGAAGGACCGAAACGATCATCCCTGTCTCGATAGCGTGCTTCCATGTTGAACCACCTGGCGTGCGTCGGGAATCGGGTTTGTCACGCGGACAAAGATACAGAAGGACAGAGAACAAATCGCGTGTAGTTCATGTTCTTATCTGGAAGATAAAAGCCAGCTTGAATAGTTGCCGATGGTCATTGATATGGTAATGGGAAGCAGTTGCGGCGTTTTTCAAAAACAAGGCGCTGCAGATAGATGTGCAAAGCGAAATCGGAGAACATAACGTGGCGAAAAGCACCAAGCGCAAAGAATATAGTAAGGACGAGGTCAAGCTGCTCAAGGCGCACTCAAGGGCCCGCACCCCTGTAGCTAGGGTTTCAAAGCTTATGAAGCGATCCGAAGGCTCCCTAAGGCAGAAAGCGTCTACCTTGGGGATTGGCTTGGGCCACCAGCGCTGAGATGGGATTCAGCTTCGGAAATCGACCGGCGTGATGATCGAGATCGTCAGGCGGCGTGCGGTTGCCGGCCAGTTGGTCGTCTCAGGCTCGGCGCCGACGGTTAGGTCGTGCGGCGAACGAGCTGACCGGTTTCTCCGTCGATCCGGTTACTTGACCTAAACCCGACCGATTGTCGTGTTCAATCAGCGACTCAAGCGAATCGCTCGTCGCAACGTGCTGCTTAGGCTCTGAATATAGATTTGCCGGGCCCGGAAAATACGGTGTGCGAGCGCGTCGATCGACGGCAGGCACGCCTCGTTCGCCGCTAAGCCATCTGCCGCTGCGTCCACCCTGCTCAAGGCGCGGCGACTGAAACCTAGAATGCCCCAAGAGGAGAGATTGGTACCCTCTTTCCGACCCGTGGGCGCTGGATCGACCCCTTGAAGTTGCATGCCGGTAAGCCGCAGACAAAAGAGAACCGCGGTCCGGCCTACGACGAAGTATAAGGAAATCCGGCGGGAGATGTGCGTCCGGCAGGCGCAGAAGCGTACAAGCGTTTGTATGTTCATGGGCAGCCGCGCTGGCATCCGCTTGTGTTCGAGATGATGTGAGGTGAGCGAAGCGGCCGTGAACGCTGTTCATCGTCGTGATCGAGACGTGGATATCGCCGCCGCGACGGCCGCGCGAATATCGCGGCGGCGGCGTCAGAGTTCATGACCGGTAAAGAGACCTGAATTGCGGGTCGCACGCGCTAGCAGTGTTTGCGGCAGCATCGTCTCACCTGACATCATCGAAGAACGATTGCGTCTGACGTCCCGCGGCCGGAACGCTCGTCCAACTGCACGATCGATATGTTGCCTCAGGCAATTTTAAGCGTGTCGCCGCCGATTTCGCGGTTGCAAGGGCAGAGCTCATCAGTTTGTATCGCATCCAGAACGCGTAACGTGTCGGTGGGGCTGCGGCCGACATTGAGGCTAGTCGCATAGACATGCTGGATCGTGTTCTCAGGATCGACGATGAAGGTATAGCGATGTGCGATGCCATCACGCGAGCGCACTCCAAGGCCATCGACCAGTGCGCCCTTGGTGTCGGCAAACTGCCAGATGGATAGACGGTGCAGGTCCTTATGGTCACGCCGCCAGGCGAGCTTGCAAAACTCGTTATCGGTCGACCCACCAAGCACGATTGCGTCGCGATCGGCGAAATCCTTCGTCAGGCGGGCAAACTCGGCGATTTCGGTCGGGCAGACGAATGTGAAATCCTTCGGGTAAAAGAAGATGACTTTCCATTTGCCGGGGAAACTTCTCTCAGTCAGCGTCTCGAAAGCGCTTTGCCCATCCTCCTCCTGCAGGTGAAAGCCGGGCTTCACGCCTATGATGTCGAACGGCGGCAACTTACTTCCAATTCCAAGCATATTGTCCTCACAACATCGGGTCACACGGAACATCGTTCCACGACTGAGCAAGCAATATGCCACCCGATCTGGCGGCAAGTGCCCGCCATGCCCGTCGTGGAACATTCGCCTTTGATGGTGGCGATGTCCTCGAGCCCGATCTGCAACATGTCGTCTCCTCAATTGTCTCGGGCGTAAGGCGCGGGATTTCCCGTTTGTGCTCCTTGGCCGGCGCTCGCAGTGGAATCCGAGCGCCGAGGCTTTGTCGGGTTTCTGTCAGAGCCCTTGCAGCTGTCCGGTCCGCCACAGCACGCTGGCGTCCGAGGCCACGCTGTTAGTCGAGGGTGATCAGAGGCTTAATGCAGGTGCGAAGGAAATGGCACGCCAGTTGCTAACTGGATGGAGCAACAACGAGCGAGGGCTGAGGGCACGCCGACGCTGATGGCGAGCGATGGCCTCCTTCCCGAAATTCGTGTGCCCATGATTTCTACGAGAGAAACAGGCTCGCGCATTCGGCGCGAGAAATTAGCAATCGGTTGATGGAGAGCAACATGTCTTCGCTGAGACAAATCGCGTTTTATGGCAAGGGTGGCATCGGCAAATCGACGACGTCGCAAAATACGCTGGCGGCCCTTGCTGAGCTGGGCCAAAGGATTCTGATCGTCGGCTGCGATCCCAAAGCGGACTCGACTCGCCTCATCCTGCACGCCAAAGCGCAAGACACCATTCTGAGCCTGGCGGCGAATGCCGGCAGCGTCGAGGACCTCGAAATCGAGGACGTCATCAAGCTCGGCTACAGGGACATTCGATGCGTCGAGTCCGGTGGTCCGGAGCCGGGGGTCGGCTGCGCCGGACGGGGCGTGATCACGTCCATCAACTTTCTGGAAGAGAATGGCGCTTATGAGGACATTGACTACGTCTCTTACGACGTGCTCGGCGACGTCGTCTGCGGCGGCTTCGCGATGCCTATCCGTGAGAATAAGGCACAGGAAATCTACATCGTGATGTCCGGCGAGATGATGGCGATGTATGCCGCCAACAACATCTCGAAGGGTATTCTAAAGTATGCGAATTCCGGCGGCGTGCGTCTCGGCGGCCTGATCTGCAACGAGCGGCAGACCGACAAGGAGCTGGAGCTTGCCGATGCTCTTGCCAAGAAGCTCGGCAGCCGGCTGATCTACTTCGTGCCGCGCGACAATGTCGTGCAGCACGCGGAGCTGCGCCGAATGACCGTGCTGGAATACGCGCCGGACTCCAAGCAGGCGGATCACTATCGCAATCTCGCGACCAAGATCCACAATAATGCCGGACAAGGCGCTATCCCGACGCCAATCAGCATGGACGAGCTCGAAGATATGCTTATGGAGCACGGCATCATCAAGCCCGTCGACGAGAGCCAGGTCGGCAAGACCGCTGCCGAGCTTGCCGCTATTTCGGCATAGTTCATGTTGTCGGCCTTCTCGATCCGGGAAGGCCGACATCGTCCACTCAGAAGCTGTACGAAAGTTATGATCGGCACACAAGGAAAAACGGGCGACACGATCTCATCTCGCGTATCGGTAGCTCACGCCGCCGAGCAGCGCGACGCGAGTGAGCTCTACCAGCTTCTGACCGGGCGCCATCCGGCAGAAGTCGACATCAGCGACAATGATGACTTCGATCACCATGTGCTCGCTTGCATTCTGGCCACATCAGCCATGGATGGCGGCCAACTTCCCGAGCGGGCTGGCTTGACCAACCAGGAGCTCAATGCGCTGTTGGTGCAATACTTCCCATCCACCCCGGTCAGGAGCTATACCTGGCGCGATCAGTCCGCCTTACCGGCGCCTGACGAGACAGTTATGGTACGCGACCTCCTGCTTGCGCAACGTTCCACTCGTGGCGAGGTTGGCGGCTGGCTCGCGACGATGATCGCGCGGCGCGCCATGGAGCCTAATCACTTGTGGGAAGATCTCGGCCTGCGGAAGCGGGATGAATTGTCCCGTGTCCTCATGCGCCATTTCGGGCCGCTGGCGGCTCGCAATACGAAGAACATGCGCTGGAAGCGCTTCTTCTATCGCATGCTATGCGAAGATGACGGCCTGGTGATGTGTACCACGCCGGTCTGCACGGAATGCAATGATTTTGATCTTTGCTTCGGCGAAGAGAGCGGGGAGAGCCGGATGGCCGGACGTCGGCGGGATCATCTGCGCCGCCTTGATGACGCCGTCCAAGCCGTCCCAAGCTTGAAAGGCTGAGTTCATTATTGATACCCCTCTTTGGCGCCATTGCGGGTATATCCTACGAGCTTTCGGCCACCTGTCGCATGGCGGGTGAAAACAGGTCGGGGCAAACGATTGCGCGCACCCGACCCACGGGCCGAGGCGGCGTCTGATGATCGCGGGTTGATATCTGGCGGAGCCGACAACGCGCCGCTGAAGGAAGTTGCCGTCGCACTCAGACAGCTCTGTTGCGTTGATACCGGCGTGCTGCTATCCGAACTGGGAAAAAGTCGCGGTCGTCGTTGCAGCCGCTGCGTCCCGTACCGTCCCGCTCAACAAGGCGATTGTCGACGAGCATGTCTTTACCAATGAATCCGGCATCCACGTCCACGGGCTGTTAAAGGACCTGGCGCAGCTACGAAGGGCTAGACCCGGGGCTGCTCGAGCGCTCCCCCCGGATTATGATCGGCAAGCATTCAGGGTTCGCCGCGATTACCTTGCTGCTATCGTGCAACTTTCTTTCGGCGCCGAGCAAAGCGAAACCATCCCCGCGCCCGTCCGCAAGCATGCCATCGAGCACCAAGGTCTGGTTGCGCAGGAAACGGTGGTGGCGATTTGGCGCGACATTCACGAGAGCTCGCTCGTCAACAGCGAATCAGCCACGCGCGTCGCGCGATCGGTTGAAACATTCCAGCCTGGTCGTTTCTGGGCGCGGATCGAGATGGAGGTTGAGAATGACGACGGATGGGATCCTTGCGCGATTGAACAAGGCCTCGGCGGCAGAGGATTTTTTTGCACTGCTCGGCGTCGAGTACGATGCGAAAATCGTCGATGTGGCGCGGCTTCACATCCTGCGTCGCATGGGTCAATATCTCGCAGGCGAGGAGTTGACTGGTGCATCTGATCCTGAGATCACCGCGCGTTGCAAGACCACGCTTGAGCGCGCCTATGCCGACTTCGTCACGTCCTCCCCTATCGAACAGCGCGTATTCAAGGTGCTGAAGGATGCGACCGCACCACAAGCGAACATGCATCCCGCATTGGTCCAGCTCGATTTGTTGGAGTGAATTGAGCTTATATGTCGTGCTCTGGACCGTGAAGGTCCCGAGAGCCTGACAGCAAGCCATGGCTTCGAATTCAAGCGGAAAGCTGCAGTTGCGGCCTCGCGGATCCGCAGTTCATCACCACGGCTCCTTAGGGGCCAATCACGACTCGCCGCCGATATTTCCATCCTTTCGAGCTGGTACGCAGGTGTGCCTATCTCCTGCAATCATGCGCCGGCAGCGGGACCGCACATGTTGCGCGGAAAACTCAGCAAGGTTCAGATGAGTGTCTTCTGTCGCATTCCGGACACGGGTCAGTACGGTCTCGAATGTTTCGGCCTCGTGAGAGGGCGCCAATCCGACTTACTTCTTCAGTAAGATTTGAAATAGCGGCCAATTTTCATCGCCTGCGCAATTGGTACGACAATTGCTGACATATGCTCAGCTAGTTTGGAGCAGCGCATGCACGTCTTGGTTCGCATCGATTTTATTTTTGACGCCGCGCAGATTCGCGCGCGCTGCCTGCCGGCACCATAATGCGTCGCGGCGCCAAAGCGATGGTCGCATACCTGGCTGAGCTGAAAGGTGCGTTTGATTCGTGCGCCCCCGTTGGCCGATCCCTGGCCGAGGTTTCGCGGGGAGAGCCGTTGCTCAACAGCGCCAGCCGTGCGGCGCTGTTGACCGGGCGCCTTGAGCGCCGCCCCTCCTGTCCTCGCCAGGAGTTGCGGGCCTGTCGCTATGATCGGCAAGAAACAAGCGCACTCGGAGCAATGAGATCGCGCTTCCACCGGCAACGACGCGGCCGACAATCGTACCAGCCGAGCCCCTCGCAGGTCCTTGATCTGTTGCACCTCGGTTGCATCTCTAAGATGAGGAGGACCAATCGATCGGCACGCCTGACCGGCCCGGTCGGTGCCTTAGGAGTGCCGGGAACCAAACCGTCGTCCCAGAATGCCGCATCCGGAACGAACCGGAAGCGCGTGCTTCCGGGCTCGTCGTCAAGCTCCAGCAACGGCTGTATCGGCCCCACGCTGCTGCCAGGCCGTGCTGACGCGATGCCGGCCGGCGTCCGGCCCGACGCTTAACTGAAGAAATCTTCAAGCGCAAATTCCAACCTGGAGGCGGAGCATGCGCCGCTGGCGAGCCGCTACTGAATGCGAATGGGAGTACAGATGATGAGCACCGCACCGAAAAGTGCAGCTCCGGCCGCGGGTGGTGGTCGCGCGGCGACCAAGAGGGAACTGCCCGAGCGATTTAAGCCGTATAAGCACGTCTGGGTTTTCATCGAGCAGGAACGCGGGGTTGTGCACCCCGTCTCATGGGAGCTGATGGGGGCCGGCCGCCGGCTCGCCGACAAGCTCAATGTTGACCTCGCCGCGGTTGTCATCGGCCCGGTCGGGGAGACAACGCAGCAGGCGGTCGCCGAATCCTTCTGCTACGGCGCCGACCTCGCCTATATCGTCGCGGACAATCTCTTGGCCGATTATCGCAACCAGTCCTATACGAAAGCCCTGTCAGAGCTGGTCAACACTTATAAGCCGGAAATCCTACTCCTAGGGGCAACAACACTCGGCCGCGATCTCGCCGGCTCAGTGGCCACCACATTGCTCACCGGCCTAACTGCGGACTGCACCGAGCTCGATGTCGATGCCGACGGCTCGCTTGCGGCGACCCGGCCGACGTTTGGCGGCTCACTGTTGTGCACGATCTACACACTCAACTATCGTCCACAGATGGCAACCGTCCGTCCGCGCGTGATGCCGATGCCCGAGCGCGTGACAGGCGCCGTCTCGCGCGTCATCTCGCATCCGCTCGGGCTTGTAGAAGAAGATATCGTCACAAAGGTCCTGTCCTTCCTGCCAGACCGCGATTCTGCAAAGTCCAACCTTGCCTATGCCGACGTGGTCGTCGCTGGAGGGCTCGGTCTGGGATCGCCTGAAAATTTCCAACTTGTACACCAGCTCGCGGACGTGCTTGGCGCCGAATATGGCTGCTCGCGGCCGCTGGTCCAGAAGGGCTGGGCCACCTCGGACCGACAAATCGGCCAGACCGGGAAAACCATCCGGCCAAAGCTCTATATCGCGGCCGGCATTTCCGGCGCTATCCAGCATCGCGTCGGCGTGGAGGGCAGCGACCTCATCGTTGCCATCAACACTGACAAGAACGCTCCGATCTTCGACTTTGCCCATATCGGCATCGTCACCGACGCCATTCGACTGTTGCCGGCATTGACCTCTGCATTCCGCGCGCAGCTATCGCCGCACTCGCACGACCGCATCGCTGGCTAGGGGAGCTTGTTATGATTCAGGAAAGATTCGACGCCATCGTCGTCGGTGCTGGCATGGGCGGGAACGCGGCGGCGCTTACAATGGCCGAGCGGGGTCTGAAAGTGCTGCAGCTGGAACGCGGCGAGTATTCCGGGTCGAAGAACGTGCAAGGGGCCATCCTTTATGCTGATATGCTGGAGAAGCTGATCCCGAATTTCCGAGAAGATGCGCCGCTTGAGCGGCATCTAGTCGAGCAACGCTTCTGGATCGTGGACGAGCGTTCGCACACCGGGATTCACTATCGATCCGATGATTTCAACGAGGAGAAGCCGAACCGCTACACCATCATCCGTGCCCAGTTCGATAAATGGTTCTCCCAGAAGGTCCGCGAGGCCGGCGCTACGGTGCTGTGCGAGACCACGGTGACCGAGCTCCTCCAGGATTCCCATGGCAGGGTCGTCGGGGTGCGCACAGACCGCGATGGGGGTGAAATCCATGCAGATGTTGTCGTGCTGGCCGAGGGGGTGAACGGAGTGCTCGGGACGGGTGCGGGCTTAAGAGGGCGGCCGAAACCGGACAAGGTCGCACTCGCGGTTAAGGAGATGCATTTTTTGTCGCGTGAGACAATCGATGCTCGCTTCAATCTCAAAGGCGACGAGGGGCTCGTCATCGAAGCGGCAGGAACCATCTCCCGCGGCATGACCGGTATGGGCTTCATCTATTCCAATAAGGAATGCATCTCGCTCGGTATTGGCTGTCTTGTTGCCGACTTCCAGCGTACCGGCGAGACACCTTACGGCCTGCTCGAGGGTTTCAAGCGTCACCCCTCCGTCGCGCCGCTCATCGAAGGTTCGGAAGTCAAGGAATATTCTGCGCACTTGATCCCCGAAGGTGGGTACAGGGCAATCCCGCAGCTTTGCGGGGAGGGCTGGGTGGTCGTCGGAGACGCCGCCCAGCTTAACAACGCGATCCATCGCGAGGGGTCCAATTTGGCGATGACGTCGGGCCGTATCGCGGCGGAAGCGATCTGCCTTATCAGATCGCGAAAAGATCCGATGACGGCCAAAAATCTTTCACTTTACAAGAAAATGCTAACTGATTCTTTCGTGATCAAGGACCTGAAAAAGTACAAGGATATGCCGGCACTCATGCATACCCACTCGCAGAACTTCTTTCTCACATATCCGCAGCTCTTCTCCAGGGCGATGCAGGATTACGTGCGCGTCGACGGCACACCAAAACTCGAGAAAGAGAAGCTGATGCTGAGCTCATTCATCAAGGCGCGGTCTTGGAGTGGGCTGTTTAGCGATGCCCTGCGCATTGCCCGGGCCTGGCGGTGATCCAAACCTAAGACAACGACGAACGACGGAGCCAGAAACAATGCCGAGCGAGCCATCCCAACGTGTCGAGGATAAACTATTCTACAACCGTTATCTTGTCGATTCCGGCCGTGCCCATATCAAGGTGCGTCCGCACACCACGCCATCCTCGCGGCTCTTGTCGATGTTGAAGGCCTGTCCTGCACGGTGCTACGAGCTCAGCGATAAAGGTCATGTTGAGGTGACAGTCGACGGGTGTATCGAATGCGGCACCTGCAGGGTGATCTGCGAAGAAAGTGGTGATATCGAGTGGAGTTACCCACGCGGCGGTTACGGTGTCCTATTCAAGTTCGGTTAAAACTTCGGGTGAGAGCCCTGCCACGGCGGCTACGTCGTTCTCGCGATGCAACTAAATCACGCGTGAAATCGGCGTTAACCCGGTCACGTTCAACCGGTGTCCCAATCTTTCCATCTACCCGGCGGGCCCTTGCATGTGGACAAACGCAGTTTTCGGTTTCCGCTATAATATTCCCGAAGATAGCCAAAGCGAGCGGATCCGAAGCAAGGGTGCAAACGCAACGTCGTCCGTCTCGGATCTGGTCCACGGTCTGGTTGTCTTCCGGAATATCTGGCCGGTTTCGTCCTCCCTGGAAGGTTAGCGGTGATCCGCCCGCCGCCACCGGCTCGCTGCCTATCACCTACTGACGGAATGTTGGAAGCAGGCCTTCGCTCGCCGTAGCCACGACCCGACAACATGCCATCCCGCGCCTTGTAGACTAGAAAAGCACGAGCGCATCACGAAAATAGCGCATTCTGAGTCCTTCGCGCGACCGCCGGTTCCGCGTTCGTCAGGCGGACTGCGCGCATGCACCACACAACTTTGCACTTCCATTCCGCTGTATCGCCGGGATATATCGTCCGCCGGAGAGCATGACGATGGTTCGGGTACAAAAGAGCAGGGCAGGAGCTAACGCGTGGCGAGCAGATGCAGGGCGTGAGAGTTCGATTGGCGACATCCAGGCTCGCATAGTCGAACTGAGAAGCTTGCCGCGCGAGAAGCTCGCGGATGCGGCGTTCATGCTCTCGATGAATGCACGAAGCCAGCGCGAGTTGATACGAGAGGCAATCGAGAAGCGCGCCGCGGTCGAGTTGGACTTTGATCCGCCGGCGAAAGGGGATTTGGCGACCTATCTCGCCAATGATGTGGTCTCGACCTTACGCGACCACGTTGCTGAACTTCCGACCTTGATGGACCTCTTGGTTCAGCGAGCGCCTGACGTCGGCTTCACCGTCCATCGGGAGGAGGCCGTTTCGCTGCTCGCCGCAATCGTTCGCGAACAGCGGCTCGAAGGAGTCCTTGAAGGCCTCAGGCTCGCCGGCCTTCTGAACGAGCCAGCTAAGCATCGCCATGGCGGGTTCTGTTCAGAAGTGGATTTGGGGGAAGTTGCCGCCCGCACGTGAGTGGCGAGGGCGCTTTGAGGACAATCCCTGCAGATGGAATGTCTACAGGCAACAGCGACGTCGGATGGCGCCTGCTTGCGAGGTCAAAACCGCTTGAAATTCGCGGCGCAGTTCCTTGTCGTCCGTTTTTCGCTGACGCGGAGCTGCCATGCACGCTCCATGGCAGTCCCGAGCGCGTATAGCTCGGCGACCGTCGCGTTAGTCAACCCGAGGACCGCGGTTCGGAGCTTTCATGTTCAGTTGTAGCACGCGCGGTGCGCTGCGCTCCTCGATCCTGGAGCCTTTCGCTAACAGCCAAGCAAGGGAAATCACCGAAGGAGACGTCGACCGAGCCGCGGCGATGTGTCAAAGCGGCGAAAGGCGATCGCTCATAGCGAGGCGCTCTGGTGAAATCGACCGTCCTTGTTCCGGTCATCACTGGCCGCGCGCTGGCGAACGACGGGGGAAGGGCAAGTATTCCGCGAGCTACTCGGCAACAGCGGACAAGCTCAGTGGCGGTCCGCCGCAAACTGACAAAGGGTCTTCTCGGGTCACGCTGGATCGTCGGGGTGAACGCTCTGCCGCGCGTCTGCCATACACTCATGATCGTTGATCGATTTCCGGAGAATTGCGCCGGAAGTCGCCTCGCCTATTTGCTGGGTCGCGAGCCGCACCGGGATTTCGTCGAACCTCGCGTGCACGAGCACGGCGAAGGCTTGGCCAAAACACGCCGCCGCGTGGGCCGAACAGCGTGTTCCGCGCAACTACCGGGCCTGATACGTTAGTAGGCCCGCTCAGACGCCAGGAAAGCGCCTCGCGTGCTGTGACCAGCCGCACTTCACTGAGCTGCTGCAATAGTCTGACCGCATCCGATCGCAACTTCCATCGCGATCAGCACGACTATAACCCTCCAGACGCGGCGAGCGCCGTGTCTCGATGATGCCCGTCGGCGCGTTGGCCGTTCCGGAGATGGCCCGCAGTTTGCGCTGGAGCATCTCAAGCCGCTCCTTCAATTCGTATCCGTCTTTCATGCGCGAATAGAGCCGCTCCAGCGCCGGCTTGTCCCAGAGTGCGTCGGGCTTCTCGGCAATGGCTGCGCGGCCCGCCACACGCTGCTGGACCAGGAGCGCATCGCCGATCAGCTGGAGAATGCCCTTGGGTCCTCGCGCGGTCGGCCGCGCTCGGCTAGTTCGCGTGCGAAGGGTGTCTTCGCGCCGGCGGCCGCAGGATTTCCGATTCAAGGAGGGAGGTAGAACGATTGTTCGAAACGGCACAGGTTGAGCAAAGACGGGGCACCCATGTGTGTCCAATTTCATCCAGAGTATGTCAGCTAACTCACACGGCGAGCCTTGCGGGGACGGAACGTTTCAATGCGCAACCAGAGGCTTAAGCGCGGTGGCGGGGGTGGCATAGCTGTTGCTATCGAAGTCCCGCAGACCGAGCGGAGGCTATGTCCACACCCGGTCCGACATGGCGGAAGCAGGACGTTAGCGGTCGACCCAGGTGCGGAAACTGAAATGCCGTTTCGAGCGGTCTCCACACAAGGCCCGAGTAAAAAGGCAAGAGGGACCTGGACCATGCATATCGAACCGGGAATAGTAACAGGCGCCAAGCTTGTGTTGAGCTACGCCATAGGCCTTGCGACGTGCTGCGTCGCCGCCAAGCTTCTGGTCGAGGCTATGCGCGAGCGGGGCGCTCTGTCGTTTGCCCTGCAAGCCATCGCCGCGACGCTTGTGTTCATGTTCTTCGAGATCCTGCCGCACTTTGCGGTTGGCGTCTCCGAGGTGCGCTTCGTCCACGGCTCGATGCTGTTTCTGTTGTTCGGCGCGGCGGCGGCTGCGTTTGGTCTTGCGCTCGGCCTGTTGCTGGAAAACATACTCTTTGTTCCGGCCGACCTGCCGCAATTTGGTATGAATGCCACGACGCTTCTGGTGCCGTTGTTTGCGATGCAGGCGCTCGCCAGTCGGCTCATCCCGTCCAACACCGCGCATCGCGATCTGCAGTACAGCAAGGCGCTTGTCCTCTCGACGGCGTATCAGTCTGGTATCGTTGTCTGC
Organism: Bradyrhizobium sp. U531; assembly: GCF_051710265.1. NCBI lineage: Bacteria > Pseudomonadati > Pseudomonadota > Alphaproteobacteria > Hyphomicrobiales > Nitrobacteraceae > Bradyrhizobium > Bradyrhizobium sp. U531. Next base: position 617,128 of record NZ_JASVEN010000004.1, read on the forward strand.
GTCACGTTTTGGGCCCTCTACGGCGCGGGCTTCGGCGCCGCCAATCTCTATAACATCGCATGGTTCGGGGGTTGCTACGCACTTATGTCCCTGGTCCAGCTAGAGGTTGAGATGGCTGTGCTGGCGCTCGCGAAACAAGTTGGGCGGCGTGACTGCGGGCGGAGTTGTCGCGAACCGCCTGTAGAAGGCATGTTGCCGTTGATAACAACGATGGCCTTCGGAGCGCCCGTTTTGCTCAAGCGATGCATACGCTTTCCCTTACAGTTGCCGTGAGCAGCGACCGCGGACGGCGCGTGCTTGCTGCTATCGGTGCCAGAAAGGCGGCCGAGCTTATGCTCATTTCGGACAAGGCCACCGGGAAATCTTATCACGCCGACTTGCGGCCGGCCGTCTGCACCTGCCTCGTCGCTAATCAGCGGACGCGCACGACGGAGTGCGTCCTGCCGGTGCGCGATGCAGCCGAGGCGGACTGCCGCAATGACGTGGAGCACGGGCCCGGTTCGCTCAGCGCAGCAGCCGGGTCGCACAGCATCGCGGGCGAGGTTGGAGGTGAGGGGAGGGGTGCGCTGCTGATTCAGGAGGAATCATCTGTCGAGCGATCTTACCTACGGAACATTAGCACTGCTGCGATCGAGCGCCTTTGGCCACTTGGCAGCGCTCTGCTGCGCTCGTCGGGAATGGTTGCGGTCCGACAAAGAAAATCGCCATGCCAGGCTTGATCGTGGTGTTGACCATGCTCGCACTGTTCAGCATCGTCCTGGCCGGCGGGCTGACGGGGCCGGCAAAGGTCATCAGCACCGACACCCTTGAAATCAACAGAACACGCGTTCGACTCTGGGGCATTGACGCGCCGGATGAGACCCAAATGTGCCGAGATATCAAGGGCAATCCATATCAATGTGGCCTCAGGGCCGCGCGCGATCTTGAAAGCTTCGTTGAAGATCGCGAAGTCAGTTGCGTGCCAGTCCTGGAGGATGAGTGTGGACGGACGATCGCGACCTGTTCAGCTGGTGGCACCGATATTGGAGAATGGTTGGTGCGCAACGGTCTCGTGCTCGATTGGAAGCAATACTCCAGGGGACGATACTATGCTGCGCAACGCGCGGCCGATCGTGCCGGGCTGGGCTTATGGGCGGGCAGCTTTGCCGTACCTTGGTTATATCGAGCCTGCATTCGGTTGGGTGGTCGACCAGCCAGCTGTTCTGACGACGCGAACGCACATCCTTGATGGCTACCCCTACACCAGAATACGCGGTTGCTCCGCGTGAGGTGACAGTCACGGGCGAGCTGGCTCGATCGGGAGTGAGTCAAGCTCACCACTGCCGCCCAACCATGCTCAACGAGTAGGATGGTCTCGTACTCTTGGGCGGGATGGTCGGAAGCAGTTCGGAGCAAATGAAGACGCTCTGCCGATCATATCGTTCTGTGATGCATCTTCTCCCCTGCAGCTCCGTAGGGCAGTCATCGTATGACTCGGGCAAGCGAACTTTCTTAGCCGGCGCCCCGGAGCATCAGCGGCATACCTGGGATCCATTACTGTTCTATTCGTATTCGCGAGTTCGGTGGCGAATTGTTCGTGCCGCTCCGCGTGGTACATCGGGCCAGACGCCATGGCCGTGGGCACGCCGGTTGCCGATGGGCGTATCGTCCTCACCATGGGCGTTCGCGTTGCGACACTGAGGCTAGCGGTCAACGGGTCTCGGCCCAGAGGGCCTGCATCGGCATCTGGTTCACGGCGACTTTCTTCGGCCACAGTATCACCGGGGCCGTTGTCGGCGCAGCGCCCTCGGCGGTGCGCTGGAACGCGCCCAGCTCAATTGTCCATGCCGGACAATCACGGCGGCAAGTCTCCGATCCTTGCGGCGTTGACCTAGTGGGGTCAATGCTTTCGACGTTTTCGTCAGGACACGAGCTTCAGCCCGACAATGCCGGCCACGATCAGTCCGATGCTGGCAAAGCGAAACGCGGCGGCCGGCTCCCCGAACAGGATGATGCCGAGCGCCGCGGTGCCGACCGCGCCGATGCCGGTCCAGACCGCATAGGCAGTTCCAATGGGCAGCGTCTTCAGAGCGAGGCCGAGCAGGATCACGCTGCCAGCCATGGCCACGAGCGTGAGCACGGACGGAACGAGCTTGGTAAAGCCCTCGGTGTATTTGAGGCCAATTGCCCAGGCGACTTCCAGGAGGCCGGCGACCAACAAAATGCTCCAGGCCATGCCGACCTCCGTTCATGGCGGGGTCGTCCCCGCGGCTGATGTGATGATGAGCGGCAAGGCCGTCCTCGCCTGGGCTCCCGATTCGTTTCGATCAGTCAGGGTCAACTGCTCTCAAGGATGAGCATTCCGACCTCAGTGGCTCGGCGAATTCACATGTTCGACAAAGCAGAAAACCGTCCGCGCCGTTCATGCGACTGGCAATCTTGCCAAAAGTCGCCCCTTCGAAGAGATCCTTGTGTCTGTCGCGGAGAAGGTTGCCCAGAACGTGCCGTCGCTCAAAATCCATGCAGCAGAAAGTAACGTCGCCGTTTGGGAGAAGAACATTCCGATATTGCCGTTCGTCAGGACATGTCAGCGCTCCAACGATTGGCTGTCTTGCTTCAACCATCCTAAGCTCGCCGCTCGCAGGCCTGCTGCGCGGGGGACGCGAGCGAACGAGCGCTTCGTCAGGTATTATGTCGACTAGTTCGGGATGCACCTCGCCCATGACTATGAAGAGCAGTGACGAAATGCCGGCATCAACAAGTTGACGCATCAAATCGACATAGTTGCGCCTGACGAGACCACTGTCCATATGCGTGCCGTCGTCAAAAACGTGCACCAGGAAACCGCGGAACTGCAACGCACGCAAGCGTCTTAGATCCCGCCCATTCATTCCTACGAGGGTTGTGAAAATCCGGATTCCATGGCCGCACGCGTAGGCATGCTCAACCATTTCGGTGCAAGCCGGATTGAGCCAAGGCTCCGAATACCCGGAAAAGCTGATGTCCACAGTTGCTGGTACGCGCGCCAGGCATCGCTTGAAATCTTGCAAAGAAAGATGCTTCACGTCGGATATAGCTCTTTGCCGTTCGGCGAACTTGTCCTGCGGGCAATAAGAACATCCGACGACACAGCCCGTTGTCGTGGTTACCTCCAAGACCCTGCCGCCACTAATTGCAGAGCGCAGCTCCTGTGCAGTCATCGATTGTATATTATCCACGTCCGCGCTCCGCCATTGGGAACAAAGAGATCTTGAGGGGGCACCCTCGCATTGCATCCCTCATGTCGGTTCGCTCATGCATCATCCTCGGTTCGTCGCCCGTCACCGCAACACTTCACCTTCGCAAGCCGCGGCCGCGATAGATGAAGACAGCGCCGACGGCTCACTCACCCTAGCGCCCCCAGTCCAGCAGGATCCGGTGGCTGCCGAGTGCACATGCATCGACGGCATCGATCTAACCTCTCGCTTATTCCAACAAGCATCACTCATGCCATTGCCGGTATTGTCCATAAGCCGACACACCCGCGATAACTGTCTTCGCAATGGCACAACGGAGGCGCAACTGCGATCGAAAGCGTACAATATGACGCTATGTACGATTTAAGCTCTCTCGAAATGAGTTGAATCGCAGCCTTCCTATGAAATGTGAGGCCGTTGCCGCCGCCCCAAGGGCCAAGTCATCATCATCATCGACGTGCATCGGGATCGGCCGCGCGAAGTGCCGACTGGGAATGCACTTTGCCGCAGTCAACAGTGCGAATTCTTTACCACCACTTCATGCACCAAGTCGTGAATCTCAATAGTTGGAAACGCTATACGAGGGAACGGCGTCGTCATGCTCTTCGTATGCTCGGGAGGGCGGCTGGATAAATATCCGGGCGCCAGGGCTACGGTCGGACTTGCGAGGCGTCTTCTCGATGATGGGTCCAGAACAGGAGTGGGGCCGCGCTGGCCTTGCGTACGAATGTTCCGCCCTACGGGCTTCCGACTTTTCTAAACCGCTGGAGCAAGTCGGCGGCGCTAGTAGGGCACGGGCGACTTCACCTATATCTACGGTATCGCGATGAGCAGTTTCACGGTTGGCTCGGGCGCGGTTCGCTCATCGTCTTTCACGGGGGATCAGTTCACCGACAACCTCATTGCGGTGTTCATCGGACAAAACTCGAGTGGCACGCGCAATTTCGCTTCGACTCCGAGCATCCTGCCGACCTTGATGCGCTTCTCGCTCGGTGTCGCGTACAACGACATCCTCAACCGACTTCGATATCCTTGGCTTCGCTTAAAAGCCTCTTTGTCTCGCCCAGTCGCTTGAAGTCAGGTTGAGCTGGTCCCGGTTGTCTGAACAGAATCTGCGCATCGATAAGTGGAGCGCGTCTGCCGGGGGTATGCTGCCAGGCGGAGCGGCAGCGAGGTGAAGTAGGCTTGATCGGGCGTGCTGCCGTCAAGACTCGAATGGGGACGTCTACTGTTATAAAAGTCGAGATATCGGCCGATCGAATTGCGCGCCTCGTTGACGCTATCATAGGCCCGTAGGTACACCTCCTCGTATTTGAGGCTGCGCCATGGCCGCTCGACGAACAGGTTGTCCCGCCATGCGCCCTTGCCGTCCATGCTGATCGCGATGCCGTTGTCGGCGAGCACGCCGGTAAAAGCCTGTCCGGTGAACTGGGAGCCCTGATCCGTATTGAAGACGTCCGGCTTGCCGTGACGAGCCAAGGCATCCTCCAGCGTCTCGACGCAGAAGGCTGCTTCCATGGTGATCGACAGCCGCCACGACAGAACCCGGCGTGTTGCCCAGTCCAGCACCACGGCGAGATAGACGAACCCACTCGCCATCGGGATGTAGGTGATGTCCATCGCCCAGACCTGGTTCGGCCGTGTGATCTCCATGCCGCGCAGCAGATACGGATGGATCTTGTGGCCGGGCTCGGGTTTAGTGGTGCGCGGACGGCGATAGAGCGCCTCTATCCCCATCCGCCGCATCAGCGTCTTGACATGCCGGCGGCCGATCTTGCACCCCTCGGCAGCCAGCAGGCCTCTCAACATTCGCGAACCGGCGAAAGGGAACTCCAGATGCAGCCAGTCGAGACGCCGCATGATCGCGAGATCGGCGTCCGGCACCGGACGCGGCAGGTAATAAACGCTGCCGCGTCTTGGCGTGCAGCGACTTCACGTCGATCGCAGGCGCGGCAGGCGACATGCTCCCAGAGCCGAAGACCCCGGAAGCGCCACCCTCCAACTGCGCCTTCCACGCCGTAATCTGATTGGGGTGGACGTCGAACTGCTCGGCAAGCTGAGCTATCGTCCGGTCGCCCTTGACGGCGGCAAGCGCCACCTTTGCCTTGAACGCCGGTGTGTGGTTCCGGCGCGATCGTCTGTTCATGGTCTCTCCTGTTCACGGCGATTATCGCCGCGTTTCAGGCAGAAACTCCACTTATCGTCTTGTTCAAATTTGCGGAGCCGGCTCTTTTCGCAGACGTCACAGAAATCCAGGCAAATGGCGACCCCCATCAAAGCACCTTCGGTGGCCAGGACACATACACGGTCACCCGCAGTGATGTTTTCCGTTCCCCAACCATCGTGCGCGTAGGGGCGATCTTGTCGTAGATCAGGCGCTCCTCTCCATAGCCGTTGTAGATCCGGGCTCGGTTCACGATCCCATGGTCGGTTGTCTCGTGCCAGGTCCCTGGAATTAGAATTTCGGGAGCTTCCAGCTCGTCCGTAATGTCGCGATCTCGAACGAGCTTGAGGATGTGCTCGCGCAATTCCGGCGAGACGGTTAACTCGGGCCACACAATCGCGATGCAGTTCTCCTTCAGAGCCTGATCGATCTGCTGAGAAATGGTGTCCTCAGCTGACGGTGCGTTAGTGCCAGAGATGATGAAGCGCTTATCGCACTCTGTTGAACAGAGCTCCGGCTGGAGCTCTAGTGCCTTGAACAGGCAAGCGCCCACCTTCCACTCACTCGCATCCGATGCGGTACTATGCAATGTGCGAGTATCCACGACCTGCACCGGGTAGCCCTTTATCACTGAGGGCAGGATCCGATGAAAGAGCAGGCCCCGTTTCGAGTAGGCTTGCAGCCTTCGAGCCGGACGCAATGCGCTCACGCCCTGCCGCGGAATGAACCAGCATCTAAGCTGCTCGACGTGCCACTCACTCGGCTGATCGGCCAATGAGACCGCCGATCAGCAAGCGCGCGATCAAGTTCCCGTATCAGGCCGCCCATTCTTACGGCTGCCAGTTCAGCCGTCTCGTAGGATAGCGACCACGAGAGATGGCCATCTCCTATTGAGCCGGTGAAGCTCTCTCGTGCGTCCTCGATTCGCTTTTCTGTAAGATTTCGGTAGGCCTTGTGCACGCTTCTGGGAGCATTCCGAAACAGCGCGTCGAGCTCAATCAGAGCTTTCCTGAGATCATCCCGACTGGCATTCGTGATTAGCTCCTGTCGTTCGGCAAGCTCCCGCGCCTCTTTCTTCCAGGCATCAAAAAATTCTTCCAGGCATCAAAAACTGACGTTTCGGCTCGGTTGTCCACGCGCCCAGGCAAAATTTTCGTCCCAATCACCACCACCAATATATTCCATCGATAGGCGTGCGCCGACCAATTTGCAATTGGCCCGACCAGTTGCTCACACTTCATCGCCGGTGCCGAGCCGCCACAACCGAGCCGCTTTCGCAGAAGTGTACGGCCGCAGTGAAAACCTGCGCAAAATCCTGCGGGGACAACGAAAAGCTGCATTGTTGTCACGATGCTATTGACGAACCCATGCGGACTGTTTTTCAATGTGCACGGGAGATCCGCGGTGCTCAGGCACGCGGACGGGGGCGTTCATATGGGGATATTCAGCCGAGCCGCGGCTGGCATTGGCATCTGCCTTGCCGTGAGCGGGTGCACCAGCCTGTATCATATTCATGACCCGCAGACAGGTGTGATCACGGCGGGTGAGCTGCCGTACTTTCTCAAGTCGATCAGGTGTGAGGTCGTGACTTTCTACCAGCTCGAACGCGAGAGGCGAAAGGAATACCTGAAGATCTACAAGAGGCGGCCTGAAGAGGCGTTCGATAGGTACGCTCATTTTGACATCGACCCCTTCCTGTACGGCACATTCTTTCTGGAGTTGAAGGTGACCGATACCGGCGGGCTCGGATCCGGTACGGCATCCGACTACAAAAGGATTCTGAGCGTGAGCAGTAATGACGTGACCCATGTGGGCCCCACTGCTTCAGCCCAGGATACCTATGACCTGATCTGGTCATTTCTGATGAAGCAGAACGCCCAGCTAGCTTCCAATACGGCGCCGGCGCCGGCGGATCCAGCAAGGTATGAGCGTGGCTGCTATCGAGGAGCGCCTGCGGACTTGATCGAACTCGAGGGCCTCGCCGAGCATAAATATCCGGAGCGCGCCGCCTACAAGCGTATCATTGTCGATGCATCCAAGCCGCTCGCAGCTTGGTTACGGGACAACGCGATCCTCATAGCCGCCAACAATCTCACGCCGGCCATGCCTTCGGAGAGCGCGGAGCCGGCGCAAATGACGTACACGTTTTCAGTCCAGGTTACTGGCGGCGTCGAGGCAAAATACTCTCTCACTTCTTCGCGCTGGACGCCTGCCTCAGTCCAGGCCTCGGCCTCCGCTCAGCAGTTCAGTAATCTCGGAATCTACATCAACGGTCCGAATGCCGTCCTTGCTAACGGAGCCAAATCCGGGTCCGCCGGCTATGCGGACAAAACGCCGCCGCTTGGATCAAAGGACAATCCAATTTACACGGCACCCTCGCCGGGAGGAGAAAAGTCGCAGGAATTCCAAGGAGGAGCCGGGTCCACCGGGCGCCGTACGGGCGCTGGGCCTCGGACAAATGGTTTCATTGTGGCGCCAGTTCCTGTGTTCCCGCCGACCCCTACACCGACGCAGTAGGAAAATGTTTCGCCTGTGGCTGCCCAGATTCGTTCTGTTGCTCGTTCTCTTGTTCTGCTGGGCGGCGAACGCTCAACTTGCGCTTCCTTCGGGCGTCTCCGAAATGGAATTGTACGGCACGGTCATCCGCGGCTCGAAATGGGACATCAAAGAGATACCGGTCTGCTGGGAAAACCTGCAGCCGAAGGATCAAAAGTATGCCGATCTTGTTCGAAAAGCGGTTGCGGAAACGTGGGAGACTGCGGCGCAAGGTGGCGTGTGGTTTGCGAAGACTTGGCCGTCCTGTACGGGCGGCGCGCCAGGTGTGCACGTGCGGGTCGCTGATGACGCCCACACCGACATCATCGGAAAGTATCTCGACGGCAAGCCATCGGGCATGACTCTCAATTTCAGTTTCGATCATTGGAGCAAAGGCTGTCGCCATAGACGCGCGTTCTGCATCCGTGCGGTTGCAGTCCACGAGTTCGGACATGCTCTTGGTTTCACGCATGAACAGAACCGCGACGATGCGCCGGAGCAGTGCCGCAACGAGAAAGCTTCTGGCTCGGTCGGCGATTATAAAGTCACCAAGTACGACCCCAATTCCATAATGAACTATTGTAATCCAGCATGGAACGGAAACGGACAGCTCAGCCCTCTCGATATCGCCGCTGTCAGGACATTCTATCCGTCCTGACACTCGGTCTTTTGGTATCCATGAGCGCTCCCGCGCAGGCGGATCGCGCGGCAGTGCAAATTGCAGCGCGTTACAACGTCAGGACGGTTCACGTCCAGTTCGTTGGCGTGATGTACAACGACAAGCAGGAAGTCGGCGGCGGCTCCGGGCTGCTCATCGGCGACAGCCTCGTGCTGACCAACAGTCATGTGATCGGACGCGAGGGGAACTATAAGAGCTTCGAAGTCAATGCCCGTCTCGGGTCGCGCAATGCGAACCCGATCAAGGTCACTGCGGTTCATCGCGACGATGCCAGAGACTTGGCTCTTCTCGAGCTGTCGCAGCCCGCCGGAAACAGCGGAGGCGCCTCTCGTTGTCCGATGCCCGTGATCGATGACAACCAGCAAGCCCCGATGGGGACTCAGCTTTATCTGCTCGGTTATCCGCTCGATCTGGATCTGAGCATATCGAGCGGTCTGATAAGCAACCAGACTAGCCCGAACGGTCGCTGGCAAACGAACACGATCATGAACGTCGGCAACAGCGGCGGCCCCGCATTCAACGAGTTCGGCGCCCTGCTGGGGATCGCAGTTGGCGGCATCGTCAAGTGGAACGAGGCGGATGTTGTTGGCGTCAACTTCATCATTCCCGCCACCGTGATTGCTGCAAGCCCTCTGTACAGCATGATCGCGGCCATTCCAAAGCCTTCTGTTTGCTGGACCAAGTGGGTCGAGACAACGATCTCTTTTGAGAACTGGACGAAACTGAATTCCACGCATGTGCAGACGCAAGCCAATGCCGGTGTGAAGATCCCCGAAATCCTCTCCGGAGCGATCCATACGCTTCTGCCCGAAGACCGCCGCCTCATCGTGAACATCCCGGTGTCGCAGCTCGTCGACCCGAAGCTGATCGAGCGGGCGTATACGGTAGACAAAACCAAGGACGATCACCCGGTCGTATTTGCGGAGCATTCGGCGGACTATGCCGAGATTTTCCCGGCTGAGCCCGGCTACCGCATCACAGGGTGCACGTGGCACGTTGAGACCGCCAATGGTGCCAGCAATATCGGTTGCGCGATCAACGGCGGCGGGGCGGAGGTTCGCTTCACCTACAGGCTTACCAGCGGACCTGCTGTCGACAGGTATCGCGGATGGCTGGGCGCTACGGTCAACGTTTCCCAAACCCTTGCAAAGTAGGTAGCTGATCGATGGTCATGCTCGTCTTGCCAATTCGAGGTTCGAACCGGTTGCATCGGCTCGGCCAGGCCTTCCAGCAGCTTCGAACAGTGCTCATTGTCTTGTTTTGCGCGCTCGCGACCGGTTGCGCCCACCAGGGTCCGGCCTCGCAGCAGGCCAACCGGCATATACAGAAGGCGCCCCAGAAACATGAGAGCGCGTTCAAAAAATACGGCTATCGCTATGGCCCCGGGTACTACCACCATGTCCGGCACTATCATGCCTACCGCCCTTTGCGGCAGACAACCGGTGAGGCGAGCGAGGAAGCGCCTCCCGACAAACGCAGCACCGGAGCCGAGGTGGTGGTCAATAGACCGGTGATTAAGGGGTTGGTACCCGTCTACTTCGCCACCAATCGCGTGGTGACGGGTGGGTCCGGTCTGGAATTGACCCAGATCTCCTATAGTCGTGCGGCCACCAACACATTTGGCCGCGTGACGGTTAGCATTCCCATCGTTCACAAGATGGGAGAAGTCGAAACGCCGAAGACAAGCTGGTTCGGGATGCGCAAGGAGGCGGAGGCCGATGGAAAGCATTTCCGAATCCAGAAGCTCGATCGTCTTTCCCGTGAGGAGTTTGCTTCCGCTATCGCAAATCCGGCCGACAGCCTGATGCTCTTTGTGCACGGCTACAACGTTGCCTTTTCCGACGCAGCCTTCAAGGCGGCTCAAATTGCTTTCGACGCGAACTACAAAGGCCGTGTCATGATGTACTCCTGGCCGTCCAAGGGCGGAGTGAAGGACTATGACTACGATCGGGAGAGTGCTTTGTACGCTCCGGATGGCTTGTTCGATCTCCTCCAGCTCATTAAATCGGCGGGCAAAGTCTCACGGATTATCGTGATTGCCCATAGTCTGGGCAGCGAGGTTGTTTTGGGCGCCTTGCAGCAAGCCGCGCTGAGCCAGACGGCGCTCGGGATTACTGAATTGATTTTTGCGGCCCCGGACGTGGATCGCGACATTTATCTTCAGCGCGCGAGCCAAATCAAGGCAGCGGCGGGCGCGGTGACGTTATACGCGTCCTCGACGGATCTCGCGTTGCTCGCCTCCATGGAGAAAGCGCAATCCACGTCGCGAATGGGGTTCGTAACCAAGAGCGGGCCAACTCTCGTGCCCGGTATGGAAACGGTCGATGTTTCTGCTGTGGGAAGCGAAATGTTTGCTCTAAATCACAGTACGTACTCAACCAGCCGCGCGGTTCTCGATGACATAGGCCGGATCATCTCGTCTTCGACGCATCTTAAACCCCCGCAGCGGACCCCGACCCTGCGATCGATGCCCGACGATTCGAATACGACTTATTGGATGTATCCATATTAAGAATCGCTCTTCGGCTGTTTGCAGAGTTGTGGGCCACAAACCTGGCAGATGTGTGCGCGTTCAACGCGAAAAATAGAACGCACGGAGGCGAAAACTGATCGATTGAGGGCGGATGTGGTTTCTCAATCAGCGGGTCCCAGGTTCGAGTCTGGTGCGCCCATCAAAATAACGGGCGGCAGTTACTGGCGCGCCATTGGCTCGAGTCACGTCTGAGTTCGGCGTGTCGAATAATTTGCCTTGCGGAAAGCGGCAACCAAACTCGTAGGTCTCTTTTCCGATATGTGCCAAAACTGGATCGGCTGCTCCAGCTAGAGATTTTCGCCAAGACCGCCGAGCTCGGCAGCCTGTCCAAGGGCTGCGGACATTCGGCGGATGTCGAACGCGGCCGCGAGCCGACACCTGAGCGGACTTGAGGAGCGGTTCGCGGTGCGGCTGATCGAGCGCAACATGCGCCGGCAATGGCTGACCGAGGCAGGGCAGGATTTGTTGCAGCGTTGCAGCCCGCTCCTGAACGACGCCAAAGCCGAGGATGGCGTGAGGGACCGCACGCCGTCGCCCAAGCGCATGCTGCGCGTTACGAGTTCGCTGTCGTTTGCGATGATCTACATGGCGCCGATGCTGCCCGCATTTCGCAAGCTCTACCCTAAGCTCGACGTCCAGATCATCGCGGCCAACCGCTGTCCCGATTTCATCGAGCCCCGGGTCTCCCTCCGGCGAGGGCCGCCTTGTTGAATTAGTCCTATTGGCGCGTAGCAGTCCTTATGGACAGCCATAAGCCAGTACTCAGCTTGGGAAGCTGGACGGTATCGAGCTAAATCAATCTCTTACGCGCAAAACTGCCCTTAACTGCCATGAGCGGCATCAATGGGTTGCGGCCACAAAACAAAACGATGATGGGCCACCCGACCCCTACAAAATGCGAAGCCCCGCCATCCTGGCAGATGGCGAGGCCAAATCTTCGCAGAGCAGTTCCACGATCAACAATTCTACATCTGCTGCTGATCTCCCGCAAGCAGCGGTCGAAACGCTGGGTGTCGAGGCTTCTGGCCTCTATGCTCAATTCGCATCATGCGAGAGTGCGAAACAGCTAGACGCCAACCCCCGGCTGATCTGGGAGCGGTATGGCGCCGGCAAGCTCTCCGACCGCGAAGCATCGCACCCTGCCGCCTGCATCGAGGGCCGCAGGCCGCACCGACGGTTCTCCGCGGCGAAGCCAGTCGGTGCTGGCGGTCAACGGCGCCTAAGCCGGTTCTTGCCCCGACGCCCGCAGCGGTCTCCGGATCGCAAGGCATGGCGCGAGCGACGGAGAATGCTCGGTGGCTCCAGCGCGCTGCCGGAGAACCTGCGGCACCACTTCACCGAGGGGCAGCGGTCCGTCTTGTGCATTCTCGCGGGCGAGATCAAGCGCCATGGCTTCTGCGACCTCCCGATCGACAAGCTTGCCGCATTGGCAGGTGTTTGTCGCACCACTGTGCAGACCGCCTTCCACGAAGCGCGACGGCTAGGATTAATCCGGATTTCAGAGCGACCGCGACCAGGCCGAAAGAACCTTCCGAATATTGTCGAGATCGTCTCCCGCGAGTGGCGGACTGGATCCAGCGCGCCGGCATCAGCCAGCCGGATAGGGTCCAAACCGGTGAAAACGGGGGGCCCCACGAAGAGCACAGATCAAGAAAGGAAGCTGCTCGGCGATGAACTGAGCGTTCGGCAAGGCCATCCTGCGCCGAGAATGGCGACGTCGCCGCATTGATGCCAAAAACAATGTGCGGTTTGTCTCCTATCCGCTCGGTGGGGCGGTGGCAACACAGCCAAGCAGGTTATAGGCTTCGTGGCGCTTGTTGCGGTGGCGGCGTTCGCCGGTCGATTGGGCCTCGCAATTGGCGGCTCGCGGCCGGTCAGTGCCGTACGGACTGTCAATTTTCAGTTCAAGGATTTTTACGTGTCGGCAGCTAACCTTATCGTCGCCTCTGATGGCGCGCATCTCGTCTCGGACGGGCTTGTCTGGAACACAGCAGATCAAGCAATCACTGCGATTTGCAACAAGGCTGTCCTGTTGCCCCAGTTCAAAGCAGCCGCAACGGTCCGCGCTGAGCAATTTGTTGTTTTCCAGGCCGTGTCGCTCGCTTTGTCGACGATGGCGGCTAGCGGCTTTGACGACTTCAAGCAGGCAATCGGTCCCACGCTTATGGAGCTGAATACCAGGATGGCCGCAATGGGTGCTGCGAGTCCACTTGAAGTTTCGGTCGCAGGAATCTCAGAACAGCACGGCCCGGCCGGTTTCCGGATGACGACGCTGCAGGCCGGCGGCGAGCACCTCGAACCATGGCGCGTGATCGATTTTCCGCGGGGCTTCAACCCATGTCCGTGCAACAGCGAGGCGGACGAGCGAGAGATCCGTGCGGCAATAGAGAAGGCGCCGGCAACGCTGGAAGCGCACGCAATTGCGGCGCTGAAAACACAGCGTGACATCGCTAGCCGAGACTACGCTGAGGGCCGGACGCCATGTTGGGTGGGCGGCTTCGCTCAGATCACTACCATTTCGGCAGAGACTATTGCCACGCGCATCATCCATCGTTGGAACGATGATATTGTCCCGGCGAAGTTGGCAGCGTGAAGCTCGCCCGCAGGGGCCGAGCCGAGGGAGTGCGCGCGTCCAGACGATTGCCTTGCTTTTGTCTGAGTTCCGGTACTAGTTTTCGTTTCTGCAAAATGGAGAAGTTGAAGTGGCCATGGGGACTGTGAAGTGGTTCAACCCGACGAAGGGTTACGGGTTTATTCAACCTGACAGCGGCGGCAAGGACGTCTTCGTCCATATCTCAGCGGTTGAGAAGGCTGGTTACACCTCCTTGGCAGAGGGAGCTAAGGTTAGCTTCGATGTCGTGAACAACCGCGGAAAAGACTCGGCGGAAAATCTGCGAGTCGGGTGAGGCGCCCGAGATCCGGTCCAGCGCGGACTTAAAGCGTTTCGGCAGGCAAGGAGCGCGAGTGCTCAATGTACTCCGCTGGCCGTGCCTTTTGAGATCGCACGCGTCACAGCCTCAAGACGGGCTGCGATGCCGCTCATCCGGCGTGCCGTATCTTGAAGCGCAGCTACATCGGTCCGCCCCGTGCCGGTCGCGAGACTGAGGTCCTTCTGCAGGTGCTCGAATTCTGCCTTGCACCGGTCCAACTCCGCGAGAAGCATTGCGAATTCGTCCATTAGCGTTCTCTCTAGTCAAGATGGACGGGTACCGGACGAACCCTTACCGCTCGTAGGTCCGGCCGCCAGTGCTAATGCCATAAAGTGTCGCTGAGTAAGGAAGCCGAGCCAGAATTGTCGCGTTCTTCGCTATCGCTCCTGCTGTGATGCCGCGGCACAGCAGCGTAACACCTCCGCTGTTTCGTGCGCAGAACGCGTCTGGGCTATCGATGAATGCCAGCCCTTTTGCGCTGGTCCAGGGTTTGCGCATCAAAATGACCGTGCGGCCTTCCGGAAGGGCGCCGATCGGTTGAATGACAAAGATCGATATGAATTGTGCGCCGATGATCAGCGCGACGATCGCAGCCAGAACACATAGCCATGCTTTCATGATGTCGCCCCAAAATGCGTCAACAAGCTCATTTGCTCGGCTTCATTGAGCTCGACTTAGATGTCGTCCAGCGGCAGGTCACTGCGATCCGATTCCGTGCGGCTGTGACATCATTCAAGAGGAAAGTGCCGTCGCTGAATCTGCCTTGAAAGCCAGTTGCTCTGATGAACAGCTTGCCTTGGTCCGGGAGCAAATTCATAAAGTCTCGAGCGCCGGGAATAAAAATCGCCCTTCCGTTCGTGCTGCCGACACCAGCCACACTTGCGGGTGAATCTCCGTTGATCCGGATTAGAAGGTCGTAGCGGTTTGCGGTGCCAGAAATAACGAGATCGGGCGGGATAAAGACGGCCTCCGATTTGTTCTCCCAGCATCTGAGGATCAGCAACGATTCACCGGCTTCGCCCTGGAGCATTGCGACGAGCTGATCGCTGTCATCGATCGGGGATTTGCTCTCTCGGAACGTCCACTTACCTCTGACCGGAGTGGGCTCGGTGCTTGAGTCTTCATCCTCGCCTTTTTTCCCGATGGCATCGAAGCACTTCAATCTGTCTGCGTCGCCCGGGATCTTCTTGCAGACGGCGAATGCCAACAGTTCGAACTGAGCTTCAGCCGTCGGCGCCGAACTAGCCAATAGCAAGAGTGCCATCACGCCGGCTGCAATTATCGACCTCATTCTGATTCCCCCATCACCGGCCCGAATTCAATCGCAACCAGAGCGCGAACGCAAGCCGCAGTGCGTCGGCTTGACCCGGGGCTCAAATCGAGGGATTCCCTTCCTCCACAAATCGCGTATGGTCATGTGATGGCACAGAACAGATCTCACGCTGTCATGGCGCAGCGTACCGAAGCCTCAGATAGTCGGGACGATTTTCCGACCCCGCCGTGGGCAACGCGGGCGCTCCTTGCTCATGTGCTGAAAGACTTCGGGCCCTTTAACCAGCAGTCTGTTTTGGAGCCCGCGTGCGGAGTTGGCTACATGGCGCGACCGTTG
The DNA here is from genome assembly GCF_051710265.1 of Bradyrhizobium sp. U531. Classification (NCBI taxonomy): domain Bacteria; kingdom Pseudomonadati; phylum Pseudomonadota; class Alphaproteobacteria; order Hyphomicrobiales; family Nitrobacteraceae; genus Bradyrhizobium; species Bradyrhizobium sp. U531. The sequence goes on from NZ_JASVEN010000004.1 coordinate 632,793, forward strand.
GCTGAAAGCTTCGGGCAGGTATTAGCCTCGGACATTCATGCCTATGGGTTCGGGGCGGTGCGGGACTATTTAGCGGTCCCATATGAAGCGAACGCAGTAGATTGGGTCATAACAAATCCACCGTTTCGGCTTGCGGAGGAGTTCGTCCTGCGGTCGCTAATCGTGGCAAGGAAGGGGGTAGCGATCCTTGCAAGGACGGTATTCATCGAGAGCGTCGGCCGCTATCGTAATCTCTTTGTCCAACATCCGCCCTGCAGATTTGCGCAATTCTCGGAACGCGTGCCGATGATTAAGGGCAGAGTGGACCGGTTGGCTTCCACCGCAACCGGCTACGCATGGCTTGTCTGGTCGAAAGAAATGCAGGCTGAAAATCCGGCGCTCGTCTGGATCCCACCTTGCCGCAAGGCTCTTGAGCGCGACAGCGACTATTCTGATCGATCGTAGCGATCCAGACCGTCTTTCAGGCTCTGGAGAGCGGAAGCATTATCGCTCGCCTCAAGTGCTTTTATTGCCTTTTCGACAAAGGCGTGCAGGCGGCGCCCCTTGATGCCGGGTGGACCTTTAGGTGGCAATTCGGCAGCTGGCGCCGCTTCGTTCGTGCCGAACTTTCCTTGAGATGCCTCGACAATGCGCGCTTGGTTTTCTCCGAACCAAGCTGCTACGTCGTGTTGATTATCTCCGCGGGCCAACATCCCGATCGCGATTTTTGCATCGTGGATTGTCATTGCCATGAGTAGTTCCCCCCAGCCTTTCCTTGAGCTAAGCGCAACCAGGGCGATAGCGCAAGAGGCAGCGCAACAATATGAGCTTGGCGGTGTGGCCGTGAGGGTGCAGTCTAGTCCCCTACCGGGTGGCGGGAGGTATAAGTGTCATTCAAGGTTATCGACGGCGACGGGCCGGGCAGGGAAGAGAGCGATCGTAAGCAGGATCAGCAGTTTTCCCGCGACGAATTTTCGTGGGCGATCCGAGATTGTGCTGCCAACATGCTTCGTATCATCCGGGGCGCAGGAAAGCCTTACGAGCTCATGAGACAGATGCAGATGGCGCTCAGTACTTCTGCAAAGTTTTAGGAGGTCCACGGCTATTGGCCGCAGGAGGTCATTGTGAATGATCTCCGGATCGAGGACGAGGCCGCGAATGGTTTAGCAAAGCTCGAGAAGGCGTCCTCGATCAAGACTCAGTCGATCGTTGGCACGAAGACGGTACTTTCGATAGGATGGCAGCTGAACACACAATGTTTTGCGGAGCGCTGCAGCTCATAGCGTCCGAAATGATCGGACAAAGCACGCAGAAGGCTGCCGGCAGCCGCGAATTTCACGACGGACTTCGCGAATACCAACAGGTGCGCGAGCACAGCTTGAAAAGCGCCGTGGGGAGGAGAAGGCGCGTCGGTCATCTAAGAGACCCAAGGTCAAAAAGAAAATCGTTCTGTAGAAAGGATCTGAGATCCATGCCAGCCTACCTCGTCCGCCTAATAAAGAATCAGGATATCGTCGGTTTCTTCTCCGCCGCCGACTTAGAGGAGCTCGCCGAGGCGGTCGACGAGTGCACCGACGTTCCTTATTGCGAATACCTGGAGCTGCCCTCAGGCGGCATCATGTGGACAAGTCCGGCCACCGCCCTTCCGCTGAAACGCGGCAATGAGGATGAGGGGAAAGAAGCTGAGCAGATCCCTTGGGTATCTGCAGAGTTGTCTGAAGGCTGGTGGGATGGGGTTTACGGCTATCGTGAGGAGGACTGGATAGCTTTTGATCCACACTTCACCGAGCAGCCGGATCCGCCGTTTGTGGGTCGACAAATGGGACCTGGGAATGTGATCCCTTTGAAGGGTCGAAAGCGCGGACAATCTTAGAAGCCGAACTCTCGCTCTCGCTTTTCTAGCACCTTCAGCAACTCCAGCATAGCAACCGGCCATCTACCAGCCGCCAGCTGTCGATTGATCTCGACGATTGCTTTTCCCTTGTCGGACATGCTTCGTACCTTACCACGCTGAGCTGACGAAATATCAGCCCGAACTGGTTAAGAGCACCAGCAGGTTAGCGAGCTATGAACTAGCGGGCTGCCATCACCCACTGATGGATAAAACCTTCGCGCTGATCAGGTTTATTCCAGTCGACGATCTCCGAAGCATGCATGCGAGCGATCGCCAAAGCCTCATCGATTCTCGCCTTGGGTCCCTTTGCCCGGTATGCGAAAACTCGCTGCTCTGCCTGTATTTCCTGCTGCGCGACGTCGAGTGTTATAACCCCCTCGAAGAGTGCCGGAGGGGGCGGTCCATCCTCGATCAAGTCGAGGTTGACCAGTTCATAGCCGCGCATCACACTATTGCGGAGCGCCAAATCAGCTCGAATGCTGGGCGGCTCGGTATGGGCCATTCCGGAGCGATCTTATGCTCAGAGATGGCTCCAACGTCGCCGATAGCGGCGAGCACCTTCTCGTTGCGGAAAACTTTCGAACTTCCGTCGCCAAGCGTGACGGGCCTTTTGCTCTTACAATCGCCGAGCGCGGTGCAACAACGAACGTTGCCAACAGCATGTCTATTTGGGATTGGTAGCTCTCGGGCCTTTCGTCATTGACGGTAAACGATCCGAGATCCCCAAGGCTGAATGCTCCAACGCTTGAGAGCGCGCTGTGTCGCTCCCGAGACGAGAGGGCAACACTACCCAACCGGCTTAGAATTCCCACCGCGCTTTCAAGATCAGTGTCGGTGATCTCTGGAAACAGCATACGGGCTCGGGTGAGAACTTTCCCCAGGCGAACGTCTATCTCGCCATCTCGAAATACGACCACACCCAAGTTGACACTCTCGCCGCGCGCGTTATCCGGGACGAGGCGGAGAACGGCAAAGTCAAATGTATGTGCCATTTTTCAAGCCCTGCAAAAGCAACTTAGCCCGCGCGTCACGACCACCATCTCGCCATCAGACAACGATTCCGTCTCGGTCGGCTGGTGACAGCCAATCCAGCGGTATCGAGGTTAATATGGCCTCAATTTCGGCGACCGGTAGCTTTGCCAGACGATCAACTGTTTCCGCGGCAGATGCCACGTCTTGTCTGAATGGGGCAACGACAGTCTTAAACCACACTCGCGTGGCAGAGTTGAGAAGAATTAGCGGGTCAAGGCCCGGGATCGCGCGTCCTTGGCCGGTGCGGCCGTGTTGGCACGTGTCCTATGTGCCTATGTTGGCACGGAGAGCCACTCCGGCAACAAGAATTGGGGTGTGACGATCCTGGGCAAGCCGCTTGCGGAGACCGTCGCTCGCCTCGCATAAAGCACTGCCCGCCGGTGACGAACCGGCGGCACTTCCCAATAAGGGAGAACCGATGACCCTGCCGGCAACGATTGATGAAGAACAGGCAGTCCAACACGTCGTGGACTGGCTTGCGTGGGCTCGATCGAACAAGGTCGACATTTTCGACGTGAGCATCGGCTTCGCGAGTGAAGGCGGCGGACGGCGCTTTGCGAAAGAGCAAATGAAGCGTTTCGCAGCGGCTCACGTCGATCACCGCCTTGTAATGATGACGGCCGCCATGGAGGGCGATGGGCTCGCCCAGGACGCTTTGCTGGAGCTCTGGCGAGAGATGGAAAGCAGGCGAGCTGCTGACGAAGCACGCCGCTCAGATTTCGATTGCGCCCCCGCGCCGCAAAAGCCGGTGATAGCCAGCAGACCTATCTCTTCCGCGATATCGCCATTGTCGCCCTTGTGGACGCGCTCTGTAAACCGCCCTTCAACCTTAAGTCGACACGTGGGGCGGCGGTGCGAGCCAAGGGAGGTCCTGCCAGCGCCTGCTCCATCGTTGCAGGCCAATTTGGGCTTGGCGAGGACTCGGTCTGGAAGCGCCTTAAGTCCCATCTCTAACTGTAGGTAAAAGTTCGCCCCCGAAGAATTCCTATGACTGCCCGCGCCTCCGCAGGCATGTTCCGAGCAAATGCAGCGGAAAGGGACTTTTGATGCCTCGCGCCCCGAGCACATTCAGAAAGAACGACGTCAAGCGAGCGATCGTGGCGGCAACGGCGGCCGGCATGCAGATCGGCTCCGTCATGATCGACAAGAGCGGAAGGATCGTCATACAGCCGGCCGGCACGGCGTCAGGCCTAGATGATCTCGACAAACAGCTAGCGGAGTTCGAGGCGCGACATGGTGCGGGTTGATCTCAAGGTCGCGAGGGCCGTCATCGAACTGATGGCGCATGACCTCCTGCTCCAGCGCGTTCAGCGTGTTATCGACGAGGCAAAGCTGGCTCGCCTGAATGCCTAGGCGCTCGGTCCATTTCACGAGCCGCCGCGTCGGTAAGCATGAAGGTTGGGCAAGCGGGATCGCCGCAGCAGAAAGGCCGGATTTCGCCAGAGGAAAGTAGCGCCTTGAACCGGCGTCGGAGCTGATCCAGTTCACGGACCGTTAGTTCCAGGGCGCTGCGGATGCCGGCATCGCGGATGTGGTGAAGCGAGGGAAGTCGGTGGATTCGGCACCCTCTCGCGTTTGCCATATCCCCGTGCTGAGCACCCGGATTGTGTCGTCGATGGCCTGTTGGAATGCGCGGAGATTGCTCTCTTGTTGAAACGGCATCCGAAACGCCGGTTGATCGAAGGCGCGGACGAACATCGACAGGGCCTAGTCGTCATCGACGTCCTGCAACTTATCGACGAAACTGCGCAGCTCGACCTCGCTATCAGGAAATGGAACGCCCTCGACTAGGCGCCGTAGGAGAAATTCGGCTCGAAGCCGCAGATGCTCCTCGAACTCCGCGCCGGACCAGATCACCAGCCCAGTTTCGCGGCTGCCGAGCGAACCTCGTCGCGACGCTGGGCCGAGATACAGCTGCGGCATACAACTTGAAAGCGTCAGGTTTGCCCGTCGCGGCGTTGACCGCTGCCGTCATATCCTTCTCAGCCTTCGCTTGGGTCAGGCTGCCTCGATTGACGCATTGAATCGCTGTGCGCTCGCCCGGTTGGTCGTCGAACGGACGTGCACCGATGATGTCGCGCCCTTGGTCGCTTCCCGTCTGGCCGAACCAAGCAAGATCAGTCCAGCCGTCGCAAAGGTGGTAGGCGAACACAAGGCGCTCGAACTCGCTGCCGCCGAAATCCTTGAAATGAATCGGCCGGACCGTTCGAGCTATCGTCACCTGCCTGCCTCCTGGCCTCCAAAGCTACGGAGCGGGTTGATGATCTGAACGCCCTCGAAGTCCTTTTCATTGTCGGTCACGACAACGCAGTCGTTAGCTTCGGCTACGGCGGCAATGATTGTGTCTAGGACGCTTCGCGAACGGCCTTTGGCTTTGCCATTGACCATCAGCCGCGCCCAGACGAGGCCAGCTTTCTCGTCGAACGATAGGACGCGGCCGGCGAACAGGGCTTGCGGGCCTTCGGGGCCGGCGAACCAAGTTTCAAGGCTGCTCCGCTTCTTGCCCTTCGGCTTCTCCAAGATACCTCGACAGATTTCGGCGACGGTAAGCGAAGCAATGAAGAGGTCGTTGTCCTTCTGCGCGCCCATCCAAGCCAGCAGCGAGCCCGACGGCTCCGGCTTTATGACGTTGCTGATGATATTTGTGTCAAGGAGATAGCGGGTCACAGATCGACCTTACGTCCCTCTTCTCGCGGCCGGCCGAGGTCGAGATCCGCGCCAACCAGAGGTGAGCGACGCAAAGCGGCGAGAATCCCGCCCGCTTTCGCAGGCTCGCCCGCCACTGCCTGCTGTATGGTGCGGCGAAGCTGCCCGGCTTCCGGACCTTCCTCCGTCAATTTCCGGGCAAGGGATCGGAGTAGATCGCGGTCGGCGTCGAGCGCCTGGATCTCGAACCGCGCGATGCCGCGCTCAGTCAGACGAGACCGATAATTCTCGAGGGCTCTCTTCTGCGCACTGTTGCTCATCGCCTGCCTCCGTGCTATATCCAGATATATAGCCACGTTTCCCTTGGAGTGCAAGGCTGGTGGAATTGTTATCGGTGCCGGCAAAGACGGCCTCTCCAAGGTGCTGGGGAGTGCCATCATAGCAAGACGTCCCCCTTTCAAGGGAGGCGATCACAAAATATGATCGCTACGACGACCCGTGCCTCGCCGCTACGCTGCCACCCTCCACATTCGCTCCGTTTCCATTCAAGTCATTGATTTACAAGATCTTTCTATCTTGCCAACGCGCTATCAGTTGGCATCATTGTCACGAAGCGGAGTGTTCCGCACGAGGACAAGGACGCGATCGTGGCGCGACCGAGACGTACAACAGCCGAAAAGCTTCGTGTGGTCGCCGATGCGTCCCACGAACCGCCTGTGCTTGCGTCATCGAAGCCCGATCCACGCCTCGGCCAATCTGGTCCGACTGCTGGCGCCACAGGCCGCGCGGGACTTCGTTCAAGCCGAAGCAGACAGCCGGACGCGAGACCGCCTCTCGGAGTAAGGAGGTCGCCTCATGAAGGTCGCGCTCTATGCCCGCTACTCGTCGGACAATCAACGAGACGCCTCGATGGAGGATCAGTTGCGGCTCTGCCGCCTGCATGCCGAGAAGCAAGGCTGGACTGTCGTTGACAGCTGTACCGACCGGGCGATCTCCGGCGCGTCGCTCTTGCGCCCCGGTATTAAGAGCTGATCGGTGACCAGCTGCGCAATGTAGTCGTGAGCCGCTTCGAACGCCATCTTGCGGATGATCCACTGTCCGTCATGATTGTAGACCTGATCGATTCCGCTTGGTTTTTGCCCAACACACAGCCGCTGAATTTCGTTGTCGTAGCCACAGCGTGACATGATGGTGCGCAAGCTGCGCCTTAAGTCATGCATGGTGAACTTGGCGACGCTCGCTTCCTTGACCAGTCGGTCGACCATCTTGGTGAAGCCGGACATCTGGCCGCCTGTTTTCGGTGACGGGAAGACATAGTCGGACGTTGCGCGCTGGAAATGTTTCG